>CAWGNP010000003.1:0-372719 GCA_963823975.1 uncultured Chitinophagaceae bacterium | reverse complement strand
GCCGGGCCCGGTCCGCGATCTCGCCGGTGACGAACGCGAGCGCAGCGCCGGCGTCGTCGACCCAGAGCAGGTCGGCGGCGGCGCAGAAGGCGGGCACCCGTCCCTCGTGCGCCCCAGGTATTTCAAGCAGTTGCTCGTGACGCCGGATCGGCGCGTCTGACAGCGCCGCTCGGTAGGGCCCGGCCAGCGCGGCGTCGAGCTCGGCAAACGAGGCGCCCGCCTCCAGCGGCAGGCACGTGATCAATTTGACGGCGTCGTCTCCGACCGGACGATCGTCGAGCACGCGGCGCTCGGCCAGCAGCAGATACAGGTGGGTCTTGTCGACCAGCCCCTGCCCATCGGCGGTGACCGCCCCCCGAAAGTGCTCGGACGCATAGCCGTCGTCCATCGCGCCGATCGAGTCGAAGCTGATCTCCGACAGCGCGTCGAAGCCGACGTACGGCAGCAGCGGCCGCCCGTTGGCCAGCACCGCATGGTTCTGCACATACGAGCGGATGCCGGGGATCTGACCGGCGACCGTTCCGTGCTCGCCGCGCCAGTGCGCCTGGAACTCCTCATACGAGAGCCCTGGGGCACGGGGGGCGGAGACGAACCGGACGACCACCGGCCGTGATCCTACGTGATCGAGATGAGCGTAGTCCTACCCTCCCAAACGGTTGTTTGAATTCGTCGGTGAGGACAGTGGAGGCGGTGAGGGGATGCTCGACGAAAAGGTCTGTCTGGTGACCGGCGCGGCGCAGGGAATCGGCCGCGCGACGGCGCTGGAGATCGCCCGTCAGGGGGCCGGCGCGGTGATGATCTCAGACGTCCAGGACGAGGGTGGTGAAGAGACCGCCGAACTGGTCGCCGCCGAGGGTGCCCAGGCCGCTTACGTGCACTGCGACGTCGGCGACACCGCCCAGATCCGCGCGATGATCGACGCCACAGTCGACCGCTTCGGCGGGCTCGACGTGCTGCACAAGACGCGGGCATCCACGAGTCCGACCTGACCGAGGACCTGACGATCGACACGCTCCCGGACGACGTCTGGGACCGGGTGTACTCGATCAACATCCGCGGCATGTGGCAGGCGATCAAGTACGCGGCGCCGCATCTGCGGCGCTCCACCCGCAAGCCGGCGATCGTCAATGCGGCGTGCTGGCGAGTTACACCGGCTATCCGATGGCGTCGGCCTACTGCTCGACGAAGGGGGCGGTGCTGCAGTTGACCAAAACCGCCGCGATCGACCTGGCGCCGGAGATCAGGGTGAACTGCTATTGCCCCGGTTCGATCGACACGCCGATGGTCGCCAAGTACTACGAGGCGGCCGACGATCCCGAGGCCGTGCAGCGAGCACTCGCCGACACCGACTTGGTGCCTCGCCTCGGTCGTCCTGAGGAGGTCGCGTCGGTGGTCTGTTTTTTGGCGTCCGACGCCGCGTCGTTCTTGACCGGCACGGCGATCACTGTCGACGGCGGCTCGCTCGCCTGGCGCGGGAGCAATTGAGATGACATCCGAATCGCAGGTGACCGTCGACCAGTTTGAGTACCCCTCGCAGGAGGTCGTCACCTGCCCGTATCCGTTCTACTCCGCGCTGCGTGAGCAGTCCCCGGTCCATCGGCTTCCGAGCGGCGACTACCTCGTCTCGCGCTCGGAGGACCTGGTTCACGTCGCCAAGCATCCGGAGCTGTTCTCCAACGCGATCGGGCACGTCAACCCCGGCTTCGACGAGGCGACCGCCGCCCGAGCCGAGGAGGAGGGCGGAACGGTGATGACGCCGTGGGCGCTGCCGTTCACCGATCCACCGGATCACACCAACAAGCGCTCGCTGTTGCTGCCGTTGTTCATGCCGGAGCCGATGCGCTCCTACGAGCCGACGATCCGCGCCCTCACCGACGAGCTGATCGACGAATTCCCGGCCGCCGGCGCGGTCGAGTTCCGGCGCGCGTTCGCCGATCACTTGCCGCCGCGGGTGATGCTGACGCTGTTCGGCGTCCCGCGGGAGGACGAGCCGATGGTCCGCGGCTGGATGCAGACCAGCCAGGGACAGGGGTTCCGACTGGCCAGCGATGAACAGAAGGCCACGCAGCAGAAGGCGATGGCCGAGGCGCACGTCTACTTCGAGAAGATGCTGCGTGACCGCGTCGACGAGCCCCGTGATGACCTGCTGACCGACATCGTTCGCCGCAAGCTGGATCGCGACGGTCAGCTGGACCTCTACTACCTGGTCGGTGAGGTCACGACGATCTACTCGGCCGCGTATCACAACACCGTCTACATGCTGGCCAGCACGATGGAGCTGCTGCTGGACAATCCGGATCAGATGCAGCGGGTGCTCGACGACCCGGCGCTGATCCGCGGCATGATCGACGAGTCGCGCGTCTGCAGTCGCCCGTCCAATGGCTGCAGCGGGTCGTCACCGAGGACACCGAGCTCGGTGGCGTGGAGCTGCCGGCGGGGTAGTGTGCCTGGTGCTGTGGGGCTCGGGCAACCGCGACGCCGAGCGCTTCCCGGATCCTGAGCGGTTCCAGGTCGATCGCAAGAACGCGTTGCGCGATCACCTCGCGTTCGGGTTCGGCATCCACAAGTGCCTCGGGGCGCGGCTCGCCCGGCTTGAGGGTCAGATCGCGTTCGAGCAGCTGTTGACGCGCCTGCGCGGGATCGAGTCAGATCCGGCACATGGGCCGGTCGAGCACGGCTATGACGTCTGATGTATCTCTGCTTTGCTGTAGCCTTTTTGCAAAAGGCTTTCGTAGGTATGCTTTTTTTGGCTCATGTTATTTGTCTAGTTCTATAAACGTTTAACTAAGAGCCTCTACGTGGAGTAAAAAAAAGAAGACGTGAACTCAACTTAACGCATTAGAGGTACTGGTATACCCAAGCACGAATAAGAGAGCCCACGCCTAGACGTGGGCATTCTACTTATCGCCTCGTGCTTTATCAAATTACCAGTTTTCTAATGCGAGGCTCAAAGCAAATGCTTCAAATTAATTTATAAGGATATACAAAATTATCTATTTGTACAAATATATAGTATTTGATTGAATGCGGATATACGTCCGCAAAATTATTTTATTTAAGGTTTTTATTTGTTAGATGCAGAATCTTAGTGCTGTAATTTGTCGGTATATCAATAAGGAATGGATTACTCCTTGGCAGGAGTCAAGTAGGGCGTTTGCCAATGAACACGACATAGATGAAAAGACTGTACGAAAAATTAAGGAATCAAACAAAACCCCCTATTCGATAAGCTTATATACGTTGGAAAAAATGTGTATTGCCAGAGGTATAACTTTAGAACACTTTTTTAGCTTGATTAAAAAATAGTAATATATCCTTCACTCGGTGAAGTTGCAAACTTGCATGATAGTCACTATTTCTTTTTTAATTCCTGCGCTTCCTTATAATCCAGCCATATATCTATAAGTGCATCATAATTAAAAATAATGTAGATGATAAAGATGAGAAATAATTTAGGCTGAAAAAAAGAAGTAGTTAACTCAACTGAAATTATTCGAACACCATTGTATAACAGCACATCTGTAGTTATAGATAATAAATTAAATGTTCCTATAATTAAATAAATGCCCGTAGCAAGAACAGCAATTTTAAAGTTTCTAAAAAGAAAATATAATACAGGTGCAAAGAGTATTAAACCTGTATAATGCCGCCAGGTAGCAATAAGATTAGTAGATAAAATAAGGAACCATGTATAAATAAGAAAGCCTGCGATAATGGCTATGGGAATGAGAAGGAAGATGCGGCGTTTGGACATTTTATATAAAACAAGTTTAATAGGCTTTCATTCTTGGTTGATAATTCCACATTAAGCTATCTAATCTTTGAGGGGTTATTTTATATTTACGTTTATTTAGTTCATCCGCTACTTTTATAACAAGTTTTTGGCAATCTGATAAATTAAATTTTTTATTTGTAATGTTATACAGAAATCTAATTATTCTTCTATCAGGTTTTATAATATCAGATGAACCAGTCAACATAAAAAAATAATTTAAACAAATTCCGCTTTTTTGTCCTGGTATTCTTTTTATACAAAATTCAAAACTTTCATTATGAATTAATCTTTTTATGTCTTGATAGTACTCGACATTGAAATCTTTAAGCACATGTAAAAATTTAATTACTGCTTCAACTTTTGTAATACCGTTTTTTGATGACGTGCGTTGTCTATTATTAAACACTTTATTAATTAATTCCTCTGTTTTATTTTTAGATAACTTATTAATAAAGTCTGAAGTAGACAATTGATTTTTTATATCTGGAAGAACATGTTTTCTTAAGGCCCTCCGATTTATATTATAAAAATTAGTAACATTATTAATGGTGTTTATTACACCGCCATAACGTACTCCAATAGAAAATACACTATCAATTACACACAATGGCATTGATGAATAATAATAATCCCACCCATTATCCACACAAGTAAAATCTAAATTTTTCACGCAATAATTTGTAACTAGTTTTATTGTGGTTTCTTCTATCATAACTTGATTAAAAAATTCGAGTTAAGATTATATCAACTTCACCTGGTTTCATTGTCTTATCTCCATAAAGTTTAGTTTGGGTTTTTGTATCTTTTTTTAATGGCTTCTCTACTGTTTTTAATGAATGGTGGGGAAAATGCCTTTTCAAAATTTCTAAAGTTGAATTGAAAGTAAAATCTCTTTTATCTGTTCTAACATAAACTGTGCTTCTGTCTGCCATTAATGATGAGCAAAGTCCAAATACATTATCAAGTAACTCGTAATATTCCTGTTTGTTTACAAAGCGCCTTTTGTATTTGTTTTTGAGTGTTTGCGGATTTTCGTTTCCACCTAATAGCCATAGCCTAAGCCATTGGTCTTTGTGATAATCTGTAACTGAACAGTAAGGGGGCGAAGTAAAAAGCAAAGAAAATTTTATATCGTTACGTTCCGCATTTGTAGTAATTGTTTTTAATTCATTTGCACTGTCACCAAAAACAACAACACTATCATTAGTTATTGGTTTGCCCTTTTCATAACGCCAATTAATTTTATTCAAAGTAAAGTCACAAGGATTAATCTGTGGGGGTTTAGTCATCTTATTTTTTTTCCACCATTCAACTGAATAATTGATGCCCATAGACTTTGTCATTCTCATTTGATTAGATAAACCTTCTCCTAACTTTCCATGTAAGTAAACCAAAAGAATAGACATCAAGGTTGCATCAACATCGTTCTTTTGCCAATTAAGATATTTCCGTGCTGCTAATAAAAATTTTAAAACCTCATCACAATAGCACATTTTATAAAACTTAGGCATTCGGTCTATCGCTCTATTGTAATAATTGCGTTTACCATAAATTTCAAGTAACCTGTCAACCACATCTTCTTTATCGGCTGGTTGCAACTTTACCTTTCCATACAACCAACCAACAGGATTGATTTCAATTCCTAAACTATTTCTTCCTAAAACTCCTCCTGCATAAATACTGGAACATTTACCTGCGAAAGGGTCAATAACATAATCTCCTTCTCTAGAATATTTTTTTACAACCTCAAATGCAAACTCTAAAGGAAACATTGCATAGTAAGGTCCAAACCTTGCCCATCTTGCCTCGGCGGTTTTAAAACCTTTTAATATTTCTGCTGTATCAGTCATGTGTTTGATTTTCTCGCATTTCGCGAGCTATATCTTCAAAAATTCTTTTTCCTAAACTTAAAGGTATCGCTGCTTCAGCATGAGCAGTAGCCAGTGGCATGACAGAATTGCTATATCTTGCTGATACTAATTTATCCAATAATTTAATGCAGTCTGCCAATCTAGGGAATTGAGCAGGAAACGCTGTTGCAACTTCGGATTGATAATGGCTGAAAGTGGCAATTGAAGGTACTACCCGATATCCTGATTTGGTTTTATAAAAAAATTTTCTACCAAACGATGTATCTTTCAAATACACAAAATCAGGATTATCATTTAATACAATATTTTTTTTGATGTAATCATTGGTCAACAAAAATGCGGATTGGTTGGGAAAGTTATCCTCTCTACCGTCTTTATAAGTATCAATATCCGCAAAATGGTTTACAAAATTTCCTGTCTTTTCTATTCCCATTATTAATAAATCCTGATTGCAATCTTCTTTCACTTTGTTATTTATTCGTTCTAATTCCATTCTAAAACATTTGGCTAACCAAGAAGAGGCACTAAATACAGCTAATGTTCCTTCCATAAAGAAGGCTATATTTTTCAAAGTTTTAAACCAAGTTTTTTTCTGTTCAAATGATCTAAGTAAATGAATCAGTTGTAACTTCTTGATCGTTTCCATAATCTGTCCATACATTTCACCATTTGTTCCGGAAGACTTCATGAGCTCGTGCAATCGCAAAGCATCTGTTGAGTAAAGTTTGCCTTTACAAACACTACACGTATATTCTCCATAACCTTCTTCTAATTGTCCTGTACAATTATCATTGGGACAATCGGGTGGGTTAGAAATACCTTGTGATCTTTTTAGTTTAAGTAGGTATTCATAAGTATCTAACAGTGATTCAGTATCAATAAAAACTCTTTCTTCCTTTAACTTTTCGAACAATAATTTTCTCATTGTTGCTTTAGCCGATATTTCTCCATTTAAAACTACGTTGCATCCAACAATCAAACTGTCGATAGATGTAGGCTTTTCAGTTTCTCTAAAAAGTTTTGGGTCAACGAATCTACTAGTTTCAAATTCTTTCAGTTTATCAATCAGTATAACTACTGTGGAAACAGTTATATATCCGACCTCGGCTCCTGGAAAGCCATTAATAATTGTTTGCTTGCTATAATCTCCATCAATTGCAATGATTAATTTAGGTTCCCAAAATGATTGTTCCAAAGATAACAACGGAGTCGTATTTTCATTCCAATCAACCTCTTGTATACTATCTCTGACTTTTATAATAGAACGCAGCTCTGAAATCTTTTTATCAGAAATGAGCCTCCTCAGTGGCTCATACGAATTATCTGATACATTACTAACTTCGTTATTCATTAGGTTTGATTTCAAATTTATCAATCTGCATAGGAACAATAAATGGACTGCTTAATGTCTTTACTCTTAAAAAGCCTTTATCCTGCGCTCTTCTAATTGATGGTTCAAAATCTATAAAGTCGTAGTATTTAATTAGTTCTTTTGTTTCATCACTATTGTTTAAATGAGATATAAACCAGTTGGCTGTATTGCGCAAAATGTTTCTCTGTATGCTGCTGACCTCCTGAGTTGCATAAACCATCCCAAGCTTATATTTAGCACCTTCTTTGGCTGTTCTTACCCAAATATCGGTGATGTCAAGGTCTTTGCCACTTGGTAAAAGATTATGAGCTTCTTCAATGTAGATCAAAATATCTTTTGGTCTTTCTCCTTTTCGAAACACTTCTTGATTGCCTTTAAAAATCCTGTTCATTATTCTCCCGGCTGATGCTTTATTTAGCGCTTCATAACCACTAGATTGATCCACTATAACTAATTTACCAGCTAATAGATGATTGTATATTTCATCAGCATAATCTGATCTGGAATTTGGATCGTGTTGTTCATTAACTTTCCCAATTAGGTTGGATCCTTTGGAGTATTTAAACATTTCAAGTATTCTTTCAAAATCTGAATCTAAAAATGCTTGTCCTGTTTCAGAACTTTTAGTGTATTCTACATTATAATTAGTGCCTAAATCCGTTTCAAAAAAATAATACAATCCCTCGAATGCTGCAGGCAAGCTATCCCAGCTCAGGTCTTCTCTTCCCAACGTTTCGGCGGCAGCCTTAATTAATCCCTCATTTCTTTTATCCTTTTTCAGCTCTGTTTTACGCATGGCATCCCTTAAGTCTGAACTAAAAAGAAATTTCGTTGCATCAAATTTCATTTTTGGTTTAAAACCTTTTGGAGGTTCGAGTCCTGCTTTTTTTAATAAGGAAAAGTATGCTAGCGTCCTTCTGTAAAACCTTTTCAATTCTTCATAAAATTCCTTTTCATTCTCATAATTGTCTTTTTCTGGTTTTGAAAAATCAACTTGCTTAAAATTTTTAAAATACTGTGCTTCTTGTCCCTCTAATGCAATATTGACAATTGACTTTCCATTTTCCAACATTTGATAATCATAGAAATTTAGTTTCATGATGTATCTTTCTTGTCCTTCAGTATCTGAATCATGTGAGTGTAAGCCGTAAACAGTAATATTGTTATTTCTTTCCTTTAGTCGCTCTGTTTGATTAGTTTCTTTAGAATGTATTTCCCAAATATTCTTTAAGGCAGTAGGATTACCCCTTCCACTTGCATCCTGAGTATTTTCGTTAGCATATTCGCCATTGGGATCAAAAATGACTTGGCCAATTTTCAAAGGTGCATTTTGAATTACATTTTTAGGATGTCGTAATTCATATACAGACTTAGCAATAATCTTCGTTGTATTTGATTTACCAGTTCTGGTCATACCAAATAAAGCGGTCTTTTGAGAGAGCAGATCAGCCGGAAAAATGTAAGTTGAAACATTATCTACACCTTGATGTTTACGATGAGTTGAGGCATATCTAACTTCTCCAAGTTTAACAGCTTCTGCCGTTCCAAATTCTTCCCTGTGTTCATTTAAATTTTTCGGGTCAATATAGTTGGCAAAAATTCCTAAGGCTCCTCCTTTCGGTTTATATACTTTAAGGGCCATATTAGAATAAAAGTTGGAAAGGTCAGTGCCAAATCTTAATTCTAAGTTTCCAACGGTGTTTTCTCCCAGATAGAAGGTTCCCACTATTCTACAAGCAACTCCGGCAAAGCCAAATACTGATCTGGTTTTTTCATCCATGTAATCTGAATGATCCCAGTGCTTATCTGTTAATCCACTTACTCTTTGTGCCGTTTGAACTCTTACTTTTTCAACCTCTCTATCTTGAGGTATAGTAGCTGAATCCATTACTCTTAAAAGAATAATTGAAGCATCTTCTCTTTTGTAATCTATTTCATCTTTTATATTAACTCTTGTTGCAATTAGAAAACAAAGACTAGGAATACCACCCACT
The DNA here is from genome assembly GCA_963823975.1 of uncultured Chitinophagaceae bacterium. Lineage (GTDB taxonomy): Bacteria > Bacteroidota > Bacteroidia > Chitinophagales > Chitinophagaceae > Ginsengibacter. The sequence goes on along the minus strand of CAWGNP010000003.1, from coordinate 363,707 downwards.
TTTTCTCTAAAAGTATCGTGCACAAGAACTTTTGCTTCTTCATAGTTTGTAGAATATAAATCTCCTATATACTGGTCTTCTTGAATTAATTTGGAAAACCATTGTTTTGCGTCTATTTTCGGTTGCTCTTCATGAAATGAGCTTATGTAATCTTCAAAACTACTCATTGATTTTTGGGTTTATTATTTTCTATACTTTCTTCTACCGCTTTTTCAAAGTCACTCTTATCTCTTATCAATGTCGTGTCTTTGTTCAAATTTGTTATAAAATCTTCAAATTCTTTTAATGCTTTCTGAATATCCATTTCATCTGCTATACGTACATCTCTTACCTCCTGAATAGCCTCTCTCTGAGTTTGTATAGAAAGATTTTTACTAGCTAATTCCAAAAACTGATCGGCTTGATAAATATTTATTCGCTTATCTGTTTCCTCTTTAAATTCTTTTATGAGTTCTGGCCGAGGGCTAATAGTTTTACCTTTAAACTTATACCACCAATCCTCTTTTAGATCATCTGTGATTAATATTATTGAGTGTTCATATTGCTGAGCTTTGGCAATTACTTGTTTCCAGACAATAATATCACCATATAATGATCTATTGCCGTCATTTTGTTTGTCTTTAGCATCCATATAACCAGGAGGTACTTTTTCATCGTATCTTCTCTTCCCTTCTTTATAAATTCTTTCCAACTCTTCTTTTGTACAGTCATCTCCTACTTTTCCATTCAATAAAATACTTAACTTATTCCAAATTGGATCAATTTCTAAATAGTCCGGATGTTTTTTCTCAAGATTATCTATGTCTTTACTAATAGAATCAAAAGCAGATTCAATTTGTTTTTTTAATTCGCTGGTTTGCAAATACGGATGCTTTTTGAAGCTATTTAGCTTGGCTTCAATCTCTCCTTTTTTCTTTATCAATGTTTCACGAATGTCTTTGTAAGCTTCCTTTTGTGCGCTTATTACTGTTAATCTGTTTTTTTGATACTCAAAGGCGGCTTGATATGTTATCCAAATTCGATCTTTTATTTTTTCAAGTAAATCAAAGAAAGCAGCCCTTGTAGTAGGAGAATATCTATACAAATTCAGTAGTACATTAGCATCAAAACAAAAAATGTCATTATTCCAATGAATTTGCAGTTCTTGTGATGATAATTTGTAATATTCACTAAATTTATTTTGCATTAAATGTTGAAATTGTTGATTATTGAATGCTCATTAACTATATTTAATAAACTTAGGCCTAATTTGCTTAAGTATTCAAACGTTCCATTATAAAAACTCCCCTTCCTCGTGGCATCTTCTTCATCCCCATCCGGTACAACTATCACCATTCCTTGCCTCGCTCTCGTTAATAAAACTCGGTATGCATTTTTTAAATATAGCTTTCTTTCTTCTTTATTAATGTTATTCCATTTGCTACCAACAAATGAAAAGCATTTCCATCCATCTGGAGTATATCTAAAATCTGCATCCCATGTAATACAAGCCCAGTCAAGTTCTAATCCTTGTACCTGAAATTCTGTAGCTACATCTTCCAAATAATAAGAAGATCGAATATCTTCTTTGCCATCTAAAAACCAATGTATAGGATCCATGGAAGATTTTACATCAATGGCATAAGGCTTTAATCTTATTGCCTGCGAGGAAACCACCATTCCATACCTTTCGGTTCCTCTTGCTTTTTCTTTCAACCATTTCTTTGCAGCAGTTACACTTCTCGTTACTACAATGGGATATTTATCTTTTATTTCTTGGTAATTCTTTCTGGCTTCTTCAATATTTAAGTCTAATAGATTTTTAATCAGCAATGATAAATGTTCGGCTCTAAAAGAACGTAAGGAAACAGATAAATGCAATGATGGGTTGGTAACAACATGCTTATGCGTTTGTAAAATATAAAACGCTTTACCTGCTGCATATTCGCTATCAGTTAACTTATCAGAAACATACACACGCCATTCAGGAAAAGTACGATTGACAGATTCAATCCATTCACTAATGCCGGCTTCACCTGTATTTATTTCCTGTCCACCACCCACTAAACAAACAATAACAGCCCAATCTTTATGTCTATCTAAGCAGCCAATTAAAAACTCGGGTTCAGAAATAGTAATATCTGATCTGTTTCTTTTGCGCTTCATGAAATTAGCAGTTTGAGTTATATCCCATGCTCTTTGCGCTTCGTCAAAAATAGTTATGTGTTCAAAGGGTGGGTTAGTATCTTTTAAATATTCATCACGAAAGTTATGTACGTTTTGAATGAAGAGTTTTACTTCACTCATGATAACACCTTTCTTTGTTTTCCTGCCTTGTTCTTTTTCTCTTTGATATTTATCTCTGGTAAGTGCTTCCCTCAATATGGCTACTAATGGGCCATTGCCGGAAAGGAAAACACTGGTAAGGTCATTCTCTTTATCTAAGTGCTTTGTCGCAATATCAAGCCCTACTAAGGTTTTACCTGCACCTGGCACACCGGTTACAAAACAAATGGCTTTTTCTTGCTTTTCCTTTGACTGATAAATAATCTCTCTTATAGCAGTGCTTGTTTCCGTAAGATTGGTGGCTTCTGCGCCGCTTTTAGTAATCTCTGCAACATTATGGCCGTTGTATAAAGCCATTGCAGCTTCTATAATAGTTGGCGTAGGTGAATAGCGTCCGGCTTCCCAAGTATCATAATTGATTTCTTCGCCATCAGCAAATTGTAAGATGTTCTGTATTACTTCACCTAATGAATGTGTATTGGTTTTAACCGTAAATAAAAGATTATCATTATGTGGCGTGGTAGCTATTACTGGAATAACGTTCTTAGCTTCTGTAGCAATGAGTATAGGTGCAATTAAATGTAGGTGGCTTGTTTCATGAAAGTTTTTTAAATCAAGACTATAATCCAACACCTGATCACTTGCGCTTAATAAAAATTCTTTCTCACCAACTTTAAATTCAATGACAAAAATTACATTCTTAATAATTAGTACCACATCAATTCTTCTACCCATGCGAGGGATGGAATATTCAAAGAATATCCTTCCATTATAATTAATTAATGTTTCCTTTAAGATATCAATCTCCAGTTCCCATGCAAAGCGTTGAGTTTGTTCAAGAGAAAATTCATTGTTGTGAGCAAGTATGCCTAAAATATTATCAGAGTCAGCTTGTAGAAAGTTGGCAATCGTATCTGAGTAGAAACTGCGTTTCATTAAACTAAAAGTAAATGAAATTTCCAACCTATAATTCTAAAGCCTACGCCATTGATTTATTTTGAATATTGTAAAGTGATAAATTGACTCTATATAATCTAAGGGAGAATTAATGCCCCATTCCATATGCTTATGTAAAAATTCGAATTCTTTTGCCCAAAGAATAAATTGTCCGATCATTTCTCTGCTATCATCAGTACGATAGTCTTGTTCTATTGCTATAGCTGTAATATCTGAAACGGCTTCACAAAGTGAATAAATTTTATCTTTTTTCATTTTGCAATATATACTTGAATGTAATGATTGAATTGGTGTTTAAGTCACAATAAGAATGTTTAAATGATTTTGTGTGCTTCCTCTACGGCTTCCATATGTAATAGTTATTCTGAAGAGTAAGTTGCTGCAAAATTTATAATTATGAACCAGGTTACAAAAAAGCAAATTAAAGTGGCAACATCTTTCAGAACCAAAGGAAAGTATTTTAAAAAGGAGACCGTAATTGTTCCTAAAATTATTTTACATGGAAATTATCTTGAAAGAGCAGATTTTAACCCGTCCAATTTAATTGAAGTGATTGTTAAAAAAGGAAAAATTGTAATTAAGAAGATACCAATCTAATTTATGCAGCTACTAGCCCATTCTTGTTTTGGGAGCAACAAAATATTTGCAGTTTGTATCCATGCCAGAAACAGCCATGCACAAAGATTACAGTTTTGTATTTGGGTAAAACGATATCCGGCTTGCCAGGGAAACAAAATTTCTTAAAATTATATTTACTTTGCAGTATGCATACACTGCAAAATATTCTGCACAAGCTACGTGAGCATAAACCTGAACTGCAGCGCAAATATCCGGTTGCAAGGCTTGGTGTTTTTGGCTCTTATGCCCGGGGTGAAGCCACTGAAAAAAGTGATATTGACATTGCAGTGGAAATTACAGGTCCTATGGGATTAAGCTTTGTAGCGATGGCCGATGAAATAGAAGGCCTTTTTGGTATCAAAACAGATGTGGTTCCCAGCCGTTCCATTAAGCCCGAATACTTGCCCTTTGTGGAAAAAGATATTGTGTATGTCTGAAAGAAAACCTTCTGTGGTCATTAAAGATATTTTAAGCTGCATTGATCATATTCAATTATATGCAGGCAATCTTACTTATACGGAATTTTCCACCAACTTTATGGTAGCTGAAGCATGCCTGTATAACATCCAGGTAATTGGTGAAGCCGTTTCAAAAATTCCTGATGATATTAAAGAGACTGAAAAACAAATTCCGTGGCAGTTAATTAAGGGAATGAGGAACCGCCTGATACATGAGTATTTTGGCACTGATTTGCAGGTCGTATGGAATGTAATAAAAAATGAATTACCCTCTTTCCGTAATGAACTGGAAAAAATCAGTGATTCACTTAAAGCACAAAACAGGTAATCAACCCATATTTCTTAATAATGCGGCTAATGTTCTTTCTACTTTTACTGTCTTAAGATTACATTCCCAAAGGTTAATAATCTTCCATCCCTCTTTCTTTAAAGCTTTTGCAGCTTTTACATCATTGGCAATGTTTCCGTTTATTTTATTCAGCCACCATTCAGTTCTTGTTTTGGGAATAACAAAGTATTTACAGTTTTTATGCCCATGCCAGAAACAGCCATGCACAAAGATTACGGTCTTATATTTAGGCAATATAATATCAGGTTTGCCGGGCAGATTTTTATCATGCAGCTTATACCGGAAGCCATTGGCATGTAAAAACCTTCGCACCAGCATCTCGGGTTTGGTATTCTTGCCTTTAATGGCAGCCATGTTTTTGCTGCGTATTTCCCGGGTGTGTACGTCTGCTATTGCGATAAGTTAGTTAGTACAGACAATATCAGTACTAGCAGGAATTGGCTTATTTTTATTTCCCAAAAGACTGTATGAGAATTATATTGACGGCTTTGCTTTTGCTTATATCATCCATGTGCCTTTGCCAGCAAAGGCAGTATGCCTGTTACACAGAACTCTTCTTTAGAGATGGGACTACTGCTTTTGCTGCCGGCCACCGGCCCTACTTTGAATGCCGCAGGAGCGATTATGACCTGTTTAAACAGTTGTGGCTAAAAGAGAACCCGAGTTATCATTTAATGAAACGGTTTCTATACAAAAGATAGATGCCGTCCCTCACCGGGAAAGAATCAGTCATACGAATGAAAAGGTAACCTTTCGTGCATTGGCTGCAGCACTGCCTGACGGCTGTTTTGTACCAATAGATGGTAAGCCATACCTGCCTAAAGGGCGACAGGCTTTGTTATGGACTGCCCCAGGTTACCAGGATGTTATGGCTGTGCCGGCAGGCAAGCTTAAGGTTCTTACTCCGCGCTCTGGTTGTAAATACTTTTAAGGCAGGGTACGTACCGAAAATGCATATTTGAAAAAAGTCCCGATACTTAAAGTGTATATAGATTCCAAATTATTTTATCTTTATTATCTTAATGCCTGGTATGAAAGAAAATTCTCCTGTTTTAAGGCTTTGCTTACTTGCTATGGCAATTGGTTTGATGAACGGCTGCAGCAAACATGCTAATGAAGCTTCTCCTGTTAATAAGGTTTCTTCTGCTGATATTGTTGCTTTCAGCATTAACGGGCAAGATGCGCAAGTATCTATCTCGCAAAGCGAATATACAGTATTGGTGCAATTGCCTGCTACCTTTAGCTCAGGCACAAATCTCGTTGCTGCTTTCACTCTTTCACCCGGCTGTACTGCCGCCGTTAATAACCAGGCACAGATGAGTGGTGTAAGCGCTAATGACTTCACTAATAATGTGACCTACGCCATTACAGCTCCCGGGCAGGTTCCCCAGAACTGGACCATAACAGCAACTAATAACAGCTATACTAACGGATGGGGTATGGGTCATTTTTTACAATCTTCCCTGAACAACAACAGGAGTTATGACTGGTACATCGATCAGGGGCAGCACCGGCACTTTCGCACCGGTAAACTGTGGCCCTTCATCGGTTACTATGGTTGTAAAGTGGGCTGACTCCACCTACAATAAAGATGCTGAATATGCCCGCAGTAAGTATGAGTCACAGGGAGGATGGTGGTATTCAACTGATATAAATAATTTTTTGAACGACAATGGCATTCCACATGCAATTTATGCATTGGCAGGCACGCAGGACTCTACGGAGCAGATAATTGAAAACATCCTGAACAGTGGCGAGATAGTGATATTTAATCCTGATATGAATTTTATTCCTTCTGCATATTTACCGGCGTATCACGTCGATAAGTTTTATGCTACTACGCCCGGCTGGGGGCATTATGCAGTTATAAAGGGATATAAAAAGATAGATGGGGAAACCTTTTTTGAAACCTATGATCCTTATACTTTTGGGCAGGCTAACTCTGATGATCACATGCCCAAAGGCGAAAATCGGTATTATCGTGCAGCGGACGTTTTTTCGTCTGCTTTCTATTGGTGGAATTATGTATTTGTAATAGCCCGCCAGGGAGATAAGGTGCACCGCAGCATGCAACTCAAAGGTCTTGATATTAGCCAGATTCCTTTAGGCGCCGGAATGTGAGCCTCCAACTTATTCACAATTCAGTAGCCGGTATCAACCGGTGATCAGGGATATGCCGAATAACCGTCGGCCTGAATACAACAACCAGTATTATGCAAGCAGATCTGATAACCTCAACAGGGAAGTGTTTTTTAACATGGGCGGTGGCTATAGAAACCATAATGAGGATCGCGGACCGTGGAGGGGGATAAATAGCGGAGCACGGGAAAGAGATCATCATCATACTAACTTTTTCGGCAGAGATGCTCAGGACAGAAGATAATTGAGTTTGGCAATATGTAACTTAAAGAGGCGGCTGATAAAGGCCGCCTCTTTTGTATCAATTAAGCAGCATCATTCCCTCTCATCTGAAGCTTCTCCCACCAAGACGGTGCGTCAGCATTTGCGGCTTTGTGTTCTTGCTTTTAATGGCGGCCATGTTTTTACTGCGTATTTCCCGGGTGTGTACGTCTGCCATAAGCAAAGGTAAAAGTTGTAAAAACGCATTTTTATAAATACATTTATATTTTTATCACCATTACTATTATGAGATCCCAAAACCTGCTGTATAGCTTACTTCTCTTGTTTGTTGTCGTAACATCTTACAGCCAGAACAGCCAATACATGTATTATTTTGATAAAGACCTGAATACAGTTGACAAGTCAAAAGCTGTTTTCTATGGAACCGGTGAGCGGGAAGATACACTCGTAAAGCTGATGCTATATAACAGCAAAGATAAACACCTGATACTTATAGAACGTTTTACTGATTCATCTCTGCTGGTAAGCAACGGGCTATCTGCATCCTTTTATTTCAATCAGGTTAAAGAGTCAGAAGGGAATTACGATAAGGGCAGACCGGATGGCCTTTGGCTGCGGTGGGATACATCAGGTAAGGTTACTGACTCCACCACTTACGATACAGGCAGAATAGTAACGCAGACCCTGCTATATTACCAGCCTAACGGAAAGCTGATGGAAATCGGAATAAGTGATCTTGTAAAGGAAACCAGGCGGAATATTTTTTATGATGGCGACAGCGTAACAGAAGATAAAACTATTACTGTGTCGGATGATGATGAAGACAAGGTTTTTACTAAAACAGAAATAGAGGCACAGTTTCCCGGTGGTAATGGTGCATGGACAAGGTACATCACCCAACAAATCGGGAAAAACCTGGACCAGTTGTCAGCAAATGATAATGGCACCTGCATGGTGAGGTTTATAGTAGATAAGGAAGGCAATATATCCGATGTACAGGCACTCACTTTATCGGGCACCAAACTGGCCAAAATAGCGATAGATGCTGTAAAAAAAGGGCCTAAGTGGATGCCGGCCTGGCAGAACGGGAGGATAGTAAAAGCATACAGGATACAACCGGTAAGTTTTCATTCAGATTAATCTATTCCGTCAGTGTATTGTGGTATAGTTTACTACTATTCAGATGCTGTTTTATCCGGCTCAGACTTTAATTCCAATGCATCTTCCTGTATGTCAATTAAAAGAAATTTATTTTCAGTGGTACTAAAATACATGCATTCAATACTACTGTTACCATTATATTTATTGACAGTCATTACCGGGCTGCCAGACTTTAATGTTACCAAATCACCGCTTTTAAATTTTGCAGCCATATAGTTTTTAATAAAGATAAGAGAATAATGCAACAATACATTTATAAGGCTTCAGCCTTGCTTACCTTATGAAGCTGGCAACTTCGCCATATCAAAAAAGATGTTAGTGATATAAAAGCAGTGCACCGGTGTGCTGCTTTGTGTTCTTGCTTTTAATGGCAGCCATCCCGAATTAATCGGGACAAGTGTGCTTGCTGACTCAGCTATAATAAATAACCTCGTGTAATTATAGGAGCTTTGTTTATTTTCAGCAAACAAAGTTTATACTTAACCAAAATATACTAATTAAAGATTCGTTATACTAACTGCTTTATGAAGAATGCTTTTTTCATATTACTATTTATAGGTTGTTCTTTATATGTTGCTGCACAAGATGTGACACTCGACTGGGCAAAAACCTTTGGTAATGTTGTTGATGATTATGGACTTTCCATTGTAGCAGATGGTAAGGGAAATGTTTATACAGTAGGGACTTTTGAGTATACTACAGATTTCGATAATGGCCCCGGAGTAGCTATTGCTTATACGGGAGGAATTTTTATTACAAAGCATGATAAAAACGGGAACATAATATGGGTAAAATCTGTGAATAGCGCATATCTGGGCAATGCTAATTTCTCTATAACGCTTGATAAAAAAGGGAATATTTACTATGGCGGCATTTTTAACGGAACATCAGATTTTGATCCTGGCCCCGGAGATTTTTTTATGTCATCGCCACTGGATGCACAGTCTGCTTTCGTTTCAAAGTTAGATTCCAGCGGCAATTTCATCTGGGCGGTCAGTATCGATAATACCAATGTCAATTCTATTGCAGTGGATAGCTCAGGCAATGTATATGCTACAGGTGGATTTTATGCAACGGCAGATTTTTGTATCCCGGCCGGAGTTTTCAATTTAACTGAAAGCACTTTTACCGGGGGAATAGACGGAGGCATTTTGGACGTGTTCGTATTAAAGCTGGATGCGAATGGGAAATTTGTTTGGGCGAAAAGGATGGGTGGTCTTTCGTCTGATGAAGGGTTGGCAATTGCCGTTGATGGCAATGCTAACGCTATTGTAACCGGCTATTACGGGGGAGTGGCAGATTTTGACCCGGGTCCCGGAATTTATAATCTTACCTCTTCGGGCGGCAGAGATATTTTTGCGGCCAAGCTTACCACTGATGGAGATTTTGTTTGGGCAAAAAGTATGGGCGGCAATTCTGAAGATTATGGAAGAGCAGTAGCAACCGACCCATCTGGCAATGTGTATCTTTCGGGTAGTTTTTATGATACAGCAGATTTTGACCCGGGGCCGGGAACTTATTATTTAAATGGGAGTTTTACTGCTACAGAAGCATTTGTCTCAAAATTAGATGCAAAAGGGAATTTTGTATGGGCTAAAGACCTGGGCGGCCCGAAAGATGATGTAGGGTATGGAGTATGCCTTGATGCGGCGGGAAATGTATATACAACCGGAAGTTTTTCAAGTGTTGCAGATTTTGATCCGGGTCCTGGAGTATTCAATCTTACTTCAAATGGTTACGCGGATATATTTATTTCGAAACTGGACAATAACGGAAATTTCATCTGGGCTAAATCGGTTGGATCTGATGGGAATGACGATGTGGGCAAAAGTATTTTCGTAGATGCTTCAAATAACATCTATACCACAGGTTGGTTTTGGGGAACGGTAGATTTTGATCCGGAAGCAGGCATTTATAACCTGGAAACTAATGGATTGCTGGATGTATTTGTTCAAAAACTTAGCCAGTGTCATGTAAGCTATGATACACTCAATATATCAGCCTGCAACTCTTACATACTGAATAGTCAACAATATGTGGCAAGTGGCACATATGTTCAGCGGCTTACCAATTCTGTGAGCTGTGATAGTATTCTGACATTGAACCTCCTGCTGAAAGGTTCAAATGATACAGCAGTAGTAACATCATGTAATAGCTACACCTGGCAAAATAATATTTATAATCTTTCAGGATTTTACAGGGATACATTAACCAATACTCTTGGATGCGACAGCATTTTAAATCTACATCTTACGATCAACAAGAAGTCGGTAACGTCCATCAACGCTACAATTTGTGAAGGAAGCAATTACTATGGTTATACATCGGCGGGTACTTATACTGATACACTGGTAGCTGCAAATGGTTGTGATAGTATCAGGACAATTATATTAAAGGTAAATAAAAGATCGGGTTCTGATTTGACCGCTACAATCTGTGAAGGAGAGAACTATAATGGTTATACTGTGGCCGGCACATTCACTGATACCCTCGTTTCTGCAAACGGCTGCGATAGTATCAGAATCATAAACTTAACTGTACATCCAAAAGGAAGTGCGGTAAAAAATGTTGATATATGTGAGGGGCAATCTTATTTTGCAGGCGGAGATTACCAAACTGTCTCCGGAGTTTATGCTGATAGCATGCATACTGTTTTTGGCTGCGACTCAATTGTAACCACAAACTTAACCGTTAATACCAATCCTGAACCCAATTTGGGACAAGACAGGAATCTTTGCACAGGACACGCCATTACTATTAACCCAGGTATATTCAATAATTATCTATGGCAGGATGGAAGCACAGGGCCGAGCCTAACAATTAGTAACACAGGGACCTATTGGGTAAAAGTGACTGATAAAAATAATTGTAGCGCAAGTGATAGCCTCAACATTGTTGATATTGTTACTGTACCTTCAAACTTTTTAAAGTCAACAGATAGCATTTGCCCTGATGAAAACCTGAATATTGCTGCCGATAAGAAGTATGCAGTTTATTTGTGGTCAACTGGCAGTACACAAAGCAGCATAAATATTCAGGCACCGGGGATTTATAGCCTGACTGTTACAGATGACAACGGCTGCATGGGCACAGAGGCCATTACTGTTTTTTCTAAGAATTGTTATTCCGGAATATATGTACCTAATGCATTTACCCCAAATCAGGATGGTAAAAATGATTATTTTAGACCATTACTATTTGGGAATATAAAAAATTATTCTTTTACAATTTATAATAGATTTGGCCAAACAATTTTTGAAAGCAGTGAGTTACTAAAAGGTTGGGATGGCTTATATAAAGGCCATCCTCAGGATAGTGATATATATCTATGGATTTGCAGATATCAATTAGACGATCGTGCAATTACAGTAAACCGTGGTTCTTTTTTATTGATCAGATAGAAAATAAATACATATATTATTTTGACTATTACATGTGGGTTTTGAATGTGTCACTAGTCTGAAATTCACTTGACATTTAAAACCTGCGCACCAGCATCTCAGGCTTTGTATTCTTGCCCTTAATAGCTGCCATCCCGAAACAATCGGGACAAGTGTTCTTGCTGCGTATTTTTTTGGTGTGCACATCGGCCATGGGATAAAGGTAAACAGATAAATAATTCATTTTTAAGGGATGCTTTCAAAACACAATATATCATTTGGCTTTAAATAACATACAGTTCTTTAATAAAGAATGCCTAAGGTTTCGTTTTGTACAACCAGCTATTATGGATCATTAGCATAAAACAGCTATATGAGGAAGGCAACTTATATCCTGAGCCCGGTGATGATAACTGTACAACCAACAAGTTTGGTTACTTTAAATTGATTAATATCTGTACTGATACTATATTCTGTTGTATTGATACTATATCTGCAATACCTGCACAATGAAAAAATAATAGTGCGCGTTATAGTATTGCAACACGCATGAGTACTCAATTTGCAAACAAAGCGTGAAGCATGGTATCTTAATTTATTTCAAAAAAAACCAATAACTATGGGATCTATTAGTAAGGGAATCCTTGGCGGATTCTCAGGCAAGGTGGGTAATGTGATAGGCGGTACCTGGAAGGGTATAGACTATATGAGAAGCATGCCCACAAAAAAAGCCTTCACTCCTTCTGAAAAACAGCTGGAACAGCAAATGAAGTTTGCGCTTATTATGAGGTTTTTGCAGCCGATGGCTGGATTACTGAAACTAACGTTTAATGATTTTGCAGTTCAGGAAACGGGAATAAACAATGCATTTTCTTATAACTACAGGAATGCAATTACCGGAACCTATCCAGCCTTCACCGTTAACTACTCAACGGCCCTGGTAAGCAGGGGAAGCCTCCCCAATGTACTCGGGCCTTCGGTAGTGGTGGCAGCAGGAGGTGTATTAACCTTCAGCTGGACGGATAACAGCAATGTGGGCACGGCGAGTGGTAAGGATGTGGCATTGATGGTAGCATATTGTGCTGCATTGAAGTCAGTAATTTTCCTTGCAGCAGGGAACAGAAGCGACATGACTGCAGACCTTAATTGCTCCACCTTTTCCGGCCAGGTAGTGGAAACATACTTAACCTTTATTACCGATGATGGACGTACTGTTGCTAACAGTATTTTCACCGGCGAGGTAACGGTAAGTTAAACCCCCTGCAAGGCAAATTAATCAAAGACCGGCTTAAGACGGTCTTTTTTTATTTGTGGGAAGCCCCTTGTTTTGTTACCAGGAGAAAGATTTAGTGAGTATAGTAATTGTTAGCTTATACCAGGGCTTGTTGTAATGATCATATATTACTAACATAATAAGGTGTTCCATTTTGCGTTAATTTATAAACACCCGCAGATGATCTACTACCTCGTTTATGTAAGCTCCGCCAGCGAATTGTATACTGACCATAATTTAGCTGAAATACTCACTATTAGCCGGAGAAATAATACCCAAAATAATATTACAGGCATTCTTCTTTACCACGAGGGAAGCATCATACAGGTGCTCGAGGGCGATAAAGTCACTGTTAATGCACTTTATAATAAAATACAACTGGATCAGCGCCATAAAAGTGTAATAAGAATGGTGGAAGGAATAACGGAACAAAGGAATTTTGCTGACTGGTCTATGGGTTTTGAATCATTAACAGATGGGGAGTGGGAAGAGTATTCAGGATACCTGGACCTGAACCCATCCAACTTTATTACAACGTTAAGGAACAGCAATATGAAGATCAATACGCTGGTAAAATCTTTTCTTAAGACTGCTGCGAGATAAGAAGCAATACAAAATACGATAGGTTTATCTCCTGCTGAATACTTATATTTAAAATATTACCTTGCTATTATGATGACCCCTGTAGTATATGCTCCTCCTGTTGCCGCAGCACTCAGAAAAAGATACATTAAAATCTTTAAAAAAGAAGATGCCCTGGCTGCCGATAAAGCCATTAACCCGGATATGCATGGCATCAGGCGAAACGGTACCTTTAAAAACCTGTTAAAGCAAGGCGTGCTTGTGGAGGTAACACCTGATGCTTTTTACCTGGACATAGAACGAGATACCGCCGTGCGGAGCCGCAGGCGCAAAACGGGCATAATAGTATTGGCGGCTATGATCATTATTCTCTCTCTTATCACCATCTTTATTTTTTTCTAAGAAGCAATGTAAGGCTTTAATTACCTGCACGCAGCAATGTAGGCGAGAACCAATCTTATTAAATGCAGCATGTTTTTGCATCTTTTATAAAAACGGTGTAATATGGATGAACAATTCAAATTACCTGTATTACATAACGGCAAGCAATACATGTTACCGGCGGCGTTAAAAGTTACCGGGTATACTTACCGGTTTGAAGTGGAGGTAAACGGGCAGTGCATTTTTTTTGAACCGGATGAGGAAAAGAACTACAGAGCCATGCAAAAAAATATTGATTCAAAAGATGTAAGGCCTGTGGATACAGACTTCCTGAGAGCAATATGCCTTTTTATAGAATCATTTCTAAAAGATGTGTAGTATAACCTGATAATTATGAGAACGAAGTGCGGGTTTATTACCGATGCAAGGCTGTTAACTTAACTGATGCTTTTTTCATAAGGCTTGCCTTAAATTTGTGTGCATCATAACTGTTACCGGATATAGGCAACTAAAATCGCAAGCAGTTTAAATAATTATTTTATAATATGCTAATCTCCCGTACGTTTATAGGTAATAACCCTGTTGATAACCTATAAACAATTCCATTGAAAATTATAGATAATAATTCTCTTTTATCTGCAATTGTATCATCTTCAGAAGATGCAATTATAAGCAAGGGGCTGGATGGTACGATCACCAGCTGGAACCCGGCAGCAGAAGAAATATTCGGCTACAGCGCTTTGGAAGCAATTGGCAATAAAATCTCCATTATAATACCGCACAATATGATGGAGGAAGAAGTGCAGATAATATCCCGTATTAGACAAGGTGAAAAAATAAAACACTTCGAAACTGCCAGGAGAAGAAAAGATGGAAGCACGTTCCTGGCTTCTATCACGATATCCCCGGTGAAAAATAAGAAGGGAGAGATCATTGGTGCCTCAAAAATAGCGCGGGATGTAACACAAACAAAAATGCTGGAAGAAAAGCAGGAGTTGCTTAGCTCTATAATAGAATCGTTCGACGATGCCATCATCAGTAAAAACCTGAATGGAATAATAACGAGCTGGAACAATGGCGCACAGAATATTTTCGGGTACCATGCCGCTGAGGCTATCGGCAGGCATATATCTCTTATAATACCACCCGGCAGGCTGCATGAAGAGCTGATGATCATTAAGCAGATAAAAAGCGGCGGAAGGCTAAGGCACTTTAAAACCGTACGCTGCACCAAAGATGGCCGGGACATAGAGGTGTCAATTACGGTATCACCGGTAAAAAATTATAAGAATGAGATCATCGGTGCTTCTAAAATAGCCAGGGATATTACCGAGCGCAGGGAACTGGAGGCCAGGCGGAAATTACTTTCAGAAAAAGGGTAGTTGAATGCTGAGCGGATAAGCAGAAGTTACCGGGTTATTTCTTATAAAATTATTGTAAGAGCCCAGATGGGTGCAAGACTGCTGCCAGATAAGAAGCAACGCAACATTGCTATAGGTTTATCTCCCGAATTTAAAGGTATTACGGCAAGCTATTTTTTTAATAAACAAAAGGCCTTTAGAAATAAAGGCCTTTTTGAATGTACCCTGTTTTCAGAAAGGTAATTTTCCGTATTCACTTCATCCATCTATCTTAATTTTCCTGTAATTCTTCTGCCAATACGGGATAATCATTGTACCCTTTTTTACCGGGCGTATAAAAAGTATTAAAATCGGGCTGGTTAACTGCTGTGTGCAGCTCAATGCGCTTTATAAAATCAGGATTAGCCAGCAATGGCCTGCCAAAAGCTACCAGTTCACCCTTTCCTGCTTCAAGGTCAGCTTCTGCACCGGCGGCGTCATAACCTCCGGAAAGAATTATGGTACTGCCAAACGCTTCCCGCATACCATCTTTCACACTTTGTGGCACGGGGGGAGTGCCCATGGATGAATGATCAACTATATGGATGTAGGCTATCCCGGTTTGCTTAAGGCCCTGTGCAAGTTGTATAAATTGCTGCTCAGTGTTTTCATCGGCACTCATTTCGTTAAATACACCAAAGGGCGATAATCGGATGCCTGTTTTATCCTTACCAATGGCACCGGCAACGGCTGCTGTTACCTCCAGCACAAAACGGTTGCGGTTCTCGATAGTGCCTCCATAGGCATCTGTACGTTGATTGGATGCAGGATTTAAAAATTGATCCAGTAAGTAACCATTGGCGCCGTGCAATTCCACACCATCAAACCCTGCTTGAATAGCGTATGAAGCGCTTTGGGCATATTCGGCAATTACTCCCGCTATTTCTGCTGTGCTTATTTCTTTCGGAACCGGTAAAGGCTGCATGCCTTGCTGGTCTGTGTACATTTGGGTAGTAGCGGCAGCTATAGCAGATGCACCTCTTACAATGCCTTCATCGGGCAGGTTTAAAGGATGGGTAATGCGGCCGGTGTGCATTAGCTGAACAAATATCTTTCCGCCTTTAGCATGTACAGCATCAGTTACTTTTTTCCATGCCTGCACCTGCTCCAGGTTAAACAAACCGGGAATGCGGGCATAGCCCAGGCCATCCGGGGAGGGCGAAGTGCCTTCCGTAATAATGAGGCCTGCTTCAGCACGGTCACTGTAATATTTTACCATTAATTCGTTAGGCACATTGTTAACAGCACGGCTGCGTGTCATGGGTGCCATCACAATTCTGTTCCTTAGCTGGTTGCTGCCAAGCTTATAGCTACTGAACAGCAACGGGTACGATTGATTCATATTGGTTTATTTGTTTTTATTAATTTTATTTGTTGATATTGCCTTTGCATAGCAAGTGCTTTCTTATTGAATTAAAGGAAAGGATGTATCTTTACTTGCAAATTGCAAGTGCAAACCTACAACATTACTTGTAAAATGCAAGTATTTTTTTATGAACCATAAACAGGATGAAATATGCCGCCGTTCAGCCTGCGCCATCAGTATGGCGCTGGAGAGTATTGGCGACAAGTGGTCACTGCTTATATTGCGCGACCTTATGTTTACGGATAAGCGCAGCTATGGGGAGCTACAATCATCTGATGAAAATATTGCTACCAACATATTGGCTTCAAGGTTGCTCTCGCTCGAGGCATCCGGCCTCATACGCAAAGCGGCCGACCCGAGCAACGGAAGACGCAGCTTATACTTTCTTACTGAAAAAGGAATTGACCTTTTACCGGTTGTTATTGAACTGAAACATTGGGCAGAAAAGCACCACGACAATGTAAAGGGATGCACGGGTGCTTTAAAAATAACGGATAAGAACCGTAAGGAAGTATTAAAAGCTTATAAGAAAAAGCTTACTGCGGCACATTGCAAAGTAACAAGTTGCTAAACGCCTGAAAGACCGGTGTAACAGCACCTATACCCTGCCTTTTAAGACTAATAGTAAATAATTTAGTATTGTAATACTAAAATAATTAGTAATATTGCTAATTAATTGCATGCTATGGCAGCTACAAAGCCGGATATTATTGGTCAGCTTCGAAGGGACATTCTTTCGCTGGAAAGCTGTAAACGGCCGCACAGCGCAGGTATGGAAGATGCCGGCCTTGGCATTATAGCAGGTGCTTTTCCTAACAACACATTTCCTGCAGGTGCTGTGCATGAGTTTTGCTCCGGCTCACCGGAAGATGCTGCTGCTACAGGCGGCTTTGTTTCCGGTATTCTATCGGCTCTTATGAGCAAGGGAGGTGTTTGCATCTGGCTGAGTTCCTATAGAACCATTTTTCCTCCTGCTCTTGTTTCCTTTGGTATTGCACCGGATAAAGTGATCTTCATAAACCTGCAAAAGGAAAAGGAAATTCTTTGGGCAGCCGAGGAAGCACTGAAATGTGAAGGGTTGGCAGCAGTAGTAGCAGAGGTGCAGGAAGTAAGCTTTACTACCTCCAGGCGCATGCAGCTTGCTGTGGAGCAAAGCGGTGTTACGGGCTTTATGCTAAGGCACAGACCCCGTAGCCTTACGGCTACTGCCTGTGTTACCAGGTGGCAGGTTACCACCCTGCAGAGTGTATTGCCGGAAGGGATGCCGGGCATTGGCTTCCCGCGTTGGAATGTTGCGCTTCAAAAGGTAAGGAACGGCAAGCCGGGAAGCTGGGCTATTGAATTTGCAGGAGGCCACTTTCGCCCTGCACCAGCAGTGGAGGCTATTGATCACCGGCAAAAAAAAGCGGGATGATATGGAAAAGCGCTTTGCATCTATATGGTTCCGTTACCTCGCTACGGACTGGCACAGCCGCCGTCAGCCTACCCTTAAAGTGTTGCCTTTTGTATTGACTTCTCCAGACCATGGGCGCATGATCATAACGGCTGTGAGTACCCTTGCAGAAAAAAATGGAATGCATGCAGATATGGTAGTGGCAGATGCAAGAGCTATCCTGCCTTCTCTCACTGTAATAGATGACGATGAAGCCTTACCCGCAAGGGTGCTTACCGGCTTTGCCAAATGGTTTGTGCGGTATTCACCTGTTGCAGCTATTGACCTGCCTGGCGGCCTTATACTGGATGTAACAGGATGCTGCCACCTTTGGGGAGGTGAAAGAGAATATCTCAAAGCTATTTATGACAGGATTGCTAAAGCAGGCTATCATGTGCAAATGGCTATTGCAGATACCATAGGCGCAGCATGGGCTATGGCGCGATATGGGAAAGGCATAGAAGTGATCCCAACGGGTAAGCAACCCGAAACATTACAATGCCTGCCGCCTGCTGCTTTAAGGTTGCAAACCGATGTTATAGAAAGACTGCATAAGCTGGGGCTTACCCAAATACAAAGCTTTATAAGTATGCCTGCTGCTGCCCTTCGAAGAAGGTTTGGGGAACATTTGCTGCTGCGCATCAGGCAGGCTTTGGGATTAGAAGAAGAAATAATGGAACCCGTGCACGTACCAGCGCCTTATCATGAAAGACTGCCCTGCATGGAGCCCATAGTAACCGCAACAGGTATAGAAATAGCCCTGAAGCGGCTGCTGACTGCAGTGTGTAGCAGGCTGCAGCAGGAAGGGAAGGGCATCCGTACAGCTGTATTTAAAGGCTACCGCGTGGATGGTAAGGTGGAGCAGGTAAGCATAGGCACCGTAAAGGCTTCTTACAACACCATACATTTATACAGGCTTTTTGAAATGAAAACAGGTACCATAGAACCGGCGCTTGGCATAGAGCTATTCACATTGGAAGCACCAGTAGTAGAAGAAGTATCGCCGGCGCAGGCAAAGCTGTGGGATGGTGGCCGGGGGCTGGAAGACAATAGCCTTGCAGAACTGCTGGACCGGATAGAAATAAAAGCAGGCACAGGGCATATTCAGCGTTATATGCCGGACGAGCATTATTGGCCTGAGCGCTCTTTCAAGCCGTCCGCTTCCCTTACAGAACCTGTGCAAGCAAAGTGGGTTGTAAGCCGTCCAAGGCCTTTATACATGTTAGCCAGGCCTGAGGCTATAGAAGTAACAGCACCCATACCCGATTATCCACCCATGAGTTTCCGGTACAAAGGGCTTCTTCATACCATTACAAGGGCAGACGGGCCTGAACGTATAGAACAGGAGTGGTGGCTTAGTGAAGGACAGCACAGGGATTATTATGCAGTAGAAGATGAGGAGGGACACCGTTACTGGCTCTTCCGCTCCGGGCATTATGATGCAGCGCGCACCTATAAATGGTTTATGCATGGTTTTTTTGCTTAAAAGATTTTGAATCATGAAGTACACGGAGTTACAGGTAACCAGCAATTTCAGCTTCCTGAGAGGTGCGTCTCACCCTGAGGAGCTTGTAGAGCAGGCTGCTGCGCTTGGGTATGAGCAAATAGCCATAACAGACCGGAATAGCTTTGCAGGTATAGTGCGTGCTTATGCAGCAGGAAAAAGGGCAGGCATACGCATCATAGCAGCTTGCAGGCTTGACCTGCTGGATGGATGCAGCCTGCTCGCTTACCCTACAGATGTTGCAGCTTACTCACTTCTTTGCAACCTGCTCACCCTCGGTAACCGCCGGGCAGAGAAGGGAGAATGCCACCTGTATAAGGCTGATGTGTATGCACATGCGAAAGGCACTAAATTTATTGTAATTCCACCGGAGGTGCTTAATAATGTTTTTGAAATCGATGCTTCTTTCTGGAAAGTACTGGAAGAATACCGGAATGTATTGGGCGATCACCTGTACATGGCAGTGAAACGGCAGTACCAGGGGGATGACAGCAAGTATCTATACCAGCTACGCCGGATTACAGTGGAATATAATGTGCCACTGGTAGCTACCAATGATGTGCATTATCACCTGCCGGAAAGAAGGCAATTGCAGGATATACGTAACCTGCATACGCGAAAAGTGTACTATTAATAATGCTGGCTACCTGCTGCACCCGAATGCAGAGCGGTATTTAAAGCCGGAAGATGAAATGCTGCGGCTGTTCAGGCGCTATCCTGGTGCAATAGCCAGCACACAGGAAATTGCATCAGCATGCACGTTTTCCCTGGATGAATTGAAATATGAATATCCTACGGAGATAACTACTGAGGGCCGAACCCCACAGGAAGAATTGACGCTACTCGCATGGAAAGGTGCTACAGAAAGGTTTGGAGAAGTGGTTCCTGAACAAACAATCAAGGCCATCAAGCATGAGTTGCACTTTATTGAGGAGATGAATTATGCTTCCTACTTTCTTACGGTATATGATATTGTGCGCTTTGCAAGGGAGCAGAAAATTCTTTGCCAGGGGCGGGGCTCTGCTGCAAACTCTACTGTATGTTATTGTCTTGGCATTACCTCGGTTGACCCTACCAAATTTGACCTGCTCTTTGAGCGCTTTATTTCTTCCGCACGCAATGAACCACCGGATATAGATGTGGATTTTGAGCATGAGCGACGGGAAGAAGTAATGCAATATATATTTCAAAAATATGGAAGGGAAAGAGCAGCCATTGTAGCAACGGTAACGCAGCAGCGTCAGAAAGGTGCAGTAAGAGATGTGGCTAAGGCTATGGGCCTATCGGTGGATACCATCAACCGCTTATCCGGCGCCATCTGGGAGTTTACAGATGAATGGTTTGAAGGAAGGCGATTAACGGAGCAAGGGCTTAATCCATGATGACCAGCACCTGCGCAAGGTACTGCAGCTTACCAAAGAGTTTATGGGTTTTCCGCGGCAGCTTGGGCAACATACAGGGGGCTTTGTTATTACCCAGGGCAAGCTATCTGACCTGTGCCCGATACTGAATGCACGAATGGAAGACCGAACCTGTATTGAATGGAATAAGGATGATATTGATGCACTGGGCTTTATGAAAATAGATGTGCTGGCATTGGGCATGCTCACCTGTATACGAAAATGCTTTGACATAGCAAAAGAACATTATGGCCTTGATCTTACACTGGCGAACATTCCGCAGGATGATATAGCTGTATATGATATGATATGCAATGCGGATACCATAGGTGTTTTCCAGATAGAGAGCCGTGCGCAGCAAAGTCATGCTGCCAAGGCTCAAGCCACGATGTTTTTATGACCTGGTAATTGAAGTGGCCATTGTAAGGCCGGGGCCTATACAGGGAGATATGGTACATCCTTACCTGCGCAGGCGCAATGAAGAAGAGGATGTCGAATATCCATCGAAAGAATTGGAAGAAATATTAAGGCGAACGCTGGGTGTTCCCTTGTTCCAGGAACAGGCGATGAAAATAGCTATAGTAGCAGCAGGATTCACACCGGCGGAAGCAGATGAACTGCGCCGCAGCATGGCAACCTTTAAAGCTAAAGGACTGGTAGCAGCCTTTGAAGAAAAACTTATTAATGGGATGCTGAAAAACGGCTATCGTGATGGAATATGCAGAGCGCGTATTTAAACAACTGGAAGGCTTTGGCAGCTATGGATTTCCTGAAAGCCATGCAGCAAGCTTTGCATTGCTGGTATATGTATCCTCATGGATAAAATGTTATTATCCTGATGTATTTGCCTGTGGCTTGCTCAATAGTATGCCTATGGGATTTTACCAGCCTGCTCAAATTGTTATTGATGCAAGAAAGCACGATGTAGAAGTAAGGCCTGTGGATATTAATTATTCAGGGTGGGATAACAGGCTGGAAGAAAAAGCAGGTAAGTATTGTGCGCTTCGCCTTGGGTTTCAGGCAGGTAAAAGGTTTACGTAAAGATGATATGGATTTGCTTTTGATAAGCATAGAAAGGAAAATTACAAGAGTATAAGTGAATTGCGTAACATAGGGTTACCGGAAGCTGCTTTGGAAAAACTAGCTGATGCAGATGCTTTCAGGTCCATTGGGCTTGACAGAAGGCAGGCTTTATGGGAAGTATCTGTAAAGGATACTCCCCCGGCAATGTTTGCAGGGCAGCAGGGAGCAGATGTTGCAAAGGAAAATATACACTTACCTGTAATGACTACATGTGAGCATGTAGTACACGATTATGCTGCTACATCACTTTCTTTAAAAGCCCATCCTGTAAGTTTCATAAGAGAAAAGCTTGATAAGCTTAATATCACAGCAACAAATCAATTGGCGTTTGTAAAAGATGGGGCCTTTGTAAAAGTAGCTGGACTGGTGCTGGTAAGGCAAAGACCAGGCACAGCAGGCGGAATCTGCTTTATGACGATAGAAGATGAAACGGGCTTTGCCAATGTAGTAATCTTTGCAAACTTGTTTGAAACATTTAGAAAGGAAATTTTGCAATCCCGCCTGATAATGGTAGAAGGCAAGCTGCAGATTGAAGAGAAGGTAATCCACGTAATAGTGAAACGCTGTTATGATTTTTCCAAATTATTACGTCATCTTACACCAATACCAATTGAAAATGTTCCTGTATTAACCTTGGCGAGGCCTGACGAGACCTCCATACCTTCACATGCTCAAAACAAAAGGTGCCAGGTAAGAGAAATAGCGCAGGAGAAAGTGTTTCCGGAGGCAAGGAATTTCAGATAGAGTTTACAGCTTTTTATGTATGTAAAATTAAAGTAGGAAGAATGTTATTACCTCTCAGTCCGATTATCGGCCAAGCGTCATCGTTTGTCGTATGTAAGCAATTATTGCCCCAACCGGCGAATGTTGGCAACTTCGACATATTCTTCTACTGCCAGTTCCGCTATCTGATAGCCTTGCAGTATACATCTACAGACTTATCTTTCTTCTATGAACCAATTGTATATCATTATAGCTTACTCCTTTATAAACTGCAACGTAGTAAAACCGGTATCTGTCATTATTTTTATCTGGTAAACACCTTTAGCAAATGTATTGGTGCGTATTTCGTTGTCGCTTCCCTTTAATTCCCTTTTTAATATCACCTGTCCGGCCAGATCCGTTATCGCAATGTGGTAAATGCATGTACGGCTAAGTCCGTTTATAAAAAAGTGATTTTCGGCAGGGTTAGGGAATAGTGATAAAGCAGGTGTACCGGCCATTTCATTTAAGGATATAACTGCGCTGTAACTAATCCTTCCATCTTTATCCACCTGTTTGATTCGGTAAAACGCTACACCGCTTAGTGCTTTGCTCTCTGTATATTTATAGCTGTTCATTCCATCACCTTGGCTTGCAACAGTTGTCAGCAAACTGAATGCATTTCCATCCTTGCTTTCTTCAATACCATAGCTTGCCGCATTTTCTTCCTGTACTTTCCAGCTTATCTGTGGCTGTTTACTGTTATTCAACACGGCATTTAGCGTGAGCCATGTTATAGGTAGCACAGCTGCACCCGTAGTAATAAAATATCCGCCGAAGCCTGTAGTAGTAAAATTTACCTGCCATCTTCCATTTGTCCATGTTACGCTTGCAGGAATAATAAGCGTTCTTGTGCCCGGGTAAGATGACAAGTCACCGCTGCCATTGCTGCTTATGTGTTTTATGAGATTTATGTGCAGGTTGCTTTTATATCCGGCGGCATCATTGGAATCTATAGGCAACTTCGGGTAAGTGCCATTCACCACAGCAGGATATGCATTATAAGCCGTAAACTCATTCTGCGTAAAATACAGGCGTACTGTTCCTGTTGCTGTTGTATCAAGGCTGGCTGGCATTATTTCGTAATGTCGCTGCACATACGGCTTACTATTGCCGTCCGCTTTCACCGTCCCGTCCACCCACACCCGGGCGGTAGTGTTTGCATGAATGGGATTGCCCCCCGTTTTAAATATCTCTGTTATCAGGTTATTGCAGTTTGTCGCGTAGTAAGAATATCCCCGCTGGTATTCAACATCGCTGCTGCCTCCGGTTGCCAGTGCAGGATAAATGACTGGAGTGCCCACCTTTATTAATACATTGCTTTCTATATTGATGCCGTCACCTAACTCTCCAAAATCATTACCGCCCGCTGACCATGCTGTGCCATCAACTGATAGATTGTAAGAATTATTGGACGAACCATACACTTTCGCCCAATGCACGGACGAATCACTAAGCTCAGGAATCAACGACTGATGCGTGCCGCCTGTTCCGCCTGTATCGTTACCAAACTGTCCTGTAACGTCAGTGCCCCACACCCATCGTAGACTGTCCTACTTAAAGCCACTGAAAAGGCGTTACCTGCGCCTATCGAAATATATTTTTGCGTGCCCACTTGTTTTGGCCCTTTGAGTCCGTTACTGGTAGTGCCGTTGCCTAACTGGCCAAAAGTGTTCTCACCCCATGACCATAAGCTGCTGTCCTTTTGTAAAGCTATCGTGTGATTGGCGCCTGCCACAACCGCTATCCAATTGTGATTAGAATCTATCTCCACGGGCGGTGTGAAGTCGTTACCTATAGTAGAGCTGTCGCCTGCTTCTCCCTCACCATTTCTTCCCCAGCCCCAGAGTGTACTATCTTTTTTAACAGCAATAAAATGCGTACTGCCTGTTGTGACCATTGTCCAGTCTGTATCCGACCCTACCTGACGGGGAGTATTAGGAACAGTGCCACCAGCATCAGAGAAATGTTCCATATCCCCATATCCATAATTTACCATCCACAGTGACGCCCATTTGAATGACTTCCGGCTGCAGCTACTGCCTTCCAGATGCTATTGGCACTAGTTATGTGTTCGGGTGTAAGCACGTTGCGGGCAATACCTACCGCCGCACCGTCGCCTAATTGTCCCTCTCCATCGTTTCCCCATCCCCAGAGTTTGCCGTTTGCGTCAATTGCCAGCGAATGACCGGTGCCGGCAGCCACTTCTTTCCAACCGGTTGCTGCGCTTATTTGTATAGGTTCTTCTGCGTTAATTAATAAATTATTACCTACCTGGCCAAATTGGTTGTCTCCCCATCCCCACAGTGTGCCGTTTTTTGCGATTCCAAGACAATGATCGGCCTGAGGACCGGCAGATAATTTTTCAAAATAAATACATTGTGTATGACCGCTGAAAGCAACCATACAAAATGAGAGCGTAGCAGCAATGTTGTGAATAATGATTTCTTTGGGGTAGAAAATAAATTCATAATTTCCTTATTAGCTGATGATTGATAAATATGAAAAGCCTGATTATTAATAAAAATAAATAAATATTTGATTGCTGTAGGCGTAGTGAATTATTTATTTTTTCACATATAGCTTAAACAGTTTGCTCTCCCGGTACTATCGTCAGTCCAATCAGCCGTCACATTGGTAGGGGTCCGCTTTGAGGCAACTACAATTACAAAAGGCGAAGACTCAAGGTTGGAAATCAAGAGATTCAGTAGAATGTGCAAGTGTCGCGTATGCCATATATAAGGATAAGCAGTATCATGAACTCATTTTCAGTTATCCACATCCTATGAATAACTTGTTACTGCCACCACAATAAGCTGTTGCTACATTTGTTGCAGAAACAGTGAAACTACAAGGAGCAAAACCTTTCGGTGTTGGCTGGAACTATCCGCTGCCGTCATATTGTTTGGGAATTACTGTATTCTATCAACATGTTTCTTATTCTCAGGATATTTGGATCGGGCCGTATTTTTATGCGGCCTTTTTTATTTGTAGTCACTAATCTGCAAGCATATCACCGGCTTTTCATCCTGTTATACAAAAAATCAAGTTGCGGGTAATCCTGCATCCGCTCTGATTGCTGTGTGTTGCCCAGCACCATCACTTCTTTATTATTTGTATCATAGGACTTCCATTCAGGCAGGTGGTCGCCATTGGGGTTTCCGGTCTTTATGAAATTTGCCCAGTAACTGCTCATCACTGCGGAGAGGGTGTGATCAACCTGCTGCCACGGGCGATTTACAAACCGTAAGTTGTCATAAGCATATGGCACTTCACCGGTATGGAATGCGCCATATTTTGCATATTGTCCGATTCCCGGCACCTTCCTGGTAAAGCGGTACACATATACCTTGCTGCCCTGTGTACTGGCTATATTTGCCCACGTGTAGTTCTGCACGCCGAATATCACATCCCGCGAAAGATTTTGTTGGGAAACGCCGGCCACGGAATCATTGGTGGCGGGATAATACGTTAAAAAGATTTTGGCATCACTGCCGTAAGTGTCCGCATCTTTTGCAAAAGCAGCAGCATCTTTCACAGGCCCAAAGAGCAGGCCCTCATTCTCATTCCAGCCGGTGAGTAAGGTTATCTTATTCTCTTTACCGGATGCAAAAATGGTGGCAATGGAGTGTGGGAGCACATAGCCATCGATAACGGGCGAGTGAAAGCCCTGCGTCACCTTCATCAGTTCTTCAGCAGGCTGGTTTCTGAGCTCATCAATAGAAGCCACATGAAGCTGCTGTACTGTTCTGATACCATCCACTTCCGCCTGCTGCAGAGTGGGGTTGTTATTAGTGAAGCTGGCGCCGCTCTCGGCAATGGCTTTAATGAACAAGCCCCTGGCAAGAGGTGAAGCCACCAGGCAATTCACGCTCATGGAACCGGCGGATTGCCCGGCAATGGTTACGTTATTTGGATCACCGCCAAAGGCTGTGATATTTTTTTGCACCCATTGCAATGCAGCAATCTGATCCATAATGCCATAATTGCCTGAGGCATGGTAGCTGGATTCTTTAGTTAAATCAGGATGCGCAAAAAAGCCAAAGATGCCTACGCGGTAATTAAAGCTCACAAAAACAATTCCCTTCCTGGCCATGGCTTCACCATCATAGATGGGCACATTGGAGCCGCCACTCATAAAGCCGCCGCCATATATCCACACCAGCACAGGCAGCTTTTTGCCGGAGCCTAAAGCGCTTGTCCACACGTTCAGGTATAGGCAATCTTCGCTTATTGGTTCTTTTCTTATTAAAAATTCTTCACTCCACATGCTAAAAGGCATGGGGGCGGCTTGCATAGGGCTTGCACTAAATGTATCACACCTGCGAACATCTTTCCAGGGAGATACAGGCTGAGGGGCTTTCCATCTTAACTTGCCAACTGGCGCTGCAGCAAAAGGAATTCCCTTAAATATATAAAGGCTTCCATCGCTGCTGGTGAGCCCTGTAACCGGTCCCGCATCTGTTCTTATGATTGGCGTGGATTGCTGACTGTAGCATGAAACAGGGCAGCATATAGCTGCCGCAAAAAGCAATCGCATGATAGGGTTCATTTTGCTGGTTTTTAGTATTGAATAAATCTTCAATGCAATATACGACACCTGAATAGTCGGTAATTTTTGTTGCCGATGATTATTACGGTAGTATTTGCAAATAAGGTTTCGGGATGTAAATTTTTATGTATTAGTAATACAAATTAAGTATTGATAACCGACCATTAACCGCTCGACCTTGTACCAAAATGGATTTATATAAACAATTAATGTAAAGTGCCCGGGTTGAATGCAAGCCAGCTATGCCAGAACTCCTGCGAGGCGGGTAGCCTTTTCAGAGCAGCTTGCGTATTAATACCCTTGCCGTCTATCCGGTAAGTAAGCCCGCCCAGCAGTAAGGTATCATTATGTATGGCCAATGGGGCATTGGCTGCACGTCGTTCGAAAGCAAAGAAGCTTTTGTTATCACTTGCCAGCACTACCGCTACGGGAATAGTATCAATGGTGTCATTGATGATCCTTTTAGCTTTCAGGAGATTCCAGTCGTAAGCTTTTGCGTGGTTTCCTGCACTTACACCCACCACCCATGATTTCTTTTTCCCGGATAAGCTATCAGTTCCTGTCAAACTGCTTTTGCTTTTACCATTTTCATAATCAAATGTACTGTCATAGGAATCAACAAATGAAGGGTCCGCCTGCATTACCAGCGATTGGGGATACAGCTTGAGCCACTGCCCAAGAGATGTTTGCGTGCTAAGCACTTCCGGTAATCGTTCTCCTTTGAGTTTGCCTGCGATGGCTTCGCCCGGTTGCCTGTCTCCACCAGCTTTTGGTAGCGACGTCCTCCAGCATGGCATTAAAATGATCCATTCCAACGAGCCGGAACCTTTGATGTTTCCCCCTTACCAATGGCTCAAAAACCCGCCCTGTTCTGCACACTGTGCAATACGTAATAAGCAAGGGTGTTCTGCCCATGGTATCCTGCACCTGGTGGTGGTAGCCCATGAATTGAATCGGATAGGCTTTGGCGCTGCCGTTCATGGTTACGCCTATTACTAACCGCCCGGTATCTACTTTATTTGAAGCTGCATTGGCGAGGATTAATCTTTCGGGCTGGTGAAACATATGATCGGCAGCCATGCGAAAGTTGAGGAAGTACACCGCTACTCCGACAATAAGAACTGATACGGCCGGCAACCATGTGCGCTTCCAGGATGCCCTGAACACACCGTAGAGGAAAACGGCAAGGAATACTATGCGAACTACCCAGCGCCAGGTATAAAGGAAATAGGCTACATCAATGCTGTGCATTTGCTGGCTGCCGGGCATGGGCATTATGAAATAAACATTTAATATTTCAAACAACAGCAGTCCGCCAAGGCCTGTATAAAAAAGTTTTCTCATAAAGCTTACATCATTTGATAAATGTACTTAAAAATGAACAGGATGCATTTTTGAAATGCGTATGTTTTAATAATGCGTATGTTTTAATAGGAAGCTTAAGGAATATTAATTTGATGAATAAATAAGGTAATGAAAAATACAATGCGGCACCTCGAAATATTACCGCTCATGTATTTATCAAAATAATAACATTTATTGTAATTAAGTTTATATGATAGAAGAGGCCTTTATTCCTAAAGGCCTTCTTTCTCATAGTGGAGCCCTTGTTTCTACAGGGGCTCATTTATTTAAAATGCTGACGGTATATCAACAGTAACTATAGAATATTGATGAAGTAAACTTACCTGGTGCAAAGCCAGAAAGTTAATTAATTTATCTTTATTACGTCAAACATTAAACAGGTTTTTTGAAGCAATCCATCACTATTCTCTGTAGGCCAATACGAGCGATAGAACCCACAATGCATTCCCAAATAATTATCGCTGTTCAGCAAAACGAACCGTTTATCAAATAAGCACTTCCGCACACATAAATAGTGCATTAAATTAGTAGGCAGAAAATATACGAAAAATGTCGTAATTGGGGTAACTAAAAATGACATCTATCGTTTCACTTGTGTTTGATTAGTTCCTGACTCTGCTTACAATTAATTTAAAATATCTGTTATGATTAAAAGCCTGTTCAAAATTGCTTTACGCAACTTCAGAAAAGATGTATGGTACAGCCTGCTTAATATTATAGGGCTGACAATAGGCATTACGTTCAGCCTGTTTCTTATTTTTTATATAAAAGATGAGTTGGGTTATGACAGGTTTAATAATAAGGCGGACCGGATCTACCGAATCGTTTCCTACATACAGGAAAGAGATAAAAATACTGATATTACGGTAACACAGGCACCTCTCGCCGCTACCTTAAAAAAAGATTTCCCGGAAGTGGAAGATGCTGCAAGATTTATGGGCAGGGAGAGAACATTGTTCAAAAATGGAGAGAATAATTTTTATGAAACAAAAGTGTACTATGCAGATAGCACAATATTCAACATATTTACCTACAAATTTATAGAAGGGAATGCCGCCCATGCACTGAACGAACCGAACAGCATTGTGATTACAAGATCCACTGCTGAAAAGTATTTTGGAAAAAACACGCCTGCAGCAGGTAAGATACTGCGTACTGTTTATGATGTATACAAGGTAACTGCTGTTATTGAGGATATACCTCACAATACTCACTTGTGGTACAACATGCTTATTTCATGGTCGTCACTACCGAAAGGAATGGATGGTGGTAATAACTGGGGCAGTTTCAACAACTTTACTTATGTATTGCTGAAGCCAGGCGCCAGCGTGGATGCATTCAATAAGAAATTGGTACCCATGTATGATAAGTATATGGCACGAATCTTTGCTGCTGCCAATGTAAAGATTCATTATGGGGTACAGCCGATAACGGATATCCATCTTCATTCTAAGCTGGAACTGGAGCCGGAAGAGTTGGGCAGCATGTCTTACATCTGGATATTTTCTGCAGTTGCTTTTTTTATGATGCTCATTGCTTCTATCAATTACATGAATCTTACTACCGCAAGATCCGCTCGCAGGGCAAAGGAAATTGGCATTCGGAAAGTAACAGGTTCTACCAGGAAACAACTGATTGCACAGTTTTTAAGCGAATCTGTTTTTACAGCTTTAATATCGGTATTACTGAGTGTGATAATGGTTGTTATATTATTACACAGCTTTAATTCTTTATCTGGCAAATCATTCACACTGAGCACGGTATTTCAGCCTTCAAACCTTATGTTGTTACTGGGCATTGGTTTATTTACAGGCTTTGCAGGTGGCAGTTATCCGGCATTATATCTTTCATCTTTTCAGCCGGTAAGCATATTGAAGGGAGCGCTTTCAAAAGCATCAGGAAATGTGAACCTAAGGCGTACATTGGTAGTGCTGCAGTTTGCTATATCTATGATCATGCTTATCTGCACCTGGGTTGTATATGCACAGTTATCCTTTCTGCAAAAAAAAGATGTCGGCTTTGATAAAAAACAGGTGCTGACGGTAACCATCAACACCGGCCAGGATGAGCGTGGTAAAATAAACGCTATGGATAATGATTTCCGCGGCTTGCCCGGCATTAAAACGGTAGGAACAGGAAATTCTTATCCCGGTAGTCCTAATTTAAACCTGAACCTTTTTCATGTGCAAACCAACACCGGTTATGTAGATAAAGGAATTGAATGTTACGGCATCGATGAGAATTTTTTGCCCGCACTAAGTATTCCCATAGTAAAGGGCCGCAATTTCGAAAACCCTCCGGATACGCTGCATAGCATTTTAGTAAATGAAGCATTGGTAAAGCATTTCGGATGGACGGAGCCAATAGGCAAGCAGGTGAAATTTGCGGGTGATACCTCCAATCGTTACCTGGAAGTAATAGGAGTGGTAAAAGATTTTAACCAGAAATCTCTATATAACCCTATAGCTCCTCTGCTGCTTTTTTATAATCCTAACAGTAATATCATCCAGCTTAAAATGAACACTGCTAATATTAAAGCAACTCTTGTACGACTGGAAAACACCTGGAAAAAGTACTTTCCGAACTTACCTTTTGAATATAAGTTTTTAGATGATGATTTTAATTCGCAATATGCTGCCGACCAGAAACGAGGAAAGATCTTTGCTGCTTTTTCAATACTTACTATTCTTATTACCTGCCTGGGATTGCTTGGCCTTACAGCCTTCACCACACAGCAAAGGCAGAAGGAAATAAGTATACGCCGGGTGATGGGTGCTACTATTCCGCAAATAGTGGGCATGATCATCCGGAATTATCTTTGGCTGGCTTTAATTGCAGCTTTGATCGCTTTTCCAGTTGCCTGGTATTTTATGAATAGCTGGTTAAAGATATTTTCTTATAGTGCCGGTCTGTCTGTTACTCCATTCATCATCTCCGCTTTGGTGATAATTCTAACAGCCATCTTAACTGTTACCTATCACTCGACAAAGGCTGCGTTGGCAAATCCTGCAGAAAATTTAAGAATGGAATAAAATCACGATTGTTAAAGAAAATATAAACAAACAGCATTTACACAGGCGGCAATTGTTTCGGGCGTTTATAAACTACGTTTACTCTATGAAAATATAATCCATGCTACGCTGCTGTTTATTAATGCTTATTATCGCATTTTCTTCCTATGTGCAGGCACAGAAAATAATAAAGCAACTTCATGCACAAAGAACAAATGCATCTTTCAAGATAGATGGAAATCTTGACGAGCAGGCATGGAAGTCAGCTATACCTGCAGAAGGATTCACTGAATTCAGGCCTGCTTTTAATAAACCTGAAAACCCGGAGACTAAGACTATCGTGTACATTTTATACGATAATACCGCAGTGTATATCGGCGGTTATTGTTATGAGCGTTCCAGAGATAGCGTATCAAAGGAACTGGTTGGAAGGGACGTAGTGGGCGTGAATGATTTTGTAG
The DNA here is from genome assembly GCA_963823975.1 of uncultured Chitinophagaceae bacterium. Lineage (GTDB taxonomy): Bacteria > Bacteroidota > Bacteroidia > Chitinophagales > Chitinophagaceae > Ginsengibacter. The sequence goes on along the minus strand of CAWGNP010000003.1, from coordinate 331,586 downwards.
GTGTAATATTTGATACGTATAATGATAAAATCAATGGAGTAGGTTTTTATGTAACGCCTTATGGTGAACAATTTGATGCCAAATACTCTAACTCGCAAACACTTGGTGAAGATCCCTCCTGGAATGCTGTATGGAATAGTGCTGCAAAGGTGCATAACAATGGATGGAGTTTTGAAATGCGCATACCCTATTCAGCTTTGCGCTTTTCCAAAAAAGAAATCCAGACATGGGGATTGAATATTACAAGGCGTCGCAATAAAACCGGGCAGCAGTATATGTGGAATCCCGTTGATCAAAAAGTGAATGGCTTCATCAACCAGGAAGGTGAATGGACTGGTATAGAAAATATAAGAGCGCCCTTACGCTTGTCTTTATCGCCGTACTTATCCGCTTACCTTAATCATTATCCGTATAATACACCCGGCGTGCAAAACACTACCTCATCGTTAGATGGAGGAATGGATGTGAAATATGGTATTTCAGATGGCTTCACACTTGACATGACATTGGTACCTGACTTTGGGCAGGTGCAAAGTGATAACCAGGTGCTCAATCTTACACCTTTTGAAGTAAAATATAATGAGAACCGGCCCTTTTTTATAGAAGGCACTGACCTGTTTAGTAAGGGCAATCTTTTTTACTCAAGAAGAATAGGCGGTTTGCCTCTCGATTATTATAATGTGCAGGACACTGCAAACGATGCAAATCACCTGCATAGCAATGAGCATTTTTTGAAAAATCCGCTTGAATCAAAGCTTATTAATGGTACCAAAATAACCGGCAGAACTTCCAAAGGGCTTGGTATCGGTTTTTTCAATGCTATTACCGAGCCTATGTTTGCCGAGGTAGAAGATTCCATAGGAAATAAAAGGGACATTAAAACTAATCCGCTTACCAACTACAACATATTTGTTTTGGATCAAACGCTGAAAAACAATTCTGCAGTCACTTTTATTAATACCAATGTTACCCGAAATAGCGGTTATTATAATGCAAATGTTACGGCTGGCCTTCTTGATCTTAATAATAAAAAAAACACTTATAACCTGAATGCAAAGTTGGCTGTAAGCCAGTTGTACGGTCCTCATTTACAAGATTCGGTGGGCCAGGCAAGGACTGTAAGCTTTGGCAAAAGCAGTGGAAATTTTACTTTTAATATAAAGGAAGATGCGGCGGATATGAAATACAACATCAATGACCTGGGCATTTTACTTAATAATAATTTTTTAGATCATTACTTATATGCAGGATATTTCTGGCAAAAGTCCAGCAAATGGTATAACACTGCAAGAGTAAATTTTAATGGCTATTATAGTTTGTTATATAATAAATTCCCAGGTCAGTTTATTGCCAGCAATTTCCAGGTGTTCACAAGTAACGTAAATGCTAATGTGCAGCTCAAGAATCTCTGGACGGTTTTCATGTATCTTGGTTATGTGCCTCATGGAAATGATTTTTATGAACCGCGCACATTAGGCTATTCTTTTAGATCGCCGACGAGGATGCAAATAAATCCTGAGATTGTAACAAATGCAGCCAAAAAATATTATGCTGATGTAAGCTTTTTCTTTGCGCAACGCAGTTTATTTAACAGCCCTAATTATATGCTCACGCTTCAACATCGCTATAGATTCAGTGATAAATTTTCTATAACTCATAATTTAAATTACAATCCTACTATCAACGATGCAGGTTATTACAGCCAATATCTGGAAAATAACATTGTTACTGGTGTTATTTTTTCCCGAAGGGATCTCAAAACGATTGAAAATATTGTTTTATTCAAATATAATTTCAACGACAAATCAGGTATTACATTCAGGGTAAGGCATTACTGGAGCCGGGTAAATGTAAAACAGTTATACGATCTTCAAACTAATGGCAATCTTATACCTACTGTTCATAATGATGTAGCAATGAATAATACCAGCGTTAATTATTTTAATATAGATGCTGTATATACACTGGAATTTATGCCAGGCAGTTTTTTAAATATAGCATGGAAGCAACAGGGAATATATGAAGATGATAACACGAATTATATATACCTTAAAAATTTTGAAAGAACAGTATCAGGTCCACAAAATAATAATCTTTCCGTAAAGGTGATTTATTACCTCGATTATAATGATTTTAAAAAAAGAAGAAAAAGATGAATATTACATTATACGCCTCCTGAAATCCGGCATAGTTTTATAATGAAAATAGTCATGATAAGCAATATAAAAATTACCGGTAATAAGACACTTTATAAGGACAAATTCACTCTTTCGAAAATAAGTTATGAATACGACAAACCTGATGGAAGCCACCGGGAGCAAACCCGTGACATATATGATCGGGGCAATGCAGCTGCAGTGTTGCTTTATAACCGGGAAAACAGAACAGTAATACTTAATAAACAGTTTCGCCTGCCTGCCTATATTAATGGAGATGCTTCTGGTTTTTTAATTGAGTGTTGTGCAGGCAAAATGGAAGGTGACAGCCCTGCAGCTTGCGCACGAAGAGAGGCACTCGAAGAAACAGGTTATAAAATATTTGATGTTCAACAGGTAATGCAAGCTTACATGTCACCGGGGTCCGTCACCGAACTGATATATTTTTTTATAGCTCCTTATAATGCCACTATGAAGGTAAATGAGGGCGGCGGCGCTAAAGGCGAAGAGGAAAATATAGATGTACTGGAAGTACCTATAGATGAAGCAATGCAAATGATACAAAATGGAGAAATAAAAGATGCCAAAACTATTATGCTATTGCAGTATGCCATTCTTCAAAATATTCTATAATTATAATAGCATCTTATATGATCTTTAACGCTTGCGGGCATAGCAATTGAGCAGTTAGATTTTTATTAATGAAGATCATTCCCCTATTAATTTTTATGTCACTCTCTTTTATAAATATAGGCGCTATTGAAGCGCCCCATGTGAATCCTGTTGCTGAAACAATGATGAATATTTCTTATGGCCCAGATGATGCACAGCGGTTAGATGCTTATCTTCCAAAAGGCAGAAGCGTTTCGGCCACTAAATCTCTTATTTTGGTTCATGGCGGCGGATGGAATAGTGGAAGTCGCAGCAGTTTTGCATCCTACATTGATAGTTTTAAAAGGCGCATGCCGGAATACGCAATATTTAATGTCGAGTACAGGCTGGTAAATTCATCTACCATTTTTCCTGCACAGGAAAATGATATTAAGGCTGCTGTAAATTTTATAACTGCCCATGCGAATGAGTATGAAATAAATAAAGATAAACTGGTAATGCTGGGGGCTTCAGCAGGGGCGCATCTTGCACTGTTACAATCCTATAAATACACTTCTCCGCATATGGCCGCTGTAATTGATTTCTTTGGCCCTGCTGATTTAATTGCTATGTATAATCATCCCTGGCATCCCATGATACCGTACCTATTGCAAATGATTACGGGCACTACGCCCACTGCTAATAAGGGAGCGTATAGCAATTCCAGCCCGGTAACCTTTATTAACTCCCAATCTCCGCCAACACTGATATTTCATGGAAAGGAGGATCACACTGTAGATACATCACAATCGGAATTACTTTATAAAAAATTACAGCAAGCGGGTGTTCCTTCGCGCCTCGTTTGGTATGATAACGCCGGACATGGCTGGCATGGTGCTACACTCTCCAATTCGTTTGATATAATTGAGGAATTTTTAAAGAAATATGTGCATTAAAGCTTAGAATACAACGTCACCTAGTTTTTCAATACCCTTTTCAGGCCCTCGCACATGGATTTTATTTCATGATAACCTTCAGGTGAATTTTTATTTTTATCAAGCTTTATCTCAGAAGAGGCGTTTTCTTTATGTAAAATATTGTATGATCATCAAGTGTAACAGTAGCGTCTATGCGGGTATTGGTAAATGACATGTTACTTCTTTTGCCTACCTCTTCGTTCATGTATTCTTCCACATTCCTATTTTGCTTTTTGTCAAAATGAGCTTCCATAAAATAGTAAGTCTCATTTTCGGAATAGGTAAGACTGACATTCCCAGAATTATTGCTGCATGACGAACCTGTCAACAGTATTGTGGTAAAAATTACCATTAATAATTTTTTCATTGTAATAATTTGAATTGATAAAGAGTATAATAACACCTCGGTCCTTGTATGAAGCTGAAGCAGATGTGAAGTTGGGTACAAAAATAATAAGGAAAGCGATTGATTATTTTTGTTTACATAAGCGGAGAAATTAAATGTATAAATGGAAAATTCCTTTGGTATGATGTCTTATTTCTTAATTGTTATAAACGAACGAAATATAAACGGGCATGATTTTTATATTTTATATTTAAAAAAATGAGCCAGGCATTCGTAAAAGAAATAGAGGAGCAGTGGTTGCATGAAGTACCACTAACTATAAATGCGCTGATAGTATATCTCACAAGAGAAAACAATGGTGTCAGGGTATATGAACAGAAGAATTATGTCGATCCTGCATCGGGCAAAACGGTTCACATCATGAGCAACGGCTTATCTTATAGCGTTGATGATGATAGAAAATGGTATATAGTGTGATTCGAAGCAAATAGGCATCTTAACAATTTAATCGGACCTTCAATTATGGCATAATATTCTCTTTAGGTTGTCACACAAAAATTTAATTATGAAAAAAATATTGTTAGTATTTGCAGCGGCTTCTTTATTTGCAGCCTGCAATAGCGATTCAAAATCGGATGTGGAAACTACAAAAGCTGTAGTAGCAGATTCTGCTCAATATCAAAATAGCGTTGCTACAGATACAGCAACTGGTAGCAATACGGCCGTTGCCGCGCCTGCAAAAACGGAAGTACATAAAGAAAGAACTGTTCATAAAACATATAGTAATACAACACCTGAAACCAGTACCGAATCGACTACAAATAGTTCTTCAACTAATTCAGCTACAACAGCACCTGCAACCACTTCTACATCTCCCGCAGCTACATCCACTACTCCTGTTACAGAAACACCAACGGCCACTCCGGAAAAGAAAGGCATGAGCCATGGCGCTAAAGATGCTATCATCGGGGGTGCTTCAGGCGCTGTAGGTGGTGCTATCCTAAGTCATAAAAAAGGTAAAGGAGCTATTATTGGCGGCTTGCTAGGTGCAGGTGCCGGATATATTTTGGGTAAGAATAAAGACAAAAAGGATACAGCAAAATAATTTTTATTTAATTAATTAATTCAAAGGCTCTGCATTGCAGAGCCTTTGAATTACACGCGTGACTCATTTACTATTTCTTTTGAGCGGAAAAAAGACAAAATGAATACTGGTTACATCTATAGCATAACAGTTATCCTACATACGTTTATAAGATTATGTTCTGCACAATTTCATTTTTGAAAGGATAATCTGTATTATAATGCAAGCCTCGGCTCTCGTGACGAAGTTGTGCTTCTTTTACTATCAGATAGCCCACGGTAATAAGGTTTCGTAATTCACAAAGCTGCGGAGATACATAAGTTGTTTCATAAAGTTGCTCTGTTTCTTCATGTAAAAGATCAAGCCGCTTCATTGCCCTTTGAAGCCGGACATTTGTACGCACTATTCCTACATAATCCCTCATAAGCAGCTGCAGTTCTTTAAGGCTTTGTGTTATTAAAATCATTTCTTTAGGAGCCGTGGTACCTCTCGCATTCCAATCAGGAATGTCTTCGTTAAAATCAAGCTCATTTATTTTTTGAAGTGAATCTATATAGCACCTGTGAGCAAATACCATTGCTTCTAAAAGTGAATTACTTGCAAGCCTGTTAGCACCATGAAGCCCTGTGCTGGCGCACTCCCCACATAGCATATAGATTTTTTACTGATGACCTTCCCCATTCATCTGTTTTAATGCCACCGCAACTATAATGGGCCGCAGGCGCAACAGGAATCTATTGTTTGCAACATCAATTCCGATTGAAAAACATTTTTTCATAAATGTTTGGAAAATGATGGATAAATTTTTCCATGTCCATATGTCGTGCAATCTAAAAAAACATGTTCTGTTCCATTTATTTTCATTTCATTATCTATTGCTCTTGCAACAATATCCCGTGGAGCAAGATCTTTCCTTTCATCATACGTTTCCATAAAAGCTTCACCATTATTATTTCTTAAAATTCCACCATCACCACGTACAGCTTCAGTTATTAAAAATGCCTGGCCACTAACCCCGGCTTCATATAAAGCTGTTGGATGAAATTGTATAAACTCCATATTTTCAATCCTGCCCTTTGCACGATACATCATCGCAACGCCATCACCTGTAGCAATGGATGGATTGGTTGTTGTGCGATATACCTGGCCATTACCGCCTGTTGCAAGCAAAGTAACTTTTGAAATAATTTTTTCAATATTATTCGTATTCATATTTAGTACATACACACCATAACATTCAATATCAGGAGTAGATTTGGTGACTAAAAAACCAAGATGATGTTGAGTAATAATATCAATAACAAAGCAATGATTGATCAATGTTATGTTGGGTTTTATAGCAATAGCTTTTAATAACGTTCTTTCCATTTCCTTTCCGGTAACATCTTTATGATGCAATATTCTGAAACTCGCTGTGGCCGCCTTCTTTGCCTAATGCATATTCTCCTTCATTATCCTTATCAAATTGAGCGCCCCAGTCTATAATTTCCTTTATTCTTTCCACTCCTTCTTTTACAACAATCTCTACAATTTTTGGATTGCATAATCCATCACCGGCAATAAGTGTGTCTTCAATATGTTTTTCAAAACTATCATTTTCAATATCATTAACACCTGCAACACCACCTTGTGCATACTTTGTATTTGTTTCATCATTAATGTTTTGGTAAGAATGGTTACTGTTTTATCGGGGCAATCCTCTGCAACCTTTAAGCATAAGTAAGGCCGGCAATCCGAGCCTATCACAAGAAAATCTGTTTTCATTAATTGATTCAAATAAATTTAGGCATGAATTAATGCAGGCTCAACCCATGCTTCATTTTCTTTTAATAGATTGATGATTCATCAACTGCTATATCTTCCGGCACAGATCGCTTAATAATTTCTTTGCCTTTGTATAATGTTATTTTTCCCGGTCCGCTCCTACATAACCAAAATCAGCATCAGCCATTTCTCCTGGACCATTTACAATACATCCCATAATTGCAATTTTTACTCCTTTCAGATGATTGGTTACTGCACGTATTTTTGCTGTTGTTTCCTGCAGATCAAATAATGTTCTTCCACAACTTGGGCAACTGATGTATTCTGTTTTTGAAATTCTTGTTCGTGTTGCCTGCAATATTCCAAAGGCAATTGAATTTATCAATTTATAATCTGGAATTGGTATATTTTTATCTGTATAATTATGGCCTAAGACAAATGCCATCTCCAAAGCCATCAATTAATAAAGCACCCGTCTTCAATTGCATAGTGGATAAGGCTTTCATCATGTTATTTTTATTACTGTCAACAATAATTATAATAGGATTTTTAATATCATTTTTCTGCAAGCTCTACAAACATTCGCCTTATGCTTTGCATGCATTTTTATTTACTGAACTAAGACAAATTACTAGCAGTAGCATCATGTTTTATTTTTGAAAAAGAATGCTTCTATCTGCTGCATGATAATCTTCGAGTAACAATCAATCATTACAAAATTGATGTGTTCAGATTTTATAAAATGTATCATCGAGGTATTGTTGCTCATCAAAAATGGGAAAATATTTCTCTTTATCATCAGCATTCTATCCATGCGTTATAATAGTAATAACTTTAATGTTCCGGGCAAAGCAAAATGAATATTATTGTACCAGTAAAAATATAATCTGCAGCCGTATCGCCAATGTTCCATTTATCTGTTAGCAACATCATATTTATAACCAATGTCTTCTAAATCATCATGTGTTATATTTTCTTATCTTGCTGAAATCAGCAATAACAACAGGCACATGATGCCACCAATATTTTCTATTTCAAAAGAGTTTCCTTCTTTTATTGACTGAAAGAATGGATAGCATAAAGATTTTTCAATAGGAGGAATAGAGTGTACTGTTTTACACTTAATCATATCTTTTCATAATATCTTTGCAAACAGGAATTTCAAATTCAGGATCTTCAGTTAATGAAACACGAATGGTATCGCCAATGCCATCTTCCAGCAAAGTACCAATACCAATAGCGGATTTTATTCTTCCATCTTCACCATCGCCTGCTTCAGTTACCCCAAGATGCAATGGATAACAATGTCACCAAATTCTTCTATGCATATTTTGTATCAGCAACCGATATGCCTGCACCATTACCTTGCGGATTGCTGCTCTTCATGCTCAGCACAATGTTGTGATAATTTTCACTCTCGCGCAATTCGCAAAAATTCCATTGCACTTTCCACCATACCAATCGGTGTATCTCCATAGCGGCTCATGATCCTGTCACTTAACGATCCATGATTGGTGCCAATGCGCATGGCTGTTCCATATTCTTTACAAATTTTTACAAGCGGAGTAAAGCGTTCTCTTATCCGTTCAATTTCTTCTGCATATTCTGCATCGGAATATTCTATCAGTTCAAACTTTTTCTTATCAACATAATTGCCCGGATTTACTCTTACTTTTTCTACAATCCGTGCAGCAATTTCTGCAGCATTTGGTGTAAAATGAATATCTGCAACAAGCGGTGTGTTATATCCTCGCCTTCTTAATTCATTTTTTATATTCAATAAATTTTCTGCTTCTCTTTTTGATGGTGCTGTAATGCGCACCAGTTCTGCACCGGCTTCAATGCATCGAATACTTTGCTCAACAGTTGCAATGGTATCCATTGTATCCGTTGTTGTCATAGTTTGTATGCGTATCGGATTAAAATTGCCAATAAGTAAATCACCAACTTTTACTTCAAGCGTTGTCAGTCGTTTGTATTCAGTTAATGATTCAGCATATAGCTCCATAATGTCACTAATATTTTTGTAAAAGTACAATTAAAACCAGCGAAGGTTACCAGTCTTTCTCTGGCTTATCGGGTGATGCCGCTCCTTTTATTTTATGCAATTTATCCTGGAGCTCTTTCTCATTTTCCAGCAGTGATTGTAATTTTTCTTCTGCATCCTGTTTGCTCATTTTTGAGGGCTGGGGCTGCGGCTGGTTATTTTGTTTTTGTTGGTCTGATTTGTTTTGTTGACTTTGTTTCTTTGGATCCTGTTTAGGTTTTTGCTGCTTTTTATTGTTTTGATTTTGCTGTTGATTTTGCTTCTGTTGTTGCTTTAAAGCACGCTCAAGATTTTGCCTTGCATCTTCATCTTTTGGACTAAGCATCAAAGCATTTTCATAGGCATTAATACATTCAGGAAGCTTCTTTGCTTTTTGATAAGTAACTCCTTTATTATAAAACGCTTTTTCTTTTACTGCATTGTCAGATGTGTTTTGTATAGTATTGTCAAATGCCTGTACAGCCTCATCTGTATTGTTTTTGCGGTATAATGTATTTCCTAAATTGTAAGCCGCAGTGGCATTGTTTGCAGAAGATTTTAATGCATTGTTATAAGCATTTTCTGCTTCGTCATAATCATTTTTTTTATAAGCTTCATTGCCTTTTCTTATCTCTGTATTTGTATTTTGGGCAAACAAAAAAGTATTGCAAAAAATAAAAGGTATTAAAATAAAAGCCTGCTTATATTTTATTTTTTTTCTTTCTGAAATAAAAAATTCTATTACAAAAAGCAATAAAGCTGCCGCTAAAAAATATTGAAAATATTGCCTGAATGATTCATAGGAACTATCGCTAACTGTGGCTTCTGTTGCTATTCGTTCAATGGATCTTTTTATATTTTCAGCAGTTTCATTTGTATTGGAATATAATTGATAAATCCCGTTACCATCCTGTGCAATTTTGCTAAGCTCTTCCTCATTTAATTTTGAAATAACAGTATTTCCTTTTTCATCTGTTTTATATGCGTTCGTCTCAGGATCCATGATGGGCGCACCTTGCGGAGAGCCTATGCCAATAGTATTTATCAATATGCCATTCTTTCCAAGTTCCTTTGCAGTTTTCAATGCATCGTCGTCGTGGTCTTCACCATCGCTTATAAGAAGTATAGATTTATATGTTTTTTCTTTTGGGTTAAAAGCGGCATAACACATCTTTAGTGCCTGGCTTATTACAGTTCCCTGCGTGGGAACATCATCCGGAGAAGCAGAAGCGAGATACATTTGAGCAGCTTCATGATCAACCGTTAAAGGCATTTGCAGATAAGCCCGGCCTGCAAAGATTACCATACCAATTTTATCATCCGGCGCATTATCAATCATTTTTGAAATCACTTGCTTGGCACGCTCCAGCCTTGATGGCTTCACATCCTGCGCCAGCATACTTTTGCTTACATCCAGCGCTATCATTATATCTGTCCCTTTCCGATTGATCTTTTGAGTGCCATCAGGCTTTACCAGTCCTGCAAGTGCAATTCCACACAAGGCAAAGCCTAATAGAAAAATTATAAATTTTATCCTGAATTTTTTTGAAGAAAAATTTTTGGTAAGCTGCTTCACAAGAAAAGGATCACCTATTTTTTTATAAGCTTTTCTTTTCCATTTTATTAATAAAAAATAAAGCAATACAACAATAGGTATTGCGGCAAGAGATATTAAATATTCTGCATATTGAAAGTGAATCATTGCACTGCTAAATTATTAATGAATTTGTTTGCCAAGTGTTAAATGATAATTGCTTGAAAACCTTGTCACGCTTCTCTTTCCTGCGCCCTTAGCCATCTTTCCGGTATCTCATTTCTGCTGGCAAAAACATAATCGTTATAGCTGCAGGCAATTAATTTTTTATCGGGCAGCTCCATCCACCATCTGCCTGTTTTTTTACTTTGTATAAAAGTAGTATCTACTTCTGCAAAAGCAGTATGATATTCATTGAAGTAATGCCGCTCATTAAGGTCTGCTTCAGTTTTGCTTTTATATTTTCCATCAATAAAATACCAAATCATTTGCGCTATTTGCAAAGCAGTAAGATCGTTCATATCATCAGCAGGATTATATCCATATATGCCAAACGATGAAAGATGCGGGCTTAATCCCGCATATCGTGCAAGTGTGCACGCTTCTTCACCGGTAAAGCCATTAGGGCTGCAATGCATTGCAGGAGCATCACTATGTTTCACGGCAGCCATGTCAAAGCTTACCATTGCTGAGTTTCTTATTACAGGCTCCATTTCATCTATATGTTCTTTTACTGTTCCAAGCCGGTAACAGTCAAACCTGAGCTTGTCCATGATCTCAAGCATTTTTGGGTTTACAAAATAACTTTGAAAACCAATGTGATTATAATGCTTAACCATATTAGGTTCGCTGGTAAGCATTTCCATAAGAAAGCTATCGCTCTTTTTGTGCGATTCATTTTTAAGGTCAATAGTTGCATCAACAACTGTTGCTTCAATAAGCATATTCATTTCTTTATATACATAATATTGAGCCAGTGTATTATCGTGTGATCCACCAATTAAAATAACAGTTTTATTCATTTGTATTAATTCACTTAAAACTGTTTTTATAGCTGCATAAGTATCCATTAAAGAAGCGCCGCATTGTATATTTCCAATATCGGCTATTGTGGTGTCTGTATGCCAGTAATGTAATTGGTATAATTGTTTTCTCACAGCATCTGCTGCAGTATGTTCAGTAATAATTCCATCACCCCGGTATTCATTCACACCTGCAATAACTATGTCAGCACCAATAATGTCAGGCATTTCGTCTTCATATACTTGTGTAGAAAAGCCCAGCTGGCTTTCATTGTATGCATGTATCATTGTTAAGCCTGGCTTTATTTAAGGGCAATAAAAACTGGTAAAGGTCATCTGTCATTATCAAAAATTATTTAGCAAAAAAAGGAATAATTATTATAAAAGCATCCGGATTTTTTTGCAACATGTATGCATAAATTTTTTTAAAAAATGATTGACTTATTTTTGCTTGCATGAATAATTTGTTGCAACAGGTTGATCTTTCCAAAGAAGAAATAAAAAAATTCACATCAACAGAAAGTAATGCTGCAGAGGCTTTCCGCATACGTTTCCTAGGGAGTAAGGGGCAAATAAAATCTTTAATGGCAGAGATGAAGAATGTACCAATGGAAAGCAGGAAGGAAATGGGGCAGGTGCTGAATGAGCTAAAATTAATGGCAGAAAAAAAGTATGAAGAATTAAAAAATGCTGTAAGCAATATCCCGGAGAAAGTATCTGAAAATGCTGTTGATCTTACATTACCCGGAGAAGCTTTACCGCTGGGAAGCAGGCATCCGATAAGCATTGTAAGGAATAAAATCATAAGCATCTTTCAACGTATTGGATTTGCGTTGCTGAAGGACCTGAGATCGAAGATGACTGGCACAATTTCACTTCGATGAATATGCCGGAAAATCATCCGGCGAGAGATATGCAGGATACATTTTATGTGCATCAAAATCCCGATTGGTTGTTGCGCACACACACCAGCAGTGTGCAGGCACGTGTAATGGAAAAAGAAAAACCGCCTATAAGAATTATTTGCCCGGGTCGTGTGTATCGCAATGAAACGATTAGTGCAAGAGCGCATTGTTTTTTTCACCAGGTTGAAGGTTTGTATGTTGATGATAATGTATCGTTCGCCGATCTGAAACAAACCTTTATTTTTTTGTAAAGGAAATGTTTGGTGAAGACTGTAAGCATTCGTTTTCGGCCCTCTTATTTTCCTTTTACAGAACCAAGTGCAGAAATGGATATCAGTTGTTTGATTTGTGGTGGCAGCGGTTGCAATGTTTGTAAACATACAGGTTGGGTGGAAATTTTAGGCAGCGGAATGGTGCATCCGAAAGTGTTGAGAATTGTAATATTGACCGCGAAAAATATACAGGCTTTGCATTTGGAATGGGCATTGAAAGAATTTCCAGCTGAAATATCAGATAAATGATTTACGATTATTTTCTGAAAATGATGTACGATTTTTAAAACAGTTTACAAGTGTAGTTTGATAACTATATGATTAAAACTATTTGCATTTGTGGAGCAGGTACAATGGGCAGCGGTATTGCGCAGGTTGCCGCAAGGAGTGGTTTTGAAACGATATTGTATGACGTAAATGCAACAGTTTTAGATAAGGCAAAACAATTTATAGAAAAAAATTTTCAATACTTAACTGATAGTAAGAAAATTTCAGAAGAAAAAAAAGCAACTAATCTTACACGGTTGCATTTCACAAGAAATATAGAAGATTGCTACGCTGATTTAATTATTGAAGCGATTGCAGAAATAGAGGAAGCCAAAATTTCGTTATTCAATAATCTTATAACGAATAATAGCGCTGCAACAATTTTTGCTACCAACACTTCTTCTCTTTCTGTTTCATTTATTCAAAAACAAGTAATTGCTCCGGAACGAATGGCAGGCATGCATTTTTTTAATCCTGCTTATGCGATGAAATTGGTTGAAGTTATAAAAGGTGTGCACACTAACAGTTATGCTATAGACGAAATTTATAATGTTTGCCTGCAAATGTGAAGACACCGGTTGTTTGTAAAGATTCGCCGGGATTTATTGTAAATCGTATTGCGCGACATTATTATCTCGAGGCATTAAAGACTTGCTGAAGATGGCATCGCATCTTTTGAAGAAATTGATGCAATATTGGAAGCTACAGGATTTAAGATGGGACCTTTTAAGCTAATGGATCTAATTGGTATGGATGTAAATCTTGCTGTTTCAGAAAGTATTTACAACGCCTTTAATCAGGCAGAGCGGTTCAAACCATCTCCTCTACAAAAAGAAAAAGTTATAAATAAAGAGATGGGTAAAAAAACAGGCAAGGGCTTTTATATTTATAATGAGTGACTGCTATCGAAGGGCGATCGATTTTTAATGACGAAATTTATTTTACAACTTTATTGATGCAAGAGCTAACCGGTACATTAAAAAATTTTAGCAGAGGCAAAAATATTTTAGTTACAGGCGCTTCAGGTTTAGTGGGCTTAGAACTTGTGAAACAATTATTAAATGAGGGTTTCAGTGTTACTGCTTTATACAGATCAAACCCTTTAAACATTTCTCATTCCTTGCTAACAACAAGGCAATGCAATATCCTCGATACTTCTTCACTTGAAGATGTGATGAAAGAAGCTACGCATGTTTATCATTGTGCAGCGCTCGTTTCTTATGATAAGCGAGACCAGCATTTGCTTTATAAAATCAATGTTGAAGGCACTGGTAATATTGTGAATGCATGTTTAAATGCAGGTGTGCAAAAGCTGGTTCATGTAAGCTCTGTTGCAGCATTGGCGGCGGTTCCCGGTACTGAATTTATTACTGAAGAGATGGTTTGGTCGAAAGAAAATAGCGGTGGCTTTTATAGTAAATCTAAATATTATGGTGAACTGGAAGTATGGAGAGGAATTGGTGAAGGGCTTAATGCTGTTGTAGTAAATCCTTCCATAATTCTTGGTGTTGACGACTGGAATAAAGGTTCTACAGCCTTGTTTAAATCTGCTTATAATGAATTTAAATATTACACGGAAGGCATTACAGGTTTTATAGATGTAAGAGATGTGGTGCGGGCACTGATTTTGTTAATGAACAGTCAAATATCGGCTCAGCGTTTTATTTTAAATGCTGAAAATATATCTTACAAACAATTATTTTCTCTTATGGCAACATGCTTCAATAAAAAACCTCCGCATAAAAAAGTGACATCGTTGATGGCTGACATTGTGTGGAGAATTGAAGCATTGAAAGCAGGATTCACTCACAAAAAACAACTACTCACAAAAGAAACGGCAAGAGCTGCACAGGCCGTTAAAAAATATGATAATAAAAAATTTTTGCAGGCATTTCCAGATTTTCAATTTATATCGGTTGCTCAATCAATTGATCATACTTGTGCTGCTTTAAAAGAAAAATATAGTTTGTAATTGAAATAAGATTTAAAATATTTTACGATGATGGCAAAATTTATTTCTGCAACATTGTTGCTGTTTATTTCTTTTTCTTTTATAAATAAAACTCTTTGCCAGTCTTATTATGTAGTAAAAGGAAAAGTAATTGATAAAACAACAGGCGCTCCATTGCAGGGTGCGTCAGTGTTTGCGCAGAATACCACTTTCGGCGAGGCTACTAATGCTGATGGAAATTTTCTTCTTAAAATTCCTTATGGTGGTTATTCACTTATAGTTACATACACGGGTTATGAAACTGCTGTAGAGCGCATCAGCAATGTATCTTCTCAAAATGATTCGCTTGTAATCGGATTAACTCCCAAAATAAAGTCGTTAGAAGATGTTTCTATTGTTGTGAGTAATGAAGTGAAAGATGGTTGGCAGAAGTATGGTGAATTTTTCACTCAAAATTTCATTGGTCAATCAGCATTTGCGAAGCAATGCCTTATAAAAAATCCTGAAGTGTTGCATTTTTATTTTAGTAAGAGAAGGAACAGGCTCAAAGTGCTTGCGACAGAGCCATTGATCGTAAACAACCCTGCGCTTGGATATAATTTAAAGTTTACAATCGATTCTTTTACTAATGAATACAATACAAACACGAATTTATTCGTAGGTTATCCATTGTTTGAAGAAATGAGTGGAACACCTGATCAGCAGCAGGTTTGGAAGCAAAACAGGCTAAGCGCATACAAGGGATCTATGCTTCAGCTTATGAGAAGCATTTTTAATAAAAAACTTGTTGATAATGGATTCGAGTTGCAGTTTATTGTTACAACAAATAGTAACGAAACTCCTATTCCTTTGCAAAATTTATATGGTTCATTAAACTATGATAAAGACGACAGCACTAATACGGTTGAGTTTAGACCTAATCAAAATGAAGTTGCCGTTATTTATAAAAATGCGAAGCCCGAAGATGCTTACCTGCAAACTGATGCATCTGTAAAAAAAGATTTTGAATTATCTACTTTACAGTTTACACCAGGCCAGTCAATTATAATAGAGCAAAACGGTTATTACTACGACCAGACAGATATTATAACCAACGGCTATCTTGCTTTCAAGAAGATAGGTGATATGCTACCGTACGATTATAATCCGGAATAGTTTATTATTTTAGTGTACACGGTAACTGTTATGCTTTATTCGTAAATGCTTTCACTTTTTCCCATATTTCCGGCAATCTTTTAATAAGAACAAGTTCTTTTCGCTTACTATAAAATTCCTGTATTGGCGTGCCCCAGTAAGTCTTATTTCCTTCAATGCTTGATGTAATACCTGCCTGTCCCATTACCACAGCGTTATCACCAATATGTATCGTTTTATTTACACCAACCTGTCCCCATAATATAACACCATTTCCTAAGGTAGTGCCACCTGCAATGCCGACCTGTGCTGCAAGAATGCAATTTTTACCAATTACCACTTCATGCCCGATGTGTACAAGATTGTCAAGTTTTGTACCCATTCCTATTTTCGTTGAATCACTTACACCCCTGTCAATGGTACAATTAGCGCCTATTTCAACATTATCCTCAATGATCACATTTCCACAGGATGGCATTTTTTTGTACCACACTTCGCGGTTTTTTTTTGTGTTTAAATAAAATGCATCGCTACCTATTACAGCGCCAGAGTGTATTTCAACGTTGTTGCCAATAATGCAATTATCATAGACCGATACATTCGGATGAATAATGACAGTTGTTACCAATAGAAACGTTATTACCTAAAAAAACATTAGG
Source organism: uncultured Chitinophagaceae bacterium (assembly GCA_963823975.1). Lineage (GTDB taxonomy): Bacteria > Bacteroidota > Bacteroidia > Chitinophagales > Chitinophagaceae > Ginsengibacter. The sequence continues at coordinate 314,898 of CAWGNP010000003.1, read as the reverse complement.
CATTATGATAGTATTGCTACCGGTAATTGCTGTATCACTTATCATTTTTTTTGATGCAACAAAGGGACTGAAATGGTGTACAATTTTTGAATACGCATTAAATGGATCATCAACAATAAATAAAGTTTTACCATTTGGCACATCCGTTTTTTTGTTTATGATAATGAATGTAGCATCACTGTTGATGCAGGTTTCATAGTATTTTGGATGATCTACAAAAACAATATCGCCTTGCTTTACTTTATGAATTTCATTGATGCCGCTGGCTGAAGAATTCGTGTCACCTGCAATTTCTGCGTTAATAAAGTCAGCGATCCAATGCGCTGATACTGGTGAAGGAAATTGCATAAGATTTATTTTATAATCAAAGATAAGATGATGTATGTTTTATGAAAGGTTCATGTTTTTAATCATAGAAATAAATTGTATTAAAAATTTTTATTTCTTATCGTCTGTATCAACTACAGGCGTTAATGTAAAAGCAAAGAGCTTCACTAGTGAATAAATGTTCAAATGAATAAAATCGTTAATCTCTTGAAACGCTCGCCAATATTGACTTTTAGCAATGAGGATAAAAAGAATGCGCGATTTGAAAAGCGACTTTTATCATGAATAAAAATAAAAATGTAAGCAAGTTTTATGAAAGGAGGCAATGCTTTTCCACAACTAAAATTTAAATGTTGATAAAAAAAGCCTTAAAAATTTTCATGATAGAAAAAATTATTTTTAATATTGTGGAAGGAATTTTTTATTCCTGTACTTACTAACCCATCCATATAAAAAAGCCCGTTTCGTAAAAGACGGGCTTTATTATTTTAATACTTTTTGTTCTTTATAAATTTTTTATTTGCATAAATATTATATAGTTTATAAGCCATTTAATGTTTTATCACAATTTACATCACAGGGAGACAAAAGATGCCTGCAAGATTTTTTTCATGTGCCATCAAATGTATATCCTGTGGGCAGGCTCGATTATGATAGTGAAGGATTACTGATACTTACTAATGATGTTTATTTAAATAAAAATTTATTAAATCCATCGTATGCTCATGAAAGAGAGTACTGGGTACGGGTGGAAGGAAGTGTTACAGGATTTGCAATTAATATTTTACAACAAGGTGTTGATATAAATATCAATGGTAATCTTTATCATACAAAAAAATGTAAAGCGTGGATAATGGATAAGGAGCCTGTTGTTGCCCCAAGAACTCCGGCTATACGATTCAGAAAAAATATTCCTGATACTTGGTTGAAAATAATATTGACTGAAGGAAAGAACAGGCAAGTGCGTAAGATGACTGCTGCTGTTGGCTTTCCCACATTAAGGCTTATACGATATAGGATTGAGAAAATAGCGATTGATAAGATGTTGCCCGGGGATATGAAAGAATTATCTCGCACAGAAATGTATAACTTGCTTCAAATAAAAAGATAATTATCATGCTGAAATCTATGACAGGATTCGGAAGAGCGGAGCAAACAATGAATGACAAAACTTACCTCGTTGAAATAAAATCTTTAAATGGAAAGCAACTGGAAATAAATTTAAAGATACCTGCCGCTGCTAAAAACTTATGAATTCGATGTTCGCAGTTTATTGCAGGAAAATCTTTTACGTGGCACTGTTGAGTGTTTTATAACAATAAAACAAAATGGCGCATCGAAGCCCGTTGTAATAAATACAGATCTTATTAAAGCATATTATCAGGCAAATTGAAGCAATTGTCTTCAGAATTAAAAATTGATACAAATTCCGTGCTCAGTGCGCTTCTGCGCTTACCTGAAGTAGTAAGCCCAAGCAATGATGTGTTAAATGAAAATGACTGGAAGCAGATTTAAAAAAAGTAATTGAAGCTGCATTGAAAGAACTAAATAATCATCGCATTAGATGAAGGAACATCTCTTGAAAAAGAATTATTGCTGCGCATAAAAAATATCAATGAACAAGAAGAAGAGATTTTAAAACTCGAACCAAGACGAAAAGAAAGAATGAAAGACGGAATTAGTACAATTGCTTGAAGAAAATGTTGGCAAAGAAAATTATGATGCCAATCGGATGGAGCAGGAGTTGATTTATTACATTGAAAAAATTGATATAAGAGAAGAGCAAGTGCGCCTAAAAAATCATTGCGAATATTTTATAACCATCTTACATGATAAAGAAGATGCCAAAGGCAAAAAGCTTTCATTTGTATATACAGGAAATAGGGCGTGAAATTAATACAACAGGCTCCAAAGCTTATGATGCTGACATACAAAAATGTGTTGTGCTTATGAAAGATGAACTTAGAAAAAGCCAAAGAACAAATCTTTAATGTGCTTTAGTAAATGAAAGCGAACTACAATAAAAGATTTTATTTTTATAGAAAAAGTCTCGTTGAAAAAGTTTTTTCTTATAATCTTTATTAATTCCGTATTGTTTATTTCCTGCATACAGCTTGATGTTGTATGATAAACAGGCTGAAATACCCGGCCAGCAATGGTTTTATAGTAATATTCCTTCTTTTCAATTCAATGTAAATGACACAACATCTTTGTATAATATATACATAGTAGTTAACGGCATACGGATGCTTATAATTATAATAATATTTGGCTAAGTCTTGGCTCTAAAGCACCTGGATGATTCATTTCATTTTCAAAATATAAATCTCGCAGCTTGCAACTGATGCCAAAGGTTGGGAAGGCTCAGGCACTGGATGATATTTTTGAAGTACGAAAGAATATTACGCCCGGGCCTGGTACCTTTTAAGAAAACCGGAACATATACATTTTCGATTGCGCAGATCATGCGGGAAAATCCATTAAAGCATATTTTAAATATCGGTATAAGAGTAGAAAAAGTGCGTCAATAGTTAAACCCTCGCCTGGAAAAACGCTCTATACTTTAAGGGTGATGTAATTTGCACTTATAATTTTCTAAAAAAAATGGCGTATCACAAAACGCTTATCAATAAGTTTCGGTTAAAAAGATATCACACAGTTTACATTTTATACTGGCTGCTGCTTGCTTATATCCTGGCTGCACTTACGTTTTGGTTCATTGCATTGTACAGGCAAAATGTACAATTGAGCCAATACAGAAAAGATATGATAGACGTGGATGATATATCTCATGAAGAGAAGCAAAGCAAAATAGAACATTCACAGAAACGGAAAACCGCTCAATACATTGGAGAAGGCGTTGCGTTTTTATTATTTATAGGTGTAGGTGCTATCGTTGTATTTAGGGCTATTAATATACATTTCAGGCATTCGCAGCAGCAGGCCAATTTAATGATGGCGATAACACACGAGCTTAAAACGCCGATAGCTATTACAAAGCTTAATCTTGAAACGCTTCAAAAAAGAACTTTAAATATTGATCAGCAGCAAAGACTTATCAATGTAACTATACAGGAAGCAAACAGGCTTAATGCACTTTGCAACAACATGCTGCTCACAAGCCAAATAGAAGCGGGTGAATATAAGATAACCAAGGAACGTATTAATTTTTCAAAACTTGTGCTTACTTGCGCAGATAATTTTGCAAGCAGGTATCCCAACAGAAAAATTGAAACGTATATGCCCGGCAAGATTTATGTAAACGGCGACTTGCTTTTACTCCAGCTTGCTGTTAACAATCTTTTAGATAATGCACTTAAGTATTCCGGTAAAGAGGATATAGTTTTGCTGAAGTTGTTTGAAAATGAAAACTGTGTTTGCTTGCAAGTGGCTGACGAAGGGCAAGGCATACTAAATATTGAAAAAGAAAAAATCTTTGAAAAGTATTACAGGGGAAGAAAAGCACAGGCAAAAGGAACAGGACTTGGTTTATATCTCACAAAAAAAATTGTGCAAGCACATAAAGGAAAAATAACGGTTGAAAAAAATTCAGCAAGAGGCAGCATATTTCAAATAAAATTTAATAAACCTGTTATATAATCTTAATCATATTTGCCATGTTAAAAAACAAAAATTCCATTTTACTAGTTGAAGATGAAGAGCACCTACAGGATGCTTTGAAATTAAATTTTGAAATGGAAGGTTATGAAGTTTCATCAGCTTATGATGGAGCGGCTGCTTTGAGAGCGGTGCGCAGCGAATATTTTGATCTTATCATACTTGATTTAATGCTTCCTGAAATTGATGGTATTTCTGTTTGCGAAAACATCAGGCTTTTTAATACTGAAATGCCTATACTTATGCTAAGCGCTAAAAATAGTAGTAGCGACCGAGTTATTGGTTTGCAAAAAGGCGCTGATGATTATCTTACGAAGCCTTTCGACCTTGCGGAGCTATTAATTCGTGTAAAAAAGCTCATCAACAAAAGCAAGCTTATTTTATCAAGGCAACCTATGATAGAGCTCTTCACCTTTGGTAAAAATAATATCAACTTTAAAGCACTTGAATGCATTACAAAAAACGGAAATCGGATTCCCTTAACTAAGAAAGAAGGTATGCTTTTAAAATTGCTTATCGAAAACAAAAATGAAGTAGTAACGCGTGAAAAAATACTGCAGTCTGTATGGGGCTACAACGTGTATCCAACGACCAGAACGGTTGACAATTTTATTTTAAGTTTCCGTAAATATTTTGAAGATGACACCCGCAATCCCAAATATTTTCATTCAATAAGGGGCATTGGCTACAAATTTACTGACAATTAACAAACCTGTTTATCCAGAAGAGATATCACTTCTGATGCCTTTTCGTACGTTTCTTTTAAATGATTAATATTTGATGGAGGAGCATATACATTAAGCTCTATATCCTCAAGTAAAGAAGAAAGCTTCAGCGATGTGCCCAGGCTGACATTGCACTTGTCCAGTTCTTCATTCAATCTTTTTTTAGTAAGTTCTTGTGCAGGTACATGCAGCCTTGCAGATAAATATTTTTTTATAGATGTATCAAGCACATTGTAAAATGCAGGGCCGTTTTCTTGCATCATCTCTTTGTAGGCGGCTTCTAATGTGTCTTCATGCACCACTGGTTGCGGACTTGTTTGTTGTAGAACTAAAGATTCAACTGACGCACCTTTTTTTATAGCTACAACTTTTTGTTCAGATGGCATATTCTTTTTAAATGTCCAGAAAAGAATTGCCGCTATCAAAATAATTCCACCGACAAAATATATAAAATACTTTTCAAAGATACCTCCCGGCGTCGATTGATTTTCTGCAACTTGCTTTTTTAAATAGCCATTACTCGGCACACCTTTACCCTTTGAAACATGCACTAATACAGCGTTTGATTCAATTGATTTATAGGTGGAAGTGGCCGGATCAAAAAAAGAAAAGCTTACAGAAGGAATAATGTAATCACCTTTGGAAGATGCGGTAAAAGGATATATAAACGCCTTTGCGCCCTTCATCGGAACTGCAGATTTATCAACAGCATCCTGAATCTTTGCGGCATAGCCATCAATGCCTTCAGGCCAGCTTATTTTTGGCGCATTGATCAATTGTATATTCCCAGATCCTGCAATAGTTATTTTTAAGTTCCCTGCATCATCCGTTGTTATATTGTCTTTTTGTAAAGAAGATTCAATCGTAAAATTTCCAACAGCTCCCTTAAAATCTATAGGCTTATTTTCTTCGGGCAAAGGCTTTACGGTAATCGTAACGGGCTTGCTTTGCAATGTTACGTTTTGCTCAACTACAGCGTCCTGAGGTGAAGTAGCATCAGCAAAATTTTGCATCATATCAAATAGCATGTCACCTTGCTGCGATTTTGCATAATCAGCTTTTAAAAAGGTTATTTTATTGTCGGCAATAATAGGATCAAGCGTGAAAGTGCCAGCCTGCAAGGGATACAACTGTACTTTTCTTAAAACATAAAAGTTATAATCACGGCCGTTATATTTTTCAATGCCTTCGGAATTGGTGTTATTTAATGGCAGATCGCTTACAGAGAAACCGTTGAAAGTAGGTGCGTTAGTTACGTTTGATTCTGAGCGAAGTCTCGAGTATAATTTATAAGAAGCAGTAATGGGCTCACCTACATAACAACTCGTTTTACTTACATCCAATTTTATAAATAAATTCTTTTTTACCTTATCATTTATGTTTTCTCCTTTCTTTAATATATAATCATCAAACCTTTGTGTGGATGGCTGCGGAGATAGATCGAAGCTAAGGTTAGGAAAAGGCGAATAATTGTTTGAGGCCGCATTATTTCCTGGAGATGTGGATGCCTTGGTAACATTTACAGATATAGTTTTAGTTGTAAACTTTTTGCCATCGGCTTTTGCAATTGCCTCACCAATTGTAAGTATGCCTGTTGAGGTAGGCCTTAGCACGTAACTTACAGAAACATACTGATCTGTTTTTCCATTAATGCTTGTCATGCCGCTTTCCTGGTTAGGGCCGCTTACCACTATAAAGTTTTTAAACGAAGGAGGATTTATGCTTTCAACATTGGAAGCATTGGACAACTTGAATGCTATTTGCAAGTAGTCATTTTTACCAATAGTTTTTTGGTGACAATCAACACTAAAACTTGCCTGGGCAAACGCACCATTTGCAAATGCTATATTTAAAGTTGCAATGATGAATAGACAAAACGGTATAGATTTTTTTAGTAAAAATATATTCATACGCTGCCAAATCATGTGACCATCAAAATTACTTCTTAAAAAAAATGAAGAGAAGTTAAAAAACTTTATGGCTGTTAAAAATTTTTTAAATGGGCTAAGGCAGGTCACCAAGCTGTGGTCTTATAACGATATCTTCCACACACGCCTGCAAAGAAAGTTTTGCGGCTGCATAAATCATTTCTGCAATATCACCAGCTTCCATTATTCGGGATTCCGGAATTCCACTTTCGCTCCATGAAGAAGTGTATACAGCACCGGGATAAACTGTGGTTACTTTTATGTTGAACTGCTTCATTTCTTCTCTAAGATTTTTACTTAAGCCCATTAATGCGTATTTGCTAATACTGTAAGAGCCGCCATTGGCGTATGCCTTCAATGAAGCGATAGAGCACATATTAAAAATATGTCCCGATCTTTTTGAAATCATTGATGGAAGCAATCCCCTTGAAACATAATAAGCGCTATATAAATTAGCCGCTAACATTTTCTCTAACGTGCCATCTTCCTCATTGTAAATGCTGCCAGGAACAAACTGTCCCGCATTGTTTATTACAACATCGGGTACAACATTTTTATCTTTTATCCAGTTGCAAAATATATCAACAATTTCCTTCTTACTCGCATCGCCCGCAAAATATTCAACAGCATTTCTTTTATGCTTTTTATTTAATTCAGCACTCGTTTCTTTAAGCGTTTCTTCATTTCTACCAATTATAAATATATTGTTATTTTCCTCTAAAAACTTTGCTGCTATTGATTTTCCTATACCTTTGCCACCTCCGGTTATTACAATATTCATAATTTTTTTGCGTTGAATTAGTTGAACAATTCAAACAAATCTAAAACAATCCGTGAAACAGGCTTCTTCCAAATACCGTCATATTTTTTTTGATCTTGATCATACACTTTGGGATTTTGACGCTAATGCAAAAGAATCTCTTGCAGAACTTTATATTAGTTTCAAGCTGCAAGAAAAACTGGTGACCTCTTTCGATCTTTTTTATACAACATATTTAAAACACAACCACATTTTGTGGGAAAGATTTGAGAACGGTTTTATAACTAGTGAAGAGCTAAAATGGAAGCGCATGTGGCGCTCGCTATTGGATTTTAAAATTGCTGATGAGAACCTTGCAAAGGAAATGGGCGTACAATTTTTAGAAATTTTGCCAACGAAAAAGAAAGTGTTTGATTATACTTTTGAAATACTCGATTATTTAATTGATAAAAAGTATACGCTTCATCTTATTACCAATGGCTTTGAAAAAACGCAGAGAAGCAAGCTTCATAATGCACAATTATCCGGATACTTTACGCAGGTTATTACTTCCGAAATATCTAATTCAATGAAGCCACAAAAAGAAATTTTTGAGTATGCTGTAAAAAAAGCTAATACAAATATCTGCGAAAGCATAATGATTGGTGATAATCAAAATGCAGATATAACCGGAGCAATCAATGCAGGTATGGACGCAGTATTTGTCAATCACATCAAGGCTGAATGCTCAACGATGCCAACACATACCATATATCATTTAAAGGAACTTGAAAGCATTTTATAAAAATGTGAAGTTACAATTCGTACTGCCTCATTCAACGATCATAAAGCAGCTGAATCATCAATCGTATCAATGGTGGCCAATACTGTTACACCACCTTTCACAACCTGATTTAATTGAATATTCATTTCGGCTTCAAGAGGCAGCAAGACATCTACACGGCTGCCAAATTTAATAAAGCCCATTTCAGTTCCCTGGCTTAACAGTCTGTCCCACTTTGCAGTAATTGACAATTCTTTTTGCGACAGCTCCGGCAATTTGCTTGACAAGAATAATGGCTTTATCGCTTTTAATAACAATAGAATGCCTTTCATTTTCCATTGACGACTTAGGATGCCATGCCACCAAATATTTTCCCTGGTGATACTGGCTGTATATCACTTCTCCTGTCATTGGAACACGATTAATATGAACATTCGCCGGGCTCATAAATATGGAAACCTGTATGCGCTTATCATGAAAAAATTCTTCATCCGTTATCTCTTCTATTACAACAACTTTTCCATCTGCAGGGCATATTACCTGGTGATGTGCTATAGTAAAATTTCTTTTGGGTGACCTAAAAAAAGATATAATAAAAAACAAAAGAAAAAGCGATGCGCAAAAAACGATCCATGAAATAATTGGTAAAGACGCGCTGAAAAAATAAAAAAAAGTAATGTTGATTATCCCAAAAATAAGAGCGGCTAATGCAATAGATTTATATCCTTCTTTATGAATGTTCATCTTACATGTTTAGCTACAAATATAAAAACGTACAGTTAGTTACACTCATTAATTTCATGAACGCATGACTAAAAAATAATATACTGCAACAGCAGGTATTGCAATTAACAAGGAATCAAATCTGTCGAGGAATCCGCCGTGGCCGGGCATTATAGCGCCGCTATCTTTTACCTGTGCCATTCTTTTTAGCTTGCTTTCCAGTAAATCGCCAAGGGTACCAAAGATGGCACAGCACAAAGCAATAATAAGCCAGTCAATAAAAGTATAATAACCAGTTGCCTTGCCGATGCCTGCAATAACGATGATGCATAGCAAAGCACCGCCAATAGTTCCTTCCCATGTTTTCTTTGGCGATATTTTTGAAAAAGGAGTTTTTCCAATAAAAGATCCAACGATGTAAGCCATAGTATCATTTATCCAAATAGAAAAGATAATTCCGCAGGGGATAACGCGAGAATATTGAAACGCATCCTCGTAACCTTTTTGATACAACCAATGATCTGTAAAAGGAAACCCAAAGTTGATCATCATTAAAATCGGTAAAGTAATGTAAAGTAACCCTGCTGGCAAAAAATATGCAAAGCGTTTAGGATGTATTTTTTTTACCAATTTAATAAACTCATACCAGCAACCAAAATGAATAATAGTAAATAAAATAATAAAGCTCCAGCCGTTCCATAATAAGCCTGTGAGCATTACTATAACAAATACAAATGCAGTAATGGTGCGGGTTTTAAAAGCTTTTGAATCAAGCGCCATACCGATGATTAAGATTGTGCAGTTGCCCAGTTATGGAAATCGTCATCAGGAATATCATCTTCAATTACTTTTGCTTTTTGCAGTATTGATACTTTTTTAAACTGTGTAAAAAGATAAATGATCAACATAAGGCATACCGCACCTATCCACAATGGTGCACTGTCCCCAATATCTTTTTGATCTTTTACATTGTGTAAATTATACATATACATAAAAGTCACCTGCACATCGTTAAAAAGAAAGTGGCAAAGAATGGATAACCACAGGCTTCCGCTGTAATAAAATATAAAGCCAAGTATTACACCCAATGCAAAACGAACAAGAAAGCCATAATAAGAAACATGCACAATACTAAATATTATAGAAGTGATAATAATGGCTGCCCACGGGCCTTTGAACCATCTCACAAGTATATTTTGCAGGCCACCTCTGAAACAGATTTCTTCAAATAATCCTGGAAGCAATCCTATTACAATTAATGAAATCAAATATTTTGAAAACGAGTTGATATTGATCAGCGCTGCTTCTTCTGCGGCTCGCGCATCTTCTTTAGCTGTGAAGTAATCAGCCCAGCTTTTAGGAATAGGAATAATTTTATTTAGCTCTGCTAATGCGCCAGATAAAGGAAAAGCCAAAACAAGAATTGCCAGCACAAGAGCGATTTGTTTATAATTGATGTTTGTAGTAAACCCCAGAAACCTCGCGGGTTTTCGGTAACTAATTAATGCAACAAAATAGACAGGAAGAACAAACATGACAAAAGTAGAGACAACCTGTATCGTCATTGTAGCATTGTAATATTGTGGCTTTAGCATATCTGTTTGTATGGATAGAAAAGGCCTTCCGGTCATCATCATCCATATTGCAATAGAAATAAATGCTCCTATAAATAAACCGGCGCCAATGAAACCAAGTAATATCCCAAACTGTGCAGGATAGCTTATATTCTTCTGGTTTTTATCAGTAATTATCATCTCAATTTTTAAGATTGTAAATTTACAGCCAAAAAAAATTAAGCGGAAAGGATATTGTTTATAAAATAGCCTTGCTGTTGAACAATAAATTATAACTGTTACCCTGTAAACGAAAACAAAAGAAATTGCCATCGATAGGTAATATAGAACTTCCCGAATTTCCGTTATTGCTTGCACCAATGGAAGATGTGAGCGATCCGCCGTTTCGTGCAGTATGCAAGGACAACGGTGCACATCTTATGTACACCGAATTTATAAGCAGTGAGGGATTGATAAGAGATGCTATTAAGAGCAAAAAGAAACTGGATATTTTTGATTATGAAAAACCGGTAGGCATACAAATATTTGGTGGCGATGAAGAAAGCCTTTCACTGGCTGCAAAAATTGTTGATGCTACCAATCCCGATTTGCTTGATATAAATTTTGGTTGTCCTGTAAAAAAAGTTGCTTGTCGTGGCGCCGGTGCCGGTGTGCTGAAGGATGTTCCTTTGATGATACGGCTTACTGATGCAGTTATTAAAAGCACATCATTGCCAGTAACTGTGAAAACAAGGCTTGGCTGGGATGATAATACAAAAAACATTGAAGAAGTTGCAGAACGTTTGCAGGATATAGGCATTAGTGCTCTTGCAATACATGGGCGCACTCGTATGCAAATGTATAAAGGAGAAGCAGACTGGTCGCTGATTGCAAAGGTTAAAAGCAATCCAAGAATTACGATTCCAATATTTGGCAACGGAGATATTGATTCACCACAAAAAGCGTTGGAATATAAAAACCGTTATGGTGTAGACGGAATTATGATTGGACGTGCAGCTATTGGCTATCCCTGGATATTTAAAGAAATTGATCATTATATAAATACAAAAGAATTACTGCCACCACCAACAATCCAGGAGCGTATCGAAGTTTGTAAAAAGCATTTGATAAAATCTTATGAATGGAAAGGTCCTGTTGTTGGCATTAATGAAATGAGAAGGCATTACACTAATTATTTAAAAGGTTTGCCCAATATAAAAGAATACCGCTTAAAACTGGTTACAATAAAAGAAGTGGATGAAATTATGGAAGTGCTTGATGAAATTGTAATAAAGTATGAAGGTTATGAATTTGACCGATCACCTATTCAGCTGATTAATTATCACGAGAAGTGCGCGGTGTAAGTTTTACATCTTCAGATATGTTTCTTGTAAATTTTCAAGTATTTGATAAAAGAGAATCTTTTTGTAAATGATGAGCATTACATGAAGCTTGCGCTGGCAGAGGCTCTCAAAGCTTTTGAAGCTGATGAAGTTCCCATTGGCGCAGTGGTTGTAATGCATAATAAAATTATAGGGAGAGGTTATAACCAGGTAGAAACCCTAAACGATTCGACTGCACACGCAGAAATCATTGCTTTAACATCAGCATTCAATTATTTAGGCTCAAAGTATTTGCCGGAAGCGATTTTATATGTAACTATTGAACCGTGCGCTATGTGTTGTGGTGCGTTATACTGGAGTAAAATCGGTAGGCTTGTTTATGGCGCACCGGATGAAAAACATGGTGGCCTTTCTACTGTACCACTTCATCCAAAAACAACTGTTACTCAAAACGTTTTTGAAAGTGATTGCATTGCTCTTTTGCATAATTTTTTTAAAAAAAGAAGATAAAAGATATTTTCGCAACATGGAATTAATTGTACAACTATAATGTTTGCAACATATAGTAAGTAATTTTGTTCTTTAAAAACATTGTTCACATTTAAATAAATTATTATGGCATTTACATTACCGGCTTTGCCCTATGGCTTCGATGCTCTTGAACCCCACATTGATAAAGAAACCATGCAAATCCACCACGATAAACACCACCAGGCCTATGTTGATAATTTGAATAAGGCTCTTGCTGGTACAGAATATGAAAACAAATCTTTAGAGGAGGTTGTAAAAAATGCAGGAAGCATTAGTCCCGCTGTTCGCAACAATGGTGGTGGCCATTGGAATCACAGCTTTTTTTGGGAGGTTTTATCAGCGGATGGTGGAAAACCTGAAGGCAGTTTGGCTAAAGCTATTGAAGATAGCTTCGGAACATTGGATGACCTTAAAGAAAAATTTAATGCAGCCGGAGCTGCAAGATTTGGCAGTGGCTGGGTATGGCTTGGTGTGCAAGATGGTAAGCTTACAATTTGCTCAACGCCTAACCAGGATAATCCTTTGATGGACGTTGCTGAATGCAAATGCACGCCGATACTTGGTTGCGATGTGTGGGAACATTCCTATTATTTGAAATATCAAAATAAAAGACCAGATTATTTGAAGGCGTTTTGGAATGTGGTAAACTGGAAGAAAGTAGCGGAGCATTTTGATAAAGCATAAAATTCAACAAAACATAACCGTCTGATAGCTGACGGTTTTTTTATTTATAAACTATTATAGCGTATGTCTTTACTTTTTAAGCCAATTACAATAAGAAGTGTTACGCTTAAAAACAGGATTGTTGTATCACCAATGTGCCAATACTCAAGCGTTGATGGCTTTGCAAATGACTGGCATCTTGTGCACCTTGGAAGCCGTGCTGTTGGCGGTGCTGCTCTTATCATTTGCGAAGCGACAGCAGTATCTGCTGAGGGAAGAATTACGCCTGATGATCTTGGAATATGGAAGGATGAGCATATTGAATTTTTAAAACAAATCACCTCTTTTATTGAGAAACAAAATGCAGTTCCCGGAATACAACTTGCACACGCTGGAAGAAAAGCGAGTCATATAAGCCCCTGGAAAGGCGGTAAGGTTTTACAGAAGAATGAAGGTGGTTGGCAAACGCTGGCTCCAAGTGCTATGCCTTATAAAAGTATTGAACCACTGCCAAAGGAGATGACCGACGATGACATAAAACATGTAATACAAAATTTTGCAGAATCAGCTAAAAGAGCTGTGAGCGCTGGCTTCAAGGTTTTTGAAATACATGCTGCACATGGTTATCTTATAAACGAATTTTTATCGCCCTTAAGTAATAAGCGTAGTGATGCTTATGGAGGATCCTTTGATAATAGAATCAGATTTTTAATTGAAGTTGTTGACGTTGTAAGAAAAGCTATAACTGATGCTTGTCCTTTATTTGTTCGTATTTCGGCGTCAGACTGGGTGGAAGGTGGCTGGACAATTGATGACTCAGTGAAACTTGCCAACGTATTAAAAGCTATTGATGTTGATTTGATAGATTGTTCTTCCGGAGGTAATTCCTCTGAACAAAAAATTGACGTAAAACCTTTGTATCAGGTATCTTTTTCTGAAAGAATAAAAAAAGAAAGTGGTATGCTTACCGGCGCCGTTGGGCTTATAACCACCGCAAATGAAGCGGAAAATATTTTACAGGATAATAAGGCAGACCTTATAATTCTTGCAAGACAAATGCTTAGAGATCCTTATTTTCCTTTGCATGCCGCACATGAGCTGAATGTAGACGTTCAATGGCCGGTGCAATATGACCGGGCAAAAAGGTATTAGAAGTTCTCTTCAAGAGTGTTTGAGATCGTCTTCGAGTGCTGCCCTAAAAGCTATTTACATGGGTTTATAATGTCTGTAAACCACATTCGAGTTCTGCAATTTGATAGTAAATAAAAAACCGCTTTAATTATTAAAGCGGTTTGACAAAAAATCAATATTGTTTTTAATAAATTACTTTCTTCGAAGAAGCAACTCCATTAATAATTACTTGTATCATATAAATTCCATGGACAGACGGTTTCGAAATCGTCGCAGTACCGTTTCCAGTATCTTCCTTAATCAAATGACCATTCATGTCTATAATTCTGTAAAGAAATGCTTCACCACTTATCAGTTTCCATTGTGTTCCAAGATCCTGAATTTGCCATTTTGCGGTGGAATTTAAAGTAATACTTCTAATGCCAAGCACCATTGTTTTACCATCCATATCAACCTGTGAGAGCCTGTATAAGTATGTGCCTGAAAGCTGCGGCGAATTGGTAAAATGATAAATGGAACCATTAGCGGAAGCCACAGCAGCAACAGTCCCTATTTGCGTAAATGTATTGCCAGAAGTGCTTAACGCACGCTCGATAATATATTGTTTATTACTAAGTTCTTGAGAAGTCTTCCATTCTAAATAGGCAACACCATTTTGAACTTTCGCGTTAAAATATTGCAACGAAACCGGTAATGGCGCTGCTGTATAACCTGTGATACCGAAAATATTTGCAGCCGATGCGGCACCAGTCACATTAGTAAAGGAAATACTCACAATAGGTTTTGTAGCATCTGTGCCCGTTAAATATATGCCATACTCTCTTATAGCAAATTGATTGCTGCCATCTAAGGCTCCTGTAAATCTATCAACCCTGCCTAAATTTCTTAGGGCATAGGGTGTGCAGTTTACGCAGAACCAGTCATCAGCAAATATTTCACCAGTTGAGGTTGTAGCATCAGAAAAATTAATAGTATAGCTAACCTGCGGACCACCACTTGCACCTGAGATCAGCACAAATAAAGAATCGTAAACTGTTTGGTAAGGTGTATTGAATGTGAGCGTTCCAGACTGGAGGGTATCTAATCTAAGATCATTATTTGCATTGAATGGAGCCAATTGAAATCCATGACCTGCGCTGCTTATAAAACTACCGCTGTCAGGCAGTCCATTAGCATAAGCTACTCCATTATTGCTGTAACCCTGCTGGTAAAAAACCGTACCGGAATCAGCGGGATAGTCTAATGCTGAAGTAGTTAAAGTATCGGGCACGGCGTTAAGAACAGAGTCAGCGATAACATCCTGATTAAAACCAGTAAGAGGTATTCTTCTTTCCTGTTCTTGTGCAAAGGTTTTTTGCAAACTACCTGTAATTAAAGCAAATAAGGCAATCGTGATTGTGTGTAATTTTCTTTTCATGTTTTAAATTTTAGAAGTGACCGGTAGATGGAGGACAAATTAAATACCAGATTAGGAATAAATAAGGTCTATTAAAAAATATGGGGTAAGTATGATAGTTGTTTGTTTTCTCATATTGCTTTTTCAAGACAATTAAAAAATTTGAATTTTATAATTCTAAAAATTAATTTAATACACTGGCTTCTTTTTCAACTTGTATACTTTTTTGTTTTCTAATTTCCGACCAACCGCCGACCACGGTTCTTATATTATGATAGCCATGTTTTTTTAGCAATGACGCCGCAATGACGCTCCTGTAGCCGCTTGCGCAATGCAAATATATATTTTGCTTTTCTTCCAATTCAGCAATTTGCGCCACATCCCTCATATCACTAAGGGGAATATTCTTCGCGTTTTTTACATGGCCTTCTGCAAATTCAACCTCCTTTCTTACGTCTACAACTAATAAGTTTTCATCATGAGGAATATCCATTGCAAGTTCATCGGCTTCTATCTCAATTATCAAATCTATTGGCTCACCTGCCTTCTTCCATTCACTAAAGCCGCTTTTTAAATATCCTTTTACATTATCAAACCCAACCCTCGCAAGCCTTATAATAGTTTCTTCTTCTTTTCCATTTTCTGTTACCAAAATTATTTCTTCATGAAAAGAAATCAAGCTTCCCGCCCATTCTGCAAATCTACCCTCAAGACCAATAAATAAAGAGCCGGGAATAAATCCCTTTAAAAATTCTTCTCCAGCCCTGGTATCGAGCACCAATGCATTTTCCAATATTTTATTCTTAAAACTTTTTACATCCAGTTGGGTCAGTCCTTTCTTTTTCACTTCATCAAGGCTTTTATATCCTTCTTTATTAATTTTTGCATTTAGTGAAAAATAAGGTGGTGCTGCATCAAGTCCTGCTGTTACCGCTTTTATAAATTCTTCTTTCGATTGTTGCTTTAATGCATAATTGCTTTTCTTTTGTTCGCCAATGGTTGTTGCTGTCTCAGGACCAAGATTTTTGCCACAACTTGTTCCGGGGCCATGCGCAGGATATACGATTATATCATCATTGAGCGGTAGAATTTTATTTTGGATAGTATCATACATTACGGCTGCAAGTTCTTCAGTGGTCATATTGCCACTGCTCAAGTCAGGCCTTCCGACATCTCCGACAAAAAGCGTATCGCCTGTAAAAATGCAGTAAGGTTTGTCATTTTCATCTTTTAGTAAGTAGCTTGTGGATTCAAGCGTATGGCCCGGTGTATGTATTGCCTGCAGGTTTATATTGCCAACAGAAAAGGTTTCACCATCATCTGCAAGATGAAAAGGAAAATTCGCTTCGGTATGTGGGCCGTAAACAATTGGTGCTCCGGTTTGCTTACTGAGATCAAGATGGCCGCTTACAAAGTCTGCATGAAAATGCGTTTCAAATATATATTTGATTTTTGCATTATTTTCTTCAGCCAGTTTTATGTATTCTTCTATATCTCTCAAAGGGTCTATTACAGCTGCTTCGCCATTACTTTCAATAAAATATGCCGCTTCGCTAAGGCAATTGGTATAAAGTTGTTTTACAAGCATATTTTAAAATGTTATGATTCCCCAACAAAGATATAAAACAAAAAAGGGAAGAAACATTCTTCCCTTCTATAATACGTGAGCGTTTATATTATTTAAACTGCGGCATAATATTCTTTGCAAGTTCCACCATCTTTTTTAAACCATCTTCAGGCAAATTACCTTTTTTAAATTCAGCAAATATTTCAGGAAGTTTATTTTCCATTTCCATTAAAAAATGGTCTTCAAAAGCCTTAATATTTTTCACCGGAACACTTGTCAATAATCCTTGTGTACCAAGATAAATCATTGCTACCTGCTTTTCAACAGCATTGGCGAATACTGAGGTTGTTTTAGTATTTCCACATTTCGTGCACCTTTATCCAATACGGATTTTGTTGCCGCATCAAGATCGCCACCAAACTTTGAAAAGGCTTCCATTTCACGGTACAGTGCCTGGTCAAGCTTTAAAGTACCTGCCACTTTTTTCATTGATTTGATCTGCGCATTACCACCCACACGGCTTACAGAAATACCAACGTTAATAGCAGGACGAATACCTGAGTTAAACAAATTGCCTTCTAAAAATATTTGTCCGTCTGTAATAGAAATTACATTTGTAGGAATATAGGCAGATACGTCACCGGCCTGTGTTTCAATTATCGGTAATGCTGTTAATGAACCACCACCTTTTACCAAATGCCTGATGTTTTCAGGCAGATCATTCATTTTTTGGCAATCTCATCTTTAGTAATAATCTTTAGCAGCTCTTTCCAGTAAACGGCTATGCAAATAAAATACATCACCGGGATAAGCTTCACGTCCGGGCGGTCTTCGTAATAATAAGAGATACTTCACGATATGCAACTGCCTGTTTATGAAAGATCATCATAAATAATTAATGCAGGTCTTCCGGTATCTCGGAAAAATTCCCCAATAGCCGCACCTGCAAATGGTGCATAAAATTGCTGTGGTGCAGGATCGGAGGCTGAAGCAGCAACAATTGTCGTATATTCCATTGCACCATTATCTTCCAGTGTTTTCATTACACCGGCAATGGTGGATGCTTTTTGCCCGATCGCAACATAAATACAATAAACAGGTTTGCCTGCTTCATAAAATTCTTTTTGATTAATAATGGTATCAATACAAATTGCGCTTTTACCTGTTTGCCTGTCGCCAATTACCAATTCACGCTGTCCGCGGCCAATAGGTATCATTGCATCAATTGCCTTAATACCTGTTTGCAATGGTTCTTTCACCGGTTCACGAAAAATTACGCCTGGGGCTTTTCGTTCCAATGGCATTTCATACAGTTCACCGGTTATCGGACCTTTTCCATCTATTGGCTCACCTAATGTATTTATCACTCGTCCTGCAAGTCCTTCACCTACTTTTATAGAAGCAATTTGACCGGTACGTCGCACTGTTGCACCTTCTTTTATATCCCCACTATCACCCATCAAAACCACACCCACATTGTCTTCTTCAAGATTCAGTGCAATTGCTTTTACACCATTTTCAAACTCAACCAATTCACCGGAGCTGACATTGCTCAAACCATAAACACGGGCAATGCCATCGCCTATCTGTAACACTGTTCCCACTTCTTCAAGATTAGCTTCAACATTGAAATTGCGTAAGCTGGCTGCCGAAGTATAGCGCTTATTTCATCTGGTTTAATATCAACCATATTATTGTTTTATTTTTTGGTTTGCAAAGGTAAAATAAGATGTGAGCAGTAACAAAAATGCTTATAAATAACTATTTGTTTTTTAGCAGTATTTATAAAAATAATTGTATGCTAATAAAGTATTCTATCTGAGCTTATGAATATAATCGTTGTTAGCAAATTGTTTTCTTACATCGTTCAGATCTTTTAAAATGCTTGCATCAATAAGCTTTCCATCCATTTCCAACATAAAGCCTCCTATAAGTTTTTCATCTACTTTAGCCTCAAGCTGTATTTTTTGTGATGATGATGTTTGAATTTTTTTAATAAAGGAATTTTTTATTTCCTCCGATACAGGTGTAGCTGTTGTTAGCACAGCTTTATGTATATTTTTTATCACATTGTATTGGTCTATAAACGAAATAAGGATATCCGGCAAAGCCGCTTCGCGATTTTTATCGCAAAGAAGTTTTATAAAAGTTTCGAGTGGTCTTTGAAATCGTATCGCCAGATACCTTTTCTATAATCTTATATTTTTTATCAGGGCTAATAATAGGGCTTTTTAGCATCGATACAAACTCTTTGCTTTTGGATGCAATGTCATTCAGCAATGCAATATCATTATAAATTACATCCAGTTGCTGTAGTTCAGAAGCAAAATCAATAAGGCTTTTAGCGTATCGCTGGGCTAAACGGGAAATCTGCATTGATAGTTTTTGTTCTTCTTTTTGATGGCTAAAAACTTAATTTAATTCAGCTTTTTCTGCGAGCTGATTAATATATTTTTCCTGCTCTTCTTTATTATTCAATTCTCTTCTTAACACTTTTTCACTTACCTCTACCACAAGATTGCCAACCTGGTTTTTAAGATCAGTGATAGATGCCATCTTTTGTTGGTTGATAGCAGCCTGGGCATCCGTGATAATTTTATTCGTTTCAAACCTGGCCTGCTCCTTTGCTTCGCTTATAATTTTATCACGCGTTTCCTTTGCTTCTCTCATCATTTGAGCCCTTTCTTCCCGGGCTTTTGCAAGCAGCGCTTCATTTTCACTTTTCATTTCTGCCATTTCTTTTTTTATTTTTTCTGTAGAAAGAATGGCATCAGAAATATTTTTTTCACGATCATTCAATGATTGCAAAATGGGCTTCCATGCATATTTCTTTAAAATAAGAAACACAAAAATAAAGGCTATCAGCGTCCAGATGATAAGGCCAAAGGAAGGAGTAAGTAAATCCATATAAAATTTATTAAAAATAAAATAAAGGCTGCATCCTCCGCCCTGTGCTTTGCATGCAGCCTGCTTCGTTTACACAAACATGGCTAATATACCGGCAATAACTCCGAACAAGGCAACACCTTCAATAAGTGCAGCTGCAAGAATCATGTTGCTACGGATATCATTTACGGCTTCCGGCTGGCGGGCAATAGCTTCTACTGCGCCTTTACCAATTTGCCCAATGCCAATACCAGCGCCTATTGCAGCAAGTCCTGCGCCCATAGCCCCTCCGGCATTAGCCCATGGTGTTGTACTTAAAATTGTAACTAAGTCCATAATTGTGTTTTATACTGTTAAAAAAAAATTGAAATTTCACGGCTAAATAACAGCAACATCTACATGCTCATCTGCGCTCATGAGATCCTTCCATTGCCTGGCCTATAAAAACCGCTGTTAAATTGGTAAAAATAAATGCCTGAATAAAGGCAACTAATATTTCTATAAAATAAATAAAAATAGAAAAAGCAAGAGATACTGGAGCAAACCCCCATCCAATTCCTTTATTCAAAGCACCAAAAATGAATATCATTGAAATTAAACAAATAATAATAATGTGCCCGGCAAGCATATTTGCAAAAAGACGAATCATTAATGCAAAAGGCTTTGTAAAAATTCCTAATATTTCCACAGGTATTAAAATAATTTTTACGCCCCATGGAACATCAGGATTTATAATATGCGCCCAATAATGTTTATTGCTGCTTAGCAAAATAACCACGAATGAAATAAGCGCCAGTATCATGGTAAAAGCAATATTTCCTGTAACGTTGGCTGAGCCTGGTATAAGCCCAAAAAAAGTATTGATGAGAATGAAAAAAAATATAGTAAGTAAGTAAGGCATATATTTTACATACCGATTTCCAAGATAGGGTTTGCCTACTTGCTCTATAATAAAATTTATTACTATTTCGATAGCATTTTGCGCACCCGAAGGGGCACTTATCACTCCTTGACCTCTTTTATATTTTTTAGAAACGGAAAGCATGAGCCATACAAATAAAATCAGTGCTATGATCATTTGAACCACATTGCGACTCAAAGAAATATCGTACACTTTTACGCCTGCATCAACAGGGACAATTTTGCCATCAACAAGTTTATATCCATCTGCTATTTGCTGATGATGAAACGCAGACGACATGAAAACAGAAAAACCTCTTTGAGGAGAATATAAAATTACGGGCAGAGGGATAACAACCTCATGCTCTTGCCCATCACTTCCTGTATAAGTAAGAAAATGAAACTCGTGAGCGTCTTTGACATGCCCAAAAATAACTTCATTAGCATCGAAACCTTTCTTAGGTTTTTCAGGCGTATTTTCTTTCCCCTCCTGAGCCAACGCATGCGAAGAAAAAAAAAGAATAATAACGCTGAAAGCTGCTACCAATAAAGATTTCACCGTCTTTAAAGTCATACTTTTCGAAAATTTGCCGCAAAGATAAGGGGTTTGTATCACGTAATGAAACTGTAAGAAAATTAATTATCCATTTATCTCAAATACCAGAAATTTGTATAATTGCTTAAAGTATTGCGTCTTTAAATTATTGCTCATATGAAATCACTAAATAAATTTTTATTAATAATCTTACTAGGCGCCTGCGGCAAGAAGAATGATTCGGGTTCAGGAACTACTAATGCACAGCCTTCTGTAAGCATTAATAATTTGCAGCAACAAAGAGCTAACAGCTCAACAACTAATTTTCAATTCACCGTTTCAATAAATAAAGCTTCCGCATCTGATGTCACCGTTAATTATGCTACTTCCGATGGAACAGCGAAGTCAGGTGTAGACTATACGGCTACGACAGGGTCTGTTAAAATTCCTGCGAACGCAACGAGTGCAACACTTAGCGTTTCTGTGAAGGGCGACAGCCTGAGGGAAGATGACAAAACATTTTATATTCAGCTAAGCGATCCGGTAAATGCAACCCTTAGTAATTTTTCGAAAGCTACAGCCACTATTTTATGCGATGGAACCTATCTTCCCGTTGTTGATTCCGGTTATACCACGCCTACAAGTTATGCGGGATATAGCCTTGCATGGAATGATGAATTTAGTGAGGATTCATTAGATAATGCTTCATGGAATTATGAAACTGGTGGTGATGGATGGGGAAATAATGAACTTGAATACTATACCAATAGTTCCAAAAACTGTTACATCACCCAACATAAGTATCTCGTTATTGAAGCACGTAATGAAGCAGTAGGAAACAACAGCTATACATCAGCAAGAATACAAACATTAGGTAAGCATGAATTTAAATACGGAAGAATTGACATACGGGCCAAAGTGCCTTACGGGAAAGGAATGTGGCCGGCTTTATGGATGCTTGGAAGTGACATAAACACATCACCATGGCCACTTTGCGGAGAAATTGATATGATGGAAGTATTAGGTAACAATCCTTCAGAGACCTATGGTACCCTTCATTGGGGAGATGCTACAACAGGGCAGTTATCCGTTGGAGGAAATTATTCTCTAACCGGCGATGATTTTTCAAAGAAGTTTCACGTGTTCACAACAATTTGGACTGCGGACAAGATAGAATGGTATGTAGATGATATAAAATATTTTGGAGCAAGCCAGGCAAGTATTACCGGAACTAATCCTTTTAATAATCCTTTCTTTTTTATATTCAATGTGGCTGTTGGTGGCAATTGGCCTGGTTCTCCGGATGGCACAACTATTTTCCCGCAACGGATGATAGTAGATTACATAAGAGTATTTCAATAATGAAAGCAAAGCAAATAATAGCTCTTCCTTTTGTTGGACTAATAAAAATATACCAGCTTACTCTTTCTCCTTTGCTTGGCCCGCAATGCAGATATACACCGACATGTTCACAATATGCGCTTGAAGCATTTACAAAATATGGTGTGTTGAAAGGCTTTTGGCTTTCGTTGAAAAGAATTGCAAGCTGTAATCCGTGGGGCGGTCATGGGCATGATCCGGTTCCTTAATGTTATTGTGTATACGAAATTATGTAATAATTTTTCTCCTTTTATTCATTGCCAGCAACAGAACCGGCAACAAAATAAGATTGGTTAACGTGGCTGCAAGAAGTGTAACAGATGTAAGCCATCCCAGTGACTGAGTACCTCCGAAACCACTAAAACAAAAAATAATAAATCCTGCGATAAGTACAAGGGAAGTGTATAAAATGCTAAGTCCTGTATGCTTTATGGTTTCCGAAACGGTGGTTTGCACATTGAAATTATTGGCAGCAAGTTCCTGCTTATAATTTACCAAAAATCTGATGGTAACATCTATTGCAATACCGAGTGCAACACTGAAAATGAGCACTGTAGAGGGTTTTAAGCGAACGCCTGCCCAGCCCATAATACCTGCAGTAATGATAAGAGGAATGATATTGGGAATTAATGAGCATATTAAAATACGTAAAGACTTAAACAAATACAACATACACAATGCAATAAAAAGAAAAGCCCAGAGCAAGCTTTCTTTTAAACCGTTGATAATAAAAATGCTTCCTTCTAGGAACGTAATGGTAGTTCCGGTGAGCGTTATTTTATATTTTGATGTATCAAAAAGCTGATCCGTTTTTTGCTTAATGCCATTTAAGATAACAGGCAACCTTTTAGTTCCTACGTCTGCCATGTTAATGCTCATTCTTGTGCTTTCTTTAGCAGTATCGATAAAGCTTGTCATTAGGGATGATAAATTATTTTTGTTACCATTGCTATCATTATCGGGCTTTAAATAACTGCTTAAAAACGTTGCCTGGTATGCATCTGGAATGGAATAAGCGGAGGTATCTCCTTCATAAAATCCTTGCTTTACAAACTTAATTCCTTCCGCAATAGACAAGGGCCTTGCCATTTCTTTTTGCGCAGCAATATAACCTGAAAGAGAATCCATCTTCTGCAATACCGGAAGCATTCTTGAGCCTGCGAGCCCGTATCTCTTTTTTGTATCAATAACAATTTCAAGCGGCATAACGCCATTGAAATTTTTTTCGAAAAACTTAAGGTCGGTATAAATTTTATCAGTCTTTGGCAGATCATCTACAATAAATCCTTCCGTCTTTAGTTTGAAAATGCCTGCAAGAGAAAAAAGTATAGCGCATAACGTTATGCTATACACGAAATTTTTATGAAATAATACCCATCCTTCAATCTTCAATAAAAGGTTTGTAAAAAATTTTGCATCCAGGTAATTAAGCTGTCTTTTACCAGGAGGTGGCAGCAAGCTTAAAGCTCCGGGAAGTAAAATAAAAGAGATCACAAAAATTAGCATAATACTCACGCCGGCTACTTGTCCAAACTCTTTTAATATGGCGCTATTGGTTAAGGCAAAAACAGCGAAACCTATTGCTGCTGTTAGGTTACAGAACAAAGTGACAACGCCCATTTTACTTACCATATCAATTAATGATTGGTTTTTATCGCCTGTTTTTTTATAACCAGAATGATATTTATTTAAAAAATAAATACAATTGGGAATACCAATAACTACAACAAGCGGCGGAATAAGCGCTGTTAATAAAGTAATCTTATAACCAAATAAAAAGGTAATGCCAACACTCGAGATTACACCGATAACCACCACCAGCAATGATAATAAAGTAGTAGTGAGAGACCGAAACATGATAAGCAAAATCAGTGCTGAAAGAGCAAGCGAGCCGACGACAAACCATTTCATTTCTTTCGCGATTCTATCAGCAACTTGTGTGCGAATCAAAGGCAGGCCACTGATATGTGTTGCAATATTTGTGTTCGATGTATAACTATTGGTTGCGTTAAGTATATCGTTAATAACTTTTGTGCGGCCCGGAGAACTAAGAATTTCTTTATTGATACGAACCGCAATTATATAAGCATTTGAAGAAGGATTGTATAAAAGTGTTTTATAAAAAGGTAACGAGTATAATAAATTTTTATCGCTGTCCAGTTGAGGCTGGGATACAATGCCAGCCTGGAATATAGGAATAGCATTCAATTTTTCAGTAGTAGAATCTTTTAAAAGATTTACAGCATTAACGACGCTTAACAAATTATCTACATGAGCAATTTTTTTAAGATTGCTAGTAAGCGTTTTGAACTCGTTAAAATTTTTTAAATAAAAAAAAGAATCCGTTTGCACTCCGACCACCAAAACATTACCATCATCGCCAAACTTATTTTTGAAAGAAAGATAATCCTGATACTTGGGATTATTCGTTGGAATAGCCTTTGAAAATTCGTAGCTGAGTTTTATTTTGCTTGCATAAAACCCCATTAAACAAGTATATAAAAAAAGAATTAGTAAAAGAACTACGCGGTTTCGCAAAACAAATTTCGCAAGGCTTCTCCACATCTTTATCTCAATTATAAAACAAAGGAACTAAAATGATATGACATGTTATCGAATATAGTTTGATAAGAAATATCTCATTAATATAATTATAACTTTTCCATTTCTTCATTTACAAAATCCATTAGTGTTTTAATATTTCTTGGAGAAAAATCAAATTTTAATCCTGCAGCTTCGATATAGTTCAGGTAAAGTTTTGGTGCCGCCCAGGCTTAATGCATTCATATAATTATCTAATGCATTTTCAGGATCTTTTTTGTATTGCATCCACATGCCAATAGCGCCCAATTGCGCAATGCCATATTCAATATAATAGAAAGGAACTTCAAACAAATGCAATTGCCGTTGCCATGCATTTTCTCTGAAATCTTTCAAGACCGCTGTAATCAATCACATCATCCGAAAAGTAATTGAGAATATCGCATCCATGCAGCTGTTCTTTCTTCAATAGTATGTGCGGGTTTTCATAAATCCAATGCTGAAATTTATCAATCACGGCAATCCATGGAAAAATAGTAATTACTCTTTCAAGCTGATGTTCTTTGGCTCTTTTTAATTCATCTTTATTATCAAAAAAAACATCCCAGTAATCCATGGTAAAAAGTTCCATTGACATGCTTGCGACTTCCGCAATTTCCATTGGATATTCTTTAAATGCAATACAGCTCAAGATTATGCGTAAGAAATGATTGCACTGCATGTCCACCTTCATGCACCATTGTAGTTACATCCTGCATTTGCCCGGCAGCATTCATAAAAATAAATGGTGCACCACTTTCCGCAAGCGGACAATTATAACCTCCGGGAGCCTTGCCCTTCCTGCTTTCCAGGTCAAGGTGTTTCATCGCATTCATTTGCTTTAAGCAATCAGCAAAGAAAGGACGAAGCTGATTAAAACATTCAATTGATTTTTGCAAAAACTCTTTTCCTGTTTCAAAAGGATGTAAGGGCTTTAGTTCCTTCAGGCTCAGCTTCCACATCCCACGGACGAAGATCATCAAGTTGTAATTTTTCTTTTTTTCTTTTATAAATTTTATTCACCAAAGGCAACACATGCTGCTTTACTGCCTCATGAAATTCAAAGCAATCTTCTTTTGTATAATCAAAACGGCCCAGCTCTTTAAATTTATAATCCCGATAATTTTCAAACCCTGCATTTACTGCATACCTCTTGTCTTTTCTGTACTAATTTCGAATACAATTCATTCAATACTGCTTATCTTCCAGCCTTCTTGCATTTATTTTCCTA
The DNA here is from genome assembly GCA_963823975.1 of uncultured Chitinophagaceae bacterium. Lineage (GTDB taxonomy): Bacteria > Bacteroidota > Bacteroidia > Chitinophagales > Chitinophagaceae > Ginsengibacter. The sequence goes on along the minus strand of CAWGNP010000003.1, from coordinate 288,358 downwards.
TACACTTCTTCACGCAATTGTCTATCATGCTTTCTAAAAATTTTGATGCCTGTTGCAATGTATATTCCTTGCCATTCACCTCTACCGTCATCTTTCCGGTTATCACTCCGTATTGTTGCTGAAGCACTGCAAGCTCCGCCTGCAATGGAATATTTTGCTTCCCGAAAAAGATCAATACTTTTTTTAACTGAACGCAAATAAGTAAAATATTTTTTTGTATCAAGTTCTTTTGTAAAAGGAGAACTGATAATTTTTTTATTTAAAGTATCTGCATATGGCTGCATCTTAGGCTGTATTTCCATGCAGAAAAAATTGAATGCTTCTTCAAGAGATTTATTATTTGTATCGCACGTCATTTTTATTTGCCGCCAGCAAACGTCTTCGCTCACAACGGCTTCCAGTTCACTCATATCTTTAAGCCATTTTTGCAAATCATTTGAAGACTTATGGTTCTTTCAGCAAGATCTTTAAAATAAGGCTCTATGATTTCCCAGCTTGTTATCTGTAAATCTTCAGGCAAAAAATTTCTTTTCAGTTTTTTTATATCAGCAGATGCAGAGATCATATTAATTAATTAGTTATAGTCATTTTGCTTATAATTACAGCAACGCAATTATTTATTCAACGATTGCTATAAGATTATTTTACTCCCCTGCTTTCTATTTTTCGTGGCGCAGCTTTCTGCGGCTTTGCATCTTTCACATGCGCAGTTTCTTTGTGAACAGGCTTTGAAGTGGCATGCCCGTCTTGCGCTTGTTCTGCATCATCGGACCCTTTTATCTCTATTTTATTTTTACTTAAAATCTGGTACCACGTTACCATCTTTTTCATGTCGCTTGCATACACTCTTTCAAAATCAATATCAGGAAACACTTTTTCAAAATAGGGCTTGAAAGCCTTACTGTCATTAGCCTCCGGCAATTCCTCTTTACTTTTTTGCATTGCAGAAAAAAGATCGGAAAGGCTTGCGTTTCCTTTAGTTGTATAAATTTCAACCCCGTCCAGCAATACATAATTTTGCTGCCGTGCACTTATAAATTTTGTGGTATTATCTTCAAGTGATCTTACAATTGCGCCATCAGATTTAGCAGTTACCAGCTCAAATAATCCACTTAAACCTTTTACCGAAACTATTTTGTTATAATCCATATTGTTATTGTTTAATTGTATTGCAAGATAATTGAAATGATTTTTTATAATGTTAATGAAATAGTAACAGTTTCTTTTTATATAAATGAAAAATTCACAGATTTTAACATGGGCTGTCGTCAAATAAAAAAATAGCTGATCTATAATGAAACTTTTCTTCCTTTTTTTATTGATATCCGTTGCTTCGCCGGCGCTGTATGCTCAAAGCGTAACCGGTATATTGCAGGATGCTGCAGATAAAACTCCTGTATCAAATGCAACCATTAAGCTAACGCCAGTAAGCAATACTTCATCTGAATTTACAGCAGTTAGCAACAACAAGGGATCATTTTCATTTGATAATATTGCTGCAGGTGATTACATGCTGACGGTAACTTCTGTTAGCTATTCCACGCTGGTAAAGGTTATTAGTATAGCAGCAAACAACAATGATTTGGGTACGTTTTTGATTTCAAAAAATGCAAAAACATTAAAGACCGTTGTAGTAGAAGCGATAGAGCCACCTGTAAAACAAAACGGTGATACACTTGATTATGCTGCGAGTCAATACAAAGTAAATCCTGATGCGATGGCAGAAGATCTTATTAAAAAAATGCCGGGCATTACGGTTGATAAAAGCGGAACAGTTACAGCACATGGAGAAACAGTACAAAAATTAACCGTTGATGGAAAAGATTATTTTGGCGATGACGCAACGGCTACTTTAAGAAATCTTCCTGCTGATATAATTGATAAGATCCAGGTGTTTGACCGATTGAGTGACCAGGCGCAGCTTACTGGCTTTGACGATGGAAATACTGTAAAATCTATAAACATTGTAACCAAGGCAAACATGCGAAACGGACAATTTGGAAGATTGTACGCGGGATACGGAACTGATGGCAGATATAGCGCAGGTGGTAACGTGAGCTTTTTTAACCATGACAGAAGAATATCATTGGTTGGATTGTTTAATAATATTAATCAACAAAATTTTTCATCACAAGACCTTTTAGGAGTTACCAGTTCAGGAAACCGCGGTGGCGGCGGTCAGAGAGGAGGTGGCGGCACAGGTGGTTATCGCGGAGGTGGTGGTGGCAACACATCTAACTTTTTAGTGGGCCAGCAAAATGGTATAAGCAGAACAAATGCCTTTGGAATAAATTATAATGACTCGTGGGGCAAAAAATTTGATGTGGCTGCAAGCTACTTTTTCAACAATAGTAACACCGGTAATAATGAAACGATTAATCAACAAAACTTTATCACGGCTGACTCTATACAATATTATGATGAGAATACAATTTCAAATATTATAAATTATAATAACAGGGCTAGCACAAGAATTACTTATAAAATTGATTCATCTAATTCCATACTTTTTACTTCAAGTCTTAACTATCAAAATACAAATACGAGTAACAATGTTACAGGCCCAGCAATACGTAACTCAACAGGATATACTCAGTAATACTATTAATGATATAACAACAAAAGGACATGGCTATAACAACAACAATAATTTATTAATCAGGCATGCTTTTCCAAAGCGGGGAAGATCACTATCGTTAGGCATCGGCTATAGCTCAACTCAAAATGATAGTAAAAATTATTTATCTGCATTGAACACATATTATAAGGCAAGCTTTACTGAAATCGACACCATTCAGCAACTAAGCACACCGCAAACCAATGGAGATAGGTATAATTTCAATCTGATTTATACAGAACCCTTAGGTAAAAAATCTCAATTACAATTGAATTATAATCCTGCCTTTCAAAACAATCATGCAGACCAGGAAACATTTAATTATGATTACGCAGGGTCAAAATATTCTTTTTTGGATACAAGCCTGAGCAATAAATTCGATAATACTTATAATACACAAAACGCAGGTGCCACTTATAGAATTGGAGACAAGAATAATAATCTTTCACTAGGTTTATCTTATCAGTATGGAGAGCTGAAAAGCAACCAGGTATTTCCGGGAGTTGGCCAAATAGATAAAACTTTCAGCAACATTCTTGGTAATGCCTTTGCAAGATTTAAATTTTCTGCAAAAAGCAATTTGAGAATAATTTTCAGATCATCAGTTACACCCCCGTCTATTAATCAGCTGCAAAATGTGATTAATAATTCTAACCAGTTTTTTTATACTACAGGAAATCCTGATCTGAAGCAGTCTTACACAAATAACCTCATAACAAGATATGCTTATACTAACAGCCTGAAAGGAACCAGTTTTTTTGCAAATCTTTTTTTTCAAACAACTAATGATTATGTTGCCAATGCAACTTATACTGCTACCAAGGACTCAGCGCTAAGCAACTCAATAACATTATTCAAAGGTTCACAAATATCAAAGCCTGTAAACCTCAATGGTTATATAAGCGCAAGATCGTTTTTCACTTTTGCAGTGCCTTTAAAATTCATTAAATCTATTCTTAACTGGAATGCCGGTTTAAGTTATACAAAGCTTCCCGGTTTGGTGAATAATTTATCTAATATTTCAAACACTTATAACTATAATCTTGGTGCTGTGCTGGCCAGCAACATAAGCGAGTACGTTGATTTCACTTTATCTTATTCAGCAAATATTAATAACATCACCAATACTATTCAGCCTTCGCTGAACAGTAATTACTTTTCCCAAAACTCAGAATTTGTAATAAACCTGCTTACAAAAAAAGGCTCCTTATTTTCAAAATGATTTATCCAATGTTTCATATTCAGGCTTATCCAGCGGGTTCAATCAAAGCTATTGGTTATGGAATATTGCCATCGGTCAAAAGTTTTTAAAGAACCAGGCGGGAGATTTAAAGCTTTCTGTTTTTGATCTTTTGAAACAGAACAAAAGCATTACAAGAACTGTTACTGCATCTTACATTGAAGATGACAGGAACGAAGTATTACAACAATATTTTATGCTTACGTTTACTTATAAATTAAAGAACTTTGGCAAGGCCCCACAAAGAAACCGGGAAGCAAGAGACCCGATGAGAGAACAAATGATGAGTCCAATGATGAATGACGGGCCGCCACCCGGAGGCACGCCTGGTGGGCCTCCGCCGGAAAATAAAAAATAAGCAAGCATAAAATTATATCATTTGACGGAAGCCGAACTTGTAAACCTGCTAAAGCAAAAAGATAGGGCTGCTTTTAAATATGTAGTGGAAACCTGGAAAAACATGGTGTACAATACGGCGCTGGGCATGTTACAAAATGAGTCTGACGCAGAAGACGTAACACAGGAAGTTTTTATGCAGGCTTATGAATCGGTTGATAGTTTTAAAGGAGCTTCCAAATTTTCAACATGGTTATATCGCATTACTATTTCAAAAGCGATGGATCATATCAGGAAGAAAAATAGAAAAAAACGATTTGCTTTTATTCAAAGTCTTTATGGTAAAAACGATGAGGCAATTATTGAGTTGCCCGATTTTTTTCATCCTGGCGTTTCTATGGAAAATAAAGAAAACGCAGCCTTGCTTTTTAAGGCTATGAATAAGCTACCGCAAAATCAAAAGACCGCATTTGTATTAAATAAAGTGGAAGGTTTGTCTTACACAGAAATTGCTGAAGTGCTTGGTACAAGCAACTCTGCGGTAGATGCGTTATTACAAAGAGCAAAATCTAATCTTAAAAAAATTCTTTTTACTTATTATAATTCGCTTGATAAAGAGTAAGGATGTTAATGAAAAAATAAAAGGATTCTTTGCGCGAAGAATTAAATTAAAAGACACAGGTTTTATTTTACTAAAACGTCTAAAATATTACAATGAAAAATGATTTTATCCATAAAAAAATTGAAGACGTGCTTGGCAGCATTGATGGTATTCAAAAAGCTGAAGCCAATCCTTTTTTGTTTACCAGGTTGGAGGCACAAAGGAATGATGAAAGATCTCTTTATGGGAAAATAACATCATTCATTACAAAACCAGCGATAGCATTTGCATGTGTTTGTCTTGTTCTTATAATAAACGTGATGGTTATTTTTTTCAGCAATAAAAGTTATAGCAATGCATCAACCCAGCAGGGAAGCGAGCTTGCAATGGCTGATGAATATAACCAGGTAAGCACACCTGCTTATGACTTTGAAAATTTTAAGCCATAATCATGAACAAAAGCAAAGCACTTATATCAATTATTATTTTTCTTTTGATTACCAATATTGCGATGTTGCTTTTTTTTCTTGTGCTTGATAGGCCCGCACGCAAAGGGTCTTTGAAAGATTCTAATGGTATGGCTGATGTATTAAAAAATGATGTTGGCTTTTCGCAAACGCAAGTAGACAATTATCTGTCTTTAAGAAAGAACCGGTACAATACAATTCATCCTTTATTTGAGCAGCTAAAGAAAGCAAGATATAATTTTTATGATTTGGTTTATGCGCCCCAAGCCTCTGATTCATTAATAAACAGCAGTGCTGATTCCATCGCATCAAAACAAAAGTTATTGGATATGGAAATGCTTACGCATTTTAAAAATGTAAGAAAATTATGTACAACTGATCAGTTACCAAAGTTTGATTCAACCATAAAAAAAGTGTTTGTCAGAATGATAGAAAGGTATAAAAGATAAATAGTTCTTATTAAATTTTAAAACAAATAAAAATTCAAAAATGAAAACGAAAATCACAATCCTTATTGCTTTCTTATTCGCAGCAATAACAGGTGCATTTGCACAACAAGGAAATGGAATGCAAAGGCGCACTGTGGAAGAGCGGGTAAAATCTGCGATGGATAAATTAATAACTCCTTTACAGCTCGATCAGACAGAGCAGGATAAAACATCTGCTGTGTTCACAGATTTTTATACCACGCAGGATAAAATGAGAGAAGATGCAAGAGCAAGCGGAACAAGGCCTGACAGAAGTGTTATGGAAAAAATGATGAATGACAGGGATGATAAATTAAAAGCAATTTTTACTGATGATCAATATAAAAAGTTTAAAGATCAGGTAGAGCCAACGCTTCGCCCGCAACGCCAACAAGGCAACATGCAAGGTGGTGGTGGCAATAATAGTTAGTTTAAGGTTTACGAATGGTTAATTACAAAGAGGCTTGTTTTACAAGCCTCTTTTATTTAAGGCATATGATTATATAAAAATGCTCAGATTGTTATAGTAATTTTATTTTAAAGAAGAATAATATGCTTGTAAATACAATACATGGATAATTTTTTGATATTGCTTATTATAGGTTTTATTGTCGGAACGCTTGGAACGCTTATTGGCGCAGGCGGTGGCTTTATTCTTGTACCTTTTTTAATTGTTATAGAGCCTCATTTTTCATCTGAAACCATTACTGCGATATCTATGGCTGTTGTTGCCTGCAATGCGATTTCGGGTTCTGTTGCTTACGTTTCATCTAAAAGAGTTGACTTTAAAGCAGGGATTATATTTGCTTTGTTTACCATTCCGGGATCTATACTCGGCGTATTAACCACTAGGTATATATCAAGAAACATTTTTGATGTGGTGTTCGGCGTTGTCCTTTTAGTGCTGGCTCTTTTTTTATTTTTTAAAGGAGGACATAAGAAAATACTCACCAATACAGTTACCTCAAAAAAGGGTTGGGTTCACCAAAAGCTAACTGATAAATGGAACGACGTTTATAGTTATTCATATGACATAAGAAAGGGTTCTATACTTAGTATTTTTGTGGGATACTTTTCACCTTTGCTTGGTATTGGTGGTGGCATTATTCATGTGCCTGCGATGGCTGAGTGGCTTGGATTTCCAGTGCATATTGCTACGGCTACTTCGCATTTTATTTTAGCAATAATGGCGACAGTAAGCGTTGCTGTTCACATTTACAATGGCAACTATAATGATCCTTCAATTTTGAAGATGGTTATCTGGCTTGGCTTTGGTGTGATAGCAGGTGCACAGCTCGGTGCTTTTCTGTCAAGAAACATGAAGGGTCAAATTATTATAAAAGCACTTGCTGTTTCGTTAGGCCTGGTGAGTATAAGAATTTTAATGCTTAGAATTTTGCATAAATAACTTCGTGCTTTATTTGCAGTAACCTTACAAAAGAATTAAATAACTTTAATTTTATTTAAGAATTATAAATATGCAAGAGCCAAAACATGATAAAGAAAGAAGTGACTTTCAGCTCGAGAGGTTTACTTTTTTTAGTGATGGAGTCTTTGCTATATCAATAACGCTGTTAATCATAGATATAAAAGTTGAATTTTTAGGCAATCCTACTGATAATCTTTTATGGCATATACTTAAGGATAGTATATCACTTCGTTTTCTTGGTTTTTTAATCAGCTTCGGCATTGTAGGGCATTACTGGTCAGTGCACCACCGCATATTTGGATATGTAAAAAAATATTCCACATCTTTAATCTGGATAAATCTCGGCTTCCTTTTTACCGTGGTAATACTGCCATTTAGCACATCTTTAATCGGAGAATATTTTTCGAATACGAGCCTTAAAATTCCGTATGCTGTTTATACTTTTAATATGATCTTAACCGGCCTTATGAATTGCTGGCTTTGGGTGTATGTAAGCAATCCAAAAAAGCTAATGCTGACGCGGCTTATATCGCCTGCAAGAATTAAATTGGGAATTTACAGGAGCCTTATAATACCAGTAATTTTTTTAATTTCTTTTCTTGTGTTTTTAACTTTACCCGTATTTGCTTATTGCCTTCTTTTGCTCATTCCGATAATACTTCATTGGGGCATGAGCGGCCTGGAAAAAAGAGCTGAAAGAGAAGAAATAAAATCAGTAAAATCTGTTACTAAAAATGCTACGCTTATTATAGAAGATGTAAAGCCGGTAAAAAAGGACTGACTTTTTATTGTACGATCACCTCCGTTATTCTTTTAATTTTTTTTGTAAGCTTATAAATAAAATCAAGCTGATCAAATAAAGAGCTGTTCGCATGTTTTGCATTGCCTGCATGCTCAAGAAAAGGTGTATTGTGTTCTATTGAACTGTCGTTAAATTTCGAATAGCTATTTTCAAGTACACTTGCAGAACGGTAAAGTGATTGCACTATTTCTTTTTCATGAGCTATCACGGTTTCGCTTTGAGCGTGCGCAACAAGTCCTGCAATGTTGGATGAAAGTGTATGGTTTAAAACCACAAATTCATAAACTCCTTCTCCATGTTTTTGTTTGCTTTTGGGTTCAGAAAGCATCCTGTTAAAAGCAGAAGCAAGGTTGGCACTACTTAAATAAACTTGTTTTCTTACAAGTTTATAATCGGTAAGAAACTTTATGTCATCATAAAAATAATCTGCTATTTTATATAAATAATCGATGTTTGCCTTTAGCATGTCCGCCAAATAATTATTGAGCTGACCGGATTCCCATTGCGGAAATAAAAGATAACTGGCTAAAAGAGAAAGCGCAGAACCAATAGCCGTATCAAGCAAGCGCTCCTCTGCTACGTTCACAAAACTTAATCCCAGGAAATTAAAAAGTATCAGCAGATAGGGCGTTAAAAGAATAACCATAACAATATAGTTCTGCCGTTGAAAACTGTAAGTGCCAATCATGAAAAAAACAATCAGCGAAAACAAAACAGAACGATCATGGATAAATGCTAATAATAACAGGCCTATGATGCCGCCTGCAAGTGTTCCGATAAATCTATCAAAATTTCTTTGCTTTGTTAAGCTAAAGCCAGGTTTTAGAATTACAATAATGGTTAACAGTATCCAATAACTGTGATGCCCGTTGGGCAAAAACCTTGAAATAATATAGCCTGCTCCGCATGTTATCATCATCCGAAGTGAATGCCGGAACACTGATGAGCTTAATGTAATATTGTTTAGAAATTGCGCAGCATCTATTCTTTGATGTGCTACAAACTTCGAGTAATAATTATTGCTCTTTATTTTTCTGTCACCAAAAGAGTCGTGGAAATAATCACTTAATCCATCAACTGCTTTAGCAATATTGAGAAGATTAACAAGTATTTTTTTTAATACAAAAACGTTTGTGTGGTTTTTTTCAAGTGTATCAATTTTCAGCTTGAGCGCTGTGATATTCTGCAATTGATGATCATTTTTTTTATAGGTAGAATTAGATTGAATAGCCAAAGCGATGTCATCAAGATCAGTGGCAATATTTTTTATTATCAGATGGATATCAGGTAAGATATCTGCATTGGCAAAAATGGGTCTTATAGAAGAATAATCATACCACGTCGCAGTAATGTGTTCAAACAGATCAACAACATCTACAAAGGTAAGTACCAGTTTTCTCCCATTGAGAATAGACTCTTTTAACAACATCCTGTTTTTGAAAAGAAGCTCCCGCACTGCATCCTGGCTTTCATTCACAGTTACTTGTTGCTGCAAAAGCTTTTTATATTCTTTATCGATATCTTCATTTGTATTGTATAATTCAGCCTTGATACGTAAATAATTGGCAGTTTCATGAATGCATGCTCCGAGCGACCTTTGGGCAGGTCTGTATGGTGTTAGCTTGTAAAAAAGTAAGGCAACAAGCATGTACCAAACACCACCGGATAATATTAAAAAGCTTTGCTCAACGACTTTATAATAAGATACAACATCGCTCATTCTTAAGATCATGACCAGCAAAGCAGCAGTTCCTATGAATGTCGAACGATTGCCAAAAACACTGAACATGGTAAAGAAAAAAGAAGCACCAACTACCAGCAATCCGAGAAGAAAAATATTATGATTAGCAAAGCCCGTAAGTAATGCCATGATGAAAACGAAAATGTTGCAATAAAGCATTCCATTCGTCTTATGCTTTGGTGGTCCCGGCGAATCACTAATGCTTACACATAATGCGCCAATGCAAATAATGATTCCAATATCCAGCCTTCCTAACTCTGAAAAAACAACCGCGGGTAGAATAATTTCCGCCGTTATTCTTATGCCATCTGCTAGATTTTGGCTAAAGAGAAAATTTTTTATCGACAGTTTTTTATGAAGCATTAATTTTAAAAAAATACAAAAACTCTTTGATTAAAAAAGGGTGGCGATTTTAAAAATTTATACCTGCTAAATTACCTATTATGAATTATTCTGTTGTAAAATGGTCTACCGCTTTAACCGTAGCTTATTCCATACAATAACTTTTTTAAAAGTTTTCAATATCAAAAATCTACTTTTGTAAACTGATTAAAAAGAGATGGAGATCAAAGAAGAAATTCTGCAGGATGTTGTAATTAAGTTTGCTGGCGACAGTGGTGATGGCATGCAACTCACAGGCACTCAGTTTACTAATAATACTGCTTTGCTTGGAATTGACCTTGCTACTTTTCCTGATTTTCCTGCGGAAATAAGAGCACCGCAAGGTACGCTGCCCGGTGTAAGCGGCTTTCAGCTTAGATTTTCCAGCGATAGAATATTTACTCCAGGCGACATGTGCGATGTGCTCGTAGCGATGAATGCCGCAGCACTGAAAAGTAATTTGAAATGCTTTGAAAAAGGGCGGAAAAATCATTGCAAACACCGATGGTTTTGATGCAAAAAATTTGAGACTCGCTAATTATCCTGATGGAATAAATCCGTTGGATAATGGAAGCCTTGAAGGTTATGATGTAATAAAAATAGATGTAACAAAAATTACCCGGGAGGCATTGAAGGAATTCGAGATGGGCACCAAAGAAAAAGACCGCGCAAAAAATATGTTTGTGCTGGGCTTTTTATATTGGATGTACAACCGCAGTATGGAAAACACCATCAAGTTTTTTAAAAGAAAAATTCGGCAAAAAAACCTGATATTCTTAACAGCAATATAAAAGTGTTGCAGGCTGGTTATAATTATGGAGATACTACTGAAACTTTTGATACCAGATATTCTGTTGAAAAAGCAAAAATGCCTTCGGGTACTTATCGAAGCATCATGGGTAACCAGGCTGTGGCTTATGGATTGATTGCTGCTTCGCAAAAAAGTGGATTGCAATTATTTTTAGGCTCGTATCCCATTACCCCTGCAAGCGATATTTTTCATGAATTAAGCAGGCATAAAGCATTTGGAGTAAAAACTTTTCAGGCAGAAGATGAAATTGCTGCAATAACTTCTGCTATTGGCGCCTCTTATGGCGGAAGCCTTGGAGTGACCACTACAAGTGGACCTGGCATGGCATTAAAAGCAGAAGCTATGGGGCTTGCAGTAATGCTAGAAATACCGCTGATTATTTGTGATATACAAAGAGGTGGACCATCTACAGGGCTGCCGACGAAAACGGAACAAAGCGATTTGTTGCAGGCATATTATGGACGAAATGGCGAATGCCCTATGCCAATAATTTCAGCTTCCACGCCTAGCTGATTGTTTCGAGACGATTTATGAAGCTGTTCGTTTATCTGTTCAACACATGACTCCTGTTATATTTTTAAGCGATGGGTATATTGCTAATGGTGCAGAGCCATGGAAATTTCCGGAAAGCATTGACCTGCCTTCAATAGAAGTTAAATTTAAAACTGAGCTTGGCGATCATGAAGAAATTTTTCAACCATATTTAAGAGATGAAAAACAAGTAAGGCCATGGGCAATACCTGGCTATGCTGGTTTGGAACATAGAGTAGGCGGACTTGAAAAGCAAAATATAACGGGTAATGTTAGCTATGATCCTGAAAATCATCAATTGATGGTAAAGATCAGGCAGGAAAAAGTTGATAAAATAGCTGAATATATTCCTGACCAAAAAATAGATAATGGCCCTGAAAAAGGAAAAGTTTTAGTGTTAGGATGGGGAAGCACTTATGGTGCTATTAAATCTGCAGTTTCAGATTTAATAAAAGAGGGAAAACAAGTTTCTCATACTCATCTGCGTTATGTTCGTCCCTTTCCAAAAAATCTGGGTGATATTTTAAAGAATTTTGAACATGTACTTATACCAGAACTAAATAATGGGCAGCTGATAAAAATTATAAGAGATAAATATTTAATTGATGCAATAGGATATCATAAAATAATGGGTATTCCCTTTTCAAAACATGAATTACTAGATGAAATAAGAAAGCTGCTTTAGACAAATTTTTTCAACACTTACTATCTTCTTTCTCTTCCTAAAGTCAATCCAAGTTTAATATTGAAGGTAATATATGCATCATTATTTTTAGGGTCTCCTCTTATACCATCAGGGTGTGCAGTGACAGCACCCGGTTTGTGCCTGTCGTTTAAAAGTATTGCTTCGTTAAGCTGGGTGCCGGAAAAATGATTCGCAAAAACCGACGGATCAATATATCGGCCACTAACATCATCAAGATAATCGGTCTGTAAAATTCTATAAACCATTTCTGCCCTTAAATTCAATAACGGCGACAAATCATATCTTGCTCCAATTCCTACCGGAAAGTTGATTTGGTTAAGGCTATATTTTTTTACATTGGGATATTCTGAAAAGCCTTCTCCTTCAGTACTTAATGGCTGAAGATCAACCCAATTTCCATTAAGCATTGCCTGAGGATTGAAATGAAAATAACCAACTCCCAAAACAATATAAGGTGAAACTGCGGGAGGATAATGGTCATCATCGTAATTTCCAAAAATATAAAACGGGTGTAATTCAGCAACAAGAGCTATCTCCGAAATATTGCTTCTAAAACTAAGATTTCTTTCATAGCGTCCGTTAGTGGTTGAAGCTACACTTTTAAGAATACTATCATATGCATGAATTTGTCCGAAGGTGCCCTCAACCCTTAACGCAAATGCATTTTTATATACAGCACTAAAAAACAAACCGCCACAAAATTCAGTATTCTTAAAATTAAAATCCTTTACAAATTTCTTCCCAATCCCTTTTCGCCCACCGAGATCTGTCATTGCATTCATAGCACCAACAGAACCACCAAATTCGAACACAACCGGGCTTTCATAATAGTCTCCGTTGTAAAAATAATATTGGGCTTTCAGTTGGCTACCGGCAGCAAAAAAAAATGTAAGAAGCAGTAATTTCATTTTCATAAGTCAATTATTATAGTAGAACAGTTACGTTTTGCTCCGGAGAAATACAAAATAAGTATTTTTTTATGATTTTTGTTTCATCGTATTATAATATTTACAAACGATTTTTAGCCCGCAAATATTACATTTAGGATTTCTCGCAACACAAATGTATCTCCCATGAAGTATCAGCCAGTGATGCGCCTTAAATATTAAATGTTCTGGTATAAATTGTATCAGTTGCATTTCAGTAGCCAATGGCGTAGTGGCGTTTGTTGTTAAGCCAATCCTTGCTGCAACCCTGAATACGTGCGTATCCACAGCCATGTTCGGCTGCTGGTCTATTACAGAAGTGACTACGTTTGCAGTTTTTCGACCCACTCCTGGCAGCGTTACCAGCTCATCAACGGTCATAGGAATATTGCCTCCAAATTTTTCTGCCACTATTTTAGCCATTCCTATCAAATGCCTTGTTTTGTTATTCGGATAAGATATGCTTTTTATAAAAGGAGATAGCTCTTCAAAAGTGGCTTTACTTAACGATATAACATCCGGATATTTTCTAAAAATGGCAGGTGTTGTTTCATTTACTCGTTTATCGGTGCATTGCGCAGAAAGTATTACAGAGACTATTAGCTCATAAGGATTGTCATACATCAACTCTGTTTTGGCATCGGGTGAGTGCACAGAAAAATATTCGATAACAAACTGGTATCTTTCTTTTCTTGTCATAAAAAAATCCTGCCATATAAACAGCAGGATAAAAATAATTTTTGTAAAGATTTTAATGTGAATGTAAATGCCCGGCTTTTTTTGCAGCATAATTCATTATTGAATTCACTGCTTCCTCTCTTGGCGAAAACGATATTTCATCAAGATTTTTTTTAGAGCTTAAAATCATTTCAAAAGATTCGTGTAAGTCCCAATCTGTTTCCAGTGCAGCTTTTATTTCTGCAGATTTTTGGGTTGAAGTTTCATTGTACAAATATTGTACAAGATCTTCCTGTGTGAACTTTGTCATAAAAAGAAGGTTTAATCAAAAATATCTATCCATTCATTAAAACGCATCGAGTGAAGAAATATTGCATGTTATTTTGTTAAAGAAGAATCAAAGCTTATAACAAATAAATCTTCATTATCTTTTTTCATTAAAAACTTTTCTCTTGCGTATTTTTCAAGCGTCTCAGGATTTGTTTTTAACTGGCTTAATTCTTTTTTTGTATCAGTAATTTGATTCTCCATCATCACTTCACTTTTATGAAGTTTATGCAATTCATTTACTCTTTTCATTTGCAATGGAATATCATTTCTGTCAAAGAACAGCATCCATATTGCAAAAGCTATGCCCGTAAGCAGGTATTTATTTGTAAATATTTTACGCAGTTTTTGCATTGTAAAAGTCATTTACCAAATTTAATTTTTCCTTTTGGGAAAACGGCATTCTCACCTAAATTTTCTTCTATCCGGAGTAATTGATTGTACTTTGCAATCCTATCGGTCCTGCTCGCTGATCCTGTTTTTATTTGCCCGCAATTGAGCGCAACTGCCAGGTCAGCGATAGTTGTATCTTCCGTTTCTCCGCTCCTGTGGCTCATTATTGTATTATAGCCGTTATGCTGAGCAAGCGTAACTGCATTGATTGTTTCTGTTAAAGTATCCAATTTGGTTTACTTTTACAAGCAATCCATTAGCAATATCTTCATCAATACCTTTTTGCAATCTTTTCACATTGGTTACAAACAGATCATCACCAACTAACTGAATTTTTTTACCTAATGTATCAGTAATAAGTTTCCATCCGTCCCAATCATCTTCCGCCATACCATCTTCAATTGAAATGATAGGATATTGCCTTACCCAGTTTTCCCAAAACTCAACCATTTTTTCTGCGCTTAATTTCTTTCCATCGCTTTTATGAAAATGATAAACTTTCTCTTTTGCATCATACATTTCACTCACAGCAGGATCCATAGCAATGCCTATTTGAGAACCTGCTTTATAACCGGCTTTATCTATGGCAGCCATCACCGTTTCAATTGCCTCTTCGTTACTTTGAATGTTTGGAGCAAAGCCACCTTCATCGCCAACATTTGTACTATAGCCTTTTTTTTTTAAAACACGTTTTTAATGCATGAAAAATTTCAACACCCCATTGTAAAGCCTTCGCTGAAAGTAGAAGCTCCTACAGGCATTACCATAAATTCCTGGAAGTCAATTTTATTATCAGCATGTGCACCACCATTTAAAATATTCATCATCGGAATAGGAAATGTTTTTGCATTTGTGCCACCAATATATCTATATAAAGGAAGATTGGCTTCCAGTGCTGCAGCTTTAGCGACAGCCAGACTTACAGCAAGTATTGCATTAGCTCCAAGCTGCACTTTTGTTTTCTGTTCCATCAAGTGCAATCATTGCATTATCGATGCCGGTTTGATCTGCAACATCCCAACCAATAAGCTTTTCAGCTATTAATGTATTTACATTTTTTACTGCTTTTAATACACCTTTGCCTCCATACAAGTTCTTATCTTTATCTCGTAACTCAACTGCTTCATGCACACCTGTGCTTGCACCAGATGGAACTGCAGCCCTGCCTAGGAAATTATTTTCTGTAAGTACATCTACTTCTACGGTTGGATTTCCCCGACTATCAAGTATTTGCCTTGCATGTATGCTTAAAATGTAGCTCATAAGTTTGTAATTAATTGTTTTGAATATTACTGGTCAAATTTCTGAATATTTCCTCAAGGCTTTTTGTTTCGCTTTGCAATGCTAAAATGTCCAGGTTTTTTTCCAAGCTTTGTTTAAGCATTTGTTTTTTTAAATTATCAGGATTATTGGTTTGTAATTTATAAGTATTTAAAGGCTCTTCATCCACATTTTGTACATCTTCAAGGTGCAATAATATTTGTTTATCAATTTTTTTTGAAAACCGGACAATAATGATATGGTTTGCACCCGCAGAAGACTGAAGATTACTTAAGGTATCATTGGCAACAATAACTCCTTTGTTTATAATAACTACGCGGTCACAAAGGCTTTCTACTTCCTGTAAAATGTGCGATGAAAAAAGCACCGTTTTATTTTTACCAAGCTCTTTAATTAATTGTCTTATTTCAATGATCTGGTTGGGATCAAGACCACTCGTTGGCTCATCTAAAATTAATACCGCTGGGTTATGAATTAAGGCTGCAGCTAGTCCCACTCTTTGTTTATAACCTTTGCTTAACTGTCCTGTTTTTTTATTACTCTCGCTTTTAAGACCAGTAATATCAATTACCTCTTCGATTCTTTGTTTTAGGTTGTTTTTAAGGCCATGAATGTTTGCAATAAAGCCCAGATATTCTCTTACATACATTTCATAATATAATGGATTGCCTTCGGGCAAGTAACCAATATTCCTTTTCGTTTCTAAATTTTGCGTGCTCACATCGATATCATTCACCTTCACTGTACCATTATCTGCAACAAGATAGCCAGTTACAATCTTCATGGTAGTTGATTTGCCTGCACCATTAGGCCCAAGAAATCCAACTATTTCATTATTGGATGCATGAAAAGAAATGTTGTCAATCGCTTTTTGAGTTCCGTAGGTTTTTGTAAGATTGGAAATAGTAATTGACATGAAGTAAATAAAGAAACTTTATAAACAAAGTAAAAATACAATAACTATAATAATATATTATGTAAACACAAACCTTGTTGTTATAAAATATTATGTATTTTTTTTCTGCTGAGAATTTCTGTTATCAGGTTTTGGCTTAGTATTGTTACGGTTGCGGTTGATTTTGTTGCATTTGCTGCGGCCTTTGAGCATTTTGAACCGGTTGTCTTTTATTCCTGTTCCTGTTATCTTTTTGTTTCCGACCATTTTTTTCTAAAGATTTTAAAGTGATATGACCTACTACATCTACAAATGCCGGTTCAACTTCTTTTAATTTTCCGGTTGAAACGTCTGCTGTTTCCAATTCTTCAGGCTTAATGCCTTGCTTGTTCTGTGAAATTATTTTTTTTACACTTTCAATAGATAACGGGTATTGCCGGTTGCTATCTTTCATTGCGTACCACATCAGATTTTTAAAAATGTCCTTCTTTATTAAATGAGCACGTCCTTTGGCTACTTCAATAACTTCTGCATCATCAGGAAAATGTTGCAACGCATCCAAATAGGTATCAAGTTCGTAATTGAGACAACACTTCAATCTTCCACATTGACCGCTAAGTTTCGTTTGATTGATGCTTAAATTTTGATAACGGGCTGCGTTAGTATTTACGCTTTTGAAATCGGTAAGCCATGTGCTACAACAAAGCTCTCTTCCACAACTGCCAATACCACCAACTTTTCCTGCCTCCTGTCTTGCTCCAATCTGCTTCATTTCTACCTTTACTTTGAATTCAGAAGCATACACTTTAATCAGTTCCCTAAAATCAACACGGTCATCTGCTATATAAAAAAAAGTAGCCTTTCTGCCATCAGCCTGTATCTCCACTTCCGCCATTTTAAGATCTACCTTAAGTTGTCTTGCCATCGCGCGGCTTCTTATCGAGCACATTTGGCTCACGCTGTTTTGTTTCTTTCCACTTATTTATATCGTTATCGGTTGCTATTCTTAAAATCTTTTTAAATTCGGCAACATCTTCCTTTATGCCATGCTTTTTCAATTGGAGCCGAACAAGCTCACCTGTAAGACTTACTATGCCTACATCGAAACCACTGATCCCTTCCACAGCTATGATCTCTCCTTTTTCAAAAAATTGTAACGAATATTTCTATAATAATCCTTCCTGCTACCCTGGTTAAACGAAACTTCTACAATACGACAACTGCTTTCGGGATCACTGAAAGGAAGATTCGCAAGCCAGTCATGTACATTTAACCTGTTACATCCACCTGTGCTGCATCCTCCATTACTTTTACATCCGTTTGGCTTTCCTGTACCACAACTTGTACAACTCATCTTAAAAGTTAAATTTTAAATAATAAAAAAGTAATGATGAAGACTATAAGCGAAATCACTTCGCTTACTAATTTTTAAGGAGCCTTTATAATTGTAGTCAATGCAGATTATTTAAGACGACATATATATAGTTAAATTCTTATTTATGTTTATATATTAAATGTTAACCCCCAAGTCTCATCATTTCTTCAATTAACCAAAATTACTGAATTATCTTTTATAATATAATGCAGCCTGACAGACAGTGCATGAAATAACATTTTAGCATGTGCATTCCTTTCAATATAAAATATGGCCTTATCCAGTTCGTTACTAATCGCTTCCTGTGCTTCTATACTGCATAATTTATTTAGCCTTGAAGCAAAATCTATTTCATTTTCGGGTATATTAACAGCAAGATCATATGACTCCGAATAAAGAAACTGAATTCTTACAGCCTGCCTGAGCAAATGAATAAAATAACGCAAAAACTGTTTCTGTTTCTCGCGTCCATATTGGCTTACTTCATCTATCCATTTAAGCTGAGCTGCCACATTATTTTTTGCAATTGCATTAAGCCAGTCTCTTACTAATCTTTGCCAATCTTGTTCGGTGCTTTGAAGCATCTGCAAAGCTTCACGATAGTTCCCCTCACTTAATGCAGCTATTTGAGAAGCCCTTTCTTCAGTAACACTTGCATCTTTTATTAATACATTTTCAATATCAGTTGTATCTGGCAAAGGGATTTTAACTAATTGGGTTCTTGATAAAATAGTTGGAAGAATAGCGCTTTCATCCTGAGCTACAAAAATAAAAAGTGTATCCTGCGGTGGTTCTTCTATTAGTTTTAATAATTTATTACCGGAGTTTCCCAGGAACTCAGGCATCCACATAATCAAAATTTTATATTCGCTTTCAAACGCCTTTAGGCTAAGTTTATGATTGATCTGGTTACATTCATCTGCAGTTATATTTCCCTGCTTATTTTCCGCATTTATAAATTGAAGCCAATCGTATACATTGCTATATGGCTGTTGTAAAACGAACTCACGCCACTCGCTGACATAATCATCACTTACCGGCGGTGAACCGCTTTTTTTTGATATAACTGGAAACGAAAAATGAATATCAGGATGAATTAATTGTTGTGCTTTTATACAGGCAGCGCATGTTCCACAAGCATCGGTTGCAATTGGCTGTTTTAAAGAAACTGCATCATCATTTGCAAACAAATCTTTTTGCGCAGTTACAGTTTTTTTTCGCGGCATCACAAACAATATATTGAGCGAAAGCCAATGCCATGGCCAATGAGCCGCTACCTTCTTTTCCCAGGAATAATAAAGAATGGCTAAGCCTGTTGCGACTCACCAAATCTATTAAATGATTTTTTGTGGACTGTAGTCCAACAACATTTTCAAATCGCATGGGAACTATTAGCTGAAAACTAAATATTATTTAAGATACTTCACAATCTCATCGCTCATGGGTGTTACATTACTATCGAACTTGGCTACGAGTTCACCATTTTCATTCAATAAAAATTTAGTAAAGTTCCATTTGATTTCGGCATCCATCATCCCATTTTCAGATTTATTAGTAAGCCATTTATAAATGGGCGCAATATCATCTCCCTTTACTGAAACCTTTGCTGCCATTGGAAAAGTAACGCCATAATTTTTTGTACAAAATGCTTTTATCTCATCATTGGTTCCAGGTTCCTGGCTTGCAAAGTTGTTTGCAGGAAACCCAACTATCACAAGCTTATCACTATACTTCTGGTAAAGTTTTTCAAGATCACTGTACTGTGGCGTATAACCGCATTTGGAGGCTGTGTTTACTACTAAAATTTTTTTGCCTTTGAATTTAGAAAAATCAATCACATCTCCGCCTAGCCCTTCTACTTTGAACTGGTAAATAGATGATTTCATAAAAGTTATTCTTTTGCTTGGTAAAATAAAGGATACCAATATTAAAGATGACAATGCAACAATTATTTTTTTCATAAAAAATTTTTGCAAAGATACTTCTAAGAAAGCAAATCATCTTTCGTAACAGCCTAAATCGGGAGCGCCATTGTCTCTCGGCCGGTCATCCAAATCATAGGGAAAAGAAGTTATCACGCCAGCATTTATTGCCGGAGATGACGGATGATTATTGAAATGAAAATCGTAAATATTATTAGTGACATCAATGGTATCAAACATGGGATCTATATTCTGTAAACATGATATAAAATTTATATTAGCAGGAACATCTTTTGCTTTATATAATACATGATCAAATGTTACGGAAAACATATCCGTTCCTTCTTTATCAGTTGTAACTTCATCATCCACATTTCCATAATCGCCCCAAAAAATACAATTTTGAAACAACGCATTTATTGAAGATGTATAAGTAATTCCGTTTTCCATCGCAGCATTGGAAACCTGCAATATCGGAGTCTGATGTGTAATATTAAAATTGTTGTACGAGGCAACTGTGCAATGCACAAAATTGTAACTCCCACCAAGTTTCAGCAATACATTACTTCCGCAATTACTGATCAAACAATTATCTGCATTGATACTTGTATTGATGCCTAAAACACCTGCATCATACACATTATTAATAATGCATTGGGATAAAGTTACTTTTGGATTTGCATCAGGAGATGCATTCTGTGCAATAATGCCCTGGTAAGCATTTTTTATAATAGCATGTTTAAAATAATTGTCTTTGCTGCTGCTGCTAAAAAATATACCTGGCCATGCCGCCGGCAAATCTTCATAATCAGCATCGAGACGGTCACCACTAAATATAATGCTATCCTGTTTTGTACCATTTGCCATTAAAGTTCCATTTACTAAAAAAGGCGCATTGGCATGTAAATAAATTCTTGCTCCTTGAAGTATAGTAAGCGTTACAGCAGAATCTACTGTAATGCTGTTCAGGATTACATAAGGCAAAACTTTGCTCCATGTTGTGTTCGCCGTTACATGTGTGTTGTTTAGAAAAATAGCGTTTTGTCCATAGGCTTGCAGCTGCACAAACTTTTTATTGCCATTATAACTTATTAAAATACTGTCTTGTATTAAAAAAGGAAGTTTATTATTGGTTGGATTTATATTCACTTGTACAAAAATATAGATACTATCATTTGCATTTATTTCAATATTGTCCACCTCGTCGGCTGCAGTTCCGTTTATATTTAATTTAAAAGAAGATGTATCGCCGCCGGATAACCTGACTTGTGATAATAAAAGTTTTTGATTGTTATTATTAAAAATTTTAAAGCTCTGTGTAATAGAACCCACTGAAGTAAAAACGGTATCATACATTAATGTATCCGTACTGGTAGAAACGTTAGCATCAGGGCTCTTTATATACGATTCTTTCTTGCAGGAAAAAATTATCACTGCTAAAATGAGGATATAAAATATTGCTTTTAAAAAACTCATTATATACTTTACAATTTATTATTTGCAATTAATTTTTTGCAATAGAAAGTGTTGCAATGCTCAACCTCGTTCCTTCTTCCTTTAAGATTTGTGAGCCGCATGCTTCTAATGTTGCACCTGTAGTGATAACGTCATCAATCAGTAAAACGTGTTTCCCTTTTATAAATTTAGAGTCTGTTACAGTAAAACTTTTTTCTACGTTTAGCCATCTTTCCGTACGATCTTTTTTTGTTTGTGACCCGCTGTATATCGTTCTCGTAACTGCTTTGGTAATTACCGGAATATTGAGCACTTCCTTTATGCCTTCACATAAAATGAACGACTGATTAAAGCCTCTTTTTATTTCCTTTTTATTGGATATCGGCAAAGGTATTAGTACATCAATTGCCTTAAACCTATTGCTGTTTAATAACGTTTTTCCCATCATTCTTCCTAAGTACAAGCCAACATCTTTGTTGCCCCGATATTTAAATTCGTGAACAAGATTTTGAACAAGAGAATGCTTTGAAAAATATAATTCACTCATCGCTGCGGTAACAGGAAGTCTTCCCCAGAAAATTTTTTCGACGTCATTATTAGCGTGAAGAGCAAAGCTTATATGCGGTAAATCATTTATGCATTCAAGGCAAATAAAATTTTTACTTTCCAGTATATCATTTCCGCAACCAACACAAGTGTTTGGGTAAAGAAGATGAAGCAAAGAAGATGATATACTTGAGAGTATGTTCAATTTTTAAATTTAAAAAAGATATTGATACAATTCTTCCACTTTGCCCAGCGGAACCACTTCTATATCGAATTTGCTTTTCCCTAAACCTTTAGTGTTGTATTTGCTTACAATTATTTTTTCAAAGCCAAGCTTTTCTGCTTCGGCAATACGTTGCTCAATCCTGTTAACGGCTCGTATTTCTCCACTTAAGCCTACTTCACCTGCAAAGCAAATATGCAATGGCAGGGCAACATCTTCATACGATGAAAGTAACGCGCTGAGCACTGCAAGATCAATAGATGGATCTTCAACTTTTAAACCGCCGGCAATATTTATAAAAACATCTTTTACTCCAAAATGAAAACCACCTCGCTTTTCAAGCACAGCGAGCAATAATTGCAATCTCCTGAGATCAAAGCCTGTATTGGTTCTTTGAGGAGTGCCATATACGCTTTGCGTAACCAATGCCTGCACTTCAATAAGCAAAGGCCTTATCCCTTCCATGGTTGCTGCAATCGCAACACCGCTTAGTTGTTCTTCTTTTTGTGTTATTAATATTTCCGATGGATTACTTACCTGCCTCATTCCTTCTCCGGTCATTTCATAAATGCCTAATTCTGATGATGAGCCGAAACGATTCTTCAACGTTCTTAAAATTCTATATGCATAATTTCTGTCACCTTCAAATTGCAACACAGTATCAACCATGTGTTCTAAAATTTTTGGTCCGGCTATGCTTCCATCCTTTGTAATATGGCCAATTAAAAAAACAGGTGTGTTCGTTTCTTTTGCGAATTGCTGAAATTCTGCTGCAGTTTCTCTTATTTGTGAAACACTTCCCGGTGATGATTCGATATATGGCGATTGCAAGGTTTGTATAGAATCAACAATAACCAATTCTGGTTTAAGTTTTTTATTTCCTGAAAAATTGTTTGTGTATTAGTTTCAGTAAGCAGATAAAAAGTTATCATTTTTTATTTGCAACCTGTCTGCACGCATTTTTATTTGCTGCTCGCTTTCTTCACCGCTGATATATAGCGTAATAATATCCTTCAATTGTAACGCATCCTGCAAAAATAATGTTGACTTTCCAATGCCTGGTTCTCCTGCAATTAGTACTATACTTCCTGCAACTATTCCTCCGCCTAATACACGATTAAGCTCTGCATCGGCAGTGTATGATTCTTTTGTCTTCGCCGCTGGTAACATCATTTAAAGATATCGTTTTTAATCCATCGGTCAGACCTGAAAATTCTTTCCATTCATTTTGTTTTTTATCAGTTCCTTTTATAATAACTTCTTCAACGAAAGTATTCCATTGATTGCACGAAGGACATCTGCCGAGACCACTTTGCACTTTCATATCCACAGTTGCTGGCAAAAGAATGCTGTCTTTGTTTTGCTCATCTATAAATAATCATAATGAAATTAAACAAACATTATTAAAGATTAAAATTGAAAGTGAATTTATAAAGCGAAGTAGGAAGAGAAGATGTTATACTCAATATTATAAAAAGCAAAAGGAGCAGTATTTCTACCATCTCTTTGTACTTACTAACCCATTAAATTCTATTGCTAAATTACAAATTGCGGGCACATAAACAAATTAATTTTGAGTGATGTGAATAAAATTTTGAATTATAAATCATCTTACAGCCTCAGTAATTTCATAAACTTATTGATAAGGAATGTTTTATATTTAAAATTATAGTCATTAGAAAAATTTTATTTAATATTTGGTTTATAATATAAACTAATTTTATTTTGCAATAAATTTACAAAAATGAAACGGCTTATTTTACCATTAATTGCTTTAAGTCAATCGCTTCAATCCCAAACAACCATATCAGGAAAGATAACCGATAATCAAAATAAAGCTTTGCGAGGAATCAGCATAAGCATAAAGGATACTTATGATGGAGCAACTTCAGATTCATCAGGAAATTATTCTTTCACCACAACAGAAAAAGGAGCGCAATCTTTTACAGGCATCATCAACCGGATATAAATCTTTTGAAAAAAATATAATATATACAAGGGGCTTCGATGCACATCAATATTTCATTGAAAGAAGAAGTGACAGAATTAAAAGCAGTAGTAATAACCGCCGGAACCTTTGAAGCAAGTGATCAAAAAAGAGCAACTGCATTAAATCCGATTGATATTGTAACCACAGCAAGTGCGAATGGTGATATTACCAGTGCATTAAAAACATTGCCAGGCACACAACAGGTTGGCGAAAGCGAAGGCTTATTTGTTAGAGGAGGCACGGCATCTGAAACGCAAAATTTTTATTGATGGCACATTGGTAAATAATTTTTTTTATAGCAGCGAGCCTAACCAGGCAACAAGAGGAAGATTCAATCCTTTTTTATTTAAAGGAACTATTTTTAGCTCCGGCGGCTACTCTGCATTATATGGACAGGCTCTATCATCCGTGCTCTTATTGGAGTCAATTGATCTTCCTGAAAAAACTTCTGCTGATTTTGGTATTTCTTATCTTGGCGCAGATGCAGGCATACAAAAGCTTTCCAAAAATAAAAAGTCATCTTGGGGCATTACCTACGGCTATACGAATCTTGCTTTGGTATATAATTTACTAAAGCAAAAATCTGATTACTTCAAAGTACCTGATACTAAATGAACTTGATGCAAATTTCCGCATTAAAACATCAGCAACGGGCATGTTTAAATACTATGGTTATTTAAGCACTACCAGTGTGGGTTTTAGAAACCAGGACGTTGATTCCTTAAACATGAAGGATGCTTTTGGCTTAAAAAATTTGAATATGTATCATAATATTTCCTGGAGGGAAAAACTTGGGAAGGGCTGGAAAGTAAATACTGGAGCGTCTTACAGCACCAATCGTGATAATATAACCAATGAATTACAGAACACTGAAGATCAAAAACAAGTAATAGCAGATGATCCTTTGTATGCTTATAAAAATTTTAATTTATTAAATAAAGGCATTTATGAAAATGGAAAAGTTGCTTTTGAAAAAAAGATCGGTGGTCTTAATGCAATCCGGTTTGGAAGTGAATATAATTATAGCAATGAAAAAGGAACTTATTCTGAATATAATGATAGTGTGTTTACCCAAACAGTAAAAGAAAATTTATTTGCAGGCTTTGCTGAAACGGATATATATATAACCAATAATATTGCTGCGAAGCTTGGAGCAAGAGCAGAGCATTCACAGTTAATTGATCAATGGAATATTGCACCACGGGCGTCCCTCGCTTATAAATTCAGCGACAACAGCCAAGCTTCAGTTGCTTATGGAGTTTTTTATGAAGATCCTGAGCGGAAATACTTGCCATCGATTAACCAATTGCATTTTGCAGAAGCGACTCACTATATAGCTCAATATCAAAAGATATCTAATCAAAGAACGTTTCGTACGGAGGTTTTTTATAAAAAATATAAAGACCTTTTTAAAACCGACCTGAATAATTATGGAACGTTTACAGCAATAAACAACAATGGCTTTGGCGATGCAAAAGGAATAGAATTTTTTTACAGGGATAAAAAGACAATTAAGAATGTTGATTTTTGGATCTCGTACTCTTACCTTGATACCAAGCGAGATTTTTTAAATTATCCTTTCGCTATTGAGCCTTCCTTTGCCACAAAACATACAGCATCGCTCGTAATAAAGAAGTTTGTTACTAATTTAAAAACGCAATTCAATGCATCTTATACTTATGCGAGCGGCCGGCCTTATTACGATATTAATTATGATTACAATACCAATTCTTATAAAATATTTGACGAAGGTCGTACCAAAGATTATAATAGTCTTAGCCTGAGCGTAAACTACTTGCCGAGTATTGGAAAGCCAAAGGCTAAAAGCTTTACGGTATTCGTTTTCTCACTAACAAATGTGCTAGGAGCAAACAATGTATATACTTATAATTATTCTGCTAATAATCAGAATAAAGTAGCCGTAACGCCACCATCCAAAAGATTTTTATACCTCGGATGTTTTGTAAGTCTTGGCATTGACCGAACACAAGATAACATTGATAATCATCTATAATTTTTTTAATATAAATTTTAAACAAAACCAATAATTATAAAACAAAACAACATGAAAAAACTATTATTATCAGCAGCCATTATTATTTGCTTTGCATCATCTGTATTTGCCCAAAGCGAAAAATATACTGCAGCAATGAAAGCAAATATTTCCCAATTGGATTCAATGATGCAAAAAGGAAATTATACAGAGCTTGCCAACAATTTTGAAAGAATAGGCGATGCGGAAAAAACACAATGGCTTCCATATTATTATGCGGCTTATTGCACCGTTACCAGTGCATACAATGAAAAAGACAATAGTAAAAAAGATGCGATAGCAGATAAAGCAAAAGCATATCTTGACAAAGCCGAAGCGCTTGCAGGAAAAGAAAATTCGGAGACTGATGTGATAAAAGCAATGATTGCAACAAGCCACATGATGGTAGATCCGCAAAGCAGGTATATGACGTATGGGGCTGAATTTACAAGCATGGTAGAAAAAGCAAAAGCTCTTGACCCCACCAATCCACGTCCTGTATTGCTGCAGGCAGAAAATACTTTTTATACACCTGAACAATTTGGCGGTGGCAAGGATGCAGCGAAAGATTTATTTAACAAAGCAAAAACATTGAATGATAACTTCAAGCCGGCAACTGAGCTGTCACCAAATTGGGGCTCGGGTGCATTAAATTATTTTCTATCTCAATACAAATAAATATTTATGCCAGGCGAAAAAATGATGACTGAAAAAGAAAGCATGGAGCTAATCACATCCATGATCAACAAGGCGAAAAACAATTTTAGCGAGCGCGGACTTTTATATATTTTATGGGGATGGGTAATTCTTTTTTGCTGTATAACAAGTTTTATTGGCGATCATTTTTTTCATCTTACCAAAATTTATTTCGTCTGGCTTATATTTATCTTGTTATTATATTTCAAGTATTTTATTTAAGAAAAATAAAAAAATAAGGCCAGCTACAACGTACACTGGTGAAATCAATGGCTTTGTATGGCTGGTATTTACTATTTGCATTATACTGATAATCTTTATTTGCAACGTTCTTAAAAAAGTATGAAATTATAAATCCGTTATTGCTTGTTCTTATATGGAATGCCTACATTTTTATCAGGCATTATTATAAAGTTCAAACCTTTGATAATAGGCGCTATATGCTGCTGGATGCTTTCAATTATTTCCGCATTTATAAGCATGGAATATCAATCGTTGTTGATTGCAATAGCAGTAATAACAGCATGGCTTGTCCCCGGTTATCTTTTAAAATCAAAATTTAAAATACAAGGCTGATGGAGAATAAAACACTATCAGAAAAGGAAAGCCTCGACATCATTTCGAATATGATACTCAAGGCAAAAAATAGTTATTATGAAAGCGGGCTTGGCGCATTACTTTGGGGATTCACAAATCTTATCTGTTTTGGCCTTGCTTATTTTCAAGAAACGGTATCATGGTTCAGGCTGCCATTCAATCCATTCTATCTTATGTTTGTTACCATTTTATTGCAGGTATATTTTGACCGCAAAGAAAAAAAATATAAAAAGGTTGTTACTTATAAAGATGAAATGTGCAGCCACATCTGGATTTCGTTTGGCATTGCAGTTTTAATACTAACCATTGCAGGAGGTATTGCAGATATTGGATATGTGGTGTTGCCTGTTCTTTTAATCCTGTTCGGTATACCTACATTTTCTACGGGTCTTATCACGAATTTTACTCCATTTATTATTGGTGGCATTATATGCTGGTGCCTTAGCGTTCCTGCTTTTTTTTATCTAAATAGTTATGCGCATTTAATGGTTGCAGCAGGCGCCTTAGCTGCATGGATTATTCCCGGCTTTATATTAAGAGCCCGGTTTTATAAAAACATCGCAAAGCAAAACGATGGAGTTTAAAGAGCTTGATCCCATATTGCACTCGCAGCTCAGGCTTGCTGTAATATCGCTTCTAATAAGCGTGAAGGAAGCAGAGTTTACTTTTTTAAAAGAAAAAACAAATGCAACCGCCGGTAATTTGAGTGTACAAATCAACAAGCTGAAAGATGCAGGATATATAGATATTATAAAACAATTTCATAATAATTATCCGCAAACAATTTGTAAAATCACCGCAGCAGGTATTACCGCTTTTGAAAATTATGTGAAGGCATTAAAAACTTATATGACTTTATAATTCTTTTAAAATAAAAAATGGCTGCCTCTGAAACAGCCATTTTAATGAACGATTAAAAAAAAATTATTGCTTGGTTATTTTTGATGTTATCCTTTGCGTAGCAGATATAAATTGTATAAAATAATTTCCCGCAGCAAGCTTTGAAAGGTCATCAAGAGAAATATAATTAAGGCCTTTATTCATTTGTATATTTTTTGACAGCATTTCTTTGCCTTGAACATTGATCACTTTTGCAGTAATAATTTCTTTGCTGTTCCATTCTATATTTATATTAAGATAACTGTTGAAAGGATTTGGAGAAATAATGATTTTACTTCCATTATCTTTAATTCTTACAGAAGCTACATTTGAATAAGATGCTTTACCATCAAGATCCACCTGCTTGATTCTGTAATAAACTATAGAAGATGTTGCAGCAGATACATCATCTGTTATAAAATAAGAATGATAAATAGATGAAGTGCCATTGCCTTTTACACTGGCAACTTGTGAGAACAAATTACCATCATAACTTCTTTCAATTTTGTAAGAATCGCAATTCATTTCCATAGAAGTAGCCCAGCTTACTTTTACTTTATTATCCTGTTGCAATGCAGCGGTAAACGAAACCATTGTTACCGGCAATGGCCCGTTATCAGGATTGATAATTGCTGTGGCATCATCTACAAAATTTACACCTGCATCAGATTGTGCTTTGATTCTTGCAACATTCATAATAGATGGTACATGATTGCCTTTACCCGGATCATTTACTGTAACCTGGAACTGAACCTGGTAAGTATCATTAGCTGCTAATGAGCCACCAGCAATGGCTGTAGCGCCTGCGCCTAATCTGAATACAATTGTTTTTACAGAGCCATTTATAATATATTCTGCAATATCATCTCCGGATGCATCCGTAATTGAAGCGTTGGCTGCACAGCCGGGAGCACTAATTACTTTTAAAGAATTAGGAACATAAGTAACTGTTGATGGAAGTGTATCAGTTACAATTACATTATTTGCATTTCCTGTTCCGTTGTTAGCACCTTTCAATGTATAAGTAAGCACTTCATTGGCTTCGCCAAGATGATCATTATTTGCATCGCTTACTGTTTTAAAAAGTGTAACAGTAGGATCTTTCATTTTAATAGTGAAAGTGAACAAACCAGGATAATATTTATCTTGTTCTGTTCCAAATTCCAGCTTAACAGATGTAGCATTAGGCTGAATGTTGTAACCTGTTCCCACATCAAACTGATCAATATCAACACCCATCTGGTTCGTGTAATTCGGATTTTTTGTTGTTACATGAATACCATTATCCGTTATCGTTCCATTCCATGGATTGTTAGCCTGGTTGGTGATATTTGAAAAAAGGCTGTCATTTATTTTTAAATAATCATTTAAAATATTAGCATCACCTTCCCATGCGAGCACACCCATCTTTGCATCACCGGCGGCTAATGCACCCGAAGGAACATTGAGGCCGGTAAGGGTAACTGTTGTTGACAGCGGATTTCCATTGCTATATACTTGCTGGAAGCCATCATAAATACGGATGCTGTTATAACTTAATGATGCATTTTCAAATACAACTACAATGCACCAGCCACCGTTGTTTCCGCCGTCAGCAATGGCTCCTGTGCTTAAAGGAGCATTCCCTACTTCATAAGTACCTGCGCCATTATTTTTTATTAAAGATGTTATGTCTGCATAAGCCTGGTATTGTGTGTACCCTGGAACAATTGTTGCGCTGTCCATGCTCAACG
Source organism: uncultured Chitinophagaceae bacterium (assembly GCA_963823975.1). Taxonomy (GTDB): domain Bacteria; phylum Bacteroidota; class Bacteroidia; order Chitinophagales; family Chitinophagaceae; genus Ginsengibacter. Next base: position 258,281 of record CAWGNP010000003.1, on the reverse strand, counting down.
CAGTAACACTGGAATATGCGCCAGCATTGCCTTTGCGTATTTTAATTGTTTGATTGGAATCGGCGCTTAAAGCAAAATCAGAATTTTTTATTCTTCCTCCCCAATATAACCTTGCAAGCCGTATAGTGTTAGTTCCGGCGGGCAATACAAGATCAGATGACGATGAGTTTCTTGTGCGAGCGCCATATCCGGTTGTGCTGTCAATATCTACGTATTGCATATTCTCATTGTCATTGCCATAAGTGCTGTTTCCATTAGCGCTGTTATCATTCATCTTAGTAAAATTTACAGTACCATCATTTTTTACTATGTTCAGCAAGGTATTTCCAAACATGGCAGTGCCACCTTTAATATTTTCAGAATAGATCAGGCCATAGCTCCGTCCTTGGGAATGCATCTTATTTGAATAAGAAAGCAAAATAACGGAAGCCAATAAAGATTTGCTGAAGCCAATTTTAAGAAGATGCTTGAATCCAAAAAATTTCATGATAAACTTTTATGATGATAAATGTTTGGATCATTTGGTTACATAAAATGGGAAGCGCCTTTAAAAGAATATCAAATGAAATGAATCAGGCCTTTTGGACAGAAAGTTGGATTGTTTATAGAAAAGAATTTGCAAATAAAAAAGGAGGATTGGTTGGCATATGAACATTCATTATGCAATGCATATAAGTTTATACATAATATTGGAAGACAATGATAATGATTGGAGAATGACGAAATCTGAGGGGGGAATTCCGAAGAATTGGCAACAAAACAAATAAATGAATTTTATAAATCAAAACTTTTCAATGAAAATTTTTAAAACAGCAATTCATGAATTTGTTTTATAAGCTTAAATCACGTTAAGCAGAATTTTTTTATTTGTTATAAGTGTTTGGTTTTAGCTCAATAAAAATTAATGTAGGTTCGCGTAAAATTATAAAAGACACATCATGGAAATAAAGGAATTGAAAGATATGGCTTCGCAAATAAGAAGAGATATTGTGCGCATGGTATATAATGTTCAAAGCGGCCACCCTGGCGGATCTCTGGGCTGTGCTGATTTTTTTACTGCATTGTATTTTAAAATAATGAAACGCAAAGATGGGTTTGATATAAATGGAAAAGATGAAGATATTTTTTTCCTTTCCAACGGGCATATATCTCCGGTTTGGTATAGTACTTTAGCACATGCAGGTTATTTCCCTTTAAAAGAGTTGGATACTTACCGCAAGATTAATTCACGCGTTCAGGGTCATCCGGCTACTGCCGAACATCTTCCCGGAATACGCATTGCATCCGGCTCCTTAGGGCAGGGAATGAGCGTGGCAATTGGTGCAGCAAGCGCAAAAAAACTAAATAAGGATAACCACATTGTATATTCTTTGCATGGTGATGGCGAATTGGATGAAGGCCAGAACTGGGAAGCCATTATGTACGCTGCAATGCACAAAGTAGATAACTTAATTTCCACTGTTGATAGAAATCACCAGCAAATAGACGGAACCACGGAAGATGTGATGGGCCTTGCAAGTCTTAAAGAAAAATTTCTTGCATTTAATTGGGAAGTATTGGAACTGAAAGAGGGAAATGATATAGAAGCAATTATTGCAACACTTGAGAAAGCTAAAACCTTTGTAGGCAAAGGAAAGCCTATTGCAATTATCATGCATACCATAATGGGCAAAGGTGTTGACTTTATGGAAAACAATCATGAATGGCACGGAACTGCACCCAACGAAGAGCAGTTTAAAAAAGCAATGGAAGAGCTGCCCGAAACATTAGGCGATTATTAGAAATGAAGAAATTACTACATCAATTTTTTTGAGAAAATGTGTTTGCATTATTTTTTTAAAGCAAATACAGCTCCGGCTTTTATCACTTTTTTCTACATCTTGCAACTCTCAATATGTGCACCTGGCTAAATATCCTGTGCTCATTAAAAATTCATTTACGATTTCACCGCCGGTGAAGCGAAAAGTGGTTTTGAAAATCTTTACCCATTCCTCCTTTGTTTTCGGATGATGATGATCAAGCCATTTTTTAAACGAGCCAAATTCTTTTTGAATATTCAAAAGTGTTTTTGCATTTTCAATTGCCGCATGTATTTTTAGCCGATTTCGGATAATACCAGCATCATTCAGCAATCGCTGTACATCTTCATCTTTAAAAGCAGCTACTTTTTTAACACTAAAACTTTTATAAGCTTTTTTGAAGTTATTTTGCTTATTTAAAATTGTGCTCCAGCTAAGGCCAGCCTGGTTTATTTCCAAAACAAGCCTTTCGAAAAGCTCATCATCATTATCAATAGGAAACCCATAAAAATTATCATGATAAATTTTATGAAGATTATCTTTATCCATTTTACTTACTGCTTCGCAATATGATGACGGCTTATCCAATTATTTTAATTTTTATAAAAATAAAAAATATACAAGTCAAATATTTTTAAAAAAAATCATTTATAGAATAACAGTTAACGTATGTACGAAAATTTTGATTGCAAAAAAGATTATACTCTTGAGGACGATCGTGTATTGTTGCGGCCTTTGCAACCTGCGGATAAAAAATTCCTGCTGCCTTTTTCGTCTGCATGAGCCTTATTTATGGAAATACTCGTTTGATAGGCGCTGAAGGCGAATCTGGACTTGATAATTATATGAACATTGCTCTTAAGCAAAAGAATGAAGGCAAAGAATATCCGTTTATAGTTTTTGATAAACGACTGAATAAATATGCAGGAAGCACAAGGTTCTATGATATTAATAATGAGTATGAAACAGTGCAGCTTGGCTACACATGGTATGGCACAAAATTTCAGGGCACGGGATTAAATAAGCATTGCAAATATTTGCTTTTACAATTTGCTTTTGAACGAATAGGCTTTCAAAGAGTTGAGTTTAGAGCAGACAACGATAATGCAAGAAGCATTGCCGCAATGAAATCTATCGGCTGCAAAGTAGATGGAATTTTACGAAGCAATATGCCTACACGTGAAGCCGGCAAAAGAAGGGACAGCATTGTTCTGAGTATTCTAAAAGATGAATGGTTTGATGATGTGAGAGAAAATCTTTTTAAAAAACTCGCAATAGTTATTTAAACGCTTTTATAGTTATTTCCTTTCTGTAATTAAAGATTTTTTCTAATTGTTTTTTTACAAGTATTGAATTAGCAATATCTCCAAGAAGCCAAAATGGGATTTTATAATGAACAATGTCAGTCATTTCAACACCATCATTTGTTTCTTTAAAATGATGCTGGTGATGCCAAAATGTGTAAGGCCCGAAGCGTTGTTCATCAATAAAATATTTCATTGGCTCAATGTGTGTAATCTCCGTCATCCAGTATAAAGCTATGCCCAGCAAAGGCTTTACAGTATATTCAATTATTTGACCTGCATACATTTCACTGCCATAGCTTTTTGATAAAATCTGAAATCCAAGCTGCGGTGGTGTTATGTCTTTAAGATTTTCAGGAGAAGAAAAAAAATTCCAAATTTGTTTGATATCTGCATTGATAACCTGGACCTTTTGTAGCGTGTAGACCTTACTCATTTCAATTATAACAAATAAAACATGCTTTGGTTATATTAAGTCTTATTGAGAGGTAAATAAAAAATGTCACTTAAATATATCATACAAAAATTACCAAAATATTTAGTAATTAAATACTAAATTTGCTAGTTTACCAACATACTTAGCTTACCTGATTATCTTTACATAATGCCACAAAAACATTACCAGTTACAGAAATTCAACGCAGAATATAACCGTTTAAATGAGCAGCAGAAACGTGCGGTAGATACCATTGAAGGTCCGGTAATGGTGATTGCAGGACCGGGCACGGGCAAAACGCAGATACTCTCTGCACGCATCGGGAAAATTTTGCTGGATACAGATACGCAGCCGCAAAATATTCTTTGCTTAACCTACACAGATGCCGGCGTTATTGCCATGCGTAAACGCATTCTTGATTTTATTGGAGCCGATGCTTACAAGGTGAACATTTATACATTTCATGCTTTTTGTAATGATGTGATCCAGGATAATCTTGGCTTGTTTGAAAAGCATGCGCTTGACCCGGTTAGCGATTTGCAGCGCATAGATTTATTTAAACAACTGATAGATTCATTTCCAAAAAATCATCCGCTGAAAAGGTATCGAGGCGATGTGTATTACGAGATAAAGAATCTGCAATCGTTGTTCAGCACGATGAAGCGTGAAGGCTGGAGCGCACAATTTATTAATGAACGTATAAGCACTTATATAAATTCTTTGCCGCAGCGTGATGAATACATAACCAAGCGTGCAACAAAAGATTTTAAGAAAGGTGATGTGCGCACGGATAAGATTGAAGAGGAAGCGGAGCGCATGGAAAGATTGCGTGCAGCAGTGAATGAGTTTGATAATTTTCAGCAACTGATGCGCAGTAAAAATTTGTATGATTTTGATGACATGATTAACTGGGTGATTAAAGCGTTTGAGGAAAACAAAAATTTATTGCTGCGATACCAGGAACAGTTCTTATATATTTTGGTTGACGAATACCAGGATACCAGTGGCACGCAAAATCGTTTGGTTGAATTGCTGATTAATTATTGGGACAAGCCGAATGTTTTTGTTGTTGGCGATGATGACCAAAGCATCTATCGTTTCCAGGGTGCGAATGTGGAGAACATGCTGAACTTTGCGAACAGTTATAAAAACGATTTGCTCACGGTTGTGCTTACACATAATTATCGGTCAACGCAAAGTATTCTTGATGTTTCAAAAACGATTATCGGTAAAAACAACGACCGTTTAATAAAACAAATTGACGGGCTGAGTAAAGAATTGTTGTCGGCGAATGATAAAATAAAACATCTTACACACAAGCCGATCATTTATAATTATGAAACGCAGCGACAGGAAATGATTGGCATTACGCAAAAGGTGGAAGAGATTTTAGCGCAGGGAATTGAGCCGAGCAAGATTGGTATTATTTATAAAGAAAATAGATACGGCGAGGAGCTGGCGCAATATTTTAAGCTGCGGAAAATTCCATATTACAGCAAGCGCAGTTTAAATATTCTTTGTATTCCGTTTGCAAAAAAAATGATTTCTATTTTAAGATATTTATCGTTTGAGCATGATATTCCGTACAGCGGCGATGAATTGTTGTTCGAGATTTTGCATTACGATTGGTTTAATATTCCGCCGATAGAAATTGCAAGAATAAGTATTGAAGTTGCGGACAAACAATATTCGCAGGACAAAACATCCATAAGAAAATTATTGTGTGAAAGAAGCAAGCAACCTGTAAAAGATTTGTTTTCGCAAAGCATGAATGCAGGCTTGAAGAAGGCAAGTGAAGCAATGGAAACTTTGGTTTCAAAAGTGCCGAATATAACGTTGCAGAGTTTGTTTGAATGTATTGTTCGTGAAGCCGGCGTGTTGAGCTATGTGATGAAAAGTGATGAAAAGATTTGGTTATTACAAGTGCTTACCGGTTTGTTTGATTTTATAAAAGAAGAAACGCATCGCAATCCAAATCTTGATTTAAAGCAATTAATAAAGTTGTTTGATTTAATGGAAAGCGAAAATCTTTCGTTACCATTAATTGAAGTAAGCGGTAATGATAAAGGCGTGAATTTATTAACAGCGCATGGCAGTAAAGGTTTGGAATTTGAATATGTTTTTTTTGCAGGCTGCAATGCAAGCTTTTGGGAAAAGAAACGCAAGCCGTTTGGTGGTTATAAATTTCCTGATAATATTTTTTCATCAACAGCAGCAAGTGAAGATGCATCTGATGAAGAATTGCGAAGATTATTTTATGTAGCGTTAACACGTGCAGAACAAAATCTTTTTATCTCTTATTGTTGTTTTAAAAATGATGGAAAAGAATTAGAGCCGTCAATGTTTATTGCAGAGATTTTAGATAATCATGAACTGCAAACAGAGAAAGTTTTTATTGATGAAGTTGCACAAGCAGAGTTTCAAATATTGCAATTAGAAAATAATGTAAAACCTGAAATTGAAAAAATAGAAACAGAATACATCAATAGTTTGCTTGAAAGATTTGTGATGAATGTTACTGCGCTAAACAATTATTTAAAATGTCCACTGGAATTTTATTTTAAAAATCTTATTCGCATTCCTTCACCAAAAAATGAAGCAACAGAATTTGGTTCTGCGGTGCATTATGCGCTGGAGCAGTTGTTTAGAAAAATGCAGGATGGGGAAAGTCAAAAGTCAAAAGTTAAAAGTCAAAATGAAGAATCGTTTCCATATCAAAATGGTTTTCCTTCCAAAGAAGAATTTATTAATGACTTCAATTGGTTCATGCATCGTCATCGCGAAAGCTTTACCAAAGAACAATTTGCAAGACGACTGGAATATGGTGAAGATGTTTTATCAACCTATTACGATAAATACATTTATACATGGAACAAGATTGTTGCATTAGAAAGAAATATTAAAAATGTTGTAGTAAATGGAGTTCCGCTAAAGGGTAAATTAGATAAGCTTGAATTCAGCGGTAAAGAAGTAAATGTTGTTGATTATAAAACCGGTAATCCTGAATATGCAAAAGAAAAATTAGGTCCACCAAATGATAAGAATGAAAATGGCGGTGATTACTGGCGACAGGCTGTGTTCTATAAAATATTAATTGATCATAATAACCGTGACTGGAATGCGGTAAGCAGTGAATTTGATTTCATTGAACCGGATAAAAAGAAAAATTATCAAAAGATAAAAGTTTATATAAAGCCAGAAGATATTGAAACCGTTAAGCAACAAATAAAAACAGTGTGGGATAAAATACAGCAACACGATTTTTATACCGGTTGCGGAAAAGAGGATTGTCACTGGTGCAATTTTGTAAAAACAAATAATATGGCTGTTGCCCTTCATGAGCTTATTGAAGAAGCTGAAGAATAGATTTAGATTTTTTTTAGGAAGTGGTATCAATATAAAGCAACTATGTTTGCTTTTTTAAAATGAATTTCAGGCATTGTATTGTTTTTATTGTCATCTGCTGCATGGCTTATAGTATTTCTATATTAGGAAGCGGCTGTGCGCAGATAGCTATGCCCACCGGTGGTCCCAGAGATTCTATTCCACCAGTTCTTCAGGAAGCAATACCTTCTAATGGCACGATAAATTTTAAAGGAAATCGGATTACACTTAACTATGATGAATATGTGCAATTGCTAAATCTGCAGCAAAATTTGCTCGTTTCTCCTACACCTAAGATCACGCCTAATGTCGATTATAAATTTAAAACGATCACTGTAAAAATCAGGGATACATTAGAGCCTAATACAACCTACCGGATTGATTTTGGAAATGCCATTGCAGATATTAATGAAAATAATGTATTAAAGCATTATGCTTATGTGTTTTCAACCGGGCCATACATAGATTCATTGCAATATAAAGGCAAGGTGCAACTCGCTGAAACAGGAAAAGTTGATACAACTTTGCTTGTATTTCTTTACAAAGATCTTAGCGACTCTGCTGTGTATAAACACAAGCCCAGATATATAACCAAGTTAGATAGTTCGGGTAATTTTACGTTTCACAATTTGCCGCCAGGCAGTTACAATATTTTTGCTTTACAAGATGCGAGCGGACAAAAAATGTACAATGGCAAAGATGAATTGTTTGCCTTTTCAGACAGCGTTATTGCTTTAACCGGAGACATGACAAAACCCATAAATCTTTTTGCTTATTCTGAGGAGAAGCCAAAGCAAAAAAATTCAACTGCAATCCCGAACACAGTAGAAAAAAAACTAAAATTTACTACTTCCATTTCGTCTGGCAGACAGGATATACTTACCCCAGTGACAATAGAATTTAATCATAAGCTTAAAGGCGTTGACAGCGAAAAAATAGTACTTACTGATACACTTTTAAATATTGATAAGTCTGCAACTGTGCATACTGATACAAGCGGAAAAAAAATTATTGTTCAGGCCAAGTGGCTTGATAATACTGATTACCGGCTTATCATTCCGACGGAAGCGGTAACCGATTCTGCCGGGAATATGCTTGCAAAATCAGATACTATAAAATTTAAAACTAAAAAGGAAAGCGATTATGGAAGTATTCAATTTACTTTTAAAAACCTTGATAAGTTTAAAAACCCGGTATTAGAATTTGTCTCCAATAATTTGGTTGTTAATTCTTACCCGCTTACTTCTTCCCAATGGAGCGTAAAACTGTTCAATCCAGGTGAATATGAAATAAGAATTTTAGAAGATAATAATAAAAATGGCATATGGGATCCAGGGAATTATAATTTAAAACTTCAGCCTGAAAAGGTATATGCTGTTCCTCAAAAAATAAATATAAAAGGAGATTGGGAGAATGAAAGAGATATTATTCTGTAGTAAATTCCTTTAAAAATATCGTTCTTATAATATCATTTTTGCATAACATTCGGGTATATTTTTACAATAATTTTCAATCTTACTTTTATAAATGGTTTTTTCTTCTTCTCTTTTGGAAAACGCAGTAAATGAATTTGCAAAACTGCCCGGTATTGGTAAAAAAACCGCCTTAAGATTAGTATTGCATTTATTAAAAAAGGATGTAAAGGATGTACAAGGCTTTGCCGAAGCTGTTGTAACAATGAGGCAAGAGATTAATTTTTGCTCAAGATGCCATAATATAGCCGATAAGCCGCTTTGCAATATTTGTTCTGATAGATCCAGGAAGCAACAAATGATTTGTGCAGTCGAAAGCATACGAGATGTAATAGCTATTGAAAGCACACAGCAATACAACGGGCTATATCACGTACTTGGAGGCATCATTTCACCTTTAGACGGCATTGGTCCTAATCAATTACAGATCGAATCTCTGGTGCAGCGAGTAAATACGGAAAAAACGGAAGAGCTCATTTTCGCTTTAAGCCCGAATATTCAAGGAGATACGACTATTTTTTACATAAGTAAAAAATTAAAACCCGGTTCCATAAAGATTACAACAATTGCCCGCGGCATTGCATTTGGCGGCGAGCTTGAATATGCTGATGAAATGACTCTTGCGAGGAGCATTACTAACAGGATGCCCGTTGAGAATTATGTAAATAATAAGTTCTAAATACTTTTTACAAATAATGTCTGTAAGTTCTTCGAAGCAGGATTTATTAATTATCTTGCAAGGCAATATTTAAACATTGAGTCATTCTTTGGAAAATAGGCCCGTTATAGGATTTACCAGTGGTGATCTGAATGGTATAGGCATTGAGCTGTTATTAAAATCGTTATCTGATAACAGAATACTTGATTTTTGCACGCCCGTTATTTTTGCAAGCAATAAGGCTATTAATTTCTACAGAAAAACGGTTGTCGATATAAATTTCAGTTTCAACAGCATCAAGGAATTTCAAAAAATAAATCCCAAACAAGTAAATGTTTATAACTGCTGGGAAGAAGAAGTGTCAATTAACCCCGGCACCTTAAATGATATCGGGGGTAAATACGCGGTAATGAGTCTTCACTCGGCCTCACAAGCACTTAAAGATGGAAAAGTTCAGGCAATAGTTACTGCCCCGCTTCATAAAAAAAACGTATTTTCTCCTGACTTTTCTTATACAGGGCATACACCTTTTTTTAAAGATTTCTTCGGTGTAAATGATGTGCTCATGCTAATGAGTTCAGAGATCCTTAAAATTGGACTTGTAACAGAGCATGTGCCTTTAAAAGATGTAGCATTATTTATTACTAAAGAAAATATTCTTAGTAAAATATCCATCCTGCATGCGTCGCTTCATAAAGATTATAATATCGAAAGGCCTAAAATAGCTGTGCTTGCACTGAATCCTCATGCCGGCGATGAAGGTCTCATTGGCTCCGAAGAAGAACAAATTATAAAGCCGGCAATAAAGGAAGCCCGGCAAAGAAATATGTTGGTGGCAGGTCCATTTAGCGCGGATGCTTTTTTTGCAAGAGGGCAATATTATAAATTTGATGCAGTGCTCGCTATGTATCATGACCAGGGATTAATTCCTTTTAAATCACTGGCGTTCGGAGAAGGTATAAATTACACGGCAGGGTTGCCTGGTGTGCGTACCAGCCCCGATCATGGAACAGCTTTTGATATTGCAGGAAAAGATAAGGCAGACGCTTCATCATTCAAAGCTGCGATATTTGCCAGTATTGAAATCTTAAGTAATCAAAGATCTTTTGAGGAAAATCGGGCAAATCCAATACGAAGAATGAGTGATGTTGTGGTGGCTGATGCGATAGATGAAGGAATAGTAGAATAGACCTGGAATACAATAATAAAATTTGTAATTCCGGCGTTATTACAGAAAGATATGAGATTATACCCTTTATATTAAACCTTTGAAATTTTTATAAATCTATACAGCAAATTAAGTAGGAAGTTTTTGAGGAACATTTCTTTACTTCAAGCTTGCTTTGCTTTATAACTAATGCGCATTATAAAATTGAGGAATGGATAACATCTTACTTAGTGGCGGCCTTGCTTTCCTTATTACCTTCTTTTCAATTCCTGTAATAATTGAAGTTGCTAAAGATAAAAACCTTTTTGATGAACCGGATGAAAGAAAGGTACATCATGCCGTAGTTCCCACTTTGGGAGGTTTAGGAATTTTTGCAGGCTTTATTGTTGCCACCTTGATAGGCTCTCCTCCAAGTGTTGCTCATATTTTGCAATATTTTATTGCAGCAATAATGGTAATTTTTTTTCTCGGAATAAAGGATGATATCCTGATTCTATCTGCGTCAAAAAAGTTCATTGGTCAGTTAATTGCAGCAGGGATCATTATTAAATTTGGGGGCATTCAGATAAATAATATGCATGGTTTTTTAGGAATGTATGCAATACCACATACGGCAAGCATTTTACTTACTTTATTCACCATAGTTGTTATTACTAATTCCTTCAATCTTATTGATGGAGTTGATGGGCTCGCCGGTTCTCTTGGCCTTTTAACCTCGTGTATTTTTGGTATATATTTCTTATTAACATCCCAACTTTTATATGCGGTAATGGCTTTTTCTCTTGCAGGCAGTCTCATTGCTTTTTTAATATATAATTTCTCTCCCGCAAAAATTTTCATGGGTGATACCGGTTCCTTACTTATAGGAATTTTAAATTCTGTTTTTGTTATAAAATTCATATCTGTTGCATCGGACCCTTCAGTCAGTCTTCCATTGCAATCTGCGCCTGCATTGGCCTTTGCTATACTAATTGTGCCTTTGTTTGATACATTGCGGGTGGTTGCCATAAGGATATTAAGCCGCAGATCTCCTTTCAGCCCTGACAGAAATCATATACACCATTTTTTGTTGGATCTTGGCCTCAGCCATAAAAAGATTGTTGTTACATGTATTGCCGGTAACATTATATTCATAGCCTTTGCTTATTATTTGAGATTTGCTGGCACTACAATGGTAATACTTGCCCTCTCTTCAGTTTCGCTCGTGGTAGTAAGTATCATTTATTACAGGCGTCCTAAAACGAAATCCCTCTTACTTTCCGGGCACAGCCGTAAAGAAGTTATTGTTTCCCCTCGTAAAATTTTTACGCTTACAGGAGACCCGGTTGAACAGAATTAATTTTTGATTAAGTAATTTTGCCCTCCCTAATCCCGCTTCGACGGTGGATTAGTAATATAAATAAATGATATGGAAGATGATTTAGCAACGGTATTAAGCGACACCTCGAAAGCTATGAAAAAAGCTATTGAATTTTTTGAGAGCGAGCTTGTTAAAATACGTGCAGGAAAGGCTACTCCATCGATGCTTGATGGTATTGTGGTTGATTATTATGGCAACCCCACGCCTATAGGACAAGTAGGTAATATAAGTGCTATGGATGCAAGAACTTTGACCATTCAGCCATGGGAAAAAAATATGTTGCAACCAATTGAACGCTCGATCATTGCTGCAAATATTGGTATCAATCCGCAAAACGATGGTAATATTATTCGTTTGTTTCTTCCTCCGCTTACAGAAGAAAGGCGAAAGGAACTTGTGAAAGGAAGTAATGCTGAAGGTGAACAGGCAAAAATAGCAGTTCGCAATATTAGAAGAGAGTCCATTGAACAAATAAAGAAACTACAAAAGGATGGCTTGAGCGAAGATGCTGCAAAAGATGGCGAGAGAGATATGCAGGATATCACCAATAATTACATTTCACTTATCGATAAACATCTTGAGGCAAAAGAAAGGGAAATTATGGCTGTATAAATAAAGCTATGCTAAAAGAACAGTTACTAATATTAATAACTACTCCGTTATATATTATTGTAATCGGGCTCGAAATGCTTTTAAGCCATCTGCACCTTAAAAAATATTATACTCTTAAGGATACTTTGGTAAATGTATACCTGTGTCTTTTAAATGGAGGTATAGATCTGTTGTTCAGAGCTGTTTATATCGTTATTCTTATTTCCATCTACAAATTTCATTTTATAGATTTTTCTTCAAATGTCTATCTGTACTGGGGCTCACTATTCATATTGGAAGATCTTGCTTTTTACGTTGAGCACAGAGTTGATCATTACTGCCGCTTTTTTTGGGCGGTTCATGTTACCCATCATTCTTCCGAAGAATTTAATTTAACGACGGGCTTTCGCTCGTCTGTATTGCAACCATTATACAGGTTTATTTATTTTTTGCCATTAGTTTTATTAGGTTTTAAGCCGCTTGATATTGTTTTCATGTATTCACTTACGCAGATATATGGTATACTCGTTCATACAAAATATATTAATAAATTGCCTCAATGGTTTGAAGCTGTATTTGTAAGCCCCTCGCATCACAGAGTACATCATGCGAGCAACATACGTTATTTGGATAAAAATATGGGAATGGTTTTGATTATTTGGGATAGGTTGTTCGGTACTTTTCAATCAGAAGATGAGAGAGACCCTGTAAAATACGGACTTACATCTCACCTTGAAAATCCTCATCATCTTACTAAGATAATATTTCATGAGTGGCAAAATATTAGTAACGATCTTAAGAAAAAAGTTTCTTTTTATACCAAAATAAAATATCTCATAATGCCGCCCGGATGGAGCCATGATGGCTCTACTAAAACTGCAAAAGAACTACGAAAAGATTTGCTTCAGTCAGAACAATTCCAGAACAATTGATTTTGTTGTAACAGCTTACAAAGAGCTTGCCATTTTAATATGCTGTGATAAGCATTGGTAAAAAATATTGCTGATTCATTTTTAAGAAATACATTTAGCATCGCTAAATATGAAGTACCCTGAAATAAATTAATAATCATAATTAAAACAAAACAACATGGGATTTTTTAAAGAATTTAAAGACTTTGCTGTCAAGGGAAATGTGGTGGACCTTGCTGTTGCCGTGGTTATTGGTGCAGCATTTGCCGCTATTGTCAACTCTCTTGTGGATGATGTAATAACGCCGTTACTTCTTACACCTGCTCTAAAAGCTGTAGGCGCTACAGATATTTCCAAGCTTACATGGGGCGCAGTAAAGTACGGTAATTTTTTAGCTGCCGTAATCAAATTTATAATGGTTGCTCTTGTTCTTTTCCTTATTATTAAAGGAATAAACTCAACAAAGAAAAAGGACGTTGTTGTTGCTTCAGGCCCATCTTCTACTGATAAATTACTGATGGAAATAAGAGATGAACTTAAAAAATAGAATACTTATTAACTTCTATATTTCATCAAAAGTTTTTAGATAATTTCGTTCCCGTTGCACAGCAACGGGAATTTTTTTAATGAATACAGAAACTTACCAGATAAAACTTCCGCAGTTCGAAGGTCCGTTTGACCTGCTTCTTTTCTTTATAGAACGAGATGAACTGGATATCTATAATATTCCTATTACTAAAATTACTAAAGAATTTCTTGATTATGTGCACAAACAAGAGGCATTAAACATTGAGCTGAGCAGTGAATTTATTTTGTTTATAAGCACACTAATGCGCATAAAAGCGAAGATGCTTTTGCCTCGCAAAGAACTTGACCATGAAGGAAATGAAATAGATCCAAGGCAGGAACTGATAGATAAAATTCTTGAATATAAAAGATTTAAAGAAGCTTCAAATAAGATGAGTGAGCTTGAAGCACTTCGTATGCTAATGGCTAAGCGAGGCAACATTCAGCAAGAACTTTCTACAATTGGCGAAGCATCTGGCGAAGGTACGGAAATACAGGCCGTTTCATTATTTAAGCTTATGAAGGCATTTGAAAAAGTAGCCAAAAGGCTTCATGATAAAAGGCATCAGCCTGTGCATACTGTTGTTCAATATAATTATACAATGGAAGGAACAAGAAAATATATCTATGATTTTATAAAAAAGGAATGTTCTGTCCCATTTGAGAAAATATTTGATGTGGCTGAAAATCGCATACACGCTATATTTCTTTTTTTAAATATGCTTGAACTTATTCAGCAAAAATATTTTACAATTATCCTCGGTGAAGGAATAAACAATTTTATAATTGAATATTCCAATGCAAATATGTTGATTAACGCTGAAGATGTGATCGATGCTTCCTTAAACTAACACAATTTGAAAAATGAAATACAGAGCGAATAAAAAAGCGTTTGTATTTTAAATAGATTGGCCAGATCGAGACAATGGATGTTACTTTTCAACCAACCTGTTCACTTCAATTTTAACCATATCTCTTATAACTTCTGCAATGTGATTTGCATCTATTCCTATTTCGTTGTACAATTGTTTAGGTGTACCATGCTCAATAATTTTATCAGGAATGCCCAGGATTTTTATTCGAGCATTGTAATTGTTTTCTGCCATAAATTCTAACACAGCTGAGCCAAATCCGCCTTTTATTGTTCCATCCTCCACGGTAATTATCTTTGGATATTTTCTAAATACTTCATGGAGCATTTCTTCATCCAGTGGTTTTACAAAACGCATATCATAATGCGCAGCGTTTATTGCATCTGCCTTTACATCTCTTATCGCAGCAGCAGCAAAATTGCCCGGATGGCCAAATGTAAGTACGGCAAGGTCTTCACCATCTTTTAATTTTCTTCCGTTGCCTATTTTTATTTCCTTCATTGGTGTTTTCCATTCTGCTTTTACAGCTTCTCCGCGCGGGTAACGTATCACAAAAGGATTTTCAATTGTATCCAACTGGGCGGTATACATCAAATTGCGTAATTCACTTTCATTCATCGGCGCAGCTAACAATCATATTGGGTATGCAACGCATGTAAGCAATATCATACGCAC
Source organism: uncultured Chitinophagaceae bacterium (assembly GCA_963823975.1). Lineage (GTDB taxonomy): Bacteria > Bacteroidota > Bacteroidia > Chitinophagales > Chitinophagaceae > Ginsengibacter. The sequence continues at coordinate 243,084 of CAWGNP010000003.1, read as the reverse complement.
CATGATGCGTTGGGCCGTCTTCACCTACAAGTCCTGCACGGTCCAAACAAAAAACAACAGGTAATTTTTGGATGGCAACATCATGAACTACCTGGTCATAAGCCCGTTGCATGAATGAAGAATAAATATTGCAAAAAACTTTCATGCCCTGTGTTGCAAGCCCGGCGCTGAGTGTAACGGCATGCTGCTCGCAAATGCCCACATCAAAAGCACGATGCGGCATCTTTTCCATCATATATTTTAAAGAGCTGCCGCTGGGCATGGCAGGTGTAACACCCATTATTTTTTCATTCTTTTCCGCCAGCTCTATAAGCGTATAACCAAATACATCCTGGTATTTTGGAGGTTGCGGAAGATCAAATTGTTTCTTATATATTTCTCCGGTAATCTTATCAAATAAACCCGGCGCATGCCATTTGGTTTGATCTTTTTCAGCAAGATCATAACCTTTACCCTTTATTGTTTTTATATGCAAAAGTTTAGGACCGGGAATATCTTTTATATCTTTTAAAGTATCTACAAGCTTAATTATGTTATGCCCGTCAATTGGTCCAAAATACCGCAAATTAAGTGCTTCGAAAAGATTACTGCTTTTGCTTAACATTCCTTTCAAACCCGCTTCCACCTTGGATAGCCATTTTACGTGAAAAATTTTTGCCAAGGCAATTTTCCAAGGGCTTTCCAAAAGTCATCTCGAATCTTGTTATATGTTTGAGAAGTCGTAATGTCTGTAAGATATTCTTTTAACGCACCCACATTCGGATCAATGCTCATGCAGTTATCATTGAAAATAATAAGAAGATTGCTCTTCTCAATTCCTGCATGGTTCAAAGCTTCAAAAGCCATACCTGCGGTCATGGCGCCATCACCGATTATAGCAACATGCTGCCGTTTATTTTCTCCTTTATAATGAGAAGCCATTGCCATGCCGAGTGCCGCTGAAATGGAAGTTGAAGAATGACCAACTCCAAAAGTATCATACTCACTTTCTGTTCTTTTAGGAAATCCACTCAACCCTTTATATTTTCTATTGGTAATAAAATTATCTCTGCGCCCGGTAAGAATTTTATGTCCGTAAGCCTGGTGGCCAACATCCCAGACCAACTGATCATAAGGAGTATTAAAAATATAGTGAAGCGCAACGGTAAGTTCTACCACTCCAAGGCTTGCCCCAAAGTGGCCGCCATAAACACTTACAACATCTACAATGTATTGGCGAAGCTCATCACATACTTCATGCAATTGCTCTTTTGAAAGTTGCTTTAAATCTGAAGGTGAATTAATTTGTTTTAATAAATGGCCAGGATTGATTTCCATATTATTGATAGATAAAAATACGATTTTAATGAGTCAAGTTGTAGTATCTATATACGTTTTCGGGGTAATAAAGTTTTATAAAATTATAACGTAATAATTTTGAAATAAATATGCTATACGGTAATAAACTTTTTTATATTCAAAATTAAATCCGGATCAGGGCAGTTTTCCATATATTTTTTTCCTTCACTTTCTTTACAAACACCTGGATAATCACCCTTGTAATTTTCGATATCATTTATTATTTGAAAATGCAAATGTGGCGGCCAATTGCCATTCTCATCCGGCAAGCCAAAATGCGCAAACACTTTGCCTGATTGTATTTCAGCACCTTCATTTAATCCCTTCAGATCATTAATACTTAGATGACCATAAAAAGTATAAAAAGCAATATCATCAATATCATGTTTTAAAATTATCGTTGCGCCATAGTCTCCAAAATGGTTATTGAAAGCGAAACTGTGAACTATAGCATTGCAGGGAGCGAAAACTTCGGTTCCTGCTTTGCCCCAAATATCAAAACCGATATGCAATCTTCTTGCTTCATCATCTTGATTTTTGTTAAATAAATCGCTCGAGGCGTACATATTTCGTAGTTCATTATATCCGCCTGCGCCAAATTTCGCATCAGCTTTTTGCAACACTTCATCAATATATCTGCAAAACATTTCCGTATTTGCAATGTCAATTTTTTCCAATGCCTTGTTAGCGTTTGTAAAGTCCAAAGCAATTATCTTGTCCTTATCCGGGTTGAATTGCACAACCTGATGGAAGTTTGTACACTATGTTTTAGCCGTTCATGTAATATATTTTTCATTAAAAAAACATTGTTATTTATTCAATAAATTGCAAGGTCAATAATTTATTTATCAATGCTGATTACTTATGAACATGTTTATCTTTCTTTTCGCTTTTAGTATAATTTCATTTCAAGCATTCTCTCAAAATAATCCTTTATGGCTTCGCTATCCTGCCATTTCTCCCGATGGAAAAAGCATTGTTTTTAGCTTTAAAGGAGACTTGTATAAAGTGGATGCATCGGGCGGAACTGCCTACCCGCTTACATTGCACGAAGCGCATGATTTCATGCCAGTATGGAGCCACGATGGAAAAAAGATTGCATTTGCCAGCGATCGCTTTGGCAATTTTGATGTGTTCATTATAAGTGCTGATGGAGGTGAGCCAACAAGGCTTGACCTATAATTCGGCTATTGATTTTCCCTGGGATTTTTCTCCTGATGATAGTAAAGTCATTTTTACTTCAGGCAGAAATGATCTTGCATGCTTCGGTTCGATTTCCATTGCCAACCGTTTTTAAAAAATTATATGAAGTACCTGCTGGTGGCGGCCGAAGTGTTATGATTAATGATGCGGGGATGGAAAATGCGCATTACAATTCAAAAGGGAATCAAGTTATTTTTCAGGATAATAAAGGTTATGAAGATCCATGGCGCAAGCATCATACATCTTCCATCACAAGAGATATTTGGTTGTATAATTTTACTAATGATTCTTATAAAAAATTAACCAACTTTGATGGTGAAGATCGTGAGCCGGTATTTGCTTCTGATGACACCAAATATTTTTATTTAAATGAAAAAAGCGGTTCTTTAAATGTATATGAAGCATCCATTAACGGAAACGATGAAAAGCAATTAACCAGTTTTAAAAATAATCCGGTAAGATTTTTAAGCAGGGCAAATGATAATACACTTTGCTTTACATACGATGGTGAAATTTATACAATGAAGCCTGGCGGCGATGCCCAAAAAGTTGATATCATTATTAACTCCGAAAACAAAAGCAATACACAAAAAGTAATGTCTGTGAATGGCGGTGCTACTGAGTTTAAGCTATCACCTAACGGAAAAGAAATTGCATTTGTTTTTCGCGGGGAAGTGTTTGTAACATCACTGGAAGGTAACATGACAAAGCGCATAACCAACACACCTTTCCAGGAAAGAAGCGTAACGTTTTCCCCCGATGGAAGAAGCCTTTATTATGCAGCGGAGCACGAAGAAACAGGTTGGGATATTATGAGAACATCCATTGCAAGAAAAGAAGAAAAATATTTTTATACATCTACGGTTTTAAAAACGGAGCCCATTATAGCAACAGATAAAGATGAGTTTCAGCCACTGGAATCTCCCGATGGAAAAGAGATTGCTTACCTGGAAGAAAGAAATACTTTGAAAGTATATAATCTTGATAAAAAAACCTCAAGAACAATTATTCCTGAAGGGCAAAATTTTTCTTATGCCGATGGTGATCAAAATTACAAGTGGAGCCCTGATAGCAAATGGATAGCAGCGCAGGATTCCAAGGGATATTATGGCGCTAATGAGATCATGCTTTTTGATGTAACTAAAAATGATAAAGGCACGGACGTAACAGAATCGGGCTTCGGAAGCGGAGGCATGGAGTGGGCTTTAAATGGTAAGGCATTGCTTTGGATCACTGATAGGAACGGCAAGCGCCCGCTTGCAATTCAAGGGGCACGTGAGGTGGATATTTATGCAATGTTTTTTGATAAAGAAACTTATGATCAGTTTCAGCTGAGTAAAGAGGAGTATGCTTTAATAAATGACAAAGACGATAAGCCTGATACAAGCAAAAAAGACAAACCCGATACAGCTCTTGCAAGAAAAATAAAAGAGCCTTTTAAAATGGATCTAACGGATCTTGATACGAGGAGAATACGATTAACAGCGAGTGCGATCAACCTGGGCAGCTTTAAAATTTCTCCTAAAGGTGATAAGCTATATTTTACTGCACGTTTTGAAAAGGGATATGATTTGTGGGAATTGGATACGAGAACACATGAGCTAAAAAATCTTGCAAAGCTGGGCGCTGACAATGCTGATCTTGATATGAGCAAAGACGGTAAAAGACTTGTCGTGCTATCCAATGGAAAAATATCGCAAGTAACCACTGCTGATGGAAAAGTGACGCCGGTAACTATAAATAGTGAAATGATTGTGGATGGCGGTGCTGAGCGCAAATATATTTTTGAACATGCATGGAGACAGGTAAAGAAAAAATTGTATGACCCAAATATGAATGGCGCAGACTGGGCAATGTATAAAAAAACGTATGAAAAATTTTTGCCGTTCATTGCAGATAATTATGACTTCAGAGAACTGCTAAGTGAGATGCTTGGTGAGCTGAATGTATCACATACCGGCGGACGATACAGACCTCATACGGAAAACGCCGATGTTACCGCTTCACTTGGCTTGTTGTACAATGAAATGAAGGCTGGCAAAGGATTACAGATTGCCGAAGTAATTGCAGGCGGCCCATTGGATAAAGCTCAAAGCAAGATAAGAGCCGGTACAAACAATTGTGAAAATTGACGGCAACGAAATAAGCGATTCGACAGACTGGGCTATACTTTTAAACCGGAAAGCAGACATGAATGTATTGCTAACTGTATATGATCCATCATCAAAAAATACATTTGATGAAGTGGTAAAGCCTATGAAACCTGAAATGGAGAATGATCTGCTGTACAGAAGATGGACGAATAAAATGCGTGCGATGGTTGATAAATTAAGCGGTGGAAAAATTGGTTATGTGCATGTGCAATCAATGAATGATCAAAGTTATCGCAGTGTATATGACCAGGTCTTAGGTAAAAATCTTACAAAAAAAGCGTTGATAGTTGATACGAGATATAATGGCGGTGGATGGCTTCATGAGGATTTATCCAGCTTTCTTTCAGGCAAGCATTATATCTATTATGAGCCCTATGGCGAGAAGCCAATTGATGGCGGCGAGCCGCAAGGTAAGTGGTGGAAGCCAAGCTGCGTGGTAATGAACGAAGCAAACTACAGTGATGCACACATGTTTCCTTATGCATACAAAACAAAAGGCATTGGTAAGCTGATAGGCATGCCGGTTCCCGGTACGGGAACTGCAGTTTGGTGGGAAACCCAGATTGATCCGACTATGATTTTTGGTGTTCCAATGATTGCAAGTGTTGGTTTAAAAGAAAATAAAATCTTAGAAAATAATGAGCTGGAGCCTGATATTTTGGTTCAGGATGATTACAATAAAATTCTAAAAGGAGAAGATCAGCAGATAGAAGCGGCAGTAAAAGAAATGCTGAAAGAAGTATCATCAGATTCTTCAAATGCAATTAATAAGTAATTAATAATATATTCCAAAGCCATTACCAGCGTGGCTTTGGGTTATATCACTACATTGATCATTTTATTTTTTACAAAGATTATTTTTTTAGGCGCTTTGCCCTCTGTCCATTTTTGAACCACTTCATTGTTCATGGCAATCTTCTCTACTTCATTCTGGGAAGCATCTAAAGATATGTTGATGGTAGTACGCATTTTACCATTTATTGAAACAGGATATTCTTTTTCAGATTCAATTAAATATTTTGTTTCCAGCTTTGGATAAGCAGCATCAAGAATGGTAGAAGTATTGCCCAGCGCATGATACAGCTCTTCGGAAATGTGCGGCGCATAAGGTGTGAGGAGAATTAGTAAGGATTCAAGGACTTCCTTTTTATTACATTTTATATCTGTAAGTTCATTTACACAAACCATGAAAGCGCTTACTGCGGTATTGTAAGAAAAGCGCTCCGTATCTTCTTCTATTTTTTTTATGGCTTTGTGCAAAATTTTAAATTCAGCTTCAGTCGGTTTTTCATCATTCCAAACTTTGCCTTTTACATCATCATAAAATAAACGCCATAATTTTTTTAAGAAGCGATGAACACCTTCAATGCCTTTGGTATCCCATGGTTTGCTTTGCTCAACAGGACCTAAAAACATTTCATACATGCGGAAAGTATCAGCGCCATATTTGTCTATCAAGTCATTTGGGTTATCAACATTAAATTTTGATTTAGACATCTTTTCTGATTCTTCTTTCAAAATAATATAATCATCTTGTCCATCATTTAACCATTCAATGATAAAATCATTTGAATTTAATTTATATTCTGCTAAGTATTTTACAAACAGCTTTCTAATTAATTTTCCGGTACCGTCAATATATTTATGGCCATACTTAAATCTTTTAAAAGCGGTAATCTCATTTGACAGACTTTTTGAAATGATGTTCTCACTGTACGGATTTTCTAATTGAAAAAAATAAGATCTTCCAGTAATCATTCCCTGGTTCACTAACTTCTTAAAAGGCTCATCAAAACTTATTAGATCTAAATCATATAAAACTTTTGTCCACATGCGGCTGTACAACAAATGACCAACTGCATGTTCGGTTCCGCCAACATATACATCCACCTGGTTCCAGTAATCAGTAATTTTTTTGTTGGCAAATTCATTATCATTATGCGGATCCATGTATCTTAAAAAATACCACGAAGAACCTGCATAACCGGGCATGGTATTGGTTTCCCGGGTGTAACCATTACCAATATCCACCCAATCTTTTACATTCGCCAAAGGCCCTTCACCTTCAGGGCCGGGCTTATAATTTTCAACGTAAGGCAACTTAACTGGTAACTCTTTTTCATCGAGCGCGTAAGCTATTCCACTATGATATACAATTGGAAAAGGCTCGCCCCAATAACGTTGGCGGCTAAATCCGGCATCACGCATTTTATAATTCGTTTTCCTTTTACCAATATTCTTTTCTTCAATTTTTTTTAAGATGATACTTACGGCATCTTTCATCTTTATACCATCTAAAAAATCTGAATTGAGAAGCGTTGCTTCTTTTGTTGGATTGGCTTCTTCACCATTAAAATATTCACCGATAATATTTGTGATCGGTATATTAAAATGTTTTGCAAAATCAAAATCCCGCTGATCGCCGCAAGGCACAGCCATTATAGCCCCTGTGCCATAGCCGCCAAAACATACTCCGAAATCCATATAGGAATTTCTTTGCCGTTGAATGGATTAATTGCATAAGCACCTGTGAACGCACCGGTAATTTGTTTTACTTCGGTAAGCCTTCACGTTCGCTGCGGCTCTTTATATATTCAAGATATTTTCAATTTCCTGTTTTTGTTCATGGTGTTGTTATTTGCTTCACCAATTCATGTTCAGGAGCAAGCACCATAAAGTCAACACCGAAGATGGTATCGGGCCTTGTTGTATAAACTGTTATTTTAAATGGTTGAATCTTGAATTTCAAAGTCTATCTCAGCACCTTCACTTTTGCCAATCCAGTTGCGTTGCATCTCTTTCATTGCGTCACTGAAGTCCACTGTTTCCAGGCCTTTCAACAATCTTTCAGCATATGCAGTAATTCGCAAATACCATTGCCTCATCTTCTTTTTAACAACTGGATGGCCGCCCCTTTCGCTCACACCATTGATCACCTCATCATTGGCAAGAACAGTTCCCAGGGCTTCGCACCAATTCACTTCACCATAAGCAGAGTAAGCAAGCCGGTAATCCATCAAAACTTCCATGTTTTTCTTCTTCGGAAAAACGTTTCCATTCTTCTGCAGAGAAACGTTTTTTCGTGTATGCCTTTATGTTACCATCAATATTACCGCGCTTCTTCAAATATTTTTATTAGCTCCTGTATGCTTCTTGCCTTCTCAAGAGTTCTATCATACCAGCTGTTAAATAATTTCAAGAAAAGCCATTGTGTCCATTTATAATATTTCGGATCGCTCGTTCTTACTTCACGGCTCCAGTCGAAACAAAACCCAATATTATCTAACTGTTGCCGGAACGTTTTAATATTATTTTCTGTAGTGACAGCAGGGTGCTGGCCGGTTTCCAAAGCGTATTGCTCTGCAGGCAATCCAAAGCTATCGTAACCCATAGGATGCAGTACATTAAAGCCTTTCAGCCGTTTATACCTTGCATATATATCACTGGCTATGTAGCCGAGCGGATGACCGACATGAAGGCCTGCACCACTCGGATAAGGAAACATATCCAGCACATAAAACTTTGGCTTATCAGATGTATTGCTGACTTTATATACTTCAGCATCTTTCCATTGTTGCTGCCATTTTTTTTCTATAGACCTGAAATTATATTCCATTATTTTGATAACACTTAAATTTTAGAAACAATATTTTTAAAAGTATTGATAATAAAAACCGTATGCTTTGGTTTTAATTATTTGTGAAAGAAATGTTATTCATGAATGTATGAGTACCTGCAATGCTCCTGGTAAATTACATTAGCAATTAAGTAATCATGCAAAAATACTAAACTGTTTAAAAACATTTAGTTTTGCAAACTGCTTTGTACATTGAATTGTAATAACTAAATCATTAATTTTTATGTCGCAAGTTGGTAAAGCATCTGCTAAAAGAGGAAAGCCTTCTTATATATATGCCATCATCGGCGTATCGCTCGTGTTATTTCTTTTTGGTGTAGTTGGCTGGATTTTTTTAAACATAAAAAAAACAGGAGATTATTTTAAAGAAAACATACAGCTGCATGCTTATATGTTTCGAACCGCAAGCCATAAGCAGGTAGATAGTGTGAAAAATTATATTGAAAGCCTGCCTTATGCAGTGAATGTTGAGTATATCACCCGCGAAATAGCTATTGAAAAATATAATAAAGAGAATGATACCATGTGGAAAAAACTGGCTATCAGCAACCCGTTGCCGGAAAGCATTGATTTTTATGTAAAGGCAAATTATGTTGATAAAGACAGCCTCGCACATCTTGAAAATTATTTACTTACCAATTTTCCCAACACCGTATCGGAATTTCAAACACCAAAAGAAACCGTTGCCAGCGTAAGCCAGTATGTAAAAAATACAACTTACGTTTTGCTTACTGTTGCAATCATTTTGGCCATATTGGTAATTGTTTCTATTGACAATACAATACGATTGGCAATGTACAGCAATCGCTTTTTAATAAAAACGATGCAGATGGTGGGTGCAACAAGAATGTTTATTGCAAAGCCTCTCGACGGCCGGGCAATTGTAAATGGGCTTATTGCTTCTGGAATTGCAATCGCATTAATGATTGGCTTTATAGGGCTTTCTGAAAAATTCATTCCTTACCTGAAAGTATTGCATGATAACAGTAATATGTTAGTGATATTTGCAGGCATCATCATTCTTGGGTTATTCATTACTTTGTTCAGCACACACCGGTCTGTTTTAAAATATTTGAAAATGAAATTAGATGATCTGTATTGATCATTTTAAAATAAATAACATCATAAATTGTTTATATAATGAACCCACAGCCAGCCAAAAAAGTAACGCCTGCACCTGTAACAACGGCGAAGAAAGCTATAAAGCCAGTTGTAAAAAATGAGCCTGTAAAGAATATACTTTTTACTAAGGAAAACTATAAATGGATGATTATCGGTCTTGTTATTCTTGCGCTTGGCTTTTTCCTAATGGCTGGTGGTAAAAGCAGCAACCCCAATGTGTTTAAAGATCAGGATATTTATAGCCCCATGCGTATTACAATTGCGCCCATACTTATTGTTGCAGGGCTTTTAGTTGAAATTTTTGCAATAATGAAAAAGCCGAAATAATTCACATGAATTTAATATGGGGCGATGATATTTCATCGCCTTTTTTATATTTTTAAAGTATAACGAACTCTTAAAATGACAACAGAGCAATCTATCATTATAGGCATTGTAGAAGGCATCACAGAATTTATTCCTATTTCCTCAACAGGGCATATGATCATTGCAGAAAAATTATTGAATATAAAAGATGATGCATTTAATACGGTCTTTACAGTTGCCATTCAGTTGGGCGCTATTTTATCTGTCGTTGTTTTATACTGGAAAAAATTTTTTGATTTTTCACGATGGCAATTTTATGTGAAGCTTATTGTTGCTGTTATTCCGGCATTGATATTAGGTTTTATATTATCAAATAAAATTGATCAACTTCTGGAAAGCTCTGAAACTGTTGCAATAAGTATGCTGGCTGGTGGTATAGTTTTGTTGTTTGTAGATAATATTTTTAAAAGCCCCACCATCCACAATGAACGTGAAGTTTCGTATAGCAAAGGCTTTATAATAGGCATTTGGCAATGCATTGCAATGATACCAGGAGTAAGTCGAAGTGCCGCTTCCATTATCGGAGGCATGCAGCAAAAGCTTACAAGAAGCGCTGCTGCTGAATTCTCTTTTTTTCTTGCAGTACCCACCATGCTTGCAGCAACCGTATACAAAATGTATAAGTATACAAAAGAAAATGGTGCTTTCACTCACGCTCAAATAAAAATTCTTTGTATTGGTAATGTAGTTGCATTTATAGTAGCGTTAATTGCTATTAAGTTCTTTATTACCATGCTAAAGAAATATGGCTTCAGGTTTTGGGGCTTTTACAGGGTTATTGCCGGCATCGCATTGCTTATTATGCTTTATGCAGGATACCTGAATAAATGATACTGTTACCCAACACACGTTTTTTAAACAATCACAGAAAGCTATCAATACAAAATTGTAGTAATTTGAGCGTTCATAATTAATACATGCAAACTGCTGCAAAAAAAGTCATCAATGGCTGGGCAATGTACGATTGGGCAAATTCTGTTTACAGCCTTGTTATTACATCCTCTATTTTTCCTGCATATTATGAAGGTGTTACTTCCGGGAAAAAAATAACTTTTCTTGGCCGCACTTTCAGCGAGCCTACTGCTTTGTATGATTACGCTGTTGCATTTTCTTTTCTTGCTGTTGCTATTATATCTCCAGTGCTTTCATCTATTGCCGATGCTTACGGAAGCAAAAAAAAATTCATGCAGTTTTTTTGTTATATGGGTTCCTTAAGTTGTTGCGCTATGTATTGGTTTAGCCCGGAAAATCCGCAACTGGGTATTGTTCTTTTTGTATTGGCATCCATTGGCTTTGGTGCCAGCATTGTTTTTTATAACGCATACTTACCCGAAATAGCGAGCGTGAAAGACCAGGATAACGTAAGTGCTAAAGGCTTTGCATTGGGTTATGTAGGAAGCGTTATTTTATTAATCATATGTTTAATAATGGTTTCAAAACCTGCGTTGTTTGGTATCCCCGATGCAACAAAGGCTTCTCAGATATCTTTTGTTTTAACAGGCATTTGGTGGATGGGTTTTGCACAAATAACTTTTGCTGTGTTGCCTAAAAGCATTGCTGCTACTGCGTCTCATAGCCGAAGCATTTTTACTAAAGGATATCATGAGCTAAGAAAAGTTTGGCAACAACTGAAACATGAAGCAACCCTTAAGCGCTTTTTACTTGCATTCTTTTTCCTCGGAATGGGCGTGGAAACTGTTATGTATTCGGCAGCTTTATTTGCGAAGCAACAAATATTTCCAAACACAGGTAATAAGGAAAGGGATGCGGCCAACAGTGGTAAACTGATATTGACTATTTTAATTATTCAAATTGTTGCCATTGGCGGCTCATATCTGTTTTCATTTTTTTCAAAAAGATTTGGAAACTTAAAAGTACTTATCATTGGCGTACTCATCTGGGCAGGTATTTGTGCATGGGCATATTTTGTTTATACCGAATTTGCTTTTTATTGTCTTGCAGGAACGGTAGGCCTGGTTATGGGAGGCATTCAATCACTATCAAGGTCCACTTATTCCAAACTGATGCCGCCAACAAAAGATACCGCTTCCTACTTTAGTTTTTATGATGTGTGTGATAAAGTAAGCACCGTTATTGGCATGACAACATTCGGGCTTGTTACGGAAGGTTTGGGTGGCATGAGAAATGCTGTTTTCTTTTTAATGACTTATTTTATTATTTCTTTTTTTATTTTATTGTATACAATTATGAAACAGCCGAAAGCTGAACTTTCTTATTCCCAAATATGAAATTATATCCTGTAAATGCCGGTTACTTTAAGCTTGATGGTGGCGCTATGTTTGGTGTGGTTCCAAAAAGTATATGGAGCAAATTAAATGAGCCTGATAAAAATAATTTATGCAACTGGGCAATGCGATGTTTACTTATTGAAGATGATGATAAACTTATTCTCATTGATAATGGAACGGGCAATAAGCAAGATGAAAAATTTTTTAGTCATTATTATTTAAATGGTGATGATACTTTAGAAAAGTCTCTGGCAAAATATGGATTTACTAAAGATGATATTACCGATGTTTTTTTAACACATTTGCATTTTGATCATTGCGGCGGAAGCATTGAAGTAGTAAATGATGAGTTAGTTCCTGCATTTAAAAATGCAACTTACTGGAGCAATGAAGATCACTGGAAATGGGCAACGCAGCCAAATGACAGGGAAAAAGCAAGCTTTTTGAAAGAAAATATTTTACCTATAAAAGAAAGTGGGCAATTAAAATTTATTGATGCAATAGAAGGAATTTCATTTACGGAAAATTTAATAGTATTCGCTTTGTACATGGCCATACAGAAGCAATGATGTTACCGCAAATAAAATATAAAGACAATACAATTGTGTTTATGGCCGATTTACTTCCATCAGTTGCACATATTCCTATTGCCTATGTAATGGCTTATGATATGCAGCCATTGTTAACCTTAACAGAAAAAAAATCTTTTCTAAACGAAGCATTGAAAAAAGACTATATTTTATTTTTTGAGCATGATCCATTGATGAATGCTGCAATCTTATTCAAACTGAGAAAGGCATTAGGAGTAAAGAGACATTTTTTTTAAGAGATATATAGTTTACCTGAAACTTACTAATGATGTAAGCGGATAACGCAAATTTTTGTAACCCATCATATCAATCTTAATAGTGCCTACTGATATGGGGCTTTCAGCACGCAATAACAAATGATTGGCATCATCACTCACCCACACGTTCATTTGCTCGCCGCCCTGAAAAATAGAACCCTTTATCAGTAAAGGTTTGAACTTTATCGCCCTAAATTTCCCATACTTCGTTTTTATAGTTTCCTTGCCTTCATAGCGCAAGTACAAATGATACGTTTCATTATCTAAAAACATATCAAAAGGAATTTTATCTCCGGGCTTATATTTATTGAAGTTGATGTTTCTTGCGTAATAGGTAGAACTAATAACATCCTGAATGCATGAGCCGATTTTATAAACACCTTTAGTACTTACGGCAGTGCCTGCACTATGATTGAAGGTTACATTGTCATAAAATTTTGTTCCGCCTTCATCCACATTGCGTATAAATTTTACAGGAAGCATTGTGGCTGTGTCAATATACGTTTCATACCTGTCACGCACTTTGTAAAAATTATCAAAGAAGGAGTAAGATGAACCTGTGCCCACGCAATGATATACCGTGCGTCCATTGAACCTTTCCAGGCTTGTTGAGAATACAGCTTCTCCGGCGCCCACATACATTCCAAGCGTTGTGTAATATACTTTCATAGTTATTACCTCGCCAGGATTAAACGCTGTATTGGTTATCCCGCAAAATTCATCCCCGGCTTTCGTTGAAAATGCAAAGAGTAAGATAAGAATAGTCGTAAGTGTTTTCAATCTTTATTTGTCTTTAAAAATTTAATACCCAATATTAGCAGGCTTCCTGCGAAAGCAGGAATGAATAAATTGATGAACCATATACCAAATGTGGTTCCAATTATTCCTATTGTATTTGCACTGTATAAGCTCAAAAGCTGCGTACTGAATTTTCCTCTGATGCCTAAATCTGCAATGGCAAAAGATGGCACAATAGCCAGCACAAGAAAAAGAATACTTATAATCCAAAAGCCATTTAACCATAAAACATGAACATCTAAAACCTGCAACAGTAATATATACTGTATGACGAAAACAATGTATCGTAACAAAGAAATGATAGAGTAACCTTAACAATAATTTTGCATTGAAATCTTCAAGCACATCAATGTACTCAACATACTTGGCTGCTGCGGGAATTTTTTCAACAAGCTTTATAAGCCAGGATAATCTGAAATAAAAAAGAACTGTGATTATTGAAAAAAAAGATGATAAATATAAAAGTGTTTTGATCCAGAATAGAGAAAGTCCCATTATTGCACCTGACGTGTTTTGCTGAAAAAAAATTAAGTAAATAAGGCCGCCGCAACCAATAACTAATGTAATGATAAGCTGGCTTATGCTGCCGGCAATAGAAAGCGAAATGGCTTTAATTCTTTTTCCTTCATTTACATATAATATTCTGCCGCCATATTCGCCGATACGATTAGGCATATTTAGCGAAAGGGTAATTCCGCTTAGCACAGATTTATAAGCAGTAAAAAAACTTACAGGTTGAATCGTTTGCAAAAGCACTTGCCATTTTTTTGATTCAAAGCCCCAGTTTACAAATACTAATAAAATAACTATCCAGAACTTCCATGCCTGTGCACCAAAGGGCGCTTGTTTTATAAGGTTAATGGATTCTTGCAGATGCGGCTGCTCTTTTATTTGTTTATATAATGAATAAAAAAGCCATGCACCAAGTAAAGGCGCAATAACATACTTGAAAATTATTTTGATATTTTTACCCGCACGGATCATGTAGCTTTGCAGCAGTAAGCATTTGTGTTTGTTTACCGGAATGCCAAAAATAATCTTCAATTGCAGAAATCTTCAAAAATCATTTTGGGTATTGATCCAGGAACATTGCTTATGGGCTTTGGCGTTATTGAAGTATTGCCCGGTAAAATCTGCTTAATTGCAATGGATGTTTTAAAGCTTTCTTCAAGAAAAGATACGTATGAAAGATTACAGATCATTCATGAAAAAGTATGCGAGCTAGTAAAGGATCATGCGCCAGATGCTCTTGCCATTGAAGCTCCTTTTTTTGGCAAAAATGTACAAAGCATGTTGAAACTCGGACGTGCGCAGGGCGTTGCTATTGCGGCTGCGATGCAAGCCGGTGTGCCGGTTACGGAATATTCACCCCGAAAAATAAAACAATCTATTACTGGCAATGGAAATGCCGATAAGTTGCAGGTTTTAAAAATGCTTCAGCATATTCTTTCCTTTGACGAGCATCCGCAATATCTTGATGCAACAGATGCATTGGCTGTAGCGGTTTGTCATCACTTTCAGGGAAGCATACTAGCGAAGACTTCATCAAAAAAAATAAATGGATGGAAGGAATTTTTGGCAAAAAATCCGCAAAGAGTTAAATAGTAAAATTCAAGTTCTTTAAAATTTTTTCCTGCGTTGCTTTCAAGTCTTCTTGTGAAGGATTTAATTTTTTTCTGGTAAAATTCAAATCATCTGCACTATTGATAGGTACAAGATGCATGTGCGCATGTGGCACTTCAAGCCCTATCACGCTTATGCCACAGCGGTTGCAATCGAAAGATTTTTCGATGGCTTTGGCTATTGGTTTTGCAAACAGCAAGAATGCTTCAAGATAATCATCTGGTAAGTCGAAAAACTTGTCTGTCTCCAATTTCGGAACTACAAGTGTATGACCTTCGGTTAAAGGATTGATGTCAAGAAAACAATAAAATTGCTCATCTTCGGCAATTTTATAAGAAGGTATTTCACCTGAAATTATTTTGGAAAAAATGCTCATGCAACGTATTTGCTATGCAGTTATATTTTCTACTTTAAATTTTATTAATCCTGCGGGAACCTTTATTTCAGCAGTTTCACCAATAGCTTTGCCAAGCAATCCCTTTCCTATGGGCGATGTTGCCGAGATCTTTTGAAGCTTTAAATCAGCCTCTTTCTCTGAAACTATTTGATACGTTACTTGCTTTTTGGTTATAAGATTGGTGAGTGTAACTTTTGTAAGAATAGAAACCTTACTGGTATCTATAGTAGTTTCATCCACAATGCGTGCAGTAGCAATAATTGCTTCAAGCTGTTTTATTTTAGCTTCCAGCAAGCCTTGCGCTTCCTTGGCTGCATCGTATTCGGCATTTTCTTTAAGATCGCCTTTTTCACGTGCTTCAGCAATAGCTTTGGATGCAGCAGGCCTGTCAACACCCTTCATGTGCTGCAGTTCTGCCTTCATTTGTTCAAATGTATCTTTCGTTACGTAATTAATCTGGCTCATGTTCCTCAGTTTTTATATTAAATCAGTGGGTAAACAGTAAAAAAATACAACGCCCTTATTATGAGGCGTTGTATTGTTTTACAAATATAAATGTAATGAAAAATTTTTATTCTATATCCAGCTTTTTTAATAAAATTTTAGCCATTTTATAAAAAGCTTCTACGCTATAACCCGCTATATGCGGTGTTATGATCACATTAGATTGTGCAAGCAACGCATCAAAACATTGGGTCTCTTCCTTTGTATAAGTTTCGAATTTTTCGTTTTCCAGGACGTCTAAACCAGCACCTGCAATTTTTTTATTTTTTAATGCTGCTACGAGCGCTTTGGTATCTGTTACCTTTCCCCTGCATGTCGTAATAAAAAAGGGTCTTTTTTCAAGTGAATTGAAAAATTTTTCATTAGCCATATGTTTTGTTTCATCCGTAAGCGGTACATGTAAGCTTATTACATCCGCATACCTGCATACTTGTTCAAAGTTTGCTTCCTTGATGTAACCGGAACTAAAACCGAAATTATATTTATCATAAGCAAGAACTGTAACACCGAAAGGAGCGAGCAGCTTTGCAAATGCTGAGCCTGTATTGCCATATCCAATAATGCCTATAGTTTTTTCACAAAGCTCAACTCCCCGATTAGCTTCACGAATCCATTGCTTATGTTTTACTTCTTCAAAGCTGCATGATATTTTATTGGTGAGATTCAAAAGCATGCCCAGCGCGTGTTCAGCCACTGCGTTCCTGTTGCCCTCAGGACTGCTCACACATTTAATGCCTTTAGCATTTGCATATTCCACATCAATGAGTTCCATCCCACTACCCAGCCTGCCAATCCATTTAAGCTTGTAAGCTTTATCGATAAGTAGCTTGTCGATAGCCAACCTGGTAGTAACGATAAGACCTTCTGCCTGGCTTATAATAGCACTCAATTCCTCATAACTTATTTTTTCTGAGTGAACGACTGAATAGCCTTTTTGCTGCAGTGCATCTGTTAAAAAATTATGCACTTTCGCTGTAATAATTACCTGCCTTTTCAAATGAATTTATTTAAATTTATGCAGCAGCTATCATACTTATTTCCACGTTAGCTTCTCTCGGCAATCCTTTTACAGCAACTGTTTCCCTTGCCGGAAAATCTGATTGAAAATAAGTGCTATACACTTCATTGACGTTTCCAAAGAGACTCATATCCTTCAAAAAAATAGTTGCTTTTATTACATTATCAAATCCAAGCCCTGCCTGCTTTAGAAGACTTTGCAAATTATCCATCACCTGCGTCGTTTCTTGCTTAATATCATCATTTATAAATTCTGATGTTCCCGGCTTTATTGCTACCTGTCCTGAAATAAATAAAAGTCCTGAAGCCTTTACCGCCTGGCTGTAAGGACCAATCGGCTCGGGAGCATTGGTTGTATAAATTATCTGCTTGTTCATTTTATGCGATTATGAGTAATGTTTAAAATTGCAAAACTTTCCATCAATTAACAAACCTATTTTTGTAAGAAACTTCTATGAGGGTGTGCATTGTTGCTAATAAAGACCAAC
Source organism: uncultured Chitinophagaceae bacterium (assembly GCA_963823975.1). Taxonomy (GTDB): domain Bacteria; phylum Bacteroidota; class Bacteroidia; order Chitinophagales; family Chitinophagaceae; genus Ginsengibacter. The sequence goes on along the minus strand of CAWGNP010000003.1, from coordinate 225,342 downwards.
AAGAAGAAATTGCGGGCAAAGGGTTTAAGGCCTATGTAAAACTTTTTTTTACTGAAAATTTGCCATCAGGTCAATTACTCAAAGATTATGATTGTTTGTTCTGGCTGCATGAAAGCTTTGACGAAGATTATAAGAAAGATTTGAATCGTATTCCTGTTTTTATAAATGATGTCGTAAATACTTTAGAGCAACAAGAGATGCCTTCAAATTTTCATCGTATTAATGGATGGAAAGGATTTCTAAAAAGAGACATTTGGGAAATAGCAAGCAACGATAAAAGTTCGGTCCCCACTATATTTGATGCGATTGGCTGGAAATATATTTTTGTGAAAGATGAACCAGGATTGGTAGCTGCGAGAGTTATCAGCATGATAATAAATGAAGCTTACTTTGCACTTGATGAAGAAGTAAGTACTGCTGTTGAAATAGATATGGCAATGAAGCTGGGAACTAATTATCCTTATGGGCCTTTTGAGTGGTTGAACATAATTGGCTTGGAAAAAATTTATAATCTTTTGGAACAGTTGTCGTTAACGGATAATCGGTATTCTATAGCCCCGCTTTTGAAAAAAAAATATATTAATAACTTACAAATTGATTAGTGGGTTTTATTTTAAATATACATACTTCAACAGAAACCGCTATCGTTATCCTTCAACGTGAGGATAATATAATTAGTACCCGGATAAACACAGAATCTAAAATGCATGCAGCTTTTTTGCATACTGCTATCGCGCAAATGTTGCAAGAGTGTAACTTATCTGCAAAACAACTTATAGCCATTGGTGTAAGCGTGGGCCCGGGTTCTTATACCGGCATTCGTATAGGCCTTGCTGCCGCAAAGGGATTGTGTTTTGCTTTAGATATTCCGCTGGTTACTTACAATTCTCTTGAGTTGCTTGCTTTGTCTGCCATCAATAGTTGCTGATCATGTTGAAGGTGCTGCGGCATTATATTGTCCAATGATCGATGCGAGACGCATGGAAGTGTATACTTGCCTTTATGATAATGTATTACAAGAACTAGTTGCTCCGTCAGCAATTATTTTAAATAAGAATTCCTTTGGCAATTTTTTGGCTGATAACAAAATATATTTCTCAGGAAGTGGCAGTAAAAAATTTGAATCTATTTGTGAAAGCGAAAATGCTTTATTTATAAGTGCCGATATATCCGCAGAAGCGATAAAAGCTATTTCCATAAAAAAATTTATAAGAAAACAGTTTGAACCGGTTGCTTACGCAAACCCTTTATATATAAAAGATTTTTATTCTGCATAATTCATGTATACAATATTTTGTATTTGTATATTTGTAAGAATGGGCAACAGCTAAACACTTTGCTAAACTCATAAAGTATGATTGCTTCAGAACCCTTGCCATCTGCTATTCATCACCCTTCAACGGAAGAAATACAATCTCCGCCGCCCATATTTAATTATCACAATGTAAAAAAAGCAGCTCTTATTTTAAGAGCACTTAACCATAAGCTGCGCCAGCAAATATTAAAAATTATTGCTGACAACAAAAGGCTTACCGTGACTGAATTGTATGTAAAATTGCGACTGGAGCAATCCGTGGCTTCGCAGCATCTTGCCGTACTTCGAAAAACCAATATTGTAATAACTGAACGAGATGGGAAATATATTTTTTATAGGATAAATTATCCGCGTATAAGTGCAATCAATGAATTCGTTTACCAGCTACTGGCCCAAGCTTGAATTTTAGCCGCATAATATGTAGTTTTAATGTATAAATATTCAATGAAATGCCATTCGGAATTGTATTCATTTCCCTTTTCTTCATGATACTTGGCCTCATTGTGCAATGGAGACTTAAAAGCAAATTTGCGTTGTACGCTAAAATGCCCACCGGCAATGGTTTGAGTGGTAAAGAGGTTGCTGAAAAAATGCTTCACGATAGTGGTATATATAATGTTACCGTTACATCTGTTCCAGGTTTCTTAAGTGATCATTATGATCCGATAAAAAGGATCGTGAACCTTAGCCCTGATGTTTATAACGGCAGAAATATATCAGCAGCTGCGGTGGCTGCTCACGAATGTGGTCATGCACTCCAGCATGCCACTGCTTACTCGATGCTAATGATGCGCAGCAGGCTCGTACCGATTGTACAAATAAGCAGCAATCTTGCACAATGGGTAATTTTAATAGGGCTTGGATTATTTAGTTTTGGCGGTGGCAATCAGACTGTATTGTTAATAGGAATTATTTTATTCGCAACCTCCACATTGTTCTCTGTCATTACTTTACCTGTTGAGTTTGATGCATCGGCAAGAGCGCTTAATTGGCTGGAACGATCTCGCGTAGCCACTCCGGAGGAACATGCTCAAGCTAAAGATGCCTTAAAATGGGCAGCGCTTACTTATGTTATTGCGGCACTTGCATCTATCGCGTTGCTTATCCAATATATATTAATTTACCAGGGAAGAAGCAGGGATTAATTTTCATTTTAATAAAAATTCTTTTTCTTTTTAGGTATTAAAATTTACCTTTTGATTAAATTATATTCAATGAATTCACGCAGAAAATTTATACAAAACTCCGCTGCATTATTCGGCGGCAGCATACTGGTATCAGCAATTGATAATAAAGCTTTTGCGATTTTTAAAAATAATTTTTCTCCAAGTGACCAGGTAAATATTGGCGTAATAGGAGTGAACGGAATGGGCTGGAGCGACCTTACAGCAGCACTTAAAGTGAAGGGAGTAAATCTTGTTGCTGCCTGCGATATTGATAATAATGTGTTGAACCGAAGAATGAGTGAGCTTTCCAAAATGAATGTGGATGCATCCAAAGTGAAAAGATATAATGATTACCGCAAACTGATTGATGATAAAGATGTAGATGCTGTAATTGTAGGCACTCCAGATCATTGGCATGCACTGATAATGATGCACGCATGTGAAGCAGGTAAAGATGTGTATTGCGAAAAGCCAGTTGGTAATTCTATTGATGAATGCAGGGCAATGGTGAAAGCGCAACAGCACTATAATAGAGTGGTGCAGGCAGGTCAATGGCAACGAAGCCAGCAGCATTTTAGAGATGCAGTAGATTATGTAAAAAGTGGTGTGCTTGGGAATATAAGAACAGTAAAAGTATGGTGCTATCAAGGCTGGATGAAACCCGGACCTGTCGTGCCTGATAGTGCGCCGCCTTCCGGTGTTGATTATGCAATGTGGCTGGGGCCAGCGCCCACAAGGCCTTTCAACTCAAGCCGCTTCCATTTTAACTTTCGCTGGTTTTGGGATTATGCAGGTGGCCTTATGACCGATTGGGGTGTTCACCTCCTGGATTATGGATTGCTTGGAATGAATTCTCCTACGCCTAAAACTGTATCTGCATTAGGTGGAAGATTTGCCTATCCTGATTTGTATGAAGAAACCCCGGATACTCTTACCACTTTATATGAATTTGATGGTTTCAACATGGTGTGGGATTCTGCAATGGGTATTGATAACGGTTCTTATAATCGGGATCATGGCATTGCTTATATTGGCAACAATGGTACATTAATTTTAAATCGTGGTGGATGGGAAGTGATAGAAGAAAAGCAAAGCAAAAACAAAGTGAGTAAGCCTTTCGTAGCTCCGTCCGATAATGGTCTTGACAAGCACTGGGAAAATTTTATAAGTGTCGTAAGGTCGCGTAAAATGGAAGATCTTCATTGCTCTATACAAGCGGGCGCTCATGTGGCTACCGTTGCACAAATGGGAAACATTGCTTATCGCAGTGGTAAGAAATTATCGTGGGATGCTGCTAATGAAAAATTTACTGATGAAGATATAAACAAACAATATATGATGAAGGAATATCATAACGGTTATCAATTGCCAAAGGTATAATGAAGCGCAATTATGATGCAGTTGCAGGCATCTACGATATTCTTGTAAAAATATTTATCGGCAATTCTTTAAAAAAAGCACAGGTTTATTTTTTAAAAGACATTCCTTACAATGCCAATATATTTATTGCTGGCGGCGGCACCGGCTGGATATTGGAAGAAATATCAGCCATTCACAAAAGTGGTTTATACATTGACTATGTCGATAGTTCTGGTAAAATGATTAAGCTTGCAAAAAAAAGATATAAAGGAAATAACCAGGTAAACTTTATTCAGCAATCCCTCCTTGATTTTTCAACAAGTCTTAATTATGATGTAATTATAACACCTTTCTTTTTAGATAATTTTAATGAAAAAAGTTTAGATAACGTTTTCGCCATTCTTCATTCAAAGCTAACGCCAGGAGGCTTATGGATACATACCGATTTTCAAATAATAAATAAATCCCCTTGGCAAAAGATGATGTTGTTTGTGATGTATTCTTTTTTTCAAATTTGTTGTAAAATAGAAGCAAAGCGGCTTCCGGATCTGCCTGCTGTTTTTATTCGTTATAAATATCACGTTTTAAAAAGTCATACATTTTTGAAAGACTTTATTATTACAACTGTATATAAAAATTTTGAGGTTATATAAATGATTGCAAACTATATTTATTGCTTTCTTTTAAATAAATGAAATATCTCAGGCCGGAATTGTACATTGCCATCAGGGCCTGTTTTTCCATTTATAAATAAACTTGCTCCTGCTTTTTTATTAACCCCTTCATTTACCGGTATATATCCGCTATCCCTTTTTTTGAAATTACTAAAAGGTACTTGTATACTTAAGTCTGTATTGCCTTTCAAGCCATAAACACCTTCTACAAACATAGTCATAACGGTAGATGCAATTTCCATGCGGCTTATTTTTATTTCATCGTTTGCTATATCAAGATGATCTTTAAGCTCCGCAAATCGGATATTATCAAAATCACGGCTTTTGAATACAAACGATTGTATTTTTTTTAAAGGTTCGAAATCGTTCAATGCGCCATTCTTCAATGAAAAATCAACTGTGCTTTGTATGCTGTGAGGCAAAGCCTTTCCGTCATCATCTAAAGCTAATGAGGCATTTGCAGTAGCAGTAAGTTTGCCTTCCAGGTTTTTTGCCTCTATACCCGTTTGCCCAAAATTATTAAAAACAATAAATAATTTATTTACATCAATGTTGGTCAACAGCACATTTGCTTTTGCCTGATGATAGTTGTCTCTTACACTCACCAGGGATCCGTTGAGATTTATATGGCCGCCATCCTGGTCCATACTTACATTGTTTATTTCATAATGGTCGTTATAAAGCGTTGCAGTTATTGACGCATTATTACCTTCAAATTTTTTATAGATCAAATGCGGTGTTTTCAAATTTACATGTACACTGCTTTCTTCCAAAACGTTATCAATACCATCAGCAATTTTACCCAGCTTTGCGCCTGAGGAGGACTTATGTGTTGTTTTTGATCTTGATTTTAATAGATAAGTAAATCCTGTTAGATTTAGCGAAGGCGAATAAATACTCCAATCCAAATCTACGGTGTTAGGTTGCGTATTGATGAGGCTTACAATATTGTTGGCTTTGCCGTTCATAGAAAGAGAATTATTGAGCACATTACATTGCACATTTTCAATAAGCACATCGGAATTTTTTATTTCCAACTTGGCACTCAAATTTTTAAGCTCCACATTTCTCGGGGTATATAAAATGTTTCCATTTTGAAAAGACATGTTTCCATTGATGAGTGAATTATTGCTAGTATTTTTTTGAATAGGTCCTTGATAAGTAAGGTTAATAGCGCCATTACCGGATTCAAAGAGGAAAGAATTACTGCCAACTGTTTCATTAAGTTTTGTCAACGGAAAATTGGAAACAAGATCGAAGGTGAGCAACGGCTTGTATAAATTTACTATATCAATATGCGCTGAAGTGAAAGGCAATGCATTCCAGTTAGCTGTAAAATTTTTTATAATGATTTCAGAGTTAGGATCCCGCCGTGGCAAGCCTTTCACGACCTCATCTGTATAAAAGCCGGTAAATGACGCACTGTCAAAATCAAGAAAGGGAGTAACAAGATGAACATTTTTTACACGCCAGTTTACAAAAATGTAAGGATCACCACCATTTAAAGGACCATTAAGATAAGCATCTACATCAAACCTTTTATCAAGATCCACAATAGATAATGAAGAATCGATTTTTGCCGTTAACAGGCTTTTACCAAAGCCGTATAAAATTTGTTTTGTATGTACACGAAGGTTGAATTTAGGATCAGGTTTCACAAGGTCAAAACTTCCCGATAAATTAAATGATTGACCTGATAATTTAATATTGATACTGTCAAACTGAAGCTGCTCAAGGTTTTTATCGAATTTAAAATCAAAATCACCTTCAAATTTTTTGCCTTTTGCAAAGCTTCCATTCGGTAAATTAAAAGCAAGACTTTTGACAAGCATATTTGCCTTTGCAGAAAAGTAAGTTGCATCATCTTTATCATCCAGATTCACTTTAAGATAATCAACAAATATGTCGTGAAGCTTTTCTCTTTGCCGATCATCAATAATTACTAAAAAATTTTGCAGCTCCAGCTGTTCTAGATTGTCTCTTTTACTATTATTATTTTTTTCAGAAGAAGATGCATCACCTGTTTTCCTTGGCTTTAATAAATATTGATTAGTGTATCCGTTTGCATCAGTAAATAAATACACAGATCCGTTTTGTATTTTAAGGCCGTTCACAGGAAACTGCTTCTTTACAAGCTCAATTACGCTCAACTGCGCAAATACTTCGTCAGCCTTAAATATAGGATGGTGGTGAATTGCATACATTGAATCTGTTACCATTACATTGTGTAGCAATACGGAAACCCTTGGGAAGGTTCTGATAAAGCTTAGCTCTACATCACCAATGGATACGTGCCCGTTTATTTTTTTCCCTAATGATTCTGTCACTTCTTTTATAATGGATTTTTTATGGGAAGACACATAAATAAATGCAACAATATAAACGAGAACAAGAATGCCAATAACGATTGCAAACGCTTTAAGAGTATATTTTATAAATCTGGCCAACAACAAAAATTTATATTATGAAAATTGATTTTAAGTTACATTTTTAATACCAGTTATGGTACTTACCTAAAAAATATAGATTTTTATTTTATTACTTTTGATGAAAAATCGTAAGCGAAATGGCGGCAACAAAAATTACAGTCAATAACAATGGTTCTCTAAAAATAGAAGGTGAATTTGAAATAGTTGATCGAAACGGTAATGTATATGGATTGCAAGGAAGGGAAATTGTTTCCATTTGTCGTTGCGGCCTTTCTCAAACCAAGCCTTTCTGCGATGGCTCTCATAAAGGTCATTTTGAGCATGAAGCGATCGCATTTAACCTTCCGCCCAAAAAGCCTGTTACCTGACAACTACAGTATCTAATACTACTTTAGTACCTTCTTTTTCTTCTTTTGCTTTCTTTTTAAAAAAATGTTTTAATAAAAAATTATGTTGCAGGGCTTCCAGGTCCTCATCAAGCTTTTTGCTGGATGATTGCATGTTTTGCAAAGTAATTTTTATTGATTTCGCAGATTGTTCATCACTTAGCAACATGCCTGCGGGGCTGGTTTTATTATTTAAGCCAGCATTAATTATATCACCCGTATTTTTGAAATTGGCAATAATTTGCTGTGATGAATCAGCAATTGTTTGCAGTCTTGCAAGTGTAGAGCGAAGGCTGCTAAACACAACGGTATCTGTAACAAGATCATTTGCCAGAGACCCTTTATCGTTAAGCCTTGCCGTGTAAGCTGCAGCATTGCTGGAAAGACGTTGCAAATTTTCAGACGACCTGCGTAGCACACTCATGGTTGTATTAAGCTCATCAATTATTTTTTCATCATTTAAAAGTTTTCCTACAAATCCCTGGCCCTCCACCATATGATCAGTTATAGTTTTAAAATCGGTGGTAATTGCATAAAGATTATCATTGTTTTTAGAAAGGGTCTTCATTAATTGATCAGTGTTCAGGAGCTGATCATTGGCAACAATGTCTCCGCTTGTAATCCTTGCTCCGCCTGCCGTTCCGCCATAAATTTCGATTATTTTATTACCTATTAATCCATCAGTACTAAGCTTAGCTCTTACATCTCTTGGAATATATGCTACTGACTGGTCTTCAATATTTATGTCCACTTCTACTTTTCCTGAACTTTGAAGTGCTACATTTTTTATAATGCCAACCTTTACACCGGAAAACCAAACGTTATTTCCCTTTTGCAAACCGTTTACATTATCAAAAAAAGATTTGATAGTTATAAACTTGTCAAAAGTTTTACGCTGTGAGCCAAGCGTAAGTATCGTAACTATAAAAATAGCTATCCCTATCAAAACAAATATGCCCACTATTACGGCTCTTATGTTAGATTTCATTTCTTTATTTTAAATTTAAATTTCGATTTATCTAATAGAAACTAAAGCTTTACTTTTCCTCTATAAAATTGTAATTATAAAAATTTTGTATTCTTTCATCATCTGATGAAAACACTTCGTCAAACGTTCCTGTTTTAATAAACTTGCCATCAAACATCATTGCAACTCTGTCTCCGGTGGTTTTTGCACATGTCAAATCATGCGTTATAATGATAGAGGTTGTATTGAATTTATGTCTCACAAGGTTTATCAGGTTATTGATTTCTATGCTTGTTATTGGATCCAACCCCGATGTAGGCTCATCATACAACATGATCTGTGGATGTAAAATAAGCGTGCGCGCAATGCCAATCCTTTTCCTTTGTCCGCCTGATAATTCTGAAGGCATCTGATCAATTGTTTGTGATAAGCCTACATCGTGCAGCACCGATTCTATTTCATTTTGTATTTCATTTTTGGATAAATGCTTTGCATTTCTTACCAGAGGAAAAGCAAGATTTTCTCTTACACTCATGCTGTCATATAATGCACTACTTTGAAAGGAGAACCCTACCTGCAGGCGAAGTTCCTGCAGTGCTTTGTCTTTTAATTTATCTACTTCTTTACCCAGCACGTTTACTATCCCGCTATCGGGCGTCAGTAGTCCGCAAATAATTTTTATCAATACAGATTTACCGGTTCCTGATCTTCCCAGTACTACTACATTTTCTTTACTAGCCACATCAAGATCAATGCCTCGCAGCACATGGTTTCCACCAAATGATTTATAAAGATTTCGAATTGAAATCACCATATCTCTATTAATATCATTGTATCCAGTATCCATTTATCGCACGCTGTTGGTTATTTGCACAATAAGAATTTCTTCAATAAAAATGAGAAACATAGAAAGCACAACCGAAGCATTGGCAGCTTTTCCTACGCCTTCTGTTCCATTGGATGCGTGAAAGCCTTTATAGCAAGACACCATGCCGATAGTAAATCCATATACAACACTTTTTATTAATGAGGCAAAAATGTCAAGAAACGAAATTTTATCAAACGCTGCCTGAAAAAAAGAAACAAAACTTGTCATCTCATTTTGATGTACATTTAAAAAGGCACCCAGCATAGCCACACAGCCTGTATAGCACATGAGCATAGGAAGCATAAGCGTGGTAGCTAGTACACGGCTGACTACTAAAAATTTAAAAGGATTTACCGCGGATACTTCCATAGCGTCTATCTGCTCGGTTACTTTCATGGAGCCTAATTCTGCACCTATATTTGAGCCTACCTTTCCGGCCGCAATTAGTGCTGTAACCAAAGGTGCAAGGGCACGGATGATGGCAATAGCTACCAACGATGGAAGCCAGGATGCAGCGCCAAATTCCGCGAGTGATGGCCGCGATTGCTTGGTAAAAACAAGGCCGGTTATAAACCCCGTAAGCGTTATTAAAAATAATGATTTATAACCTACCTGGTAGCACTGCCTTATTACTTCTTTTATTTCATAAGGGGGTCTTACCATTTCTTTAAAAAAGCGCAATATGAATTGAACTGCCTTCGTGAGGTCGATAAAAAAAGCATCTGTTTTTTTTGAGATTAAATTTTCCCTCGTTCTTTTAAAATACATAGTTGTTTTGTTACCATTCAAAATTAGAACCAAACTGTCTGTTGCGAATAATTACAGGCAAAGATGTTATAGAGCAGCAAATGTTAGAATTATATATGCCAGTAAGCAGTTTAATAATTAAGTATTTACCGTTCAACAAAGGTATGGATATAAAGTTGCAAAAAGCCCCGCAGTGGCGGGGCTCGGTTCCATTTTAATTTTGGATAACGTTACCAGTTTCCAGGCCTGTTATACCAGTGATTGCGAAACCTATCATTTACAAATTCTATTTGACGGTCTCTTTCTATTCTGGCATTTCTTATCGCATCTCTTTTTTCAAAATGCCTCATGTAAGGATCATTGATTATAGCATTAATGCGATTTTGAAATTCTTCATCGATTTTTTGAATTTGAAAATCCCTGCTTCGTGCGGGGTCAAAGGTTTCCTTATAATAATGATCGCCTCGGTTGTAAGCATCGTTATCAGTTCTGTAACCATAACTGCCATCATATTGGGCAAAGGACACTGCTACTATGCCCAAAGAAAATAAAAGTGTAATAATCTTTTTCATAATTGTAATTTTTCTTGTTTTAAAAAAGCGTTCTATTTAATAGATAGCTTTTTATTATAGAAGTATAACAATAAAATGTTAATACCTCACATAAATATTGTTAAGGACAAAACAAGAAAATGGCTTTTAAACTTCTTATCTTTAAAACGATTTAGCTCGAAAGAAACATTTATACAGTAACTGTTATATGACAAACGAAAATTAGTAAACAACCATGCTTGCTGAGCCATTTATAATTTTTTTCATTTTAATTGAAGTTCGGAAGGCCTTGCACAAATTGAATCCTTTAAATATGTGGAATGGCAGGCTTAAGCTTTTTCAATTTATCATTATTGGATTTTTTATTGTGGATGTTGTTGTAAGATCACATGGCATCACTAAATGGTTTTGGCATGCAGTTATGTTTACCATAATAGCCTTTCCTTTTATAAAAAAAGAATTTGCAATCTTTAAAACGCTAATGTATGCGGTTCTTCCGTTTGCGATTATTTCTCTTTTTGCAGATATTTTTAAACTTATAAATGCAAAGCTGTATAACTCATTAGATGATTATATAGATGCCCTCACTGTATTTTCTATTATTTGGATGATAACGATGATTTATACATCGCGCAAGCAGCAAAAGGCATTGCAGAAAGAGCATTTGAAGACAAAGCAGGAAGAAGAACAAAAAAAATTAATGGCTGCAAGAAAGGAAGAACTTGAGAAAATCGTGGAAGAAAGAACTTCGGAGCTGCGTCGCCAGAAAGAGCAAATTGAGCTTGCGCTTGCAGAGCTAAAAAATACCCAAACCCAATTGATACAATCAGAAAAAATGGCTTCACTCGGAGAGCTTACTGCCGGTATTGCCCATGAAATACAAAATCCTTTAAATTTTGTAAATAATTTTTCTGAGGTAAATGCTGAGCTCATTGATGATATGTATCAAGAGATGGAGAAAGGCAATATAGATGAAATCAAGGCTATTGCAAATGATATAAAAGAAAATGAAAAGAAAATTATTTTTCATGGTAAGCGTGCAGATGCTATTGTAAAAGGGATGTTGCAACATTCGCGTAATAGCAGTGGCGAAAAGGAACCTACCGATATTAATGCTTTAACGGATGAATACCTGAGGCTTGGATACCATGGGCTAAGGGCAAAAGATAAATCATTCAATGCCACGCTGGAATCTGATTTTGATGAAACCATTGGCAAGATTAATATAGTGCCGCAGGATATTGGCCGGGTAATATTAAATCTTTTTACCAATGCATTTTATTCGGTTTCTGAAAAGCAAAAATTGAATGTTGATGATTATCACCCGACAGTTTGGGTGAGTACCAAAAAAATTAAAAATGCTGTTGAAATAAAAGTAAAAGATAATGGAATGGGCGTGCCGCAAAAGGTGATACATAAAATATTTCAACCTTTTTTTACCACAAAACCTACTGGCGCAGGAACCGGGCTTGGTTTATCTTTAAGCTACGATATTGTTACCAAAGGTCATGGAGGTGAAATAAAAATTGAAACAGAAGAAGGTAAATTCGCAGTGTTTACTATTCATTTGCCAACTTAATTTTTTATTTATTTTAAAAATATATTCAAGTGAACACAATGAAAATTTTAGTGGTAGATGATGAAAAAGATATGGAAACGTTGTTTACTCAGCGCTTCAGGAGGGAATTAAAAAATCATGAAGTGGAACTGGCATTTGCCACTTCAGGTGAAGAAGCGCTGGAATATTTAAATAAAAAAATGCATGAAACCGTGCTGATACTTTCAGACATTAATATGCCTGGAATGAGTGGGCTGCAGTTGTTGGACGAAATAAAACACCGGTTTTCTCAGCCGCCTCCTGTAGTAATGATGATAACTGCTTATGGTGACAGCGAAAATTATGAACAGGCAATGAAGCTTGGCGCAGATGATTTTTTAACCAAGCCGCTTGATTTTAATGTATTAAAAGAAAAACTTCATTTAAATAAACAGTGATGGCAAAAATTTTAGTTGCTGATGACGAGGCAGATTTAGAAGTTCTTATCAAACAAAAATTCAGGAAGGAAATACGCGAGAATAAATATGAATTCATTTTTGCAGCCAATGGTAATGAAGCATTGGATAAGCTTCACAAATTTCCTGACATAGATGTTTTGTTGAGCGATATAAATATGCCTGAAATGGATGGCCTTACATTGCTTTCAAAAATCAGCGAATCGAACCTTCTTACAAAGGCTGTAATAGTTTCAGCTTATGGCGATATGGATAATATAAGAACTGCTATGAACCGCGGTGCGTTTGACTTTGTATGCAAACCTGTCAATTTCCAAGATCTTGGAATTACTATTCAAAAAACACTTGAGTATGTAAAGCAACTGCATAAAAGCCTCGATGCAATAAAAGAAAATAACATACTTAAAATGTATGTTGATAAAACGGTGCTGAACTTTATGAATGGGCGCGAATTTGAAACCCAGCTAATGGCGAATGAAACTATGGAAGCTACCGTTGCTTTTATTGATGTATGTGGATTCACAGCGATTTCAGAAAGCGAGCCTGCCGATACAGTCGTAAAGTTATTGAATGAGTATTTTGATATAATGGTCAAAGAAATTATTGCACAGGATGGTTATGTAGATAAATTTATTGGTGATGCGATCCTTGCGGTTTTTAAAGGTCAGTATCATCTTGACAGAGCTATCGATGCGAGTCTTGCCGTTAGAAAACACATTGAGGATCTGGGAAACTTGGGTAATACTTCTTACATCGCAAAGGTTTCTACTGGTATTGGTAGTGGAGAGATGATCTGTGGTAATATAGGATCAGCAAAGCTTCGCAGGCTAGACTATACCGTAATAGGAGATGTTGTAAATACTGCTCAGCGTCTGCAGGATAAAGCGAAAGCAGGCCAGATTTTGATTTCGCAGGAAGCGTATAGTAAAGTAAAAGAATCGTTCAATTGCAAGGCCGTTGAAGAAGTAAAAATGAAAAATAAATCAAAACCTGTAATGGTTTATGAAGTGCTCGATTAGAAGAACGATATAAAGAAATATTTTAGTGCTGCTTAATGCAGCATTTTTATTTCAGCTTATTTTATTTGTTGAGTAATTGATTTTCGTTTACACTTCTGCAAAGAACAATGGCAAAATCATATAGAATATTTATATGGAAGAAAGCCTCGTTTCTTCGTTTGTTGATTCCTGTAATAACAGGCATACTTATAGAATATTACGCTAAACTTTCTATAGATAACATAATTTTTGCCGCCTTAATTGCTTTATCAATCTTTTTATTATTCCATTTTTTGCCGCTTGCTTACAAGTTTAAATTCAGAACTATAGCCGGCATTATTCTCACTTTTTTGTTGCTTAGTCTAGGTATGTTTTTGTTATGGAATAAAAATCTAAGCAATCATGCTGACTGGTATGGAAACTATGCTGATAGCAGTTCTTATCTCGTGGTGACTATTAAAGAACCTTTGATAGAAAAAAATAAATCGTGCAAAGCGATTGCACAGGCTCATACTGTTATAAAAAAAGACTCAGTGTATAACGCTGTAGGAAAATTGCTATTATATATTTCTAAAGATTCAGTTGCTTCATCGATAACCTATGGCTCAAAGATTATCATTAAAAAGAAATTGCAGGAAATAAAAAATTCTGGTAACCCTGCTGCCTTTGATTTTAAAGGTTATTGTGCAAGACAGCAGATATTCTATCAATGTTATTTGCAAAGCAAAGACTGGATTTTATTAAAAGAAAGGGAAAATAATTTTTATGATAAAATCATTTTTACTACCCGTGCTTACATCATTCACGTAATAGATACTTATATCACCGGAAATGATGAATCATCTGTTGCAAAAGCGCTAATTGTAGGCGACAGAGTTGATCTTGATAAAGATCTTGTGCAGGCTTACAGCAATGCAGGCGTGATACACATTATTGTAATTGCAGGCCTTCATCTCGGATTAATTTATGCACTTCTTTTTTGGATTACTGGAAAAATTTCCTTCATAAAAAAATCAACTGCATTACGGTTTGCCATCATTTTAATATGCATTTGGTTTTTTACGCTGCTCACAGGTGCTGCCTCGCCTGTATTGCGGGCAGCAGTTATGTTTAGCTTTATTGCTATCAGTAAAATATTAAACAGAAAAACGTCGGTGTATAATTCACTGGCCGTTTCTGCATTTGTATTATTGTGTATTAACCCATATTCCTTGTGGGACGCGGGTTTCCAGCTATCCTATCTTGCAGTTACAAGTATAGCGATTTGTTATAAGCATATTTATTATTGGATGAATGTGAAACCCTGGGTTTTGAGAAAAGTATGGGAGATAATAGCTCTTTCATTATCAGTGCAAGTACTTACGCTGCCTGCAATTCTCTATTATTTTCACCAAATGCCGTTGCTGTTTATTATTTCAAATATTATAGCTGTGCCGCTTGCAATTTTTGCTTTGTATGGTTGCTTGTTCCTTATCATTGTTTCTTTTATAAAAGGAATTGCAGTATTTGTCGGCAAAGTTCTTACTGTAACAATTTACACGCTAAATCATTCAGTGCTTTTTATAAACGATATTCCTTTTTCCGTATGGAATGGTTTCTCACTTTCAGTGGCACAAACGTTTTTACTGTATGTAATTTTTATAGTTTTTTTATATTGGCTTCTTAAAAAGAATTTGTTGGCATTAAGGCTTGGAGTTGTTTGCACGCTTGTATTTGCGCTGATCATGGCTCTGAATAAATGGTCATTTTGCCAACAGAAAAAGATGATTGTTTATAATGTTTATTCTCACAAAGCCATAAGTTTCATCAATGGGAATAGCTGCCACATTGTTGGCGATAGTGAACTTATCACGAACGGTTTATTAAAACAGTTTAACATAAATCCATCACTCATCTTTTATAATCTTAAAGAAGATAAATCTGGAGACTTTTCTTTATATCAAAGGAATAACTTTTTTCAATTTTGTGATAAAAGGATTGTTATGATGGATTCGGTTATAAATTATACACCCTTATCTGATAGAATAAAAGTTGATTACATTGTTATCTCCAAAAACCCAAGGCTTTATATTCCAACGCTGGCAAAAGTGTTCGATTGCAATCTTTACATTTTTGATGCATCCAACCCTTCGTGGAAAATTGAAAAATGGAAAAAAGATTGTGAAGATTTACATTTGCACTTTTATTCTGTTCCTGAACAGGGAGCGTTCGTAATAGATTTATAAAGACAATTTTCTCCTGCTTATTTATGCAAAAAAAAATACAATCTGCACTCATCTCTGTTTTTTATAAAGATGGTCTCGAAAAAATTATTAATATACTAAAGGAAAAAAATATAACGATTTACACAACCGGGGGCACACAAAAATTTATTGAAGATGCAGGTGTTCCTTGTATTGCTGTCGAGTCGTTAACTGGCTATCCTTCTATCTTGGGTGGACGAGTTAAAACCTTGCATCCATCAGTGTTTGGTGGCATTTTGGGAAGAAGGGATAATGAAAACGATTTGCAGGAAATGAAGCAATATCCACATTCCTGAAATTGATCTTGTTATAGTTGATTTGTATCCTTTTGAAGAAACGGTAAAATCAACAACTGATGAAAAGGCAATTATAGAGAAGATAGATGTTGGTGGCCCTTCCATGATTCGTGCTGCAGCAAAAAATTTTTCAAACGTTCTGGTAATTGCCGATAAAAAAAATTATGATGATCTTGAAAGAATATTATCAAAACAAGGTGCGGAAACCTCATTAGAAGAAAGAAGAACGTTTGCTTCAAAAGCATTTGACGTTTGTTCAGGATATGATATAGCTATTTCAAATTATTTTAATAAAACGTCTTTTGCCAATCCTTTCAGCGCAGACAAGCAAGTGTTGAGGTATGGCGAAAACCCTCACCAACAATCATTTTTCGCAGGAAATCTTCTTGAAGTTTTTGAACAGTTGCATGGTAAAGAACTTTCTTATAACAATTTGGTAGACGTGGACGCCGCTATACAACTCATGCATGATTTTATAAATGAAAAAAATCACGCAATCACTTTTGCGATAATAAAGCATACGAACGTTTGTGGCATCTCACAGAGAGAAAATGTATTTGAAGCATTTAATGCTGCTCTTTCCGGTGACCCTGAAAGCGCCTTCGGAGGTGTATTAATTACTAATGATTTTGTTGATAAAAAAACTGCTGATGCTTTAAATCAATTATTTTTTGAAGTACTTATTGCTCCTGCATTTGAAGAAGACGCACTAACAATTTTGCAATCAAAAAAGAATCGGATTCTTTTGCGACTAAAAAAATATCCTGAACAAAATCAACTATCTAAAACTGTGTTGAATGGAATTTTATCTCAGGATTATGATAAAGGAGATTTTAAAGAATGGAAAGAAGAAGGAGGAAGAAATTCGTCTGCCAGTGAAAGGGACGATTTGATATTTGCGAACATAGTTTGCAAGCATTTAAAAAGCAATGCCATTGCTATTGTAAAAAATAAACAGCTAATAGGAAAGGGCTGCGGTCAAACATCAAGAATAGATTCGCTACGACAAGCCATTGCAAAAGCGAACCAATTCAACTTTGATCTTAAGGATTCTGTGATTGCAAGCGATGCATTTTTCCCTTTCGATGATTGTGTGAAGGTTGCGCATGAAGCTGGCGTTTCAGCTTTTATTCAACCCGGCGGATCCATACGTGATAAGGATTCTATTGATTATTGCAGGCAGAATAATCTCGCAATGGTTATAACGGGATTACGACATTTTAAACATTAGTATTAAATATGTTTATGCCTTTCCTTCCACATCTCATTAAAATTTTTTTTACTGAAACTCAATTCTGCTCTGTGTTTGCTCCAGTCTTTAAACAATGAGTTAACGAGTTTTGATTTTATACTTCCGTTGCTCAAATTCATCATACTTCTTTTTAGCGAAGCGATCTTCCACATCTTCCAGGCCATTTTTTCTGAAAACGTTGTATAACCTTGCTTCAACGCTTTCATATCGGTTGAGTAAAAGCAGTTCGTGGAGGTTGATTTTTACTGCGCATACTTCTGTGCAATTGCCGCATAAGGATGATGCATAGCTTAAATGTTTATACTCTTCCATGTCTTGCAAATGCGGTGTGATCACGCTTCCTATTGGGCCGCTGTAAGTAGTGCCATAACCATGTCCACCGATATTTTTATAAACCGGGCAGGCATTAAGACAAGCACCGCATCTTATGCAATAAAGGCTCTCGCGCTGCTTAGGATCAGCAAGGATGGTACGAGCGATTATTATCTAATAATATCACATACATTTCATCAGGTCCATCGGTTTCGCCTGCCTGTTTCGGCCCGCAAATAATACTGTTATAAACGGTAACTTTTTGCCCGGTACCATAAGTTGCAAGCAATGGCCACAATAAGCGCAAGATCAGTTAATGATGGAATTATTTTTTCAATACCAACAATAACAATATGCGTTTTGGGCAATGCCGTACTTAGCCTTCCATTGCCTTCATTTTCTGTAATTGCAATGGCACCAATATCACTGATTATAAAATTTGCACCTGTAATTCCTACTTCTGCATTAATATATTTTTCTCTTAATTTTTCCCTGGCAACCAGTGTAAGTTCCTGCGGTGAAAGCTTCGCCGAAGTACCTAATTTTTCTGCAGAAAAGCTTTGCAACATCTTCTTTGCTTTTATGCATTGCGGGCGTTACAATATGGTAAGGAGGTTCGCCATCGAGTTGCTGAATATATTCACCTAAATCAGTTTCTATACTTTCAATATCATTTTCTTTTAAAAATTCATTCAAATGAATTTCTTCTGTAACCATGCTCTTGCTCTTGACGATTGTCTTGCAATTTTTTTCCTTACAAATAGCCAGGATTTCGTCTAAAGCTTCCTGTGAGTCCTGTGCCCATATTACCTTTCCGCCTCGTTTGGTAAAATTCATTTCAAATTCTTCCAGCTGCTGGTCAAGTGTTTCAAGTGCCCTCCATTTTATATTTTTTGCTTGTCTCTTGCCAAATCGGTATCTAAAAATTGTTGTTTACCCTGCGGAACCACAGCATTGTATCTGCCGATATTGAAATTTATTTTTTGTCTATGCTCAAGGTCAGCACTTTTATCAGTGTTTTTGATTTAAATATGGAAGCAGATTCAGTCATTTCGTTTTTTAGTTTTTAATTACATTCAATTCCTTTCCCACTTTTGTAAAAGCATCAATTGCTTTATCCAAATGTTTTCTTTCGTGTGCAGCACTTAATTGTACTCGTATTCGTGCCTGCCCTTTTGCAACAACAGGAAAGAAAAATCCAATTACATAAATACCTTCTTCTAAAAGCTTGCTGCGAAAGTCTGCGCCAGCACTGCATCATATAGCATTATAGGAACAATCGGATGATCGCCTGGTTTTATATCAAAGCCAGCTTCTAGTCATTTTTTTTCTGAAATATTTTGTATTTTTTTCAAGCTTATCTCTAAGTTCTGTTGTTTCACTCAGCATATCAAACACGGCAATAGATGCGCCTACAATGCTTGGTGCCAATGTATTGGTGAACAAATAAGGCCGGCTTCTCTGCCGCAACATTTCAATAATTTCTTTTCTGCCGCTGGTAAAGCCGCCACTTGCACCGCCTAATGCTTTACCCAATGTTCCTGTAATGATATCAACTCTTCCCATCACATTTCTATATTCATGTGTGCCTCTTCCTGTTTTTCCAATAAAGCCGGTTGAATGGCATTCATCAATCATTACAATAGCATCATATTTATCTGCAAGATCGCAAATTATATCAAGCTGTGCAATTGTTCCATCCATGCTGAATGAGCCATCGGTAACAATTATGCGGCTTCTCAAGTGCTGGGTTTCCTTTAATTTGTTTTCAAGATCTTCCATATTATTATGCTCATAGCGATATCGCTGCGCCTTACAAATCGCACTCCATCAATAATGCTTGCATGATTTAATGCATCTGAAATGATTGCATCCTCTTCACCAAACAAAGGTTCAAATACGCCACCATTTGCATCAAAACAGGCAGCATATAAAATGGTATCTTCTGTTCCTAAAAAATCAGCAATCTTTTTTTCAAGCTCTTTATGAATATCCTGTGTGCCGCAAATAAAACGTACACTGCTTAATCCATATCCTCTTTCATCAATGTATTTTTTTGCTGCCTTATAACTTTAGGATGCGAGGATAAGCCCAGATAATTATTAGCACAAAAATTTAATACCTTCTTATCATTCACAACTATTTCTGCACCCTGCTCGCTTTCAATAATGCGCTCGGTTTTATAAAGGCCCGCATCCTGAATAGCGTCTAATTCAGATGCAATTCTTTTTACAAAATTTTCATTCATGTTTTTTATATTATGCAAACCTACAGAAATCATGAAAAATGATTCTGCTGAAATTCTTTTAAATTAATATTGTAACTTTTTGTTCACTCTATCGTATCACTACATAACCGTAAGAAATGTACCAATTAAGTGTATGACTGAGAAAGAATATAATGAATGTGTGAATTTATATGCAGATAATGTTTACCGTTTTATTGTAAAAAATATACGACATGAGGAGAATGCGAAAGATGTGGTGCAGTCAGCATTTGAGAAGCTTTGGATGAACCGGCAAACAGTGGATAATGAAAGATGTAAATCATATTTATTTACAGTAGCATATCATCAAATGATAGACCACATAAGAAAGAATAAAAAAGTGCAGTTGAGGGAAGAATTTTCTGCTGATATAAAGACAACGCAACAGCCACATCATAACATAAATAAGATTTTAAATGAAGCACTGCAAAGATTAAGTGAAACACAGCGCAGCCTTGTATTGCTAAAAGACTATGAAGGGTATTCTTACTATGAAATTGCAAAGATCACTTCGCTGAGTGAAAGCCAGGTAAAAGTTTATTTGCACCGCGCAAGAATACAATTAAAAAATTATTTAGTAACACCTGAAAATGTAATTTGAAAATGAATATCAGCAGAGATAATTACGAAGAATATTTTTTGTTGTATGCTGATGATGAGCTCTCTGATTCAGAAAAGGCAGAAGTATTGATATTCGTAAAAAACAACAAAGACCTTGAAGATGAATTCAGGATGATACATCACACTATTTTAAAGCCTGATGTAAACATGAAACTTAACAATAAATCGTTTTTGTTGAGAAGTGCATCTTCTTTTATTACAAAAGAAAACTATGAAGAAGTCTTTGTTCTGTATCATGACAATGAATTGAGCGAAAGCGAAAAAGCCGAGACAGAAAACTTTATTTTACTTCACGAAGAACTAAAAAATGAATTTGATCTTATTGGTATTGCAAGGCTTACTGCTGCAGAGGATATAATTTTTGCAGATAAAAATGTTTTGTATAAAAAACAAAAGGCAGCAAGAGTAGTTCCGCTTATGCTTTGGAGAAAGCTTGCTGCTGCGGTTTTCATAGTGTTTGTATTATGGATTGTTCATCTCTATGTGCAAAAGCCAACACAGTTAAATAAGTCTATTGTACATAACATTCCGGTAAAAAAATTACCAGAAAGAAATTTAAATATACCTGGTCAAAAAATTAAAGATGTGCAGACGGTTGCCGTTTTAAAGTATAAAAATGTGCAAAAAGATAAAGCCGAATTAAGCAGCCATAAAGTTTTGCAACAAAAAAATGGTATTAATAATACTATTGTAAAAACAACTATAAAAAAAGAAGAAAAACCTGCTAATAGAAATATAGCTAACGACGAACCTGGTAAAGCGAATGAAGAGGATTTAGCTGTTAATACAGAAACAAAAAGCATTGCAAGAGATGAAATACCTTCTAAAGAAAACATACAACCGACAAAGTTTGCAGCTCAAAAAATTCCTGTTCAAAACGTAAATGATGTATCACCGGTTTATGCGCAACCTGCATCGTACATTGATGATGCATCTGCTAAAAATAATAACTATGTCTTTTATGATGTAACCACCAATGAATTTAAAAAGACAAAAGTTGGAGGGTTCCTGAAAAAAGTAAGACGTGTTATTGTTAGGAGTAGTCCAATTGGTAGACTACTAACAGGAGATGACCACCAGGTAGCTTCTAAGTAACCCATTTAAAAATTAAATTAATATTATTGAAATGAAAAAGACACTTATAACTTTTACAGGTATATTATTAACGATATCCGTTATGTCGCAAACGCCGGACTCACTGGAGGTGCAGCGAAAAAATGATACAATAAGAATCGGCGGAATGATCATCCTAAAAAAGGGAGACGATAAAAATCACGTAACTGTAACAGTTGGTAACAAGCATTATGAGAAAAATTCTAACATTAGCACCGCATCTTTTATTATTGATCTTGGTTTCGCTAATTGGGTAGATAAAACGAATTATACAAATGCCACTTCCGGCAATTATCTCATAAATAAACCTGGTTCACCCAATCTTGCAGAAACTGATTTTAAGCTCAGAACTATAAAGTCGGTTAATGTGGATATTTGGTTTTTTATGCAAAGGCTTAATCTTATAAAGCACTACGTGAATTTGAAATATGGATTAGGGCTGGAGTTAAATAATTATCGCTTTAAATCTGATATAACATTTAAAGAAAATGGCATAAATCCTTATGATTCTTTGCAAACCATAGATCATCCGTTTGTGTACAGGGATTCTGTTGATTACAGGAAAGATAAGCTGGCAGCGGATTACATAACCATTCCATTAATGCTAAATTTCAGAACCAATCCGGATTATTCTGATAAAGGTATTAGCCTAAGTGCAGGCATAAGTGTAGGTTATTTATACGGAAGCCGCAACAAACAAGTAAGTGATGAGTTAGGTAAGCATAAGAATCGCGGTGACTATGATCTCGAAAGATGGAAGTTTTCGTATGTGGCTGAGCTGGGATTAGGACCTGCGCATTTGTATGGCTCGTATACTCCGAAATCCATTTTTGAAAATGGACTGAATTTTATGCCTTACACTGTTGGCATTCGCCTAAGCAATTGGTAGATATTTAGCTATTAATAATAAAAAAGAAGATGGAAAGATCTTCTTTTTTATTATTATAAACATTTTTTTCGTAAGACAGATTATTCAAGCTTATTAGAAGCAAATCTTTTTTTATCTGCCCGAACTTTATCCCAATATTTTTTAGCTACCATCAGCATTCCAAAGCTCTCACCATCATATTTATCCAAATGTTTGTGATGCATTTTATGTGCCCAACGTATGCCTCTGACATATAAATTATTACTCCGCGTAAAAAGTTTTATACGCTGATGAATGATCACATCATGCACAATAAAATAAGCAAGGCCATACAGTGCAATACCCGCGCCTATGGCTGCAAGCCAGTATTTATTATTGAAGGTCCCAAACAAAAGGCAAAGAATACTTGGTATAGAAAATATTAAAAAGAAAGCATCATTTTTTTCAAAGATTCGAGGTCTTTTTTTGTGATGATCTTCGTGCAGATACCACAAAAAACCATGCATTATATACTTATGTGTAAGCCATGTTACACCTTCCATCAACAGGAAAACTGTAATCATAATTAATATAAATAATAAGACTTGCATGTACTTATAAATTTATTCGCCTGGCATCAGGCTGTTACTTTTTGATTCATAAGTGCTTTTACTTGTGGCAGCGCAATCTTAAACCATTCTGTAAATTTTTGCGGATGTGTTTGCAAAGATGCTTCTATGTCCTCAATACTTTTATAACAATAATCACTTACTTCATTTGCATTTATGTGTATATCCCCATCAAAAGTACCGGTGAATACGTGGTCAAATTCATACTCGGTGAGTCCATTAGCAAATGAGGTTTTATAAATAAAATTAAAAGCCGGAGTGATAGCTGTACTGAACCCCATTTCTTCATAAAGCCTCCTGTTAGCGGCTCTTTCAACAGGTTCGCCCGGCAAAGGATGGCTGCAACACGTATTGGTCCAAAGTCCTCCATTGTGATACTTGTCGGGTGCTCGTTGTTGTAGTAACATCTCTCGTTTGCTGTTAAATATGAAGATGCTGAAAGCCCGGTGCAGTAAGCCTTTGCGGTGTGCTTCCAATTTTTCCATCACACCGGTTTGCTCGTCTTTTTCATCTACTAATATTACTTCTGTCAAAATATATATTTTATATCAAATAAGGTTCAACCTATTTTTCAGGCCAGCTTTTATTATGATAAATGCTTTTAAAATATTTGGAATTCTTATACGGCTTTCAAGAATTTTTTCCGGGCGCGTATGTTTTATTTTTTTAAAAAGAGATAAATAATATTTATAAGCTACATATACTCCAAACTTTGCTTTTAAAGGCAATTGTTTTATTCCTTCAAACGCATTCATAAAATCATTCATTATTTCTGCCTCAATATTTCTTTTTATTACCGAAGTGAAATTTCTGAAATCAACGTTTGGGAAATATGTCCGCTCAAGCAGCTGGTAATCTGATTTCACATCTCTTAAAAAATTTACTTTTTGAAATGCTGCACCTAATGACTGTGCGTATGGCTTTAGTTTTTCAAACCTTGCAGCGTCTTTTTCACAAAATATACAAAGGCACATGAGGCCTACTACTTCAGCACTTCCATAAATATAATCTCTGTACACCGGAGTATCATATGTTGTTTTATACAAATCATATTCCATGCTTCTGAAAAAAGCATCTATCAATTCGGTATTTATTTTGTATTTGTTCACTGTATTTTGAAAGCTGTGAAGGATAGGATTGATGCTAACTTGCCGTTCTATTGACTGGTAAGTTGCTGCTTTAAATTCCTGCAACAATTCTTCTTTTTTGTATTCATGAAAGGTGTCTACAATTTCATCTGCAAAATCGAACAAAGCCATAAATGTTGAAAACCGGTTGTCGAAAATCCGTATGTAAAAGTTTAATAGCACTTGCAAATGAAGTGCTGTAAGTTTCAGTGGTAAACTTACTGCAATGGAAACTTACATCATGATGTAGACGCATATTAGTACTGGTTTCTTAATTATTATAAATGTACGTTGAATTAAATTTTGTGATTATTTCCCTTGCCACCACTTCTCCGCTTATCAAAGATGGAGGCACACCAGGGCCTGGAACCGTTAACTGGCCTGTATAGTAAAGATTTTTTATTTTTTTGCTTTTGCATGATGGCTTTAAAATGGCCGTTTGAAATAATGTATTCGCAAGACCATATGCATTACCCTTAAAGGCATTGTAATCATTTACGAAATCGGATGGGCCATAAGTTTTTTTATAAATGATGTTATCCTTTATCGTCTCTCCAATTCTGTTCTCAAACCGATCAATTATTATATTAAGATATTTTTCTCTTTTCTCTGGTGTATCATCCGTTAAACCCGAAGCAACGGGTATTAAAAAAAACAAATTTTCACAGCCTTTTGGAGCGGCATGCCCATCCGTAACAGATGTCGCGCTTACGTAGAATAAAGGATTTGTAGGCCATTGCTTCGTTTCATAAATTTCATTTCCATGCTTTTCAAAATCAACATCGAAAAACAAAGAATGATGAATAATGTTTTCTAACTTTTTATTAATGCCAATAAAATACAAAAGACATGAAGGCGCCAGCACTCTTTTATTCCAATAGTTTTCACTATAGCTTTTTAGTTTCTTTGGTATTAAATTCTTTTCGACAAAGCAATAATCTGCACTTGCTACCACTACGTCGGCAAAATATTTCTTTTCGATTTTTTTATTATCAGCAAATTTTTCAGAACTTAGTCCTTTTGCTATTTTATTCTCAACGTCAATAGCAGTAACGGTTTCATTAAACCGAAAATGTACTCCCTTTTCTGATGCCAATTTATACATTGCTTGTACTATGCTATACATTCCTCCTTCAGGATACCATGTTCCGCCTTTTATGTCTGCATGATTCATGAGGCTATATAACGCAGGAATGTTTTTAGGTAAAGCACCTAAAAATAAAACAGGAAACTCCAGCATTTGCCGTAACCTTTCATCTTTGAAGTATTTATAAACATGCTTTCTCATGGATGAAAAAACGTCTAGCCTTGTTAAACCCTTTATAAGATCCCAGTCTAAAAATTCTGTCAGCGATTGCCCAGGTTTTTGAACCAATTTTCCTATTCCGATGTCGTATTTATATGCTGCCTGTTTTAAATAAGCGTCGAGTTTTTTACTGCTTCCTTTTTCAATGCTTTCAAATAAATTCTGGAGATCTTTATAATTCGCGGGTACCTCTATAGTTTCCTTTTTCGCAAAGATTTTATATGAAGGATCGAGTCTCTTTAAGGAATAATAATCAGACGTTTTCTTTCCAAAGTACTCAAAATATTTTTCAAAAACGTCTGGCATCCAATACCAGCTTGGTCCCATGTCGAATACAAAACCGTCTTCCTTTAATTGCCTTGCCCTTCCGCCAGGTATCGCATGCTTTTCTATTACAGTTGTATTCCAGCCTGCATTTGCAAGGAAAGTTGCTGCTGATAAACCTGAAAATCCACTTCCAATTATTATTGCTTTTTTCAAATTATACGATCAAAAGCAAAAGATAAACATTCGTTTCGTCATGTACGTTTTAATATTAAAACCTGTTTATTTTTTTCTTTAATAATTTCCTTGCAAAGTGAATCCTGCTTTTTATTGTACCTAAAGGCTCATGCAACAGGTCTGAAATTTCATGATATTTATATCCGTCGAAATAAAGCATGAAAGGATCTTTAAAAATAGAAGGAAGGGAGTACAAAGCGGCTTGTATTTCCTTTAAGCGCACCCGGCTTTCTGCGAGATTACTTATAGAAGCCTGGTTTGTGTTCAACAAGAAATCGCTGGGAGTTGAATCAAAGACGACTTTTTGCTTTGCTCTTTTGCGGTAATTATTTATGAAAATATTTCGCATGATGGTAAACAGCCATGCCTTAATATTAGTGCCGGTATTATATTTTTCATGGTTAGCAATGGCCTTGTACATCGTTTCCTGCACCAGATCTTTGGCAGTTTCCTGGTCTCTGGTAAGTGTGATAGCAAATGGTTTCAAAAAGTCAGAATTGCCAAGAAGCAGTTGGTTAAATTCAATTGTTGACATATTGTTGTTTAATCTTTATCAATTAAAGTTTAAACAAAAGTATAACTAAAATTATATTTTGTTTAAACAATATTTATTAAAAGCTAAACAAAGTAGGTGCCAAAAGATGATGATAATTAAAGGTTGGTAAGATGCTCTTTCACTTCGGCCAGAGATTTTTTCAAAAAAATTTTTGGGGGAATTTTTTTCTCGAAAAATCTAGCATGCCTCCCCGAAATGATAATTGATATAGAAGGGAATTGCTTTTTGATATCTTTTATAAAGTGATCAAAATCAAAACCGTTGCCACCGTGGGTTATATGTGTATATAAGGTTTTAGGTTTTTTTAAATTAACGATCGCCTTCAGTTCCTGCATAGAAAGGTTCGGCCCAAGATAAAGGGTGCTTATGCCTTTTTTCTTTAGCATAAAATCAACAAATAAAAGTGAAAGCTCATGATATTCGTCTTCCGGCAAAAACAGACAAACCCCTGCTGTTTTGGATTTTACAGAGGGCAGCGTATTAATACCTGTTATAATTTTTTGCCGAATGATATTAGATACAAGCCGCTCCTGTATTGGGTTTACGTTGCTTGCCAGCCAAAGCATTCCTACTTTATCAAGAAAAGGAAAGATAAGGTGTGAAACAGTATTTTCAATTCCTGAATGGGCAATATAATTATTAAGAATATTTTCAAATTGTGTTAAGTTTAAAGCGATCATGCTTTCCAGAAGACTATTAACAGAAATATCTTCCGTTGCGTTGGAACCAGATAGGAGTTGCACCTGGCTTTGCATTGCCTCATGGCTCATATTGTTTATCTGAGAAACTTTATAACCATATTTACAAAGAATCGAAATATTTAATATGATTTTTAATTCATCAGCGGTATAATATCTAATGTTGGTATCTGAGCGCTTCGGCTTTAAAAATGAATAACGCTGCTCCCAGATGCGAATAGTATGAGCTTTTATACCGGAAAGGTTTTCAATATCTTTAATTGTAAACAGCATTGGTATTATTACAATTAAATATATTTTATGTTCAAGACTTGAAGACTGATCATAAAATTGATGATTTAATTGCATCTATGTAAGCATCAATCACTATTTGCTTATCGAATTCTTTTATAATTTTTTGACGTGCTTTTTTTCCTAACTCACATCTTTGATTTGGGGCAAGCTCTATCATTTTTTCCATTTTTTCTGCAAGGTCATTCTCGTCTTTCACCTTGCACAAGAAACCGGTTACGTTGTCATCAATTATCTCTTTGCAACCTGTTACATTGCTTGCTATAGCAGGCTTTTCCATGCTCGCCGCTTCCAATAAGGTATTTGAAGTACCTTCCCTGTAAGAAGGCAACACTATACAATCTGCTTCGGCTATAAACTTTCTTACATCTTTTTTTTCACCCAAATAATCTATCACTCCTTCATGTATCCAGCTTTGCAGTTGTGATTGTGTAAGAGTATTATTTTTTAAATTTTGAGTCCAGAAAGGGCCTATAATATTGAACACAGCATAAGGATATTTTCGCTTTACAATTTTAGCAGCATTCACATATTCAAAAATACCTTTATCTTTTATAAGCCGGCCAATAAACAAAAAGATAAAGCTCTCAGTATCTTTTTTTGTGGCAATAGGGCTAAATTTTTTATAGTCAATGCCAGAGCCAGGTATTCTTTCGGCCACAGATTTTTTCACAAATTGGTTTTCGATGAAAAGATTCATGTCATCGTAATTTTGAAAAAAAACCTTTTTGGTTTCGCTTAATGCGTTTCTATATAATTTACGCGGCAAAGCGATACACGGCGCTTTTGCTTACAAACAAAGGCCCGATACCTGTAATGTTGGTTATGGTTGGAATACGAAAAGATCGTGTTATGAGATTGCCCCATATGGCAGGCCTTATACTAAATGTGAGGCACACATCGGGTTGAATATTTTTGAGCGCTTTTCTCAAATGAAAAATATAAAGAAAAACCTTTACAGGATTCATATTACCAGAACCTATATTAATCACTTTTAAGCCTGTCTTTTCTACCTGGGAAACAAAATCATTTGTGTGTGTAAGTATATAAACGTCGCATCCTTGCTTAAGCAAATGCATCATAAGAGCTTCCCGCATTGTGTATGTGGAAATAAGTCCATTTTCAATAACCGCAATCTTTTTCCCATGTAAATCAACACTCATCTGTAAACTTTTTTATACCAGATTTCCATTGATAATAAAGTCCATAAAATTTTTGCTCTTTTTTCCGAAGCAATATTTATTTTTTTGCCAAGCAACTCGGTTACGAATTTTTCTTTCACAAAATTTTTGTAAAGACAATCCTTTGAGGTAAGATAATCAAAAACGATTTCATTGAGTTCATTATCTATCCATTTCTTCAATGGAATCTCAAAACCTCTTTTCGGCTGGTTAATAAGCGCTTCAGGTAGATATGATTTTGCAAGCTTCCGCAGCATGTACTTGGTTGTTCTTCCTTTTATTTTATAGTTATCATTCACAGCCGGAATGTACTCCAGTAGCTCTTTTGAAAGAAAAGGACTTCTTCCTTCCAGCGAATTATTCATAGTCGCTATATCCATTTTTACAAGAAGGTCGCTAAAAAGATTGGTGTCAAAATCAAGATTCATTATTTTTTTTAATCCCGATAAATTACTGGCTGCAATTACATGAAAATCTTCTCTCACAGATTGCAAATAATCGTAGTCAGGATTTATAAAGTTTTGCTCGCAATCTTCAAAAATATCAACACCAGATGATAGGTAAATTTCGAGATCAGATTTTGAAGCAAGTGAGGCAAGCCTGTATAGGTAATTGCGATTAGATAATTTGTTATCCGGGATTGGCAGAACTTTTCTTAATGCAGAAGCTATGATTTTTATTGCTTCATTTCTTTTAAAAAAATCATATTTGGCGAAAGGCACGTAACGTCTGTAGCCGCCAAATAATTCGTCTGCACCGTCTCCATTTAATATAACAGTTACGTATCTTTTTGCCGCCTTGCTTACATAATAACTTGGTATGGCAGAACTGTCGAAAAAAGGTTCTCCATAATTAGATAATATTTTTTCAAGATCATCTCTTAAATGATTAAATGATATTTTTATTTCAGTGTGTTGCGTGTTATACTTTTCGGCTACAAGTCTTGCCAGCGGCGCTTCATCGTACTCACCACTAAAAGAAACTGTAAACGTCTTGAGTTTATTTTTGTATTCACTTGCAATAGATGTGATAATTCCACTATCGATGCCGCCGCTCAGAAAACAACCTACCTCAAGATCGCTTGATTCTATTCTCCTTTTTATTGATGTATGTAAATAATTATTTGTTTTTTCTTGGCATTCATCAATAGAATCATTATTTCTTTGCAAATAGAAATCATGAATGTTCCACCATTTTTTTTGTTGTATGTTAAGTGAATTGCAATCAACGAGTATATAAGTTCCGGCGGTTAATTCCGTAACATTTTTATACGGTGTAAACTGGCGATAAAAAGATCCTAATCTTAGATATGAATAAAAATTTTCATAATCGATATCAAGAGGAGCAATAGTTTTAAGACAATTTAATTCGCTTGCAAAACAAAATATTTTTTCATTAGTATAATAATATAACGGCTTTTTACCTGCGCGGTCCCGCGCTATGAATAA
Organism: uncultured Chitinophagaceae bacterium; assembly: GCA_963823975.1. Classification (GTDB taxonomy): domain Bacteria; phylum Bacteroidota; class Bacteroidia; order Chitinophagales; family Chitinophagaceae; genus Ginsengibacter. The sequence continues at coordinate 195,182 of CAWGNP010000003.1, read as the reverse complement.
CTTATTTTTTATTTTGTCATGAATAACAAAAGCAAACATTCCATCCAGATGCTGAAGAAAATCTGTGCCCATTTTTTCATACAAAAGCAATAATGTTTCTGTATCAGAAGATGTATGTCCGATAAGGCCAAATTGCTTTCTCAGCTCTGCATGATTGTATATTTGTCCATTAAAAATGATGGTAAATTTTTCGCCAAAATGCATAGGCTGTTTACCGCCGGATATATCAAGTATCGAAAGGCGAAGATGAAAAAAATGTACATTGTTGCTTTCGTATCCTTGCTGCTCATCAGGGCCGCGGTGGCCCATCGTTTTGATAACATCGTCATAAGAAAGCTGGTAATTAATCGTTCCCGCAATTCCGCACATTTACTGTTCGTTTTGCATACAAAATAACCTCAATATTTCTGAATAGAAAATTGCAGCCAGGTTACAACTAAAGATTACCGGCGACATTGTATAAATTTATATCCGGCTGTATCAGTTGCTTATGCAGAATAAAAGATTTTTTCAAAGATTTTTCTTTTACTTTTTCGTAAATCAGAAATAGTGAAATGGTATAAAATGGAAGGCATGGAATTTTATATCGGACCAGTGTACCAAAGTTTAATGTGCTTGCACCTACAAACAACGCGAACACAAGAGAGAATAAAAAGCAATACATAATAAGCGGATCACTAAGTATAAGTTTTATAAAAGTTTTCAAACCGCTTTTAAATATTACAAAAATAGTAAAGCATAATAATACAATACTTTCCAGCGATGCAAAGAACTGCGATATTTTATGAGATTCCCATATTAAAGGACGAAAGAAAGTAGCAAATACCGCTGCAGGAGCAAGTTTCAGCAGTCCTTTAAATGTTCCATCGAATTCTACACCAAGATTGAAATTCGATTCCGCAGTTTCATTTCCATTCATTGATACAAAAGACCCGTTAAGATGTTTAATGCTTGTAGTTAATCCATTAATTGCATAGCTGCCCAGTTCTTTATTAAATGAATTTAATAATTGCGTGAAGCCAAACATGCAAATAAGAATTAGAACGGGAGCCATTAAATATTTTAGCGATTTATTTTTTATACCCTGGATATTTTTTAAAATAATAAATAAAATGAAAAAAGGTAAATACGAAATGAGAATATAGATTTTTATTGACGCCAGCAGGTAACCGAATAAAAATAGAATGATTAAGTTTTTAATGATATTCTTTTTTTTATATAAAATTTCATAAGTGGAATAAGTAATCCAGCCGAGAGAAGCAATGCATAAAGTATCTTTTAAAATACCTCCGCTCCAGAAAACAAATGTTGGAAAAAATAAAATTGCTATTGCAAATTTTTTATGCATGTGCGGGTATTGCTCATAAAAAAATAAGAATAGTTTCCACACGCCTGAAAAGGCAATACATGCAAAAATAAGGCTGATAGCTGCATAACGACCTGCAGTAATAAATGATAGCAACGCAACAAATCGTATCACCATAAAGTTAGGCGTCAGCATGTAAATAACCGGCGTTGTAAGGATCTTTTAAATAATACTCATCAAAAAATTTTGCCTTTTGAAATATCCATTGCAGATGGCTTGGATCTTGAAGAATAAGATGATAAATATTGTTTCCTTCTTTTTGATACAAGCCAGTAGAATCGCCGGGAGAAAGATAAACGCTGTACATAAAAAATAAAATGCAGCCAAATATTTTTACCCAAAAGCCCTGGCGGTGATATTTTTTTAATAAAGGATCATCATAAGTATTTCTGATGATCTTAAAAAAAAGGCTTAGTACTATAAGAAATACAGGAAATAATATCAGATCACCATAGCCCATTATTATATTTGTATTTCATTTTATAAATTTATTATGCTTTTTTTAGTTTGTTCAGTTCAGGATTGATACCTGCCAAAAGCCTTAGCTGATGCAGTAAGAAAATGATAAGTAGTATATAAAGGCGGTGCAGAAATTCTCTTGACAATCAGTGCTGGCGTGGCTTTGTAATTATTGGTAAATGCATCCGTCATTGGCCACAAAATAAAACGAAGCTTTCTTAACTTATTTGTTTTTTGAAAAATAATTATTGTTCCTGCAAATGTTATTACAAAGCATATGTACATTACAAAAGCAACAGAAATGCTTTTGCTGAATTTTGATTTTAAGATGCAATACCTGTTGCGAACATAGTAATACATTTTCCAGTTGCTGGAAAAATTCCAGTCATTCTTATAAGAATAAGCTGATGCAGGATGATAATGAATGCTGTCTGCTTTTGTATAAAATGGTATTTTATTTTTATTGATAATACGATAATAAAATTCTGTTTCATCTCCCCATAAAAACAAGCTGGCATTGGGAAAGCCCACTCGTTCTATAACTCTGCGATGAAGCAGTGTGCCATTAAAAGGATGTGCTACATTTTTTATAATGAGTTCCTTCACCTCATTGATAGAATTATAATTTTTTGTTTTCCATACAAAGCTTTTTTTATCATCTTTATTTATCACTGCACAATTTCTTAAACATAATTCTTCATCATTTCCATCAAGCAATTTTTCTAAAGCATCTTCTTTGGCGAAGCCGTCGTCATCCATAAGCCACATCCAGCTAAAGCACTTTCCGTATGCGACTTTTAGTGCCGGTGCAAAAGCCTCCTGCACCACCTAAATTTTCCTGGGTTATAAATTCGATATCTTTTTGGCAACGCAGCCATGCTTCAGTATTATCTGTGCTGCCATTATTTATTACAAGTATTTTGTCAATTTTTTTTGTTTGCATTCGCAGCGAAGCGATACATTCGGATAGCAGATATTGGCGGTTGTAGGTTACAACTATCGCTATGATTTTGTTCATAGGCGCGGATTTTTTCTTGAGGTAAGGACGTACAAGTCAATAACGTAAAATGAAAGCCTGTTATTGCTTCACTAATTATTTAAACAGCCTTTACCAAAAGAAAAAAATTTTATTCTACTTCTTTATTGGGAAAAACAGGAAGAGGAGCCGCATGTTTATAAGCATCCGCAAAGGTTTGTGCAAACCTTAATGATTCCTGCAATTACGTGATGCATATCCATATATCGGTAAGTTGCAAGCCTTCCAAGAAAAGACGTATTTCGGTTCTGTTCCGCTTCCAGCCTGTATTTTTTAAGCAATTCTTTATCAGCGGCCAGTCGCTTGGGATAAAAAGGAATATCGTTTTCGGTAGTCTCTTTACTAAATTCTTTAAAGCAAATTGTATCTTCATGTTTTTCCCATGGAGTAAAATGCTTATGCTCTGTAATTCGTGTATGGTTAACTGTTATGTCGCAATAATTAATTACGGAAGTGCCCTGGTAGTCTCCTTTTGCATAAAATTTTTCAAAAGTAACAGTGCGGTATCCAAGTCTTCCGAATTTATAATTAAAAAAAGCATCTAATGCGCCTGTGAAAAAAATATGAGTATAAGATGAATGATCTTCTGAAGGATTAAATTTTCTGTTAAGCTGTACATGAATATTTTTTTTATTCAAGAAGCTTTTCTACAAAAGGTGTATAGCCTTCCAACGGCATGCCTACAAGAGGATTATTATAATAATTATCATCGTAGCTAAATCGTACCGGAAGCCTTTTTAAAATTGATGCTGGCAATTCCCTAGGCTCACAACCCCATTGTTTTTTTGTATATCCATAAAAAAAAGCTTTATACAAATCCGGGCCAATAAAACGCAACGCCTGCTCTTCAAAATTTTTGGGCTCAGTTATCGTTTTATCGGCCACTGAATCAATAAATTTTCTTGCCTCTTCAGGTGAAAATGTTTTTCCATAAAACTGGTTGATAGTATGAAGTGTCACAGGTAATGTATAAACATTACCATTCGATATCGCTCTTACCTTATGCGGATAAGTTCTAAGCTCTATAAAATTGTTTATAAAATTCCATGTGTCTATATTATCTGTATTAAAAATGTGCGGCCCGTATTCATGAACCATAATGCCCGTTTGCCATCTCGTTGCGTAAAGCAATTGCCCGCCAGGTGAGGTTTTTCTTCATAAATATCAATGCTGCAATCAGGTAAAAGCTCTGTAAGTTTATGTGCTAATACAGCGCCTGAGAAACCTGCACCTGCAATAAGAAATCTATCACTCATGTTCTTCATTTGGTTTTAAAATATCAAGAAAATTAAATCATTTTCAGCCACGGTATTCCACTTATTTTTGCCCGTAAAGAAATTGTTGTAATGTACATGAAATGCAACTATGTAAAGACAACCGGATCAGATAATTCAGTCAAAGAACAGGGAGATATTTTTATTTAATATCAATGGGAAAAATATTGATAAGAAAGTAGTACATGAGTTTGGGGAAGAATGGCTAAAATTTAATGACTTTACTGATAAAAGTATAAAAGAAGCAGGCGAGGAATATTTTGACATCATTACGAGCGATATCGTCAATCAAAATACCTATATGCTTGATGTGGGTTGTGGTACAGGCAGGTGGACTAAATATTTTTCTACAAAAGCCGGCTTTATTGAAGCTATTGATCCAAGCAATGCAATTTTTGCGGCTGACCAATTGCTTAATGGTATTAATAATGTAAGGCTTACCAAAGCCTCGATAGATACATTGCCGTTTGCGGATGAAACATTTGATTTTGCTATGAGCGTTGGTGTTTTGCATCACATACCCGATACACAACAGGCCATGGCTGACTGCGTAAAAAAAATAAAAACGGGCGGTTATTTTTATGTATATCTGTATTACAATTTGGATAAAAGAGGCTTCATATTTAAAGCTTTATTCAAGCTTACAGATGTTGTAAGATTCTTTGTGAGTAAGCTTCCTGGAAGAATAAAAAAGTTTATTTGTGATGTGATTGCTATTGCTGTTTACATGCCATTAATTCTTTGGGTAAGATTTTTAGTTCTTATAAAACTAAAGAAGCTTGCAATGCTGATGCCTTTAAGTGTTTATCATAATAAATCTTTTTTTATTATAAGAAACGACGCGCTCGATCGCTTTGGTACAAGACTCGAGCAAAGGTTTTCTGAAAAACAAGTGAGGGAAATGATGAGTAATTGCGGTCTTACAGACATTGTGATAAGCCCGGGTGTTCCCTATTATCATGCAGTTGGTAAAAAGGCATAGAGATTTTAAAAATATCATCATATACTTTTTTATATTTCTCAACTGCCGTATTTAAGGAATAAAATTCTTCCGCACCTTTTCTTATTTCTTTTCTATCAAAATTTGTATGCATGAATGCTTGGATACATGCATCATAATTAGCATCTGAAAAATCATCCAATACAAAACCTGAATTATACTTTTCAACAATCTCTTTTACATCGCCCACGCCAGCATTGGTTATTACGGGAATGCCCATTGCCATTATTTCTCCGTGCTTGGTAGGTGAAGATGATATTTTTGAATAACATGATTTTATAAAAAATACAGAATAATTGCTAAAAGAAAGTAAGGCCGGAACTTCATGCCTGGAAGCACTTTTTATAATCATTTGATTGGCGGATATGCCATGTTTTTCTGCAACTTCAATGATTTCATTATGCTTGTGCGGCGTAATGAATAGGAACCTTGCATTCAAAATAATGGAAGAAAGTTTTTTACAAAATTGCATCATCTCATCAGTAAGATACCATCCACCAACAGAACCAATATAGCTTATTATGCAATCATCATCTTTTATGTTTAATTCTTCTTTTAAACTGTTTTTTATTTTGCTATCAATATTATCCGGATTAAAAAGATCAAGATCAGTGCTGCAGGGTATAACAGTTAAGTGTAAACGTTTTTTTATTTGCCAGGATTCTATTTCCTTTTTTGCGCTGTAAGTAAGGCAGGTATTGGCATCTGCAATTGCAAGGGATTCATATTCCTTTCTTTTGAACCATTTATATATAATTTTAAATAGCGGATTTTTCATGTTAAACATGCCACCGTCAACACGTTCATCGGCCCAGAATCCACGTACATCATTTAAAAATCTTATGGAATATCTTTTCTTCAACCACAAGCCGACCAAAGCAGGAATGCCTGGTCTGGTATGTACCATGTCAAACTTTTCTTTTTTATGTAATTGGCTTGCCTTTCTTTTTAACATGATAACATCATAATAGGAAGAAAGAACCGGAGGTCTTTTATGGTAAGGAATAGAGATCCATGAAATATTAAAAGGCGCAAGCAGGGTGATAATATGATCCTTGTATTTTGAATAGTTTCCTGCCTTATCACAACTGAGAATAGTGAATGAATATCCATATTTTGTTAGTCCCATCAGGTAGGGCAACACCTGGCTTTGACCAAGAGGATCTGTCATACCATCATAGGAGATGAATAAAATTTTTTTATTGTTATTCATTGTTTAAGTTGAAATCTTCAAGCCACCAATGCAATACAATTATTGCCCAGAGCCTGTTATAGAGATAATTTTTGCCTGCCAGGTATTGCTTTTTTAAAGAGCAAACCTTTCTATAATCAAGCACATGATACTTCTCAATTATTTCACTTGTTGTATATTTTTCCAGCAAATAGTTTAAATCCGTTTTAAGCCATTTGATTAATGGTATGCTAAAGCCTTGCTTGGGTCTGTCAAAAATTTCTTTGGGAACATGGTCATATAAAACCTGCTTTAAAAGATATTTTGTTGTGTTATTTTTTAACTTAAGATCGCGGTGAAGCATGCTTGAAAATTCAACGATGCGGTAATCAAGTAATGGTACTCGTGTTTCAAGCGAATAATGCATAGAGGCTCTGTCAACCTTTACCAGTAAGTCATCAGTAAGATAATATTTGAGATCCCAAAGTGACTGTTCTTCTTCTTTATTTGAGTTTTCGTTTTTATTCAAGCTATTAAGTCGCCTGAAATCAAATGCATTATCTAATAAAATATCATGCAGTTCCGGTTCGCTAAAAAAATATTGTTCCTGCGAGAAAATATGACTTTTAATGTTTTCAATATTGTTATAAGCAAAAAGGTTACCTGCTCTTTGGTATTTCTCATTCATCATTTGCGAAGCAATAAACAATGGTTTTCTTATAAATGCCGGATAATTGTTTGATAATCTTTTTGCCCACTTATACATACCATATCCCATAAATAATTCATCTCCTCCATCTCCGCTCAATGCGACGGTTACATGCTTTTTAGCAAGTTTGCTTACCATCATTGTGGGAAACGCTGATGAGTCAGCAAAAGGCTCATCGTATAAAGGCAATAACTGATGAACAAGTTCAGCAACCTCATTTTCTTTTACATGAAATTCATGATGGTCAGTTTTCAAATAACTCGCAACATTCAGCGCATATTTTGATTCATTATATTTCCCTTCATCAATTGCAATGCTGAAAGAATTTATCTTTTTTGATGATGCCTTGGAAGCGATTGCTGTGATAAGACTACTATCAATCCCGCCGCTTAGAAATGTTCCGATGGGTACATCACTTATCAATTGCTTTTGGATAGCATCGTTAAGCAGGTCGGACAATAATCCTTTGGCCTTGTTTTCATCTTTAATAACTTCCTGCTGTGGCTGCGTCTCAATGTGCCAATAACACACTGCATTTCTTTGTATTTCGTTTAAAGAGTAACTGTTAGCCTGTACTTGTAAATAAGTTGCCGCTGGAAACTTTTCTACCTTATTAAAAATAGTTTGAGGATGAGGAATGTATCCAAGATGTAAAAAATAAGGAATGGCCTTTTTGTTAATTGTCAGCTTATCCTTTTGAATTTTCTTAATTGCTTTTAATTCCGATGCAAAAATAAATTCCTCTTCATCCACATAAATGAACAACGGCTTTATACCTGTATGATCACGGGCGAGCGTAAGAATTTTTTTTTCTGTATCATAAATGGCCAGTGCGAACATGCCATTCATAAGCGTGAAAATCTTCGGACCTTTTTCAGTAAATAACTGAAGAATTACTTCCGTGTCGGAAGTTGTGGAAAGTTGAGAACCTTTATCATGGAGAAGTTGTTGCAGTTCTTTGTAATTATATACTTCACCATTGAATACAATTATATATCTTTTATCATGCGAAAACATCGGCTGATTCGCAGTTTCAGAAAGATCAAGGATCGAAAGGCGCCTGTGCAAGAAACCTACTTTTTCATCGTCACTAAAATAAAAGCCTTCGGCGTCTGGCCCGCGATGCTGCATTGTACCGGCTGCTTGTAAAAGCCGCTTTTGCATCCCTGGATTTTTTAGCGATATATAGCCTGCAATTCCGCACATAGTTATAAGTATTGCTTAGTTCTAACGTAATATTTCATCATACAATTGCAAAAGACTTTGTATATATTTTTTCTTTCTGTAGTCTTCATTGGCAAATGCTCTCCCTGCGTCTGAAATTTTTTGCATACACTCTTTATTATTTACAAGCTTTTCAACTGCATTTACAAAGCTTTCCGGATTGTAAGGATTGAAAAATATTGCATTGTTTTTTGACACTTCTCTAAACACACTAATATCCGAAAGAAGCATCGGCAATCCTGTTGCCATGGCTTCTGCTGCCGATATCCCAAATCCTTCATGAAAAGAAGCCATCACAAAAGCATCATAGTTTGGAAGAACAGAATGAATAGCATCGTGACTGCCCTTAATATTTATTGAAAGATGATTATCACATATTTGTTTTTTAAGATCTTCTTTTAAAGGTCCATCTCCGTATATGTCAAGTGTTATCGGCAAGCTTTTTAATAATTTAAATGCATCAATAAATAATTGGTAATTTTTTACTTGTTTAAGATTACCAACAGCAACCAATTTAAATGTATTATCATCCGGAGAATCATGCCTTGATTGATGATTATTAAAAAATTCGTCAGCAACGAAATTGGCGATCACTTCTGCTCTTCCTTTTATACCAACAGCTTTATCGAAATCTTTAAGCACTTCATGAGTAGGTGCGATTACTATTTGTTTTTTTTTATAAGTGATACTTTCGATAATCTGTGTATAACGACTATACCATTTATGTGTGTAAACATGTTCCTTCATCATAGTTGCCAGGCTAAAAATGTGTTCTGTATTTTTATTACTTGAAAGCCTTGCTACTATTGTGCTCCAATAAAGATATGAGTGAATGAGGTTTACATTATTTTCTTTAATTATTTCTTTTAATCTTGCCACCGCCGATAGAATATCCTTTCTTGAATGCATGTGCAGGCAATACTGTTTATTTTGAATAAGATATTTTTCTTTGTAAATATTTTCTCCGTAAAGCGTTACCAATATTACATTGTAGCTCTCTTGGATTTCAGTCAATGGACTTACCAGCATTATTTCAGCACCGCCGATAGCATCGAGTGAGTCTATAATATATAAAACAGTTTTTTTCATGTGGATACTGGGTGAAGTAATGGTCTCCAGTATTTTTTCGTAACAACAAATGCAAGTATCATAATAATAAAGTAACTACAACATACAGATATGCTTGCGCCAAATGCAGACATACTTTTAATAAAAAAGTAATTGCTGGTAACGCTTATTAAAATAGATGCAATAGCGAGAAACAAAAGCTGTTTCTTTTTTTTATAATATAACAGGAAGGCATACACGAGAACAGTAATTGTCCAGAAAAAATATCCTGTCAAAAGAAAATAATAATAACGAATGCCCGGCCAGTATTTATCATTTATGCATAAATGATAAACTGCAGGAACACATAAAAGCAGCGTTGCAAAAGCAAAAACCATAATCATACATACATGATGAATTGTTGCCGGATTGCAATAAATCAATATTTCAGAAGATAGTCTCTTATTTATTTTAGGAATAATTATTGTATGAGTGCACCGGAAAGTGTAATAATTATGGTCCCAAATACACATGCCAGTCCATAGATGCCAACGGATGAATGTATCTTTTGTGATAGCTGCAAGCAAAAAACTATCAGATGAAGAAAGGCTAAAAATGCTTAACTGCATGGCTATTATTGGAATACTGTATTTCAACTCAGCGTATAAATAATTTCTTTTTTTATTGATCCTGATAAATAATCATTTTTTATAAAAAAATAAATTGCATAAATTGTTATACAACCAGTAGCTGAAGGATTGCCGTTATACGGCCATACCAGTGCATTGATAATAGTATGATGCACGATAGATGCACGGCCCAAGCTCAATAATAATGCGGGTTATATTAATTTTCATATATTTCATTGCATCATCTTTATTGCGGACAAGAAGCACGATCATCTCATAACAAAAAGTTGTAAACGCTACAAGCGGAATAGTCCAAATGAATGCAGAAGGAAATGAAAATGTGTGAAATAAAATTTTTTTGAAGAAGAGAAAAGCAAGAAGCGAAATTACTGACATGCACACAGTCATAAAAAAGCCTGTAGTAAAGAAGTCATTAAATTTTTTTTTATCAAGCTTAAAATAATCTACAGAAGCAGATTGTAGAATACCCAGACTTGTAAAAGGAATTACAAAAATCACGGCCTGGCTAAACAAGCTCAATAAGCCATTATCCGCCGGCGATAAATATTTTGGATTAGTAAAAAGTGGTAACAATAAAAATGATAACCCCTTGCCAAAGAAATTAGTGAAAGTATAAATGCCCATTATTTTCAGGGCAGGACGTTTATATTGAGTTTTTAAAAAATGATATTGAAAACATGCAACGTAGTTGGCAAATGTTTACTGGTATAGCAGGCTTAAATGCCCTGATGGATTTAGCTGGAATTCCGCCCCACACCTCATTCTCCGGAATACTTTTATTAACAACAGCGCTCGCTGCTACCACAGCATTTTTACCGACAGTAACGCCTTTTAAAATAGTTACTTTAGATGCTATCCATGCATTATCTTCAATTTTTATGGGAGCAGTTACAAATCTTTTAAAATCATTAATAATATGGTTCTGATCACGGATGATGCACATTTCGCCTATCATAGATTTGCTTATTGTCACTTTTTCCTTTGAAGCAATAACACAGTTTAGCCCGATAAAACTTTTACTTATAGTAACGGTGCTGTTCACGTCTGCAACTATGTGCGTTCCTGCTGAGATAATAGAATCAGAGATAGTAAGCTTGCCGCCATCAATACACACGATGGAACAGTTGCGTTTTATTTTTGTTTTAAAATCTATGTTGATACATGGATATAATAACTTTAGTTTTATTATTCTCATAAAAAAATAAACAGATTCAATTTTTCTAAAGATGAATCTGAAAATTTTGGAAATAAGTTTCATACTATTCTTTTTGGAAATGATAATTAGAACTTTCTGCTTCTCTTTTGCAGAAATTATCTTAACGTATCAACGTTAAAAAACGTTTATTAGTATTAATAATATCAAGACTGTCTCCGCTTTTGCAATAAATACTGCTTCATAACAAAGACCTCTCGTTTCTCCTTAATTTTGCGTTTAAAAAATAATTATTACGTGAATGTTTTCTGTGGTTAGCTATTCGTTGTAACTCGTTTTATGAATGTTTTATTTTTAGTTCCTGCTCCTTTAAATATGTCTCCAGGGCAAAGATTTCGATTTGAACATTATTTACCTGAGCTCAAAAAAAATAATATCAATTATACGCTGCAGTCTTTCTGGAGCATGAAAGCCTGGAATGTGCTTTTTTCAAAAGGGTATATTTTTTTAAAAACAACTGAGTTATTACGGGGGTTTTTCCGAAGATTATATGCGATAATTACCATTACTAAATACGATTATGTTTTTGTTTACAGAGAAGCTGCGCCGATAGGGCCACCGTTTTTTGAATGGTTGATAGCAAAAGTTTTCAGAAAAAAAGTTATCTATGATTTTGATGACGCTATTTGGGTGAGTTCATCATCAAGCGCAAATCCATATGCATCATTAATAAAATGTAGCTGGAAGGTAAAATATATTTGCAGGTATAGTCATATTATTTCCGTCGGCAACCAGTTTTTGGCTATGTATGCAAGGCGATACAATAACAATGTAAAAATTCTTCCTACGGTAGTGAATACAAATGTTCATAATAAATTAAAAGACCAAAGTGAAACCCCGCTAACAATTGGATGGACAGGCACTTTTACTAATTTTAAAAATCTTTCAAAAGCGAGCAGTGTTATTTACGAGCTGCAAAAAAAATATAATTTTCAATATCTAATAATTGCAGATAAAGACCCCGAGCTTAAAGATGTAAAATATATATTTAAGAAATGGAAACTTAATACTGAAATAGAAGATCTGCTTTGCATGAACATAGGAATTATGCCTCTTAATAATTCTGAAATAGAATCAGGCAAGTGTGGCTTCAAAGCAATACAATACATGAGCCTTGGAATCCCCGCCGTAGTAAGCCCGGTAGGCATCAATCGTGAATTAGTTAAAGATGGTTACAACGGTTTTCAGGCAGAGACTGATGAGCAATGGTATCAGAGTCTTGAAAAACTACTTTGTGATAAAGAGCTAAGAATAAAATTAGGATCATCCCACAGAGAATTTATACAAAAAAATTATTCTGTTAGCGCCACTACTGATTTATTTATAAGCTTATTTAAATAATCAATATCATAAATGAAGATGCAGTTATTTAAAAAAGATGTATAAAAAAGTAGATATAATTGTTGTTAACTGGAATTCGGGAAACTTAACACTACAAGCAACGGCTCCATATTTAAATTACAGCAGTGACACGATTCATTGTAATGTAATTGTGGTAGATAATGCATCAACAGATGATTCTCTTTTTTTATTTAAGGGCGTTGTAAAAGATGTTATTGTCAATAAAAAAAATTTAGGCTTTGGCAAAGCCTGTAACCAGGCATTTGAGGGAAGTAATGCGGACTATATATTATTACTAAATCCTGATGCTGCTTCACAGCCGGCTGTGCTGGAAGGATTGGTTTCTTTTCTTGAAAAAAATTTGGCTTATGGATCCGTTGGTCCACAACAAATTGGTAAAGATGGAAATATTTTAAAAACCTGCGGAAGATTCCCATCTTTTAAAACTGCTTTATTTGAAATATTGGGGCTTTCAAAACTGTTTCCTAAGCTCTTTACCCCGGCACCTATAATGACCGATTGGGATCACAAGCAAAGCAGCGATGTGGATCATGTAATGGGAAGCTATATGCTGATACGAAAATCAATTTTGGATAAAATTGGTTTTATGGATGATGAATTTTTTGTTTATATGGAAGATATGGACTTAAGTAAGCGAATACATAATGAAGGCTATAAAACTTTTTACAACACCAGTTTTGCAATCTTTCATGAAGGCGGAGGCACGGGCTATAAGCAAAAAGCGAACAGGCTTTTTTATTCTTTATCAGCAAAAAATATCTATTGGAGAAAATATTTTAATAGATTCAGTTACTATCTACTGACAGCGCTTTCCCTTATAATAGAGCCTTTTTTAAGAGTTGTTGATTCTTTAATTAAAGAAAAAAAACTTAATATAAAAATTATTGGTAAGGCTTATTTTAGGTACATAAAAAAACTCCTTCATCGCTGAAACTATTAATTTAGCTTTCATTAATGCAATTGATAAAGAGAAAGTTTTAAGGTTATGATTTCAGAAGTGGCTTAGTTTCCATGCAACAAACAATTACCATATATGACTACCTCTTACTGCCGGCTTACCTTCTTGTTTTTTATTTTATTGTACTGGAAAAATCAAAAAAATATGCCAACACACCTTTAAGGAAATTTTTTTTACCTGACTTTTTGGGTTCACATGTTCGGCGCAATATTTTTTGCAATGCTCATGCAGTATTATTACAAATACAGCGATTCTTTCGGCTATTATGATGGTGGAAATATTTTACGGGAAATGATCATCAAAAATTTTTCCGCTGTTAAATATTTTTTATACTCCGGCAACGATATAGTAACAGTTGTAAAGGAAGCAGGATACGAAGAGAAGATGCCCTTGATGATGGAGGGTAATCCTAACTTTTTTGTTATGAAAATATCGGCTATACTTTCTTTTGTCTGCTTCAATAAATATCTTATTATCTCCATATTTTTTGGTTTTTTTCATTTATCGGAAGCTGGAAACTATTTTATGTAATGCAAAAGATAAATGGCGGAAAGAATATACAATTATTAGGTTATTCAGTTATCGCTACGCCTAGTATTTGGCTATGGGGAAGTGGCTTAATGAAAGAGCCCATTTGCATTGGTGCGCTTGGTATGAGTATTTTTATTCTTTATAATTTCTTTATCAATAAATCTTTCTCATTAAAAAGATTATTATTGCTTTTATTGCTTGCTTATATTATTACATCTGTTAAAAGCTATATTTCTGCGGTATTTGCTGTTTCGATTTTTATAGTAATAATTGTCCGGGTTTTCTTTTTAATAAAAAATATTGTGTTTCGGATTGGTGCTGTCAGTTCTTTTTCTTTTCTTATGCGGTATTCTATTATTGAATATAGATGCTGACAGTTATGTTCAGGATCTGGCGGAAACATCCTACTCGCAAATAGAAAATTATAAAAACTACCTATGATATAGTGCAAGGCGAGGATGAAAATAGCAAAGCTGGATTTTCAATAGGTGACATGACACCGACGTTTAATAGTTTTATTCAAAAAAGCCCCGGTGTTATTGCTTCATGCTTGTTCAGGCCCTTCGTTTGGGAATCCAAAAAAATTATTATTTTATTTGCAGCTATAGAAGCGTTGGTCGATTTTTTTAGCCACTTTATTTATAATGATAAAAACAAAAGTGTTTGGATTTCTTTACCTTGTATTTAATAATCCATTTCGGCTTTTTTGTTTTGCTTTCACAATGTTATTTGCATTAGTAGTTGGGTACACTACATTCAATTTTGGTGCAATGGTTCGCTACAAAATTATCTTTTTGCCTTTCTATTTTTTTCTGCTAATAAATATTTATACAGTTCTATCTTCTAAAAAAGAAATGATGCAATCCGATAAAGCAATTAATTATGCCGCTTAGTGTCCTTGGACTGCAACTATAGATTTTATTATTACAGACGCAATTTCTATTCCCTGGGATTTTCTATTAAATTTTTCGATCTCATGTATAATCAGGTTTATAATAAATTGAATCGTTCATCATTTTTATAAGTAATAACTCTTATCGCATTCTCATCAAAATCACAAATTTCATCCAGTTCCTGTTTTCTTTATAATTAGCTTCTGCTTCATTACCTTTGCAAATACCAAAAATTGGTTTATGTAATTTTAAATATTCAGGAAGCTTACTTGAAATGATTGTCGTTCTGTTTGGGTATTCCATAAAATAGTAAATAGCCAGCAATTTCATTTATAAATGCAAAAGCCTTCTTTCCTATTCATATATGGCAAAAAGCTTATTGTTTTGTTTCCGCCATGAACTTACTATTTCCTTTTTTTCCCAATCATTATGATTTCCTATAAATCTTAATTCAAAATTATTTTTATCACTTATCCATTTTATCATCTTGAATTTCTTAAAGCATCAATTAGTCCACTTCTCTTAACATTTTGTAGTATTGCTGTCAATGAACCGAAATGTATAAGACACTTTTTGTCTTTATTTTTGTTTTGATCAAGTAACACTTAAATTCAAAATCGTCTTCATCATAGCCATTATAAATTGTGTAAACTTTTTTGTTATAATGTTTTATAAAATAATCAGATAAATTTTTTCCAATAGTTATTACTATTTCAGAAGCATGCACTATTTTCTTTTCCAAACGCTTTATGGTTATGCGTTGAAAATAATTTGGATTTTCAATTATTGATTCAAATGCGAGCCCATCGCGGAACTCAACTATCAATGGAACTTTGATTCGATTCTTCAGCTTAAGCGCAATCTCTAATACTTCCGGCCCTGGAAAGCTTGCATATATAAGTTCTATGCCTTGTGCATAATCACTCGTGTTTTTTATAACTTCCTGAACCCACCATCTATCATGGTTTATATCATAAATTTTATTTTTAATTAAAGAAATGATTTTAAAAATCACTTTCCTGGAAACCCATGATGATTTTCTCCAACTCCACAAAGAATCATACCTGTAAACATTTGTCTCATCGGGCATAGTCTCCATAAAAATTTCTTGTAATTACCGATACGTCAATTCCGTTTTCTGGCAAATATTTATATAACGAATACGGTCGTGCAGTTCCTCCTGTTTTTTCCGGTGGAAAGTGGCCTGTAATCAGTAAAATTTTCATGTTATAAAATATGCTAAAGCTATTAGATCAAAGAATAACTGTTTAACCACAAGCTTATAAACAATTGTTAGTGATTGAAATTATTTTATCAAGTTCTTCCTCAATAAGATAAGTGGAAAGCGGCAAACAGAGAATGCGATTGCTTATGCTTTCGCTAACAGGATTAGAAACATGCTCACTCAAATAAGGAAGATTATTTAAAGATGGATAAAAATATCTTCTTGGAAAGATATCTTGCTTACGCAATGCACCTGATACTTCTAATAAAATTTTTTCGTCTTCAAAAACAACCGGATAATAAGCATAATTATATTCGGTTCCTTGCAAAGCGCGTGGTAATTGCAGTGTAGAAAAATTCAGTTTATCATTATAATATTCAGTGACCCATTTTCTTTTCTCTTTTATAAATTGCATATCATCAAGAACGCATAAACCCATAGCTGCATTGAATTCTGACGCCTTTCCGTTTATGCCAACGGAAATATATTCGTCCCAAATATGACCAAATTGCCGCATAAGAAAAACCTTCCTGTTCATGTCATCATCTTTGCAAATGATTGCACCACCTTCTATCGTATGAAACAGCTTGGTTGCATGAAAACTGCATGTACTTATATCTCCATAAGAAAGCAATGATTCATTCTTATATTTCACACTAAAAGCATGTGCCGCATCATAGATAACTTTTCAGGCCATGCTTTTTTGCAATTTTTTCTATCTCATCCACATTACAGGGATTGCCAAAAACATGAGTTGCCAGGATAGCTTCTGTATTTTTTGTTATATAGTTTTCAATTTGTTTTATGTCTATATTAAAATCAGTTTCATTAATATCAACAAAAACCGGCTTACAATTTTCCCATAAGATAACATTGGTAGTAGCAACGTAAGAAAACGGAGTAGTAATAACTTCTTTCGTAATATTTAATGCTTTCAATGCTATTTGCAATGCTATCGTGCCATTGTTACAATAATTAAAATTTTTTATGCTTAAATATTCTTTTAATCTGTCTTCCAGCCTCAGAACTAAAGGGCCATTATTAGTTAGCCATCCATTTTTCCATATCCCATTTAAATAATTATTATATTTTTCCTGGCTGGGTAAATATGTTTGAGTTACCTGAATCATTATTTCTTTATTATGTTGCTGATGGAAAACATTCCTCTTTTTATTTTAACTAAATTAAATATAGATACTTTATACATTTTGCAAAACCAAACCTCCGACATGACGGATGCAAGAAGATACGCAATGGCCGAGGATACAGCGCCACCAATAAGTCCATAGCGCGGTATAAGCGTAAAATATAAAACAAGTGAAACAGCAAGCGTTATCAAAGAAATTACAAAACTGGTTTTGAAATTTCCTCTTGAAGCAAACAAGCTTGTTAGAACAGTTGGTATGCTATAAGGGATTACGCCTGCTAAAAAAATGATCATCAAAATAAAAGCGCTGGAAAATTCTTTGCCATACAGTATAGGAATAAAGTAATAAGATAATAATAGACCTGCCATTCCAAGAAGTAATGTAGCGTAAAAAGCAAATTGTTTTAATTTAATTGTCTGATTTATGGCGTCCTGTTGATTGCTACTGCTTGCATAAGAATATAAAACAGACGAGATAGCTTGTGGCAAAATCCATGAAAGCTGGGATAACTGAGCAGCTAATGAATATATGCCCAATTGGGATTTTCCCCAATATTCATCCACTACCCAAAAGTCTAATTTATAATTAAAAAAAGAGGCAATATTTCCTACATAAGCCATTGATGAAAAAAATATAAATTGTTTAATTAAGGCTATCGGGATAAATTTTAAAGATGGCTTTACTTTTAAGACTTTAGTGAATAAAAATATTATAGCAATTAAAGTAAGCAATGCAATAAAAGCCGTGATCATTACAACTGTTTCAAACGACTTCGCATGATCATAAGTAATAATATTAAAATAAAAGAGTAGGTATATTATAAGAGTAACCACCTGGATACTTACCGCGTAAATGCTGACTATTTTAAATTTTTTATAGGTATTTAAATACGCAGTTACTATTCCGGTTGATAAATTAGAAAAATAAATTCCCGTGAAAATGAATTTATATTTATTTGTTTGTATCCTTTCCGGCAGCGCAACATGAAGAGCGCCGAACGACTCCAAAAGATATAATGTGCCATAAACCAGTAAAGTGCTACTTGCTGCCAGAACGATTATAGTGCTTAATAATTCATCCGCTTTGGCCTTTCCGGAATTTATAAAATACGAGATAGTTGAATTGATACTAAAACCAAAAAACAGAACGGAAAATCCGATTGAATTTAAAAAGATAGTATTCTCTCCGCGCCCTGCCGTGCCCAAAATGCGTGTCATAATGATGGATGTAGTAAAACCAATGAGCGTGTTGATTAACTGGGCGCTAAATACGAAAGAGATGTTTTTTTTTATAGACAATTTTTCTTTTCTTATTCTTTCTTTATCAAATTAATCTTGTTTTAATTCAGGATAAAATAGAATTCCAGTAATGCTTAACTAATTGAGGATTGCATTTACTTGAAACAATTTTTCTGTTATTTTCAATATCTTTTTTACTTAGCTTGTTTGAAAGCTCATGCGAGTTAATGTCATGTTGTACTGTAAAAACAACTATTCCCCATCCAGTAAAATCTTTATAGGTGCTGGAATCTTTGTCTAAGAAAACTTTTGCGCCCATAAATATCAATGCTAAAATATTTCCCAGGCCCTGTTGCATCTTAGCGTTAATAATCGCCCATCCTATCTCTGAAAGTTTTTTAGAATAGCTAACGCTATCTACTTTGTTTCTTTGCACATCCGGCCGGATAAATTTTTTGTGAGCAATATTTTCAATTAGATTCCCATAATTTTTATCACCGTAAACTAATGGTAAAAAGATATAAAAATGAGGATTTATTTCACTTAAGCGCTGAATGATTTCGTAATGATTTCCGGAGGGAGATGAAGAGTGACCTATCATGATCTTATCGCCTGGCACATATTCAAAGTTTTCATGATTCGGCACCATATCGTCTATCGATAGATATGCAAAAGGAAGATATTTTGTGGTATTGCTAAAAGTTATTTTCTTAAAATATGAGTAATCCGAAGGCAAAAAAGAGCAGAAGAAATTGATATGCCTGAAAGATTCTATTAATAGTTTTGAGTAATTCTTTTTGATGCCTGTTGCATAAGCTATTTTGGAGATAAGGTTTCCTGCTATTCTTTGATCTTTCAATTTTTGCGATATGCTTCTTTTTTTATCTACATACTTTTTAGCAAACGTACCAAACTGGCGGGCTGATAATTGAGGAAGGCTATATAACTCTGAGCTCCAAAAGGCCCAATAGACTTGAATTCCAGGATATTTATTTATTATTTTTTTTAAGAATTTATAACACAGAAAGTTATATGGATGAAAAATTAGTTTATCTAATTTATCTATCGTTGCTATAAATGTATTTATCGATAGATCAGAATTTGAAATGTAGGTAATTATTTCATCATGTATAACTGAGCTTTCACCTAAGTTCACTATCCTGTTTTCACAGCTATTTTCATTTCTTTTAATTCTCATGGCAATTTGTTTAGGAAATAAGCCATAAGTATCACTGGTCACATGTAAATTCATTCGATGAAAGTTCTTTTTAAAAAGTCGAAGGATTGTAAGCTTGTAAAATTATAATTTAAACATGATGCTTGCTCATACGGTTAAATTATTTGCTCCCCAAAAAGCCATCGGCTCATAATCAGGATAGGGATAAAACCCAAGGTTCAATTGTATAGATGCATTATTCTTTTCCAAATAATCTTCCACCAATTTTTTTATAGTAACCGGTTTTCCGCTGCAAACATTATAGATGCCATCTTTATTGTCGTCCAAAGCGATATCTGCAATTGTTTCAGCTGCTTCATCCGCTGAAAGGTAGTCCCGTAGCTGCGCTCCACCGCTCATATTAAAAACCTTTTGACCATTTTTTAATGCATTTTCCAATTGGGATAATATTGAAGTAGATGCCTGGCCTTTGCCATACAAGTAAAACAACCGCAGCCATTTTAGTTTAAAATTTTCCTGCTTCTGCAATTGTTGCATAAACTTTCTTAAAGTATCTTTTGCAAGTGCATAAGCATTTTGGGGATCGCTTTGCATTGACGCATCCAGGCAACCCTCACGCATACCATATTCAAAGCAAGTGCCCGCCACTGTTATATCTTTAAGCCCTGACTTTATTAATTTTTTTAAGAAAAGATATTGAGGAAATAAATTTTCTTCAAAATGAAACAAAGATTTATAATTAGGCAAGCCACTCCATGCAAGATGAATAAGCTTATCTGCAGATGCCAATTGCTCAATAACTTGTTCGGGATAATTTTTATTAATATCTAACTCAAAAAAAGTAACGTGTTTAAACCAATCATAGCCGGCAGCTTTTTTCAAATTTGTTCCGGTAACAATTATTTCTGCATCTCGTTGTAAGAGAGCGTTCACAACGTGGTTGCCAATAAAGCCCGTTCCTCCGGTAACAGCTATTTTCATTTTAAAATATTTCTAACCTTGGCACAGCTACAACAAAATTCGCATTCCAGTTTTTTATATAAGATAACTGTTTAGAAATTTCACCTTTTAAGTTCCACGGAAGGATAACAATATAATCAGGTTGAACATTTTTAATTTTTTCTTCATTAAAAACAGGAATATGAACGCCAGGCAAAAACTTATTTTGCTTATGGGGTGAAGCATCTGCAACGAAAGGTAAAAGGTCTTTTTTTATGCCTGCAAAGTTCAACAATGTATTCCCTTTCGCCGCTGCGCCGTATGCTGCTATTGACTTTCCTTCGATTTTTGACTTAATAAGAAAAGCTGTAAAATCATTTTTTACCTTTTCCGCTTTCTGCTGGAAGCTTGTATACGTAATTAGCTCTTTTAGCCCAAACGATATTTCTTTATCAATTAATTCTTTTACATTATCGGATACAGGGTAACTGTTATTGTATATATGTTTTGCATAGATCCTTAAAGAACCGCCATGTGTTGCAAGTTCTTCCACATCAAAAATTTCCAAAGAATGTTTTTTAAAAATCCTTTGCACGGTTAATAACGATAAATACGAGAAGTGCTCATGATAAATAGTATCGAATTGATTTCTATCTATCAATTGCAATACATGCGGAAATTCGAAAGTGATAATACCGTTATCTTTCAATATAATGGGTAATCCACCAACAAAATCATTAATGTCGGGAACATGTGCCAATACATTGTTACCAAGCAGCAGGTCTGCTTTTATATTTTTTTCGGCCAGTGATTTTGCAAGCTTAATTCCGAAAAAATCAATAACAGAATCGATACCTTTTTCTTTTGCGGCAGCAGCAGTATTTGCGGTAGGCTCAATGCCAAGTACGGAAATACTTTTTTGTTTAAAATATTGCAGCAAGTAGCCGTCATTGCTGGCTACTTCAATAACCTGCGATTGTTCATTAAATCCAAATCTTTCAATCATCATATTTGTATATGCCTGTGCATGTGCCAGCCAGCTTGTAGAATATGATGAAAAATATGCATAGTCTGCATTAAAAATCTCATCATGCTTTGCAAACTCGTCTATCTGGACGAGGAAGCATTTTTCGCAAACCATAATTTTTAAAGGAAAGTATGTTTCCGGTTTACTAAGATCGCTATCTTTTAGATAAGCATTTGATGGAGGACTAAAGCCCAGGTCAACAAACTCATTGGTTAAATTATTATCGCAAAATCTGCAGTTCATATTCCTTTAAAATTTTTATCAATCAGTTTATATGATTTGTCTTTATCACTTATCATAGTAGCAGGCAATGTCCAATTTATATTTAGCAAAGGATCATCAAAACGTAAACCGGCTTCTGCATTGGGTTTATAAAATTCTGTATGATGATAAATGAGTGAGCTATTATCTTCCAAAGTTTGAAATCCATGAGCAAAACCCTCCGGAATCAAAACGCTTATCATATTTTTCTCACTTAATTCCACTACAAAAAATTGTAAAAAAGTTGGTGAATCTTTTCTTAAATCAACGGCTACATCATTTACTTTTCCTTGTACACATCGTATCAATTTCATTTCTTTAAAAGGAAGATTTTGAAAATGCATACCTCGTACGGTTCCCTTTATTTTATTAAACGAATGATTAAATTGTACAAATTCTTTATTAAATCCTATTTGTTCAAACTCACTTTTGCAAAAGGTTCTTGCAAACAATCCTCTCTCATCTTCAAGCTTTTTTACTTGCACAAGATATAAGCCTTCAATATGTGTCTTGATAAATTCCATTTAAAAATAGGAAGCGTCTTTCAAATAGTCATTTATGTTTTCTTCTGTTAATACTTTATAATCCTTATAGTACTTTTTATACCATTCGATTGTTTTTTCTATAGCTTCGTCAGTGGTCCAAACCGGCTTCCAATGCAGCCTTTCAACGGCTTTTGAATTATCAAGTATCAGCAAGCCCGCCTCATGATAGGCGTCGGTTTCCATACCAAATTCTACATCTATTTTATTCCATGCTTTTTTGGCTGTGACTGTTACATCATAAACATTTTTTATTTCATTTCTGTTTGGCGAAAAGTTCCACGCATCAGCAAATTCTTTTTTACTTTCTAATAATTTTTTTCCAAGCAGCAAATAACCGCTAATGCAATCGAGAACATGCTGCCATGGCCTTACAGATTTTGGATTTCTGATTAGTACCTTTTCATCTTTTGATGTTGCAATTGCGATGTCTGGCAGCAGTCGGTCGCGACTCCAATCGCCACCTGCTATTACATTTCCTGCCCGTGCAGAAGCCATAAGCACATTGTGTTTTATGCCATAATCATTTACATTAAAAAATGAATTGCGATAAGATTTTATAAGAATTTCGCAACACGCCTTTGAAGAACTATACATATCGTATCCGCCTAATTCATCCGTTTCTTTATAAGGTCTTTCCCATTCTTTATTTTCATACACTTTATCCGTTGTTATCAGCACAACTGCTTTTACACTTGGACATTTTCTTGCTGCCTCAAGTACATTCAAAGTGCCGATAACATTCGTTTGGTATGTGTTTACCGGATCAATGTACGACTGCTTCACAAGCGCCTGTGCAGCTAAATGAAAAATGATTTCAGGCTGTGCCTCATCAACTGATTCTCTTAATTTTTGTCTATCTAAAATATTCGCAAAAGTAGTTTTATAAGGAAGGAATAATAAATCAAAATGATTGGGTTGCTTATCTGGAGGTAAGGCATATCCTGTAATTTGGGCATTACATTTTTGAAGAAAGGTTGCGAGCCATGAGCCTTTGAAGCCTGTGTTCCCAGTTATAAAAACGCTTTTATTTTTATAGATTTCAAACATTCTTATTCCCAAATTTTCCATTTCGCCTTACCACTATTCCACATTTCTTCCAGCTCAATCCTGTCTCTTAAGGCATCCATGCATTTCCAGAAACCAGGATGGCGATAAGCGGATAGCTGTCCATCCCGCGCAATTTTTGTCAATGGTTCTTTTTCCCATTGAATTGCATCCATGTTGCCGTCAAGGTAATTGAAAACGCCTGGTTCCATTACAAAAAAACCTCCATTGATCCACATTGATTCATTTTCTGATTTTTCTTCAAAGTGAGTAACAATGCCGCTTTCATCCGTATTAACATTGCCAAACCTTCCGGGAGTTTTTACTGAGGTAAGTGTAACAAGCCTACTATTTTTTTTATGAAATTTTATAAGCTTATCGATATTTATATCGCTCACGCCATCTCCATAAGTAAGCATGAACCGCTCACCATTGATATACTTTTGCACGCGCTTTAATCTACCAGCAGTGTTAGTATAAAGACCTGTATCTACGAGAGTTACTTTAAAAGATTCAGAGTTTGAAAAATGTACGTCTACTTTATTTTTTTCAAGCTCAACAGTTACATCCGAATTATATAAAAAATAATTTAAAAAATATTGCTTGATAAATTGCGCCTTATAACCAAGGCAAAGTACAAACTCATTATATCCATACGTTTCGTAAATCTTCATAATGTGCCACAATATTGGCTTTCCGCCAACTTCTACCATCGGTTTTGGCCTGGCTTCCGTTTCTTCCATAAGCCTTGTACCAAGCCCACCAGCAAATATTACCACTTTCATATTAGATCAGGTATAAGGCTTTATATAAATGTTTAAAAAAATTGTTTCAACGAAATTATTATCTAAAGAAATTATTTCTCTATCAACTTTAGATATTCTCCATATCCACTTTTTTCAAGCTTTTTTGCAAGTGCATGGAGCTGATCCTTGTTGATAAACCGCATCCGATAGGCAATTTCTTCGGGGCAGCCTATTTTAAAACTCTGCCTTTTTTCTATTACCCTTACGAATTCTGATGCATCATGCAATGATTCAAATGTGCCTGTATCCAGCCATGCAAAACCGCGGTCGAGAACTGCCACTTTCAATTTTTTATCTATTAAATATTGCCTGTTTACATCCGTTATTTCGTATTCGCCTCTCGCAGATGGAGCAATATTTTTTGCAATGTTTACAACGTCGTTATCGTAAAAATAAAGCCCCGGAACAGCGTAATTGGATTTAGGATTTTGCGGTTTCTCTTCGATGCTTACCGCATTAAAATTTTTATCAAACTCAACAACACCATATCTTTCAGGATCGCTAACCGGGTAAGCAAAAATAACGGCACCAGCAGGGCTTGCAGATTTTTGAAGCACCTGGGAAAAGCCACTTCCGTGAAAAATATTGTCTCCCAAAATCAATGCAACACTATCGCTGCCGATAAATTTTTCTCCAATAACAAATGCCTGTGCAAGCCCATTAGGTTTTTCTTGTATTTCATAATGAAGTATGCATCCCCATTGGCTTCCATCACCTAATAGTTTTTTAAATTGCTGTTGATCTTCAGGTGTAGTAATAATCAAAATTTCTTTTATACCTGCAAGCATTAATGTTGACAGCGGATAATAGATCATCGGCTTATCATATATCGGCATCAGTTGTTTGCTGATGCCCATTGTTATCGGGTATAATCTTGTTCCGCTGCCGCCTGCAAGAATGATTCCTTTCATTTATAAATTATAAGATTAGTAAAGTGTAAAGTCAGCAATTGTTATACTTCATACTGCTTTTTATAATACATTCTGTATGCTCCACTGGTTACATCGTTCAGCCATTCGGTATTATTTAAATACCAATCAATAGTTTTTGCAAGTCCCTCCTCAAACTGGAGAGATGGCTGCCAACCCAGCTCATTTTTTAATTTGGCAGCGTCTATTGCGTAACGCATATCATGGCCTTGCCGGTCCTTTACGTAAGTTATCAGCTTTTCCGATGTGCCTTTTTCACGATTAAGTTTTATATCCATTTGCCTGCAAAGCTCAGTAATAATATCAATGTTCTTCCATTCATTATGGCCACCTATATTATAAGTATCACCAACCTTTCCTTTATGAAAAATTATATCTATAGCTCTTACATGATCTTCAACAAAAAGCCAGTCGCGCACATTCAGTCCTTTGCCATAAATAGGCAATGGCTTTTCATTAATAATGTTATGGATGCAAAGTGGAATAAGCTTTTCAGGAAAATGAAACGGCCCATAATTGTTGGAACAATTAGATATTATAACCGGCAAATGATATGTATGATAAAATGCTTTTACAAAATGATCTGAAGAAGCTTTTGATGCAGAGTAAGGGCTTCGCGGATCATAAGGTGTTTCTTCAGTAAAAAATCCTTCATCGCCAAGTGTGCCGTAAACTTCGTCTGTTGAAATGTGATAAAATAATTTTCCTTCATAATTATCTTTCCACGCTTCCTTTGCTACCTGCAATAATGATACTGTGCCTAACACATTTGTTCTTACAAAGGCAAGCGGATCAGTTATTGATCTGTCAACATGACTTTCTGCTGCGCAATGCAAAACGCTTGTAATATTATATTTCTTAAAAAGAGAACTTACCAGACTCATATCTTCTATATCACCTTTTACGAAAGTATAATTAGGCTTATCTTCTATATCCTTAAGGTTTTCCAGGTTGCCGGCATAAGTAAGTTTATCAAGATTTATTATGTTATAATCAGGATATTTATTTAGAAAAAGCCTTGTAAGATGAGAACCTATAAAGCCTGCGCCGCCCGTTATTAAAAGATTTTTACTCATACTTTTTTAAATTATTATTTGAATCAAATCCTCGTATCTCATGCACAAGCTCTATTGATTTATAATTCTCAGATAGCGGAAAACCTTTGCCGGCAATGATATTTATGTAAGATTGTGTATGCAATTCAGTAAAGCCCTCACTAAATTCAAAAGCGTCGCCATCAATGGTCAATGTTCTGAAAGTGCGCTTGCCTGCTGCTTTTACATCTTCAGGTAATGTATTGGCATCAATGCTTAGCATCCATTTTACCATACCTTTTTCAAGCTCCAGGTAGCCGGATGCAGTATTTTTATTATGCTGGGTTACAATGTTTTCTTTAACCGGCCCGAATATCCACATGAGCATATCAAAAAAATGAACTCCGATATTGGTTGCGATGCCGCCGCTTTTTGAAATATCACCTTTCCAACTGCTATGGTACCAGTGACCGCGCGATGTTATGTATTGAAGATTTATTGTATGCTTTTTTCCGGGTGGCGCTGCATCTATTTTTTCTTTTAAAGCAATTATTGCAGGATGTAATCTTAATTGTAAAATGGTATAAACGTTTTGCCCTGTTTCTTTTTCGATTTCCTGCAACGCTTCGATATTCCATGGATTTAGCACCACAGGCTTTTCGCATATAACGTTTGCACCTATTCTAAGCCCGAAACGGATATGTGCATCATGTAAATAATTAGGACTGCATACTGTTACATAATCAATTTTAGTTCCTTGTCTTTTTAATTTTTCCAGGTGCCTGTCAAACCTTTCAAACTCTGTAAAAAAATCAGCCTCAGGAAAATAACTGTCAAGTATGCCAACCGAATCATTTTTATCCAGCGCAGCAATAAGATTATTGCCTGTATCTTTTATGGCTTTCATGTGGCGCGGTGCAATATAGCCGCCTGCTCCTATCAGTGCAAAATTTTTCATTGGCTATTTAATTCTTTTTAAATGGTTGTTTTCTAAAACATACTCCTGCTTACTTTCCGGGCATATAGCAACATTTTTTTCATTAAAGTTAAGCTTCATTCCATGCTCACTTATCCAGCCTGCGTGCCGTGCAGGGTTGCCGATTACCAGCGAATAAGGAGCTACTTCTTTAGTAACTACTGCGCCCGCACCTATAAACGCATATTCGCCAATATTATTACCACAAACGATAGTGGCATTTGCACCAATAGATGCACCTTTTTTTACAATAGTTTTTTTATATTCTTCCTTGCGACTTATTGCGCTACGCGGATTTATTACATTAGTAAAAACCATCGAAGGGCCAAGAAAAACATCATCTTCACAAATAACGCCCTCATAAATAGATACATTATTTTGTACGCGTACATTTTTACCTAAAACAACTTTTGGAGACACCACCACGTTTTGCCCGATGTTGCAATTATCGCCAATAATGCAACCCGGCATAATGTGGCAAAAGTGCCAGATCTTAACACCAGCGCCTATTTGTGATCCTTCATCTACTACAGCAGTAGGGTGCGCAAAAAAGTTTTTTTCCATTTTAAAAGTGCGGCAAGTTAATAAAAATATTGCCTTGTATGCCTTGCCATTGCCTGTAAGACTTCTAAAATTATAATTAGATTTTAATTAGCTCATTACCGAAGTAACTTTGCAATATGCATTACGCTTCAGTAGAAAATTTAAGCAAATCATTTGGAGTAAGAAAGCTTTTCAACAACATAAGCTTTCATATTGAAGAAGGAGATAAAATCGCTTTTGTGGCAAGAAATGGAAGTGGTAAATCAACCTTGTTAAAAATAATTGCAGGCAAGGAAACTGCAGATAGTGGCGTTGTTTGGATACATAAAGATGTAAAAGTAATCATGCTGCAGCAGGACACTTTTTTTGAAAATGATCAATCTATCTGGGATAACATTTTAAACATGGATAACCAGGTGGTGCGGCTGGTAAAGGAGTATGAGATGATGCTGGAAAATGATGTGCAGGATGAAGACCGCATAAGTGATCTCATCAGCAAACTTACAGAAGCCAATGCCTGGAATTTTGAAAGTGATTTAAAACAAATTTTGGGAAAATTGAATTTGCACCATTTGAACGAACCTGTAAAAAACCTTAGTGGTGGCCAACGCAAAAGAGTTGCTCTGGCACAGGCTTTAATAGAAGCGCAACTGCATGAAGGCAAATGCTTACTCATACTTGATGAGCCTACCAACCATTTGGATGTAGACATGATAGAATGGCTGGAAGATTTTTTAAGCACCGGGAAAAGTACATTGCTTTTAGTAACACACGACCGTTATTTTTTGGATGCTGTTTGCAATGAGATTGTTGAGCTCGATGATGAAAAAATTTACATTTATAAAGGCAGTTATGATTATTTTTTAGAGCAAAAATCTTTGAGGCAGGAGGTGCAGCAAAGTGAGTTGCAAAAAGATAAAAACATATTCAGGAAAGAGCTTGAGTGGATGCGTAAGCAGCCAAAGGCACGCACTACAAAATCAAAAAGCAGGCAGGATGCTTTTATCGAGGTAAAGGATAGAGTTAGTCAGCGCAAAGAAGTTGCAGAAGTTTCTTTGCAGGTAAAGATGACGAGACTTGGCGGAAAGGTTTTGGAAATGAAAAAGGTGTACAAGTCGTTTGGAGATAACGTTATCATGAACGGCTTTGATTATACTTTTAAAAAGGGAGAACGGATTGGCATTGTAGGTAAAAACGGAACAGGCAAATCAACTTTTCTGAAAGTAGCGCTGGGCCTCATTCCTGCGGATAATGGCAAAATAAATCATGGAGAAACAGTAGTCTTTGGAAATTTTTCGCAGGAAGGTCTTCAATATAAGGAAGATAAAAGAGCGATTGAATATGTAAAAGATTTTGCAGAATTTTTTCCGCTCGCAGATGGCAGTAAAATAAGTGCATCGCAGTTTATGGAAAAATTTGGTTTCACGGCACAGCAGCAGTTTACTCCTTTAAGTAAATTAAGCGGTGGCGAAAAAAGAAGATTGCATTTGCTTAGCGTTTTGTTTTTAAACCCAAATTTTCTTGTGCTTGATGAGCCAACAAATGATCTTGATTTGCAAACGCTGCGAACGCTTGAGGAATTTCTGCAGGATTTTCCCGGATGTATTTTAATTGTAAGTCACGATAGGTATTTTATGGACAGGCTGGTTGATCATCTATTTGCATTTGAGGGAAGTGGCGTCATTAAAGACTTCCCCGGTAATTATACTCAATATAGATTGTGGAAGCAGCTTGATGAAAATAAAACAAAGACCTTAAATACAACAGCAGTAAGCCGGAAAGAAGAAACGATTAACAAGAGAGATTTTACAGATGAACAAAAATTTACTTTCAAAGAAAAGCAAGAGTTTGAGAAACTTGAAAAAGAAATTCCTGCTTTGGAAAATGAAAAAAAATTATTAGAAGTAAAATTGAATAACAACTCATTAAGCTTTGAAAAATTACAGGAAGCGTCCGAAAGAATAAATGATATAATTGTGTTGCTTGATCAAAAGGAAATGCGATGGCTGGAGCTTAGTGAAAAGGTATAAATTTCATAAACATTTAAAATGAAAAAGAATACGATTGTTTTGTCCGTTAGCCTTATCTGTAATTTTATTTTATTCAAAGCCGATGCATTCGTTCGCTTGCCTGCTATCATTGGAAGCCACATGGTATTGCAGCAAAACAGCGAAGAAAAAATCTGGGGCTGGTGCGATCCGGGCGAAAAAATAAAAATCAATTCAGGATGGGATACTGCAACATACAATACCACCGGAAACCCGGATGGCAAATGGATGATCTCTGTTAAAATGCCATCTGCCGGCGGCCCTTATTCTCTCATCATAAATGGCAGCAATAAAATAGTTCTGGAAGATGTGTTGATTGGCGAAGTGTGGGTGTGCAGCGGCCAGAGCAATATGGAAATGAATTATAACTGGGGAATAAAACAATACACACAGGATGCTAATGAAGCCAATAATAAGAGCATTCGTTTCTTTCATATTCCAAGATTAACAGCACAATATCCTCAGGAAGATACAAAAGCTGAATGGGTAGTTTGCAATCCTGAAGACATGAAAAATTTTAGCCTTGCGGGTTATTTTTTCGGCCAAAAATTACAGCAGATTTTATCATTTCCTGTAGGCTTAATTGAGGCAAGCTGGGGCGGCACACCTGCAGAAGTATGGACATCAAAAGATGCTATAGATAATGACCCGGTTATAAAAAAAGTAGCAGATAGTCTTAAAGAAATTCCATGGGGTCCTATACGAGCAGCAGCTTGCTATGACGGAATGATTTATCCAATAACTAATTACAATATAGCCGGTGCAATATGGTACCAGGGTGAAGCAAATGTTGATAATGCTTCAACTTATACAGAATTATTTTCTGCAATGATCGCTTCCTGGCGTAAAGCATGGCAAAAAAATTTTCCATTTTATTTTGTGCAGATAGCACCTTATGCAGGATATAGTAACATTTCCGGAGCATTGCTGAAAGAAGCGCAGACAAAGACTTTGGCTCTCAAAAATACAGGCATGGTGATTATTGATGATTATGTAACTGATGTAAATGATATTCATCCAAAGGATAAAAAAGATGTCGGTTATCGGCTGGCTTATCTTGCTTTAGCCGAAAATTATAATAAAAAAAATCTTGTATATAAATACCCAATGTTTGAAAACATGGATATAAAAAATAACAAGATCAAATTAAATTTTACCGATGCAGAGAATGGCTTGATTAATAAAGGCGATACAATCAAAGGTTTTTATATTGCCGGCGCAGATAAAAACTTTATGCCTGCAATCGCAAAAATTAATGGAAATAGTGTAACAGTTTATAATTCAAAAATAAAAGAGCCGGTCGCCGTTCGTTTTGACTTTACCAACGCTTTTATTCCCACTTTATTTAATAAAGAAGGTATGCCGGTAAACCTGTTTCGCACAGATAGCTGGAATGATGTAAACACTATAAATGACAAATAGCTTCTTAAAAATTAATGTATAATATTGAAATAATAACAGCCGTTTATTATATACATAACCTTTTATAAATTAAGTTTTGCGAAACTTTTCACCAGAAGAAAAATTTATTATTGATAAGCTGAAATCAAGCCTGGCTGAGGATCTTACTTATCATGGCTTGCATCATACATTATCGGTTTTTAATGCTGCTATAAAAATTGGCAAACAAGAAAACATTAATAAAGAGGAAATGAGGCTGTTGCGTATTGCATCTTTATACCATGATGCAGGATTTATTATTACTTACAAAGATCATGAGAAAGCAGGATGCAGATTGGCAAAAAATGACTTGCCGCAATTTGGTTATACAAGTAATCAATTGAAAATTATTTGCGATATTATAATGGCTACAAAGCTTCCGCAAAAGCCAAAGACGCAACTTGAAAAAATTATTTGCGATGCAGACCTAGACTATCTCGGCGGAAAAGATTTTGATAAAATAAGCAATTGGTTGTTTTGTGAAATGAAAACTTATTTGAACCTGCACGATGAAATAAAATGGAATGAGCTTCAGAAAAATTTTCTAAAGAATCATCATTATTTTACTGAATATGGTATAAAAAAACTGGAGCCGGTAAAACAAAAACATTTACAGAAAATAAATAAGATTGTTGCGGGATATCATGCCAGGAAGCTTTGATGCTTCTTATGAGGCTTAAGTTATTAAACGTAGAGGCGGGTTGCGTTTTTATGCATGAACATTAATTACATTCGTTTCAAAATAGACCAATGAAAGAGCGGTTTTATTCGCTGGATGTTTTTCGCGGTGCTACCGTATGCCTTATGATATTGGTAAATAATCCTGGCTCGTGGGAGCATATTTATCCCCCTCTTGATCATTCACCATGGCATGGTGTTACACCTACTGACCTCGTGTTTCCGTTCTTTCTTTTTGCTGTGGGCAACGCGCTTGCATTTGTAATGCCAAGGCTTGAAACCGCAGGCCCATCAGTGTTTTGGAAGAAAATAATCAAAAGAGCTTTACTTATTTTTTTAATAGGATTATTTCTTAACTGGATGCCTTTTTTAAAATGGAGCAATGATGTTTTGGTGTTTAAGCCATGGAGTTATATTGATGCGGATGGCCATCCTGCAGGAGTAAGAATACTGGGAGTGTTGCAGCGCATTGCATTATCTTATCTTTTTGCATCAGCTATTATTTATCTTTTTAAAATACGAGGAGCGTTTTTAATTTCATGCATTATTCTTTTAGGCTACTGGTTTTTATGTGTTGCCGGTAATCCGTCAGATCCATTCAGTTTTAATGGATGGTTTGGAACTCATATTGATAAGGCAATTTTAGGTGAAGGTCACATGTATCATGGTGAGTCCCAAAACGGCCACCCTGTTGCTTTTGATCCGGAAGGCTTTATGAGTTTGTTTTGTGCAATCGTGCAGGTAATTTTTGGCTACATGGCTGGTGATTATATTATTAAAAAAGGAAAAACTCCTGAAATGATCAACGGCTTGTTTGTAACCGGAGCACTTTTACTTTTTGCAGGATATGCCTGGAACATGGTCTTCCCGATCAATAAAAAAATATGGACCAGTTCTTATACAATATTCACTACAGGCCTTGCTATGACTATACTTGCGGTGTTTATTTATTTTATCGAATTAAAAAACAGAAGAGGCTTCGTTACAAAATTCTTTGATGTATTTGGTAAAAATCCATTGTTCATTTTTATGCTAAGTGGCATACTGCCGAGGTTGCTTGGGCTAATAAGAATTTATTCTGCGATGGATCCGGTTACAGGCAAGCCCGTGTATGTTTCGCCATTCGGGTGGTTCTATCAAAATGTATGCAAGCCTGTGTTTCCATCTAACCTTAATAATGGTTCGTTGTTATATGCTCTTTGCATGATCGCTTTTTACTGGCTAATAGTTTGGTGGATGGACAAAAAGAAAATTTACGTTAGAGTGTAATCGCTACAGCCGGTGCGTACCATCCGTAATAGCTACTTCATACATTTCAGCATCTATTCCAAATTTATTTTTATAAGATGCAATAGTATCTGAAACAAATTTTTCAATGCCATCTTTTCGAATAAGATTAATTGTGCAGCCGCCAAACCCGCCACCCATCTGCCTTGCGCCAATTACGCTTTCGCTTTCAATAGCACAATCAACCAGGTAATCTATTTCTTTACAGCTTACTTCGTATAAATTTTTTAAGCCCTCATGGGTTTCAAACATCAGCTTTCCAAAAGCATTAATATTATTTTCTTTTAAAAAATTCGCTGCTTGTTTTGTCCTGTTAATTTCTTCAACAATATAAAGGCAGCGCTTATAAACATCATCACTCATTTTATCCTTAAATACTGAAAGCTCTTCAGGTTTTTCAATATCTCTGAACGAATTGATATGAAGAGATTCTTTTAGAAGATTCAAACCCTCTTCGCTTTCTCTTCTTCTTTTGTTATATGCTGATGCGGCAAGTGAATGATGAACTTTTGAATTGATAAGAACAATTGAATGATCCTTTAAATGCAGCGGAAGATACTCATGTTCTATGTTCATGCAGTCCAGTAATATCACATTATCCTTTTTGCCAAATACACTTGCATACTGATCCATAATGCCGCACATCACTTTTGGAAAATTATGTTCTGCTCTCTGGCAAAGCAGTGCAATATCTTTTTTAGATAAATTAAAATGATGCAGCTCATTTATTGCAAATGCAAGCCCGCATTCAATTGCAGCGGATGATGACATGCCGGCACCTATTGGAATATCGCCCCCTAACACACAGTTGAAGCCGTGCACGTTAAGATGCATTGATTGAAATTCATTGATCACACCCAGCACATAATTTTTCCATGAGCTCATTATATGTACATCATTTGTAGCTATAGACAGGGCTTCATTAAAATCAATGGAATAAAAATTTATTGTATCAGTTTCATTCAATGCAACGGCAAAATAAATTCCTTTATCAATGGCGGCAGGCATCACATAGCCATCGTTATAATCTACATGCTCGCCAATAAGATTTATTCTCCCCGGGGAAAAAAACAAAGCCGGCGTTTGATTAAATTTTTTTTCAAAAATATCAGTGACCTGTTTCTGCAGTTTCAAGGGAATTAATTTAAAAGGGTGATCTTATAAGATGTTTTAAAAACACAAGAATTGCCCGGCTCAATAGTTGTAAATCCCATTCCGTTATTAAAGGCATCAGGCGCACCACTTAAGTTCTCAATAGCAATACTATCGCGGTCCGGAGGAATATATATCTGTAAATAGGGATAAGATTTTTCGGGAAAGATTTCTATTTCTATTTGTTTTTCAGCATTTCTAAGTACACATAATGGCTGGCAGGTATCCATATTTAGCGTAAAGCAATTATCAAAAGGGATATTACCAATTTTCTTCAATGAATTGAATTCAACGTATTCAATAAGATTTCTTGTTGGCAATAAATTACTGTTAAACTCAACCATTTCTCTTGACTGGAATTCAAGCTGAAGCTCATCTACAGTATCTTCAAGAGTAAAATACGGATGCCAGCCGTCTTGCATTGGTATTAATCCGTCATCTTTATTTATGCATTCAGTGGTTACAGATAGTTTATTATTTTTTTCAAGCTGCCATGTTATTATGCAGTCATAATTAAACGGATAACCGGAGTCGTCTTTCCGGTATTCATATGTAACTGTAACTGATGCTTGGTTTTCGTTTGCATCATAACTGTTAGTCGTAAACGATTTTTTATAAAGTAATCCGTGTATGGCGTTCCCTTCAAGATAAAAGCTTTCAGTTTTGTATTTTTTTTCTCCAAAACGGTAAATGCCCTTATTAAGCCTGCAGACAAAAGGTGATAATTTGGAACCGCGAAATCCTTTTTTTTCTATGTTCACTATAAAATCTTCTGCTGAATCATAACTTTTAACAACGTTTACAGCATAACCGTTATGCATACACGAAAACTCATGAAGTATGGCTCCGCAGGCCGGAAGTATTGTTGCTGTTGTGTTTGATTCATTATCCGTCAAGATAATTTTTTCAAATCCATTTTCATATTTTGTATTAACGGAAAACATAACTACAAATTACGAAATGCCACTTAGTTAGATTCAAGGATTTTCATAACTATTTTTTCTTCAGGAGTCAGATTTTCCAGCAAGATTATCTTTCTCTGCTGCATCCAGTTCATTTGTATATGCATCCAGCTTTTTACTTTCATATAATGAAAGTATCAGAGGGTGCACATAATATTTTTTACAAACGGTTCGAGTATTGCCAAGGTGTTCCGAAACGATATCCAAAGCTTGCACAATCCTTCTTTTGGTTTCTTTTTGTGTCTCGCAGCATCCGATTGATTTTAATGCCAGAAAGGCCTGCACTGTACCTGCCCAGGTCCTAAAATCTTTTGCGGTAAAATCTGCGTTGCTTATTTGCCTGATGTAATTATTTACAAGCCCCGAATCTATTGAATGATGGTTGCCTTCTTTATCATAAAACTGGAATAACTCTTTGCCCGGCACATCTCTGCATTGTTTTATTATGTTAGCTAACTTTTTATTTTTTAAAGTGATATTATGAGGCACACCTTTTTTACCAATGAATGCAAAGCTTACGGAGCTTCCATTAAATTTTACGTGCTTATCTTTTAAAGTGGTTAATCCAAATGAGCCATAAGTCTTCTCATAAAAGCTATTGCCTACTCTTATATTGGTTCGTTCCATAAGGCTTACAACGGCCGCTAAAACTTTATTGAGTGAAAGGGCAGGAGTGCTTAGGTCTTTCTCGAGTTGCATGCGTATACAAGGCAACGCCTTTCCAAACTCATACATTCTATAAAACTTAGTATGATTACGCAGTGAATTCCAGTGTGGATGATAACGATATTGCTTCCTGTTTTTTACATCATATCCGGTAGCCTGCAAATGACCATTTTCCTTTGCGCATATCCACACATTAGTCCAGGCGGGAGGCAATACCAAATGCTTAATTCTCAAAAGCTCCTCATCTTCTTTTATCTCTTTCCCTTTAAAAAAGTATTCAAACTTGTCACCTATCTTTCTCCTTTCAATCCCTTCTTCTTTATCTGATACATAAACGAGATTGGCTGCCCGTGCGGTCTTTTCTTCATCTTTTACAATACTTCTTAATTTTCTTTTTGAAATTCTTGAAATTTCTATTTCACTAACACTCATAATTTTTTCTTGAGGAAATTATTCTACAAGCAACGTTTAATGCATAAAAAATGCAGGCATCGGCCTGCACTATTATTCAACTGGTTTTACTTTATTCATCCGTATCTACTGATGTTGCAAAATCAGTTCCTTCTAGGTTATTCTTTACATTTTCTACTTTGTCTTCATGGGTGGTGTGCTGGCCGCTTTTGGCAGCAAGATGTGCTTGAGTGTCCAGCCGGCTGTAACGCTGGAAGGTATTCTTACATCGTGTGTTTCCGTACCTGGCTCATTACTTCCTAAAGAGGGCTGGGTCACTTGTTCTGTATCGGGCATAAAAAATTTTTTTAATGAATAATGTTTTTTAATGAAAATTATATGCCAACAATGCGCTGTTATTATAACCGGGAGTTAACATTGAAAGATGTTATTTTGATAAATGAACTACCTGGCACATGCGTTTCTTTCATTTGGTGACAGAGATATTCTTGGGGGAAATATGATAAGTGATTTTGTAAAAGGTAAAACTCAATATGATTATCCGTTACCCATTCAAAAAGGTATCCGCGTGCACCGAATGATTGATGCTTTTACCGATGCGCATAAGGCAACAGCAAGGGCTAAAGATTTTTTCCGGCCGCAATACCGTTTATATTCCGGCGCTTTTGTAGATGTTGTGTTTGATCATTTTCTTTCTATCGATAAAAATTATTTTTATAATGATGAAGGATTGATGCAGTTCTCACAGCAAGCTTATTTTCTATTGGAAGGAAACCTTTATTTATTTCCAACCCGATTTCAGAAAATGTTTCCGTTCATGAAAGAACAAAATTGGCTGTATAATTACCAGTTTATGTCCGGCATTAAAAATAGTTTCAAAGGCATTGTACATCGCGCATCTTACCTAAGCGAGTCTGATAGTGCATTTGAGATTTTTAATAAAAATTATAGTGATCTTAAAAATTGCTATGAAAGTTTTTTTAAGGAGTTGTATAATTTTTCCAGTGAAAGCATAAACCTCCTTCAGACTTTTTAAATCGAATTATATTTGAATATTAAAACGTTTTATTTTGAAATTCGCAACGAAAGTGATTCACGCAGGCACAGAGCCTGATCCGTCAACGGGAGCTATTATGACTCCTATTTTTCAAACATCCACTTATGTGCAGCAAAGCCCCGGAGTACATAAAGGCTATGAATATGGTCGCACGCAAAATCCTACCAGGCATGCGTTACAAAGCGCGCTGGCAGCAATTGAAAATGGAAACCATGGACTCTGCTTCGCAAGCGGTTCTTCGGCCACTGATGCAGTTATTAAGCTTTTCAATCCAGGCGATGAAATTATTGCAGCGAACGATATGTATGGTGGCACTTACCGAATGTTCACTAAGGTTTTCCAGAAATATGGACTGAAATTTCATTTTATAGACATGCGGGATCCTGATAAAATTTCAAATTATATTAATGAAAATACCAAACTCATTTGGATGGAAACGCCCACCAATCCTATGATGAACATCATAGATATTGAAGCGGTGTCTGCCATTGCGAAGAGGAATAATATCCTGGTTTGTGTGGATAATACATTTGCCTCTCCTTATCTTCAAAATCCTTTAAACTTTGGTGCTGACATTGTACTGCACTCCGCTACAAAATATTTGGGAGGCCACAGTGATTCAGTGCATGGGTGTCTTATTGTTAATGACGATTTGCTAAAAGACAAGCTTGCTTTTATTCAAAATGCAACCGGCGCTGTTCCTGGCCCGCAGGATTGTTTTTTAATTTTAAGGGGAATAAAAACCTTGCATGTGAGAATGCAAAGGCATTGCGAAAATGGCGAAAAGATAGCGCGCTGGCTAAGGCAAAATAATAAAATTGCAAAAGTTTTCTGGTGTGGTTTTGAAGATCATCCTGATCACGTAACAGCAAAAAAACAAATGCGCGGTTTTGGTGGTATGATGAGTTTTACCCTAAAGGATGATAGCATAGATGCAGCAATGAAAGTACTTTCATCCACTAAACTTTTTTCTTTGGCAGAAAGCCTTGGTGGCGTTGAAAGTTTAATTGGGCATCCGGCAAGCATGACACATGCGAGCATTCCAAGAGAAGAAAGAATAAAAAATGGCCTGGTAGATTCACTGATAAGATTAAGTGTAGGCATTGAAGATGCTGATGATTTAATTGACGATTTAAACAAAGCCATTGGGTAATACTTACTGATATATTTATTGATGAATCAAAAGTTTGAAAGTGGATTAAAAAAATTTCTCGATCAAAAAGTAATTCAGTTTAATAATCCATCCTTCATAAAAGATGATCCGGTTTGCATCCCTCATTTATTTTCAAAAAAACAAGACATAGAAATTGCAGGCTTTTTTGCAGCTATGTTCGCATGGGGTATTCGCAAAACAATTATAAATAAAAGCAAGACAGTATTAAATTTGATGGATAATGCGCCTTATGATTTTTGCCTGCATCATGGTGATAATGAATTAAAGAAAATAGAGCGATTTTGTCACCGCACTTTTAATGATACTGATCTTTTATATTTCATATTGTTCTTTAAATTTCATTATTCAAAACATACATCTTTTGAAAGTGCTTTCGTCCAAAGTGAAATAAAAATGCAAGAAAAAAATGTTGTAGAAACTTCTTTAAATCATTTTAATAACTATTTTTTTTCGCTCGAAGATGCGCCTTTAAGAACAAGAAAACATATTGCATCACCTCAAAAAAAATCAACCTGCAAAAGGCTAAACATGTTTCTCCGGTGGATGGTGCGCAATGATAACAAAGGAGTTGATTTTGGTTTATGGAAAAAAATACATCCATCTCAACTGATATGTCCTGTGATTTGCATGTGGCAAGGGTTGCAAAGCATTTTAACTTGTTGAAAAGAAAACAGGTTGACTGGCTTGCTGCCGTGGAGATTACCGATGCTTTAAAAAAGTTTGATAAAAATGATCCTGTAAAATATGACTTTGCTTTATTCGGCCTCGGCGTGCTTGAAAAGTATTGAGTTTAACTTCTAAACATCAGGCTTTTTACAGCTTCTTTATCTTCTTTTTCTTTTCTTAAATCGAAGCCGGTTCCAAAAACTTTATCCCAAATATGCGAGCTTACACCAAAACCTCTATCATCGTTTTTATAATGATGTAAATGATGATTTCTCCAGATAGGTTTCATCCATTTAAAAGGTGGATTCCATGCATGTATTGCGTAATGCATACTTGCATAAATAAGATAGCCAAGCATGAAACCAGGAAAAAACATAAAGCCATTATTTCCAATAAAAAAATACATGAGTAAAAAAAGAACAGAAGATATTATGATGCTCGGAACTGCGGGCATGAACAATCTTTGGCGGTCTCTCGGAAATTCATGATGATTTCCATGCATGACGTATGCAATCCTTGCTGCACGAGGGTTTCCGGTCACCATGTGAAAAACAAAACGATGAATTATATATTCAAAAAAAGTCCAGAAAATAATACCTGCAGCAAATATTAAAATCACATTCCACCCTGTAAAAGCAAGCTTGTTATGTGCATAATAGGGCAATAAAATTATTATGGGCAAATACATGCTCCAGATAACAAGAGGATGTGTTTTTGTTATGTATTCAAGGTATTTATTTCTGAAGATCTGAGCCTGTCCCTTATTATGTATTTTCTCGAATTTCATTAGGCTTTTTCTTTCTGCAAATTTAAATAACTATTAAAACTTAAAGTTGGTTTTTACATTTTAAAAAATGTAACCTTGTATTGTAAAAATATAAAAATGAAATTGGTATCTTATTTAAAAGATGATCACGATCAGTTGGCTTTTCTTATTGATGATGTTTTGTATGATTGCGACAGAATGCATCCGGATCTTCCTGTTACAATGACTATGTTTCTGAATTACTGGGAAGATATTTTTCCTATCGCTCATTCCATACATCGCTCCCTAATGGAAGGCAACAGAAAATTTAAAGGAATTCCTTTTACAGAAGTGCAGGTTCTTTCTCCAGTTCCACATCCTGTAAGTTTTCGCAATTTTTCTCTAGAGTAACGATTCCTTTCCAGA
Source organism: uncultured Chitinophagaceae bacterium (assembly GCA_963823975.1). GTDB lineage: Bacteria > Bacteroidota > Bacteroidia > Chitinophagales > Chitinophagaceae > Ginsengibacter. The sequence goes on along the minus strand of CAWGNP010000003.1, from coordinate 154,685 downwards.
AATGATTTTTTTGAATCATAACAGTTTCCAGGGAGCTGGCGACATTGTTTGCATGCCTGAACATCTTATAAAGCTTGACCTGGAAATGCAAATTGGAATAGTGATCTCAAAGCCAGGTAAAAATATACCTGTCTCAGAAGCAGATGAATATATCGGTGGCTTTATGATTATGAATAATGTGATTGCTCATAACTTACAATCTAATGAAATACAGCGCAGCGGCGCATCTGCAAATGGAAGAGATTTTGCCACAGCATGCGGTCCTATACTTGTTACGTCTGATGAACTGGTAGAATTTTTACTTGAACAAGAAGAAAATAGCAAGGGAAATGTTTATAATCTTGGTGTGAAATGCCGGGTGAACAGAAAAGAAATTTGCAACGCAAATGCTGCTGAACAAAAATTTACGTTTGCAGAAATTATTGCGCAAAGCAGTTATGGAGTTCAGTTGTTTCCTGGCGATGTAATCAGCATAGGATTTAGCCCTTCAGGTAATTTATATTCTTTTAATGAAGCTGAGAAAACCAAAGACCCAGACTTCAAAGATGTGTGGCTAAAAGAAAATGATATAGTAGAAATTGAAATAGAAGGTATTGGAACTTTGGTGAATACAATTGTAAAAGAAGACGAAAATTTATAATTGTACAATTGATAGGGAGCAGCGTTGCTAACTTTCTATCTTAAACCACTTTGTTCATCTCACCTCAAAAGTTACCTTTGCAAAAATTCTGTTTGTCTTGTTTGACAAGCTTTTTTATTTACAATTATGAATAATCAAAATTTATCTGAACAGGAATTGATTCGCAGGGAGAAGCTGAAAGAACTTATAAGGCTCGGCATTGATGCATATCCTGCCGCCTCATACAAAGTGAATACCAGTGCGGCTTTTATAAAAAATAATTATAAAGAAGATATTAACAAACCAGACTTTGCTGACATAAGCATTGCAGGCAGAATTATGGGAATCAGGGATATGGGCAAGGCTTCGTTTGCAGTATTGCAGGACAGCACTGGTAAAATACAATTATACATTCGCAAGGATGACATTGCATCGGGTGATGACAAAACAATGTATGATGTTGTTTGGAAAAAGTTGATTGATATTGGCGATATCATCGGTGTAAAAGGATTTGTTTTTACCACCAAAACTGGTGAAACATCTATTCATGTAAAAGAGTTACAGCTTCTTTCAAAATCGCTGCGGCCATTGCCTGTTGTAAAAGAAAAAGATGGAGAAACCTTCGATGAAGTTACCGATGCTGAGTTTCGTTATCGACAGCGCTATGCGGATCTTATCGTGAACCCGAATGTGAAAGAAACGTTTGTAAAGCGCGCAAAAATGATGAATGCAATGCGTTCATTTTTAAACGAACATGGAGCGCTTGAAGTGGATACACCTGTATTGCAAAACATTCCCGGAGGCGCAGCAGCACGGCCTTTTATCACGCATCATAATGCATTGGATATACCGTTTTATTTGCGAATAGCCAATGAGCTGTATTTGAAAAGGCTTATTGTTGGCGGCTTTGACTGGGTGTATGAATTCAGCAGGAACTTTCGGAATGAAGGCATGGATCGTACACACAATCCTGAATTTACTGTGCTTGAATTTTATACTGCTTATAAAGATTATGAATGGATGATGGAAACAACCGAGCAATTGCTTGAGCAAACAAGCATTGCTGTAAATGGAATAACAACAGTTGCTTCAGGTGAAAATGAAATTGATTTTAAAGCTCCTTATAAAAGGATAAGCATGTATGATGCTATTAAAGAACATACAGGAATTGATGTGAGCAATATGGATGAAGCACGTCTTAGAGAGGTTTGCTTGCAGCTCGGAATACATGCTGACAAGTCAATGGGTAAAGGAAAACTGATTGATGAAATTTTTTCAGAGAAATGCGAGCATCATTACATTCAACCAACTTTTATAATTGATTATCCTGTGGAAATGAGCCCGCTTACAAAGAAGCATCGCAGCAAAGCCGGGCTGGTAGAGCGTTTTGAGCTTATGGTAAACGGAAAAGAAATTGCTAATGCTTACAGCGAGCTAAATGATCCTGTTGAGCAACGAGAACGTTTTGAAGAACAGGCAAAGCTTATGGAGCGCGGTGATGATGAAGCTATGTTTATAGATAATGATTTTTTACGTGCACTTGAATATGGTATGCCACCTACAAGCGGTATTGGCTTTGGCATTGACAGGCTTTGTATGTTACTTACCAATCAGCCATCTATCCAGGATGTATTACTTTTTCCGCAAATGCGCCCGGAGCGATTGCAGGAAGAAGAAAAGCAATAATTATTGCACTAAATATTTCTGGCGTTTCAAACTGCATGTTATGAAGTTTGTAATAATTGTCCTCGCATGTTTAGTAATTGCTGATGTGTTCCCATTTCTTTTATCTCGCCTTTATCTAAAACAATTATAGTATTTGCTTTGCGAATGGTAGAAAGCCTGTGCGCAATAACGATCGATGTGCGCCCTTTTATCAATGTATCAATTGCATGCTGGATAAGCATTTCACTTTCACTATCAATAGATGACGTTGCTTCGTCAAGAATCAAAATAGATGGATTAAATAATAATGCTCTTATAAAAGAAAGTAATTGTCTTTGGCCAAGAGATAATGTGGCACCGCGTTCCATAACATTATAATCGTAATTCCCGGGAAGTTTCATTATAAAATCATGCACACCAATAATTTTTGCGGCCTCAATTACCTGGCTTTTTGGTATAGCTGTGTTGCGCAGCGTAACGTTCTCATACACAGACCCACCAAATAAAAAAACATCCTGAAGTACAATCGCAATGCGGCTTCTCAGGAAATCAATATCATAATCATTAATATTCCTGTCGTCTATTTTTATTGAACCTTTGTTTATATGGTATAAGCGATTTATCAGGCTTATAATGGAAGTTTTGCCACTGCCTGTATGACCAACGATAGCAAGAGTTTCACCGGGGTTTATTTCAAAAGAAATATTTTTTAAAACATAATCTTCCTTGTTGTATGCAAACCATACATGATCGAAATTTACTTTTCCATTCACATGAATATTGCTGATGCCATTGTGAGTCTCAGGAGTAACATCCGGATTATCTAAAACTTTGAATATGCGCTCACTTGCGATGACCCCCATTTGCAGCACATTGAATTTATCAGCAATAACTCTTAATGGCCTGAACAATAAGTTCAGGTACATAATAAATGCTATTATAATACCTGCATTAAAATTATTATTGGCTCCCCACCAAACCAACAATCCGGTTGAAAAAGCAAGAATTATTTCTACCACAGGAAAAAAAACAGAATATGCAAGAATGGCTTTGATATTAGCGTTACGATGTTGATTATTGATGTGGTTGAACTTCTTAAATTCTTTATCTTCTGCTGCGAAAGCCTGCACCACGCTCATTCCCGTGATATGCTCCTGCACAAAGGCGTTCAAAGCTGCTACTGCATTGCGCACTTTTATAAAAGATTTGTTTACGCTTTCTTTAAAAAAATACGTGGCAATTATTAATATGGGAAAGGGCGCAATGCTTATCAATGTTAAACGCCAGTCAACGAAGAACATGAAAAGTAAAATAGAAATGATAGATAAAATATCAGATAAAATTGGTATCAGTCCATCAGAAAAAATATCATTTACCGATTCAATATCATTAATGGTTCTTGTTGTTAAAGTGCCAATGGGCGTAGTATCAAACTGCTTTAGGTTATAGCTTAGAATTTTTTTGTACACTTTTACCCTCATGTCTTTCACTACTGTTTGCCCCAGCCATGATGTGAGATAACCAAACCAAAAGCGAAGACCTGTTTCAAGTAATAATAATCCTATTTGTATAACCGTGATAAGAACGAGCCAGTAAGTATTTTTATCTTTTATAAAAACATTTACCGTGTATTGAATCAAATACGGACGGATGGGTGAGATGATGGCAAGGGCAATAGATAAAAAAATAGAAAGATAAAGCTTGTTTCTATAGGGATGTGTAAACTGAAAAACCCTCCGCAGCACACTAAAGTCGAGCAGTTTCTTACGCTTTATTTCTTCAGGCATTCAGCAAAATTACATGAAACTGAATTAGAGATATCGTTACAAAATGATGTTTGTATTAAAAGGCAAAATCGTTATTTTACCACCTCGCCACCGCGGCTATATGCCTTTATAAATAACGCTCCCAGGTTTTTTTGTGGTGGTATGTAATCTTCAAATGTTTCTCTTAGCTCACGCGGTGCTTTATTAAAATATGCTTCAAGCCCGGCCCACATTTTTCTCCAGTCAATATTTTCCCCGTTGCGCAAGGTGTTATCTAATGCATCTATGATGGGTTTGTTTACATCCTTTGCTCCGGTTTGTTTTGTAGAAATGATATGTGCTTCGGGAGCATAAGTCAAAATGGATTTTAGATTTTGATAGCCACCGCAGGAACCAAGCATTATAATTTTTGCATTTTCGGAAAGCTGAGCAATGGTATATTGTAAATGATAACTATGGCCGCGATGTATAACTATAGCGGGTTTCAATCCAAGCTCATCCAGATAATCGATAAGATCTTTCTGCGCATCTGCATCTTTATCTGTTTCATTATCCAAAGGAAGATTCGCAAAGATCCAGACAGGTTTACCTTTTCTTGATTTTATTTCTATCCATTCTTTCTCTTTGCGTTATCTGCCAATCCGCTTTTGGAAAAGAAGTCAGATAGCTTGCATAAGATTCTTTACCATCCTTATCTCCATAAAAAAATACTTGTTCAATTATTCTTCCTGAATCATCTGCGAGATAATCATAATTAACGGTAAACACAGGAGGAATGCCAATTTCCTTTGAAAGATCAATTCCATTCTTTTCATCGGAAGAAAGAAAGATCATTTTTAAAAGATTATAAATTTTTTTTCCATGCTCGTTATTATCCCTGGTACAGCGCTCTTCATTGGCTTCCACATTTTCCAACATCGATTGCTGCAAAGCCTTATTACTAATGCTTCCATAGGAATCGGCAACATCCACTGCGTCTTCGAGCGTTCCTGTTTTTTCCAGGTTAGATACAAAAGCCTGCATCAAAGTTTCAGATTCTCCCGGCGGCAAACTTTTTAAAAATATATCCAGCTTATTATATTCAGCAGCCATCTTAATAAACTTTTTAAAATGATCGAAGCTTACTGCCATAAGCAACGAATCGCCATGAGGCACCGTTCCAAGTTTTTGCATCAGCCTGTCGAATGCATATTTATAACTTGATGTATAAATATCATTTTCACTTAGCACAACATAAAATATAAATCCTCAGCATTTAAAGGCTCAATGGCTTTGAATCTTATGTTTGGATTAGGGTTTTCATGCAGGTTATTTATGGTGGTTACAAAATGCTGCACAGCTTTTCTTTGCAACATATCAATTAAGCCATCGCTGCCAAGCATTGCCACTGGTGTATCGCCGGTTACGAGCCTTGGATAATACTCCATTTCGGTTTGCACCAACAATTTATAATAACCAACGCTGTCATAATTTTTATCGGACGTGCCTGCATATTTTTGCAATACTTTCCAGCGTCTTTCTTCCATTAATTAAATCATCCAGAAAAGGAAAATAAAACAATGCACGCTGCTGCAGTTTACTTAGCTCCACAACCGTTATTATTCTTTTATCAGTATTTCTTCTTATTAGTCTGCCTTGTGGACTACTTGCTGCCTGTGCATAAGAATATACCTGGCTTGGATTATTAATAAACGCATCTATAACTAATGAATCAGCAAAAGGCTCGTTTACAAAGGGGACAATGTTGGCAAGTATTTTATCAGGATATAATTTTGAAAATTTTTCAAAAATAATTTTCTTACATTCAGTATAGCCAGCGTTTTCGGTAAAAATGCCTGAATTGATAAGACCTACTTCATAAGGAACATCCTGTATCAAAGGGGCCATGCTTTCGCCTTTAATATTTGCATGTAAAATATCGCTGAAATTATCAACAAGCAAAGGTGCAAGTGCAGGAGATATTTTATGTGTGCGCCATGCATCTGTAAAATCTCTGACAAGGTCTTCAACATAGCGCAGGTAGCGGATCTTGTCGTTATTTGTTGCAAGCACTTCGTTCATTTCAATATCATTCCTCATCACATTTACTTTCCTGAAAATGGCATCAGTTACCTGCAGGTTTATTTCAGTACTTGGCGAAACTTTTATAATTCCATCCAGGTGTCCATCTGCTTTGTCAGCTCTTTTTTGTTCAGCTTTTATCCTGTCATGAAACACTTGCCTGCTTAAAGGAATGGTAGTAGTATCGCCATTTGCCAACGAAAGAAAAGGAAGAAAAAATATTGGAGTAAAAAAGTATAGAATACGCTTCATAAATTTCTGTACAATCAAAGAAGCAAAAATACAACCAACGGTTGCAAATTTATGTGTTAACCATATTTATAGATACTTCTTTATGATTAAATGCTGCATTTGTAAAAGGTATTAACCTTTTATTATGAACAAAAATTATTGTTATAAAGCATGTTATGAACAACCTAATTATAGCAGTGCTTTATCATCTTGATCATTTTTATTTAGGTAAATTGCATTCATGTTTTATGTAAAAAAGAAACATAAAAAAATTATAACGATCGCAGTATTCCTTAGCTTTTTATGTAATTATCTTTTTGCTCAACACGTTCTTTCTATAAATATCAATGGCGGTATTAATCCGGCATCTGCAGAATATATTCATACATCGATAGAAAAAGCTGAGGCTTCAAAAGATGAGTGTCTGCTAATTCATTTAAATACGCCCGGTGGATTGATAAGTTCAACAAGAGATATTGTGAGTGATATTTTTAAATCAACTGTTCCGGTTGTTGTTTATGTGTTTCCATCAGGTGCTCATGCAGGCTCAGCTGGTGTTTTTATTATGATGGCGGCGAACATTGCGGCTATGGAACCTGGCACCAATATAGGAGCTGCGCACCCAGTCTCTATGCAGGGAACTACCGATTCGGTTATGAATACAAAAGGCACTAACGATGCTGCTGCCTTTATTCAGTCCATTGCAGAAAAAAGACATCGCAATGCAGACTGGGCGCAAGATGCAGTTCGTAATAGTGTTTCGATAACTGACGAAGATGCAATAGAAAAAAATGTAATTGATTACATAGCAAATGATGATAAAGAATTGCTTGAACAAATAGATCGCAAAAAAGTAGAAGTGAACGGAGGTATAAAAATTTTAAATACGAAGGATGCCGTAATTGAATCCAGCGATATGGGTTTCTTTCAAAAAGTTTTAAACAGGATAAGTGATCCAAATATATCTTATATCATAATGATGCTTGGCTTTTTTGGTCTTGTGTTCGAGCTATTTAATCCGGGCGCTATCTTCCCCGGAATAGCGGGTGTCATTTTTTTAGTGCTTGCATTTTATTCAATGAGCTCAATGCCTGTTAACTATGCGGGCCTGTCGCTTATTATTTTTGGTGTAATACTTTTTTTACTGGAAATAAAAATAATCAGTCACGGTATTTTAACCATTGGAGGTATTATTTCTTTATTGATCGGCTCGTTGTTTTTAATAAGAAACAGCCCGCTGGATAATATTGCGTCTGTTTCAAAAAGCATCATTTTTACTACAACGGCAGTTACATCTTTTTTCTTTATATTTCTCATTGTAATGGCAATAAAAGCACAAAGAGCAAAGGCTGTAACCGGCGTCCATAGCTTTATTGGTAAGAAAGCTATTGTATTAGAAAGTGCATCTGCGAAAAATGCCGTAAGGTTGAACGGAGTTATATGGAACGCTGTTTTTCTTTCAGAAAATATACGTGTAGGAGAAACGGTGATTATAAAAGAGGTGAAAGGCCTTACTTTGTATGTTGATCAAATTTAAAACGAGTGTTATTTTTTAAAAATTAAGATAAACAAATGCAACAACAACTTCCCATAGCGCTTATAATAATTGTAATTATTGTTTTATACATATTGGCAACTTCCATCAGGGTGTTGCGTGAATATGAGCGGGGCGTGGTATTCAGGCTGGGTCGTATTTTAAACGGAGGAGTTAAAGGTCCGGGATTAATTCTTTTGATTCCCATACTTGATAAAATGGTAAAGGTAAGTCTTCGTACTGTGGTAATGGATGTACCTCCGCAGGATGTTATCACCCAGGATAATGTTTCTATAAAAGTGAATGCAGTTATCTATTTTAGGGTTATTGATCCTGAGAAAGCAATCATTGAAATTGAAAATTATCTTGCAGGTACTTCACAATTATCTCAAACCACTTTGCGAAGTGTATTGGGCCAATCTGAACTGGATGATCTTCTTTCTCAAAGGGAAAAAATAAATATACGCCTTCAACAAATTATAGATAACCAAACAGAACCGTGGGGTGTGAAAGTAACTCATGTAGAAGTGAAGCAGATTGATCTTCCGCAGGAAATGCAGCGTGCAATGGCAAAGCAGGCAGAAGCAGAGCGTGAGCGCAGAAGCAAGATCATTTCTGCAGAAGGCGAGTTTCAGGCTTCACAGAAACTTAGTGATGCTGCAAAGATTTTAAGTGAACAGCCAAGCGCACTTACTCTACGCTATTTGCAAACATTGCGTGAAATAGCTACTGAAAATAATTCTACTACCATCTTCCCTGTGCCCATTGATATACTAAAGCCCTTTATGAAGCTTAACGATGAGCAGCAGAAAAATAAAGAAAATGGATAATTAAAAATTAAATTCAACGCTGGCTTTAATTCCGAACTTTGATATGCCTGGATTATTAAGATAATTCAATCGCCAGACTGCATCAAACCGCAGGCAATGTAAGATGTTGTATACCCCGAAACCTGTTTCCATATATGGCGTTTTATCAGGTACGGTAAAATGATAACTTATAGTCGAATCATAATAACCATTAGCGATTTTATTAGCTTCTGACATGCCTCCAATTACTCCCCGAAACGAAACAAGTGAGCGCCATTTCAATCTTTTTAATGCAGGAATGTATTTAAAAGGAAAGCCGCCAAATGATTGTTCTACAGCAAGTGCAACGTACTTATCAGTAACAAATTCGAACCTGTTCATATTATTAAATGCATATTTGTTATAATAATAAGTGTCATTTCCTTTCAATACATTTAATAAAACTATAGGCAATATTCCATTGGTCATGCCTGCATCAATGGTATAAGAAAGTTTACCAATCCTGCCATTTGCAATATCATGTTGTAAGTACAAATTCCATTTGCTAAAATTAAAATCGCTCTTAAAAATTCCATCATTTGTCTTAATACCTTTTGTATAAGTAAGGGTTATTATTGGATAATAACTACCAAGACTTCCGCGCACATAATGCTGCGTTATATAGCGTTCTTTATGGGAAAACCTCAGTGAAACGCTGGCTTCATTTACCACATATTTATTCGTCTCCGAAAGGCTATCTGTAAAAGGTTTAAAATCATCATGTGTATAATACACATTAAAAAAAGGAGTAAGAGCATTATGGTTAACAGAAGCGCCAATGGCTACATCATTGTTTAGGTATTTTAAAAAAGAAGCACTTTCATATTGGCTGTTGACAAGCCTGACTTGTGAATATTTTACCCTGCGTAAAAAGGTAGCAAAAATAGAGTTCTGATCCAGCTCATCGCTATGATCATAAGTGGCAGTAAGATCGCTGCTGACTTCTAAATTTACCGTTGTCCACTTTCTTGGGTTTAATACAAAAACAGAACCTAATAAATAGCGAAATTTGTTGTCACGAAATGCATAGCCGCCATATCCTTTTAATTGGATATGGCTATTAAATTCAGGATTGGTTTTAAGGCCGAAAGTAAATCGGTTACCTTCTACGATATTATTCGTATAAATGTAATAAATATCTCCAAGATCAATATGTCCTGCGGAATAATAACCAGTGCTGATAGCTGAAATAATTTTTGCATATCTCATTACCGCAGGAATTTTTGTAAGCGTATCCATTAAATGATAAACAGATCTTTCAGAATGGCTTAATGGCTCAAAACGCTGTACTGGCCTGTTTTTAGCGGGATCAGGATCAAATGCAGAAACAGGAACATATTTTTTTTCAAAAGCTGTATCAATTGAATTATTATTAACCGAAATATTTTTATAAATCGTCGTTTTCTTTGCGATGACTCCCGTCTTTTTATGTATCGGAACTATAACGTCCATATACAAAACTGTCTTCTGGGGAAACAGTTTATTTGTATCATTCGTTTGAAAAAATTGTGATATTTCAAACTTCTTAATGAAATTGATATTGGCATTTTTATCCATGTGCATCACCAATGATTTAACAGCATAGCTCGTATCGGTAATCCACAAATAACCATTAAAGGTATTGCTGCCAAAATGAGCTGGTTTAAACTGAACTTGTATGCAGCGATGATTGTCAAAAAATAATGTATCCAGGATCTGGTAATCATAAAAATTAAGAGCATTGTCAGCAATGGGGCTTGCAAAATTTATATCCAGCAATTTTATATTGTTATCATAAATATTTATTTTTTTATACAGATTATCGAGATAAGTAAGAATCGATTTATTATTAAATCCGGAGCTTTTGATAGCTGTATAATCGTACCTGTCTTTTTCAGGATTTTTTTTATGATAATAATTAGAATTGGTTTCGGAGATATAAACGGGTAACACCTTTTCATGATCGGAAGTTGTGTCTTGATTGTTAAATGCAAACTTCAGCGGCTTCATCAGTTTGATATTCTCCAACTTTTGGGGTAGGTCTTTTAAGTCCACTTCTATTTTATCGTAAACCTGACATTGGAAAGTTTTATTATTAAAAGCGTCATTAACATCTTTATTTTTTATCACTCTTAATATTAGCCTTTGTGCTTTTGTATATCTCGATTTTACCGTTACCACTACGCCTGCAAGAGATGCTGTAGAAGGCTGCTGCAACGAAATTAATTACCTGGCCTGTATCTTTGGAAACACGCTTCACGATTGCTTTATAGCCAACCATGGATATTCCTATTGAATCTGTTTTATCGTTTACTGTAAAAATATATTTACCGTCTTCGTCAGTAATTACACCTTCACCAGAATCCAATGAATAAATACTGCAGGAAACTAACGGCAGCCCGGTTATAGAATCAGTTACCTTACCGGTAATAGTTCTGTTTTGAGCATGAACTTTCATGCACAGGCAACACAACAAAATGCATATACTTTTATATAACAAGCGCTTTGAAATAGGGTGGTATTAAGTTATTCAGAAACAAAAATATACCACAACGTTCATTAAATAACAAGTACGGAAATGAGAGCAATTGTTTTGACTTTTTTGTTTATGAAGATTAACGGTGTTATTTAATTCAATGTTATTATAACTTATCAAGAATGTAAAATATTGCAATTATTTTCTTCGGAATGTTATTAACCTGATAAATAATTAATTAGATAAGCTATTTTTCCTGAAAAATTTTTTCCGCATTTATAGTTGTCCTTTCAGCTACTTCTTCAATGGTTACATTTTTGATTTCAGCAATTTTTTTGACAATATATTTTAAATAACTGCTTTCATTCCTCTTGCCTCGGAAAGGAACAGGCGCTAAATAAGGCGCATCAGTTTCTAAAACAATATTTGCAAGGTCAATTTCTTTTACAACTTCTGCCAATCCTGAGTTTTTGTAAGTTACAACACCACCGATGCCCAGATAAAACCCTTTACTGATAATGTTTTCCGCTTGTTGTAAAGAGCCGCCAAAACAATGAAAAATTCCCGTAAGATCTTTATACGTTTTTATTACTTCGATACATTCTTCAATCGCATTTCTTGTATGCAATATTATAGGTAGCTTATATTGCAACGCCCATTCAACATGCTGATGAAAGCTTTGATATTGCTGCTCTTTAAAAGAATTATCCCTATAAAAATCGAGTCCTGTTTCGCCAATGCCGGCGAATTTCCTTTGCTGCAAAAGTTGCTTTATTTTACCAAGCTCATCTCCATAATTTTCTTTTACTGAACATGGATGCAAAGCCATCATTGCCTTGCACTTCTCCGGAAATTTTGCTTCAAGTTTGAACATAGCATCGTTTTCAACGCTATCAATGGCTGGGAAATAAAACTTTGAGACGCCTTCATCTTCAGCGCGCCGAATTACCTCATCTATGTCAGATAAAAATTCAGTAGCATATAAATGAGTATGTGTATCTATAATTTTTACGGCCATCTAACATGCAAAATATTGTTTATAAAAATTTAAAAAAAATGTCCCCAACTTAAAAGCAGAGTTATAAGGAAATCACATAAACTACGGATGTATAGTTAGTATACCTGCGGTAACTTTTGTACAGGCAAAGGAATTTAAAAAAATTTTTCATTAGGCAAAATTAAACGAGGCAATAAATTGTATGTAAAAATTCATTGATGATATGTTAAATATTTTATTACCTTCACCCTGTTTTCATAGGGTACGGATTAAAAACGGGCTTGGGTATCGACCCCGGCCCAATTTTTTTAAAGAACATCTGGTACCACTGCAAAAGAATAATCATTATCAGTAAAAAATTGTAAAATCTTCGGCAATGCAAACTGCATTCGTGGCAGTGCTTTAAGGCTGTCATGAAAAACTATAATGGATCCGGGATTAGAATTTTTTACAACATTTACGTAGCAATCCTCATGCGAAAGACGGTTATCAAAATCACCGCTCAATACGCTCCACATAACTGTCCGCAGCTTGAAAGCCTTGCCCTGTAATGCTTTTAACTGAAATTTCGTAATGCGTCCATAAGGTGGTCGGAATAAATTACTATCAATTATTTGCATGGCATTTTTTATATCATCAAGGTAAATTGCATCTTTTGTTTTCCATCCGTTGAGATGATTATATGTATGATTGGCAACTTTATGACCATCATTTATTATTTGCTTATACAGGTCAAAATGTTCAGCTACATTTTTACCAATACAAAAAAAAGTAGCAAGTGCATTGTATTTTTTTAGTTCATTTAAAACAATTTGAGTTGCCTGCGGATGGGGTCCGTCATCAAAAGTTAAATAAACAATTTTGTTATCCGTTTTTATATGCCATAAACATTCAGGGTACATTTTTTTAAGAAGCCACGGTGTTTTTACAAAATAAAACATGATAATAATTTTCTTCAGCTTATAATAAGTCGTTGAAACAAGATACTTATGATTAATAAATAATAGAAATAGAAATCATTCATTATTATGAATGCTTCTCAATTCACGCACCTTTATCTTTGCACAATGAAAAAAGTAAGAGTAAGATTTGCACCAAGCCCTACTGGCGGCTTGCATCTTGGTGGGGTTCGGACTGCGTTGTATAATTATTTATTTGCAAAAAAACATAATGGAGATTTTATATTAAGAATAGAAGACACTGACCAGAACAGATATGTGGAAGGGGCAGAAGCAATACATTATTGAAAGTCTTTCCTGGTGCGGGATTCAACCTGATGAAGGTCCACATGTTACACGCGATTATGGCCCTTACAGGCAAAGCGAAAGAAAAAATTTATATAAAAAATATGGAGAAGAGCTTGTAAAAAATGGGCATGCTTATTATGCATTTGATACGCCTGAAGAAATAGAATCTTTAAGGGAAAAATTAAAAGCAGAAGGCAAAGCTAATCTTCAATATAGCCACCATGTAAGAAATGAAATGCGCAATTCTTTATCACTTTCAGAGGAAGAAACAAAAGCATTATTAGAGATCAATTTTCCGCATGTAATACGGATAAAAATTGATCCAGGCAAGTCAGTCGTTTTTAAGGATATGATACGCGGGAATATAGAGATGGATACTGATGCAGTAGATGATAAAGTATTGTTGAAAGCAGATGGCATGCCCACGTATCACCTGGCTGTTGTAGTAGATGATTATTTAATGAAGATAACCCACGCTTTTCGCGGTGAAGAATGGTTGCCCAGCGCACCTGTTCATGTGTTGCTTTGGAAATATTTAGGCTGGGAAGAACACATGCCGGAGTGGGCTCATTTGCCACTTATATTGAAACCTGATGGCAATGGAAAATTAAGTAAGAGAGATGGCGAAAGGCTTGGTTTTCCTGTGTTTCCGTTGCAATGGAATGATATAAAAACCGGGGACACAATAAAAGGTTTTAAAGAACTTGGCTTTTTACCCGAGGCATTTATAAACATGCTTGCTATGCTCGGATGGAATGATGGATCAGAACAGGAATTATTTTCATTGACGGAGCTTACGGAAAAATTTTCTTTGGAACGAGTGCATGCAAGTGGCGCCAAGTTCGATTATGAAAAAGCGAAATGGTTCAATCATGAATGGATAAAGAAAGAAACTGCTGAAGCTTTGTTCCCGCTTATTTTGCAGCTATTAAAAGAAAAAAATATTTTCATTGACAATAATGAAAAATTATCACAAATCATTAGCCTTGTAAAAGACAGATGTACGTTGCTTACAGATTTTTGGGACCAGGCAGATTTCTTTTTTACAAGACCAGATACAATTGATACCAATTCCGTTTTACCCAAATGGAATGAAAATAAAAATATGTTTTTCAACGAACTCATTCGTAGTTATCAATTTGTGCAGTTATGGAATGCCTCAGAAACGGAGCACGTATTTAAAGAAATCGCAGCTGCGAGCCAGCTAAAGCCCGGCGAACTGATGCTTCCGCTTCGCGTGATGCTTGTTGGAAAAAAATCGGGGCCTGCAGTGTTTGACATTGCATCTTTGTTAGGCAAAGATGAAACCGTAAAAAGAATTGCACATGGATTGTCTTTGTTAAATGCAAAAACATAAAAAATCGTTTTTATAAATCTATTTTATCTTTACACTCATGTTATCTGAGCCAGTTAATGGTAGTATCAAGCAAAGACCTGTAAGGGTTTTAGTAGCAAAAGTAGGGCTTGATGGACATGATCGTGGTGCAAAAGTGATAGCTACTTCTTTACGAGATGCAGGCATGGAAGTGATCTATACCGGCTTGAGGCAAACGCCTGAAATGGTTGTAAACGCTGCATTACAGGAAGATGTGGATGCAATTGGCATTAGCATTTTATCAGGAGCACATAATACTGTTTTCCCGAAAATCCTGAACTTACTAAAAGAAAAAAAGATGAATGATGTATTGCTTACAGGCGGCGGCATCATTCCGGAAGATGATATGAAGGCCTTGAACGAAATGGGTGTAGGTAAACTATTTCCTCCAGGCACACCCACCGCTGATATTGCCGGTTATATAAAAGATTGGGTAAAGGAGCATAGGGATTTTTAATTTTTATTGCTATTTATTATGTACGAAACAATAACAACTGTAACTGAAAATAATATTTGTCTCATTACCATTAATCGTCCTGATAAATTAAATGCCCTAAATAAAAAAGTTTTAGAAGAGCTTGCACATGCTGTTGAAATAATTTATTCAAATAAAAATATAAAGGGCGCAATTATTACCGGAAATGGTGAAAAGGCTTTTGTCGCAGGGGCCGATATCACAGAGTTTATAGAAGCCGAAAGTGAGCAGGGAATATCACTTGCAAAAAGAGGGCAAGATATATTCTTCATGATCGAAAACTGTCCAAAGCCAATTATTGCAGCAGTGAATGGCTTTGCTTTGGGCGGTGGATGTGAATTAGCAATGGCTTGTCATTTCAGGCTTGCAAGCGATAAAGCAAAGTTCGGCCAGCCTGAAGTGAACCTTGGATTGATACCAGGTTATGGCGGCACGCAGCGCCTGCCAATGCTTGTTGGTAAAGGAAAAGCAATGGAAATGATACTTACAGGAAACATGATTGATGCTGCCGAGGCAAAAAATATTGGCCTGGTAAATTATGTAGTGCCTGCCGAAGAATTACTGAATAAATCAAAAGGAATTTTAGAGGTTATAATTTCAAAATCACCAGTAGCTGTTGCTAAAGCTATAAAAGCGGTTAATACATTTTATGATACAGATGGGTTTGATGAAGAGATAAAATTGTTTGGAGAAGTGTTTAGCTCCGATGATAAAAAAGAGGGAACCCATGCTTTTTTAGAAAAACGAAAGCCCGTATTTAAATAAAGCAGTCAAAATGGATGAGCATAAATTATTTAAATTGTTGAGTAATTATTAAGCGATGGACGTTCCCAGAACAGATAAAATCTATTTCTTCCTGCTAATAGCAATAAGCTTGTTCACTGCTTTTTGGATATATCATACACATACGGTTTTGGAAAATACAGAGTCACCATTAACCGTGGTAAGGTTGTTCGATTTAAATAACGACTTGCTTTACAACATCGTTACCATCTTTTCAATTATTCTTTTGTTGACTGCGAATCTTTTTTATTGGAGAAATGGTAATGCAGTGTTTTTTTTATGGAGTGTTTTATACTTTATGGCTGGCATTATTTCGCTGGCAATATTGGAAGATGCCCGGTTTTATTATACTAAACAAAATGGATTGTTCAGAGGAAAAATATCTTCTGGCCTTGTGGTAACTATTTACCTTATTGTTATTGTAATAGTAATAACAATAATCAATTTTTTGATTATAACGTATTTAAGAAAAAAAGCAGTTTATAATAAAAGAAAGCTTTGACATGTTGGTAAAAAATTTTTCTAAAAATTATGGAATACAGAATTGAAAAAGATACAATGGGAGAAGTGAAAGTGCCTGTGGAAGCTTACTTCGGAGCACAAACACAAAGAAGCATTGAAAATTTTCCTATTGCCAGAAACATTAACCGGATGCCGAAAGAAATTATACAGGCATTTGCTTATCTAAAAAAAGCTGCAGCTATTACTAATTATAAAGCAGGTGTTTTATCGAAAGAAAAATGTGACCTTATCAGCAAGGTATGCGATGAAATACTCGATGGAAAATTGCGGAATGAATTTCCTTTAGTGGTGTGGCAAACCGGCAGCGGTACACAAAGCAACATGAACGTAAATGAAGTGATCGCTTATCGTGCTCATGTGTTGAATGGTGGCAAGCTTACCGATAAAGAAAAAGTTTTGCATCCTAATGATGATGTAAATAAATCTCAATCGAGCAACGATACTTTTCCTACAGCAATGCACATTGCGGCATATAAAATCCTGATTGATCTTACTATACCTGCAATTGAAAATTTGAAAAATACACTCGCTGAAAAAGTCAGCAGAATTCATGCATGTAGTAAAAATTGGCCGCACACATTTTATGGATGCAACTCCGCTCACATTGGGTCAAGAATTTAGTGGTTATGTTTCCCAGTTGATCATGGATTGAAAGCAATCAAAAACTCATTAGCTCATTTATCGGAGCTCGCACTTGGCGGAACTGCAGTGGGCACAGGTATTAACACGCCTCAGGATTACGCAAAAAATGTTGCAGAAGAAATTGCATCATCTTACAAGGCTTCCTTTTGTAACTGCCGAAAATAAATTTGAATCTCTTGCGGCGCACGATGCCATTGTAGAAGCACATGGCGCATTAAAAACAGTTGCAGTAAGCCTTATGAAAATTGCCAATGATATACGAATGTTGTCCTCCGGCCCGCGCAGCGGTATTGGTGAAATATATATTCCTGATAATGAACCAGGCTCTTCCATCATGCCGGGAAAAGTAAATCCAACTCAATGCGAAGCGCTTACTATGATTGCTGCACAGGTGATGGGAAATGATGTTGCAATAAGTATTGGCGGCGCTACAGGCCATTTTGAATTGAATGTTTTTAAGCCGGTGATGATTTATAATTTCTTGCACAGCGCAAGGCTTGATAGGCGATGGCTGCAACAGTTTCAATGAAAGGTGTGTGAAAGGTATTGAGCCCAATCTTAAGATAATATAAAAAAACATGTAGATAATTCACTGATGCTGGTAACTGCCTTAAATACTAAAATTGGATATTACAAAGCTGCAGAGATAGCGCAGAAGGCACACAAAGAAAATACAACTTTAAAAGAAATGGCTGTAAAATTAGGTTATGTTACCCCCGAAGAATTTGATAAATGGGTTGTGCCAAAAGATATGGTTGGAAAAATAGAATAGCACCAATTAAATTACAAACAATTATTTCCTGATAATTATTTTATCTGTCGAAACATCTACCTGGTAAGCATTGTACATTTTAAAAATGTATACACCTGCGGGATATTGATGAACATCTATATTAAAATTATCATTGTTATTTTTTCCTTGCAAGAGTAATTTTCCGGTTGCATCATATAAAATATAGTGTAAAGGATTACTGACACTTCCTGTGGATTGTACATGAATGGTATTGGTTGCCGGATTAGGCGAAATTTTAATCGAAGTGTTTCTCACATACCTGTATAAAGAATCTGAACCAAGCGAAAGAACAGCGCCTGTATAAGAAAATTCCAAAATTCTTCCAGCATTGATCGGTGGAGTTCCGCCACCATTAAAGGAGCCGGTTGGTCCACTGGTTTGGCCGGATATATCGCAGGCAACATAAATTTTTAAACCATCAGGTGATATGCAAAGATCCCGATATCTGCCCTGGCCGCTGTGTTGCAGCGATAGTTGAACTATCAACTACTGCCGTGCCCGCAGCGTTTAAATGAAGCCTGAAAATTTTTCCTGCCTTTAAAGAAGTTATTAATAGAGAACGATTCCAGTTCGGTATCACATTTTTTTCATATACATCTATACTTGATGCAGCCACAGTAGGCCATGTAAGATTGTTTGTGCCAAGTAGCCCCGGGATTAAGGTCAGTATATAAAGTGTAAATAGGATCCTTTGAATTTAACGCAGCGCATTCAGCCTGCTCACTTATTACAGGTTGATTAGCCAATGTTAAACCATTATAATTTCCATCGCAATAACCTGAAAGTTTTGGCCAGCCATAATTGGTACCTTTTTCTATTATGTTTACCTCATCATCACTTTTATCTTGCTGCTCACTTTGGTATAACGTATCATTTGAGCCAAAAGCAATGCCCTGTGCGTTCCTATGTCCCCAGCTCCACACAGGAGTTACTTCGTTGTTTGCATCAGTATATGGATTATCATTGGGGACCCATTTATTAAGTGAACCTGTATCACTATCGGGCTCAAGATTAAATCGTAATATTTTGCCTTCCAATGTATCCCGTGTTTGTGCATTGTTTGTTCTGTTGATGTTATTAAATTGACCCGCACCCATATCACCTATTGTATAAAAAAGATAGGATGTACCGTTTACTTTACCAATAGCAAGGCGTCCCGAGTTATGATCGTTACTGCCATTGAGTGATTCAATAATTACCTGCGGATTACTTAATGTATGGGTTGACCGGTCATAATCATAGCGAGCTATGCGTGTTTTAAAATTACACGGTCCATTACCGCCAGAGCAGCCGGAAGATGCTGCATAATGATACACATAAGCGATATATACCCATGGTTTTGAAGGTGAAGGCCATTCATTATACATAGTTGGATGCAGCGCCATGCCCATAAGGCCTCCCTGAGGCCAATTAGGAGGACTCGTAAAATCTTTTAGTGAGCTTATATCAAGTAATTGCGTTTCGCCTCCATCTGAAGGATTGATACGATCAATTTTGTAAGCAAAATTTTCTGTTACCCACAGGGAATCATCAGGGCCGTAAGTAAGCTCCCAAGCGGAGTTTAGCTGATAACCAGGATTCACCACACGCATGTTAAACGGCTCATTTTGCGAAAACGAACTGTTTGATAAAGAAAATAATACTATAAAAAAACTCGGAGTAACAAAAAGATTTTTCAAGATATAATTTTTTAAAAATGCAGTTATAGCGCGGTCTGATGCCAAAGTGATAGAACGGATAAATTACAAATTTATTTCAGGCCTGAATAATAATTTTTATTTATAACCGTTAATGTAAGGATATGCTGGAAGATAAATCCGAAACGGCTTATGAAAAAATTATACTACAAAAAGCAGAAATCTTATTACTTATTTCTTGCTTTTACAATGTTTTTCCAGTTAGCATTTACTTTATATGGTGTATCTCAAAAGCTTGAGTTTAGCTATAGCTACTTTAATCTAACGAGAAATACCAGCGGGGGTACACTTGAGCAAGGGGATACAATAGAAGTGCATGCCCTGGCAAAAGTAAACGCTACTACTAATAATTTCTATTATATCGATACCATACGTACAGGTACAAAATACATTGACAACTCATTAAAAATGATGACAAATGAAGGCGTATTGTTTAGCGGTAGCGGCCCTTTTACTAACACAACCAATGATGATCCAGGTGTGTATGATGCAAGTATACCGGGTGTACGATTGAATATAGGAACCAGTTATTCGAATGCCCAAAGCGGAGCAAGTTTTGGCAATACTTCTGGCGGTGGCACTGTTACGGCAGGAAGCGTCCCTAAATTTTATGGTTCCACTTTATTTATTGTTGCTTATAAGCTTTTAATCACTGCCAATTACGGTGATACCATTTATCCTACGGGTAATTTTTATTTTGATACATCTGGCGTTACCACTACATATAGGTTTAATTATGCAGGTATAAAAGTGATACAGAATCAAGCTTTATGCGATAATTTTTCCAGTGCCACATTTACTGCAGAGAGTTCTTTTTCCTCAGGAAGCATACAGAATAGAACACTCGGTGCCACAGTTCCCGGATACACAAAAGTGAACATGGGCGCTAACACGCCTGCGGATAATTACTATGCCATTGCAAATAACACAAGTGCTGATGGAACTACTAATAATGCAGGGCCTTACAAGCCCACTACCAATAATTCACGCGTCTTTCGGCGGCTACTGGGATATCATTGGTGACCACACAGGCGCAGCAAATCAAAATACCGGAAACCCTGCCGTAGCTACAGGTTCAGCAGGTGGCTATATGCTGGTTGTAAATGCAGCATTTACAACAGGCGAAGCTTACCGGGACACAATAAAAAATGTTTGCCCTAATACCTATTACGAATTCTCTGCATGGGTGCGTAATATTTGCGGTGTATGTGGTATAGATCAAAACAGCAGTGCTACTTATACTCCCGGTGTTTTACCAAATCTTTCATATACCATCAACGATGTTGATTATTATACTACTGGTAATATTCCGCATGACACCTTATGGAAGAAGCGTGGTTTTATTTATAAAACAGGGCCTACAGAAACGCAATTTAGAATTACCATAAAAAATAATGCCGCAGGCGGCGGTGGTAACGACTGGGTTCTGGATGATATCAAGCTGGCTACCTGTTATCCAAACCTGGTAAACAGCCCGAAGGACACAGCCACATCGTGCACAGGTGTTTTAATGACACTAAGCGATACGGTAAAAAGTTATTTTGATAATTACGACTATTTCTGCTGGGAAAAAAGCACCGATGGCAGCACATGGACGAGTACCGGCGTATGTGGAACAAAAGCTCCGGTTCTTGTAAATGGCAACTGGCAGTACGCAGTAGATACAACTTTTGCACCGGTAAAAGCTGATAGCGGCACCTATTACAGGCTGAAGGTAGGTACTACATTCTCCAATCTGTATGATGCTAACTGCTCAGTAAATAACAGTCAGAGAATTTACCTGAAAGTGTATAATACAAACTGTACGGTACTACAAGCAAGTGTTTTAAATTTCACTGGAATAATAATCAATGATAAGGCAAACCTCCGGTGGAATACAGAAAACGAAACAGATTTAAAAAAATATATTGTGGAAAAAAGCTTTGATGGCAAAGCGTATTTAGAATCCGGTATTGCTGAAAATATAAATGCAGATGGAGATTATTCTTTTACCGATCCCAACCCTGTTACAACAGTAGCCTATTATAGGCTGAAGCTTGTAAGCAATACAGAAAATAACTTTAAATATTCAAAAGTAGTTGCTCTTTATAATAAAGATGCATCCTTTAAAGTAACCGCAGGCAATCCTTTCAAGACAGCTTTAAAATTAGATGTATTTGTTCCAAGAGATGGCGAAACGGATTTGTATCTTTTTGATGTGTTGGGCAAGCCGGTAAGTAAAAAGAATCTTTTTCTAAATAAAGGAACTACATCCGTTACTTTTAATGATCTAGAAAGTTTGCCCGGAGGCATGTATATTCTTCTTGCGAAATTCAATAACAGAGTAATACAGGATAAGCTCTTCAAGGTTAATTAGTAATTCTACTTTACATATGGTTTAATAGTTTACTTATAAACTATTTAAATTCTTAAATAGAAACGTTTTTATAGATCATCTATAAAAGTTTTGATTCAATGAAATAAGGCTGTGCATTCTTAATAAAATGAATAAGAATTTTTAATGATTTCTTCCTTCCAATAAAGCATAAAAAAACCGCAGTCATTGTTGCTGCGGTTTACTTTAAAAATCTTTTTATTAAAATACCATATACGATCCTATTGTATATTCCTGAGTGGAACTGCCATTATTAAAGTTTTCATACACTTCGCCAACGTTCTTTGCAAACCAACGCTGATCTGTCTCGTATACACTGCCGGAAACCATGTATTCATATTTTACTTTTATCACATCTGGAAAATTAAAAGTATTTATAGTTACCGGACCTTTATCAAGAAGGGTCATTTTAATGCTTACAGTTACAGGCAATCCGCCTATTGTTCCTGAAATATCGGGAGATGTCCAGGTGGTTCCAATAGCCACATTATCCTTTAAAAAAATAAATTCACCCGAAACCTGCTGATCGAATGGAACAATACTCGAATAAATAGCATATTGATAATAATCTCCGCCCGGCTTGCGATAATATAAAGAATCAGTAGGTGTGGTCGGCGGCTCATTATACACTGCAATTGTATTATACAGGTTGCCTCCAAAAGAAGGATTATAATTTAAGACAGCAAAGTGAATGGAATCGGATGGAGTACCACCGGTTAAACCATAGGTCCAATTAGAGTTTGCTGATAATGGAAAATAATCACCGGAAGGTGTTACCCCTGCTAAAAAAGTGAGGTTGAAAGTACAACTGCTACCTCCAAAAGTAACTGTAAAGCTTTGTGCTCCTTGACTAGCTGGAGTTCCGGAGCCAGTAAGCGTTACTGTTTGTAAGCCAGTTGCGCTAAAGGTTCCAGATGCTGAAAACGTTACGCCATTATTGGTATTAGTGGTGATATTATAAGCGCCTACTGTTGTTACGTTTATCTGGATTTGAACCGTATTAGAAGCATTTAATAGCACTCCTTGTTGATATACTCCTGCTAATGTGAAAGGTGTGCAGCTTCCGCCGCCGCCGCCAAGTGTACCTGCAGCAGGACTGCTGAAATTTACAGTGAAGGCACATTTACTATTACCATAAGATAGTGTAAAGCTTGTATTACCAGAATTGGCAGGAGTGCCGCTTCCTGTAAGTGTTACTGTTTGCTGACCTGCTGAAGTAAACGTACCAGTTCCTGAGAAAGTAACACCATTAACCGTATTCGTTGAAATGGTGTATGTTCCCGCAGTGGCCACTGTAACCTGGGCCAAAACGGTATTTGCAGATGTAAGCGCAACACCCTGTGCATACGCTCCATTTAAGGTAACTGGCTTGCAGTTTCCGGAGCTATCTCCTAATACACCAACCGAAGCACCAATGGCAGGAGCGCCAGCTATTGTTGAGGTAAATTTTCCTTCAGTCAGCTGTATCAACATTCCGGAAGAATCTATTGCTGTACCACTGAAAGTACCTGTGACAAGCGTACTGCTAAATGATGTAATCACAACAGTAAATTCACCGATAAGCTGATCAGCCTGATAAATGGTTTTAGCTGTTTGAGTATAGTTAAAAGTTGATTGGTATAATGAAGCTTTATAAGTTCCTGCCTGTATCGTATCGGCATACAATTGCATATCAAAAGTTTGAAAGCCATCTGCAGAAGTACCGATTAGATGAAGCTCCTGTAAATTATTAACTGTAGAAGTAGAGAGTTTTGCACTATCCATGTTCCCAATAAATAACTTAGAGCTGTCTTTAAACTGCCAGGTACCTGAAGGTATGCTCAGGTTGCCATTTTCATTGCTGTATTCTTTCTGGCAAGCATTGAGCAGTATAGCAGCCAGTATCAGGTAAATTGAAATTCTGATTAGTTTCATTGTACGGTATTTTATAAAAGATAGCTGAAATAATTGCTAAGACACTTGCACATTATCATTCACTATTTTTTGAGTTTCGTATTTTTTTGAGTCAACATGGGTATTGCTTTTAAAAAAACGCTTTTGAAACACAAGTATTGTGATGATGCCTACAGATATTGCTGCATCGGACAAATTAAAAATCGGTCTGAAAAAAACAAATTCTTCACCGCCCCAGAACGGAAACCATGCAGGAAAATGCGTATTTTGAATGATAGGAAAGTAAAGCATATCTACCACCTTTCCATGTAAAAAGCCCGCATAGCCATGCCGTGGAAAAATTTTTGCAACATTATAAGCATAAAAACTACTGTCCTCGAATATCAATCCGTAAAACATGCTATCAATAAGGTTTCCCAATGCACCAGCAAATATCAACGCTACACAAACAATGAAAGCGGGATGAAATTTTTTATCTATTATATTCTTTATGTAAAACACCCCAAATATCACTGCTGCAAGGCGAAATAAAGTTAGTAAAAGTTTGCCCCAGTCACCGCCGAATTTCCATCCATAAGCCATTCCTTCGTTCTCTATAAAATATAACTGAAACCAGTTGCCGATTATGCGATGAGCTTCTCCAGTGTGATAATGTGTTTTAACGTAAATTTTTAAAGCCTGGTCTGCAATTACAATAAGGCATATTATAAAAAAAACTGTTCTTCCCTTCACTTAATATTTTTAATAGGTAAAGATAATAAAATTGAAACAGGCTAAAAGTCAAATAAGTTAATAATTAGTGAACAAATACAGCTACTATTATTCTTCATAATAGATACGCTTTACTCGTTGCGATATCCCAGTCATGATTTCATAAGGTATAGTGTGAGCCCATGTTGCAAGATTTTGCAATGGAAAGGCTTCGCTGAATATAATTACTTCATCGCCTTCATTTATTTTTTCAATATCAGTCACATCCAGCATGGTCATATCCATGCATACATTGCCGGCAATGGGCGCTGCCTTTTGCCGGATAAGCATTTTACCAATACCATTGCTCAAGCTTCTTGGATAACCATCTGCATAGCCAATCCGCACAGTGGCAATTCTACTGTCACGTTGCATCCTGGCAGTCCTTCCATAACCAACGGTTTCTCCTTTGCTTACTCTTTTTATTTGAGAAACTGTTGTTGTAAGTGTCGTAACATTTCTTAGTTTTTGTTGCATTTGTTTGTTGCTGTCAATGCCATACAGGCCAATACCAAGCCGCACCATATCCATTTGTAAATGATTGTGACGTCCAATTCCTGCTGTATTAGCCACATGCTTTAAAAACGAATATTGCAGGTTTTCTTCGAGAGTATTGCAGCATTTTTTAAAGATCTCTACCTGTTGCCTTGTAAATTTATCTTCATCTTTATTTTCAGCTGCCACTAAATGAGTAAAAACACTTACAACCTTCACAGGAGCTTCTTTTAATTTTTTGCATAAATCAATGATATCATTATTTGTGAAGCCAAGCCGGTGCATACCTGTATCTATTTTTATGTGAACAGGATAATTACTAATGGCAGAGCTTTTTAAAAAAACAGAAAATTCATTAAGTATATTAAAAGAAAAAATTTCAGGTTCGAGATTATTTTCCGTAAGCAAATCAAATGCAGAAGGCTCAGCATTCATAACCATTATGGGTAATGTGATGCCTGCTTTGCGCAATGCTACGCCTTCGTCTGCATAGGCTACAGCCAGGTAGTCAACTTTATTATATTCCAGTACTGATGCCACTTCATGTCCGCCGCTTCCATAGCCGAAGGCCTTTACCATTGCCATAATCTTTGTGGATGGCTTTAATAAACTTTTGTATTGTTTAAGATTATGAGCGATAGCAGTAAGATTAATTGAAAGCACTGTCTGATGAGCCTTTTGCTCCAGCTTATGGCTGATTGCCTCGAAGCCAAAACTGCGTGCGCCTTTAATTAGTATGCTTTCTTCATTAAAACTTATAACATTCATTTCCTTTAAAAAATCATTGGTAGTTTTAAAAAAAAATTTCTCTTTTATAAAAGAAAAATTTCTTTGCTGTGCAATTACGTTTTCACCGATGGCAATCAGTTTGCTTATTTTTTTATGTGCTAAAATATCAGCAACTTCTTTATACAATTGATTGGCTTCCTGGCCGGATTGTAATATATCAGAAATAATTATTGTATGCTTTTTATGTTGCTTTTGCTGCTCCAAAAAATTAATTGCGATAGACAAAGAATGAATGTCATTACTATAACTGTCATTAATTATGGTACAGTTATTCACTCCATGTTTTAATTCAAGCCGCATGGCAATTGGATACAACAACTCAAATCTTTTTACGATTGTATCAGGGCTATAATGCAGCAGCAGCAAGGTAGACCAGCAGTTGATCGCATTTTCCACAGAAGCATTGTCAGTGAAGGGAATAATTATCGAAATATTTTTTTTATTGAATACTGCATTAATTTTTGTATAATTTTTTATGATGCGAGTTGAAACTATTTGAAGTGTATTATCAATTTCTTTCCCCCATGAAAATAAGTCCAGAGCACTTGCATGAGGTTGTGGTTTATTTTTAAAAGCTATTACTGCATCCTTTATTTTTTTATCATCAGCACAATAGACCAGGTTCTTTGCATGAATAAATAATGACAGCTTTTCGTTTATCTTTTGAAGCATATTTTCAAAGCCTTCATCGTGTGCATTGCCAATATTGGTAAGAATTCCGATAGTTGGTCTTATCATTTTTTCAAGCCGTTTCATTTCACCCGGCTTTGAAATACCGGCTTCAAAAATACCAAGTGTGTCTTGCTGCTGTATGCCTAAAATGCTCAGCGGAACGCCAATCTGTGAATTAAAACTTTTTGGGCTTCTGGCAATTATAAAATCTTTTTCAAGCAGTTGATTCAGCCATTCTTTTACAATTGTTTTTCCATTGCTTCCGGTAATACCAATTACACGTTTATCAAACTTTTTCCTGTGATGCGTCGCTAGTTTTTGCAAGGCATCAATTGAATTTTTTACAATAATAATATTGGCTTCTGAAAAATTAGCGGTATTAATTTTCTTATCGTCGGTAATAAAGTTGCGAACACCTTTAACATATAAACTTTCAATAAAATTATTGCCATCATGATGTTCTGTTTTTATGGCAAAAAAAATTGTGTGTGCTGCGTCAGTAATCTTGCGACTATCGAGTGAAAGATGCGCCGGCAAAGGGACAGAGGGATTTTCGTTTATTAATTTACCTCTTGTTATCTTTACTATCTCACTGATGCTATAATGTATATTGCTATTCACTTTATATAACCTTTTATTGATTACAATTCAATAATATTTTCTTTTTTTAACCTATAAACCGAATACAAAACAGAGGAGAATAAGCACCCGATTATCACTAACAACGACACCAATATATCTATGTGAACATGAAACAATTCAATCAGCATTTTTATGCCAACGAATACCAGTACAACCGCTATTCCTTCCTTTAAATATTTGAACCTGCTTACTGCACCTTTTAATAAAAAAAATAATGAGCGAAGGCCAAGTACTGCAAAAATATTAGAAGTATAAATGATCAGCTTTGTTTGTGTGATAGCAAATACAGCAGGGATAGAATCCATCGCAAAAGCAATATCTGTAGTAGCGAGTATGATCATCACTACGAACAGCATGGTAAAATATTTTTTTTTATTAATTGTCTTAACAAACATGCCGCTGCTGTCTTCATAAGTAAGCGGTATAATTCTTTTTAAAAATTTATACATGCGATTTTCATTGGGATTAAATTCATCTTCATCTCTTACTAAAAACATTTTTATACCCGTATAAATAAGAAAAGCGCCAAAAATATAAAGTACCCAATAAAACTTTTGAACTACAGCAATGCCGGCAGTAATAAAGAGGACGCGCAAAATAATTGCAAGCAAAATACCCAGCAGCAACACCCGATTGATGTATTTCTTTTCAATACCAAAGAATGAAAAAATAAGTATGAATACAAAGATGTTATCAACGCTTAATGCCCATTCCATGAGATACGCGCTGATGTATTCCAAAGCCTTTGTCCGGCCATCTTCCAGCCATACAAACAAAAAAAAACCAACGCCCAGGCACACCCAAAATAAAGTTTGGAGCAGGGCTTTTTTTATAGAAATTTCCTTTGCCTTTTTGCTGAGAAGACCAAGATCAATGAAAAGCGCAACAATTATTACGATGCCAAATACCACATAAGTCCATTCATTTGCATTCATGTAAAAATGTATTGTCGCAAAGATATACTTACGTAAAAACTATATCCGCAAAGAAGTTTATCAATAAATTATGCCCTGTATGTTCTTTTACGCCACCATTGATATATAAGACCGCAAAGTATAATCAATGCAACAGGCAAAGCAATATCTATTAATTGCCATTGATTTTTTTCATCGGATACTTTTTTTGCATCGAGGAGTCGCAACGTATAATCTTTACCACGTGCCTCGCTAAGGCCCGCATCATTTATCAAAAGTTCAAGGCAGTTTTCAACAAATTCTTTATTGGCAAACTTGTATTCATATTGTGTGCCTACTGTGTATGAGTTAACACCCATTGGTAAAGGTTGTTGGTGCGTTTCTCCATTCAAAGCAATATCACCGTCTGCAACTACTATCATTTTATTATCATTAATGCATTGCGTTAAAAACGGCGAGCCATAAGCATCTAAAGAGTCTTGCATTGGAGTGCTCAATCTATTCTTATACAGAGAGCTAAATTTCCCTTGCAGCAAAACAGCAGCAGGTACATCTTTCTTTTTGAAAGCCGCATCTTCAGGCGCATTGCGGTTTTCCTCGCCGCTTATTAATGCAGGCGTTTCAATGGTTCTTGCGTTATCCGATGAGCTTAATAAAATTGTTTTCTCAATGCCTGGTGCGCTTACAGTATCTATTGAGTTTACAAACCTGCCGGCAACAAGCCCAAGATTTTTATTGATAATATTATTTTGTTTGGATTCAAACAATGGAAAATAGTTCCAATGTAAAAAATCAAACTGATTGTTTCCATTCGTATTAAAGGGTAAAAAGTCACATTGGAGATCCATTATCAAATCAGGATTAATTCTTATACCATACTTAAAAAATAGATCATCAAGATTGAGTCCCCGATCATAAGCAATCACCTGGTTCTTTATCTGCAGGCTATCCATTTCAGCATTAAGCCTGTCAATAAACCAAAGTACTTTACCGCCGTGCATCACATACTGATCTATCTTCAATTTTTCTTCTTCCGTGAAAGAGATTGTAGGTTTTACAATTAGTAAAAGCCTGAATGTATCAGGAATAATGGGTTGCTTCGCGATGTCAATAGTGAAGAGACTATAATTTTTTTTCAAAACATTTTCAACCAGGTCATATACATTATCGCCTGTTGGCTCACCATTGCCAACAGAATAAGCAATCATTGGCTTATGGCTTTCTGTTATTTTATAAATAGCATTGGCAAAATTATATTCCAGCAAAGCCTCAGCAGTATTAAGTTCCGGAGGTGTTATAACCGTTTGTGTACCTGTATATAAATTCACAGGCATTATTTTATTTTTATAATAAACCAAAGCTGCAGGATAAATGTATTCAGATTGCTCGCCTGACTTTAATTGCAGTTTTAAATTAATGGGAACGATACCAAGTGATGCAAGAGTATCTGCGTAAGTTCTTGCAGTGCCGGGCATCTCATCATCAGGTGAAATAAGTTTATAAATAATTTTGCCGTGAGCATATTCTTTAAACTCCTCCAATAGTTCCAATGTTGATGCCGAAAGATTTTTAAAGCCTGCTGGCATATCTCCTTTCAAAAAAACATCTATTTCTGTTACCTCATTTATGTTGTTTAATAATTTTTTTACGGGAGACGAAATGGTAAACCTTTTTTCATCAGTAAGATCGATACGCTTATGAATAAATGATACAAAAAAATTAATGATAATAATTACAGGAATCACCATTAACCACCAAAATCTTTGTTTTTTATAATGCTTCATTCCGATGGGAAACTATTTTTTTGAAAGATTTTTTTGCGTGGCAAAAAGAAAGAGAAAAATGATGCTAAAAAAATAAATAATATCTCTGGTATCCAACACGCCACGACTGATGCTTCGGTAATGAAAATCTATGCCAAGCATTTCAATATAATAATCCGCATTGCCAGCAAACGCTGGTAATTTACTGATTGCACTGAAGCCAAAATACAAGACAACACAAGCAAACGCTCCGGTTAGAAAAGCTATGACTGCATTGGATGTTAGCCCCGAGCACCATACGCTGATTGCAGAAAAAACAGCTGCAAGAAAAATTAATCCTATGTAGGAACCAGCTATGCCACCGCCATCAATAGTTCCATTCGCAGAAAGAGAATGAATGGTAAGAACATATAAAAGCGTTGGCAATAAAGTAATAAGTACAACGGTTATTACTGCAACATATTTGCCTGTTACAATTTGCCATTTTGTGAGCGGCCTCGTAGAAAGAATTTCAAACGTGCCGGTTTTATATTCTTCAGAAATACTCCGCATGGCAAGAGCAGGAGTAAGAAAAATAAAGACCCAGGGTGCAAGCTCAAAAAATTTATCGAGGGTAGCATAACCAAAGTCGAAAATATTGCTATCCTTTAATACAAAAAGATTAAGCCCATTGACTAATAAAAATAAAATGATAGTAATATAACCGGTAAGGCTGCTAAAAAACTGGTGCAGTTCCTTTTTTGCAATGGATATCATGGGTTGTAAAAGCTGCAATTTAAGTTTTGAAAAAGAATTTTAAGATTTTGATTTTTAAAGCAGCGTTTTATAAACGTCTTGTGTCTTATATTTCAGTCCGTGTGAAGATGAGCCTTTATATTGCTTGATTATTATTTTTCGATCTATGATTAGCATAAACTTTATCTCAAGAAAATAGATAAAGTATTCCTTAGACCATTTGAAGAAGTTTACTTAAACCAACTCGCTGGAAACCCCGTAAAGCGGGGTTTTTTATTGCATACCTAATTCGGCAAAAATTATACACCAAAGCTTTCACCGCAGCCACAGGTGCGGCTCGCGTTAGGATTATTAAAATAAAAGCCTTTGCCATTCAGCCCTTCGCTAAATTCAAGGGTTGTATTTACGAGGTATAAAAAACTTTTAAGATCTGTAACTACTTTTATTCCATTATCCTCAAACTCCTGGTCATTGGGTTTTCTTTCATTATCAAAATCCATTTTATAGCTAAGCCCTGAGCAACCACCACTTACCACGCTTACTCTTAAAAAATATTCGTTTGCAGAGATGTGCGCATCCTCCATCAGGTTGGTCACTTTTAGTTTTGCTTGATCACTTACATATATCATATTACTTTCAAAAAATATTGTACAAAATTACATCAAAGAAGGCTTGTTTCCCGCAGCTTATGCACCGATGCATATACTTGCTGTATTGCATAATCAATTTCTTCTTCTGTAGTAAAACGGCCCAATCCAAATCTGATTGAAGCGTGCGCCATCTCATCGTTTATTCCCATTGCCTTTAAAACATACGAAGGTTCTACATATGCTGATGTGCAGGCGGAGCCAGAACTCACAGCCAAATTTTTATTAATGCCAGATAATAAAGCATTGCCATCTATATACTCAAAGCTTATGTTACTCACGTTTGGAAGACGATGTTCTGTATTACCAGGTTACCACCGTATTCTCCAGTTTCAGCAAAGATATTTCAAGCTTATCGCGAAGATGGCTTATACGCAATATTTCTTTTTTCATTTCACTATTGCATAGCTCACATGCCTTGCCAAAGCCGACAATGGCAGGCACATTCAATGTTCCACTGCGCATATTTTTCTCATGGCCCCCGCCGTCTATCTGTGCGGTGAGTTTCACCCGCGGATTTTTGCTTCGCACATATAAGCTGCCAATGCCTTTTGGGCCATACATTTTATGTGCGGAAAAAGCCATTATATCAATGCCATCTTTCTCTACATTGACAGGTATTTTGCCAACAGCCTGGCTTGCATCAGTAAAGAAAAGTATATTGTATTTTTTAGCAATGGCGCTTAATTTTTTTATAGGTTGAATTACGCCGGTTTCATTATTGGCGAGCATTACAGCGATTAGAATAGTTGATGATTTAATAGCTTTTTCAAGATCTTCCTCATCTATCAATCCGTCTTTTTTTACCGGCAGATAGGTTACTTCGCCGCCCAACTTTTCAATGTGTTTGCAAGTATCCAAAACTGCTTTATGCTCAGTAGCAACCGTTATTATGTGATTGCCTTTTGAGCCATACATTTCGTAAACGCCTTTCAGCGCAAGATTATCGGCTTCGGTGGCGCCGGATGTAAAAATGATTTCCTTTGCATCAGCATGTATCAAAGCTGCAACCTGCTCGCGTGCAATATCCACCGCTTCTTTGGCTTGCCAGCCATATAAATGATTGCGGCTCGCAGCGTTGCCAAAACGATCAGTAAAGTAAGGAAGCATCGCTTCCAAAACCCTTGAATCCATTGGCGTTGTAGCATTGTTATCCAGGAAAACGGGAAGCTGCAGCATGAACGATTTTTATTAAGTTATTCTTCCAAATTTAACTTACATAGCTCTAAAATAAAGTTATACTTTCATGCTTTTTATTTTGGAAAAATATTATTTACAATATCTTTTTATTTTTTTTATTAATGATCTTTATAATTGATCAATTATAATTAAAGCATCAGTAAGGATTGATTAATGGAATTAACACAAATAACATTTGACTTTGAAGATGATTCTTCTAAAAAAAAGAAGGACGTAAAAAATCGTAATGAAGCCCTTCTCTTACCTAAGAAAAAAAGAGGGAGGAAGAGCTACAGTGATAATAAAAATCATGCTGAGCTTCAAATCCCGGAGGATGAAGTTTTATTTCAAAAGCAATATTATTCTATCGGCGCTGTTGCCAAAATGTTTAAAGAAAATATTTCGCTGATAAGATATTGGGAAAATGAGTTTGAAATTTTAAAACCAAAAAAAAATAAAAAAGGAACACGTCTTTTCAGGCCTGAAGATGTAAAAAATCTCAAAATGATCTATTACCTGCTTCGTGAAAAAAAATATAGCATTGAAGGCGCAAAAGATTTTTTAAAAGAAAACAAAGCTGCTGCACAGAAGCATGAAATGATAGAATCTTTGCAAAAAATAAAAAGCTTTTTATTAGAGTTAAAAAATAATTTATAGCCTTATGAAAAAATATTTTATTAGTGTGTTTTGTATTGTGCTTTGCCAGTTCCTAAAAGCGCAAAACACTTATGTGGTATTATCGGACTCAGCGGATAACAACGCAAAAATGCTTAAAGGGATCATTAATAAAAATGATATAACCGGCGATACATCTTTTGTAAAGTGGTACAACGAAAGTCGTCGTATATACCCGCATCCTGATAGTGCGGCTGTGAAGGCATTAAAGAATAATAAAGACAAAATAAGCTTTATCATTTTTGGTGGCACGTGGTGTGAGGATACGCAATTCATTTTGCCTAAATTCTTTACCATTCAGGAGGCATCAGGGTTTCCGGAAAATCGTATTACGCTATTTGCCGTTGACAGAAATAAAAAAACGACAGGGCATATTGCTGAAGCAATGAACATAATTAATGTACCCACTATCATTGTTATGAAAGATGGAAAGGAAATAGGACGAGTGGTAGAATATGGAAAAACGGGAAAGTGGGATGATGAACTGGCTGCAATAATTAATCAATAAATCAGCTAACAAGTTTTACAGAAGTTGGCATGTTCGGCTTTATTTCGTGATGCTCCTGAAGTTTTTTTATAGCAATACTTATTTCCTGTTTCAACTGATTAATATCATCAATGCTCATAGGAAATTTAGTAAAATAAATAACCATAATAATTGCATTATCACTATTGATCTCTTGCAGATATACGGATGATATTTGAACAAGCTCTTTTCTTTTGCTCAGGAGTTCCTGAATGCCAGCAATTACTTTTTCTATTTCTTCTGCCGTAGATGCGGCAGGCAGAAAAGTTTTTATTTCATTTCTTATTACGTCTCTCATGCTCCAGTTATCAAGTATGCTGTCAACCATTTGCTTGTTAGGTACTGTCACCATTGACTTTTCATTGGTCCGAAGCCTTGTGCTTCTCAAACCAATACGCTCAACAGTTCCTGAATAACTATTCACTTTTACAAGGTCTCCCGTTTCAAAAGGCTTATCAAAAAATATGATAAAAGAGGCTATTAAATTTTCAAGGCTTTCTCTTGCAGCAAGCGCCAATGCTGCACCTACAATGCTAAGGCCTGTGAGGAGATTTGAAATATTAAGCCCAAAAGAAAATTTCAAAACCATTGCAATGCCAACGATTATTAAGATAACTCTTATGAAATCTTTAAAGAAAAAAAGTAGTTGATAATCACCAGGAGATTTACCAGCAACGGTTTTATTTCTTATAAGTAAAACGAGGAAATCTATTAAACGTATAAGAAACATTATAAAATAAAATATGACTATTATCGCAGCAATGCCATCCAAAAGATCTTCACTGGTTACCTTATGAATCTTAAATTTTAATACTTCAGGAAAGTATAAACGGTCAATTGCAAAGAAGCTTATTAAAACAAATAAAATCTTTTCAACGGGAGATACAACTAAATTTTCAAAAGCTTTTTTTTCAAGTTTGCTTTTTTTTGGATCAATCACTTTGAACAATAAAGCGGTTGCATATCTTGATATAATTCTTTTTAAAACAAATGCGGCAAATATCGTGATGCCCACTGCAATGTAGCTTCTGACTGAATTATCAAGATAAACTTCATCCAAAAATTTCATGATGCAATTTAGAACTTAGTGACTTGCTATTGCAAAGAATAGATTTCAAGCTGATGATTTTTTAATACGTATAACTGATGATTGCTCACTTTTATTTCATCATTATATTGCAATTGCGGAGATAGTAAATATTTTTTTGTATCCGGAACCGGTGGAGTATATTTATAAATATGATCCTTATCAAACCCATAAATGCTTTTATCAATCACCGCAATATTTGACCATCCTGTAAAAGGAAGCCGGCTTTTGAAAGTTCCGTAATAATCAAAAATATAGATCCCTTTATCAGGATCATAGAGATAAACAAAACCATTATCATCTATAATTTTTGTTGGCGATGGAACGGAGTCGAACAATAAACGGAAGTCAGTAGTTTCCAGCAGCTCATTGCCTGTATCATCTATCTTTTTAAGCTTATTTTCCTGCTCATCATATAGCCAAATATAATTGTCGTAAGAAGTAGTAACTGCACGCACCTGGAAGATATTTTGCTGTCGCAAATCAATGCTGGCGATTACACTCAGGTATTTATCCAGGAGCACAATTGTAGAATAATTTTTATAAAAAAGAATGGTCTTCCAGGGGTTTTGCGCTTCCGCATAAGTGAGCTGCCCATACTTGGTTACCTGGTTGTAAACGCCAATAGAATCGCCTCTTTCGTTAAACTTTTTTAATTGATTATTAATATCAATTACATACAATTCACCAAGATTATCAACTGCAAAAGATGAGATAGGATATTCGAGTTTTTTCAGGAAACGGTATAGAGAATCATTTTGAGCAAACGCTTTATCACATAAAAAAGTAATATAAATTAAAAGAAAAATTTTAATGTATTTTTTGAAGGTCATGCTTCATAGTATTTCAGTTCGGTATTTGTTCCGTCGTATACAGCATAACTGTTATATTTTATCCAATCGCCGATGTTAATATAATGACTTGTATCAGTAAGTTTATAATCAACAGGGAAATGCCTGTGGCCAAAAATAAAATAATCGTAGTGTTTTTCTTTAAGCATTTGTTTGCAAAAAATGATAAGCCATTCTTTGTCTTCTCCTAAAAATTTTTCATCCGTTTTCCCAGTAGCAGCGCGGCTTTTGCGGCTCATGTAATTCGCAATGCCAATGCCCGTTCCCGGGTGCAAGGCGCCAAACATGGCTTGGGAAAGCTTATTTCTGAATATCTTTTTCAAAAATTTATATCTATGATCTCCAGGGCCAAGTCCATCGCCATGCCCTATCAAAAATTTTTTATTATTAAAGATAAATTCCTGTGGTTCATGAAAAACTTCAATGTTCAATTCCTCCTCAAAATATCCATTCATCCACATATCATGATTGCCTACAAAAAATTTTATGATAATACCGTAATCAGTAAGTTCTGCTAGCTTTCCTAATATTCTTACAAATCCTTTCGGAACTACTTTTTTATATTCATACCAAAAATCGAAGAGATCGCCGAGAATGAAAATATGAGAAGTTGTATCTTTTATTTCATCTAAAAAAGCAACAATACGTTTTTCCCTCACAAGGCTTGATTCATAGTCGGGAGCGCCGAGATGAAAATCGGATATAAAATAAATTTTTTTTTGTGAGTCAGCCATGTCCTGTTTAATGTCAAAGTATCTGATTTGTTAACCTGTCAATCAAAAAAACATACACCTCTTTTGGTCCGTGCACACCTACAACCAAAGTCTTTTCAATATCTGCAGTACGACTTGGGCCTGCGGCAAAAGTTATAAACGACGGAAGATTATTACCATATTCTGCTTTTAATAGTTTCAATGCATCTTTTGTATCATACAATAATTGATCAGTATAAGCTATACAAATATGCACTGGCGCATAAGCGCTTACCGTGCGGCCGCCTTGCTGTGCAGATGTCATCACAATTGCTCCGGTGCGTGCTATAAGATTTTTGCAAGTTGTAATTGCTACGTCGCAATCTGCAAGAGAAGATGTATTTAATGAAAACTGTTTGCCGGATATTTTTTTTACAAGATCATTTTCAACACAATAAATGTGTTTCCATTGCCTTTCTATAATTAGTCGCTGTAGTTGCGTTTGCATATCATTTTCGTTTATACAAAAAGCAAACTTGCCCAACAGTTTTGTAAATTCCTGCGCAAATAAAATTTCAAGATCTTCTTTTACGTCAGGAAATATGGATGATGTTCCTTCACTTTTAGGAAAAGGCAAAGGCACTGGATTGCTCAGCGCCTCTCTTATTTTTTTTAAAATTTTTTCTTTGGAAGAAGAAACCTTCATTAATTATTTTTATGAAAACTAATCAACTACTACGCCACCTAATGGGGGTTCAACAACTGCTTCTTTTGGATTATCAATAAAATCAAGTGCCTTTTTTTCTTCATAAGGCCGTTTGCCTATCAATTCCTCCACGTCACTTTGAAACAATACTTCTCTTTTTAATAATTCCTTTGCTAAAATTTCTACTTCTCTTTTTCTTTCAGTAAGTAATTCTTTGGTTCTTTCAAAAGCCACTTCAATTAACTTTCTTACTTCTTCATCTATCATTTTTCCTGTTTCTTCACTAAATGGTTTTGTAAAAGTATTGTCCTGCTGAGGATCATAAAAACTTACGTTTCCCACTTTATCATTCATTCCATAAACGGTAACCATTGCGTAAGCCATCTTGGTTATCTGCTGAAGATCGTTACTTGCCCCAGTTGAAATTTTATTAAAGAAAATCGTTTCTGCAGCTCTTCCGCCAAGCGTCATGCATATTTGATCCATCAATTGATCAG
Organism: uncultured Chitinophagaceae bacterium; assembly: GCA_963823975.1. Taxonomy (GTDB): domain Bacteria; phylum Bacteroidota; class Bacteroidia; order Chitinophagales; family Chitinophagaceae; genus Ginsengibacter. The sequence goes on along the minus strand of CAWGNP010000003.1, from coordinate 117,088 downwards.
TATTATACAAGTATTGCTCTTTAGGAGTATATTGGGCATAACCCAATGCAGCCGTACCTCTTGGCACTATGGTTACTTTCAATAACGGATAAGCATGTTCCAAAAACCAACCACAAATGGCATGGCCTGCTTCATGATAGGCAATGATTTCTTTTTCTTCAGGTAAAATGATTTTATTCTTTTTTTCAAGGCCGCCTATAACCCGGTCGATTGCATCCTGAAAATCGCTCATATCAACGGCATCTTTGTCTTTTCCGGGCAGCTATAAGCGCAGCTTCATTACAAACGTTAGCAATATCAGCGCCGGCAAAGCCTGGTGTTTGCTCAGCAAGTTTATGTATATCTAGCGTACTTGGAAATTTTTATTGGCAACAGATGCACTTTAAAAATTGCTTCGCGTCCAACGAGATCAGGCCTGTCAATTGTGATTTGCCTGTCGAAGCGGCCTGGTCGTAATAAGGCACTATCCAGCACATCCGGCCTGTTGGTTGCTGCAAGGATAATGATACCAATATCAGTACCAAAACCATCCATTTCTACCAGCAATTGGTTCAAAGTGTTTTCTCTTTCATCATTGCTCATCATCATATTCTTTCCTCTTGCCCTTCCTATCGCATCTATCTCATCAATGAAAATAATACACGGAGCTTTTTCTCTCGCCTGTTTGAAAAGATCACGCACACGGCTTGCGCCCACACCGACAAACATTTCTACAAAGTCACTACCGCTGAGACTAAAGAACGGAACCTGTGCTTCGCCAGCCATTGCTTTTGCAAGTAAAGTTTTACCAGTGCCCGGAGGCCCAACCAGTAATGCACCCTTTGGAATTTTTCCACCAAGCGCTGTATATTTTTTTGGATTTTTCAAAAAATCAACTATCTCCATCACTTCCACTTTGGCTTCATCGAGGCCTGCAACATCTCCAAAATTTATATTCACCCGAGCACCTTTATCGAATAAAGTAGCTTTTGATTTACCAATATTAAAAATACCTCCGGGGCCACCACCACTGCCACCAGCTCCTACTTTCCGCATCATAAGTATGAATAATAAACCTATTAAAAGAATGGGAATAAGTGTTCCCAAAAGCTGGTTAAACAATTCGCCTTCATCTCCTGGTTTATCTGGCACCTCTTTTACCGTTGGATTGTCCTTATAAAATTGTCGCATATCTGCAGCGAAAGTTTCATCTTTGATGATGCTGAAATATGCCTGGGGAGGTGGCATTCTTTTTATAGCATCGTAATCGTTGCCGAAAACTTTCCGGTAAAAATCAGGCTTGTTTTGTAGTGCCTGTGGATCAATAAAAACTCTTACATACTTTTTATTGCCAACAGTTTTTATCTGGTCAACGTCACCCTGTTTCAGCATTTCAAAGAATTGAGTATTCTCTATTTCAGCACCGTTTATCGCAGAACTTCTGTAAAGTTGATAGCCAATTATACCTGCGAAAATAAGACCATACACCCAATAGATGCTAAGCCTCGGGCGCTTTTTAGGATCTTCATCCGCACTATTATTACCCGGATTAAGTCTTTTTTGTATTAATTTTTTTTTCTGTTCTTCAGTTGCCATATTCTATTGCCATTGCAATTTTTAAATTGTTCGCCGGTACATAACCGGTATTTAAATAATAAATGCAGGATATTTTACATATCCGTATCATTACAAATTATGTGCTGCTGATATAGCATCGCTCCACATTTCTTCCAGCTTATAAAATTTCCTGGGCTCATGTAACATGATATGTACTACTACATCTACATAATCAATAAGTATCCATTGTTCTGCCTGCCTGCCTTCGTGCTTATAGGGTATTTCACCACATTTTCTTTTCACTTCTATTTCTATCGAATCAGCAATTGCTTTTAGCTGAATATTGTTAGTCGCTTCACAAATAATAAAAAAATCAGCCACTGCCTCCGGTATCTTTTTTAAGTCGAGGCTTATTATGTTTACACCCTTTTTATCTTGTATTGCCTGAACGATTGTTTTGAAAATTTTGCTATTCCTGGTTAATCTTGAGAGAGCTGTCTTTTTTTGTGGCGCTGATAATGTTGTATTATTCAAATGCTTTTCAATTTTGATTCAAATGTTATTAAAGTAGCTTGCAGCTTTTGTTATAACTCAAAAATACTAATTCTTTACAATACCTTTTTAATGTCAATTGCCAAACAAAAATTAATTATTCTGGAAACGGTGGATAGTACCAACAACTATGCCATGGCACTTGTGCAAAATGGTAGTGCGATTAATGGCGATACAGTGTTTGCAATGGAGCAAACAAAGGGCAGGGGTACGCGGGGCAAACAATGGAAGAGCAACAAGGGCGAAAATATAATGATGAGCATGATGGCTGAAATGCAATGGCAGCCTATTCATCAGCAGTTTCCACTTAGCGTGGCATCTGCGGTCGGTTGCCTGGAATTTGTTTTAAACTACGCCAAAGAACATGTAACCATTAAATGGCCCAATGATATTTTTATTGGTGACAGTAAGGCAGGAGGTATTTTAATAGAAAATGTTATTAGAGGTAATTTATGGCAGTGGGCTGTTATAGGCATTGGAATTAATGTAAACCAGGATGCATTTAAAGAAGATAATTTGTGCGCTACTTCATTGAAGCTAGTATCCGGTAAAAGCTATGATGTTATTGCTCTTGCAAAAGAGTTACAGGAAATTTTTTTCCAAAAAATTGATTTGCTTCAATCTGGAGGATTTATTGAATTGCTTCAAAAATATAACGATTACTTGTTTCGCAAAAATCAAACGGTAAAATTGAAAAACGGATCAATCCAGTTTGAAACAACGATTGTTCAAGTCTCTCAAAGCGGAAAACTTATAACCCGTGATGCGATTGAAAGAAGCTTTAATTTTGGTGAAATAGAATGGTTAAATAATTGAAATTTTCGTAGCGGTAAGATCGCATAGTTTTACTTAGTAAAGGGAATATTCTATCAAAAATTCTTTTGCTGATTTTGCACTAATTTCACCACTCGATTTTTTTAAAAACTCATAATATTTATGGCGAAAGTGATAAGGATGCCGCTTCTTAGCGATACAATGACGGAAGGGAAAATAATTCAATGGAATAAGAAAGTAGGCGATAAAGTAAAGAGTGACGATGTCATTGCCGAAGTAGAAACGGATAAGGCAACTATGGAAGTGGTGGGCTATGAAGAAGGAACATTATTATATATTGGTGTAGATGCAGGAAAGGCTGCAAAGGTGAACGATATTATAGCAATTGTTGGCAAAGAAGGGGAAGATTATAAATCACTTCTAAATGGCGATGTAAAAAGCACTGAGAAAAAAGATGATACCGTTAAAAAAGAAAATACAATACTAGAAGATAAACCCGCTGAGAACAAGCCCGCAGCAGAGCTTTCAAAGGACGCAAAGGTAATACGGATGCCGCTTTTGAGCGATACAATGACAGAAGGGAAAATCGTACAATGGAACAAAAAAGTGGGTGACAAAGTAAAAAGCGATGATGTGCTGGCCGAAGTGGAAACGGATAAAGCAACCATGGATGTTGTAAGCTATGAAGAAGGAACACTTTTATATGTAGGTGTGGAAGCAGGCAAAGCTGCCAAAGTAAATGAGATCATTGCGATAGTGGGCAAAGCAGGAACTGATATAAACGCTTTTATAAGTAGCGAAAAAAATAATAGCAGCGCCGCACCTGTAGCTAATAAACAGGAAAGCCAGGAAGAAAGAAATGCTGAGCAGGTAGAAAAAGAAGAAACCTATCAGCCTTCTGTAAATGGAAGGATAAAAGCCTCACCGCTTGCAAAAAAGCTGGCCGCAGATAAAGGAATTGATCTCTCAAAAATACAAGGCAGCGGAGATGGAGGCAGAATTATTAAGAAAGATGTAGATGCCTACAAGCCTTCATTGGCGCAGCCTCAGGAGGAAATCAAAAAAGTTGAGCAACCAGCCAAACCGGTTCAGGCTTTTGAGCAAACAGGAAAGGAAAGCCATGAAGATATTCCTAATACACAAATGCGCAAAACCATAGCGAGAAGGCTTGGTGAAAGTATGTTCAATGCTCCCCATTTTTATTTAACGATGGAAATAAACATGGATATTGCTATGAGCGCAAGGCAAGCCATAAATGAAGTGAGTCCTGTAAAAATTTCTTTCAATGACATGATAATCAAAGCCTGCGCTATGGCTTTGCGCCAGCATCCTGCAGTAAATAGCAGCTGGATGGGCGAATTTATAAGACAAAATAAACACATACATATTGGCTCTGCCGTAGCTATGCCGGAGGGATTGATTGTTCCGGTTATACGTTTTGCTGATCAGAAATCATTATCACAGATAGCTTCTGATGCAAAAGGATTATATGATAAGGCAAGAAATAAAAAACTTCAACCCGACGAATTCAGTGGAAACACATTTACGATTTCTAATCTTGGGATGATGGATATTGAAGACTTTACTGCAATTATTAATCCGCCTGACAGTGCTATACTTGCTGTAGGCAGAATAAAAGAAATAGTGGTTAAAAAGGGAGATGCGTTTAGTGTTTCTAACGTTATGAAAGTAACTTTAAGTTGCGATCATAGAAGCATAGACGGCGCTGTGGGCGCTGCTTTTTTGCAAACGTTCAAAAAATTTATGGAAAATCCTGTAACAATGCTGGTATAACAAATCTATATAGTTTGATTTTTTAAAAAGCTGTTCTATTGGATTCGCTATATTAAATTCACTTACATTTAATAGTGAATACATCTTTACGTTCCACACTGCAATTATTGCGTTTTCATTTTTCATTTTTTTTAATGCCAGTGTATTTTTTTGCATTAAGCCAGGTGCAATATATCAACTGGCGAAATGCAGTGATTGTATTTTTTATTCTTCATGCATTGGTATATCCTGCAAGCAATGGCTACAATAGTTATATGGACAGAGATCAAACCTCTATTGGCGGAGTAAAAAATCCATTGCAGCCTACCAGCCAATTGTTTGTTGTTACGGTTTGCATGGATGTTATTGCTGTGGTGTCAGGCTTTTTTATAACTCCTTTTTTCGCTTTGGGAATTTTGCTTTATATACTCGCATCAAGAGCTTATAGTTATAGAAAAATAAGACTTAAAAAGTTTCCTTTGACCGGTTATTTGACCGTTGTCATTTTTCAGGGAGCATTTACATTTTTTTTAGTGTATTATTCATGCAATCGCAACCTTAGTATGCATATTCCCGTTATAGCTATGTTGGCAGCGAGCCTTTTAATTGGCGGTTTTTATCCGCTCACGCAAATTTATCAGCATGATGAAGATATTCGTGATGGAGTAAAAACAATCAGTTATCAATTAGGATATGCAGGCACATTTATTTTTACTGGCATTGTATATGCGCTTGCATTCTCTGCCCTTGCAATGCATTTTTTTTTAACAAACAAAATGAAAGAATTTCTCCTTTTACAAATCTTTATGGCACCTGTTATCGTTTATTTTTTTGTATGGTTCAAAAAAGTTTTAAAAGATAAGAGAGAAGCAAACTTCAGTAATACTATGCGAATGAATTTGCTTGCTTCCGTTTGTACAAATTTTGGTTTTATTACACTTTTAATAAAGCATATCATTGAGTAAAATAGTTTCCATAGCGACGGCTGTACCGGCCTTCAGGCATGAGCAAAAAAATATTCTTTCCTTCATGCAGAACGTAAATGCCATGAATGAAATTGATAAGCGCAAGCTTAAATTTTTATACAACCAAAGCGCTATTGAAACAAGATATTCTGTAATTCCTGATTATAGCTTGAATGCAAGCGAATGGCAACTGTATCCGGCAACAGAAAATCTTGAACCTTTTCCGAATTTGGAATTGCGCATGAAATGGTTTAACAAAACGGCGCCTCCATTATCAATAAATGCAATTGAAAAATGTGTTGATAATATACTTGATAAAAGTGACATTACACATCTTATAACGGTGAGCTGTACGGGCTTAAGTGCACCAGGGTTGGATTTGATGATTATGGAGGAAATGAATTTATCTCCAAAAATTTTCCGAACGTCTGTAAATTTTATGGGCTGCTATGCCGCTATCCATGCATTGAAACTTGCAGATGCCTTTTGTAAAAATGATGCCAATGCAAAAGTATTAGTGGTGTGCACAGAACTTTGTACGCTTCATTTTCAAAAGGAACAAACGGTTGATAATATCGCTTCAAGCCTTTTATTCGGTGATGGCTCGGCGGCAGTTTTAGTTACTCACGATAATTTTCAACAAGAAGGAATTTATATAAAAAACTTTTATAGCGAAGTGGCTTTTAAAGGCAAGGAAGATATGAGCTGGCAGCTTTCTTCTTCCGGTTTTTTGATGACTCTATCCGGCTATATTCCCGATCTTATTGAAGAAGACTTTAATGCGCTCCTTACGAATGCACTGGATTATTCTGGCATTAAAAAAGAAAATATTACAGATTGGTGCTTACATCCTGGCGGAAAAAGAATTTTGAATGCTATTGAAAAAAGTATTTCTATTACCAGCGATGATTTAAAACATTCGTATAATATTTTAAAGAGTTATGGGAACATGTCATCACCCACTATACTTTTTGTGTTGAAGGAAATTATGGATTCTCTTCAACAAAAAAGAGAGAAGAGATCAAACATTTTTGGAGCTGCATTCGGCCCTGGGCTTACACTAGAGACATTTACACTATCTGATGAATTATAGTAAACGCTCTGATAAAAAAGAGTTGCTCGATAGCAATACCATTCCTTTCAAAGATATTGCCAACAATATGCGGGAACTCAATTTCATCAATACTTATCTTGGTGGCCATGCTATTACCGTAGAAGGCTTCAAAAAAATTTTACAAGCCAGGAAACACATCAGTGTTTGTGAAATTGGTTGTGGTGGAGGTGATAATCTTTATGCATTACAAAAATTTTGTAAGCAAAATAATATTGATGCAACGTTTACAGGAATCGATATAAATGCAGATTGCATAAGCTTTGCAAAAGAAAATTCAGCATTATATAAAGTACATTTTATTGTATCAGATTATAGGCTCATTAATTTTGAAACAATCAAGCCGGACATTATTTTTTCTTCACTTTTCTGTCACCACTTTTCTGATGAGGAACTTATAAATATGTTGCAATGGATGAAGTCAAATTCTTCCATTGGCTTTTTTATAAATGATCTTCACCGGCATTTTGTAGCATATAACTTTATAAAATTTGCTACAAAACTTTTCTCATCATCTTACCTTGTAAAAAATGATGCGCCTCTTTCTATTTTAAGAAGCTTTAAAAAAAACGAATGGAAAAATTTATTGAGCATCGCTAGTATCACATCTTTTTCTATTCAATGGAAATGGGCTTTTCGCTTTTTAATAATTGTGCAAAATAGTTAAGTGAAAACGCAATGAGCCAACACAAGGAAGGAAACGATGTATACGACGTTGCAATCATTGGCGGAGGACTTGCCGGCCTTTCTCTCGCTATCTTATTAGCGAAAAAAAATTTTAAAATTATTTTGCTTGAAAAGGAAAAATACCCATTCCACAAGGTTTGCGGCGAATATATAAGCAACGAAAGCAGAAAGTTTATTGAGCAAGAACTTGGATTAAAACTTTCAAATTTTAATGTTGCAGAAATAAACAAGCTCATCGTTTCATCGCCAAACGGTTATGCTATACACGGAAAACTTGATCTAGGCGGGTTTGGTATAAGCCGTTATTGCATAGATAATGAATTAAAAAAAGTTGCAAGCATTTTCAATGTTTATGTAGCAGAAGAAACAAAAGTTACTGACCTGAATTTTAATGATGAGTTGTTTACATTAAGACATACGAAAGGATATAACCTGTCCAAAGTGGTTATTGCAAGCTTTGGAAAAAAAAGTAATCTTGATATAAAATGGTCAAGATCTTTTATTGAAAAAAAGCCTGATAAACTTAATAATTATATTGGAGTAAAATATCATATCAAAGCGAACCATCCTGTTGATACCATTGCATTGCACAATTTTGAAAATGGGTATTGTGGCATATCAAAAATCGAGAATCACAATTATTGTCTTTGCTATTTAACTACTGCGGAAAATTTGAAAAAGTGTAACAATTCTATAAAACAGTTGGAGAAAAATATTTTGTATAAAAATGTTCACCTAAAAAAAATTTTTACGGGATCAGAGTTTGTTTTCAATGAGCCGGTTGTTATTTCTCAAATAAACTTCGACAAAAAAAGCACGATAGAAAATCATATCCTCATGCTCGGCGATGCTGCAGGAATGATAACCCCGCTATGCGGAAATGGCATGAGCATGGCGTTACATTCTTCAAAGATTGCATCAAAGCATATTGAGTTTTTTTTGCAAAAGAAGATAACAAGAATGCACATGGAGAAAATGTATGAAAGCGAGTGGCATAAAGCCTTTGGAAAGCGATTGATCGTCGGACGGTTTATCCAAAAGTTATTTGGCAAAGAGCGTCTAACAAACATCTTTATTAGAACAATCAGTCACTTTCCTATTGTTATCAGAGCAATGATTAGCGCAACGCATGGCAAAGAGTTTTAGTAATTTTGTGTTATGAAATTGAACTCTGTTATATTGTTTGATGGCATATGCAATCTTTGCAATGGCGCGGTTCAGTTTATAATAAAACACGACAGGAATAACCAGTTTATGTTTGCCTCGTTGCAATCTTCTGAGGCAAAAAAACTTTTAAGCGATTTACATTTTACTATAGATGGCAGTTCATTTATTCTTATAGAAAATAATGTTGTGTATGAAAGATCAACTGCTGCTTTAAGAATAGCAAGAAAGCTGAAAGGCTTATGGCCATTGCTTTATATGTTTATGATTGTTCCCAAATTTATACGTGATAGTGTATATAATTTTATTTCAAAGAACAGGTATAAATGGTTTGGCAAGAAAGATGAATGCATGATTCCGACACAAGAATTGAAAACAAAATTTTTAAGCTATTAATTCATTCAAGTGGCAAATAAAAAAACATTGGTTTTAGGCGCATCACTAAATCCGGGACGTTACAGCCATCTTGCAGTAAAGCAATTACAGGCAAAAGGTCATGAAGTTATTGCTATTGGAAAACGCATTGGTAAAATTGGTGATATTGAAATTGGTAATGCACAGAAAGATGTTGGAAGCCTTGACACTGTTACATTGTATTTAAATGCAACCAACCAGAAACAATATTATAATTACATACTTTCCCTTCATCCAAAACGCATAATTTTTAATCCGGGCGCTGAAAATTATGAACTGGCTACTCTTGCTGAGAAGAACGGTATTCAGCCGCAGGAAGCTTGTACGCTCGTTTTACTAAGTACCGGGCAGTATTAAAATTTTGCAAACTACTTTTCTACTTTTTCATAGTTATAGGATTTTTTTTAATGACTGTATAATTTTTATACGGATTGTCCGTTTATAGATTATCTGATATCCAATTTATAAAGATTCAATACATGAAAATCCTATCCAAAATTTTTGTACTCATTGCATTTATAAGCTGCGCTAATTACAGCCATGCGCAATCTTCAAGAATATTAAGACCCGATCTGTTCGGTGGCTTTTCCCAAAAAATTGCTACACCAGTTTCCGAACTCAATAAAGCGTTTAGTGCTAAACAAGGAACATCCATAGCGTTAAAACTGAATGATAATTTCTCTTTTACAGGTATTGTATATTCTTCAATAAAAAAATATAATAATCTTTCAAGCGTAATTATAAAATCTCCTGCACTGCACAATGCTTTGCTCTCTATTTCAAGAAGAGTGAATGATGATAATACTATCACGTATGTTGGTCGAATCATCAATGAGCAATATGCTGATGGGTATGAATTGAAAAAAGATAACGAAGGAAATTATTCATTTAATAAAATAAGAACAACAGATTTAATACAGGACTATTAATTCCCGCATACTCAATATGCATCTATCGAACACAAAATTTTTTAAGGCAAAAAAATCCCTAAGCCATGAAAAAATTAACTTGTTTACTTTTAATACTCACTTTGCTTTCAATCAAGGCTCTGTGTCTGCCGATGTTGAGCAGCTTGCCAACAGCACAAGCCACTATATTTCTTGATTTTGATGGCCAATATGTTCAGTCATCATCGTGGAATGGCGGAGATCCTATTGACTGTGCGCCTTCCGGCCTTACAGATCCACAAATCATTGAAGTGTTCAATCGTGTCTCAGAAGATTTTAGACCTTTTAATATAGATATAACAACAGATTCCACTGTATTTTTAGCAGCTCCTCTCGCTCAAAGAGTGCGTATCATTATTACTCCTACAAGCGGCTGGTATACTGGTGTTGGCGGAGTATCTTATACAGGCTCATTTATTTGGGGAGATGACACACCAGGCTTTGTATTTCCTGACAGGCTGGGGCCATACAATACAAAGATGATTGCAGAATGCTGTACGCATGAAAGCGGCCATACGGTAGGCCTTTCGCATCAATCAACTTACGATAGTACCTGCAATTTATTGACAGTTTATAACGAAGGTGTAGGAAGTGGTCAGACTGGTTGGGCACCAATTATGGGTGATAGTTACTACGAAAATTTATCGGGGTGGTATAATGGCCCAACGCCTTATGGATGCGCTGCAGACCAGGATGCCTTATCAATTATTACATCGCAAAATGGATTTACATACAGGCTTGATGATCATAGCGATAATCCTAATACAAATCCAACTTTATTAAATATTAATAACCAACTATTTGCTGATAGCGGCATCATTACTACAAACACTGATAAAGATGCTTTCAAAATCACTCTTCCTGAAGCAGGGCAAATACATCTCGATGCAAATCCTTATTCAGTAGGCGCTAATAATGAGGGTGCAGATCTTGATGTAAAAGTAGAATTAATGAATGCGCAAGCTCAGGTAATAAAAGTTTATGATCCTGTTGATATTTTAAATGTATCAATTGATACAGTACTTGAAGCCGGTGATTACTACTTTATGATAGAAGGCGCAGGAAACAATTACACAAGTAATTATGGAAGCCTTGGTTCGTACAATATTTCAGGAAATTACAGGCCTCTGTTTGTTACACCAATAAAAGAAGTAAAGCTGGATGGCAAAATTGTTAATAATAAGGATGTGCTAAGCTGGAACATTATTTCAAGCGATTCATTAAGCAGTTTAATTTTAGAAAAATCTTCAAACGGCACAACATTTACAACGCTTACTTCGTTAAATAAGAGTTCGCTTAACTATACTTGTACACCAGGAAATGACAATAGTTATTATCGTTTGAAAGCTGTGTCTGTCACGGATCAGGCAATGTATTCAAATGTTGTTTTGCTTACAAATAATGAAGCAAAAAAAATATTTATCGTATCAACACTGGTACATGACCTGTTAACAATAAATGCCAGTGAAAATTATGAATATAGAATAGCAGATATGAGCGGAAGAATATTAAATCAAGGCACAGGCACATCAGGTATTAATTCAATAAACATAAACACAAGCCCTAACGGAATTTATCTTGTAGAAATGTTAAGTCTAAATCAGAGGTTAACAGAAAGAATTGTAAAACTGTAAGGTAGATTCATGTGTAAGTTAAGGGTCAGCGTTAGGGGCTGGCCCTTTTTTATTTATATAATCCCGTTTACAGGCTAACTGTTATGCTACAAACTAAAAGTTGATTAAATAATTATTATTAAAAAATATCCTGGATTTTTGAGACAGAAATTTCGGTAACTTTAAAAAACCTTAATTTATGTATTGGAGAAAATTCAATGGAGACATAATTGACCTTCCCATTAAAAGTGCAGTAGAATCAGCCATTCAAAAAGAAACAGAAGCAGGCAACAAATTAAAAGTTTGCATTGGCACTGACAGCCAGGTAAAAGGCAGCGACACCGAATTTGCAACCGTTATTGTTTTTCTGCGCGAAGGGCGTGGTGGCTTTATGTTTATTCAAAATGACAAAACGAAACAGGTTTATAGCATCAAAGAACGCATGCTTGTTGAAGTAGCAAGAAGCATTGAAATTGCATATGAACTTTGCGATCTTTTTACCGTGTATGATGTAGATATGGAGGTACATGCAGATATTAATACTAATCCGAATTTTAAAAGCAATGAAGCGCTGCGGGAAGCAATGGGCTATATATTAGGAATGGGCTTTGCCTTCAAAGCCAAGCCGGAAGCCTTTGCCAGCAGCAGTTGTGCAAATAAGATTGTAAACTGATTAATTTTTTCAATAAAAATATCTTCAAGCTGTTGAACTAGTTGCATCTGTGTTCATCTCTTCTATTAGTTCCAACACTTTATGCCTTCCGGTTTTTTTGAGTGAGCTAGTTATAAAATGTTGCGGCAGAAATTGCTGGGTTTGTCTTAAGGCTTCCAGAAACAGCTTTACATTTTTACTCACTATTGCCTGCTTCTCTTTATCAGCTTTTGTAAAAATAATTGTATGCGGTATTTGCCACATCACCAGCTTTTTTATAAAATCAAGGTCAAGCTTTTGAGGTGTGTGGCGTGAATCTATCAGCACAAAAACATTTGTAAGTGATGTCCTTTTTCTTAGATAATTTTCTATCATTTGCTCCCACTTTCTCCTGCTACTTTGTGATATTTTGGCAAAACCGTAGCCAGGCAGGTCAACCAAATACCATTTGCTTTGTTTGCCTTCGCCCTGATTAGCAACACTGGTGATTTCAAAGTGATTGATCATTTGTGTTTTACCTGGCGAATTGGAAGTTTTCGCAAGTTTATCATTATTGCAAAGCATATTTATTAAAGAAGATTTGCCCACATTACTTCTGCCAATAAACGCGTACTCTGGCCTGTCGGGCAAAGGGCATTTATCGTAAGATGGGCTGCTGATAAGGTATTGAGCTTTTTTGATATGCATTTCATTTGCAATATACAGTAAGAAAAAGACGCTGCTTTTGTAAAGAAATTTCTAAAATAAAAGTGAAAGAATTGATATCAACCGACGTTATAAAGTCAAAAAACTATCTTTGATGCAATGAGCAGTTATGGGCACGACAGAGTAGTTCCTTACGCCGAATCAGGTGAAAGTAAAAAGCAGCAAGTTGCCAACATGTTTGATAATATTGCTTTTCGCTATGACTTTCTCAACCGGTTTTTGAGTGCAGGTATAGATATAAGATGGCGGAAAAAAGCAATAAAACAGCTTGCTCAATTGCAGCCAAAAAGGCTTCTCGATGTTGCGACGGGTACCGGCGATTTTGCGATAGCAAGCTATAAAATCTTAAAACCCGATAACATTACCGGAATTGATATAAGCAATGGAATGCTTAAGCTTGGTGAAAAAAAAATTAATGATCTGCATCTAAGCAAAAAAATAAGTTTGATAAAAGGAGATAGTGAAGCAATTTTGTTTGATGATAATTCGTTTGATGCAGTAACAGTGGCGTTTGGAGTAAGAAATTTTGAAAACCTTGAGAAAGGACTTTCGGAAATTTACAGAGTATTAAAACCCGGCGGAAGACTTGTTGTTCTTGAATTTTCGAGACCTTCAACACCAATAATAAAACAGTTTTATAATTTTTATTTGAAATATATTACTCCTAAAATCGGAACCATAATTTCAAAAAATAAAAGCGCTTATCAGTATTTAAACAATTCTGTTCAGCAGTTTCCGGAAAAAAAAGCATTCATTAACATTTTAAATAAGCTACAGTATAGAAAGAGTTTTTACAAAACATTGAGTTTAGGAATATGCACTATTTATTGCGGCGACAAATAGCTTTATCGCTATTATCAATCGTGTTTTGTACTACTGCATCTGTTGCACAGCTGCGCGATAACATCAACCAGGAAAGCCATGATGATAAGCCCTATCATTTTGGCATCAACCTCGGCTATAATAAGTCGCATTTCAATTTTACACTCCATCCCCGCTTTCTTCAATATGATACCATCAAGGATGTGGAGAGTGTTAACAGTACAGGTGTGAACCTTGCATGGCTCGTGAATCTTCGCATGAGCGATCACTTCGATCTTCGTGTTCATCCACTCGATCTTACATTTTCAGAAGAATCATTTTTGTACAAAGAAAATTATACTGAGGATTCGAACGTAGAAAAGAAAGTGCAATCTATAACGTTGAGTTTTCCCTTCCAGTTTGCTTTCAGCAGCGACCGCATTGATAACTTCAAGGTTTATACTATCGCCGGCGGCAAGTTTGATTATGATCTTGCAAGCAATGCAACTGCACGTAAGGCCGAGGATCTTGTAAAGCTGAAGCCGTTCGATTTTAGTGTAGAAGTGGGCCTTGGCTTTCATATCTATTTTTCCTACTTTGTTCTTTCGCCCGAAATAAAACTCAGCAGCGGTCTTAGCAATCTTCACAGCCGGGATCCAGATCTTCGGTATTCAAATGTAATAGATAAGATCAATGCTAAAATGGTAACTTTTTCATTAACGGTAGAATAATATTTGGTGCTATCAGCTGTTAAGCCTTATTCAGCAAGTGAGCCATTCAGCGGCACAGCACCAGTGAGCATTAAAACGTTTGCATCATAACAGTTACCCTGTATATGTTTACAATCATTTAGTAATCATAATCTCTTCGTGCAGCATTCCATCTTACGCCTAATTCAAACAGCGTACTATTTCCCGAATTAATACCGCTTGCGGCAGTAGATTTTCTATATAATAGAGAGCCTTCGATGAAAAGATTTTCCCGCAGCTCATAAGAAAGGACGAATGAGCCGTTGAACACTTTTACTTTATCACCCGAACCTACAAAAAAGCCATAATCTCTTGTTCGCGTTGTATATAATTCAAAAGGGTTTGACCCAAAATTTTGCCCTGCAGAATCAAGGCCCTGGTAATAATAAATAGCTCTCGCATTAATATACCATTTAGCCGCCGGTTGATATTTCAATATGCCAATAAACTCCTGGAAGCCTGCGCCCAACGGGTGGGCCAGCGGTTGATTATAATGTGTATAATTTCCATAAGTATCATTATGTTCATACACGAATGGTCTTACTCTGTTACTTTCAAATTGAAGATCAAGGTTTTTGATATTCAATGCATCCACATACTTTATACCGACTTGGTAGCCATATTTGTTTGCCCAGTAACCATTATTTTTTAGAACTTCTTTGGCAATAAATTCATCAAGTAAAAACTGGCCATACGTTTGAAAATGATGTGCAAAATTTGCTTTAAAATCAAACCCGACATTTGCTTTATCAGGACTGCCAACGTTTCCTTCCACATATCTCAAAAATATTATCGGGTTTAAATATTCGAAATCAAAATGATTGCCGTCTTGCAAAAGTGATGCTTTCAAATAAGCCAATGTTTAGCCATTTTGTAACGTTCATACTTAAATGATGAATCGCCACATATTTTCTGTTCAAGTAAACTATCACCATTTTTTATGAACTGCGGCATCAGTTCCATAAAAATATTTTCATAATTGAGTTTCCATATTCTTGTATTGATCTTAAGAAAAAGATAACTGTTCGCATAATCACTTAGAAATAGACTTCGGTAGCCATCGCCAATAAAATTTTTATCATATCCATATTGCACATCAATGTATTTTGCTACATTAAAAGTTATATAACCTCTCGCATCAAAATAATCATAGGCTGTTGTTTTAAATGGCTTGTAAAAGCCAACTCCCGGCACTGCATGAAATTCATTCACACTGGTTCTGAAAAAACAATGGACCTCTTTCCTGGTTATCAGTTATAGTTGTAGAAAAGCCAATCTTATTGGCAATCATTCCTCGTGCAGTCAGGCCGCTGTTATTATAAAAAATATTTTCACTATTACTACTTTCCTTATCCTTGCTCGTAATATATAATCGGGTTAACGGCAAGAAAAAAATCTTTGCTATTTACCTCTAAAAGATTTGGCTTTAGTTTTATAAAAACTTTTGAGAATAGGCTTTTTACTTTCAAAACTTTCCTTGCGGACTGTTACCCATTCAGATTATCCATAAGAAGCTATGAAGATTATACTCATCAACTTTAGTAAGATCAAGACCTGTCCATATTTATTATATTACCTGTAGCGAATCTGTTATAAGTCATTCTTGCACTGTCAATATATTCAGCTTCTTTAACAATTGCTTTCCGGCTGTAAGGTTTTAAAGTTGAAAAATTAAGATTGGTATTATTGCCATAGTTTTATTTCCAGCCTGTCAATAAAATCATATTCTTTTGAGCCTTGAGGAATGTAAGTCGTTTGAGCTGAAGAATGTATAGCGGAAGAATAAAAATGAGCAGCAGAATAGCCTTTTAATAATTTGCATTGGGTTTTGGTTCTTAATTATTTAATTTCAAGATATGCAAAAATATCTTTTTAAAAATATATCTGTTGTTAATGAAGGCACAATAATAGACGCAAGATGTTTTATACTAAAAAAGGCTATTGAAAAAATTGAAAAAATATTAATGTAAAAGAAAAAGTAATGAAATAAATGGTGAAGGAAAATATTTATTGCCCGGAGTTATTGATGACCAGGTTCATTTTCGAGAACCGGGTTTAACACATAAAGCAACTATTTACACAGAAAGCAAAGCGGCTGTTGCAGGCGGTGTTACACAGTTTTATGGAAATGCCAAACACAATACCCAATGCACTTAACAGAAGAATTACTGGAAGATAAATATACTATTGCAGCAAGCAACTTCTCTTGCTAATTATTCTTTTTTTATGGGAACCAGCAATAACAATGCTGATGAAGTTTTGAGAATGAATGAAAAGAAAAAAGATATTTGTGGTGTAAAAATTTTTATGGGTTCCAGCACCGGCAATATGTTGGTGGATAATGAAGCAGCTCTCAATAAAATTTTTAGTGAAAGTGAGTTGTTGATTGCAACGCATTGCGAAGATGAAAAAATTATAAAAGAAAATTATGAAAAATCTAAAAAGCGAAAAACGATAATCTTCAGCCATCTGATCATCCATTGATAAGAAATGAAGAATGCCTGTTATCAATCATCTTCTTATGCAGTTGCTCATTGCAAAAAAATATGACAGCCGGTTCATATTTTACATATTTCTACAGAAAAAGAATTACAATTATTTACTAATATTATTCCTTTAAAAGAAAAAAAGATAACAGCAGAAGTTTGTGTGCATCATCTTGCATTTTACTGCTGATGATTATGAAAGATTTGGTTATCTAATAAAATGCAATCCTGCAATAAAATCATGCAAAAAATAAAGATGCGCTTTGGAAAGCCTTGCTGGATGACACGTTTGATGTAATTGCAACTGATCATGCACCGCATACATTGGAAGAAAAGCAACCGCCTTATGAGAATGCACATTCAGGTTTGCCTTTG
The DNA here is from genome assembly GCA_963823975.1 of uncultured Chitinophagaceae bacterium. GTDB lineage: Bacteria > Bacteroidota > Bacteroidia > Chitinophagales > Chitinophagaceae > Ginsengibacter. Next base: position 99,784 of record CAWGNP010000003.1, on the reverse strand, counting down.
GTGCAACATTCATTATTATTGATGTTGAATATTATAAACAAGGTAAAATATCATTGGAAAAAATTGCTGAAAAGATGAGCCATGCTGTTGCAGACTGTTTTAAAATTGAGAATCGGGGCTATATTCGGGAAGGATATTTTGCTGATCTTGTTGTGGTTGATTTGAACACATCAACAACAGTAACAAAAGAAAATATTTTATATAAATGCGGATGGAGTCCCCTTGGAAGGTTACATATTTCCTGCCGCAATTACACGATACTTTTGTAAATGGCAACATTGTGTATGTAAATGAAGATAATTATGGAAAACACTCCTTTAATGAATCTAGTAAAAGGACATCGATTGCAATTTAAATAGGTATAACAGAAAGACACATACGAAATTAACTAAGAATGGAAACTGATAAAACTACACTTAATGATCTTGCAGTCTTTCAGCATGACGAAGAATATTCACTTTTTCATAAGCTTGATTTTACACGCACAGTTGGTGGCAGGGAAAAGCTTCGTGAAATTTTCAGTAGTTCTTTAAAAGATATTGAGGCAATACAAAACGTTCAAAAAACATTACAGCTCATTCTTGAAAAAAAAGATGACTGGCCGTTAACCATCAGCAATGGCATCTGTAATGGTGATTACATAAATTTTATGAAAGCACTATTGACCAGATTCCCTTCAAGCCTACTATTTCATCCGCCTATTTTTATAAAATTTTTCATGGTCCGGATTATTCATTGGTAAAATATTCTGTGGGTCATGCATTTGATTTTATAAAAGGCATGCAGAAAATTATCTCCGTTTTCCTGAATGATACAGCTCCACAAAACCTTAAAGAAATTTTGTATAAAGCAGAAGTCATTAATGGATAAGCAACAGTTTCAAATTGTTTCTTCAAAACAAAAAGCAAGTGAACTTATCCATTTCGGAAATGCTTTCTCTTGCGCATTTTATACGGTATCATTTCAAGCAAAATTTTTATGAACTGATCGACATATATTCCAGTTGGATGCATGGTATGGAATGGCGATCGCAACGAAAGAATATCAGCTTGTATTTCCCCATTTTGCACCTCACAAAAGCCTCAACTCTCCATAAAAAACTTATACCATATTTTATTAAAGATCCTGTTGCTTATGATATTGAATTGACGGAGAATAACAATTTTATTTTTTTAACCGGTGCAAATATGGGCGGCAAAAGCACTTTCATAAAAGCTGTCGGCAGCGCAGTTTTTCTTGCGCACATTGGTATGGGTGTTCCAGCCAGCCAAATGCATCTTACTTTGTTTGATGGGCTGTTGAGTAATATCAACGTAGAAGACAATGTAATAAAAGGTGAAAGTTATTTTTTATAATGAAGTAAAAAGAATAAAAAACACAATTATAAAAATTAATGATGGCAGAAAATGGCTGATCCTCATTGATGAGCTTTTTAAAGGAACGAATGTGCAGGACGCAATGAAATGCAGCACCACCGTTATCGAAGGGCTGATTAAAATTAAAAGTTCGTTATTCATCCTTTCAACTCATTTATATGAAATTGGTGAAGCACTTAAAAAATATTCCAACATAAAATTTAAATACTTTGAAACAGGTATTGTAAATGATCAGTTGAAATTCAATTATAATTTGAAAGATGGAATTAGTAACGACAGGATTGGTTATTTGATTTTAAAAAGAGAAAAAGTAATTGAGCTGCTGGAGAACCTATAAAACTTCTGTGCGTTATTTAAATTCGAAAACAACGCTGTAATAAATTCATTTTTATTTCAGATGTTAGTTAAAACGTTTGGCAGCGCTGTTTATGGGGTGGAAGCTATTACTATTACGATTGAAGTGAATGTTAGTTCAGGGAAAATTCACTTCCATTGTTGGCCTCGCAGATAATGCAGTAAAAGAAAGTGTGGAACGAGTAGAAAGCGCTATCAAAACCAATGGGTTATTATTATCCAAGAATAAAAGTTGTTATTAATCTTGCTCCTGCTGATATCAGGAAAAGCGGGACTGCTTTCGATCTTGCCAATTGCCATAGCAACGCTTGCTGCAAGTGAGCAAATTGAAAATCCTGAAAAGATTGCTGAATATGTGATTATGGGCGAGCTAAGTCTGGATGGCGCTATCCGCCCTATTAAAGGGGCACTGCCAATTGCCATACAGGCACGAAAAGAAAATTTTAAAGGATTTGATTCTGCCTAAGGAAAATGCAAGAGAAGCGGCAATGGTAAACAACCTTAAATGTGTATGGTGTAAGCCACATTAATGAAGTGATTGATTTTTTTATTGATGAAAATTCTTTAAAACACGGTTGTTGTAAATACACGTGAAGAATTTGCGAATGCTCAAAGTGATTTTGAAATAGATTTTTGCGATGTAAAAGGCCAGGAAAATATAAAGCGGGCTTTGGAAATAGCAGCAGCCGGCGGGCATAATGCAATTTTGATCGGGCCGCCCGGTGCCGGCAAAACCATGCTGGCAAAGCGTTTGCCAACTATACTTCCTCCGCTCACTTTGCAGGAAGCATTGGAGACAACTAAAATTCATAGCGTGGCTGGAAAGCTTCCTGAGAATGCAACACTTATTTCCAAACGACCTTTTCGCTCTCCGCATCATACGATTTCTGATGTTGCTTTGGTTGGCGGTGGCGGCATTCCACAACCTGGAGAAATTTCTTTGGCGCACAATGGTGTTTTGTTTTTAGATGAATTACCTGAATTTAAAAGAACTGTTTTGGAAGTGATGAGACAGCCAATGGAAGAAAGAAAGGTTACTATTTCAAGAGCTAAAGTAGCACTGGATTTTCCTTCAAGCTTTATGTTAATTGCCTCTATGAACCCATGAAGTTGCGTTCCTTATTTCCAGCATTTAGAGAAGAATAGGGATTGGGAAGATACGCAAGCGATATATCAATGGTATTTGTATTGATGACTATCTTTTCTGTAATTGTTTCTACAATAGTTCGTTTTTCTTCAAATGGTAAATTCGACCAATTGGTGTAGAGGTCTTTTGCTTCGTGGAGAATCGTATCAGAGGAAAGGTATTGGATTTTCAGGAAGTCAATTTCTGCTTGAAGTTCGGGCAATTGCGATTCTATTTGCCGTAACTGCTGTTCCGCAGGTTTGTAGAATTTGGCAAATTCTTCTTTTGATAGTTCCCCATCCATCCGAAGATTCATTTGCTGTTCGGTCTTTTTTAAGAGCTTTTCATATTCACTAGTGATGCTTTTAGAAGCGCTTCCCTTGCTACTATTATACATTTGTTTGATCGCTGATGGTACTGACATCCGAATCAGTGAGGAGGAAGGATTTAAGCTGCTCATGATAGATTTCGTCAATATCTGCAACATCAATCTTTCTCTTACACTTTTTGCACTTATAGACTGGGCTTTCTGAGAAGACGTACATTTTACTGCCACAGGTGCAATAGACGTATCCTGCGAGCAAATAGACTGTTCTGGGCCCTACTTTCACCCGCTTCGTTCCTGCTGTGCCAACACCGTATTACAATCATTCCACAGTGTCTCGTCAACAATTGCAGGGCATGGCAATTCTATCCATTCTGATTGGGGTTTAACTACCCAATTCTTCCCTTCCCCACGGCTCTTCGTATAGTTTGCTCGGCGCGTTCCCTTTGCTGTTGGGTCTTTGAGAAGCCGTTCAATTGTTGTGCCGCTGAATAATGAGCCATTTCGTGTTCTATATCCTAAATTATTTAATTCAGTTGCAGTCGCCTTCTTTCGCTTTGTCTTGAGAAAGATTTCATAGAGGAGCTTTCGCACTGGCGCTTCCTGTTCCGATATCTGAATTCTTTCCCTTCCCATTTATAGCCAAATGAGGCCTGGCCCCCTAAGTGGCTTTCCCAGTTTTGCTCGTATGGGTACTGAGGCAGCAACACGTTCTGCAATCTCTTCTCGTTCCCACTGTGCCATGGCAGCAATGATGGTAAAGAATAAACGGCCGGCAGGAGTGGAGGTATCAATCGCCTCGGCCAATGAAATCAAATCGGCTTTGTGCTGTTGAAATATTTCTGAGATTTCTAAGAGTTCTTTGGTGTTCCGGGCAATGCGGGCAAGTTTGGAAAAAATGATCGCTGAAATAGTGCCGTTTTGAATATCCTTCAGCATCCGCTTTGTTTCTGGATAGTCAAGGACTGATTTGCCTGAAAGAGCATCTAACCGATAAACCGTTATCACATTCCAACCCTTTGCTTCAGCATATAATCGTGCTCGTTTCTCATGATGTTCCGGGCTTTCATCCTCAACTTGGCGTTCTGTTGAAACCCGTATCCAGATAGCGATGTTTTTAGTTGATTGCATAGTAATAAGCTTTGATTGAAGATACGAATTATCAAAGCGGATTGCTAAAATTATTAGTCTTTTTTATTCACTTTTTGTAGATATTATCAACCAAATTAAGATCATTTACGGATGTTCTAAATAGGTAAATGGTGTTCTAAATAATGATTTTAATAATACAAGTCCTAGGATTTTCATGTACACTTATTTGGTGCCTGTAACAATTTGTTTAATTGTAAAACTGACTGCTTCAAGTAATCCTACATCGACCTTTTTTAAACGTTCTATCATGGACGGCTCCATAATAGCCCGGTAATTTTTCTCCTCATCGGGTTCGAATATGAACTTATTATCTTCTATGTGCACTTCAAATTTATGCGTTGTGTGATATATCAATAGGGACGATTTAAATAAATAATTGTGTCCTTTATAAGAACCGGTGAATTCAAATTCCTCTTCCATAGTGACCCGATTAAATTGCGTATTTAACCCTAATAGAAATTATCTATTATAACGAGTACGGTAGCCTTCATCAATGAAATTTGATGTGACTAATTTGGGATTTGCATTTCAAACGCTTTAATATATTTGCTGTGCTTATTTTCATTTGAAGCAAAAAATCCCCCACATTCATTGATCTTGGCACATTTCGAGCACTCTGTAATGTAAATATTCTTCCAGTCCGATATCGATTTTTTATTAAATTTCCAGAGAGACTTTGGCATTAGGCAAAGTTGTGAATTATAAATGGACACATTCATTCGTCTGTTGGATAAAAATCCGACTGCTTCCTCTAGTACGCTCATGTATTCTACGGGATCAATCCAAAGCTTTTCAATATTGAAAGGAGTGTAACCTTGATTTTCTAGACCCATGAAAGCGATATGTTCAACAAAAGGGAGATTCTTATAAATGTATTTCGCCAGTTTTACTAATCTATGAATCGATTGCTTATGAAGAACAATTCGAATCTCAATTCTTTGGTTATAGCAAGCTAAATTATAAAGGCCTTGCATCGTTTGATTAAAGGCATGTTTAGATTGAACAATGTAATCATGTATTTGATAAAAATCAGAATACAAGGGTATGCCTACCATTAATCTGTCGAAATGTAACCGCCCTAATTTATCAGCGACATTATTCCACGCAAATGTTCTCCCGTTTGTCAAACAATGAACTTCAGTTTCAGGAACCTCCATTTTAATCAGTTTAAGGAGATCAAAAAACAATTCCCCCATTAGCGTTGGTTCGCCTCCGGTAATTCCTAATTCAGGGCAATCTTTAGGGATTAATGGAATAAGTTGTTTGTAAATGCCAAAAAGAAATGCGACATCGTTTTTATTTTTTGGTGGCTGGGAGCACATTAAACAGTTACTATTACAGCGTTCTGTTGCAAGCAAGAAATTTTGATGTGAATTTACACGATACAGAGTATTAATGACACCGTCGGGATTAATAAGTATAATGTCCCCTTCGGTTAAATGGTTAAGCGTTTGTACGGAATGAATATGCGGTATTCTACTTGTTAACTTTAGTATATGGGACTTTGTAAGAATAGCTTCGAATATATCTATATGTAAAATCTTCATTTTCGGAAATCAGGATTTGATTAGGCTCCCGGGTAGAACAGTCTCTTGTGACCTTGCCGACAATAGATCGAGTAATATTAGTTGGTATGCCACGAGTTTTTAGCAACATTAGTTTGTCCAGCTTCTAAAAATTTGTTCAATAGTTTTATCAGTATCCATTAACTCAAAAAGATATCGAATAATTTCCATATTTTTCTGGCAGAAAGAACTTGTTGGCCTGTACCCAAAAATGTCACCTTGCGTTGCATGATTAAAAACAGGATCGGCGCCACAATAACTTTGAAAGGCGCATTCGGAACATCCGGGAAGAGATTCGTTAGTACATGCTTCAGAAAATTCAAACGCCTTTTCCCCATAGAATATTTCTTCGTAGCTATGTGTTTCAAGGTTACCGATTCTAAACGTATAATCATTCATTTCAGCCAACATTCGAGCCTCGTCACTGGCATAGACGTTACCGTCATAATTGAATACTATTACATTATTTATCATGCCAGCCGGTGACTGCAAATCCACATATCCAACTGGAAAGGGGGTTAAAATCTTTTTGAGAATTATAGTAGCATATTCTTCCCTAAAAAAATGCCCTTGCAAGTTGTACTCTATAATTTTGTCTAATGCGATTTTATAAAAATTTAGAAACCGAGACGTTTCATATTTATTCTTCTTTTCATTATGAACTGCAAAACCGTAGGGACTTATGGGACGTAAAAATATATTTTTAAATCCCAGATTAAAATATTCATCAACTATTTGGATTGGGTACTCAAGAGATAAAGACGTTGCAGTTAACAATGCCGAAACTCGGTCAGCTCCAAGAACCTCTCGACTTCTCATAATTCCTTGCACAGCGAGCTCATAGCTATTATTTTGAGGGCGGTGCCTATTCTTATTATGGATATACGCCGGGCCATCTAGTGATGCTGAAATCAAAACGTTTTCTTTTTTACAATATTCTAAAATTTCATCTGTTATAAGTGCCAAGTTTGTACAAATAACGTACGTAACATGTTTATTATAAATAGCGGCTTGTAATTTTGCTCTATCGATCGCATACATTATTTTTTCAAAGGCTAATAGGGCTTCGCCGCCCTGAAACTCCATCGTCACATTTTGATTGGGAGATCGCATCATGAACTCTATGCCTTTGTCAATATGAGTTGATTTCATATCGAAAGCATTTTTATCCTGACTAACTCTCGAAACTTGGCAATAATGGCACGTATGTTCACACCGAAGGGAAATAACAAATATGTGTAAAGCAGTAAAATTGTCAATGAACGATTTTTTGGTTCGGTATCTTGTTGAGATTATATTAAGAAGAGATGGAATCCGTTCTTCACTAATAAAAAAATTTGCTATTAAATCTGCATACAATTCTTCATCGTGAATGGGATGTATGTTTCTTGTAATAATTTTTTCTGCTGTCCCGTTGTCAACAATCAGAAAATCACCAATTTCATTGACGAGAATTTCTCGCTGTTCGTTAAGCCAAAAAAAACGAAATGGCAGAAGGAAATAGGTGCCAATAGTAGTCGAATTATACCATTCACGCTCATTGAATTTTCTGCTTTGCCTATTTGTTTTTTGAACAAAATCCACGCAATGTTATTTTGTTTTATTATCTTTTTTTTTCCCTAAAAGGTATCCTCCGACTGCTAATGCACCACCGACTACAATTAGCGGAAGTACTTTCCCACCGTCGCTTTCTTCGGATGTATCATCAGAATAACCAGATGAACTTGAATGGTGAGATGAATGAGATACGTGCGAGCTATGCGAGCTATGAGAACTGTGTTGAGCCAATAACCTTTTTTCAGGAAAATTTGGATTTAATTTCAACACTAGTTTCGGCTTTACACTCTTTCTTTGGGCGCTGTCATAATCTAACAAATTGCCATCTAGAGCATGAGATGAATTTTGGATGGATTGCCCTTCAGTATGAGATAATACACCTATAGATGTCGTTATAACTGTTAGCGCCTTTTGCGCCAGTTTTAAAAATTTAAATTTATTTGGTTCTCTAAGCATTATATTTTGTTAGGCTCAAAACCAACCGGATCCGATACTTCAGTCGTTGGGTTATCGTCAAGATCATAATGTGCAAAAGCCTTAGCAATAATTAGCTCTCGGATTGTTCTAGTTTCTTTAGTTACAATATCTCGAAGTTTAAAATCAATAAGATCACGTGTAACTTTTTCAAGAGTAGCTTTTAAATCTACTTTTTCCGATAGCGATCTGAGAGTTACTAAGAATATCGCGTCAGACTGACTACGTATGTCAACACTAAACGTCGCACCATACCAATAAAAGCACTTGTGTAGCACATCAATTGAATATATTTCTTTCTCAATAAAAAGAAATAATTCATTGTCAATGATTTCGCTATTCATATTTTACTTTGTAAAATAATCAACGTAGACGAACCAACTTTGCCATCTACTTTGAGCTGATTTTCCGCTTGAAACTTTTTAACCGCTATTTCTGTAGTATGCTCAAAATTGCCGGTAGATATCACATCGTATCCCAGTTTGATTAACATTCTTTGTAGTGCTTCAACATCTGCCCCCGTACAACCCCGGAAGAGTGTTCTTGATCCAAGAATATATGAAGAGCTGGGACTAGTCATCTCACTAGGAACATAATCAGGAACTTTTGGAACCGTAATAATGGGTGCTGTAGTTATTGGCGAATATGACGGGGAGGACGACATATGAGAAGAGTGTGAACTATGACCAGGCGAAGGGGAGGATGATGCATGAGATGCATGTGATGCATGCGAGCTATGCATCGACATATAACTACTATCCGGATTATAAATATTTAATTTCAATACCAACTTTGCGCGTAAAACTCTTTTTTGTGGCTGTCTATATGCGGAAGTATCATCATTCATAAGATTTGACACAACCGGACTTGCGATACTTTGAGTAATGACCGATAAACTTGTAGGCGCCGTCAAAATTGCAAACGATAAAGCCTTCAAGTCTAAAAATTTCAATTTCTCTTTGTCCATTTATTACGATTTATAACGTACTAATAGGTAAATGGATTAGCAACCAAGCATACTCAAATATAATTTATTTGTCTTATAAAATAAGATGAAGGAACAATTATTTAGTTAAAAACTTAGTACGGTTGAAAACATTTACCTACTAGAATTTATTGTACGTAATAATTCTTTGTATTTGAATATTTTTATTTTAATAAGGTAATTAAAAAGATTAATTTGAGACGATTTAAGAGATAATATGAGAAAGAGTTTCATAACACTGATTGCTGCATTTATCTCCAGTATTGCAATCTGTCAAACGTCGATGCCAGTTGATTCCGTAGCAGCACGTATTGGTGATCGAGTAACGGTTTGCGCAAAAGTGTATGGAGTTAAATCACTTGAAAAAGTAACACTCATTAATGTTGGTGCTCCTTACCCAAATTCCCCACTTACTATAGTCATCTTTGCCAAAGACAAAGGTAATTTTAAAGATATTGAATCCACCTATGATGATAAAAATATCTGTGTAATCGGAATGGTTAAGGAGTATAAAGGTAAGCCTGAAATCATTGTTACAACACCTCATGATATTACTGTTCAATAAAAGTTAATACCTGCCTCGCTCCAGTATATATTTCCAAAAGAGAAACAAAAAATAGAAAAAGAAAAAGAAAGCATTGACTAAGGAGGCGTGGCTTTCACCACAAGGAGGAACGGAATAAAGGAAGGCATTGTGCATAGCTTATTTGTGTTTATGCCGTAGTTCCTTGCGGTGAAAGTGGATAGGAGTGTGGCAGCCGACTATCTTTGCGATATCTTTTTGAAATATATATCTACTAATAAATCCGGTATAAGAGCCTTCAGCCAAAGGAAGCAAAGCCATGCCGAAAACTTTCGGCATCGAAGCTAGCACCGCGAGCCGCAAAAACTGCTGGAGGAAGCATGACGGAAGCAGTGGCGAGCACCCACTAGATGGCTCGATAGAGAAGAATTTTTGTTTGAAAAGGATCATTATTAAAAGACTCTGGAAACTAAAATTCGGTAGAGAGCACCTTCGGAAGACACAAGTCAGATGGTGTTACAGGCGTTGTGTCTGAACTAAGCAAGGGATCGCGTAGTAGCGTAAGGCGAAGCATGAGCCGTAGACGATACCTGCTATCCCGCAGTCGCAGTGGGTAGCGCCGGCTCGCACATTATATGGAGCGGTGACCTGAACACGACTGCAGTGAATGATATCGAAGCAGCGAAATGACCCAGTGAATATAGTAGCGGAAGCACCTGCGTAACTACATGTGCACAATTGTAGAGCATTCATACGGACTATTGTGCCATATATTAAAGCAGACAGGGCTATGAACGAGGACATGAGCGTCGCTGAGATAAAGGAATGAACAAAGTGGTGTGAAGGTTATAGAAGCTCCAACGAACAAAGGAAGGTGAAGCTGCAAAGAGAGTGACAAACTTTACCAAACCCGAAGGGCAAAAGAAGTATTGCAATGCCTACTAGTTCACTGCTTTTTTATTGCAATGCTTCTTTTGGTTTGGCAAAATCTTTGCCGAACCTTCCGAGCGTGAGACCTATTTACCGGATAAAGAGTATAAGAATCACTGCTAAAATATAATTTAAAAACTTATCAATTTTTAGAGATATAAATTAATAAGTGAGCTGCTAGTAATCATTAACCAATGGTATATAAGTTTACTTTGTGCTGTTAACGTACACCATTATTCGTTTTTAAGAAAAATAATCAAGACATAATCAAAAATTTATTGCAGTCTTTTGCACTTCATAATAATCATAAACCTTGTAAGACAAAAATAAAAACCTGATATTTATTTTGTTCCTTTACTTGCATAAAATTTGAAAAGTATTTAATACTTAACTTACTTATGGCATTATTTAATAAAAAACATGTTTGCCCTATACAAGAAGAAACTCGAGTATGGCTTGAAAACGCTTTAATATGGTTGATTAATCAATTTGGCTTAAATAAACTTATGGATAAAAAAATACTTCTGCCTGAAAAAGAATTTTTTCCGATAAATTTTAATGGATCCCGACATGTTACCTATGAAATTTTACCGATTTTATGTGAACAAATGGAAATCAATATAAAAGACATCCAAATTGATTTTTACAAAGAAGGAGGAATGGAATCAAAAAATGATTTTGGCCAATCGCTATTTTTGCAGCAATATGAAAATGAAAATTATTCTGCTGGTCTTTATCTTGGTAAAAATGAAGAATGAAAATTTTTTATAGGGCTAGAAAAATCTTTACTTGATACACCTGACAAACTTATAGCAACGATATCTCACGAACTCTCTCATGTCAAGATAATGGGTGAAAATCGATTGCAAAATCCGGATGAAAGATTAATTGATCTAGTAACAGTTTTCTTTGGCATTGGTATATTTAATGCGAATTGCTCGGCAATATTTTATAAAAATTTAAATACGTGGGGATACAGTAAGCAAGGTTATTTAAGTCAACAAGAGTGGGGTTATGCGCTGGCCCTTTATTCATATATTCGACATGAAGTTGCTCCTTCATGGATAAAATATCTGGCAACTAATGTTAAATCAGATTTTTTAAAAAGTCAAAAGTTTATTGAGGTCAATACGCATAAAGTCTTAATTTATTAATGCAACGGCCAATGCATTTGATTTGGGTTAACTACCTGAAAAAGAGTTATGAGTAAAGATAAAATTGCCGCTAATAACAATAAATATTTGAGCCATGTTGGTATTTCATTATTATTATTCATTTTTAATTGTGCGCCTGTCTAATTTCAGCCAATGGTTCAGTCTTTTCAGAGACTTTCGTAAAACCGCCGTTTTTATTATTCAGACTATTTTTTATTACTTGTGTAGGCGATGGACCCAATAATGATTTTTGAAGACCCTTAATACCTGCAACTTCTTGAAGCTTTAAATTATATTTAAACTTATCTTCAGGAGATGCATTTGCAGCAGGCATTGGAGGGGCCGGGTATTTGTTATCAATTTCCTTAACCTTAGTATCATACTGGTTTTGTAAATCGTTAAATTGTTGTCCAGACTTATTATCTTTCCATTCAATTTGAATTGAACTGACACTATTATCAACTCCATTGGGGGTAATACGATGCTCAGTTTCTTCCGTAACATTTTGAATATCTTCTTTTAATTCATCAATCTTACGTGTTGCTAATACAACAAACTTACCCATAGAATTATCTCGAGTTATTGTAGGCTCTGCAGCTCCATCTCCTCTTTCTTGTTTTTCATAAACATTAATACCTGATGTACCATATGTTACATTGGGCACAAAGTCTTCTATTGTTTTATAGGATCGATTTTCCAAAGATGGGTCTGCATACGCATCTTTAACGTCTTCATTTACGCCTTGTGACTCTGAGCCTTCCAATTCAACATGGGATGTTACTTTGTTCTCACTAAAGGCATACGTCGAATTATAAACATATTTCGGGGCAAGCGGATCTATTTGCCAGAACCGTCCGGTTTGTGGATCGTCCATGCGATACTTAAATTCATACATTTCCAATCCACTTCCATCAGAAAACTCTTTATGTTGTAATTCTTGTTTCTGGAATTTGACTTTGTTTTCCATTCCGCCAGCGGCTTGTGAACTTATCCCCGCCATCGTCAAGCCGAACGAATAGTAGTGATCCTCGTTGCTAGGCTTCATAGTAACGGCACGCTCCCTTCATTTTTATTAGTTGGACACTATGAATTATACTTTTATCAATTATAAGCTAATTTTGTTCGCCAAAAGTCTCTAATTTTTTTTATGTTTTTTTCTAAAATGCTAAACCCATTTTTTCTATCCCATTTCCAAGATAATCCATTATAAGTATATTTAATGCCAATAATTGAATCTCCATTATAAACATAGGATTCACTAAATGTGTCTTTATCGGGGTTTAATAATTTCGTAAGAATTATGTGTACAATGACGGCCTTATTTTTTACGATGATATAATTGAATAACTTCTGCACCTTATTCTTATCTTGTATGCTTATTATTTTTTTAGCCGTTTCTGATAGGTATAGCTTAGGTATGTAATTTGTAGTAAATCCAAAAGATTTCCAGCTAAGGCTATCTATATAGGTACTTGTTGAATCAACACTCTGTGCTTTTACAAATGCATAGATAAACAACAAAGGAATTATAAAAAAATATCTTTTATTTAATGTTATTTTTGACATCACCTGGTTTTATATTTCCACTTGTAAATATTATTGTAACATTCTTTGTAACGCCATTATATTTTACAGGTTCTTGCATAACTTGTTGATTCCCATGTGAGGCGATAAGTTCGGCCCCGCCACTAGTTGTCCCGTTTATTGCATTTTCAGTAGGTATTCCGGTGTTAAAATGAGCATCAGTTGGATTGACACCATTTGCTTGAATTTGATTTCCTTCACTAATCTCATGCCCAAGCGCACCTTGGGCTGTTATTAAGCCATCACTACCCATTTGTTTCATGTCGCCCACATCTATCGTGTGTACTCCCGGAGTTGCAGACAACCAACTTCCATCATCATTTTTTGCGGTTCCATTATCTCCTACATACACTTTTTGAGAAATAGCATCATTTTCATCTACCGCATTAAACTTAACATCATTTGGACTTGATGCAACATCGTCTAAAGTATTATAAAGAGCAATCTGTTCATCAGTCATATATTCACTCATTCCCGAGGTAGCCCCAGTCAAAACCACACTGCCTGTGCTAGTTTGATCTAAAGCAATAGTTCCACCCATACCATTTTCTGCAATACTTTTGACAGTGCTTGTTGCTGTCTGGCTTCCAGTTATGATTATAGAATCACCGTTTTTATCAATAAATTTTAATGGGTTATTCGCTACATAACCGTATGGAGAATACTTGTAATATTTTTCTGCATATTTATCTTGAGTGGTGAGTCTTCCAATTTGCGGATCTTGCATCCTTGCTCCGTAATCATATTCTTCCAATCCACTGCCATCACTAAATTCATTATGCTGCAATTCTTTGCCGTTGTATTTGTATTTGTTTTCAATTTTGCTTACTGCCCTATCACTTATCCCGGCCATCGTTAACCCGAACGGATAATAATGCGTCTCTTCAAGCAATGGACTTCTAGTATCTCTTACCTGCAAATTGTCAAAGAACACATCTAGCTGGCTTTCATTGCTGCAATATATGTAAATATAACCATTTTTAGGAGCAATTAAACCTGATAATTCACTTTGATGATCCTTTACCGAACCACTGTTACCTACTCTGCTAAATGAGCCTTTTACATAATTGAAGTTATCATCAAAGAAAATATAATTGATATACGCTTTAGGCAAAGAGGTTGTTTGAGTGGGCTGGTTGTTCAGTAAACCATTCGAGCCTGAATTCATAGGAGTATTATCTACTGTATTCAAAGTGGTTCCTGATAACCCTTTTCCGGTTGCGATTGCACCTGGTGAGACAATCAGCGCATTTAGTATGTCCAATGCAGCGAGAGGAAAAACCGGGGATGTTATTGAACTGGTGCCTGACGGATATACCCAATAGGATCTGCCATAAATATCCAGCTTATCTCCCGCCATCACTTTTAATGTGATGCCAAGGCCTGTTTTGCTAGAAGCAGAAGAAGTAGCCTTTAGGTCATACATTTTAGTACTATTAGCCGCAGAAAAAGTTGGGTCAAGCGGATTATCACCTATGCCATTATCATTCGTATAAGACGGTGTGCCAACGGGTGGTGCTACAACATTGGCAGTAGTAATAGTATAATAATTATCCTCGGTAGCAATTTTAGAAGGCTCAAGGCTGGCAACAGGATATATATCTATTTGCTGGTCATCTGTAAGCACTGCCCTGGTATTTCCCAAATGATCTTTTATGAAATAATCAAACACAAAGCTGGTTTGTGGCTGATCGCTGGTGGTAATAATCTGCTTGTATCTCACCCGACCTTCTTCCTGCCCAAAGAACTGCAGCTTGTTATTTTCATAGTTGTAAGCGCCAAGATAAGAAGTAGTTGTCTGTTTGCCGGAGGCGGTTTCACTAATTCTTTTTTCTAACTTATTTCCTTCTGCATCATAAATGAAAGTAATGGTACCTTCGTTAGCCATGGTGATTTGCCAGGGCAGATTTAGATGATTGTAGATAATAGCACCGCCGCTTGTTAAGTCCGTACCGGTGTTGCCTGCGATTTTTTTATTCAGGTCAGTAATGAGGTTGCCATTCACGTCATAACCATAGTCACTGCCGGTGGTAATTATTGTCCGTAAAGTCTCCCAGATTTACAGTTGGTGCAGCATCCGCAACAGCGCTCAATTTATTGGTGTTGCTATAATAAGTGTAGGTAAGATTATCCACCGTTGCCTTACTTACGCCTGCAATACCTGTTTGTGTCATAGCCTTTATATTGCCATTTTCATCGTAGGCTGAGGAAGCAGTACTGCCATCGCCCATCTTCATGCTAAAATCAGTAACGGCATCGGTACCCCAGCTTCCGGTGTTTACGGTAAAGTCGCCTTTCAGCAGCCGGTTAGCGGCGTCATAGCCAAAACCATATGCCCGCTCCTGGCCACTGCCTGCAGTATTCCAGCGGGTGCCGGCTATATTGCCATTGAATTGATTGGTGCCAAAGCCCCAGTCATAACTCAGGTCAATGCTAAACCATTTGTTAGATGCTATACTCATTTGTGAGGCGTAGGTGCCGCCGGAACTGTAGTAATTCATATCTTTCAGCCAGCCTCTTATATTATAATTATAGGAGTCATCTTCTAATGGGGTTGTAATAGCCGCGTCTTTTCTGTCCCGTTTTCTTTTCCTTTAGCTGTCCCAAAGCATCATACGTGTTCAGAGCAATATTCCTCTTGTAATTAGTAGCATCGTCATTTATGGTTTTTATTACAGACAGCAGCCTACCAATCTGGTCATAATTAAAGTCTGTTAATACTCTCAGGTTGCTTACATTTCCGGAAGGGTTATTATGTACAGTATAGTTGCTAATCACTTTATTGATAAAATTATAGCGGTTGGTAGTTATATCTAATCCACCTTTATAATTGGTATTCTGGACTTGTATAGCGCGGCCTTTATCATCATAAAAGCTTGCAGTTTCCAGCCACTTACCTAGGCTCAGATTGGTAGGGTCTTCTATTGCTCTAACTTTTGAAACAGTAACCATGCCTTTGGTCGCTGTACTATTTTGTGAAGGCAGTGTTTCCGGATAAGGATTGCCGGCAGCATCGAGCTGACTATTGTTAGTGGTATTGTAGGCCTTTGAAGTAGCACTGTAATCATCATAAAAAGTGTAAGTAAGCGGATACAATGTTGCTCCGCTGGAAGGTATAGGATAGGTATTTACCGTTGCACTATTGCTGAAGGTAGTGGGTGATTCGGTAATAATTTGTGCTACAAAGTTTCCGCCGTCCTCACTGGTAAAGCCATTATCAAAGACAATAGAGTTTGTAGCCTGGTAGGAGGTTCTACCATATTCCCTGTTATTTACATACATATCCGCAAGGTTCACTGTAGGGCTTGTTCCTGTTTCTGTTATTGCTGTTTCAGTCCCGGGCATTCCATTTTGCAAGGCTAGCCATGTTCCAGTGTAAGTCATGATGCCTGTCTGATCTGATCGGTTAAGATCATCATATAGCGTGTATGTCCATTGCTGTGGGCTTTTGCCTCGCATATTGCCATCTTGCGCAAAAACCAGTCTGTCCCGTACATCATACACCATATACATCCATTGAGCGCCAGGAATTTTTTTCGCTATCATTCGTTTTCGCTGGTCGTACTCATAACGAAAACATAATTCGTTAACTTGTGTTTGAGCCAATACCCAGCTTCCAGCCGTGATCATTGCAGCTACCGCTTTAGGCTGAATTACCGTACGTAATTGATTGAGGTCATCATAAACATAATAGGTGCATAAAAAACCTGTATATCCGCTATAGTCAGATGCAATACTACCAATCTGCACTTTTTTTAGTACGACTTGTCCTTCGAAGTCTTTATATTCTACAGTTGCATTACCGGCTTCGTCTGACGTGACTGTTTTAAATAACGTTCCAGGGCTATAGGTAGCAGACGTGGTCGGAATATTAACATTATCGCCTATAGGAGTAGTGAAAGAGATTTGCCATATTTGAACGGCATCTGCTGCAGTATATACAAGATACTGTATAGATGTTTTCTTTTCTGAGGACCCCCCCTCGCTTCCCACCCAGCTGTTACCGGGAGCAAATGAGGACTGCACTCTATTTAAAGGAGAGGCTTCATAATTCGTTTTACTATAAAAAAATTTTTCATTAGTGTATGACGGCTGTTCTGTCAGATAGGTAGAGTTATAAAAAGTACTTTGCTCACTAAAAGGGCTTAATTTGAATTCCGAAGGATTGCCTGAAGCGGATGCAGTGGGGGAAGTATAGGGTAAAAATGTATATTGCTCCCTTCCATACGCGTCATATACTATAGGGGCTACTATATCCTTTTGAGAGGGAGAAGCCTGCCAGTTTACGGTTTGCGATGGCCTTCCCAGCCCGTCCACATATTCAGTGGCAACATTGATTTGTGAGACGGTTCGGCTTGAGGAAGTGACGTACGTTTCATCAGTTGTGGGCTGCTGAGGTATCCATGTACGAACATAATTTACAAGTGTTCCTGCAGCATAATCAGGTGGCTTATTAACAGTGCTGGTACCTGTTGCAGCTGGCACTGATGTAGCAGTGCCTGGCTTTACCTGAGCTTGGAGCGGATAAGGAATATCGATACTCAAAATAAAAAACAGTTGTAGGGTTATTGTGACACGCAGCATGAAAATGAGCTTAAGGTTGTTGTTGGTATTGGTAGTCAAAACGCTTTATTATATTGCCATCCTGATTCTGTATGAGCTTCAGTCTGCCCGATGGCCGTCATATTGGTAGTAGCTGATGCGATTATTGACATCGCATTGACTCGTTATCCCGACCAAAGGCTCGTACGTATAGGTAGCCATCTGAGCGCCTGAGGGATAGAGCCTCACTTCATCTATTTCACCAGTGCCGCTTATGGTAAGTGAAGAGGAGGAAGCGGTTATTTTATGTTCATAATAGGTCCATCCGTTATATACCCTGCCGGTAGTGATAGTGCCTGTCCCCCCTGTAATTGAATATGGTCCGTTGTTACTCCAGTATGAAACAATATATCCTTTTCCTGTTGTAACTGCTTTAGATAACGTGGCGGTTGTAGTAAGGTTATAATATTTCGTTCCTGTTGGAGGATAAGGCGCTGCTGTAACAGTTGTGATAATGCCGGAATAAGTATTCCAATTACCGTAACCACTGGTTTCGAAAGAAGTATAAGCGCAATCATTTACCTGGGCATTATTTACTTCCGCCGTTGGATAGTCTAAAGTATAGTCCCATATGTACGATTTTGAAATGTCATTTACTTTGCTTTGTTGAATTAAATTATTTGATCCATCATATTTGTCAAACGTTACTTCAGTCTTATAGTGTGTATCTGGCTGATAAGCCGTAGCCGTATTTGTACTTGGTAAAATACCGGTGTTTCTATTTGAAAATTTGAAACTTGCTAATGGTATTGGTGACGTTGTTTCTATGCTTTGAATTGAAAGCGGCAATGTATAACCCGAATTGGAAAAAGTAGAAATAGATCCCGCGTAATATAGAAATATTGTTACTAGCGTCTTGCTGCTCTACTGCACTTTCAATAGGTCTACTAATAACATGATTTGTGATCATATTATCAATAAATGGAGTTCCAGATGGATAATCCGAAGGATAAATTTTAAAAACATTTTGTGTGATATTATCACTTCTATATGTGGTTGTTTGTATCGGTTGAAAATGCACTGGTATACCTTGCTCATATAAATAAACTGTTTTTTGCTCCACAAAATTGGTAGGATTACTGGGATCATAGGTTCTTTCGGTCGAATTCGTTAATTGATCGAATCCTACTTCGAAAGCGGGGTACTGCATAAGATGTGTAAAACATGGTGACGGCGCAAAGCATCCATCTGGCACGGCATAATTGCGATCAAAATTGTCTGTCAAGGGACGGTAGCCAAAAAAAGATTGAGTTGTAGGTAAGCTTATACTGTAGGAATTAATAATTTCATGTATTTCTTTAAATTGATTCAATACAGGATCAAAAGAGTAATCGACTTTATGAATTAGATCCCCATTTTGAACATTTGTGAAATTTTTAAGGCCTGCCGACCTATTACTTGTATTTATATCATTATAAAATGATACTTGATTATCCCACATATGGATATTCGAATTAGGTATGTACGATAAAACTTGATCGGGGGTATTTGTAAAAGAATATACGGTTTTGCCATTTTCTCCATTTTCGCCTTCGCAAACAGTAACATTATCATATCCTATATTATCAACATCATTTACACTATTTGAATATAGAGTGAGATCATTACAAATTTGACAAGTTGTGATGTCGTTTGCATTTTGCACAACACCCCTATAATCAATGTTAAAAAACTGAAATGGGGCCATCTTTCGGCCATATGAGTAGGTTTGTAAGATCCCATTGCTATCTGTTTGTTGATAGTTATATTGAAATCTCTTAACTATCTGATTGGTTTGATTATTGACATCTGATATATCAGTTATTCTTTTTATTCTTAATCCTCCTCCAACCTTTATTGAATGATTATTGGCGCGGTTTTCATCTTCCATCCAATTCGTGGAAATATTAATTTGCTCCAAAAAAAGCAAACTCGCATCAACATGTAAGACTAAATTATATTCTCCCGGCGCAAGCGGTAAAGTTCCGGTGTAGGTAAACGCCCCACCTCCTTTATTAGTCCAGGAATCTGTGCGACCAAGTTGAATCGTTTGGATTGCAGTTGAGCTGCCCTTAGGATAAACTTTCAAGTACGCCAAACTGGGATCTGTGGAGACGTAGCTTGCATTTCCATAGCCATCAATTAAATTAAAATACAAAATATTAGCATCTGGCAATTCATTTCGCATATGCAGGTAAATCGTTTGGTCTGGTTGGCCGCGTAAAAATGTATTATTTAATACATGTTGAGTGAGCCCCACTTCATAATTACTACCTATGTAACTTGGGTTTATAGAGTTTCCAACATCAAAATCATTAGATTCATAATCGTAATTGGTTTGGCCTCCCGTCGGATACTTAATTTGCGTTAATATAAAAGCTTGTGCAAAATTAATATTCGTTCCCCTGTTTGCTCCATTAAAAGTGTTGTAGATAATGTTGCTACCACTTTTGATGCCATATATAAAAGTTGGAAGTAATGAGGAATTCGAATAAGCTCCATTATAAAATCCCCAAAAATCTCTTGCAAAATTATCTTTTTGTGGTAAATATGTTTCGTTGTATTGAAATTGATAAGTTAATGGGGATGAAAGACTTGGTGAAGTTTGTTGTAATGATATCAATTTTAGACGCTTGTTTAATAGATTAGCAGTAGTACCTTGTGCATATCCGTTACCAAGATTATCATTTGCAATGAAATAACCATTATTAAATAAAAAATTTGTATTATATATTGAATTATCAAGATTTATGACCGAAATTTCATCTAACTTAACATCTCCCTGAATATCAACACGGCTACTATAACTGAAATTTATTTGACCATAGTCGTAATTGATTGAATTAAGCGTAACTATATCATGGGTCTGAGGTTGATACGGAGCAGTTACAGGTTGATTTACGATACTTCCGCATAGTCCTACACCGACGTTTCCTTCTAAAGATTGCAATACATTATTTTGCGACACCTTACTTATATCATTAATATATGCTGAGGGTGTGGTTGAGTAATTAAAAGTTACCGTAACGCCCGAAGGGCTTATGACTTTTGTAAGATACCAAACTGTAGTATAACCGGACGAATAGGATCCATGATTAAGAGGTATCAGTGCCGTAGTATTTTCCTGCTGTTGAAATAATAATACAGTTCCATCAGGCTTTCTTATTTGCCACTTGTTGTTATTATAAGTAAAATCGGTACATTTAATTTCTAGCCCATTTGGTTTGGACAAAACAATATTTTTATTTTTGCTTATAATAAATTCACCGGAATAATCGCCAATATTAAATCTATAATCATCCGGTTCCATATCATAATTGGGTGTTGGAGGCGTTCCTACAACATAGTCCATTGCGACATTGGAAAAATTTTCTCCTGAAACGTTACAATAAGGCGATGGATATAGGCTGTTATTCTCAGTGCGAACATTATAAAAAGGATTGATGGATTCTGGATAAGTATTGTTCAAGTATCCATACTGAGGATTGAAATCATCTCCACCACGGACAGATCGACTAATTTCTCCTCCTCCTTGAAGAACCCATCCCAAACCAACTCTACTCGCTTCCTCATCTACTTTAATACCAGCCGAGTGATAACTCAAATAAATTGGTAAGGTCAGGTCTTTTTCTTGGATTGTATAGATAGGAATTTTTATGTCTGGTACACCAGTATAATAGCTTACAGGTGTCTCTCCGTATTTATTAAGAGCACTTACGTTTGGAGAACTTCCTATTACGGTCAAATAGGTAGGGTTGGTAGAATTTCCAACCTGGCAACATGTCACGGCTGGATATATGGCCGTTAAAAAAAACAAAAAATTTTGACCTATATTCATATCGTAAACTTTATAATGTATTCGGACAAAGCAATCATCTTATTTGTGATTTGATCTTTTGAAAAGATACCTCCCATTGGATGAATCGATGAAATTGCTATTTTTTGTTTCCGCGAGTTTTAAAAGCTTTTTTATTTATTTTTTTTTCTAACTCTTTTTGTTTTTTGCTTAGATTAATAACAATTAAGGTCAGTTCCTCAATTTTTTTCAACAGCAATGCCTGGTTATCGCCTAAATCAATACCGTTCTTTGCAATCTCTTCTGCAGAGGGTATTTCGGGCAAATGTTTGTTTGCCCTAATGAAATTTTCAAGAGTATCCAGTTTTGGCAGTTTGTATTCTTTTGTAAAAACGTAATCCGGCCATGCCGTGCCGTACAGAGCTACCTTTGCTTTCACAAAAACCGCTGTACCATTCACGGCAAGTAAATTACTGGAACCTATGTATGTATTTGTATTTGCATCGGCTACTCCGACAAAGAGTTTATTGGTATAGGTCGTGCCGGTGATATCCAATTTGGCATTAGTATTCGGAGAGCTATTGCCAATACCAATGTTTCCGTTTTCGCTTATATAGAGCTGGGGGGATCCTGCCTGCATCAATAAAGCCCTCAATTTCATATTGGACTGCTGGGTGAAACTCAAATATGAAGTATTAGAATTGGTTCTGAATCGCACCATCTCGGTTCCATCACCAGAAGTGGAGCAGTTAAAAAAGGCTGTATTTAAAGCTGAATAAGTATAACTGTTTACCGGACCAACATTTAATTTAGTAGAATGTATTTCTAATGCACGACTGGCATCGCCCGTTCCCGAAGGGGTAATAGTTCCGTCGCCTATAACTATAGGGGTATTTGTTCCAACATTTATTGTACTAAAGGTTCCTGTCTGGCTCCTACTTATTAACACTGATAAACAAGTAATAAAAGCAAAAAATATTTTTTTCATGGTATAAACTTATTATTGACATAAAGATTTATTTCAGGAGATAGCTTTCGTTATGACAACCAGCCGGGGTTGTATCGGAAAGAGGTTGGCCGCCGCAGGAACACGTAAAAATCAAATTACCCAAAGTAATAAACTGGCAATCACCGCAACCGGATGTCTGAGTACATACATGCAAAAGCATTCTATCATGTGGATTAAAGGTGAGCGAAGAATCGCTATTAGACAGTATCTGGATAGCAACTTTTACACTATTTCCACTGCCATCGGTGCCATTTAATAATATATAAGCCGTAACGGGTGTTACCATGAGGCTTGGTGAGGAAAGACTCATTCCATTTAAATAAGAAATAGTAGCAACAACAGATTGTTGAATATCAGATGGAGTAATAGTCATCACACCAGAGGAATCGGAGATTCTGTTGCCAATAACAATATCACCTGAATCAAGGAAATTTTTGTTTTTACAATCTAGCGGTCGCAAGCCTGTATGATGGGGGGATTTCGTTATAAAACTCACAATTAAACATCCTGCAGCAAGAAATAGGGGCACAATTAACTTTAGTTGTGGTTGCATATTGTATATTTAAAATGTATATCCTAACCTGAATATAAAGGGTTGTGTTACTGGTATATGGGTGTTTGCTAAAAAATCATATAAAAGCTTTAGCTCACCTTTTACTTTCTTACTAACCTGATACTTTTTACTTACACCTGCCAAAGCACTTCTCTGCCATGCATTGTAATTTCGCAGGTCTTGTATATTTTTGAAAGCAGTATTCTAATTCAGCTCATAGCCCCCTATAACAAAGAATTGTTTTTTTATTTTCCAATCCATGTAAGTTCTGAGACTTATTGCCTGGCTGGTAAAGCTAATGTGCTGAATAGTGCCCATGCCTGCCTTATAGCTGATGCCTATGCCTGCGGAACTTTTATCGTTCAGCTTATACCCCATGCCCAAACCGATATTCGCTGTTGACGGAAAGTACCCACTCGATTTTTGTGTTTGCAGGTCTGCTGAATATTCTAGTCGCTTACTGAAAGGCTTAGTTTTTTGATCATTAGGTTTAAAGGCGGTCCATATTTGCGTTACCTCCGTTGCTTCCGAGATCATTTAGCTTATCTTTTAATTTATTAAGCTCTGCGTGAGCGGCAGCAAGATTGGCTTGAATCTGGGCCTGCGCATTTGGTCCTCCCGAGGCTATACGCTGTTGTATAAGTTGCTGAACCGAACTACGTGTTTGCAATCCGGCAAGCGAACCGCCCTGCGTACCTACTACACTACCGCTGCCTGGTAATTTGAATAAAGAAGCAAGCTGCCCATTCTGCTGTATAAACTTCTGAAATGCCGGTATCTGCCGCAAAAAACTCATCGCCTTCTGCTCCATCTTATCGGGATCTTTGAGCATTGCTTTATACTCCTGCACCTGTGCAGAATAGTAGTAGACTGTTTTATTTAATTTGGCATATTCATTCTTCAACCCTGCTGGTAGCGTCGTGTATTTTGAAAGCAGTTGCTGAATCTGATTTTTTCTTTCTGCGATGAATGATTGTATGTTGCCAGCCTGTTGCAGCTTGCCCTGCAGCTCGTCAAAATTTTTTAACGGCTCTTTTACCTTATCTGTAATGCCATTGAATTGCTTCAGAAAAGAAAGCGAAGTAGCCAGGCTATCGAGATTGGGATTGTATGCGCCGCTTAATACACTGCCTGCGATCCCAGTCTTATTTTTGATGGACTGAGTAAGGCTGGCATAGTTGATTGCGCCGTTATTAATAGGGGTTACAGCGCTGCCTGGATTAAGACTGGCAAGACGGGCTTCTATGTTTTCTTCCTGCTTTTGAAACCTGGCCAAATACTTCAGAGACTTCCTAGTCAGTTTATCGCTAACGCCCTGTAGCTTTTTATCAACGTCGGAATAATATTTTGAGGGAATGTTTTGAAGCGAATCAGCAAGGCTTGCCTGCTGCGCTTTTATTGCGTTAGTGCAGGCGCATAGTAATAGCGCTGCCAGTATGAGGTTCTTTCTCAAAGCATCAGTTTTGAATGATGGAAAACAGTTATCTTAAAGAATAGGAATAAAGCTTTTCGAAGTATTGGAGATTTTGTCTTGCGTTAGTTAAACGGTAGAATAAAACTATAGATATTATTTGGATAAATCATCACGTACAAATACCCGATTTTTTTGATAGTATTTTTACTATGGCCTATCTGCATTGTTACCTTGTAAAGTACTATAATCGAATTTTTCCGTAACCGGAAGTATTAAGGCAACCGGGAGTTGCTAAAAATCAAAAAGATCTTTCAGGTTTACTTTTAGTTCTGCTGCAATTTCTGACAAATAATATGCTGAGGGATTGATTTTTCCCTTTTCCACCCGGTTAAGGCTCTGCCTGTCTTTATCACACCGAAGCGCTAATTCTGTTTGTGATATGCCTGCCTCCTTTCGAAGTAGCGATATGCGTTTACCCAGCTTTTTGAGAAATAGCTCTTTGGTCATAACTATCCTTGAAACAGCCACAAGGTTCAATCATTAAAAAAAATTATTGTAAACGTATCGGTTTACAAATTCTTTTTCTTTATTTTTATCTCTGGGACTGAGAGCTGCAAATTGATATGTGATGTAACTGCTTTCCAGCTTATACCACTTCATAACTAAAACCATCAATATATGAACACGCTATCTCTACGAATGAAGCTTTTTATTGTAAGTATGTTGCTTATCGCCTGTACACCAGCAAAGCATACGACGGCCACTGATCCACCAGTACAACGCATTCCGGCAAAATTTGATTTTAGTCCGCCATCACGCTCCCAAGTCGGTTCAACGGGGATAACCATTGCAATCGTACGGCCTACCTATGTGGGCAAGAATCCTGAATACTTTGTGCCACCCTTTAACGAGATGGCAGAAAGCATGGGCAATGACTTTGAAGAGTTACTAACTGCTAAGGGCTTTACTATGCGAGGTCCATTCGGCTCACGAGATGAAATGGTCTATAACGATAAGGTCAATTCAAGCTTTGTCCTCGAAGTCGGGATCGAATTAAACCCACAATACAACAGGCATTTTACCACAACAGTTAAGACTAATTGGGGATCAATATTAAATTCAAGTGAGCCTGCAAAAACCTATACAAATCACATGACGGGTGAAATAACGTTATCAGGTAACCTCGTTATCAATGCAAAGTCCGCACAGTATGGTGAATTGATTTGGAAGAAAAATATTGCTCTTGACCCTGCATCATTTACGTATACTGGTTCCCTTCGATGGGCAGGAGTTCCAACAATGGCGGAAGAACTCAATAAGGACAATCAGGTATATAACACCCTTTCCGAAGAACTTGAAAAATTCTACCTCAAAGCATTGAATTTGGCATGGCAGCAACTTGATCCTGATGAAATGAAAACGGTTGCAAGCGAAGCTAAGCGTGCTGATAAGAAATAACATTTTACCTCTAACTACAATTCACCAATAAATACTCTACAACATGAAAAAAGTATCTTTTATTTCCATCATGCTACTTGGCATTGCATTGTTTAGTGCTTGCACAAAAACACAGACTGGTTGCATACCACAACCTACTCCCTGCCCTGAAGGGCCGAAAGCGGTAGGGATGGCAGTTATCCCACAGGGCGAGCAAGTCGGCAACTATGTGTTTGATGTAACCATCTATTACACGAATCCTGGCGATAATAACAGCGGTGGATTAAAATTTTATATTGGTGCTCAAGAGTATGCAGCGCAAACAAGTCTTCAACACGCCGACAGTACTTCACTTGGCGCAGCTTCATTTACGATTGCACTGCTTGTCGACACCTTTACCATAAAAACGGTCGGCTACAATACGCCACAGCGATGTGATTGTGACTCGACTATTTCAAATTTGCATTACGAACCCCTCGCGACAAGTCAATTATATACCAGTCCGAGGACGAGGCAATTCTTCCATTTGTTTTGATAACATCTTTGAACTCATTGTAGGCAATAGTAATGATTGAAATGCTCATAAAATGCGTTGGTACCGCAATCATAAGGTATGGTGATATCTCAGTTTGAAAAATTTATTAGCTCAGGGTAGGGATCCATTCTAAACGCTTATATACATATAAATTAGGTGTCTACCATACCTTATAAATTCCTGTTCGTATGGCGTATGTCACGATCCCAACGGCATTGCGGCAATGAATTTTTCGCTTGATTGATGTGCGGTAGCTGCTCACCTCACGTACCGTCAACCCCAATTTTTTTGCAATCTTGGGAGTTGTATATTCATCACATATTAAGGACATGATTTCTTTTTCTGTTTCTGTTAGTGGCTCATTCGAAGTATGTCTTTGACTCATATGCTTGGTAGTTATGAATTATTGCTTAGTTCTTTTTTGTTTCCGCAGTGTATTGACAATGACCTGTGCAACAGATGATCGCTTCTTGTCCATCTCATCAGGTGTTATCGACCCATACGACACATTAATCCGGTATCCTTTCATGTTCACTTCTTCAGGAGGCGGTGATGTAACAGGTTCATCTAAGAACGAAAAGAGTGCATCAGGCGTAAGAAATAATACCTGCTTCGTTTCTATCGTTGGATCGTGCTTTTTGCAATATTTTTTTATCTTCTCAACGTGGGCGGTATCTTCTGCAACAGATATAATGGTGGTATATCCGGCAGCAATACACTTTTGAATATTTTGCAATTCCCAATCTGCATTAGTCGTATGGCAAATTTCAACTGCAACCGTCTTGCCCTCTTTCGCAAGAAGAACGTCAACCTGCCCGGTACCGTCAGGTACGGGCATCTCAACGGTTGCTGTATAGCCACGGGCTTCTGCCATCTTTTTTATGAGTGTCTGTAAGTATCGATGGCGGGAGATGTCCTTCTGGTCAGCTGCATCTGCTGTGTCTTGTGAGACGCTTTGGTGAGGTGTCGGGTCAACAGGAGGAGTAGGAGGGGCAAAAGATTCTTTGTGAGGTTTTGACGCATGGTTTTTTTCAGTAGCATTTTTGTGTTCAAACGATGCAAAAAACGATGTTTCAACCATGCTTCGCGATATTGCATATACAGTGCGAGATAGACTAATAACCTGCGAAGCGTTATTTTTAGCATGTTCGCTCTCTATGTCAGGAAGCGGGCTTGTTTCAAGCGAGCAATCATATTGCGGCTGCTCGATCCGAATCACTGCTTCCCCGTTTCCGAGATTTTGCAAATCGACTGCATCAAAACCACTTAATCCATCCTGGAGTTTCTTTGCATCCGGCTCTCCAACTCTAAACACAATTCGGGTGTAACAGTTACTCATGACACTATTCAATAATTCTCCATCTTCTCGCTGTAATTGGTGCAGGTCCTGATGTGCCAACGTAAGCCCGACGTTATATTTGCGAATACCGCCAATCATATCTTTCATGGATGGCGTACTGAAATGCTGGAATTCGTCAAGGTAGATAAAGATTGGATTTCGTTGTACCTGTTCTTGCCTGCGCAAAATAGTCAAGTGCAGCTTTGAAAGAATGAGCGAGCCTAAGAGAAAGCTATTTTCAATCCCCATTAAGCCTCGGGATAATTTAAATAGTATGATTTTATTCTCTCGCAATAGTGCATCAAAATCTAACCCTTGCTGTTGAATCAGCATATTTCGAATGGCCTTTGGTCGCAGAAAGGTGTTTAACCGCGTCAGAATTGGTCCGAGTGAATTTGATTTCAATACCGGATACTCTTGCTGCCAGTAGTAGATGACTGCAGGGTCTCGGACGGTTCGCAATATGCTCTCACGGAAGTCTTTTTCGAGTAAGAAACGGCGAAGGTCATGCAACGTGCCGCCCTTGATACTTTCTAGTATTGCTAAAAGCGCATTTGCGATAATAGTATTCATTTGGTCTCCCCAAGACGTTGCATACTTCCTGAAAATTGCCACCATGTCTGATGCGAGGACATCTTTTTCAGTGTCGCTTCGTGCTTCCAAGATATTGATGCCAATTGGATACTCGGTATCAGACGGATCAATAAGCACGACATCTTTAATGCGGTCTGGTGGCAGATGTGCAATAACGGTATCAACCAAATCGCCATGCGGATCAAACAGGATACTGCCAATGCCTTTCCTACTATCTTGCAATATAAGGTTTGCCAATACTGTGGATTTACCCGTTCCTGTTGCACCGATAATATGGGTGTGACGCAAGCGATCTGAAATACTAATGGAAACCTGTTTCGATACCATTATGCGTATTGATACCAACAATGAATTCTTTATTTTTCACAATAGCGGGTACTTCCTTTGTTTTCCGTGATAGTGCAAATAGCTTTTTTGACGAAATATGCTCTGAGGGGAAATGAAGCAACGTGACCAGTTCATCTACGTTTAAGAGCATCCCCAGGCGGTGTGACTCCCGATGTAGTATGTCATGCGCTCTCGTTTCAAAGTCGTATTCCTGATCGGGGAGGGGCATCAATGCATTGCTTGCACCGGGTACTCCCCTGCACTACGGCAAAATTCAATCTTTCGAGAATTCGAAATGCTGCTGGAAGTTCTACTGCCTGGGCAAATGCCCGAATCGTTACTCCATAGAGTGGGCTGCTTGTTTTTTCAAGCGCGAGCTGTGGCGCCTCGGGAAGATCAAGAAAAAAAGACGTGCCATCGTGCATTGTGACTGACCGAGTAATACTTTCATTCCAATGATTCACTACTGGCTGAAACAATATTTGTAACCCCGCTTGTTCATTAGCTTGTAGCCGATCTAACACGCTGATAACGCCAATGAGCGGATCCATAGTAAAGTTCTTGGCACGGGGTAAGGGCAATACAAATTCATGCTGGAGTCCAAAATCAATGACTGCGGTTGAAAAATCGGCATTAAGTATACCGGTTACGTAGGTATCTGTAGTAACAGTCGCACATGATGGAAAAAACGCCTTGATATACATCTCAACAGTGTCGGTGTGTAGTTCATCGCAAACGAATTGCAGGATGATTTCCTCAGCCGTTCCAATGATTTCAAATGAGATGAGCCCAATTGTATTTGAAAGCATCACCAGCAACGCTTTCATTTTTTCAGGTGTGATCTGTCTTTCCTTTGGCCGTTTGAGTTGGAGTGCCTGCAAGTATGGTTCATTTGCGAATTGAAAGAGTTCGAGGGTTTCATAGTTTAACGGTTGCCCTGTATTTGTAACTGGTTTCTGTTTTTTGAGCCCTTCTATAAACTTACTCACTGCTGTATGCCGCTTTCCATCGTCCATTTGTTCTTGAGGATAGCCATGGCGAAAAAACGGCATAAACGGCGGCTCTAAACAAATTGGCTCCTCAGCGATATGCCATCCCCGTCCCCGGTACTCCCAGGTATAGAATTGTGCGGTATAAAATTCTGCAGGAGTCATTCGGTCATATGCCTCCTATCTTATATGCCTTATCAGCATCGGTGAGTTGGGTGAGACCCTTGCCTTCGGTGACCTTGGAAATCGTTTCTAAGATGCACTCATGCACACATGAACGGAACATATCTTCTGCATCAACCTGATAAAAAGTACGCTTTGCTGCCCGGGCTTGAAGGTAGTTCCCCACTCGAGTATTTTTGAGCATAGTACGCATGGTTCCTGCGGTTTCGTAGAGCCACCATGAGATGAAAAAGTCAGTACCAAACGGTGCTGCGCACACGTCGAAGATAATATCACTATGCTGGATACGTAGATATTCCCTTGCTGCCGATAGGAGGCCGCCTTCTTTATGTGTTGTCCGTTCAATGATCGCATTCGGCATAGCATGCTCTTTCAAGGTGCTTTCCAATGCTGTATAAAAGCTATCAGACGACATTGAAAAGTCGCGAAAGAAATGTGACCAATGGGAAAGGACATTATTAATTGCAGTCGTGTTCCCGAGTAGTGCAGATCCCGAATTGCTTGAGCGGAAAATAAAAAATGCAATTGCACAAATAATGAGAAGAATTAATGCAAATTCCATACACAGTAGTTTTGAAGGTTAAATGATAGGTCTAAAGTAGTCAAATTGTTTGCACACACTATAGCGGTTTATACGGGAACTCAATGTCAATCCTACACAAAATGTTGTATTCTTTTTTTAGCAAGCTGTACGTACTCTTTGCGTACTTCAAAGCCGATAAATGATCGTCCTGTCTCGAGCGCTGCAACAGCAGTTGTGCCACTTCCCATAAATGGATCAAGGACGATATCATTGGTAAAGGAATAGAGTTGTAGTAACCGGGTACGGAAGTTCTTCCGGAAAGGGTGCAGGATGCCCAATCTTTCGGGCACTTACCGTATTCATTGTCCAGATAGATTTCGTATATTCAATAAATTGTTCTTTGGTAATGGTGCTTTTTTTATCATGGCTGTCCCGCTTATAAGTCCCCTTTGAAAAGATCAAGATGTATTCATGCACATCACGGAGTGTGGGATTGCTTGCTGATTGCCAGCTTCCCCACGCAGTAGATACTCCTGCACCTGCACCTTTATTCCATATGATTTCACCGCGCATGTCGAAGCCGCATGTAATCATAATTTGTGAGATATAATCACTGAGTGGAATGTATGGCTTGCGACCAATATTTGCGATATTGATACATGCTCTACCACCATGCACCAGCACCCGAAATGTTTCGGTAAATACTCTTGTGAGAAGTGCGAGATAGTCTTGTAAGGTGAGATCATCATCATATTCCTTTGAGACGTTATACGGTGGTGAGGTAATCATCATATGCACTGAATTATCAGGAATAGCCATCATGCTTTCAGACGATTGATGAATGATTGCATTTCTTAATTTTTCAGGAAATCTATTATCAACTTGTATTGGAGCGGTGATCCTTTTCTGTATCTCCTTATACAATTTTGAGTTGTAAAATGCATCAGAATTGTGGTTAACTCTTTCAGTCGTTCCAAATGTGCTTGTTGTGGTTCGTTGCTCCATATATCAATGATTCAGACCTGTTTCTTTAGTACTGTCGTACATGAAATCAAACTTGATACATAATTCGTATGTAGAATAACTGTTACCATACAAACGTTTAATTATGCATCAAATAACGATTGTGTATTCGAATGAGGTGAAGTAAATATGGGCCGTGATAGTATTTCTTTTTCTATGATGTCCTTCCGTCTTCCATACAGCTTATTTGAGCTTGCAATAATTTGTTCTTTTAGATTGTATGTTGGATGTGTTATTGGCAGCGTCACCGCACTAAACGGTTTCGACGTTGCACCATCAATCATAAGCTTTAGGTATATTGAGTACTGTGGTAATGAGATGATGTCTTCTTCAGTGAATGGCGGGTGCAGTTCCTTTACCAGATACTTTGCATCTTCTGCTCCCACACGAAATATAATCATGGTGCCAACATTGCCAAAGATAGCAGACGCGTATTTTTTCATTGACCTGTTCGATGTATTGATGAGTAAGAAAGAGAGACAATTTATATTTTCTTGCTTCTGCTAAAATATCCGCAAATGAAAGTGATATAAACGAATGCATTTCGTCAACATACAAATAAAAAGGTTTGCGGTTTCCTTCTGGAATAGATGCTCTATTGATCGCTGCTAATTGAATGGTATTGACAATCACACTTCCCAATATTGTTGAAGTGTCTTCACCTAATGCGCCTTTAGAAAGATTACAGATTAATATCTTTCCTTCATTCATCAGTTCATCTACGTCAAGGCTTGTAGTTGTTTGTCCGATGACATTTCGTAAAGAACTTACAGCTGCAAATAATCCCGTCTTATTTAAGATCGGGCTAATTGCTTCAGCTTTCAATTGCGGCGAATAGTGATCAAATTCGTTATACCAAAATGAAAGAAGATAGTGGTCTTTACAATACGATAATATTTTCTGTCTGAACTCATACACCGTTAATAATGCTTGGATATCTAGTAGTGAAGCTTGCGGATAACTGCACAATGTCAATAGTGCATAGCGCAAGATATATTCAAGCCGTGGTCCCCAGGATTCTATCCATATTTTTTTAAACGTTGCAATAAGGCCTGCAACAACCAGATGCTCTTTGCCTTTTGGGATATCAAGTAATGGATTAAATCCAATTGCATACGCTTTGTCTGAAGGATTAAAGTAAATGACGTCATTAATTCTTTCTTGAGGTATATAATTCAGTAGTTGCTGTGCAATATCACCGTGAGGATCTAGAAGGCATAAGCCATTGCCATGTTGTACATCGGAAATAGCAAGATTTAAAAGCAACGTACTTTTGCCTGTTCCTGTTTTTCCAATAACATAGATGTGGTGTAACCTGTCCGAATCTTTTATCCCAAAGGGCTTTTTTTCATCGCGAAAATTTGTAACTCCTATTGGAGTGATGACGGACATTCATAGAATATATACATAAGAAAGTTGTTTTGTAAGAAAGGGGTATTTGCTAGTTATACAACTTATCTGTAGCGGTCCTTAGACCTTTAAGCTTCTATTATTTTAAAAGTTATATTTGAGTAAATGAATTTAGAAGATTTTATTAACCACTATATTTCGAATGCTCCACAAATGATGTGGTTCCTAGGGGCAGGCACGTCTCGTTCCGCTGGTATGCCGTCAGCAAATGACATTATTTGGGATCTCAAACGGAGATTATATTGTTTAAAAGAAAACCAAGATATTACCAATAATGAATTAAGTAATGAAGCTATTAGAAAGAAAATTCAGGTTTATTTGAATTCAATGGACTGTCCGCCAACTTGGTCTAAGGATGAATACTCCTACTATTTTAAGCTGGTATTGGGTGACAATCCTGAAATCCATCAAAAATATTTAGAAGAGAAATTAAACAAAGCAAAAATCTCAATAAATTCTGGGCATAAAATATTTACAGCTTTAATGGGAATTCAATTAGTAAAGGTTGTTTTTACCACAAATTTTGATGAGGTAATAGAAACAGCTTATGCTTATATGACGGGAAGCAATTTACAGGCGTTTAATTTAAATGGCTCTTATGCAGCCTTAAATGCACTAAATAATGAAAATTTTCCAATCTATGCAAAAATGCACGGAGATTTCAGATACTTCGAGATGAAGAATCTTCCTGAACAACTGAAAGAAAATGATAGTGAAATTGAAAAGTGTTTTATTAATGCTTGTTCAAGGTATGGAATGGTTGTCGCAGGATACAGCGGAAGAGATCAAAATGTTATGAATGCTTTTGATAAGGCTCTTGAAAACGCAAACGCATTTCCAAAAGGTCTATTTTGGATTACATCTGTTCAGGGGAATCTTTTTCCAGAAGTTATAAGTTTAATAAACAAGGCTAAAGAAAAAGGAGTTAACGCACACATTATTGAAGCAGATACCTTTGATGTATTTTTAAATTCCATTTGGAAGCAAGTAGCCGATAAACCAACCGAATTTGACATAAAAATACGGCGTGCTGTATTTGAAATTCCAAAGATCAATAAATTTTCTACATCTGGTAATTACCCTATTATCCGCACTAATGCATTTCCTATAATACAAATGCCCAAAACTTGTCGATCAGTTGAAACATCAATGGCAATGACCATGTATGAATTTAAAGACAAAGTCATAACAGCAAAGTCATCCGCTATTTTAACGAAAGAGACGTCCATTTTAGCTTGGGGCTCAAATAAAGAAATCTATAAAGTTATACCTGAATCAAGTATTTTAAGTTCAGAAATAATAAGTATTGAGGATAAATTAGCTTCGTTCAAGCAAAATACCCTAATAAAATCTTTTTATAACCGTGCTTTATCAATCTCAATCATTCAAAACAAGCCATTAAAGCTTAGAAGAAAAAAAGAAAAATTTTATGCAGTTATCAGTTCTAAGAGTGAGAATTTTGTAAATATCGAATCCATACTTAAAAAAGGTCTTGCAACTTATAATTTTAGAACTAGAAAATCAGAAGAACCTCTAAGATTAGCGGGTCTTGTACCTGGGAAAAATGATGTCTTTTGGATGGAGTGTGTTCAAATTTCTATTGAATATTTTGACGGGAATTTCTATATGTTGTTAGTACCGGATATATGGATTGAGCCTTCTGAAAAAAGAAAAGATGTGCGAGATTTTTTAACTGATAAAAAGAAAACAAGATATAATCAAGTGCAAAATAATTTGCTGAATGCGTGGAGAGAAATATTACTTAGCAATGAAAAACAAGTAACACTAAAGCTATTCAAGGAAGAAGAAATGAACAATGCTATTTTCGTTTTGAATACAACTACGGCTTTTAGCTACAGACAAACAAATTAATGAAATGCCAAGCCTTTCAGCACATAAACGTATTAAAGAACCCCGGCTTATGTTCGGAGTAAATGAATACGACACTCATCCACTTCGTGGATTAATTAACTATGGTCCGTATAGTAAAAAGTATGGTTACATTTCGGAAGTAAGAATTGCTTCAATTGCACCTCAAGGATTAATTTTTAAAATAGATACGCTTATTGCAGAACTAAGCAAAATACATAAGCCAATTGAAGCAAAAGAGTACTATCCTGACTATCCCGGGTTTCAGAACTTATTTTCTATTCCGCTAAGCAATTCTTTCCCTGAACTAAAAATTGAACTTTCAAATGATGCTCATCAATTGGCATTAACTGGACAATATTCTTTACTAGCCGAGAAAATTTTAGATGCAATCGGACGGCTTGTTTCTCACAGATCAAATTTTAATGTTGCATATATTTATTTACCCAAGGCCTTTGAAAAATGTTTCCTTGTTGAAGGATTTAATTTACATGATTTTTTAAAAGCCAAATCCGCACCGTTAGGCATTGCTATACAAATCATAAATGATAGAGCAATTGAAAGAAATTGCAGAGCGAATGTCATGTGGGGATTAAGCGTTGCTTCATATGCAAAGGCTGGCGGCATTCCATGGAAATTGAGTGATTTTGACAAAGATGAGGCTTACATCGGTATAAGCTACGCAATGAAAGCACTTCCTTCTGGAGAAACGGATTACACGACCTGCTGTAGCCAAGTTTACGATCCAGATGGAACGGGTTTTGAATTTATCGCATATGACACAAAAGAATTCATAACTGATGAGCAGAGAAACCCATATCTCTCTTATATGGAAATGCATTCAATAATGTCGCAAAGCCTAAAAATATATCAAGACAGTCATGTTGGTAAAATCCCTAAGAAAATAATCGTGCACAAATCGACTCCGTTTCGAGAGGATGAAGCAATGGGATGCTTTGATGCTTTTGGTAGCAAAACAGAAATTGAATTAATCCAGATTGTACGTATCTCAACTTGGAGTGGGATTAGATTTGATAATAAAAATTATGCTGCTAGTTATCCATGTGAAAGGGGAAGTTATTTACCATTAAGTAATAATGAATGTCTTTTGTGGATTCAGGGATCGGCAAGAGAAGTGCTTTCTAATGGGAAGGAAGTTTTTAAAGAAGGAGGGCTTTCTCCGCTACCTAAGCCTATATTAATCAGACGATTTTCAGGGTTAGGTGGATGGTTTGAAACTTGCGCCAGTATTCTTTCCCTTAGCAAAATGGATTGGAATAATAACACCCTTTATAAAGCACTTCCAGTTACCTTAATTTATTCAAAAAACTTTGCGAATGTTGTTAAACGAGTACCGGATATAATTAGGCAAAAGTATAACTACAGATTTTTTATGTAGCTTAAAAAGGAAGCTAATTCTCATACAGAATCGAATTAGCATTGTATTGAATTAAGGGCTAAGCTTGAAATTTTCAACTATTGCAAAGAAGAAGAATTTGGCTCCCAACCTTCACGGTTACCTCGCCATATCCAACACTGTCACTTTATAACAAAAATAAATGTCTGTAGTGCCGGCTTCCATACAGCAAATTCTAAATGATCATCTCTCATAGAATTTATCAATTGTTGTCTTATATATCTTCGATAGCAACAATAAATTCTGGACACTAGGCATTGCACTTCCGCGCTCCCAGTTTGAAAGCCTGTCTTCATATTTTTGGCCTAATAATGCAGCAACTTGTTTCTGCGTATAACCGGCTTGAATACCTACTTTTTTAAGTTATTTGCTGTCCACGGATTAAGTGATTTCATATGTATAATACTTCGTTATTGGATAATCATAGTGTTCTATGCCCTTTTGTAAGGGAGAGAAATTTGAGGTGTATGCAACAATTCTTTCTTTTGGAGAATATGAGTGATAGTATTGGGTTGTTCTCGTAATTCTTCCCAGAAATCAAGGCTTGCTACATCAGGCTTTTCTAGAATAGGGAGGGAAATTTGTAGATTATGTGTGTTTAATTTTTTATTCCGGTGGGTCACCTTCTTGTTATTTATAATAATTTCAATTGAAGCTTACAAATAAAAATATTTTCGTTGTATATGTATTGTTATATCTTATTATTTATTTCTCACAACATAAGAGGAATTGAACACCGCTAAAACATCGGTATAATTAGTTCGCTACAGTCTATGTCTCTTGATCAATCTCGCAATCGCCAGCTTTTATTTTTTTATTTCTTAACCATACAAAACCTTTTTCAGAAGTTATAATCGCAATATCAATTTCACCGCCGACACCCGTTATACCTCCTGGCGCTAACATAGTGCCATCAGAAAATCTTTGAATGCTTCCTGTCATTTGTGTCATTAGTATACAAAAGTCAACTGCATCTTGGAGGGTTATTGTGCCCCAATTAATAATGTATTCTAATTTGGCTAATTCAGCTTTTGTTTGTGCTTCATCACTTTTCATAGCTTGTTGAACGAAATTTAAATTCCCAATTTCTGGGGCATGGCCAAGTATAACTCTACTTAATACATCAGTTTGACCAGCCCATAGTGCACCACAAGTTTGAGTATCTCTTTCAATAGTTATTCCCTGAGGAATAGTTATGGAATATGCTCTACAAACATCATCTTTATCCGCTCCAGCTACAATCATAGTGATGGTTTCCACCCACCCAGTTAGAGATACGTCTTTTCCGTCTTTGTCTATAAAAGTGTATGGGATCAGATTTGTTGTACTATCAATAAACTTCAAATCTTTACCACCTTGCTGTGATATTGTTAATTCAATTTGCTTTTTTACGCTTTCAACTTCTCTCTTAATAAATATACTTGCTAAATATTCACATAATTTTTTGGCAATTTCTTCTGTCGATAGCTCCGTTAAATCTTCTGATATTTTGAATTTATTAATGAAATATCCAACGTCTTTTGCAGGTTGTCCTTCTTCATTAAGAAACGCCCTTCCTGATATTCCTACTCCAACTTTGTTAGTAAGTTTAAAGATTTTTCGTGCACTATCCGATCCAATTCTCACGGATCCAGCACTATTTTTATAGGTTTGTCTACTATCCGCTGAAAGAACGATACCTGAAGATGTTTCCGTTGCAATAACTAATGTCATAACTGTAAATGTATTTAAACTAAGGTAGTAAAGTTACTGGCATACTATCTTTGATTTCAATATCTCGTATTAAAATTGTTTCATCAGTCGTATGCGTCAATCCTTTATTTGGACTGATGCCAAACCCTAAATAGGTTATTTGCATACCTCGTCTTTTTGCTTCGCTAATAGCCGGTCGCAAATCAGAATCAGATGAGCACAGTACAATGTCGGTTACCTGTTTATCACATGCCATCGATACCATATCAACTGCAATACGTACATCAACACCCTTTTC
Organism: uncultured Chitinophagaceae bacterium; assembly: GCA_963823975.1. GTDB lineage: Bacteria > Bacteroidota > Bacteroidia > Chitinophagales > Chitinophagaceae > Ginsengibacter. The sequence continues at coordinate 61,690 of CAWGNP010000003.1, read as the reverse complement.
TTTGAAAATCATCTTTCCCTCGGTATTCTGATGGCCACGAACACTTCCAGCAAGTACTACTTCATATACATGTGCTTCAAGTGCAGTTTTTAATAACCGCTGTTCTTCTATGAGTTCATTAGATTTTTTAAAACTTTCCTTATACTGTTTAATTTTCGCAAAATAGAAAGTCGTTTTATCAATAGTTAGGCCTGCAAGTGATGAGGTGAAAAGTTTGGAAAAATTGAATTGATGCCATTGTGGATGCGGAACATGTAAAGAGTTATTACAAACATCTTTGATTTTGCCTTTAAAGTTTTCTCCATCCACTAATAAGTATTTCACTTTCCTATCTTACCACAAACCAAAACTCCAGCGGACCTTTCGGCTGGCTGGAGCGTGGATGTATAAAATCTATCATAAACACATACAACTTGTCAAGTGTCAATTATGGGGATAACTGAAGGGTGGAAACAAGTTTAGTTTATGGCTTGGTGTGTACAACAGTGGATCCATATACGTCTTGTATATTAATACCATAAATTTTAAGCAATTTTAATAGATTCACTGTACTAGGCATTGCACTTCCCCGTTCCCAGTGTGAGAGCCGGTCTTCACATTTTAGGCCTAATAATGCAGCAACTTGTTTCTGCGTATAACCTGCTGAAATACGAATTGCCTTTAAATTATTTATCGCTGGTAAACCAAGTGATTTCATATTGGTGATGATATTTAGTTATTGGATAATCATAGGATCATCTATGCCCTTTTGTAAGGGAGGTAAATTTGAACGGGATGCAACAATTCTTTCTTTTGGAGAATATGAGTGATAGTATAGAGTTCTTCTCGTAATTCTTCCCAGAATTTGAGACTTGTAATGTCAGGTTTTTCTGTAACAGGGAGGGTAATTTGCAGAAATTGTTTGTTCGATTTTTTATTCCGGTGGGTCACCCAATTAGAAGTGGCAAGTTTTACTTGCCTATACTCTTTTAATCCTTAATTTACCTGCCTTATTTTCCGATTTCTGACTTCTCACATGTAGGAAGTTAGCTAACTTTTCATTGGTGTCTATAGAGAGATAAATATCTGCAATGATGCTTGAGAATTCCTTCAATAATTCCTCTTTGCTTTTATCATCTATATAAGAAGGTTTTTTGGTGTTTATCTGCAGCATCACATATTTTATCTTGTTTCTAATACTTCTGGTATGTTTTGGATACATACGTTCAGCAGGAACATTATAAATTGCACTAAGCTTTAGCAAATTTGGTATTGAAGGGAATGCGCTTCCCTGCTCCCAAGGAGAGAGCCTGCTGACGCTTTTATGGTTAAGGAGACGTGCGACGTGTTGTTGGGTGAAGTGATGTTTGAGACGGAGGTGTTTGAGATTGTTAGGATATTGCATAAATTAAACATAATAAAGTAAACTAAATTAATTATGGACTATGAAAATGTAAGTGGATTCTCGTTAATAAATATTGCACAAAAGAATTTGTTACTCGGCAAAAATGGTAGCGGTAAAAGTTTTTTTCTAAGAAACATTCAATCTGCACTTAAAAACTTTCCGACAACAGGAAAGGTTCGGTATATAAGTCCAGAAAGAGCTGGGATGCTTAATTATGAACCTAGCATTGACAACGCAATAAGCAATCAAGCTAATTACTTAGATAACATACGAAGCAACAATCAGATAGGCAACTTTAAAGAACAAAGTGTTGCACTATATCGGAAATTGGAACTTTTAACGCTTCGCGAAATTGAGACTGAACATACTCAGGTTGGATATGTTCCTAAAACGTTTCAAAATGTAATTGATAAAATAAATTCGTTACTTGATAGAATATATATTCAACGATCAGATGTAGGCTTTGCATTTCTAAATAGATCAAATAATCAACCGGCAAGTCCTCAAGAAATCAGCAGTGGTGAATCTGAAGTTGTATCCCTCGCTATTGAATTTTTATCCTTTTTAAAGGAATGTGATAAAACGAGAATTAATTTTTTACTTATTGATGAACCGGATGTACATCTTCATCCAGATTTACAAGATCGGCTTGCAAATTTTATTTCAACAGAAATTGTTACCTCGTATCTAACTGTTATTATAGCCTCCCACAGCACATCATTTATTGGAACATTATCTCGAGACACTACTTCACGCATAGCTTTTATGCACCACGGTGATACTCGAATAGAATTTAAAGAGATTACGGAAACAATTAAAGATATTCTACCTATGTTTGGTGCACATCCACTTTCAAATATCTTTAATGAAGCGCCAATCTTATTAGTAGAAGGCGAAGATGATGAAAGAATATGGCAACAAGCAGTAAGATCTTCAATCGGTAGGATAAATGTCTATCCTTGTGTTGCTGGTGATATCCATTCTTTAAACGAATATGAACTTCAAGCAAATACTATTATTACTGCAGTGTATGATAGAGCTATAGGTTTTTCATTACGTGATAGAGATGAAGACGTTGGTGAAATTGATGATGTAGGTGTTATTAGACGAATGCGTCTAAGTTGCAGAGCGGCTGAAAATCTCTTATTAAGTGACGATGTATTACAAAAAGCCGGAACTACTTGGGAAAATGTACAATCTCTTATAAGTGCATTTATTCAAGAAAGTATTAGTCACCCATATCATACCGCTATGAAAAATTTTAGAGATAATGGTTTAGACCGAAAAGGTGCTAACTTAAAAGAGATAAGATTAATTTTAGCAGGATTTATAAGCAATAAGCCATGGGAAGTATTAGTCGGACAAACGATTGCTGGTTTACAACAACAAAATGTACTGAGAACCGAAGATTCTTTATTGAACTATTTAGGAGATAAGGTAGTCACAGAAATTTGCAAAATTAATCTCACTTGACTATTTCACTCCGTAACAATACCTCCGGATACACCTCCTCAACCGTCACTTTATAAAGTTTACATAACTTCAGGAGGTTAAACACACTCGGCACTGACTGCCCCTGCTCCCACCGTGAGAGACGGTTTTCTAAGGCTTTGCCCAATATGTCTGATACTTGCTTTTGTGTATACCCTGCGTTTATTCGTACTGCTTTCAAATTATTTATTGCCCAGGGGTTAACTGACTTCATATGTATAATGCTTCGTTATTGAATAATCATAGTGCTTCTATGCCCTCTTGTAAGGGAGGGAAATTGGGGAAGCAGCAAAGGATTTTTCTTTGCAAGAATATCAGTGAGCTCTCCGAGCTCATCTCTGAGCTCTTCCCAGAATTCTGAGCTTGTCGTATCAATAGTTTCTTGTGGAGGGAGGGAAATTTGTAGACTATGTGTGTTCAATTTTTTATTCCGGTGGGTCACCTTAGGAAACTGATAAGGTGAAATTGTTTGTTTTAGATTGAAAAGCTTACATATTTTAGGTGTTCGATTTGCGTTTTCTGCAATTTCAATTCCTTCCGGAAAATAAAACCACTGCAATTTTATTTTATCTTCCAAACTTGATTGATCCCACAGCTCACCCGGTGCAGATAATACATCTCGAGTTATTTTAAGAAGTTTTTTAATATGAATAGAGTGTTTCATCTAATCGAAAAATTTCTGTTTGCTTTTTTATTATTTCACTATCTATTTGTGCTAACGTTTCTTTACAAAGTTCATCATTTATAATTCCATTAATATTCTTTGTTACAACTTTATGTTGACTGTTTTTGAGCTGTTGTATAGCATATAATAAATTTTGTTTACGTTGCTGCCGGTTCATAATCTTGGTTCCAAGTTGGCTTTTACTAATGCGTATAATTTATCAAAATGAACTATATCCATTTTAAAATGATTAAGACACTCTTTAAATACTCTTTCTAAATCTTCTTTACGAATATGAATACTGTGTCCAAGAACACGATAATACGGATACTTCTTTTTTTTTGCCTTGGGACCAGCAGCCCGTCAACAATTTACCGGAGGGATGCCTAAAAAATCTTCGCAAAGGAAAATCATGATTATATATTATGTATTTTGATGAATGATGAGTACGCTTTATAATAACTGCTTGTGCAATCGCAAACACTTCTTCTGAAATGATCGGCTGAAACGCTCCTTTATTTCTTTCCGAAAATTGGTTTATCCACCCCGCGTATACCTCATTTTTTATCAGCCGATAAAAATAGCTTTTTGAGATAGGCTTTTCCTGTTCAGTCGTGTGCTGCTTTATTAGGCTTTGTTCCTCGGATTTTCTTCCAATGACAGTTTATCACCAGCTATCAATTCAGTAAAGAAAACTCTTATTATAAAAATTTCATTTAAAATTCCTACCTAATTTGCTACCAAAAACAGCAATTAGTTGAAATTATTTAACATACTATATTTTTTGAATTTTACGGCGGAGACTATGAACCTTCCATCTATTCGTATAGCTTGCACCGCTTTAAATAATTATTTCTTAAATTTAAACAGCACCTAAGCTATAATAGCAGGGCGGCAAAAAGATTTTGGAATATTTGCCCGCTTATTATTTAGTTATTTCGTTTTATAAAAAGTGCTTGTATGAATTTGTACACTTCTGCCAGGTTAAAATAATATACACATTGAACACATATTTTTAGTTGCCACTGGAAACCCCTAAAGAAAATCGGGTATCGTAGATACATATAAACGAACTGGGCAGGCGGCAAAACAAAAACCAAATTAGCGAATGCAATATCGTTTACATTGAAAGCATGTAGTATTTCCTTGGCATTCTGAATTGAAGATCAATTACTGCTACGTAAATTTTTTATTTCTTACTGCTCAATAAGCCATCATCGAGAATCAAACAATTATGGTTAAAGGGCAACGATTGGGCTAAGCAATTATCAACTTTCAAAGGTAAAAAAAGGTAGCTATTTGAAACTGTCTAATTTTAAGCCTTATTTGCGTTATGTTTAAATTTTTGTTTTTTAGTTCGGAAATGTTTATAAAAATCGGTTTCCAATTCTTGAACAATATCCTATTTCCACGACCGTCATATGAATTTTTGCCCATTCTTTTTGAAAAAAATTTAAGATTTTCGTAAAAATCGATGCTTTCATTTGTGAGAAAAATTTCTTTAGATTTAATTTCAGGATGGTTGAAAATGTTTGAGTCTTGATATTTCATAAGTTCATTATAAAGAATAATAGGTTAAGTGTAACATGTTTAAAATATTCTTTTTTAAAACTCTTCATCTGACCATAAAAAATGGTAACAGTCAAACGAAAAATAATATTGATTTCTGACTCCCCAACTATCAGTTCGGGATTTGCCAGAACAACTCGGATTTGGGCAACTTTACTTTCTGAACTCAATTATGAAGTCCATTGTTTCGGGATTGGAAGTTGGGGAAATTTTCATAAAAAAAACTTTGCAAACTATGAGGTCTGGGCTGGCGGGAGACTAAGTGATGAACATTATAACAAGTTTTTGCAGTTGTATAACCATATTGATCCCGACTTAATAATCATAAACTATGAACTTATCCGATCCTTAAATTGGATATCTTTCTTACAAGAAGTAGGCATTAGTTGTAAAATAATTTGTTATTTGATTGTTGATGGCCTTCCAGTTTTTCCTGAACTGCTTAAACCTTTAAATTTCATAGACCTAATAATAACAACCACAAACGCAGTTGCGAGTTTTATAAAAAAGTACACAACAGTTAAAGTGGTTGTATTTCCGCATTTGGTTGACAAAGAGTTCGAGCCAATGTCACATGTTAAGGATAAAAAAAGAACTCAATTTGGAGACTCTCCTATAATTGGCATTTTCGCCGCTAATAATCCTCGCAAACAGATTTCTTCGGTTTTACAAGCATTTAAAAATTTGACTGAAAGTAAATTTCATTGCTATCTTCTAATCCATACAAATGAAATAAATACAACTAGAAGCGGAGGGGATAATTTAAGACTATTGATTAAATATTACTCACTCGAAAATCAAGTTTTTATTACTGAAGCTGATTCCTCTGTTGCCAAAAAGTTTAGTGATAATAAGAAATTCTCTCATAAAAACTTTTTTCAAGAATTGAATGTAGTTGAACAAATTAATAGTTGTGATGTCATAATAATCCCAACCAAGTTTGGGGGTTTCGAATATTCTATCATTGAATCTCAGGCCTGTGGAATTCCTATTTGTGTTACAAATGACAATTCTATAATGAAAGAAATCGCCGGTTATAAATCCCACTTTCTCAAGCCTTGCATGTATGAATTCACTAATTATGGGGCACAAAGTTTTTTGATCCGCCCAAGTACAATTGCAAAATCAGTTTTTAAAATTTTAAATGATAAGAGTTATGGGGAAACACTCGTTAAAAATGGATTTGAGAACGTAAAAAAATTTTATATTAAAAATAATATTGCTTATTTTAGAGAAATATTTAATTCTCTTTTATGAAACGAAACCCTGTTTATAATGACATGCTAGATATAGATGATATTTCAGTTGATTTTGATGAAACAGATCAAAAGTGTTTCGAGGAAATTCGAAAAGTATTATTTAAGTTTAAAAGAGAAAAAAAATTTGGTATTAACTTACTTCATAAACATTTCAATCTTAAAGATGGTGAAATTATTATGGAGGTTCAAGATATCGAAAACCGTAAACTCACCTCGAGTCCTGTCACTAAACAACAATTGGAAAGATTAGGAATTAAGAATTATCGGCCAACATCTTGGCGATTAGATTTAAACTCAATTACTGCTATTAGCAATTGTCCGTTTGGCATGTACGGACAACATTATGGTTATAAAGATTAATTACTCTATACATTTCAATGAGAATTAAATTTGTCAATAGTTTAACGAACCGCTATGAACCAGCAAAGAATCTCAGAATGAACCTATTGAGCTGATTGCCACACAAGATAAGTTCTAATTGATATTTCGTTGTAAGTTGTGGACTTTGGATCAGCTGTGGGTTTATAATTTCTCAATTCCCTTCAAGCCATAATCAGGGATTGTTATCCCCAACATTTTCTTTATTTACAAATTTCCCTCCCTTATCTTTTTATACCGTACTACATACAATCTTATGCATGGAACCTCGTCGAATTCCGAACAAGTTAAAAATGTTTCGTTGCTCGTGTGGCTATTCGCAAAAAAGAGTAGCGTCTATACTTGTCCTATCTGATACAAGCACTCTCTCACGATGGGAACATGGAAGTGTTATTCCAAATAGCGCACAACTGTTTCGCATGGCTAAACTGTATAACGCCCTTCCGCATGAATTGCTTGAGCCATTATGGGAACTAATTGCAGCACCGGAAAACTTGTTAGCCCAGGATTATGAGCAATTTAATACGAGCCAGCCTTTTATATGACCTAAGTAACCGATATGTTGCACTGCAACATCATAAAGGACAATTGTCCTTTATATTTCTCTTAACTGAATCTGAATATTTTTCAATATCGACATATGAAACGAACGAAACGAAAGGTTAAAGAACGATCGTTCACGATTCAATTAAGAAGTATTAGTAGTAATCAGTATTCACTATGAATGAAAACTATGATCCGTATGAAATTAAACTTGCACAAGAGATTGCAGACACGCTCAATGATCGAGATTCGCTAGCGCTCCATCTACAATATGTGCGGCGGTATAAAGAAGAGTTTTTGCGAAAGATTCTGGCGAAAGTTATGGCAATTCGCTGAAAAGGATATCCGAAAGAACCGGGCTGCACTCTATACCTTCCTTATCAACCAAAGCACCAAATATGGTGACGGTGGGCATTAGTACGAACACACGGCTCCTTGGACTAGCAATTATCAATGAGAGAGGGTTAGTAGACTACTCAATTCGTCTACATAAATCTTCTTGGTCGCAGTCGAAAGCAAACCTGATAGTCACTAGCGTGGAGCCGTGTGTGCGGCAATACTGTATTAAAAGAGTTGTTTTGTCAATGCCCTATGTCTATCATCAAACCGAAGCGTTCAAAGATCTTATTGTCCGTATTCGACAGTTCTTTGAAGCGAAAGATATTCCCGTCTCCACCGAAACACCGACGTCCATCTATACACTATGTCCGGCGGGAAAAAAGAAAACAAAAAAAGCACTTATGGAAGCTCTAACGATGCGGTATCCGCAGCTTACGTTGTGCTATCGCAAAGAACTTCAAAATAAAAATAAGTACTACATTAAAGTGTTTGAAGCCGTCGCTGCTGCAACGCTGCGTGTAGCGAAATAAATAATAAGGCAGAACATAGTTCTGCCTTGTTATTTATAATTTTATGTTATTAAGAAGCAGTTAAAGGAATATAATGACAGGTGATTTCACAGCATTTTATCTACAAGAAAATGAATACAACAACATCAGAGCTTTAAACAAGAGATTTGAGGCTACTTACACTCCATATCTGCTAATACGAGTCTTGAACAATTTCAGCGAAAATTCTTTTGAAGGACTCATTTGTCAACACAATAAATTTTTTGATCGTACTACGGCAATCACAAAAAACAATTCTAGTACTAGTTCAATTGTAACCGACTACTTTGAAAGCGCGTCGGTGTATTCACGTTTGACGGGCTACGGTTTTTTCGAATAGTCAATCTATCTTTTCGGAGTGGCGATGAAGGCCTTGCAATATTTATGTTTAGATTTCTAAATCTTGCGTCATTTTCGGAACATAATACTGCTTTTATGATTATGCCTTTTCGCCATTACAAACTCAATCAATTTTACTTATCCAACATAAAAGACTTTTTATATAACTGCGATTTACAAATTGCGGTTAAACGTTCCGATGATTTTGTAGGAACGGATATAATTGTCGATACTATCCTTGAACAAATCCAGAAAGCTGAATTTATTATTTGTGATATTACTCATTGTAATAAAAACGTTTTCTTTGAAATTGGTTATGCGAAAGCACTTTCAAAGGATATAATTTTTTTGCTTGAGCAACAACTATCGTCTGATTTTTTTGATGTTAACCATATTCGTCGGATCGAATATGGTTATGAACAACCTACTGAATTCAGGGAATTACTACGTGCCACGCTGCTAAATATTAGAAGTAAAAGGCACTAAATCATTATTAAGTTACTGTATGGATTATAATGAATTCTATCGCCTAATTGGCCAAATAACTTATTCCTTCGCTAGAATCGATTTTGTGATTTCAAATATTGCGGTTGATTTGGGGATAGTAAAAACTTATCAAGAGTTTTATGCAAATAGGAGGTTTGAATGGAAAATCAAAACTATAAAAAAGTATTTATCTAAAGCAGCTATTGATATGGATCTACAAACGGAATTTGAGGCTCAATTAGCGCAGCTCGAGATACTACGAATAAGAAGAAATAATTTAACGCATGCAATCATATTAAGTAATAAAGATGATCTTTTGTTACATAATTTTAGTATGATTAAAGATAAAATCCAAAGACAAACAATTAGCCTTTCAATGGCTGATCTAACGCAAATCAATCAAGAATTTATTGATTTGCATAATGCAGTTTATACTTTGTGGCAGCGATTAAAGACGTAAGTCATTATAGTTAAATGATAAATCATCATTTGTAAATAAAACAATTTTTTCTCCCTTACAGGCTTGCATACTCGATTATACATTAGGTGTAAATAATATTCTTTACACAATTAAAAATTTAAGTATGCAAAGCGACATCACCCCTAGTGTGACTGATGTTTATTCAATCGTCACCAACAAAATCATTGAACTCCTAGAAGCAGGTACAATCCCCTGGCGCAAACCATGGACAGATGCAGGGCTTCCTATGAACCTTATCACCAAACGGCACTATCGGGGAATAAACGTTCTCCTCCTTAATTCATTAGGGTATGAACAAAATCTTTTTCTCACTTGGAAACAGTTGAAGACCATTGGCGGATCAGTGAAGAAGGGTGAACGTGGAATCATCGTCGTGTTTAATAAGATGATTGAACAACAAAAAGAAGCTGATGAGGGAGAAACAACAATTCAAAAGAAATCATTGCTTCGCTATTACAAAGTCTTCAACATTTCTCAATGCACCAATATTCCTTCTGCATTTATTCCAAATGAAGAGCGTAGAAGTATAGAGCCCATCATTGCATGTGAAATGATCTTAGAGAATATGACTGATTGCCCGCCGATACGATATGAAGCACCAGAAGCGTATTATGTTCCGTCACTTGACTACATTAACATGCCGAAGATGGAGTCATTCATATCCTCATTGGAATTTTATAGCACCTTATGGTATGAAGTAATTCATTCAACTGGGCATCAAAAACGCCTCGGCAGAAAGGAGGTGTTTCAGAATCCAAAGTTTGGAACTGACATGTACTCGATGGAAGAATTGGTTGCGGAAATAGGGAGTTGTTATTTAAAATCGCATGTTGGTATTCCAATCGAAGAACTCGCTAATAGCGCAGCATATGTCGCCAATTGGCTACAAGTATTAAAAGGAGACAAACGCTTCATTGTTATTGCGTCTTCAAAAGCCCAACATGCGGTTGAGTATGTGCTGGGTACTTCCGGTCAACAAGATGCTACTTCAACAACATTGCCTAATACCGTAAATCAAGAATAACATGCGCAATGAATGCACCGCCAATGAAGAAATAATCCCTGAAATAGAATTATCCTACAAACCGCTTCGTATGCTTTCTTCACTTCCGATTGTTACAACAACCGAACATGCGTATGCATTGTTCCTTAGGTGTTGGGATACACGAAAAATTCAGTTTGTTGAACGGCTTAAGGTAATGTTGTTAAGCCGTTCGTGTAATGTACTTGGGATTTGCTCTATTAGTACTGGTTCGGCGAAAGGTACAGTAGCCGATCCGAAACTCATTTTTGCAGCGGCAATAAAGGTAATGCACAAAGTATCATTCTTGCTCACCATTGCTCTTGTCTCTGTACAGCGGAGTGAGCACAATAAACTAATTACAAGCCAATTGAAATAAGCTAGCCAGTTTTTGAAATTGCGGTTACAAATCACTTAATCATTTCACAGCGCGACTATTGTTCATTCGCAGATATAATGAATTATAAATAAGAATCACTCATACATAATGTATGAGTTTTTATTTATATCGAAAAGGTCATTATTAAATCTGTGGGCCATTTATAACTTTCGAAAAATTTATCCCGCTACACATACTTTTGAATCACTATAGGTTTTGCGTTATTGAAAAAAGGAAGCATTAGCAATGCGATAAGTCATGGCTTGGATACTTACATCGAACACTTTAGCTATAGCCGTAATAAACTCTATCTCTGTAAAGTCATTATAATCATTTTTTGCAAATTCCGCCTGAAGCATTTCCCTCGGCATAAGTAAAGCAGCCGCAAACATATTGGCATCTTGCTCCTGTTTTATTTCAAGTGCAGTATAAATCTTTTCCGATCGAAATTTAACAAGAAAATCTCTATCGATAAAGACTTCAGATTTGGATTGATAATGGAAAAGATAATGACCCAATTCATGAGCTAAAGTAAAGCGCTGTCTTGTCTTTGAGTTCTGGGGATTAAAGCCAATTGATCCTTTCCCATTTTCGATAACCAGAATTCCTGAAATATCATCACTTAAGTCATAACTGAGGACACTAAGCCCTAATTTTGTTATAATAGCTTTTACTGGAACGGGCGGGGAAAAAATTTTGCATAAACGTAAAATTTCATTTGCTTTTTTTTCGATTTTTTGCAAATAGCGATTGCCGGGATACATGGTGGCCTGATTTTATGGATGAAAATTTTATAAAAGCTTTTGCTTTTTCCATAGCCTGGGCATTATTGGAAATTTCGGCTGTGAAAATTTTCTTTTCTAGTTTTAAACTGACCTCTGATTTTACAATTTCAATGGACGGAATCAATTCCTGAACCGGGATGTTTAAATAATTTGAAAGTTCGATCAATGTATGAAGTTGAATCTTTTGCTTGCCTGTTTCAATATTCGATATTGATACTCGGGTAAATCCTACATGTGAAGCAAGAGTCTCCTGTTTCATTTTTTTATCTTCTCGTATTGCACGGATATTTTGCCCCAGCTTTATGTAAAAATCGTTCTGTTCAGTTTTTTTTAACACCAGTAATGATTACTTGCAAATTAGTGGATAAAATAAGCAAAAAATAAAATATGTCAAAATAATTCTAGAAATAGAAATAGCAGTTAAAATATCTGCAAACTCATAACAAGGTAAGTATTAATTACATAATTTTCAAGTAAGTGATGATTTAATATTTACGAAAAAGTTATCTTTGCTGAATTAAAAATTTTTTTATTAAATTTTATATTATGTCTAATGCTAATGAGAATCCCAGAGAAACAGATTTCGAAAAACTGGCTAATGAGATTCACCACGAAGAAGAAAAAATCGAAAAACTTAAGGAAGAGCTAAACAATGAAGAAAAAAAACTGAAGCACTTTGCTAAAGAACTTCAGGAAGAAGAACATCATCATAAAGATGTTGTCTTAGTCGTTGCTGTTACAACAAGCGGTTCTTTTCCAAAAAATGGGTTTGAAAAAATACACGGCCATCAGAAAGTGATCATTTTTTTAGAAAAGGCTGCAAAGGAGCTCCGTATAGTATCAACTCTTGGCTGGGTTGCGAAAGTGGGTGGTAGGGAAATTGATCAGCAAAAGGATTACATTGAAAACAACTTACGCGGCGAGGTATCAATCGACTACGGTCCAAAACATGGTGGTGGAGGAAATTTTAATGAATAGGCTTGTTTCTGAACGATTATTTTCTGATCAAACGGCTAATTTACAAAATCAGAGGTTGCTACAATTACGGCAATGGTCAATTACCACTATTAGCTACCCACAAATTGATTTAACGTTTAATGCAGAGAGGCGTATTTCCTTACGTATACGCTTATTGTGTGAAGATTGGGATAGCAAGCCTCCATCGGTTGAATTGCTTTATGCCGATGGCAAGTATTTGACTCGATTACCAAGGGGTTCAGGAGTTCTTAATGGTGGTCCACATCCATTAACGGGCAGACCATTTGTTTGCACAGCGGGAACTCTGGAATACCATACACATCCTTCGCATATTGCTGATTACTGGGAAAACTATAAAGAAAAATCGGGCTTTGATCTGGGCGGAATAATTTCGCAGATCTGGAGCGCATGGGGGGCGACGCATGATTAAATTAAAAATAACCGCAAAGATTCTATCAGAATCAATAAAGTTGCTTAAAAGTTCATCAAAAAGGGAAAAGGTTATTTTGTGGCTGGGTGAGAATAAAGAAGATATATTTTTTGCTGATGAAGTTTATGTACCGGAACAAGTTACAGACGTAGATTATTTCCATATACCTGAAGAAAGTATGAAAGCACTTATGGATAAGATACGAAAATCTGGGAAAATATTGGTGGCGCAGGTGCACACCCATCCACGTCATGCTTTCCATTCACATGCAGATGATAAATGGGCAATATTGAGGCATGAAAATGCTTATTCTATTGTTGTACCGTTTTTTTGCAAACGAATTACTACTTCTAATTTTTTTATTAAGGCTGTAACTTTTGTTTTGACACTAGATAACAAATGGCAACATGTAGACAACTCTAATATTATTATATTGTGAACTCAGAAGCTATAAACGAAAATTTTTTAACCTTAAGAAATTTACTCAATCTTACGGAAGGAGAATCCAGCCAAGTATTGGAGGCGTCCGTACTTATATCGGATCAGCAAAACAATATTGTGCTGCAAGAGTGCATAAAAACTGTCTTACAAAAAACATTTAAGTGTGTTGGTTTTGCATATTCCCAAGAGCAAGACTATGGCTGTGAAATAATCATAGAAAATAGTATTCCTCGAACATCTGGACCTTATGTGTTTGTCGGGGCAAATAAGGATGGTCAGCTGCTAATATCCAATATGAATAAAGCACAAGTATTTCCAAAAAAGCTGCCGCCTTTCTTTTATTTTTTGATGAGCTGCTATATTGGAGGTGCCGTCATAAAAGCCATAGTGGGAAAGAATATTGGGGTTATGTCAGATGACGAGATTTGTATTGATCCATCTACCTTGATCGAATCTGCAGAGATATTTGAGAAAGAAATAGATTTGGGAGAAGCTTATCTTGCAGGCGCAGGAGCAATTGGAAACGCTTTTTTATATGCATTGAAATTTTTTAAGGTGAAGGGATTATTGCATATTACCGATCCAGATTTAGTAAGCGCTGGAAATTTAAATAGATGTTTGTTTTTTAAAGAAGCTGATATAGGTAATAGAAAGGCAGAGGTACTTGCTGCATATGCTCAACCTTTATTTCCACACCTCAAGCTGAATGCTTTATGTATCGAATTAAGTAAGACTGCTGCAGCAAAAGCAGGCGGTGCTTGGTTAAAAAAATTAATCGTTGCAGTTGATAGTAAGAGAGCAAGACGAAATTTTCAAAGCGAAATTCCAGGCGAAGTTTTTGATGCTTCTACTACTGGTATTTCGGAAGTTATTACCCATTATAATAAACAACCGTTGTCTGGAAAGGCTTGCATGGGATGTATATATTATAAAGACGTAGAAGAGCAAGCGCATGAAAAGCATATCGCTGAATTGCTAGGTGTATCTTTAGCGCAGGTTAACCAGCTTTCAGTTGATGTAAAATCGGAGATTGATATTAAGAAGAAATATCCAACGTTGAAACAAAGCCTTATAGGCTTTTCTTATGATACATTGTTTAAACAACTTTGCGGTGAAGGGCAATTAAAGACTGAAGCTGACAAACAGGTTTTAGCTCCTCTCGCATTTGTATCTGCCCTTGCTGGAGCCTTACTTGCTTTGACGTTGGCTCAAAATATTTTGGGAAATTGTTCTTATAACTACTGGCGCCTGAGTCCATGGAATAATCCCAATTATAGACTGCAGCAAGTTCTCGAAAAAAATTTGCACTGCGAATTCTGCAATAGAGAGGTATTTCAAAAAGCCGCTGTTGAACTCTGGCCCTCGTAGATACAGGATAAGTTTAATGGAATGTAATTTTTTGTTACTATCCTGCATAAAATACTTCAAATAATGGTTAAACATAATAAAGATTTTATTTTTCTAAAAACCTTACGCGATGGAACATGTTTATTATTTTCATAATGAAAAACTGTTGACTTATTAACTTGCAATTTAATGGCTAATTGTTTTTGTGAGAGACCATGTAAGTGCCGAAATAATTTCATTTGACCACCCAAAGTTGAATGATCAATGTCAAATGGCACATAACCTAAAAAGTGAATAACCTTTCGATAGTAATTTATGGATGGTTCATTTCGGTTATTCTCCCAGCAAGTAATTGAATCTTCACATACCCCAAGAATTTCAGCAACATCTTTCTGCAATAAGCCGAGTTCTATTCTTCTATTTTTTAACTTTTCTCCCAATGTTGTAGGATTTGTTACTAAGTTTGCTAAGGGCTTATCAACTGTTTTTTGGAGTTTGGAAAAAGGCAACGCAGGCATGCCCGTGCGGCTTTTACAATCATCCAGACAGAGAGTGCACCTGCCCGCCGGGAACTGTTCAAAAATATCTAAATAAAATTTCAGGACCGTTACTGGATAGAATTGACTTGCATGTTGAAGTAACTCCGGTTGCCTTTAGTGAATTATCATCTACTCATAATTTTGAAAAAAGTGAAAGTATTCGTGCAAGAGTTATCAAAGCAAGAGACAGACAAGCAGAGCGTTTTAAAGATAATCCGGGAGTTTATTGCAATGCGCAGATGAGCAGTAAAATGCTCAAGGAAATTTGTGTGATATCACAGGTTGGCTCTAATCTTTTGAAAATTGCTATGGAACGTTTAAATCTATCTGCAAGAGCTTATGACAGAATTTTAAAAGTAAGCAGAACCATTGCAGATCTTGCGTTAAGCGATGATATAAAACCTGAACACCTTGCAGAGGCCATTCAATATAGAAGCCTTGATCGGGAAGGCTGGGCAAGTTAACTTTCAAAGCATCTGAATTCACAAAGTAGTTGGCTAAATTTGCAGAATGAAATTATTGATTCAATATTTAAAACCTTACAGAAAGTTATTTTTATTTGCGCTGTTTCTTGCGGCGGTTAACCAAACGTTTTCACTCTTTTCGCCAATGATTATTGGCGGTGTAATGAATCAGTTTGCTATTCATCCCCATGAATTTATTCTGCAAAAAGCGCATACGGTACTTAATAAAAAAATTGTTGATACCATAACCATTCACAGAACTGAGCATGAATTTTTCTTTGGTAAAGGGCATTATTCAGGTATTACAGAGTATTTTTTTGGTAAAGATGTAATGCATGGATTGCTGTTCTTTTTATTCCTTTTAATTGGCACAGCGATGATAAGCCGCATTGCCAAAGCCTTCCAAGATTATTTTGGAAATGTTTTAATACAAAAATTTGGTGCCACCATTTTTACAGATGGCCTGAAACATAGCATGGGTATGCCTTACCAGGATTTTGAAGACCAAAGAAGTGGCGAAACATTATCAATATTAACTAAAGTGCGCGCAGACTCAGAAAAGTTTATCACCAACTTTATAAATGTACTTTTTATAATTATTGTAAACCTTGTTTTTATTTCCGTTTATGCATTTAGTATTCATTGGGCCATCATGCCTGTGTATGTCGTTGGAATTTTTTTAATTGCCATTGTAACAAATTATTTAAGTAAAAGAATAAAGGGAATACAAAAAACAATCGTTTATGAAACCAATGCGCTTGCAGGATCAACTACAGAATCTTTAAGAAATATCGAATTAGTAAAAAGTTTGGGATTAACTGAGCAAGAGGTCACCAGATTGAATAATAATACCTTCAAAATTCTCAACCTTGAATTGCGCAAAGTTAAAAGCATTCGCGCGCTTAGTTTCATACAGGGAACAATGGTTAATTTCCTGCAGCAGTTAATTACCTTAACTCTTTTATGGCTGGTGTTTGGAAGTCATTTAAATCCGGGTCAATACCTGGCTTTCACGTTCTATGGTTTCTTTCTTTTTGGTCCGATGCAGGAAGTGGGTAATGTGATTATTTCTTATCGCGAAGCAGAAGCATCGTTGAATAATTTTCATGATCTTATGCAAAAAGCCCCCGAGATAAAGCCGGCAAAGCCCACCGTTATCAATAATATTGAAGAGCTTGAATTTATAGATGTAAAGTTTAAGCACAAATCTGCACAGCAGCCGGCACTAAACAATATAAGCTTTGATGTAAAAAAGGGTGAAACCATTGCATTCGTTGGTCCATCAGGTTCGGGGAAAACTACACTGGTGAAGCTTTTGGTAGGTTTATATATTCCGCAACAGGGAAATATTTTATATAATAATATAAGCAGGGATGATATTGATTTTGACGCATTGCGTACGCAGATAGGCTTTGTAACCCAGGATACGCAATTGTTTGCGGGAACTATAAAAGAAAATTTATTGTTTGTAAATCCATCTGCAACCGATGAAGAAATTGTAGATGTGCTGCATAAAGCCTCATGCAATACTTTGCTTGCGCGTGCCGATAAAGGTATCGACACATTAATTGGCGAAGGTGGAGTAAAAGTTTCTGGTGGTGAAAAGCAGCGGTTGTCAATTGCAAGAGCTTTACTTCGTCATCCGCATTTATTAATCTTTGATGAAGCCACGTCATCGCTGGATTCGCTAACAGAAGAAGAGATAACCAATACAATAAAAAATGTTTCATCAAAAAAGGAACAGATTACTATTTTAATTGCGCATAGGCTTAGTACCATTATGCATGCTGATAGAATTTATGTGCTCGAAAAAGGGGAAGTGATAGAAACAGGAACACACGAAGAGCTTATCTCGCAAATGGGATTGTATTATGCAATGTGGCGTCAGCAAATCGGCGAAAGAAAGAAAACTGCTGCAATGCAAACGGTAACTGTTTAAATTAAAAAGAGCTAAACTATAGGCGAATATTATGATATCGGAAGAAAAACCTAAGCCTGGTTTTTTATGGAGCCTATTCACATTACGATGCCCGCGATGCAGAAGGGGAAGCATGTTCAGCCATAAAAATGCTTATAAAAAATTAAACCTTTCTTACATTCTCGATATGCCTGATGCCTGCCCGGTTTGTCATCAAAAGTTTGACCTTGAACCCGGCTTTTGGTATGGCACCGGGTATGTGAGCTATGCTGTAGTAGTGCTTTTTTCAGCGATTACCTTTATTGCATGGTGGATTATAATAGGAATATCAATGAATGATAACCGGGTAGTCGGCTGGCTGATTTTTAATGCTATACTTATAATTGTTTTGCAACCCTGGTTCATGCGTTTTAGCAGAACGCTATATCTTGCTTTTTTTGTAAAATACAATAAAAATTATGATACAGAAGAAGGCAAAACTTTTGATTATCACTAAACGTTTACTACCTGCACTGCTGCGCCATAGCAAAGTACTTCCGTGATCCCATTCATAATTTCATTGGCGTCGTATCTCATGTTGATGATAGCATTGGCGCCTCGCTCATTAGCATGTTGTATCATAAAGTGATATGCTTCGGCTCTTGTTTTTTCGCAGAGGTCAACATAGATAGAAAGCTGGCCGCCAAATATAGATTGCAAGCCACCTGCAAGATTTCCTAACACGCTCCTTGACCTCACCGTTATACCACGCACAATACCTAAGTGCTTGATCACTTTATAACCTTCAAGCTGATTACTTGATGTTATCAGTTGTTCATCTACCATAAATTTTCATTTGTTTAAGGGGCAAATTTAACATACTTTTTCTGCAAGCATTTGTTAGCACCGTTTTTGTTTTATTGCTTGTTCGTAATTTGCACGCTTCCATTTTTTTAAAATTTTATATGAATTAAAATGTTACAAACAGCTGAAGACATCCGCCTGCTCAATGAAAAAATTAATCATTCTGCAACTTTTATTGATAGAATACATTCCGAAATAGGCAAGGTGATTGTCGGCCAAACGAACATGGTAGAAAGGCTGCTAATAGGCCTTCTAAGTAATGGCCATGTACTGCTTGAGGGTGTACCGGGTCTGGCTAAAACTTTATCTATAAAATCCCTTGCAACCACCGTCAATGCTCAATTCAGCCGTATACAGTTTACTCCAGATCTTTTGCCGGCAGATGTTACCGGCACGATGATCTATAACCAGCAAAAGAATGAATTCATGGTACGCAAAGGACCCATCTTTGCAAATTTTATTCTTGCAGATGAAATCAACAGGGCACCTGCAAAAGTGCAAAGTGCTTTACTGGAAGCTATGCAGGAAAGGCAGGTAACAATTGGTAATCATTCTTATAAACTGGAAGAACCCTTTTTAGTTTTAGCTACGCAAAATCCAATTGAGCAGGAAGGTACTTATCCTTTGCCCGAAGCGCAAGTTGATCGCTTTATGCTTAAGGTAGTTATAGATTACCCAACTAAATCCGAGGAGCAAAGTATTATTCGCCAAAATGTGCAAGGCTTGCAAACACAGCGTATAAATGCTGTGGTATCTACACAAGAAATATTAAATGCGCGGGAACTGGTAAGACAGGTTTATATGGATGAAAAAGTAGAGCATTACATTATTGATATTGTTTTTGCTACACGTTATCCCGAGAAATATAATTTGAACAAGTTAAAACCGTTGATCGGTTTTGGTGGATCACCCAGGGCTAGCATCAATCTTGCTCTGGCAGCTAAAGCTTATGCTTATTTGAATAAGCGCGGCTACGTGATACCCGAAGATGTGCGAAACATTTGCAAAGATGTTTTAAGGCATCGCATCGGGCTTACTTATGAAGCTGAGGCTGAAAACATAAATGTGGAAACAGTGATTACAGAAATATTAAAAACAGTAAATGTGCCGTAATTATTGATGCCTGTTTTAGTGTATAACGTAACCGTTATGTTGTAGACTTTTTAAATATGTATTTTAAATCATAATCCGATTTCACATTAATGATTCTATGTAATGCTCACGACGGCAGAAATAATAAAAAAGGTAAAAGAGCTTGAGATCATCAGCAAGAAGATCACTACACATCTTTTTACTGGCGAATATCATTCTGCGTTCAAGGGGAAAGGAATGAGTTTTCGGGAGGTTCGTGAATATTATGCAGGTGATGATGTTCGGTTCATTGACTGGAATGTAAGCGCCCGGTTTTCTCATCCTTTTACAAAAGTATTTGAAGAAGAACGAGAGCTTACAGTTGTTCTGCTGATTGATGTAAGTGCCAGCTCTTTGTTCGGAACTTTGCACACAACAAAAAGAAATCTTATAACGGAAATAGGCGCTGTGCTTACATTTAGTGCTATTAATAATGATGATAAGGTAGGAGTTATTTTTTTTAGTGATAAAATTGAAAAATATATACCTCCTAAAAAAGGAAAAAAGCATGCTTTGTACATCGTGCGTGAATTACTTACTGCGGAGCCTGTGCGCACGGGAACCAATATCACGGAGGCTTTAAAGCTTTTCTCAAGAGCCAATACTCACAAAAGCATTGCTTTTGTTATGAGTGATTTTATTGATGAGAATTATGAAGAAAAGCTTCGTGTTATGAGCAGCCGGCATGATGTTATTGGTCTTAAGATATATGACAAAATGGACATGCAACTTCCGGATGTTGGCATGCTTGAAGTGGAGGACCTTGAAACAGGAAAGTCACAATGGTTAAATACTTCAGACCCTTTGGTACGTCATGCTTATCAGCAAAACTTTTTCAAGCAAAGCGAACAATGCAAAAATATTTTTAAAAAATCTGGTGCCGATTTGCTGCATCTGCGAACGGATGAAGATTACGTAAAAATTTTACAACAGTTTTTTTTAAGAAGAAAATAAGAGCAGAATCAATTGAATAGAAATGTTTATCATATAGCAGCAACAGCATTATTCTTTGTCGGTTTACTTTTTATTACTCAAAAAATTTCAGCTCAAAAACCAACCGTTGTTACCAGCGCCGACAAAACAAATATTCTCATAGGTGAACCACTTCATTATAAAGTTTCGGTATCTATGCCTGATAATACTTACAGGCTTACCTGGTTCACGTTGCCAGATACAATAGGACATTTTAAAGTAATAACGCAAAATAAAATTGATTCCTCTTATGCCAATGGTAATCTTAACTTCAGCCAGGCTGCAACCCTTACCAGCTTTGACTCCGGACGTCAGGTTATTCCATCATTAACTTTAAATTTTGAATCGTTACAAAACGATTCAGCGACTAACTTTCTTACTGATTCTATTGCAGTAAATGTTGGTTATTCATCTCTAGATAGCGTCAAGACTTTTCATGATATAAAATCTATTATAGAAGTAAAAAAAGAATGGCAATGGTGGTGGTGGGTTATACTTGCTGTATCACTTATTATTTTATTTTTTTGGATACGTTTTTTAATTAAGTTTTTCAAAAGAAGAAATAAAGCTGATCTTTTTGCAACAAAACTTTCACCGTATGATGAAGCAATGCAATCCTTAACCAATCTGGATAAAGAAAATTTACTTGAAAAAAATGAAGTGAAAGAATATCACACAAGGCTTACTGAAATTTTTAAAAGATATATTTCAAGAAGAACGGGCACATATAAGTTGCATCTTACAAGCGACGAAATACTTATGGATATTAGCTCCTATGATATTAGCAAAGAGATGATTGCTTCCTTTGCCAATAGTCTTCGAATGAGCAATGCAGTAAAATTTGCGAAGTATGTGCCACCGCAAAGTGAAAGTACCCAAAGCCTTGTGCGAACAATAGAGATGATAACTGAAATAAACAAATCATTCAATAACAAAATGGAAAATGATATTTGATTATTTCAATAATGTAACATTCGGGCAACCGCTTTTTTTCCTTTTGTTTGCAATAATTCCTTTGCTTATTTACTGGAAGTTTATAAAAGGCAAAACACAGAGTGCTGCGATTGGAGTCTCTACTACAAAGGGTTTGGCGAATGTAAAATCCTGGAAAAATTCATTTCAAAATTTCCCATTCATTTTAAGATTGCTTGCATTGGCTTGTATTATTGTTGCTCTTGCACGGCCTCAGAATAAATACGAAGAGCAGCAATCTGAAGGCGAAGGCATTGACATTATTTTAGCAATAGATGTAAGTGGAAGTATGACCTCGCAAGACTTTCAGCCAAACCGCATGGAAGCTGCAAAAAAAGTGGCTGAAGATTTTGTAAACAACAGGCCGAACGACAGGATAGGCATTGTTATTTTTTCAGGAGAAAGCTTTACGCAATGCCCGCTTACAACGGATCATTATGTGCTCATCAACCAGATAGAACAAATAAGAAACGGACTGCTGGAAGACGGCACGGCTATTGGTTCTGGCCTTGCAACCAGCGTGGACAGGCTTCGCAACAGCAAAGCAAAAAGTAAAGTAATTATTTTATTAACTGATGGTATTAATAATGGCGGTCTTATTGACCCTGCTACTGCTTTGGAAATTGCAAAAACATTTAAAGTAAAAGTCTATACTATTGGCGTGGGCACAGACGGATATGCCCCAACGCCCATCAGTACGCCGATGGGTGTAGTGATGCAAAATGAAAAGGTCGCTATTGATGAAAAATTATTAAAACAAATTGCTGATGAAACAGGCGGTAAATATTACAGGGCAACTGATAACAAAAGTCTGCAAAGTATTTATTCGTCTATTGATCAGCTGGAGAAATCAAAGGTAGAAATAACAACTTTTCACCGCTATACTGAAAAATTTTATCCCCTGGTAATTGCAGCAATGGCGCTCCTTCTGCTGGAAGCATTGCTAAAATATACAGTGTTTAAAAAGTTTCCCTAATTTTCGATTTTATAAAGTCTTCAATTAATAATTAATCAAATCAACCCTTGTTTCTTTGAACGCGCTTGTATATAAATCAACCGGAAGCTGGTATGTGGTAAAAAATAGTGAAGGCGCCTTTTACAATGCCCGAATAAAAGGGAGGTTCAAGATTGATAATATTACCTCAACGAACCCCATTGCTGTCGGCGATGTAGTGGATATTGAAAAAGAGAATTCTGAAGAAGGTGATATGATTATAACCAAGATCCATGAAAGAAAAAATTACATTACCCGTCAATCGCCGCATAATAAACACCAGCATCATATTATCGCATCTAATCTTGATCAGAGTCTTTTATTCGCAACACTAAAAGATCCTAAAACGTCACAAGGTTTTATTGATCGCTTTCTTATAGCGTCTGAAGCTTATCGTGTGCCGGCTATTATAATTTTTAATAAAAAAGATTTATATAAAAAAAAGGAATTAGAAAAGCTCAATGACTTACAAAAAGTCTATGAAGCAAATGGCTACACTACAGAAGCAATAAGCCTTACAGAAGGTACTGGTATAGACAAAGTAAAAAATATATTACAAAATAAAACCACCTTGTTAAGCGGCCATTCGGGTGTTGGTAAATCAACTTTTATTAATATTGTTTTTCCGGAACTAACGTTGAAAACACAGGATGTAAGCGGCTGGAGCGGCAAAGGGATGCATACAACCACTTTTGCAGAAATGTTTGACCTGCCTTGTGGAGGCCGAATAATTGACACGCCGGGACTTCGGGAATTCGCTTTGATGGATATAGAAAAGCACGAGCTGTCGCATTACTTTCCTGAGATGAAAAATCTTGTAAACGAATGCAAGTTTAATAATTGCATGCACATTGATGAGCCGGGTTGCGCAGTAAAGCTGGCAGTGGAAGAAGGAAAAATTTCAGCGGATCGTTATATAAGTTACCTTAATATATTAGGAACTATTGATACAAAAAAGTGGTAAGATTTTTATTAATATATCAAAAAGCATTTTTTTCTAAAAAATCCGCTACTTCTATCACAGCTCTATTTTCACTGGCAATGCCTCTTGTTTTATGCGGCAATATAGATACGCCGTTGAAAATGCTGTAATGCAAAGTGAGATAATGATTTTTATACCTGAAATCCCAATCAAGCGTATCAGCATCATCCACCTGGCTTATAAATTTCACTTTAAGTCCATCGGTTAGTATGTCTGCAATGGAATAAAATTTTGAAACGCCGCAGTTATCGTCTATTACCGCTTCCGTTCCTCCGAAATCTGTTTTTAAATGATAGCACATAATGAATGTTTAAAAGTCGTTATCTTAATAAGCACCAGTTTTTTTTAGATCAATCTTTAAATTTTTTTGCATTCTTCGCTGCCTTTATCGCTTCTTTATCACCAGATAGAATCCTTTCTGCACCAATGTTTTTACCATTGGTTGGGCAACCATACTTTTCATTTTTCTTAAAAAGGGAACAGCTTGCCAGCAACAGACCACACATAAAAATTAGAAAGATCTTCTTCAAAAACTTGTATTTAGATGCAAATTATCTGCCTTTGTTTGTGCCATCTTTGTTAAGATTACAATAAATCATTTAAACCATTCCGCATACATCACATAGTTATCAGCTATCCTGTTTATTTCCCCACTGATCTTTTCCTCAGAAATATTTTTTACCTTCTTTGCAGGCACGCCTGCATAAATACTTCCAGGCTCTATCACAGTGTTTTCAAGCACCACAGCGCCGGCAGCTACTATGCTGTTACTGCCTACTTGCGCATTGTCCATCACAATAGCTCCCATACCAATGAGCACATTGTCATGTATAACGCATCCATGCACTATCGCATTGTGTCCAATGCTCACATTATTTCCAATAACCGCTTTTGCTTTCAGATATGTGCAATGAATAATAGCACCATCCTGCACATTCACTTTATTACCCATACGTATGCTGTTCACATCGCCGCGCACCACCGCATTAAACCATACACTGCAGTCATTGCCCATAATCACATCGCCTGCTATCGTTGCGTTTGGCGCTATAAAACAATTATTTCCCATCACAGGGCTTATACCTTTTACCGGAATTATTATCGACATATACTTTATTGTTTTTTGTTACCAGCTATAGATTCATTGGTCATCCTTGGTTGTGTCACTCACTTGTACATGTAGTTCTTTGAGCATCTGTAAAGCCTTTTATTATTTATAAAATTTATAATCATCATATTTCTTTTCACTTTTTTTGTAACACAATCCTGCATCTACATAAATCATTTCAATCATCTTTGCACATCAAACATCGTAAATAATTCACGCTTTGAACAACCGCCAGATTTTTTTAAATCACATTGGACAAACATCCGCATCTCCTTTACTTCTCGAAATCATAAAAGCTGAAGGCAGTTGGCTCTTTGATGCTGATGGTAAAAAATATCTTGATCTTATAGGTGGCATCAGCGTGTGCAACATTGGGCATGGAAATAAAAAAGTCATTGCCGCTATTAATAAACAAATGAACGATTACTTGCATGTAATGGTAAATGGTGAGTTGGTTCTTTCACCTCAAACAAAATATGCGAAACTTTTAACCGACCATTTGCCTGCAAGTCTTAATTCAGTTTTTTTTACAGCATCAGGCACCGAAGCTACAGAAGGCGCTATGAAATTGGCTAAGCGTTACACAGGGCGCACAAATATTGCTGCTTTCAACAACAGCTATCATGGCAGCACACAAGGCTCCCTAAGCATTATAGGCAATGAATATTGGCGCAATGCTTTTCGACCTTTGCTCCCTGGAATTTCTCATCTTACTTATAATTCTTTTGAAAGCATTGAAGAGATAACAAATCAGACAGCTTGTGTAATAGCAGAAACGGTGCAGGCAGAAGCGGGTGTAATAGTTCCAGATAAAATATGGATGCAGGCTTTGAAAAAAAAATGCCAGGATACGGGAGCTTTATTAATACTCGACGAAATACAATGTGGCTTTGGCCGCAATGGAACACTTTGGGCATTTGAACAATATGATATAGTTCCTGATGTATTGCTTCTGGGTAAGGCTTTGGGCGGCGGCATGCCGCTCGGTGCATTTATAGCTGATAAAAAGATAATGGATTGCCTTACCGAAAATCCTGTGCTGGGTCATATTAATACCTTCGGTGGCCATCCTGTTTGTTGTGCTGCCGGATATGCAGCTATGCAGGTGCTGCTGGAAGAAAAAATTATTGATTCAGTTTTTGAAAAAGAAAAAATTTTTATCAATAACCTTCAATCACCTAAAATAAAATCTATTAATAGCAACGGTTTAATGATTGCAATAGAGTTCGCAAATTTTCAGGAGAATAAAAAAATCATCGATGCACTTATTGCCAAAGGTATTTTTACTGATTGGTTTCTATTTGCACCTCAATGCCTTCGAATAGCTCCACCACTTACTATTTCAGAAGAACAGATTGTGTATGGATGCAAAGTAATACAGGAAGTATTACGGCAATTCTGATTTATCAATAAAAATTAATTAAAAATCCAGACCCATACTAAAGTAATATATTGGTTTTCCTCTGAAAAATCCATTCATTGGCCAGCCTGCATCAAACTTAAGAAAGTATCCAAGTAATGTGCTTCTTGCACCAAAACCATAACCGCCAAGAAATGGACCTATGCCAGGCGCTTTAATATTTACCTGTATGGTCGGGTCTTGCGGATTATCATAAGTTATAGAAGGCCGGGCCAGCTTGCTATAGCTACCATTCCACGCAGAACCAAGATCAATAAACTGTATTACCTGGAAGTTTCTTATGAAAGCATTATTAATAGGCTTGCTTAGCAAAGTAGTGAAAACCGGCAACCTGAATTCACTGTTTATGACTACTGCATTGTTACCATTCGCTGCATTTTGAATAAAGCCTCTGAGATTTTCTTCCAATGTTTGAAACGCATAAGTTGCATCGGGTGAAGGAACATTTGCAGGGTTAAAATAACGATAGCTTTGTTCGCCATTTTTTGTCTTTACATTGTCGCTAAACATGATCCAGTTATCGATACCACCGAGGTAGTAAATATATTTTTGATCACCCCAGCTAAAGTCAGCAGCCACCCTGCCTGCCCATATAAAGTTTCTATAAATAGGATAGTACCCTCTCGCATCAAAACCAAAATTATAAGTATATCTTCCTTCATTTCCGGTCGGCTTGCTTAGTTCACTATTGAAATCCATGTAAGCCTTATAACGTATGCCATTCCAGATATTTTGAGCCGGATTTAAAGTATTATCATATACATATTCCGCATGAAGTAGTCCATATGTTTTTGAAACATCAGACGCAGTTAAAGAGTTAAGATCATAAGCATTTACAACTTCTCTGTCTTTTCTGGCGCCTACATTTACACGAATACTTTTAGTTTCATCAAACGGATAACTTATATTGAATTGGTATAAATTAGAAAATACTCTTCCGGGATAATTTAATGAATCGAGAAAAGCAAAACTTACTTCCTGTACATTTCTGTAATAAGTAAAACCCCAATCAACTCTTTTTCTAAGATTGCTAAAGTTTAGCAACCAATCATTGTCTTTTAAATTGGTAGAAAGCCTATAGCCGCCAGATACTTTTATATCTTCCATAATGTCTGCTGTACCCAATCGCAATGTGCCATCAAGGCCTGTGGTGGAAGTAAGTGTTATGGGGCCTGCTCCATTTTCATATACCTGATAGCGCGTGCCTAAGACATCATTATTAAAACCTGCAACAACATAATCAGTTGCAAATTTACGAGGCTTATAATCATACAATTTTGCCGTACTTAACACTGAGGATTCATTAGAAGTTTGGGCATTATAAATCTTTCCTTGCCTTATGGTAACTGTATCTTTTTTTTCTTCTTTAAATTCATTCTGAAAAGGATCTGATTTTCTTGATGAGTCAACCGTTGGAGGTGCTACTATTTCCTGTCCTTGTGAAATTTTATCCATCTCGAGCAACCGTTTCATATAAGCTGTTGGTCGTGCGTTCACATTTCTTTTTTGCAAAGCATTTTCATCTATTTTAAGCTTATATAAAATTTTATCATCGCTTTGCCTGGTTACTTCGCTCACCTGGTGATTATCGCCTGCCTCACGGGTTTCCAGTAAGCTGCTTTCATAATTGGTTAAGGGGAAAACGTAAGCTGAATCACTGGTCACAGCTATTACCGCAACAGAATCAACGTCTTTCTTTTTATAAACAGCGAGTAATGAATCCACATCCTGTGAAGTAGGATTGCGCAAAATATCTTCGCCGATTAGCACTACTGTATCCAGTCCTTCCTTTTGTGTGGTAAAAAAACCTGCGTATCTATTACCAATACCATTTTGATCACTAACAAAAGTAAAGTGGTTATTACTATATTGAGTCGGATATCTCGCATCGCCAAATTTAATATCTGTAAGCTGTGTTATCTGGTTTAGTTCCGGCCTGTTGGTAGTAAAATCTGTTATTAAAAAAATATTATAGTTATGATTCAGCAAAGAAGTATCGCCGCCTTTAGCCGTGGCAGATGGTCTGTTACTCGAAAATATAATTCCTGTTTTACCGGGAAATGATACAAATGAAGGATCGAGATCATCAAACACGTCATTCGTTACTTGTCTTACCTTATCGTTTTCTATATCATATGTGTAAATATCAGAGTGGCCATTCTTCACAGCGCTGAACAATAAGTTCCTTCCATCAAGCATGTATTTCATATCCTGTACCTGATCGAAATATTCAGTGAGGTCGCGCTTATAAGGTTTTATTCTTGTGATTACGTCAAACACGAAAAGCTTTATGTGTCCTTCGTCACTATAGGCTACTGCAAGCCGTGTCCCTTTTGGATCCCAGGCCATAACGGGATAATTAGGATTTCTTTCATCGAGCTTGCTTTTAGAGCCAAGTTTCAACATTGTTTTATCATGATCATCCTCATTTAATATAAGTCTGTATTGCCCTTTTTTATATTGTACCACTGCAAATGATCCATTGCGGCGGTTAGGATTTACATTAAAATGAAAATAATCAAGCCTTTTTCCAACCGTATAATCTGTTACTTCGCTTCCCTTAGGATAATTTTTTCTGCGCGTAATATCATTATCATACTTTTCTTCTTCATATTGCATGAAGTCACCAAGTATTTCTTTGAATTTTTTCTTAGCCACTTGTTGCGAAGCCCTGTTCAAATTTTTATAAATGCGTGCGAGATAAAGAAGGTAAGTAGTGTTTTCTCTCTTATATTTTTCCTCGATGTAATACCAAAAAGCATGGCCTGCAAGTAAAGGCCTTTCAAAAGCCAACTGATAAAAATTTTTATAATCGCCGCTGAGTATTTCGCTTTTCAAATCATCATCCAGTTGCGTGCTCCAGTTCTGGCCAACATAAGCAATGTAACCATCCTTCAGCCATTGCGGAAGATCAAGCAGCGCCTGGTTTCCAGCTACTTCACCTAAGTCCTCGCCAAACAATAAATTTTGAGTAAGAACCTGCGCAATGCCCTCGCGCACTTGCCTGCGAAGATCAGCATGGTTGCCATCAAAGTAAACAATCATTTTATTGTTCACCAGCTTTGTCAATCCGCCGGGCTCCTGCCAGTCAATGCTGAGGCCAATGTTGCTTTGCTTGTAATCATTAAAGCTGTTATAAATAATAATGTTTGCTCTGCGTTGCAAACTATATTCTACAAATTTTTCTATTCCCGGCAACTCTTCTTCTGCCACCTGCGCAACAAACTTTGCAATTTCCTGGCCGCCTTGATTAAAGTAAGAATTAAAATTTCTTGTCTGGTAATATTGCCATTTAAATTTTTTAAATTGAAGCCTGTTTTTGCCATACTGTACATTACTTACCTGCGCATTTGCTATAAAACCAAGTGTAAAAAAAAGTATGAAAAACAGAAATATTTTTTTATAAAAAGCTTTCTCGTGATATTGCATGAAGAGATATATAATTCAATAAAATTAAACGTTTCGGCTTTATGAATAAAATCAAATTGCCGGAATTTTAGCCGCATTATGTTCCTTATCAAAGTTTTAACTTTTAATGCAATTGAGGAAAATACTTATGTGCTGTACAATGAGCACAAACACTGCATTATTATTGATCCTGGCTGCTATACGGATGAAGAAAAAGATACCTTGAACTTATTTATAAAAAATAATGGCCTGCAGCCCGTAATGCTTGTTAATACTCATTGCCACCTGGATCATGTATTTGGAAATAAATATTTCGCAGAAGCATATTCGCTTACACTTCACATTCATAAAAATGAAGAAGAAACACTACAAATGGCACCCGCTTCAGGGCTGATGTTTGGGTTTCCTTTTGATAATTATATAGGCGATCTTAGTTTTATCAAGGAACGTGATATTCTTAAACTTGATGATGATAAACTGAAAGTAATAGAAGCGCCGGGACATTCACCCGGCAGTGTTTGTTTTTATTGTGAAGAGCAAAAGTTTATCATTGGAGGCGACGTACTTTTTCAAAACAGTATTGGACGAACCGACCTGCCTGGCGGCAATCACGAGCAACTTATTAAAAACATTCGTGAAAAACTATTTGTATTACCTGATAATGTGAAAGTGTATCCTGGTCATGGGCCAGAAACAACTATTGGTAACGAGAAAATGTTTAATCCTTATTTGCAATAATTCAAGTAAGATTTATAAATAGGAATTGATTAGTCATTTCTTTTCCATACATAATTCTATCAATACACTGTTGGTATCTTTTGGATGCAGAAAGCAAATCATTTTATTATCTGCGCCTTCTTTCGGCTCAGCAGTAAGAAGTCTGAAACCCTCTGCGGCAAGGCGTTTCATCTCCTTTTCTATATCATCTGTTTCAAAAGCGATGTGATGAATTCCCTCTCCTTTTTTTTCAATAAAAGTATTAATAACGCTTGCCGGTGAGTACGCTTCCAGCAATTCAATTTTGTGATCACCCGTTTTGAAAAATGCTGTATTCACTTGCTCACTTTCTATCACTTCAGTTTTATAACAAGGGGTATTTAACAATTTTTCAAATAAAGGAATTGAAACGGAAAGTTTTTTTACAGCAATACCAATATGGTCAATTTTTTTCATTTATAATTAATCAAAAAGTTATAAACCTTAAGAGTTTGATCTTTTTTTCACTTTTATTTTAAATCAATCTTTATTTGTAATTCTGCCAACTGCTTTTCATCAATCATTGAAGGTGCATCAATCATTACATCTCTGCCTGAATTATTTTTGGGAAATGCAATAAAATCCCGGATGGATTCGCTGCCACCAAGGATGGCACAAAGCCTGTCAAAGCCAAACGCAATGCCACCATGCGGAGGAGCGCCATACTCAAAAGCGCCTAATAAAAATCCGAACTTTTGTTGCGATTCTTCTTTACTCATTCCCAATGCTGCAAACATTTTTTCCTGCAATTCTCTTTGATAAATTCTTATAGAGCCGCCACCAATCTCATTTCCATTCAATACCATATCATAAGCATTGGCTTTAATTTTTGCATACGGGTGTTCTAAATATTTATCAGCATTTTCTATTGAAGGATTGTTGTTGATCATCACTTCAATATCTTCGGGCTTTGGAGATGTAAATGGATGATGCCTTGCTACCCAACGATTGCCTTCTTCATCATACTCAAACAAAGGGAAGTCTGTAATCCATAAAAGCCTGTATTCATCAGCCTTTCGAAGGCCAAGCCTGGCGCCCATGTATAAACGCAGTTCACTTATCGCTTTCCTTGTGCGCTCTTCTTTACCTGCAAGTATTAGAATAAGATCCCCTTTACTGGCTTTGCAAAAAGTGTATAGCTCTTTTAATTCATCTTCATTAAAAAATTTATCGAAACTGCTTTTGTAAGTTCCGTCATTATTTACTTTAATAAAAGCTAAGCCGCCCATGCCAATTTGAGGTCGTTTTACCCATTCCGTTAGCTCATCAGTTTGCTTTCGAGTATAATCACTGCAGCCTGCAACACTAATAGCAACAACGGTTTCAGCATTTACAAAAACAGGAAACGTTGTTGTATTTAATCCCTCAAAATAATTTTTGCCTTCTGCCTTAAGATTAGCAACTTTCATATTAAATCTTATATCCGGCTTATCATTCCCATAATTCCACATAGCATCTTCCCAGCTCATTCGTTCAACAGTTTCTTTATAATCAATTCCTTTTACTTCTTTAAAGATATACTTTACCATTCCTTCAAACATTTGCAAAATATCTTCCTGTTCTACAAAAGACATTTCGCAATCTATCTGTGTAAACTCGGGTTGCCTGTCTGCCCGCAAATCCTCGTCACGAAAGCATTTCACAATTTGATAATAACGGTCATAACCACTAACCATCAATAGTTGTTTAAATGTTTGCGGGCTTTGGGGCAATGCATAAAATTCACCTGCATTCATTCTCGAAGGCACTACAAAATCTCTTGCGCCTTCCGGAGTTGACTTAATTAAAAACGGCGTTTCTACATCAATAAAATTTTGCTGATGCAAATAATTTCTTGCAGCACGATTTACTGCATATCTTAATTCAATATTTTTTTTTACTGCATTTCTTCTAAGATCAAGAAAACGATATTTCATTCTTAAGTCATCACCTCCATCGGTATCATCCTGAATGGTAAACGGTGGTACCGCAGACTTATTCAATACTTTAAATTCTGAAACAATTATTTCTATATCACCTGTTTGAATATTTTTATTTTTATTACTGCGTTCATTCACTTTTCCTTTTGCCTGTAAAACAAATTCCCTTCCCAGTGGATTAGTGTTAAGGTCGTTTGTAAGATTTTCATTAAATAACAACTGTGTAATTCCATATCTGTCGCGAAGATCAATGAACGTAATGCTTCCAAACTTTCTTATCGTTTGTACCCAGCCTGCAAGCGTTACTTCTTTGGCTGCATCTGTTATTCGTAGATTGCCGCATGTATGTGTTCTGAACATCCTTGATTAATGAATTTTATTTTAGAAAGTTGTAAAGATACTTAAACGAGAAGCAATGATAAATCCAATAAGTTGGTTTGAATAAGCTTTTACGATTAATAACGATGACAAATTTACAAGCGGAGAAATTTATTTATCCCACTCTTTTAAACCGGAGAAAGAAGCCGAAGTCTGAAAGTAAATTTATTATAACAAGGCAATCAATAAATCATCATAAAGTTTATCATTGAGGGGTCATAGTCAAAAATGAAGCCGCTTTAGAAATGAAGCGGTTTTCTATTTCAGATTGTGATATACTTTTTGCACATCATCATCTTGTTCAAGATTGTCAACCAGTTTCAGCACCTCGTTAGCCTGCTCTTCAGGAAGCTCCGCATAATTGGTAGGAACACGGGTAAGTTCGGCAGTTACCACGTCAATTTTTTTATCTTCAAGCGCTTTACTCATGTGGCCAAACTCATTAAAAGGAGTTCGTATAATTATGTTGCCTTCGTTATCTTCTCCTATTTCCTCAAGCCCGGCATCTATCAGGTCCAGCTCCAGATCTTCGATATTAAGACCGTTGTTTTTTATTTTAAATTCACCCATATGGTTAAATGTAAATGCAACACTGCCGCTGGTTCCAAGCGCACCGCCTGCCTTATTAAAATGCATGCGCACATTGGCAACTGTCCTTGTTGGGTTGTCCGTCGCAGTTTCTATAAGCATAGCCACACCATGCGGCGCATAACCTTCATACAGCATTTCATGGTAGTCTGTTTTGTCCTTGCCCATCGCTCGTTTTATAGCAGCTTCCACACGGTCTTTCGGCATATTTACGGCCTTGGCATTTATCATGCATCGCCTTAATGCAGGATTGTTGTCTGGGTCAGGGCCACTTTGCTTCACAGCTATTGCTATTTCTTTTCCGATACGCGTAAATTGTTTTGCCATCTTGTCCCACCGGGCAAACATGGTGGACTTTCTTACTTCGAAAATTCTTCCCATAATCTTTATTTTTCTGCGCCGCAAAACTAAAATCAAAATTCTGAAACCGGAAATCAATTTGGGGCTCTCATCGTGCCGTTCTTTATTCAGCAATAGTTCCGGCTGTTCGCTTCAAGTCCTCGCTGCGCTGCGGGCTTTCCGCTTCCATCCGGCAGCCTCTCAGCAATAGTTCTTTATTCAGCTTTAATTGTCTTTCTTAAAATGTTGCGGCACCTTCGGTGCCGCCATTCAATACAATAATTTCTTACTTCTTACTTTGGAATCTTACTTCATTCTATCAATTACTTTTGCTGCATGTCTGTTACATATTCTTACGCATCTTTGCATTCATTTGCAAAAGATATTTTTTTAAAGATTGGCTGTTCCGAAAGAGATGCAGCAACAGCCGCTGATTCACTGCTCATTGCAGATCTTCGCGGTGTTGATAGCCACGGTGTGGCAAGGCTTTCAGGCTATGTGCGTTTATGGCAAGCCAAAAGAATTAATGCTATAGCCGAAATAAAAATCGTGCATCAAACCCCATCCACTGCAGTCGTTGATGGCGATAAAGGCTTAGGATTGGTAGTTGCTCCCTTTGCCATGCAGGTTGCGATTAATAAAGCAAAAAATGTTGGGACAGGATGGGTGAGTGTGAAGAACAGTAACCATTTTGGTATTGCCGGCTCACATGCTATGATGGCTTTGCAACATGATATGATCGGTATTGCCATGACGAATGCTTCTGCTCTTGTTGCACCTACGTTTTCCATCGAAAGATTGTTGGGTACCAATCCTATTGCAGTTGCTATACCCGCAGGAGCCGAACAACCTTTCGTTGCTGATTTTGCAACCACAACCGCTTCCAATGGAAAGCTTGAGATTTTGCAAAGAAAAAATCTTACAGCGCCTTATGGTTGGGTTCAAACCAAAACAGGAGAAGCATCAAATAATGCGTCTGAATTAAAAAATGGTGGTGCGTTGCTAACACTTGGCAGTGACAAGGAACATGGCAGCCATAAAGGATATGCGCTCGGTTCAATCGTTGATATATTTTCAGCCATCTTAAGCGGCGCTAATTATGGGCCGTGGGTTCCACCATTTCCTGCCTATGTTCCTATGCCGGAGAATATGCCTGGCGAAGGTATTGGTCATTTCTTTGGTGCAATGCGTATTGATGCTTTTCGTCCTGCTGATGAGTTTAAGCGTCACATGGATCAATGGATACAAAGATTTAAATCTTCAAAAACTGTTGAAGGCAAAAGCAAAGTGTATATTCCTGGTGAGCCTGAAACAGAATTTGAAAATGAACGAATGAAAAACGGCATTCCTTTAATGGACAAAGTTGTAGAAGATTTGAAGGCCGTTGGTAATATATTTAATGTAGCGTTATAGATTATCGTTTCAAAAATTTCTGCTATATAGTACATTTGCAACCCGGCAAAAAATCCGGAAGTAAGGAAATGAAAGTTATGAAGTTTGGAGGCACCAGCGTTGGTAAGCCTGAAAGGATGTTTGAAATTGCAAAGCTTATTACAAAAGATGATCAATCAAAAGTAGTAGTGCTAAGTGCTTTAAGTGGCACTACCAATTCACTTACAGAAATAAGCAATTGCCTTTCCAAAGGCGATCGGGTTGCAGCAAAGCAACGCATAGATGCATTAGAACAACACTACCAAAATTTTATTCTGCAGCTTGTAAAAAAAGAAGAATACTACAACAAAGCAAAGGCAGTTCTTGCGGAGCATTTTGAGTTTCTAAATATCATTCTTAAAATTTCTTTTAGCGAAGCCTTGAATAAGGATATACTTGCGCAGGGAGAATTATTAAGCACAAAGATGTTTAGCATTTGCCTTGAGGAAAAAGGCATACCGCATGTATTGCTTGCTGCGCTTGACTTTATGACGATTGACTCATCGGGCGAACCGCAGATAGGAAGTATAAAAGTGAAGCTCTCACAAATATTGCAAAAGCATAAAAGCGAAAAGCTTTTTATTACGCAAGGTTATATTTGCCGCAACGCAAAGGGAGAAGTTGATAATCTAAAACGCGGTGGCAGCGATTATTCTGCGTCACTGATCGCAGGTGCTATCAACGCATCTGTTTGTGAAATATGGACAGATATAGATGGAATGCATAACAACGATCCGCGCATTGTAAAAAACACAAAACCTGTTGGCAGGCTAAGCTTTGATGAAGCTGCTGAGCTTGCATATTTTGGCGCAAAAATTTTGCATCCTGCAAGTATATGGCCTGCACAGCATTTTAATTTTCCTGTAAGACTATTGAACACTATGCAGCCGGATGCGCCGGGAACACTGATAGAAAGCGAAGCAGGAAGCGTAGGCGTGAAAGCTGTTGCCGCAAAGGATTTCATAACTGCTATAAAAATTAAGAGCAGTCGTATGTTGCTTGCTTATGGCTTTTTAAGAAAAGTGTTTGAGGTGTTTGAAAAATATCAAACGCCGATAGATATGGTTACCACATCCGAAGTGGCTGTGTCGCTGACCATTGATAACGATGCCTATCTTGCCGAAATAATTAAAGAGCTAGAAGTCTTTGGAACTGTTGAAGTGGATGCTGATCAAACAATTGTATCCATAGTCGGCAACCAGATTACACAGACCAAGGATGTAATTGCAAAAATATTTACAACGCTTTCCGGCATACCCGTTCGAATGGTAAGCTATGGAGGAAGCCAGCACAATATTTCTATCCTTATATCACGAGAGAACAAAGAGAAAACAATGCAGCTGCTTAATAAAGGATTGTTTGGAATGTAGGCCAGTAAAAGAGTTCAAAAGATTTCTTAAATAAAAAAAACTTTCCAAAGCAGAAAGTGTTTTATACTAATATTTTTTTTTGCTGTTATATTATCAGCATTGCATCTCCATAGCTGAAAAAGCGATATTTATCTTTTATGGCTTTTTTATAAGCATCCATTATCAGGTCGTAACCAGCAAAAGCACATGTCATTATTAGTAAGCTGGTTTTAGGTAAATGAAAATTCGTTACCAAAGAATCTGCAATGCTGAAGTTATAAGGCGGATGAATAAAATGATTGGTCCATCCTTCAGATGGTTTTAAAAATCCCTGGGCAGTAAAAGATGTTTCCATAGCACGCATCGTGGTAGTACCGATCGAACAAATTCTTTTTCCTGTTTCCTTTGCTTTATTTACAATGCGGCATGCTTCTTCATCTATGTGATAATATTCAGCATCCATTTTGTGTTTGCTAAGGTCTTCTACTTCTATGGGCCTGAATGTTCCAAGGCCTGTATGCAAGGTTACTTCTGCAAAGCGCACGCCTTGTATTTCAAGTCTTTTAATGAGCTCAGGACTAAAATGCAATCCCGCAGTAGGAGCGGCTACAGCACCTTCATGTTTTGCGTATACAGTCTGATATCTTTCTTTATCTTCTTCGTCAGGCTTACGCTTTATGTATTTTGGCAAAGGTGTTTCACCCATGAAATACAGCATTTTTCTAAATTCTTCTTCACTACCCTCCCATAAAAAACGTATGGTTCTGCCGCGGCTGGTTGTATTGTCAATTACTTCTGCAACTAGCTCATCATTATCACCAAAATATAACTTATTGCCGACACGTATTTTCCTTGCAGGGTCTACAATTACATCCCACAGCCGGTTTTGGCGATGCAGCTCTCTTAATAAAAATACTTCTATTTTGGCTCCGGTTTTTTCTTTGCGGCCATACATGCGTGCCGGAAATACTTTCGTATTATTTACTACAAATACATCTTTATCATCAAAATAATCAAGTATGTCTTTAAAATGTTTATTCTCTATTTTCCCGGTTTTTCTTTCGATAACCATCATCCGGCTATCTTCTCTTCGTTTAGTAGGGTTTTGAGCAATAAGATTAAGAGGGAGGTCAAATTTGAATTGACTAAGCTTCATGTGCAATTATAATTTTTAATGTTAATTGTCACATGCCATTACTGTTTGTTACAGGAGATACGTACCCGCTGCGGGCCACTTATCATGTTACGGCATGATTTTTTAAGTGCGCAAAGGTAACAGATTGTAATTGAATAATTTTATAAATTTTAAAATTAGGTTTAAACAAATGTTTCAATGTAATTGAGGATAAATAAAGTGGTTACCCCTCGAGTTATTTAATGGATTAAAATTGCAAATGCCTTACTGTGAGACCTCCATTAATAAGCTGCTTTAAAGATTCAATACCTATTCTTAAATGCCGTTCAACAAACTTATCAGTAACAGCTGCATCGCTTTCAGCTGTTTTCACTCCATCGGGAATCATTGGCGAATCGCTGACAAGTAACAAAGCACCGGTCGGGATTTTATTATAAAAACCAACAGTGAATATGGTTGCGGTTTCCATATCAATTGCATAAGCTCTTATTTTTTTAAGATATTCTTTTAGCTCATCATCATGTTCCCAAACTCTGCGATTGGTTGTATAAACAGTTCCCGTCCAATAATCAAATGAATTATCACGAATCGTTGTTGAAATAGCTTTTTGCAATGCAAATGCAGGCAGAGCCGGCACTTCAGGCGGAAAATAATCGTTGGAAGTTCCTTCGCCTCGTATGGCAGCTATGGGTAAAATCAAATCACCAATTTTATTTCTTTTTTTTAATCCGCCGCATTTGCCTAAAAATAAAACAGCTTCCGGGTTAATGGCACTTAGCAGATCCATAATGGTCGCGGCTCCCGGGCTACCCATTCCAAAATTGATTATAGAAATATTTTCTGCAGTGGCGCATTGCATAGGTTTGTCAAGGCCAACAATTTTTACATGATGTATATCAGCAAACATTTTTATATAATTGCTGAAATTGGTAAGCAAAATATATTCTCCGAAATTTTTAAGTTCTTCTCCTGTATATCTCGGAAGCCAGTTGTTCACAATTTCTTTTTTCGTTTTCATGCTTACGCAAAATATTTTTATAAATGATGTTTAAATAAAAGTACAATTCTTTTAATTCGTGTAACAGGAGTTACAAAGTGTGGTTTATAATTACAGTTTATAATGATCAAAATTCAGTTTCCAAAAAATAGAGTAACAACAAGACAGAAAAATAACTTTACAGAGATCTTTGATCCAATAAGAAAAAAATGGTTATTGCTTAGTCCTGAAGAATGGGTAAGGCAAAATATGATATGCTTTATAATATCAAAAAATTATCCAGCATCCTTGATAGCAATTGAAAAAGAAACCAGGCGGGGAGAGCTTTCCCGGCGATGCGATGTAGTTGTGTATTCGAAGAACATGAAACCATTCATGATAATAGAATGTAAAGAAATGAATGTGACTTTGTCTCAAAAAACTATTGATCAGATTTTAAGATATCACATCACATTACCCGCGACTTTTCTTATCATAACTAATGGTAAATACTGCTTTGGATTTGAAAAAAAAGAAAATCAGTTTTTTGAAATAAATACCTTTCCTGAATATGAATTATAACATTTAGATAATACCTATGGAAATATTCCCAACTCAGCATATGAGGTAGCAACTTTATTGATTGCACAAACGTAAGCCGCAGTGCGCATATCAGGAATAGCAGGTGTTTTTTGCCATATGTCAATAATCTCCCGCGTTGCGGAAATCATCGTTTCTTCAAGCCCGCTTCTTACCAGATCTACTTCATCAGCGCCATGCATAATAAAATCTCTTTCATGAGAACTTACATTTTTTCCCGTAAGTTCTTCAATTTGCCCAAGAATATGATGATTCATATTTTCGGTAAATCTTTTTTCAATCCTGCCGTAACGGACATGACTTAAATTTTTTAACCATTCAAAATAGCTAACCGTAACACCACCGGCATTTAAATACATATCAGGAACTACCAGCACACCTTTTAGATTTAAAATTTCATCCGCCTCAGGAGTAAGCGGCCCGTTGGCTGCTTCGCCAATTATTTTAGCTTTCACTTTGGAGGCATTGCTTCCATTAATAACATTTTCAAGGGCAGCAGGTATCAAAATATCACAATCCATTTCCAATGCTTCGCCATTCTTTTCAATGTTTGTAGCACCCGGAAAATTAAGAATTGATTTCGTCTTGTTTCTATGCAAAACCACATTATCTACATCAAGCCCTTCATCATTACAAATAGCGCCTTCATATTCTGCAAGGCCTACAATTATTGCACCTGCCTGTTGGAAAAACGAAGCGGTATGATAGCCAACGTTTCCCAATCCCTGGATACAAACACGCTTTCCTTTTACACCAATTGGCAGTCCAAGTTTATCCATCACGGATGGCATATTGCATACTTCACGTAAGCCATAAAAAACCCCAAGGCCTGTGGCTTCTCTGCGTCCTCGTACGCCGCCCTGCGTTACAGGTTTTCCTGTTACACAACCTGCTGCATCTATTTCTCCGGGATGCATTGCCACATACGTATCAAGTATCCATGCCATTTCCCTTTCTCCAGTTCCGTAATCTGGTGCAGGCACGTCAGTACCGGGTCCAATAAAATTTTTCTTTATTAATTCTGCTGTATAACGCCGTGGTAATTTTTTCAAGTTCATAAGGCGTATATTCCCGCGGATTTATTTTTATACCACCTTTGGCACCGCCAAAAGGAACATTCACGATCGCACATTTGTAAGTCATCAATGCGGCAAGAGCCATCACCTCATCCTGGTTCACTGCATCGCTGAAACGGATACCTCCTTTACAGGGTGTTTTATGATGTGAATGCTGCACGCGGTAGGCTTCAATGGTAACAATTTCGCCGCTTTCCCTTTTTACAGGGAACCGCACTTGATAAACACTGTTGCATTGTTTGATTTGTTCAAGAATTCCGGGATCCCATTCGGTAAATATAGCGGCTTTATCAAAACTTCTTTCTACACTTTGAAAAAAACTATAAGGAGTATCTGAGGACATAAATTATTTTTTATAAATGAGCAATCGTAAGTTTTATCAGGAAAGCTTTTCTTTTTTGGAAACCTTAACATCTATTCTTATTAAATATAAAAAAAGAACAACTAAGATGGTTATGCATACAGCCATTACCACATATATTTTATCATTGCTTCGCATAACGCTATTCATACCTGCAGTGCAGTATCGGTCGATGTTTGAGCTAATAAAGTATCGCTGAACCAAAGATAATACACTGTAAAGCAAAAAAGCTTTTTGGAGAAATTTTTAATCATTAATTAAATTTTTATAAGCAATCAGGTTCAATCTTATTTTAAGATTGCTGATCCATATGCCTAAAAGGACCCACCCAAGTACTGCAGGCCAGAAAACCGTTCTCATGGTTGAATCAAGACTGTTACCGCCTAATGCAGGATTGCCACCACCTTTGGCACCTTCCATTCCGCCGGGATGAAGCGATTGAACAAGCCGTGGCAAAATCAGGATGAGAGGTATATAAATAAAATAGGCAAAAATGTTATACACTGCACTGATACGGGCTTTTTTATCAATGTCTGTCATGGAGCCCCTGTAGCACCACATAAGCAAGGTATATCAAGACAGCTATTGCTGCTGCTATTTGTTTTGGGTCGTTGCTCCATGGTTCACCCCATGTGTAAGATGCCCAGATGGAGCCGGTTGCAAGGCCGAGTATGCCAAAAATAATTCCCGTTTTTGCAAATTCAGCTGCATACACATCATATTTTAAATTTTGAGTTCGCAGGTATGCTATTGAATAACCAAGAGATAGACCAAGCAATACAATCTGGCCAAACCACATAGGAACATGGAAGAAAAAATTCCGGATACTCTGATATAGATTACCGAGATAAGGCACTTTGATAAGAAAGCCTGCGGTGAAAGTGAAAAACAACAAAACGATACACAATATTTTCCACCATTTTAATTTCATTGAGCCTCAATTTATTTTGATGCAATCGTATTTGCGGAGGCAAAATTATAATAAAACTTTTGGGATTAATTTTTTTATTAAAGAAAGGATTCTTCTTAACTTATTCATAATGGTTGTTCTTATTTATAATAATAAACTGTTTGTTTTTCAGAAAGTAGAACTTGCATTTAAGGTAATTGACTATATTGTTTTGTACTGTCATTCACTTAACTTTGCTGCCCATAAATATTCAACATGAGTGGTGCTTTAAAGGAAGTAAGAAATAGAATTCAAAGTGTAAAAAGCACACAGCAGATAACCAAAGCAATGAAAATGGTGAGTGCTGCAAAGCTGCGCCGGGCGCAGGATGCCATTATACAAATGCGACCTTATGCACAAAAGCTACAGGAAATGTTGAGTAACATTGCAGGCAATGCAGAAGGAGACGTGAACTTATCGCTTGCTACAGTGAGGCCTGTGAAAAAAGTCTTGGTAATAATTATTACAAGTGACAGAGGACTTTGCGGCGGTTACAACAGCAATCTTATAAAACTTGCAAAGCAGGTGATCAATGAAAAATATGCAGGCATTGCTGATAAACAAAATGCGGAATTATTACCTATTGGTAAAAAGGGATATGAGCATTTTTCAAAAAACAGATTTAAAGTAATTGATCATTATTGGAACATTTTTGCTGATCCGAGTTTTGAGCATGTGGCCGCTGCTTCAAAATTTGCTATGAAAGCCTTTGAAAATGGTGATGTAGATGCAGTAGAGCTGGTATATAGTGAGTTTAAAAATGCGGCTACACAAAAGTATACAGTCGAGCAATTTTTGCCTATAAAAAAAGCAGCAAAGAAAAAAGGAGAGGTAAAGGCAGATTTTATTTTTGAGCCGGATAAGAATATCTTGATCGAAGAGCTTATGCCAAAAATATTAAATACACAACTTTATAAAGCCGTACTCGATGCACATGCGAGCGAGCACGGTGCCCGTATGACGGCAATGGATAAGGCTACAGAAAATGCTGAGGAACTTTTGAAGACGTTAAAAATAAGCTACAACCGGGCAAGGCAGGCTGCTATTACTACAGAGCTTACCGAAATAGTGAGTGGTGCCGCAGCATTACAAGGATAGTTAAGCTGGTAATAAGCAATTAACATTAATGGAATTAAGCCAAATACTCCCGCACATAGAAGCACTCATTTTTGCAAGCGAAAAGCCTTTGCCTGTAAGCGAGATAACAGAGCTCACTAATAACGCTTTGGGCTTCATTGAGGATCGCACAGGCTTGGATCAGGTGCAAGCGGCGATAAAGGCAATAATGGAAAAATATGAATCAGAATTTTATTCGTTTGAAGTGGTTGAAAGTGGCGGTGGTTACCAGTTTTTAACTAAAAAGGAATTTCATAAAACCATTGCGCAACTGAACGGAGATAAGTTTTTAAAAAAATTATCTGTTGCATCTCTGGAGACACTTTCAATAATTGCGTACAAACAGCCGGTCACAAAATCAGAAGTTGAAATTATTCGCGGTGTTAATTGCGATTATGCTGTGCAAAAATTGCTCGAAAAAGATTTAATTATAATTACCGGAAGAAAAGAAGATGCTCCTGGCAAGCCTCTTATTTATGCTACATCAAAATCTTTTATGGATTATTTTGGAATCAACAGCCCTCAGGATTTGCCGAAAATACAAGAGGTGCTAAGCCATGAAATAATTGAAGCTACTAAAGTAGAAGATTTTAGTAACAATATACCGGACGAAATAGAATCTGTACTGGAAAAGAATAAAGAAGAGTTTATTGAAGCCGAAACAGCGCATTCAGAAAGTGATCACGTAGTTTCTGAATAATCTAATATGAAATTTCATTACTACTACGCATTTCAATTGATTTATAATACATGTCTTTAAACAAGGAACAATTAATTGCCATAGCAGAAGAATTTGGTACGCCTGTTTACGTTTATCATGCAGAAAAAATTGCAGAACAATATTCTAAACTTACCAGCGCTTTTAAAAATACCGGAGCAAAAATCTTTTATGCCTGCAAGGCATTGACCAATATAAATATTTTAAGGTATATAAAATCAATAGGTGCTAATATAGATTGCAGCTCGATAAATGAAGTGAAATTGGCTCTAACCGCAGGTTTTACGCCGGATAAAATTTTATATA
This sequence comes from uncultured Chitinophagaceae bacterium, assembly GCA_963823975.1. Classification (GTDB taxonomy): domain Bacteria; phylum Bacteroidota; class Bacteroidia; order Chitinophagales; family Chitinophagaceae; genus Ginsengibacter. The sequence goes on along the minus strand of CAWGNP010000003.1, from coordinate 18,080 downwards.
CATCGAATGGAATTGCTTTTGAAGAAATAGATGAAGCAAAAAATTTAAATGTAAATATCAATATTGACAGCCTTTCCAATCTTGAAAAATTTGGAAAAAAATATCGTCATAGTTATCCTGTCGGTATTCGTTTGCGGCCCAATATTCTTGCAGGTGGAAATATAAAAATTTCTACAGGCCATGATAAAAGTAAATTCGGTATTCCTGTTGATCAGGTTGAGAAAATTATAAACGTAGTTGAACAAAATAACTTATTCATAAGAGGACTTCAAATTCACACGGGTAGTGATATCGAAGATGTTGATGTATTTGTAAAAGGTATCGAAGTTTTGTTTGAAATTATTCCGCTGTTTAAGGAACTGGAATTTATTGATCTTGGTGGTGGTTTTAAAGTACCTTATAAAGAAGGCGATACAGAAACTGATATTAATGCTTTGGCACTAAAAGTGGAAAATGCGTTTGCCTATCATCCAAATCCAGGAAATAGAAAATTAGAAATTTGGTTTGAGCCCGGGAAATTTTTAGTAAGTGCAGCAGGTTATTTTATTACCCGGGTAAATGTTATAAAGGAAACATCTGTTACCACTTTTGCAAGTATAAACAGTGGCTTTAATCAATTGATACGTCCGATGTTTTATAATTCTTATCATGAGATAAAAAACATTAGCAACCAGGAAGGAACTCAGAAGCATTATACAATTGTAGGCAACATTTGTGAAACAGATACTTTCGCCTGGGATAGGCAAGTCAACGAAGTAAGAGAAGGAGATTACCTGGTTTTCTATAACGCAGGTGCTTATGGCTTTGAAATGTCTTCAAGTTTTAACTCACGGCTGAAACCTGCAGAAATAATGGTGAAGGACGGTAAAGCTATTTTAATAAGACGAAGAGATACATTCGATGATCTGCTGCGCAATCAGATATTATAAAACAAGAACCCGTGTCAGGCACGGGTTCGTTGTTCAGAGAATCCAAAAACCATTAGGAGTTGCTTCCATTATAGGAATTATTTTGCGGTGCAGTGTTTCGATTCTGCGGTGCATTGTTTTGATTATTGTAATTATTTCTTCTTTGCCTGAAGTTTTGTTCTGCACTATAAATATCCTCATCTCTTTGTGTTTTTAAGTTTCTTATTTCCTGCCTTCTTGCAGAGTGGCTGATGCTTTTATCCTTTCTTGCTTCACGTATCTTATTCCTGTAATCAGTCTTTATAGATTGAATTTCCAAAGACAATTTATAAGGTACTCTGCTATAATAAGGATCATAACCGTATGGATAACCATAATAAGGATAACCAAACGGAGCATAAGCAAATCCAATACCGTAGTAAGGTGCAACATAAACATGAGGATGGTAAACGGGCACATAAACCCTGTGCTGTGCAGCTACTCCTAACGACAGCATCACAGATAATAAAATTATTGATAGTGTTTTCATAAAAGTATGTTTTTAAATAGTTATACATATTAGATGCTAAATCATCATAAAAGCATATGGTTATCATCGGTTATAACTATGTTTTAACATTGAAATGATATGATAAACGAAGAAGCGATTTTTTGTAATTTTTTTGGTAAAAAATAAGATGGGATACTAATAAATATGCGCTTGCTTTGTAATAAAATTATTTTTCAAAAATGTTACAAGCATATACAGATGCCACTGCTGCAGAAATAGATAACGCAATGCAGAAAGCTAATGAGGCTGCTGAAGTATACAAACAAGTTTCCTTGCAACAGCGTGCTGCCTTTATGAAAGCTATTGTCACACGGCTAAACAATGCAGGGGATAATTTATTGGAAGTAGCGATGCAGGAAACTCACCTGAGCAAGCCAAGATTACAGTCAGAAAAAGATAGAACAGTATTTCAATTAAATAGTTATGCAGACGCATGTGTGCGTGGCGAATGGATGAATATTTCAATAGATGAAGCGGATACAGCCAGAAAACCGCCAAAGCCGGACATCAGGAAGACGATGGTGCCGCTTGGTCCGGTTGTAGTATTTGGTGCCAGTAATTTTCCCTTTGCTTATTCTACGGCAGGCGGCGATACGGCATGCGCTTTTGCTGCTGGTTGCCCGGTAATAGTAAAAGCACATCCTGCGCATGCCAACACTTCGCAAATGGTAGCAGATATCATAAGCCAGGCTGCTGAAGAATGCAATATGCCGGAAGGTATTTTTCAGCATATTCATGGCGCAAACATTGAAAGCGGCAAACAATTGGTTATGCATCCCTTCACAAAGGCTGTTGGCTTTACGGGTTCACTTAACGGTGGAAGGCAACTTTTTGATTGGGGTAATCAAAGGAAATTTCCTATTCCTGTTTTTGCCGAAATGGGCAGCATCAATCCAGTGTTTCTTTTACCAGAGAAACTTAAAAGTAGCTATGCCGAAATTGCCGAGATGTATGCAGTATCCATAACATTAAGTGTGGGGCAATTTTGTACGAATCCAGGTTTGATGATCGGTATTAAAAGCGACGCTTTACTAAAGTTTATTTCTTCGCTGACTGGAAAGATGCAGCAAGCACCGGCCGCAGAAATGCTTCATCCGGGCATTGCCCGAGCTTATCAAGAAAGAAAACAAAGAGCGCTTGATCAAAAAGAGGTTCATTGTGTTTCTCAATCGGATGCCGAAGCTAAAGAAAACTATGGGGTACCAACGTTTGCAACTGCAAGTGCTCAAAACTTTTTACAAAATCCAATATTGCATGAGGAAGTTTTTGGGCCATATTCTTTATTGATACAATGTGAAAATACAACTGAAATGCTTGCAGTAGCGAATGCAATTGAAGGTCAACTTACTGCAACTGTAATGGCAACTAATGAGGATATTAATACTAATAAACAATTAATGCAATCAATAAAAAATATTTGCGGCAGGCTTATTTTTAATGGGGTTCCAACAGGAGTGGAAGTGTGCCAGGCAATGAATCATGGCGGACCTTATCCTGCTACTACCGATAGTAGGTTTACTTCAGTAGGTTCTGACGGTATCAAAAGATTCGCGCGACCGCTGTCTTATCAAAACTTTCCGGAAGACCTTCTTCCTAATGAATTGAAACCTTCTAATCCTTTAAACCTATGGCGAAGCGTTAATGGTAAACTTATCGCACCATAACTTGACTTTTTACTTGAGGATATAGTTATCTTTTGCCCACATCAATGTCAATTTGTCTATTAAATGCTATTGGCAAAAAGTTTGACTAGGTGTACCTTTGCAGCCTATTTTTAAAAAATGGAAAACAATAATACAAACGATAAAGAATTTGATAATACCAATCCAGCTGATTTATCAGTGGATGAAATAAGCAACCCAGATAAGCTTGCTGAAACTATTCAGAAGCTGGAAGCTGAACTTGCTGAGCAAAAGGATAAATATATACGCCTCTTTGCTGAGTTTGATAACTTTAAAAGACGTAGCTCTAAAGAGCGTATAGAACTTATTCAAACGGCGGGAAAAGATGTGATTACTTCTCTTCTGCAGGTTCTTGATGATGCCGACCGTGCTGAAAAGCAGATGCAGCAAACCGATAATGCTGAGCAGATAAAGGAAGGTGTACAACTAGTATTTAGCAAGTTGCGCAGAGCCTTGCAAGCAAGAGGACTTACTCCTATGGAAAGCATTAATACCCCTTTCGACGTGGAAAAGCATGAAGCAATTACTGAGATACCCGTGGCAGATGATACTATGAAAGGCATGGTAGTGGATGAAGTAGAAAAGGGATATTTTTTGAATGATAAGCTGATTCGCTTTGCTAAAGTGATCATAGGCAAGTAACTTTTTTATATTGAATTTTTATAAATAAAGCATTCAATTTTATAAGTCATGAATTGTTATAATCGTTATTAATTATTATTTGTCGTTACCAATAATCAGTCAATTAATACATGGCATCCAAAAGAGATTATTACGAAGTGCTAGGTGTAGGCAAGGGTGCTACCGCTGACGAAATAAAAAAGGCTTACCGCAAAGTAGCAATGCAGTATCATCCTGACCGAAACCCGGGTGATCATACCGCTGAAGATAAATTCAAGGAGGCAGCAGAAGCCTATGAAGTGCTGAGCGATAGCGATAAGCGTGCGCAATACGATAGATTTGGACATGCTGCGTTTTCACCTGGCCGCGGAGGCGGTGGAGGATTTTCGGGGGGTATGAATATGGATGATATATTTAGTCAGTTTGGTGATATATTCGGAGAGGACGTTTTCGGAGGTTTTTTTGGTGGCGGCAGAAGCAGTGGCAGGCAAGGTGGAAAAAGAGGAGCTCGGGGCAGTAATTTAAGAGTAAAAATAAAGCTCAATTATGAGGAGATAGCAAAGGGTTCGAATAAAACTATTAAAGTAAAAAAATATATTGCTTGCCCCACTTGTAAGGGTAGCGGCGCTAAAGATAAAGGGAGTATACAAACCTGCAATACATGCGGCGGTAATGGACAGGTGCGTAAGGTACAAAATACCTTTTTGGGTCAAATGCAAACTGTAACTACTTGTCCTACCTGCAACGGCGAAGGTTCAATTATTACCAGTAAATGTAACTCCTGCAAAGGAGAGGGCAGAGTATACGGAGAAGAAACTGTAACACTTGATATACCCGCAGGCGTTGAAAATGGTATGCAGCTAAGCATGAGTGGTAAAGGCAATATAGGCGAAAGAGGCGGTAGTCCTGGTGATCTCATCATTCTTATCGAAGAAGAAGCTCATCCACATTTACACAGAGAGGGATTGAATGTAGCTTATGATCTTTACATCTCGTTTCCTGATGCTGTGTTTGGCACCAATAGTGAAGTGCCTACAATTGAAGGAAGAGCGAAAATAAAAATACCCCCTGGCACTCAAAGCGGCAAAATTTTCCGGCTGAAGGGAAAAGGCTTTCCTTCTGTTAATTCGCATGAAAAAGGCGACCAGCTCATACATGTAAATGTATGGACACCTCAGGTTGTATCGCCGGAGGAGAGGGAAACGCTTGAAACGATGGCGGATAGTGATAACTTCAAGCCTAAGCCTGATAAAAACGACAAAAGTTTTTGGGAAAAAATAAAGGAAACTTTTTCTTAAATCAACTGCCTCAAAGAGCAAGCATATAAACATAACAATTTTTTAAAAGGATTAGGAGATATGCTATATTTTTTTAAACCCTATAAACGACATTGCAGTAAGTGGTATTAGAAAAAATAATATAAAGGCAATGCTGTTTTTTAAAAGAAAGTATGCAAATAATGTTAGCCCTAATATATATACAGGATATGTAAAAAATATCAAACCCAACATGATGGAATCATAATGATCATTCGCCTTGTTCTTTATTGTAAGATGGATAACATAATATAGTGGCGCATTAAAAATGTAGCCGACCATTGCTGGCATAAAGAGCAACATATTTAAGAACATAGATTGATGATGATAAAAATATTTTCTTTGTAAAGCATGGTCGTTACTGGTATTTTCAAAAACAAGGTCGCTTAGCTGATTATAAAGAATTGCATTGAACTTATTGATTGCTACGCCTATGGATACAGCTTGTTCTATATCTTCTTTGACAATGACATCACCAAAATTTATTATTATCTTTTTACCAATACTTCGAAACGAGCTATAATTAATTCCCACCGGTAGCACTTGCAGCGGCATATTATTTTCCCAGGCCGAAAATGCAAGCCTTGCTGTACCTTTTCTTAATGGCCGAAGATGCCATTCATTAATGCTTCTCGCCTCACTAAAAATTAAGACGATTCCATTATTTTTAAAAATGTTTCTACATACTTCAAATGTTGCATAATTATAGCCGAGTTTTTTCGAGCCTTCACTAATTCTGTAAACGGGCAACATATTTAACGACGTAAGAATCCTGGTGATAATACTTCCCGCAAACACATCCCCTCTCGTTAATGAATAAATGGGGTATTTAAATAAGGCACCAATAATAATAGCATCTAAAAAGGAATTTGGATGGTTGGAGGCTATAAGTAACGGGCCTTTCAGGCTTAACAAGTTTCTATTGCTAATAACAATTTTTCTAAAATAATAACGAATAAAAAGTCGTGCGGGAATCAGTAAAATTTTATAGAGCAAAATTTTTTTTAAAAATATTGAACTTATTTAAAGTTCTTACTAATTAAGGCGTGGGTCAATTGGAAAATTGATCATCATTTCATAATCGCCGCCAAGCTCTTTTAACGATTCTTTCCAAACAGCTTCTGGTTTAACGTCAAATAATAATTTTTTTGTAGCCTTCACGGTTAGCCAACTTTCTTCCTTCATTTCCTGTTCAAGCTGGCCTTCACTCCAGCCGCTATAACCTATAAAAAAGCGGATCTTTTTAAGATTTACATTTTCGTTTTTTATATTAATCAATAAGCTTTCAAAATTGCCACCCCAATGAACATCGTTCATTACTTCCTCACCACCACTTATCAATTGCGGGTATTGGTGAATAAAATTTAGCGAATCCAGCTGTACAGGGCCGCCTTTATACACAGGCATTTGCTTGATATCAAGCTCTGGAAGCAATTGCGCAAGCGTTTTCGGGAATGTTTTATTTAATACAAAGCCAACACTTCCTTCTTCGGAATGGCTGCAAAGAAAAATAACAGTGCGGCTGAAATTTGGATCTTTTAAAAATGGATTAGCTATCAGCAAAACCCCTTTAGCAGGTGAAATCATAATTGTACAATTATAGTAAAAGTTGAATTATTTTGTATCTCTTTATTATGCTTTAACAAAATAAAACAGATAGTTAAAAATTGATACAAACCTTATTCATTCTGTATTATAGCATTTCGTAAGTTTAAATTTGTCATCAGATGAAAAAAATTTTCCCTGTTATAACCGTTCTCATCTTTATTTCGTTGATAGGTATTATTTTTTTCCAGGTTATTTGGCTTAAGCAATCTCTTGAGGATAAGGAACAGCAGTTTGAAAAGAGCATGACAATGGTCACAGTAAGCGCTGCAAATGATTTGGCCGATGAAAGAGGTAACCTTTCACCATTTGATAACCGAAAAGCTTCGGATATTTTATTTCCTTTAAACACTTTTCCAACTACTATTGCACATCGTTTTTCAAGAGAGGAGATAAGGCAAAGAATTAATAAAGAGCTTGAAAAATATAATATAAAAAATGTGGATTTTGAATTTGCAGTGAGTACTACTTCTATGATTGCTGAAGATCTACAATCCAGGGGATATATGAATGCTGCCCGCGACACGCTACATAATTTATCCATAGTTTATCCTATTCAAGCACCGAATGGAAGCTTTGCTGAAGGCTTGTCTCCACAGGAATTACTGATATTAATTGTACCACATGTAAGAAATATTATTTGGAAAGATATGTTCTGGATGATGCTTGCAGCAGTTGTGTTTACATGTATAATTTTTGCGGCTTTTTTTATTACGCTAAGAGCATTACTTAATCAAAAAAAGTTGAGTGAAATAAAATCCGATTTTATTAATAATATGACGCATGAATTTAAAACGCCACTTGCAACAATTTCGCTTGCTGTGGACGCTTTAAAAAATGAAAAAGTAATTAATGACAGAGTGAAAATGGATTACTTTTCCGGCATTATAAAAGATGAAAATAAGAGAATGAATAAGCAGGTGGAAACCATACTGCAGGCAGCTTTGCTGGATAAGCAGGAAATACAGCTTAATGAAAAGCCTGTTCATGCACATGAACTTATTAATGTCGCAATTAATAATATCAGGTTGCCATTGGAAGAAAAAAGCGGCCAGATTACATCAAAACTTCAGGCAGAAAATGACTACATAATGGCGGATGAAGTTCATTTTATTAATATCATTAATAACCTGCTGGATAATGCAGTTAAATATTCAAAAGAAAATTTGCACATAAAGCTTTCTACTCAAAACGTGCAAGGTTTTTTGCGAATAAAAATAGAAGACAATGGCATTGGCATGAACAAGGAAACACTTAGCAAAATTTTTGAAAAATTCTATCGTGCTCACACAGGTAACTTACATAATGTGAAAGGCTTTGGGCTGGGTCTGAGCTATGTAAAATCCATGGTGGACGCTCATAATGGTAAAATAAAAGCTGAAAGTGTTTATGGAAAAGGAAGTTGTTTTACTATCGATTTTTCTTTACTTGAACGCGATCAAAACAAAAATAGTATATCCCATCTTTACGCATAAGTTATAACTAATTTATTAGTTTCTTATAGATATCAATTTTAGCCAAATTTATTTTCTAATATTTTCTTCACACCGCGTGCACACTTTGTGCACATCAAATTATATTTAAAGTATGCCTTAAACCTTTACTAAGCATGGTTTCCGGGTAAGTGGAAAAAAAGATTTTTATAAAAAAATTGCGAAAGTGGGAAATTGTGTTAATTTGTGTTGATTTCATTTTATAATAGAAAACTTAGTAATGGCAAGCTTTATAGGCGAATTTGAATCCACCTTGGATGCTAAAGGCCGGTTCCTGCTCCCAGTAGGAATAAAAAAGCAATTACCTGAAGGTATGCAAAATGAATTTGTTATTAACAGAGGATTTGATGAATGCCTGACTTTATACACAGCTAAAAGTTGGAAAACTATTTCTCATGATATAGAACAATTAAATGGGTATGATGATGAGCAACGCGGTTTTCAACGATTTTTTTTAAATGGCGCTACATCTGTCCTATTAGATAATTCTGGAAGGATACTTATACAAAGGAAACTTATTGATTATGCAAAACTTGAGAGGGATATTATTGTGGTTTCCATGTTTGACAAATTTGAGATTTGGGATGCAAAAAAATACCAGCAGTTCTTTGAAACTTTTTCTCCAAAGCAATTCAGCGAAATGGCGAAAAAAATAATGACCTCGGAAAAAAATGCAGCTTCGTAATGCTGAGCAGCACATATCATTTGCCTGTAATGCTTCACGAGGCTATAGAAGCATTGCAGATTGTGCCTTCCGGTATTTATGTTGATTGCACATTTGGCGGTGGCGGCCACAGCAAGGAAATTTTGAATCGTTTGAATCACGAGGGAAAATTGATTGCGTTTGACCAGGACGAAGATGCAATAAAAAATATTCCTCAAGATGATCGGGTGATTTTTGTGCCGCAAAATTTCAGGCATTTACAACGTTTTTTAAGATTGCATAAAATTTCAGAAGTGAATGGAGTACTTGCAGATCTTGGAGTATCCAGCCACCAGATTGATGAGGTAAAAAGAGGCTTTTCCACACGAATGAATGCTAAACTTGATATGCGCATGAGCCGCTCCGGAAATATTACCGCATCTTTTATTCTTAAAAGTTATAATGAAGAAAAGCTGCACAAAATGTTTGAAAAATATGGGGAAGTTACCAATGCTAAAACAATAGCAAAACTTATAGTGAATGTGAGGAAATCGCAATCTCTTGAAACAACGAAAGAATTAAAAAATGCTTTATATCCAATTGTAAAAGGTAATCCGGAAAAATATTTTGCACAGGTATTCCAGGCTTTAAGAATAGAAGTGAATGATGAGTTGAATGCGTTGAAAGATTTATTGATACAACTTCCCGCATTGCTTGCCGATAAAGCAAGAATTGCCATCATTACTTTTCATTCGCTCGAAGACAGAATTGTAAAGAATTTTTTTAAGAATGAAAATTTTGACGAAGAACAAAACAATGATGATTTATATGGTTCACTAAAAACAAAGAGTTTAAAGGTGATAACAAAGAAACCCGTTACACCGTCGCACGAAGAGTTAAAAAGCAATTCGAGGTCACGAAGTGCAAAATTGCGCATTGCAGAAAAGAAAGAGTTTTAACAAGAGTTTCAAATAAGATAAAAGTTTTTACCCGTCATAAGTATAATGGCTCGCGAGAAAAACATACCAGGAAAAAGACCAAAGAAAGGTTTCAAATTCAATATTGTTTACAACAAATGGCTTGTAAAGAACATTCCTTTTTACCTGTTCGCTTCTTTTCTTACCGTTTTATATATAGCCAACGGGCATTATGCCGATAAGATGATAAGAAGTATAAGCAGCACTGCAAAGCATTTGAAAGAAATGGAATATGAATATAAAACGGTTGATCGTGATGTAATATTTCGAAGCAAGGAAAGTGAGCTTGCAAAAGCCGTAGAGCCATTAGGTTTAAAAGAGCTGATGCAGCCTCCGGTTAGATTGATTGATAGTTCAACGAATAAATAGTCTATAAAAAAAATAACGAATTGGATGTAAGAAAAGACATATTGTGGCGCATTTATTTATGTTTTATCGGCATCATTGTGCTGGGAGCTGTAGTGCTTGGACGTGTAATATATATTCAAAAAGTGCAGGGAAATTACTGGAAGGCAATGAGCAACGAACAGCATCTAAAATACTTTGACATCAATGCTGAAAGAGGCACTATTTACAGCGAAGATGGAAATATGCTGAGCACATCTATTCCTGTCTTTGACATTTATGTTGACTTTGGCGCTGATGGTCTTCGGGAAAAGAATGGAAAAAGATTTTATGCCAATCTTGATTCATTGAGCATTGGTCTCTCTTCTTTATTTAAAGATGCATCAGCAACATCTTATAAAAAACTTTTGAAAGCAGGTTTTAAAAATGAAGACAGATATTTTCCCTTAAAAAAGAAAATTTCTTTTGAGGAATACCAGGTATTAAGATCTTTCCCGTTGGTAAGACAAGGCCAAAATAAAAGCGGTTTCATTGTAGATGTAAGAGATAATCGTGTGAACCCTTATGTATTGCTTGCCAACCGAACTATTGGGCTTTCAAGAGGTGATACAACAAAAAACGTTGGCCTTGAAAGATCGTATGATAGTGTGCTGAAAGGCCAGTCCGGCCGCAGGCTCATGCGTTATATGGCGGGTGCTTATGTGCCTGTGGATGGCGCAGAAATAGAACCCGAGCATGGCAGAGATATTATTACAACTATAGATACTTACATTCAGGATGTTGCTGAAAACGCATTAATGAAAATGATGGTTAGCAATAACTCAATCCATGGTACCTGCATTGTTATGGAAACCCAGACAGGTAAAATAAAAGCCATAGCGAACCTTGGCAGGATGCCAGACGGCGAATATTTTGAAGATTATAATTATGGCTTGGGTAAAAGAACAGAGCCGGGATCAATTTTTAAAATAGCTACGTTGATCTCTCTTCTTGAAGATAAATATATGGATACCGGCAGTATTGTCAACTGCGATGGAGGAGTTACCACTTTTCATGGTTTGAAAGTAAGAGACACTCATGAAGCTTATGCCATAACATTGAAGGAAGCTTTTGCTCGTTCATCTAACGTTGCTTTTGCAAAGCTTGCCAATCAATTTTATAATGATCAGCCTCAAAAGTTTTGTGATCATTTACATTATCTGCATTTGGATACAGCTACAGGTATTGATATAGTAGGTGCAGCACCGCCGTTAATAAAAAAGCCATCTGGTAAATATTGGACGAAAACAACAATACCCTTTATGGCGCATGGTTACGAAGAGCTCGTTACGCCTTTGCAGTTATTAATGTTATATAATGCAGTAGGCAATAATGGTAAAATGATGCGGCCATACCTTGTAAACGCTATAACGGATATGGGTCATGCTGTTGAGACTTTTCAGCCAAAGGTAGTAGTGGATAAAATATGCAGCGATGAAACTCTGGGCAAGTTAAAAGATTGCTTGCTTGCTGTTGTCCAATTTAAGGATGGTACAGCGCATACTTTGGAAACGAGTACGTATTCTTTTGCGGGGAAAACAGGTACTGCTGTAACAGCCATGAACAATCATGGTTATAATAAAAGCGCAAAAATTTATCAGTCTGCATTCATGGGATATTTTCCTGCGGAAAATCCAAAATATACAGTTGGTGTGGTGATACAAAATAGTAATGCATCCAAACTTTTTTATGGAAGTTCCGTATCTGGTCCGGTTTTCAGGGAAGTAGCCGATAAAATTTATGCGGAGAAAATTGGCGCAGAATCTTTAAATAGCCTCGCTTCTTTTCCTGATAGTGCTTCTAAGTTTTACGGCCTTAAGAGTGATGTAGAAAAAATATTAAACACATTTAACTATTCAACTATTGATTCGGCAACTACAGGAGTTTGGAGAGAAGCATTTATAAATAAATCAACAGCCAATGTAAGCACAGCTTACATCAATCAATCACCTGCTAACAAAATTCCTGATGTAACAGGGCTCGGCTTAAAGGACGCCGTGTATGTTTTAGAAAATATGGGTTTAAAAGTGGAAGCAAAGGGAAGAGGAAAAGTTATCTATCAATCGCTGGCGCAAAATTCAAATTATCATAAAGGGCAGCTTATAAATATCCAATTGAATTAATGGCATTATTGCAACACATATTATATAAAGTAAAAATTATTTCAGTTACCGGCACTACCAATGCAGAAGTAAATGGACTTGAAATTGATTCCCGGAAAGTGAAGCCCGGCAACTGTTTCATTGCTGTAAAGGGAATACTTAACGATGGTCATGCATTCATTGATATAGCAATTACTAATGGCGCATCAGCAGTTATTTGTGAAGCGATACCCCTTAAAATAATTGATACAGTTCAATACATAGTTGTTGAAAACAGTTCTGTTGCTGCGGGTATAATCGCTCATAATTTTTATGGGCAACTATCAGAAAAAATAAAGCTCGTGGGTGTTACAGGAACGAATGGTAAAACAACTATTGCAACCTTGCTTTTTAAATTGTTTTCAAATTTGGGTTACAAATGCGGCTTGTTGAGCACTGTACAAAACCAGATAGCTGATAAAATATTGCCAGCCACTCATACCACGCCTGATCCGATAAGCCTGAACAAGCTCATTGCTGAAATGTGCGCTGCTGGCTGCTCTCATATCTTTATGGAAGTTAGCTCGCATGCAATAGATCAACATCGTATAGCAGGGTTATCTTTTGCAGGAGGCATCTTTAGTAATATAACGCATGATCATCTTGACTATCATAAAACATTTGATGAATATATAAGAGTAAAGAAACAATTTTTCGATTCATTGCCTTCATCAGCATTTGCAATAAGCAATGCAGATGATAAAAGAGGCACAGTAATGCTTCAAAATACCAAAGCAAAAAAATTTTTATACAGCCTTAAAACAATGGCTGATTTCAAAGGAAAGATTATTGAAAATGCATTAACAGGTCTTGTATTAATGGTTAATGATACAGAGGTGCATTGCAGGCTGATCGGTACTTTCAACGCATATAATATTTTAGCAGTCTACGGCGCTGCTGTGTGCCTTGGTGAAAATAAACTTACAGTTTTACAAATACTCAGTAATCTTTCTGGAGCAGAAGGAAGGTTTGATTATATAATTTCCAGCAATGATAAGGTGATAGGAATTGTTGATTATGCGCATACACCGGATGCCTTATTGAATGTATTAGCAACCATAAAAAATCTAAGGCAAGGCGAAGAAAAGATAATAACTGTTGTTGGTTGTGGCGGCAATCGTGATAAAACCAAAAGACCTGTAATGGCTGAAGTTGCGTGCGAGTATAGTGATAAAATAATTTTTACATCAGATAATCCGAGAAATGAAGAGCCTGATGAAATAATAAAAGAGATGGAAGAAGGTGTGCCCGTAATTGCAAGAAAAAAATACATTTCTATTGCTGATAGAAAGGAAGCTATTAAAACCGCTGTAAGTCTTGCACAGCAGCGGGACATTGTTTTGGTTGCGGGTAAAGGGCATGAAAAATACCAGGAAATCAGGGGAATAAAACATGATTTTGATGATAAAAAAGTTTTGGCAGAGATGTTTGAATTAATGGAAAAATAAAAGGCAATTGGGAACAGATGCTGTATCACTTATTTGAATGGTTTACTAAGAAGGGAATCAAGTTTCCGGGAAGCGGCTTGTTTCATTTTATCACATTCAGGGTGTTGATAGCAGTGCTTTTATCATTATTGATTACAATGGTATTTGGTAAAAGATTGATCAATATTTTAAAAAGAAATCAAATTGGCGAATCTGTTCGTGATCTGGGACTTGCTGGCGAAAAGATGAAATCGGGCACACCAACAATGGGGGGTATTATCATTTTGCTTGCGATATTGATACCAACCTTGTTGCTTGCAAACCTTAATAAAGTTTATATAAGGTTAATGCTTTTAAGTACAGTGTGGCTCGGCGTTATAGGTTTTATTGATGATTATTTAAAAATAAAGGCAAAACGTATAGCCAAAGCAAAAGGTAAAATTATAAGAAGAATGATGCTGATGGTCTTGCCGGCAGATTTAAAATTTTCGGACAGGTGATGCTGGGTATTATAATCGGAGCAACATTATATTTCAATCAACACGTAGTGGTAGAAAGAGAAATCATAAATACAACTGATAGCACATATACGCCGCAGCGCGGTGAGAATAAGCTGGACAAAGTGATACGCTAATACAGACGGTAAGACAGATTTGTTACCGTAAAAACGCCGATCACCACCATTCCTTTTGTAAAAACACATGAATTTAATTATGCAAAATTATTACCTGAAAGCCTGGAAAATTACACATATATTTTATACATACTTATTGTAATATTTATTGTAACAGCAGTTTCAAATGGTGCAAATATTACTGATGGATTGGATGGCTTGGCAACAGGCGTAAGTGCTATCATTGGTTTGTGCCTTGGTGTCTTTGTGTTTGTAAGCGGCGATGTGCGTGTGGCTGACTATCTCAATATTATGTACATCCCGAACCTAAGTGAGCTATCCATTTTTATTGCGGCGTTCGTTGGTGCATGTGTGGGTTTTCTTTGGTATAACGCTTATCCGGCGCAGGTTTTCATGGGCGATACTGGCAGCCTTGCTTTGGGTGGCATCATTGCATCACTGGCAATTATTGTTCGAAAGGAATTATTGATACCATTTTTCTGTTTTGTTTTTTTGGTGGAAAATATAAGTGTAATGATACAGGTAAGTTATTTTAAATACACAAAAAAAAAGTATGGAGAAGGCAAAAGAATTTTTTTAATGAGCCCGCTGCATCATCATTATCAAAAGCTAGGATATCATGAAAGTAAGATTGCAGTGCGGTTTTGGGTGGTGACTATTTTATCAGTAGTAATTGCAATGGTTACATTGAAACTGAGATAATATGGTAACAGGAGTAACTGATTTTTTAAGTGAGTTTTTAACAAGCATTGAGCATGTCCAATTCCTTTGAAGAAAATTTAGCCCATTAAATTCATGCCAGTGAAAAACCTTTTTTAATTGATTAAATCCCAATTAAAAAGATGTATGAAAAAAGAATAGTGATTCTTGGAGCGGGTGAAAGCGGTGTAGGAGCAGCTTTGCTGGCAAAGCAAAAGCAGTTTGATGTTTTTGTAAGTGATGTTCTTTGATAAGACCTCATTTAAAAATGAATTGCTTCAAAGCAATATTGAGTTTGAAGAAGGCAGGCATACCGAAGAAAAAATCTTTAATGCATCTTGTATTAGTGAAAAGCCCTGGCATTCCTGAGAAGAATGAGCTGATAAAAGAATTAAGAGAAAGGGAAATTGAAATTATAAGTGAAATAGAATTCGCCTATAGGTATAAAGGCAGCAGCAAGATTATTGCAATAACAGGCAGCAATGGTAAAACAACTACAACTGCCATGATCTATCATATCTGCAAAACTGCAGGAATGGATTGTGCAATGGTTGGCAATATTGGATATTCTTTGCAAGGCAAGTGGCTGATTGAGCCAAAGAAACTTTATGTAATTGAAGTAAGTTCTTTTCAACTGGATGATATTAAAAGCTTTCAGGCCCGATGTAGCAGTGCTTACGAATATCACAGAAGATCATTTAGACAGGTATGAATACAAATTTGAAAACTATATAAAAAGCAAATTCAGATATTATAAGAAACCAACAAAAAGATGATGTATTTATTTATAATATAGATGACGAAGTAACCATTAAATATCTAAATAATTTTTTAAACAACACTAACCCATTACCATATAGCATGACATAAACCGCTGCCTGAAGGAGCTTACATAATTAATGCAGAAATGCATATAAAATGGCAAGAAGGAAGAAATGAGCATGAGTTGGAAGACTTTGCAATAAAAGGAAAACACAATCAATACAACACAATGGCAGCAGCCCTTTCAGCCGTTGTGATGGATATAAGAAAAGAAAAGATAAGAGATGCTGTTCAGACTTTTGAAAGTCTTGAACACCGAATGGAATATGTGGCAACTATAAAAGGAGTGGAGTTTATAAATGATAGCAAAGCAACCAATATTAACAGTACATGGTTTGCTTTGGAAAGCATGACAAAGCCCACCATACTTATTCTTGGCGGTGTTGATAAAGGCAATGATTATTCTTTTTTAAAGATTTAGTAAAAGAAAAAGTAAAAGCAATTGTTTGTATGGGCATTGATAACAGGAAAATACATGAAGCATTCGGTAACGAAGTAGAGTTGATGGTAAACACTGAGAGTGCAAAAGATGCCGTGCAGGCTGCATTTCATTTTGCAGATAAAGGTGATGTGGTTTTGTTATCTCCTGCCTGTGCAAGCTTTGATCTTTTTAAAAACTATGAAGACAGGGGCAAGCAAT
This sequence comes from uncultured Chitinophagaceae bacterium, assembly GCA_963823975.1. Taxonomy (GTDB): domain Bacteria; phylum Bacteroidota; class Bacteroidia; order Chitinophagales; family Chitinophagaceae; genus Ginsengibacter. The sequence goes on along the minus strand of CAWGNP010000003.1, from coordinate 1,538 downwards.
TTAAAGAAGCTGTAAAGATTTATAAACATTATTAAAAGATAAAACTCTTTTAAATAAAATTATAACTTCTTTAGTAACTCCATGAGCGACAACAAGCAAATATTAATTCGGATTTTCACTTTCCAGAGGTCAGTGTTACAGGAAACATTTTTAACCGCACCAAAGGTGATAAAGTTATTTGGGCTATTGTGGTAATGCTTACCATGGTAAGTATTTTGGTAGTGTACAGCAGCATTGGTTCTCTTGCCTATAAAATGAATAAAAGCACGGAAAGTTATTTGTTTAAGCAAATTGGTTTCATTGCATTGGGTGTGCTTATCATTTATTTTGCTCACCGGGTTAACTATACCATTTATTCAAGGGTATGCAACCATTTTATTTTTAGTTTCTATTCCTTTATTGATTTATACTTTAAAATTTGGAAGCAACATTAATGAAGCAAACAGGTGGATAAAATTGCCAGTAATCAATATGACCTTTCAAACATCGGATCTGGCAAAGCTTGCGTTGTTTATGTATATGAGCAGGCAACTTAAGCCGCAAGCAAAATGTGATCAAAGATTTTAAAAAAGGGTTTCTTCCATTAATCATTCCTGTTCTTATTATTTGTGCATTAATTGCGCCTGCAAATTTATCAACAGCATTATTGATCGGGGGCATTGCGCTTATGCTCATGTTCATTGGAAGAGTTAGTCTGAAGCATATCTTTCTTGGTAGTAGGCTTCGGCTTTAATTCCTTTGTTGTTGCTCATTTTGGTGGCGACTCATTATTATAATAAAGAGGATCATACTCAAAAGATTTGCCTGCAGTTCTTACGTTTGGAAGAATGTCAACATGGATAAGGCGAGTGCAGGATTTTATGTATGCCGATAAATCAGATGCATCTTACCAGGTTCAACAGGCAAAAATCGCTATAGCAAAAGGCGGCTGGTTTGGTAAAGGTCCCGGCAAAAGCGAGCAACGAAATTTTTTACCCCATCCTTACAGCGATTTTATTTATGCAATCATTATTGAAGAGTATGGGTTGTTAGGAGGCGCAGTGATCATTTTAATTTACCTCTTGTTTTTATTTCGAAGCATACGGATTTTTCAGCGATGTCCGTATGCTTTCGGAGCATTTCTGGCTGTGGCATTAAGCTTTACACTTGTTATACAGGCAATGGTAAACATGGCTGTAACCGTTAATCTTTTTCCAACAACAGGAGTTACACTTCCTTTGGTAAGCATGGGTGGCAGCAGTCTTTGGTTTACTTGTTTTGCTATAGGAATTATTTTAAGCGTTGCCAGAAATGTAGAGCAGATGGAAGGAAAAGAACCGTTGGAAGGAGAAGTTGTTGAAGAATCAACTATGTAATGATGATAGTATGAATGATGAAAATATAGTTGAAAACATAAAGGAAGTTGCTTCGCAAAATGAAACAGGCAGAAGAGTAATAATTGCAGGAGGAGGTACTGGCGGCCATATTTTCCCTGCATTGGCAATAGCAGAAGCTTTAAAAAAAAGCTTCCATCGGTTGAGATATTATTTGTCGGCGCA
>CAWGNP010000002.1:0-576712 GCA_963823975.1 uncultured Chitinophagaceae bacterium | reverse complement strand
CACGCATCGCCTTGATTGAGTTTCGGGCGGCGGCGACGTCCCGCGCTCAGATGCACGAGGCAGGCGACCTCATCCGGACGGCCCGAGAGGCCGTCATCAACTTGTCGTACATCGGCAAGAGCACGGCGCACGTGCTGCGCCGGCGTCAGCGCGCGACGAAGCCGCCTGCGCGGGGCCCGCTGCTGTTCGTGGTCGGCTCGCCGCGTTCCGGCACCACGTTCATCGCGGGCGCGCTCGCGGAGGGAACGGGATCGGTCGACCTCGGCGAGGTCGCAGCGCTCAAGCGCCAGATCCCGGAGCTGCTCGAGTTGCCGGAGGATCAGCGGGAGCGGCGGATCACGCGTGCGCTCGAAGCCGTCCGCTGGCTGTCCCTCGCCCCAGGCCGCGGCGCGATCGAGCAGACGCCCGAGACGAGCTTCGTCCTCGGCAGCGTGCTTGCCGCCTATCCGGACGCGCGCGCCCTGCACATGCTCCGCGACGGGCGTGACGTCGTCTGCTCGCTGCTCGAGCGGGGCTGGCTGCGCGCGGACCGCCAGGGCAAGGACGACGCAGGCCGCCGGTACGGCGACCACGTGCGGTTCTGGGTCGAGGAGGACCGCCGCGCGGAGTTCCTGCAGGCATCCGAGGCGACGCGGTGCGCGTGGGCGTGGCGCCGGTACGTCGAAGCGGTGCGCGCCGTCGGCGACCGCACGATCGAGTTGCGATACGAGCACGTCGCCGCCGACCCGGAAGGCGCGGCGGAGAGCATCGCGCCGGCGCTCGATGTCGATCCGGCGCCTCTGGCTGCCGCGTTCGCCAAGGCGCACGACGCGTCGGTCGGCCGCTGGCACCGAGACCTGACGCCGGGCCAGCTGCAGGACGTCGACCGTGAAGCCGGCTCGCTGCTGCGCGACCTCGGCTACCTCGACGCTGCGGCAGCCTAGGTCACGACCTCGGGGAAGTTCGGCGAGATGTCGGGGTCGCCGAGCGGGCCGCGCGGCACGCAGGCGCCGGGTGCGTCGAGCGCCTGCATGTCGGACGCGACGAGATCCCCCGCGCGCCGGTTCAGCGGCTCGGCGGCGAGCCACGCGTGACGAAGCCGCAGGGCGAGCAGGACCAGCGCGCGCGGACGCAGCGCCTGCGTCGTGCGCAGCAGGTAGTACCGGCTCGCCGGGCTCGACATGCGCACGCCCGGGATCCCCGTGAACGCCGACGTCGCCGCGGTCTCCTCGTCGGAGCCGTTCGCGTAGAAGACGAACAGCCCGTGCCGCGTCGTCTGCGCGCCGCGGAGGTAGGCGACGACGGGCACGCACGTGTCGTCGTTGACGAGCGGAAGCGACGGGATGCGCATCGCGAGATAGCGGTCGAGGAGGTTCGGCCCGCGTCCGAAGTTGAGCGCAGCGAGCGAGCCTGTCCTGTCCGTCGTCCCGGCGGACCCGAAGAGCACCGCGTCTGCCGACTGCGACCGCACGATCTCGGTCACGTGGTTCAGCTGAAGCTTCCCGAGGTTGTGGGCGTGACGCTGCACCGTCGTGATCTGGACCGCGACCACGCCTGCGACGAGCGCCGCGAGCGCGACCGGCCAGAAGCGCGCGGCGAGTGACGCGACCCCCGACGCCCCGACGGCGATCAGAAACAGGAAGAACGGCAGCGGCGGCAGCACGTAGCGATCGAAGAAGAGCGACGACAGTCCGTTGGCGGGGACGTAGGTGAAGAACAGGACAGGCAGCACCACGATCAGGGCCACCGCGGCGAGCTCGCGGTAGCGCCGGCGAAGAACGAGCGTCGCAACGCCTGCGAGCGCGAGGACGGTCAGCCAGTTCAGCAGCCGCCCATGGCCGTCGGGCGAGGCATAGCGCACCGCGTTCTCCCATACCGGCTTGTGGTCGAAGGTGCGCCCGTGCCGCGCGTTGGCGGACACGCCGTAGCGGTTGGTGATGACGCGGGCGGTCACCAGCTCGTAGGGGATCGTCGTGACCGCGAGCGCGACGGCGCCGGGCCAGGCGCGGCGAACGACCTCGCGCGGGGGATGCGGAGCCAGCGCGAGCGCGGCCGCGAACGCCGCAAGCTCGTAGATCGGCGCCGTGGGATGCGTGAAGACTGCGGTGCCGAGGACCAACCCCGCAGCGACCCACCAGCGGCGACTACCGGTGCGCGCGGCGCGGAGCGCGACGAATGTCCCCCAGCTGATCCACGCGAACAGCAGCGTGTGCGGGCGGCCGAACGTCGCGTACGTCACCGCGAGGGGCGCGCAGGCGGTCAGCAGGACCGTGACGACCGCGGCGGTGACGCCGGCGAGCTCGCGCGCGAGGAGTGCAACTGCCGGCAGCGCGATCAGGAAGAACACGAGCGACGGCGCGCGCAGCCCGATCAGGCCGCCCGGCCACTGCAGGGTGAGGTGCACGAGCCAGAAATGGACCGGCCCGCCGCCGCGCTGGTTCACGACGATCGAGAAGATCGAGCCGAAGCGCCCGCTCGCGATCCGCCGCGTCAGCTCCTCGTCGACATTGAGCGGCGCCTGGTAGATCGCGCGCACCGAGAGCAGGGCGCCGACGACGAGCGCGACCGCGGTGGCCGCCCACGTGGGATCGATCCGGCGCAGCAACCTAGACAGCGACCGCAGTCGACCGCGCCAGCTCGTGGCCGGACGCGTCGATCGCCGCAGCGGCCGCGTACTTGGCGTGCCCGAGCTGCAGCGGCGTCTCGAAGCCGCGGCGCTGCACCGTGCCCCCCTCGGCGAGCGCGTCGGCGGTCGGCCCGGCGAGCAGGCGCCACGCGGCGACGTCGGTCGCGCCGTTCCAGCTCGCCCAGAGCGTGCCGCCGTTCGCGACGGCACGCGGGGCGTCGCTCGGCTTGCCACGCCACGTCGCGCGAAACGCGCGGTAGCTCTCGCCGCCGTGCGGCAATGTCGCGTCGAAGCGCACGCCTCCGTCCGGGCCGAACTCGGTGAGGTGCGGATCGGCGCCCCAGCCGACCATGACGTTGCCGTTCGGCAGGTGCTGCACGTTGCCCATCACGCGACCGTAAAGCCCGGGGTGGTGGACGTACTCGCGCACGAGCGTCGCGTGCATCCGCTTCATGTCGAGCCGCAGCACCATCCCGCGCGACTGCGACTCGATCTGCGTGTTCTCGGCGCCGCCGTTGTCGAAGACGCTCACGAGGTCGCGCCCGAAGTTGCGGCCGTCGTGCTGGAAGGCGAAGCGCGCGCCCTTGCCCAGCGTGAAATCGCTGCGCTTGCCGCCGAGGCGCCAGATGACCTTGCCGTTGTCGCGGCTCACCTTGTAGACGCTCCAGGTGTTGCGCCCCGAGATCAGGAAGTCGCCGCCGTCGAGCTCCTCGATCGAGTTGATGTGGAAGTAGTCCCACGGGTAGCCGATCTTCGTCGCGTACGTCTCCCCGACCGGCACGTGATCGAGGCTCCGCCACTCCCAGAGCACGCGCCCGCTCGGGATCGCGAGCTCTTGCGCGACCCCTCCGAGCACGAGCCCCCGCCGGCTGCCGCCGAAGGTGCGGATGTCCATGCGCCGTACCTCGAGCGCGGTGACGAGCGCCGTGTTGCGGCTCGTGACCCGGAACTCGTGCAGGTCGGCGGGACGCCCCCGCCCCGCCGGGAACGAGGCGATCTGCGAGTACGACGCGTCGTAGATCACGTGCCTGCCGTTGCCGAGCCCGGCGCCCGGCAGCGTCTCCCACCAGGTCAGCACCGGCTTGCCGTGGAGCACCGCGGTGCGGAAGTCCATCGCGGTCTGCGGCGAGGTCGGGTGGAACCAGACGACGTCGCCGCTCGCGTCGAGGATCATCGTGCCGCGCTGACCGGGCCCGGACGAAGGCGCGACGAACGCGTAGCCCGGCGCCACCCCGTTCGCCGGCGTCAGGACGTCGACGATCGGAGGTTGCAGGTCGGGCCGCGAGATGTACGAGCGCACCGTGTCGGTGCTCGCGGCACCGACGCCGGTCCGGCGGACGAGCTCGTACGCACCGCCGCCGAGGGCGACGGCGCCGAGCCCGGCGGCCCCGATCACGAATTGACGGCGCGACAGCCGTGGCGCGCCGGACGACTCCCCCATGGTCCTACGGGACTACGGCCGGATGCCGTACCGCGAGCACCAGTCGTTGACGACGTCGTAGTCGAGGTTGTTGAAGAACGCGTCGATGTACGACCCTCGGTCGGTGCCGAAGTCGAGGAAGTACGCGTGCTCGTAGACGTCGAGGGCGACGAGCGGCGTCGCGTTCCAGACCGGGTAGGTGTTCTGCGCGTCGCCGATGTAGTTGAAGAGGCGGCCTTCGTCCCAGTCGTACGCCGTCCAGGCCCAGCCGCGGCCGGCGAGGCCGGTCGCCTTGAGGTCCGCGCGCCATGCCTCGACGGAGCCGAAGTCGCGCTTCACGAGGTCGCCGAAGATCCCGGTGGCGTCGCCGCCGTGACCGCCCAGGTGCTCGAAGTAGATCTCGTGGTTCTTGATGCCGCCGATGGCGAAGGTCAGGTCGATCTTCAGCGCCCGCAGGTCCGAGTAGACCTGGTTCGCCGTGGAGAGGTCGACGTCGGCGAGTTTGCCGAGCACCTCGTTCCGCTTGTTCACGTAGCCCTGGTAGAGCTTGTAGTGGGCCTCGGTCGTCTCGCGGGAGATGCCCTCGAGCTCGAGGAGGCGGGGGTTCAGCTCGCGGGCCGTGATCTCGTCGTGGTTGTAGGCAAGTGCCAATGGATCTCCTTCGCCGTCTTGGGGTGCGGGCGCGAGCATATCCTCAGGGCAATCACACCGATTAGAGGAGACGACATGGCCTACGAGCTCCCTGCGCTGCCGTACGACTACAGCGCGCTCGAGCCGACGATCGACGCCCGGACGATGCAGATCCACCACGGGAAGCATCACCAGGCGTACGTCGACAACTTGAACAAGGCGGTCGACGGGACGGAATGGGCCGACCGGCCGCTCGAGCAGCTGCTCGCGATGCTCGACGAAGTGCCCGAGGACAAGCGCGCCGCCGTGCGGAACAACGGCGGCGGGCACGCGAACCACTCGCTCTTCTGGGAGATCATGAAGCCGAACGGCGGCGGCGATCCGTCGGGCGATCTCGCGACGGCGATCTCCGACACGTTCGGCAGCGTCGACGAGCTGAAGTCGCAGATGAACGACGCCGGCGTGAAGCGGTTCGGCTCCGGCTGGACGTGGCTGCTCTGGGACGGGACGGGCCTCGCGGTTGCGTCGACCCCGAACCAGGACACGCCGCTGATGGACGACAAGGTCCCGCTCCTCGGCATCGACGTCTGGGAGCACGCGTACTACCTCAACTACCAGAACCGGCGCCCGGATTACCTCGCGTCGTGGTGGGACGTCGTCAACTGGGATGAGGTAGGCCGCCGCTTCGACGCGCGGGGGAAGTAGGTGAAGCGCGCGCTCGTCGCGGGCGGGACCGGCCGCGTCGGGCGCGCGATCGTCACCCGGCTCGAGGAGGACGGATGGTCGGTGGTCGCCGCAGGCCGCGCGCTCGGCGACCTGGCGACGGTCGCCGGCGCACGCGACTGCGTCGGCCACGCCGAGCGCGAGCTGGGCGGCATCGATCTCGTGGTGCACGCAGCGGGCGACGGCTTCACAGCGAAGGACGTCGCGGACGTCACGGAAGACGACTGGGACACGGCGATGGACGTCACCGCGAAGGGGACGTTCTTCCTCGCCCAGGCGGCCGCGCCGGCGCTGCACGCGTCGGGCGGGCTGCTGGTCGTGATCGAGGACGTCGCGGCATACGAGCCGTGGCCGTCCTTTGCGCCGCACTGTGCTGCCAAGGCGGCGCAGTCGATGCTCACGCGTGTCCTCGCCCGCGCGTTCGCGCCGGGCGTCCGCGTGTGCGGCGTCGCCCCCGGCGCGGTGGCCGTCGAGCCGGAGCAGGAGGAGCGGCAGGCCGCGCGGGCGCTGCTCCGGCGGGTGGGCGAGCCGCGGGACGTGGCGGAGGCTGTCCTCTACCTGACGACGGCGTCGTTCGTCACCGGGACGACGATCGTGGTCGACGGCGGGCGCCTGGCGCAATCCGCCGGGCCGCCGATTCCGTAACTCGAGGTATGGCAATCGCCCTCCCTCTGCCTACGATGCACCCGATGACGGTGACGGACTCCGACAGCGAGCTGATCCAGCGCGCCGCCACCGGTGACCGCGGCGCGTTCGAGACGCTCTACAAACGGTACGCCCGCTCGGTTTTCGGGCTCGCGCTGCGCCGCCTCGGCGACCGTGGCCGGGCCGAGGACGCCGTCCAGGAGACGTTCGCGTCGATCTGGCGGTCTGCCGGGTCGTACCGGCCGGATCGCGGCCCGGGCGCGCCGTGGCTGTACGCGGTCGCGCGCAACGCGATCGTCGACCGCGCCCGTGCCCGTTCGGAGACGCCCGCCGACATCCCGGAGGAGGCGTCCAGCGACGCCGGGCCCGCCGACCGGGCCGAGGAGGGCTGGGTCTCGTGGCGGATCCACGGGGCGCTCGAGGAGCTGCCGGAGCGCGAGCGCGAAGTGATCCAGCTCGCCTACTGGAGCGGCCTGTCGCAGAGCGAGGTCGCGGAGTTCCTCGGGCTGCCGCTGGGAACGGTCAAGACGAGGACACGCGCCGCCCTCGCCCATCTCGCCGAACTGCTGGAAGAGGATCTCGGATGAACCCTAAAGAGCTGCACGACATCATCGACGTCGACGACCTCGCGTCCGAGGACCGCGAGCGGCTCCAGCGCGTGCACGACCTGCTGCTGCAGGCCGGCCCGCCGGCCGAGCTGCCGCCCGAGCTCGACAAGCCGATCAGCGCGCCGGAAGCAGAGGTCATCCCGTTCCCGCTGCTGCCGCAGCGCCGTGTCGGCGCCGCAGTGGTGCTCGCCGCCGCGGCCGCTGCCGCGACGTTCGTCGGCGGCTTCGTCCTGGGGCACGCGAAGGCGAAGCCCGCGACGCTCGCCGTCTCGCGCATCGTGACGATGCACGGCACGGATGCCGCCGCGGTGCTCAAGGTCGGCAAGGCCGACTCCGTCGGCAACTGGCCGATGGAGATGAACGTCTCCGGCCTCCCGAAGCAGAAGACGCAGTCCGCGTACTACGAGCTCTGGCTGACGCAGAAGAGCGGCCCGATGCTGCCGTGCGGGACGTTCCGCGTGAACGGCAAGACGACGAGCGTGCGCCTGAGCGTCCCGTACTCGTTCAAGCACGCGTCCGGCTGGATCGTCACGCGCCAGGCACCGGGTGGGCCCGAGCCCGGGCCGACCGTCCTGACGACCTAGCCCTCAGCCGTGTAGACCTGGCCTAACGGGTGGCGGCAGGCACCGCTAGGTGTCTGCCGCCGCTCCGTGAGAACTAGGCCGCGTCCGCGAGGTCTTCGTTCAGCGCGAGGCGGCGCAGTGCGTCGCTCTCGAGCTGGCGGACCCGCTCGCGGGTGAGGCCGAGCTGCTTGCCGATCGCCTCGAGCGAGGCGGGGCCGTCACCGACGAGACCGAAGCGGAGCTCGATGACCTCGCGCTCGCGGTCGGGCAGGTTGTCGACAGCCTGGCGCACGGCGAGGTCGCGGAGCGAGGCGGACGCCTCCTCCTCGGTCGACGGGCCCGTGCCGGCGATCAGATCGCCGAAGGACGCGTCGCCGTCGTCGCCGACCGGCATGTCGGTCGACGCGACCGCGCGGGCCGCGGCCATGACCTCGTAGACGTGCGTGAGCGGCAGCTTCGAGTGCTCCGAGATCTCCTCCGGCGTCGGGTCGCGCTCGAGCTTGGCAACCAGCTCGCGCCGCGCGCGCGAGACCTTCTGCTCACGCTCGACGACGTGCACCGGGATGCGGATCGTGCGCGCCTTGTTGGCGACGCCGCGCTGCACCGCCTGGCGAATCCACCAGGTGGCGTACGTGGAGAACTTGAAGCCCTTGCGCCAGTCGAACTTCTCGGTCGCGCGGATCAGGCCGAGCACACCCTCCTGGACGAGGTCGCCCAGGGTGATGCCCTGCGTCTGATACCGCTTCGCGATCGAGACGACGAGGCGAAGGTTGCAGTTGATCATCCGCTCCTTGGCGCGCATGTCGCCGCGCTCGATGCGCTTCGCGAGCTCGACCTCTTCCGCGGCGGTGAGCAGCGGGTAGCGGCCGGCCTCGTTCAGGAACATCTGGAACGAATCGGTGGTGTAGAGGCTGGTGCCGACGCTCAGGTCCAGCTCCGGCTCCTCCTCGATCTCGGGTGCGGCGCTGTGCGCGTCGAGCTCGACGTTCAGCGCCTCGGCCTCGGTCTCGTCGAGGTCGTGCGCCAGAACCGCGTCGGCGACGTCGGCAGGCGTCAGCACACCCAGCTCGTCGTGGATGGCGAGAAGCCCCTCGAGGGCCTCGTGGACAGCAGCAGTCGTCATGGTGGGTTGAGTCAACGTGCTCCTTCTTCAGTGCTTCGAGGACGACGGGCGCTCGGTTTGCCAGTCAAGCGTCTTCCGTCAAAGGAATAAACGCCTGCTCCCGACGTCCTATTCCGCGTCTGGGTCTTCTCTGGTTCCCGCCTGGGCGGTACAGAGAACTTAGTGACAGAAAGTTACAAACGTGTTAGGTCGTGCGCAACTCGCCTATTAAGCCGAGTGAAGAATTGGCTTAACTAGTAGGGGACTTGCGGCCGTTTGCCACAAACGCGGCATGGGTCACGGGCATCTGCTCGGCGAAGAACGCCTCGACCGCGTCGGCGTAGCGGCGGATCTCCCGCTGGGCCGTCTCGGCCGCCCGCAGCGACACGAAGTTCATCAGCGAGCGGGCGTTGATCGTCCAGTAGAACTCGGTGTAGGCGCCGACGGGGATCACCGCACGGGCGAGCTCGCGCGCGACGCCGGCCTCGACGAGCCGCTCGTAGGTCGAGTAGGCGTGCTCGTAGACCGACCGCAGCTCCTCGCGCGTCGTCTCGGCCAGCTCGTCGTCCACGGGCTCGAAGCTGTAGGCGCCCGGCTTGCCGACCTGCGTGCGGACGTCCTCCGCCTCGGGGACGTAGAAGTCGTCGGTCGCCTTCGCGTACCGCATGCTGAACTCGTTGAACGACCCCATGCGGTGCCGGAACCACTCGCGCGCCACGAACAGCGGGCAGCGCACGTGGAAGCGGAACGCGTTGTGCTCGAACGGCGTGCCGTGCCGCTCGCGCATGAGGAAGCGGATCAGGCCCTTCCTCCGCGTCGGTCATCTCGTCGCGGCGCCGCGCGAACGAGACGCGCGCGCCGTTGACGACGGAGAGATCGTCGGCCATGGCAGCCGTCCAGGCGCACGAACCCGTGGTCGAGCACGCGGATGGTGTTCTCGGGGATCACGTCGCTCGTCACGGTCATGGGGCGCAGGACCTTAGTGCGCTGGTCGGACGGTATTAGACTCGGGGCATGCCGGGCCGCCTCGACGCAATCGGGATCGTCGCCGCCGACATCGCGCGCTCCGTGGCGTTCTACCGCGCGATCGGCGTAGACGCCGGCGAGCCCTCCGGCGACGACCATTTCGAGGCGACGCTGCCGAACGGTCTGCGGCTGATGTGGGACACGGAGGAGCTGATCAAGCAGATCGACCCGTCGTGGGAGCGGCCCACGGGCCACCACCTCGCGCTCGCCTTCGCGTGCGACTCGCCGGCCGACGTCGACGCGACGTACGAGGCCGCGCTCGGTGCCGGCGGCACGTCGAAGCTCGCGCCGTGGGACGCCTTCTGGGGTCACCGCTACGCGCAGGTGCTCGACCCCGACGGCCAGCCCGTCGACTTCTTCGCGGCGCTCTAGCCACGTCTTTTCGCGGCGCGTCTGGGGCCTGACCCCGGACGGGTACGGTCCGGCCATGGTCAAGGTCGGCACATCCGGCTGGTCGTACCCGAGCTGGCGGCCGGGCTTCTACCCGGAGGGGATGAAGCCGGAGGAGTTCCTCGCCTTCTACTCCACGCGCTTCGACACGGTCGAGCTCAACTCGACCGGCTACCGGCTGCCGAGCGCCGACCAGTTCCGCCGCTGGGCCGATGCGGTGCCGGACGGCTTCGAGTTCGCGCCGAAGTTCTCGCTGACGCGGCTCGACCGCGTCGGCTCGTACCTCGAGCGCGTCACGGCGATGGGCGACCGGCTCGGCCCGATCCGCGATCGTCTACGAAGGGCCGCGCGACCACGGGACGCTCTCGTACGTCGTCGGCTCGGTGCCCGAGGAGATCCGGCTCGCGTGGGACTTCCGCGACCCGTCGTGGGAAGGCGTCGACGACGTCGTGCGCGTCAACGACCCGAACGCCGAGCCGTTCCGCTACCTCCGCTTCCGCGACCCGCCGTACTCCGACGACGACCTGCGCGCCGCCGCGGCAGGCATCCGCGGCCCGGCGTACGTGTACTTCCGGCACGAGGACGAGCCGACCGCGCCGGCGTTCGCGGACCGTCTGAAGTCGTTCCTATAGTCCGCGTCGTGTGGGTCTTGCGGGAGCTGGTGCGGCTGCTCAGCCGCATCCTCGTCGGCGTCGCGATCGCGGTCGCTCATCGCCGGGGTCAAGGCGCTCGTCAGCGGCGGCGACGCGTTCTGGACGTTCCGCATCATCTGCATGCTGCTTGGCGGCTTCTATCTCCTGCTCGGCGCCGCAGGCACCGGGAGCGCGGCGAGCCAGCGCGTGAACTGGATGCCGATCACGCCGTTCCGCGGGAACCCGATCGCGCGGTTCTCGACGCGCCGCAGGCCTGAGGACCCGACGCTCACGCCGACCGCCGTCTTCATCGCGAGCGGGCTCGTGCTGCTCGCGCTCGGCGCAGCCCTCTAGTAGCCGGCGGACGCGCCGACGCGCGCGAGGTGCGCGCCCGTCGCGAGGATCTCCTGCACCTGCTCGACGGCGAAGCGAATCTCGTCGTCGGTGGTGAAGAAGTGCGGACCGAAGCGAATGCCCGCATCCGGCCGGTAGTCGCAGATGATGTCGCGCGCCGCGAGCTCCGCATGCACGGCCGCGAAGTCCGGCACGCGGAAGACGACCGAGCCGCCGCGAATCGCGGGGTCGCGCGGTGACGTCAGCTCGAACCCCGCGTCGTCGATCGAGCGAGACGAGCAACGCGGTCTGGCGCATCGAGTTCTCGCGGATGCGATCGACGCCGATCTCGCCGACGATCTCGTAGCCAGCGCTCGCTGCGTAATTCGCCGCGACGATGGGCGTGCCCGTCAAGAAGCGGGTCGCGCCCGGCGCGTACTCCATCGACGTCTCGAACGCGAACGGCCGCGCATGCGCCTGCCAGCCCGCGAACGCCGGCTCCAGCTGCTCTGCGAGATCGGGCCGCACGTACAGATACCCCGCGCCCGGCCCGCCGCACAGCCACTTCACCGAGCCGCCGACGCAGAACGCGACACCGAGCTCCGTCACGTCGAACGGGACCGTGCCCGCGGACTGATACGCGTCGAGGCACACATGCGCGCCCATCTCGTGCGCACGCGCAGCGATCGCGGCGATGTCCTGGATCTCCGCCGACTTGTAGAGGACGTGCGAGATCGGGACGAGCAGCGTGCGCTCGTCGATCGCGTCGATCACCGCTTCGCCGTCGCGACACACGACGACCTCCGCGCCGAAGCGCTCCCACGCCTGCTGCACGTAACGCACCGACGGGAACAGCCCCTCTTCGAAGACGATGCGGTTGCGCGGCGGCTTCAGGTCGAAGCACGACAGCACGATCGCCTCGGCGACCGTCACGTTCTGGTGCATGACGACCGAGCCTTCCGGCGCGCCGATGATCTTCCCGATCAGGTTGCCGACGGTGATCGGCGTCTGCCACCAGCCCTCGCCCCACGCACGCGCGCCGCGCGTCGCCCACTCGTCCGCGAACTTCTGCAGCCGGGCCGCAGCCTCGGCCGGCATCGCGCCGAGCGAGTGGTTGATCAGGTACGTCGTCGACTCGAGGATCGGAAACCGATCGCGGTAGTCCAGCAGCTCCATGAAGACGATCTTAGGGGTGGAACGCCCGCACGTCGTTCGCGGCGGTGTGCGACACCCACACCTTGCCGTCGAACGGGAGCGCGACGATCGGCCCGCCGCCGTCGTGGATCGTGCGGACGACCTTCATCGTCGACGGATCGACGACGTCGAGCGCGTTCGCGTCGATGCACGGCACCCACAGTTCCCCGTGCACGATCGCCGAGCCGAGCGGGTTGCGCGCGACCTTCACGCGGCCGGTCACTTTCAACGTCTTCGCGTCGACGCGCGTGACGACGTTGTTCTCCTGCGACACGTAGAGCGAGCCTTTGTAGCCCGTCACCCAGTCGGCGCCCGTCAACGCAACGGACCCGGTGACGCGATTCGTCTTCGGGTCGATGCGCAGGAGCTTGTTGCCCGTGTGCAGCGTCACCCAGAGCGACGAGCCGATCGCCGACAGCCCATTCGGCTCGAGCCCGACCTTGATCGTCTTCACCACCCGCTTGCCCGTGATGCGCGAGACGGTGCTGTCGAGCGTGTTCGACACCCACGCGGAGCCGAATCCCCACTCGACGTCGTACGGCGCCGCGCCGACCTTCACGCGCGCAGTGATCCGCCCTGTGCGCGCGTCGATGCGCGTGACGTTCCCGGCGGTGTTGTCGACCGCCCACACGGCGCCCGGCGCGGACGCGAGATTGAAGATCCGGAAGCCGACCGGGATCCGCTTCGTGACCTTCCCGGACGCGGGGTCGATGCGGACCACCTGCCCGTCCGCAACGCCTCCGCTCCACACGCTTCCACCCGCCGCCGTCAGGCCGTAGTTCCAGGCGCCGACATTCACCCTGGCAACCGGCACCACGGCCACGACGGCAAGCAGGAGGGCAAGCGACCTCACCGCCATGGAGTGTGGCTGCGGCACGGCGCCGCAGCCACCTCCGATCGGGAATCCGAATCAGCGGCCGATGGCTGCGGCCGCGGGCGTCTTCGCCGGCTGGGCCGGCGGACGCGAGTCGACGAGGATCGCTGCGACGAGCAGCACGGCGACGCCGACGAGCATCTCGCCCGCAAGGCTGCGCCCGACGCGCGACATCACGCCGTCACTCGCCCCACGCTCGAGCACCCGCGCGACGAAGAACTTGTGCACACCGCCCCAGGCGAGCGCGGCGCACACGAGCGCGATCTTCACGAGCAGCACCTGGCCGTAGCCCACCGTCCACAGGTCGTGGACGTGCGGCAGCCGGACGAAGCTGAGATAGATGCCCGCCGCGAGCACGAGCACGATCGACACCGTCGCCAACTCGGAGAACCGGCGGAACGCGATGCCGCGCAACTCCGGCGCGCCGCGCCAGGCGACGCCGACCATCGCGACCAGGCCGCCGACCCACAGCGACGCGGCGCCGATGTGCACCCAGTCCGCGAGCTCGCTCAGCCACGACGAGCCCTGGTCGACCGCGTCGTGCCCGGACAGCGAGAAGCCGGAGACGAGCAGGAGCGACAGCACAAGCGCCGGGTAGAGGAACGTCTGACGGTCGAACAGCCACGCGAGGTAGATCAATGCGAGCACGACGGCGTAGCCGAGCGTCATGACGACGAACGCGTAGCCGAATCTCGTCGCCGCCATCGGCGACAGGTCGCCGTAGAGGAAGCGGCCGAACGGCAGCTGCAACGCGTCTTCCGCGCGCAGTGAGAAGGCCGCGATCCCCGCCTGCAGCGCGACGACGACGCCGGCTCCGGCCGCGACGGCGAGCTTGCGGTCGAGCGCCTGCGGCACGGCGACGCCCCGCAGGCAGATCAGCCGAAACGCGAGCGTCCCGATCGCGAGCGCGATCGAAAGGAACCAGATCCAGCGAACGACATCCTCCTGCGCCGTCGGCCCGCCTGCACCGTACGCGTCGTTCACCGACGCCGCCCGAACGCGGACGCCGAACGTCCACACGCCGGAGACGACGTGCGAGTCGGCGGAGATCGCACGCCAGCGCACGGTGTACGCGCCGGTCGGAAGCTGCTTCACGGGGGCGGACATGTTCTGCCCGTTGACCTGTGCCGCGCCGGCGAAGTCGACGCCCTTGTCGTTCAGCACCTGGATGCCGCCGGGGAGCACCTTGACGATCTGGTCGAAGTGGAACTCCACCCGCCGCGGAGCGCGCTGCAGCTCATGCCCGAACGCGGGCGTCGTCGATCGCAGCGTCGCATGCGCCCACGCGGTGCCCGGCACGACGAGCGCGGCCAGCGCCGCGACGAGAACGACGCGCCTCATCTGTGCGGCACCCCCGCGAGCGGTGAGAGGTGGCCGAACACCGGCGCCAGGTCGCGGTCGCAGTAGAGCATCGTCGCGAGCACGACGAACGTCAGCGCGAACGCCGACTGCAACGCCATCGAACGCGGCTTGAACGTCATCCCCAGTGGGATCACCGCCGCGACCAGGAACGTCCAGCCGAGCAGGTGGTGCAGGAACGCCGAGCGTGCGAAGTACCACGCGTTCTGCTCGTGCACGATGAACGCGGTGCCGGTGACGACGAACGCGAGCGGCATCGTCAGCCGCCACCATCTCGACTTCAACCGGCCGTGCACGAGACCGAGCTCGGCGCCGCCCGCGAGCATCAGCACCTCGGCCCACGAGCCGTGCGCGTACATGTGGATCGCGGAGTTGGTGAAGAACGTCATCACCGGCCACATCACGACGCCCATCCCGAACGCGATCCCGGGCCACAGGTACTTCCGCCACCGTCGCGCGTGCCAGACCTCGCGGCCGACGACCGCCTCGGACAAGAGACACAAGCCCAGGAAGAGCAGGGCGCTGGCGAACAGCCAGTGGATCATCTCTGCAGGCGGTTCCATCAGGCCTCACGTTCTGCCAGGTCGGCGAGCAGCGGCCGGGCGACGACGAGCGCAAAGACCACGCCGACGACCGCGACGAGCAGCGGCGGCTCGATCAGCAGCCACCAGACGCCCTGGTGCAACGGGTGCAGCAGCGTCAGCCGGTACGGCTGGACGATCGCCCAAACGGCACCCGCGGCGACGGCGGCCGGGCCGAGTAGCGAGATAACGAACGCGCGTCTTGTCCGCGCGTGCTCTGCGGGTAGCGAGCGTGCATAGGTCGAGCTCATGGGTTCTCCTCACATTGCGAGCGACACGGTCACCCGCGGGCGCTGGGCCTGGACCGCGGGTTAGGCGGTCAGCGGAGGAGGCCGCGACTCGAACGCGAGGCCGAAACGGCGGCGTGGACCGCGGTCGTCGACCGGACGTGCACGACGTGCGAGCGGCGGACGGAGCGCGGCGCTCAGGATCAGGCGCGCGCGCTCGAGCGTGCGGCGACCGTAGTCCTCGACCGCGTGCACCCACGTGGCGAGGCTCCAGAGCAGCGCGACGATCACCGACAGGACGGCGAAGACGGGAAGCGAGTACGTGTGCAGCCAGGGCGACAGGAGCGGCCAGCGGCCGGCGGCGAGACCTTCGGCGTCGGCGTGCACGAGGTAGACGAGCGACGAGCCGACGAAGGAGAGCAGCCAGATGCGCGGCGACAGCCCGATCTGCAGGCGCGGCCCGCGCTCGCCGACGCGCCCGAGCAGGCGATGGCCGGCTTCGGCCGATGCGCGCCCGCGCATCAGCCGGGCGAGGAGCGCGGCGAGGACGAGCGCCGCGGCGATCTTGGCGCCGACCAGGAGGAAGGGGTAGTAGCTCGCGCCGGACGGCGCCAGCGGCGCGACGTGCAGCGCCCGGTCGACCCGCGCCGTGGCGCTGTGCCCGAGAATCTCGGCCACGAGGATCAAAAGACCGAAGGTCGCGATCCCTCTCCGCCTCATCCCCCGATGATACTCCCGCCCTCGCGCGGTAAGGTCATGCCGTGACAGAAGAACGCCTGCGGGAAGAGCCTGTCGTGTCGGTTGACAACATCGGCGGAGCGATCGTCGTGCGCCTCGCGGGCGACCTCGATCTCTACAACGTCGACCAGGTTCGGGCGGCCCTCGCCGGCGCGATCGACCGCTCGCCGTCCCGGCTCGTCGTCGACCTGGCGGAGGTCGAGTTCATCGACTCGACGGCCCTCGGGGCGCTGATCGACGCCCACCGGAGCGCGGACGGCGGGCTCTACGTGGCGACACCGCAGGACCCGATCCGCCGCGCGCTGCAGATCAGCGGGATCGACCGGCACCTGAAGGTGCACGATTCGGTCGACGCTGCGTTGACCGCGTAGCTCCGCCGCGAGATAGTCGGCCGATGCAGCACGGATCGCTGCACGACCTTCGTGCGGACGCGTACGAGTACGCCTGGGACAACTCGGTCGAGCCTGCGCTCGAGATCGAGTCAGGCGAGGCCGTCCTGCTGCACGTTCGCGACGCATCGGACGAGCAGATCGACGAGAGCTCCGGCGTCGAGGACGTCGGCAAGCTCGACTTCTCGCACGTCAACCCGGTCAGCGGGCCGATCTACGTCAAAGGCGCGCAGCCGGGCGACACGCTCGCCGTCGAGCTGCTCGAGTTCCGCCCCCACGGCTGGGGCTGGACGGCGATCATCCCGGGCTTCGGGCTGCTCGCCGACGAGTACCCCGACCCGTGGCTGCGCATCTCGCACGTCGAAGGCGACCGGGTGCGCTGGTCCGACGGGATCTCGCTGCCGTTCCGCCCCTTCCCGGGGACGCTCGGCGTCGCGATGCCGGAGCCGGGCGCGCACTCGATCGTGCCGCCGTCGCGTTACGGCGGGAACATGGACACGAAGCATCTCAACCCGGGCACGACGCTGTACCTGCCGGTCGGCGTCGAGGGCGCGCTGTTCTCGCTCGGCGACACGCACGCGGCGCAGGGCGACGGCGAGGTGTGCGGCACGGCGATCGAAGCGGCGATGGACGTCGTGCTGCGGCTGAGCGTGCGCAAGGACGTGCGCGTCGAGGCGCCGCAGTACGACGTGCCGGCCGGCGCTGATCGCGGAGCACGAGCAGTCGGCGTACCACGTGTGCACCGGCGTCGGCTCCGACCTGATGGAGGCGACGCGCGACGCAGTGCGCGCGACCGTCACGTGGCTCGGCGAGCAGCGGGGGCTCGACCGCGAGGAGGCGTACGCGATCGCGAGTGTCGCGTGCGACCTGCGCATTCACGAAGTCGTGGACGCGCCGAACTGGGTCGTGGGGTCCTTCATTCCGCAGGCGATCTTCGAAGGAGGCAGGTAGATGGCGACAGTTGCAGCACCCGCGGAGGACCGCTCACGCGGGACTCTTCGGCGTGAGCTTCGATTCTGGGAGGCGATCGCGATCTCGGTGGGGATCATGGCGCCGACCGCGGCGATGGCGCTCAACGGAACAGTGCCGGCGAGCCTGGTCGGCCGCGCGGTCCCGCTCGCATTCCTGTTCGCGGCGATCGCGATCGCGCTCATCTCGTACTCGTTCATCCGGCTCACGTCCTACTTCAACCACGCGGGCTCGACCTACGCGCTTGCGGGCGTGACGCTCGGCCCGCGCGCCGGCTTCTTCGCCGGCTGGGCGCTGCTCGCGACGTACTCGCTGTTCATCGTCGCGGACATCGCGGAGGTCGGTGCTTTCGGGTCGTCGTTCTTCAGCGGGAGCGGCATCTGGCACAGCCCGTCGTGGATCCTGATCTCGCTGATCGGCGCAGCACTGGTGTGGGTGCTCGCCTACGGCGACGTCCGGATGGTCGGCCGCGCGCTGCTGACGTTCGAAGGCATCTCGGTGACGCTGATCGTGATCGTCGTGATCGTCATCTTCTGGAAGGTCATCGGCCACACCGCGCCGAACGGCCAGCACTTCACGCTCAAGCCGTTCGTGCCGGCGTCCGGAACCGGCATCGGCGCGGTTGCGTTCGCGTCGGTGTTCGGGCTGCTGTCGTTCGGCGGCTTCGAAGGAGCTGCCGCTCTCGGCGAGGAGACGAACAACCCGCGGCGCAACATCCCGCTCGCGATCGCGTGCGCGGTTGGCTTCTGCGGCGTGTTCTACGTGATCGTGATGCTCGCGCAGTCGCTCGGCTTCGGCCTCGACGCCGCCGGCACGAAGACGTTCGCGAGCTCGAGCGCGCCGGTCGGCGACCTCGCCAAGACGTACGTCGGCAGCGGCATGCGGGACGCGATCAACTTCGGTGCGACGCTGAGCGCATTCGCGTCGTGCCTCGGCTGCGCCGCCGGCGCGTCGCGGATCCTGTTCGCGCTCGGGCGCGACGGGTTCATCACACGCCGCCTCGGCGACGCATCCGCAGCGCACCGGCTCGCCGGCGAACGCGCTTGCGCGTCGTGATGGCGTTCGGGATCGCGGTGACGGTCTACCTACGCCTGAACCACACGACCGCCGTGAACTCGTTCTTCTACCCGGGCACCGCGGCGGTGCTCTCGATGCTGATCGCGTACTTCGTCATCCAGTTCGGCGCGGCGAAGTTCCTGCACCTCGAGAACCGCGAGCCGCGCTGGCGCGTGATCTTCCTCGTGCTGGCAACAGCGGCGATCGTCTACACCTTCTACAAGCAGGTGTGGCCGAAGCCGGTCTATCCGTACGACCTGTTCCCGTTGATGATCGCCGGCTGGGCCGCGCTCGGCATCGCGATCACGCTGGCGTTCCCGTCGCTCGCGCGGCGGATCGGGCGCGGCCTGTCGGAAGCAGAGGGGATCAACGGCTAGGGTCTCGCTTCGTGCGCGACAAGCTCTTCAGCCTCGTCCTCGCGATCGCGGTGTTCGCCATCGGCGGCTACGCGATCGCGAGGACGCTGCACCACAAGAAGACCGTCGCGCCGGCGATCAAGACGGCCATGATCAACGCCGCCGTGAAGAAGGAGCCGGGCGCTGCGGTGATGAGCTCGCAGTGCGGCGTCGTCGAGCTGCACCGTGTACCTGCGCAAGGGCGCGTCGCACACATGCGACGGATGGATGGCGACGATCGACGCGAACGGCGGCGTCGCGCTCATCGGCGTCGGCAAAGAGTCCTGTTAGAGATTGGCGCAGGTGATCCAGCGCGGCGACGGGACAAGGACGTCCGGCGCGCGGCGCAAGCTTCCGGTGATGAGCAAGCTCACCGCCAGGGAGGCGTGCCAGACCGCGATCGCGTCGTTGCGCGCCGGGCGCTCGCCGCTGATCGAGCCGGCGCAGCACGACATCGACGCGGCGGAGCTCGTGGAGATCGCGACGACCGTCAGGCTGGAGCTGCGTTCACCGCTTCGCGTCGCGTGGTGCGACGGCGCGGTTCGGTACGTCCTGCCGGATAGAACCTGATCCTCTCGTTCCGGCACTAGCTCAACCTGATGGATTTCAGCTACACCAAGATCAAGCTCGGGAACTGGCTCTACCGGTACTGCTTCCCGTTGTACGACCTGAGCTACTCGCGGTTCAAGCGGAAGAACGACAGAGACGAGATTGCGCTGGCGCGGCGGATCGTGAGGCCGGGCGATCATGTGCTCGACATCGGCGCCAACATCGGCTTCTACGCCGAGCTCCTCTCGGAGATCACCGGCCCGGAAGGAAGGGTCTACAGCTTCGAGCCGGAAGCGCGGAATTTCACGCGCCTGCAGAGCAAGGTCGGAGACTTGGCCAACGTCGAGTTGTTCCACGCCGCCGTATCGGAGACGAACGAGACCCTGAAGCTCTATCGCTCGAAACTACTGAACGTCGACCATCGCACGTACCGCGTCAGTGATTACGAAAGCGTGGACGAGATCGAGGCCTGGTCGATCGATTCGCTGGTGGCCGCAAAGACCATTCAGCGTGTCGACGTGATCAAGATCGACATTCAGGGCTATGAGCTCAGCGCCTTCAGAGGCATGCGGCAGCTGCTGAAAGACTCGTCCCCGAAGATCCTCGCCGAGTTCTGGCCGCATGGGTTCATCCGGGCGGGCGCGACAGCCGTCGAGTTCTTCGACTTCTTCGCCGCTCTCGACTACACGGTCTACGAGATCAAAGGCAACGACCTGCTACCCATCTCGAGGGACTATGTCGAGGCGCATGACGACGAGCCCTTCGAGTTCAGTTTCAATGTCCTGATCGAACGCGGGTAGTTCGCTGGAAGCCGACGCGCGGATTCGAACCGCGGACCCCTTCATTACGAGTGAAGTGCTCTACCAGCTGAGCTACGTCGGCGTGCGGTCGAAAGTGTAGCCGCGCCTAGCGCGCGAGCCTGTCGATCAGCGAGGACGCCGCGGCGACGCCCAGGGCCACGGCGACCAGCAGGACACCGAAGTCGATCCAGAGGTTCGCAGGCGTCCCGATCAGGAGCCCGCGCAGCGCGTCCACCTCGTACGAGAGCGGGTTGATCTTGCTGAGGACGCGCACCCAGGTGGGCATGATCTGCACCGGGTAGAGGGCGTTCGACGCGAAGAACAGCGGCATCGTGATCATCTGGCCGATGCCCATCAGCTGCTCGCGCTTGAGCACGATGCCGGCGATCGTCACCGACAGGCATGCGAAGAACCCCGCGCCGAGGATGACGGCGACGAACGCACCGAGGATGCGCAGCGGGTTGTACGTCAGAGCGACGCCGAGCAGCGCCGAGACGATCAGCACGAAGACGACCTGCGCGGCGGCGCGGATGCCGGCGGCGAACGCCTTGCCGAGCGCGAACGCCGAGCGCGGCGTCGGCGTGACAAGGAGCTTCGTCAGTACGCCGGCGTCGCGCTCCCAGATGATCTGGATGCCGTAGAAGATCGCGACGAACAACCCGGACTGGGCGATGATCCCGGGCGCCAGGAAGTCGAGGTACGGCAGGTTGCCGGTCGGGATCGCGTGCAGCCGATTGAACGTCTCGCCGAAGATGACGAGCCAGAGGATCGGCTGCACCGCGCGCGTGAACAGCTCCTTGCGATCGTGCGACAGCTTTTGCAGCTCGACGAGGCAGAACGTGCCGACGCGGCTCGGGAACCGCCGCCACATCGCGACCTCAGCCGAGGCGGCGCGCGGTCCGGCGAGAGCTTCGTATCTCACGCAGTCCTCCCTTCTTGTCGTCGTCGAGGCTGTCGCCGGTGTAGTGGCGGAAGACGTCCTCGAGCGATCGCGTCGATGCCGACACTGTCCTTCAATTCCTCGGGCGTGCCTTCGGCGCGAACCTTTCCGAGGTGCAGCAGCGCGATGCGATCGCACAGCGCGTCGGCCTCCTCCATGTAGTGCGTCGTCAGCAGCACGGTCATGCCGGTCGCCCCGCGCAGATCCTCGACGCGCTGCCACACGCTGTCGCGGGCGACGGGGTCGAGGCCGACGGTCGGCTCGTCGAGGATCAGCAGCGCGGGACGGTTGACGAGCGCCTGGGCAAGCTCGAGCCGGCGCACCATCCCGCCGGAGTACGTCCCCGCGAGCCGATCGGCTGCGTCGGTGAGCGCCATCGCGTCGAGCGCGTTCGCGACGCGCGCCTTCCGCTCCGAGCGCGGCACGTCGAAGAGCCGCGCGAACCACTCGACGTTCTCGCGCCCGGTGAGCGCGCCTTCGATCGACAGCTGCTGCGGCACGTACCCGAGACCGCGGCGGATCCGCATCTTCGCGCGGCGCACGTCGTGCCCGAGCACGGCGATCGACCCCTCCTGCAACGGCAGCAGGGTGTTCATGAGGCGGATCAGCGTCGTCTTCCCCGCGCCGTTCGGGCCGAGCAGCCCGAACACCTCGCCTTCGTCCACCTCGAGGTCGACGCCGTCGACGGCGACGTGGTCGCCGAAGCTGTGGCGCACTCCGCGGCAGACGACGGCTGTCATCTCCGATACCTCCGCGGCGAGGCGGGAGAGCGCGGGCAGCGCCGCTTCGAGCTTTGCGCGCTCGTCGGGCGTCAGCGCGGCGAGCGCGGCGTCGATCGCATCGACGCGCCGGTCGCGCCATGCCTCCACCTCGCGCCGCAGGCCGGGCGGCAGATCGAGCCGCGCGACCCGCCGGTCGGTCGCGTCGACCGTGCGCATGAGGACGCGCTCGTCCGTCAGATGTCGCACGAGCGTGCTCACCGTGTTCGGCGCCAGCCGCAGCTCGGCAGCCGCGTCCGTGACCGAGATGCCGGGGTTCCGTCGAACGAGGCGGACGAGCTCGAGCTGCGCGCCGGTCAGGGACGCGAGCTTCGGGGGGCGTTCGATCGCGCGTCGGGTCGCGCGCTGAAGCGCGGACAGGACATCGAGGAGTTGCTCGGCGGCCATGCCGCCGATAATACCTCTGCTACAGAGCTAACTCACTTCTTGTCGCGCCCACCGCCGTGGCGGTGATCGCTCTGGGTCTGCTGGTCGTCCGGCGCGGGTTGCGGCGCGGTAGGCGGAACGACCGGGTCGGGCGCGGGCGTCGACTTGTCCGTCGTCTTGTCCTTGCCCTTGCCTTTTTCCTTGGCCGGCGGGGCGGGCGCGTTCTGCCGCGGTCGTCTGCGTCGGCTCGAATGTCGGGTCAGCGGTAGCGACGGTCACCGTCGGCTCGGGTGTAACGGCGGCGGTCGGCTCGGGCGTAACGGCCGGGGTCGGCGCGGGCGGGGGGAGCGGCTGGTCGATGCGCCCGACGCGGCCCGACGTGCTTCGGCTTCTTCACGTGCGCCGCGACGACGACATGCACCTTCGCCTTCTTCTTCGGCGTCGGCGCGACGTGCACGGGCTGCACCACCGGTGCGGCGTAGTGCTGCACGACGACCGGCGTCGTGTGCGTCACCACGGTCTTCGGCGTCGCAGCGTGCCGCACGACCGCCGGCGCCGCGACCTTCATGTGCGGCACGAAGAGGTCGTCGATCGTCTGGCGCGCGCCCGGCGAGACGCCGACGACGCCCGACGCGGCGACCGCGCCGGCGATGACGACCTTCGCGCCACCGGAGAAGAGCAGCGTCTTGAGCAGCGCGAACACCGCACCGGCGTCGCCGCCGACACGCAGCCGCGCGAGCTTGCCGCGACGCTTCGGCTCCTCCGTCGCGAGCCCCGGCGGCGAGCGTGCGCCGCGCGCGGAAGAGCAGCGTCTCGACTGCGGACTGCGACAGCTCCATCTCCTCGGCGATCTCGCGGTACGACAGTCCCTGCCATTCGCGCAGCAGCAGCGCGTGCCGCTGCTGCTCGGGCATCGACTCGAGCGCCTGCGGCAGGTTGACGAGCTCTTCGGTGTCGGGCTTCGCGTGCGGGGACGACCTCGCTGATCGCTTCGAGATCGCCCGGGGTCTCGACACGGCGACGGCGCACGGAGGAACGCGAGCGCGTCAGGCACACGTTCTCGGCGATCTTGTAGAGCCACGCCGCCTCGTGCGCGGGCGCGACGTCGCGCTGCAGCGCGCGGAACGCGTTGAGGAACGTCGTCTGCGTCGCGTCCTCGGCCTCTTCGCGCGACCGCAGGCGGGAGAAGCAGAACGCGTAGATCTGGCGGCCGTACTGCTCGTACAGCGCGCGCGTCGCGTCGGACTCCGGTGCATGAGCCTGAAGATCGGCGCGACCTCTGGACGGAACTGCGACCACGTACCACTCCCCCCGTGTGACGTGGCGCCGCCGCCCGACGACGCTCTCCCCCCATCATTCCCCAGAACCCAGAGTTCGGATCCTCGGCCTTGCGAGATCCTTACTTTACCTGCCGTAAGTCAGATGGCAAGCTCGCGGGCGATCCGCACGAAAAGCGCCTCGAACGCCAGCTGGGGCGACAGGTTGAGCTCCTCGAGCTCCCGCCACGTGTCGCGGACAGCCTCGGCAGCGCCCTCGGCGCCCGCTATCCGGTCGCGGCGCGCGTCCTCGCGCAGCAGATCGAGCTTGTCGAGATGGATCGCAGCTCCCTCGGCGCCGACGGCGACCGCGATCAGGTCGCGATACCAGGCCGCGAGCTCCTCCAGCTCGGCGAGCAGCTCCTCTCGCTCGGCGCCGCGCTCGGCCCGCTTCAGGCGCTGATCGGACTCGCGCGCGGGCAGGTCGAGACCCGCGATGCGCGTCTCCTCGAGCTCGCGCGCCTCGGCGCCGCGCTCCGCGGCGTTGCGCAGCATCGCCGCCGCCGCTTCCGCGGGATCGAACTCCGGCGACGCGTACGCACCACGCGCGTGCTCGACCAGCGAGTCCCGCCGCGCGATCGCCGCGGGATCGAGCAGCCGCTCCATCCGGTCGAGCCTGCCGCCGGACACGCGTGCAAGCGCGGTGCGCTCGTCCTCGGAGAGATGCGGCGCGCGTGCGTCGACGAGCTCGCGAATCGACTTCTCCGACAGCCGCCGGAACGGCACGAGCTGGCAGCGCGAGCGAATCGTCTCGGGAATCGGGCCGAGGTCGTCGGCGACCAGGACGATCACCGCGTACGACGGCGGCTCCTCGAGGTCCTTGAGCAACGCGTCGAACGCGTCCTCGTTCATGAGATGCGCGCTGAAGATGAGATAGACGCGGCGGTCCGCTTCGAACGGCCGCATGTGCAGGTCGCGTCGCAGCTCGCGGATCGCGTCGATGCGGATCATCTCGCCGAGCGCGTCGAGCTGGTACAGGTCGGGATGGAAGTCGCGCTGCGTCCCGAGCAGCGCGCGCGCGAACACGAACGCGGTCTCGCGCTTGCCGACGCCGGCCGGGCCGTGGAACAGGTACGCGTGCGCCGGGCCCTCGCGGAGCGCCGCCTCGAGCAGGCGCGCCGGCTCGAGCTGCTCAGAGAAGCGCGCGAACGTGCTCACGGATCTCCTTCGCGATGTCGTCGGGAGGGAGCGCGCCGTCGACGCCGACGAAGCGCTCGGGATGGTCGGCGACGAGCCTGCGGTAGCACTCGTCGGCACGCTGCATGAAGTCGTGGCCGGCGCGCTCGATCCGGTCGCGGGTCTCCCCGGCACGCGCGGACGCAACCTCCGGGTCGACGAGCACTACGAACGTGCGGTCGGGCAGCAGGCCGTCGGTGACCATCAGGCTGAGGTCGCGCACGCGCTCTTCGCCCAGGCCGCGCGCGATGCCCTGATACGCGACGGACGACTCGATGTAGCGGTCGCACACCACGTCCTCGCCTCGCTCGAGCGCGGGCCGGATCGCCAGCGCGACGTGGTCGGCGCGGGCGGCGGCGTAGAGCGCAGCCTCCGTCCACGGCGCCATCTCCGGGCCGTGCAGCACGACCTCGCGGATCGCCTCGGCCGCGGGAGTGCCGCCTGGCTCACGCGTCTCGAGCACCGTCCGACCCTGCTCGCGGAGCCAGGCGCAGAGCAGCCGCGACTGCGTGCTCTTCCCCGACCAGTCGATGCCTTCAAAGGTCACGAACATCCAGCACCTACGATACGGCGCGCATGAAGGCTTTGGTAACAGGCGGCGCCGGCTTCATCGGCTCCAACCTCGTCGACGCGCTGATCGCGCGGGGCGACGACGTCGTGATCGTCGACAACTTCGCCTCCGGCAAGCGTGAGAACCTGAACCCGAAGGCCGAGCTGCGCGAGCACGACATCCGCGAGCCCTTCGAGTCGGACGCGGACGTGGTCTTCCACCTCGCCGCGCAGGCCGACGTGCAGACGTCGATGAAGCGCCCCGACTACGACGCTGCCGTCAACGTCGTCGGCACGGCGAACGTGCTGCAGGCGGCGGGCGACGCACAGGTGATCTTCGCGTCCTCGGGCGGCGCCGGGTACGGCGAGTGCCCAGGCCCGGTCGACGAGACGTTCCCGTTCGAGCCGCTCTCGCCCTACGGCATCGCGAAGCAGTGCGGCGAGAACTATCTCGCCGGCTGGAACCGCATTCACGGCACGCGTCATGTCGCACTGCGTTTTGCCAACGTGTACGGGCCGCGGCAGGACGCCGGGCTCGAGGGCGGCGTCGTGTCGATCTTCCTCGAGCGGATGGCGAAGGGCGAGCCGACGACGATCTACGGCGACGGCGGTCAGACGCGCGACTTCGTCTACGTCGGCGACATCGTTGCCGCGTTGCTCGCCACCGTCGGCAAGCGACGGCGGGCCCTTCAACATCGGGACCGGTCGCGAGACGAGCGTCCGTGAGCTGCACGCCGCGTGCGCACGCGTGGCGGGCGTCGGCGACGATCCGAAGATCGAGGCGGCGCGCCTCGGCGACGTGCTCCGCTCCGCGCTCGACTGCGGCCGCGCCGAGCGCGAGCTCGGCTGGCGTGCGGGCACGTCGCTCGACGACGGCCTCGGGCACACCTGGGCCTGGCTGACGACTGGTTAAGAAGGAGTAAGCGGGCCGCGCGCCGAAACAGGCGCCCCGTGGATGCTCCACTGACGCCTGTCGATGCCCTGATCCGCCCCTGGCGGCTGGCGACGCTCGCCGCGAGCCTGATCGCGGGCGTCGAGCTGATCGTGCTCGTGCTGCTCGGCTTCCTGCTGCTCGCGAAGCCGCTGTCGCACGCGATCGAGCGGCATGCGACGGCAACCGCGACGGCTGCGGTCGTGAAGAAGACGAAGGCTGCGTCCACGCACAAGCTGGTCAAGCCGCCGCCCGTCGGCGTGGCCAAGCTGACGCGCGCTCGGACGTCGGTGCTCGTGCTGAACGGCAACGGACGCGCCGGTGTCGCGCATGTCGAGGCTGCGAAGCTGCAGCACCTCGGCTACCGCGTCGGCGGAGCTGCGAACGCGAAGCGCTCGGACTACGCGACGTCGGTCGTCATGTTCCGCGACGGCTATGCGGCCGAAGGCAACCGGCTCGCGCACGACCTGCACGTCTCGGTCGTCGGCCCGCTCGACGGGATGAAGCCGTCGATGCTGCACGGCTCGCAGCTCGTCATCGTGCTCGGCGCGCGCTAGCACTTCGGCTTGCCGCTGTTCACGAGCGCGAGCGCGCGGCGATAGTCGTCCGGCCCGCTCGTCGGGCGCTCGTACGGGTCGAGCGCGTTGAACTTGTAGAAGTCCTGCAGCGCTGCGCGCGCGCACCCGGACGTGAGCTCGAACTCGGCTTTGTTCAGCCAGGTCTGTGCGTTCTGCGGCTGCTTCTTCGTCGCAAGCCCGAAGTAGAAGGCGGCGCGCGCGTACGAGCCCTGCGCCTCGGCCAGGGCCCAGTACGGCTCGACGAGAAGCGGGTCGACGCCGCGCGCGCGGTTCGCGAGCGAGATCATCTGCGTCGGCCGGTCGGAGAACTGGGCCTGGTCCGCCCAGCGCTGGCCGAGCCACGGCAGCAGGAGCACCGCGAACGCAAGCGCAGCGGCGCCTGCAGCCGCGAGCGTCGCGAACGCGGGGACGCGACGCGCCGGCGCGCCGGCAAGCGATCCCGCGACGAGGAACGCGGGCGCCGACACGGCGACGAAGTCCCAGTCGATGTCGACGAGCCCGTGCAGCAGGTACGCCGGGAAGATCAGCGCGAGCGCGAGGTCGGGGCCGCGCCGGCGCAGGCTCCCGCGCAACAGGAACACGACGGATGCGACGAAGAGCAGGAAGCCGACGATCCCGGCCTCCGACAGGAACTGCACCGGAAGGTCGTGCGGCTCGGTCGTCACGTCGAGGTAGCTGTTGCGGTAGCGCAGGTTCGTCACGTGGAACGACCCCGCGCCCGTGCCGGCGAGCGGATGGTGCGTGAAACCGCGCCACGCCTGCTTCCACCATGGCCAGCGCAGGTTCGACGAGAGGGACGCGCGCGGGCCTTGATTGCCGACCTCCGCCGAGCCGGTGAACTGGTGCCACGCCGACTGTGCTTTGAGCGCACCCACGACCACGACCAGCGCGACGACGATCGCGCCGACGGCGTACAGCGCGCGCCGCGGCACATTCGGTGCGCGGCAGTCGAGTGAGAACGGCGGCGACGGCTGCGCCGGCGACGAGGAGCACGCCGAAGATCAGGCCGTCGCGCCACCGCTCGGACGTCGCCGAGCCGGTCACGCCCGGCAGCGTGAACGCGATGCCCGCCACCACCGCGGCCGGCACCGCCGCGGCGACGAGTGTCAGCGCCGAGCGCGGCCGGTCGTCGCCGAGCCAGAGCCACAGGGCGACGACGATCACCGCGACAACGAGCCCGCCGCGGGAAAGCGTCAGCACGATCGCGACGACCCAGGCGAACGCGAGCAGCGTGCCGAGCACGCGGCGGCGCAAGCGCGACCCAGAGCGCGAGCGGCAACGCGAAGTCGCCGAGCAGCGCGAGCTGGTTCCACAGCCCGACGGGCGAGTCGAGCCGCGACTGCACGCCGATCACCGGCACGCGCGCCGAGCGGGAAGACCTTGCCGCCGAGCGACCAGAGAACGACGGCACCGAGCACCGCCGCGAGCCCGTACGCGAGCCCGACGCGACGGCTCGCGAGCCACAGGCCGACCGCCGCGAAGAGCAGGTAGACGAACGTCCGGTCCGCGTAGACCCACGAGCGCGAGGGCAGCGCCGACCAGCGGATCGAGAGGGCGAGCCACACGGTCGAGCGCGGCGAGCGGCGCGAGCACGACCGCGCCGCGCGGCAGACCCTCGAGGCCGAGCAATGCAACGATCAGCACGAGCGCGCCGAGCCCGAGCCACGGCACCATCCCGTCCGCCAGACGCCTGGCCGTGGAACATCGCGACCGCCGTGAGCAGGAGCGCCGCGGCCAGGGGCAAATCCCGAAGGGCCGGCATGCGCATCGCGAGCGACGCTAGCAGCGGCCCCGGCCGCAAACAAAAGCCTTACCCGATCGCGGCATACTGGTCATCCGGCGACCACGCCATCATCCTCCGGGGCCCCGCTTGACGTCTATCCGCATTCGCACACTCACGATCTGCACCGTCGTGCTCGCGCTGGCATGCATCGCCGGCTCGGTCGCGCGTCCCGCCGTCGCAGCGGGCAAGCCGGCGTGCTGGCAGGTGCTGCTGAACGACTGGTACGACGGGCGCATCGACGGGACGTACCCGCTCCACTGCTACCGGGACGCCCTGAAGCACCTGCCGAGCGACGTCGACACGTACTCGAGCGCACGGGACGACATCGAGCGCGCCCTGCAGAGCGCCCGCATCGCCGCCCGCAGGTCGGGCCGCTCGCTCAGCGGGAACACGCTGATCCAGCCGCAGACGCCCGGGACGAGGGCCACGGGCAAGGGCAGCACGAACAAGAACGTCATCACGATCGCCGCGCCCGGCCGCAAGAAGGGCGGCGGCATCGCGAAGGTGGCGGACAACCTGAACGGCGGCGGCGCCTCGTCGCTCCCCCTGCCGCTGCTGATCCTCGGCGGCCTCGCGATCCTGCTCGTCGCGGCGGGCGCCGCCGGGCTCGGATGGCGGCATTATCAGGGCCGAAAGCCGGCTTCCTAGAGTCCGTCCGATCCGCCTCCTAGTCTGCGGACCCCCCAAGACGGGAAATCATTGAGTTCGCGCATTCGTTGTAATGCGTGAAGGAGGCGAAGAGATGGCGTCCGTACAGCACGAAAGCCCAGTTCAGATCCACCCCGACGAGCTCGTCAACAGCGTCGTCGACGAGGACGCCACCCTCGCCGTCCGCAGGCTGTTCACGATCGAGGGTCGCGATCCCTACGACGAAGTCGAGTGGGAGATCCGCGACGCGCACATCCCGGGCAAGAACGGCCCGGCGTTCGAGCAGAAGAACGTCGAGTTCCCGAAGTTCTGGTCGCAGACCGCGACGAACATCGTCGCGCAGAAGTACTTCCGCGGCCGCATGTCGAGCCCGGAGCGCGAGACCTCGGTCAAGGACATGATCGGCCGCGTCGTCGGCACGATCGGCACCTGGGGCCGCGACGGCGGGTACTTCCAGAACGAGGACGAGGCCTCCACGTTCGAGGCACGAGCTGAAGGCGATCCTCGTCAACCAGCTCGCCGCGTTCAACTCGCCGGTCTGGTTCAACGTCGGCTTCGAAGAGAAGCCGCAGTGCTCCGCCTGCTTCATCCTGTCGATCGACGACTCGATGGACGCGATCCTCGACTGGATCCGCCGCGAAGGCGTCATCTTCCGGGGCGGCTCGGGCTCGGGCGTCAACCTCTCGCGCCTCCGCTCGTCGAAGGAGCAGCTGTCGAAGGGCGGCTACGCCTCCGGGCCGGTGTCGTTCATGCGCGGCGCCGACGCGTCGGCCGGGACGATCAAGTCGGGCGGCAAGACGCGCCGCGCGGCGAAGATGGTCGTCCTCGACGTCGACCATCCGGACATCCAGGAGTTCATCTGGTGCAAGTCGCACGAGGAGGAGAAGGCGCGCGTCCTCGAGGCGGCGGGCTACGACATGTCGCTCGACTCGCCGGACTGGGCGTCGATCCAGTATCAGAACGCCAACAACTCGGTGCGCGTCTCCGACTCGTTCATGGAGGCGGCCGAGGCCGACGCCGACTGGAACCTCACCGCGCGCACCGACGGCACGGTCGTCGACACGCTGAAGGCCAGGAAGCTGCTGCGCGAGATCGCAGAAGCGGCGTGGCGCTGCGCCGACCCGGGCGTGCAGTACGACACGACGATCAACTCGTGGCACACGCTGCCGAACACCGGGCGCATCAACGCGTCGAACCCGTGCTCCGAGTACATGTCGATCGACGACTCGGCGTGCAACCTCGCGTCGCTGAACCTCATGAAGTTCCGCCGCGAGGACGGCGAGCTCGACGTCGAGGCGTTCGAGCACGCGTGCGACGTCGTGTTCCTCGCACAGGAGATCGCGGTCGGCAACTCGTCGTACCCGACGCCGGAGATCGAGCGGAACGCGAAGGCGTACCGCCAGCTCGGCCTCGGCTACGCGAACCTCGGCGCGCTGCTGATGGCACGCGGGCTCGCGTACGACTCCGACGAGGGTCGCGCCTACGCAGCGGCGATCACGGCGCTCATGACGGGGCGCGCCTATCGCAAGTCGGCGGAGATCGCCGGCCGCATGGGCGCCTTCGCGGGCTACCGCCCGAACGCAGCCGCGATGCTGAGCGTCATCTCGAAGCACCGCGCGGCCGTCGGCAACATCGCCGACACCAACACCGTGCCGGCCGACCTGCTCAGCGCCGCGCGCAAGGCCTGGGACGACGCGTTCGACCTCGGCGAGGTGCACGGCTACCGCAACGCGCAGGCGACGGTGCTCGCGCCGACCGGGACGATCAGCTTCATGATGGATTGCGACACGACCGGTGTCGAGCCGGACTTCTCGCTCGTCAAGTCGAAGAAGCTGGTCGGCGGCGGCGAGATCACGATCGTCAACAAGACGGTGTCGGCCGGCCTCGAGAAGCTCGGCTACGCGCCGGGCGAGGTTGCCGAGATCGTCGCCTTCATCGACGAACGCAACACCGTCGTCGGTGCGCCCTACGTGAAGAGCGAGCACTACCCGGTGTTCGACTGCGCCGTCGGCGAGCGCGCGATCCACTACACGGGTCACGTGAAGATGATGGGCGCGATCCAGCCGTTCATCTCCGGCGCGATCTCGAAGACGGTCAACCTGCCGGAGACGGCGACGATCGACGATGTGGCCGGCCTCTATCTCGAGGCGTGGAAGCTCGGCGTCAAGGCGATCGCGATCTACCGCGACAACTGCAAGGTCGCGCAGCCGCTGTCGGGCAAGGGCGACAAGAGCCAGCAGGTCATCGCACCGGTCGGCGCGACTGTCGCCCCGAAGCGGCGCCGCCTGCCGGAGGATCGCACCGAAGTCGGCCGCAAGTTCCGCGTCGGCGAGTACGAGGGGTACATCCACGTCGGTCTGCACGACGACGGGACGCCCGGCGACATCTTCGTCGACATCGCGAAGGACGGCACCACGATGGCCGGCCTGATGAACTCGCTGATGATCGCGGTGTCGATGGGCCTGCAGTACGGCGTGCCGCCCGAGGTCTACGTGTCGAAGCTCTCGCATCTGCGCTTCGAGCCGTCGGGTCTCACGAACGACGCGGACATCCGCCAGGCGAAGTCGATCGTCGACTACATCTTCCGCTGGTTCGGGAAGAAGTTCCTCGACGTCGACCAGCAGGAGGAGGCCGGCATCCTGTCGATCGAGGTGCGGCAGCAGATGGCGGACCGGATCGCGAACGGCGAGTCCGCACACGCCGAAGCTCCGGCAGCCGGTCAGACCGCGCTGTTCAACCCGCACGAGGATGCGATCGAGTGCAACCGCTGCGGCGGGCGCATGGTTCGCGCCGGCACCTGTTACACGTGCCGTGACTGCGGCACGAGCACCGGCTGCGGCTGATGTCGGCCGCCATGTAAATGGCACGAAGGTCAGCAGGTAGCGAAAAGGGCCCCATTCCCGGGGCCCTTTTCATTTGTCTAGGAGCGGGTCGGCTACAGTGGTCGGCGGAGCGGACGTGAAGCGATCCGAGTGCTCTCCAGCCCGGACGCGATGGTGGACCTCACGCCTCCGTCAATGCGGCACCCGCCGCGGATCGAAGGTTTGGCATGGCCAAACGGATCGAACAGTCCCGCAGACACGGGCGCCCCGCCCCACGGTGGACCGTCCTGTCGCGCCTCGACACGCTCGTCCTTTCCGGGATCTAGAGCGTGCGGACCGCGATCGTTTCCACGTTTCCACCCCGCGCATGCGGCATCGGTGCGTTTGCCGCCGACCTGCGAGGAGCGCTCCTCGGCACGGATACGCAGGAGGTGACGGATCTCATTGCAGTGGTCAACGAGCCGTCGAGCCCGCAGCGTCGCGGGCTGCTCGCGACCATCGCCCAGGGCGTACGTGGCGACTACGTTCGAACGGCCAGGATGCTGGGGCGGCTCGACGTCGACGTCGTGCTCCTCCAGCACGAGTACGGGATCTTCGGCGGCCGTGACGGCGAATATGTCCTTTCCTTCGCCCGGGAGCTCGCTCAACCGCTTGTCGTGACTCTTCACACGGTCCTGTCGGAGCCCTCGACGCACCAGGCCGAGGTGCTGACGGAGTTGTGCAGCGAGGCAGAGCTGGTGATCGTGATGACCGACACCGCGTCGCGCCTGCTCGTCGATTCCGGTGTGTGTGACGCAGGAGAAGATTCGTGTCGTACCGCATGGCGCACCGGCTCGTCTCATCGCGCGCGCAGCCCGAGTCCACGAGAAGCGCCGCAGCCCGGCCAGCGACGTCGGCGGCGGCTTCCATCTCTCGACGTTCGGCCTCCTCTCGGAGGGCAAAGGAATCGAGACCGTGATCGACGCGCTACCGGCGATCATCGAGCGACACCCGGAGACCGTGTACACGATCGCCGGGCGCACGCACCCCGACGTGGAGCGTCGCGAAGGCGAGCGCTATCGGCTGATGCTCGAACGTCGCGCCTTCGAACTCGGCCTCGGAACACACGTGGTCTTCGACGATCGGTTCCTCTCAGTCGACGAGCTAGCCGTCCTGCTCGCCCGGACGGACGTCTTCCTGACGCCATACGCAAGCCGCGAGCAGATCGCTTCCGGCGCACTGACATTCGCGCTTGCCGCCGGTTGCGCCGTCGTCTCGACGCCGTACTGGTACGCGAAGGACATGCTCGACTCGGGAGCCGGCCTGCTCGTGCCCTTCGGCGATTCCGATGCTTTCGCGGCAGCGATCTGCAGTTATCTCGACCATCCGTGGAGACTCGAGGCTGCGCGAGCGGAAGCGTTGAGAGTCGGCTCGACCCTTGGCTGGCCTGCCGTGGCCGAGGCAACCGCCTCCGTTTTGGAGGAAGCAAGCGCGCTCGCGCCGAGACGACGGCCCGCAGGGATCGGCGATCTGCATCTGCCGAGCCTGCGCACCGACCATCTGCGCACACTCGTCGACGACGTCGGAATCGTGCAGCACGCCCACGGGATCATCCCCAACCGCAACAGCGGCTACTGCGTGGACGATGTAGCGCGGCTTGCCGTTGTCTCGCTCGCGCTTGCCGAGCGCGGCGACGAGCAAATCTGGACAGCGAGCCTCTACCGCTCGATCGCGTTCCTCCACGCAGCGGCGGGGCCCGGCGGGATGCGCAACTTCATGACGTACGACCGGCGCTGGGTCGACGAGCCACATATCGGCGACCACGTGGGTCGATCGATCTGGGCGCTCGGCGACATCCTTGCCACCGCGTGGATCCCAGCCGCCGTGCGGCCGACAAGCGACCTTCTTGGCTCGCTTGTCGCGTCCTTGCCGGATGACGTCCCTCTGCGAACGGCCGCCTACGCCGTGCTCGGGCTCTCGCGTGTGGACGCCGACCGCCTCGCGCCGACCGCGCAAAGGCTGCTCGAACGGCTCGTCGAGCAACTCGGCGACGCCCTCGAGCGCAACGCATCCGATGACTGGTGCTGGTTCGAGGACAGGCTCACCTACGACAACGCGCGACTGTCCCAGGCACTTCTCTCGGGCGCCAACGCGCTCGGGCGCGCCGACCTTGCCGAGCGCGGCCTCGACTCGCTCCGCTGGCTCGGCGACGAATGCGGGCTCGACGCAGGTGAGCTCCGCCTGCCCGGGCACCTCGGACGGCGGAAGGACGAACCCGCGCCCGGAGGCGGAGACGAACAGCCGCTTGACGCAGCTGCCCTGGTCGAGGCCGAGCTGACGGCCTTCGCACTGACACGCAGCGCGGAGCACGGCCGGCGAGCGATTACCGCGTTCGAATGGTTCCTCGGCCGCAACCGGCTGCAGAAGCCGCTCTACGACTTCGCCACCGGCGGCTGCAGCGACGGGCTCGGGAGCGACGTCGATCAACGACAACGAAGGCGCCGAATCCACGCTCGCGTTCCACCAGGCCGCGCTTCTGCTGGATGCAGCCGGAGTTCGCGCCGGAAGCGCCAAGCGCTCGGCCCGAGCCGGTGTTCGTATGAGCACGCGCGAGCTATTCGAGCGCCACCCCAGCAACCCGATCCTCACCGCAGCGCATTGGCCGTATCCGGTGAACGGGGTCTTCAACCCCGCGGCCGCGGAGGTGGCCGGCGACGACCGTGCTTCTCGCGCGCGTCGAGGACCGCAGAGGCATTTCCCACCTCAGCGTCGCGCGCTCGACCAACGGCATCGACGGCTGGAAGGTCGACCCCGAGCCGCTGCTCGCACCGAACGGAGAAGACGCGAGCGAGCAATGGGGATTCGAGGATCCACGTGTCGTCTGGGTGGACGAGCTCGAGCGCTGGGTGATCACGTGCACGGCGTACGGCCCGGCCGGCCCGGCGGTCTTCCTCGCCACGACGCAGGACTTCAACAGCGTCGAGCGCTACGGCATCGTTCGACACCCGGAGGACAAGAACGCGGCCCTCTTGCCTCATCGAATCGACGGACGCTGGGTCCTTCTTCACCGTCCCCTGACGCAATTCGGCGGAGGGCACGGTGAGATCCTCCTCTCCCGCTCGGACGATCTCGTCAGTTGGAGCGCCCCCGAGCCGGTGCTGCAACCGCGCGAAGGCGCCTGGTGGGACTCGCTGCGAATCGGCATCGGGCCGCCCCCGGTTCGGACCGAGCACGGCTGGCTTCTCGTCTACCACGGCGTGAAGGAGACGGTCGCCGGCGACATCTACCGCGTCGGCCTCGCGCTGCTCGACCTGAACGAGCCGACGCGGGTCCTCCGCCGACTCCCCAACTGGATCCTCGCTCCGCTTCGAGGGCTACGAGCGAACGGGCGACGTTCCGAACGTCGTGTTCCCGTGCGGCCTCGTCCACGACGAGGCGAGCGACGAGGTGCGTCTGTACTACGGCGCCGCGGACAGCTCGATCTGTCTTGCCACCGGGCGCCTCGGCGACCTTCTCGATGCGCTGCTCTCCGAACCGGCAGAAGCCTCCTAGGCCGTTCTCCCTCGATAGCGGCCATACAGCCGAGGTAACTGCCGGGCCGGGTCGAGCACAAAGTCTGCAGGGCGAATGTCAATCCACGCGTCGCCGTCGTCGGTGGCGCGCCGTGTAGCTCCGGCGAATGCCGCGACCGCCGCAACCGCAGGCTTCGCCGAGCCGTCAGCGCGCCAGAGCCCGAACGAGCGCTCATGGCGGGCGACATCGAACGGGGGGCTCGACCATCGCGCCCGCTGGTAGTCGGAGTAGCACCAGAGCATCGCGCCAAGACAGCCTGCGTCTCGAAGTGCCTCGAGAGCCGATGTCGTGTAGACCGCCGCCGCATCCTCGTCGACCAAGAAACGGTCTCCCGGCGAGCGGCCGGCGCGGCGCGTCGGAAGCCCGAACTCGCTGAACAACACATCTCGTCCGCGCCGAGCCAGCGGGTCATCCGCGCGAGGAACGGAAGGACGTGCACGTCGAGTGGGCCCATCCGCCCACGCGGCATAGATCGGGTAGCCGTGCATCGACAGGAAATCGCAAGAGGCCGGCAGCTTCGCCGGGTCCGAGCCGGCGATCCTCTTCGAGGTCCTCCATGTGCAGCCCGAGTCGTGACGAGCGCGCCGTCATCTGCAGCGCGAATCGCCGCCGCAGTTCGCGCGAGCCACTCCTTCGCCGGCCGCAGTCGTCGGCGGGATCGTCGCAGTTCGAGTTCTCGTTGCCGAGGTCCCATGCCCAAAGCGCTTCGATGACCGCGAAGCGCGGCGGCCACCTCCTTCGGCGAGAAGCGCCTGCGCTTCGCCGACGACGGGGTCGGTGTACCAGTTCCGGAGCACCGCTGTCCGGCAACTCAGCGCCGTCGCGATGACGCGAAAGCGATCGTCCCCGTCCGAGCCCGCCGAGCGCCCAGCGCCGGGATCCAGTTCACGCCGCTCATGTGGCCCGTGAAGAGCGTGGGAATCAGCGCGAGCCCGGCTGCGCCGGCGCAGATCGGCCACCTTCGACGAGCCGGCTCGAGCATCGTCCGGATCGACGCGGCGCCGGGGCCGGCTGGAAGTCCTCCCAGCGTGAGGAACAACCGCACCGAGTCGAGACCGGCAGCCGGCGATCCGGGCAAAGTCGGTCGCGACCTCGGACGGGTCGTACTGCGACCACCAGCCCATCGCGCGTCCGCGCCGGCCAGTAGTTGACCCCGAGCCGGAAGGAGTCCGGGCTCAGCGTCGATCAGCTCGCCCTGCGACTCGCAGCACTGCGGTACAGCGCCGACGTACTCGTCGACCATCCGGTCGACGCCGAAGCGTTGCTCGACGCGACGCGCGAACCGCAGCTCCGGTCGAGCGTCGTCCGCCAGGCGCGACGGCGGCGACCGCCTCATCGACGTTGTCGACGAGGAAGCCGTTCTCGTCCGTCGGCGATGATCTCGGCCATCGAGCCGCGACGGCGAGGCGACGACGGGCGTGCCGCACGCCATCGCCTCGACCACGCTGAACCCGAACGGCTCATCGAAGTCGATCAGATGCAAGCAGCGCCGTCGCACCGCCGAGGACGGCAGAACGCTGGTCGGCGCCCGACCGGGCCGACGTAGCGCATGCGGTCGCCATCGAGTCGAGGCTCGACGCAGCCGCTCGAAGTACTCGCGATCCTGGACGATCCCCGCGATCAGCAACGGCATGCCGACCCGCTCGGCGACGTCGATCGCCTCAGCCGTTCCCTTGTCCGGGTGGATCCTCCCGAAGAACAGCAGGTATCCGCCGTCGCCGGCGCCGAGATCGAACTCGCCGATGTCGATCCCGTGGTGGATCGTCGCCGCGTAGTGAAAGCCGGGGTGCCGATCGGCATCGCTGATCGCGACGTAGTGCCCGATGTCGTTGTAGCGCTCGTAGACCGGCAGGATCCGCTCCGACGAGAAGCCGTGGATCGTCGTGACCACCGGGGTCGCCACCAGACGGCTGTAGGTCAAGGGAAGGAAGTCGAAGCCGTTGTGGATCACGTCGAACTCATCAGCCCGCTCGAACGCAGCCGCGATGTGCAGAGCCTCGCTGCACCTTCGCGTCGACGTTCGGTTCCTCGGCGTAGCCGACGGGAACCGTTCCGGCAAGACGAGCGCGGGTGATCGAGTCGGCAGTGGCGAACAGCGTCACGTCGAGCCCGCGCGCAACGAGACCCTCCGTGAGGAGCGACGCAAACTGCTCCCACGGGCCGTAATGACGCGGCGGCACCCGCCAAGCGACCGGCGCGAGCACGGCGATGCGCAACTTCGCCCGCCGCGATCGCTCAGGTGTGCTCATCGACCTACCAATCTACGGCGAACCATCGCTGCCCGCGCCGCCCCATCGTCGTTCTCTACGCTGAACGATGGCCTCTGCGGAGCACCTGCGCGCACTCGTGACCCGGCTCGCGCCCGGCGACGGCGTCGACCGGCACGACCTGGAGCGGCTCACCGTTCCCGACACGGCAGCGGCGAGACGCGCAGAGGAGATCTGCCGCGAGGCGCAGTCGGAGTCGCTCGCGAACCACTGCTTCCGCTCGTACGGGTGGGGTGCGCTTCTGGGCGACCGCGACGGTCTTCGACTGGGATGCGGAGCTGCTGTACGTCGCGGCGATGCTGCACGACCTCGGCCTGACCCCTGCGTACGACCGCGGCGGCTGCTTCGAGCAGGACGGCGCGGACGCGGCGCGCGAGGTGCTCACGGAGCTCGGCTGGCCTGCGCCGCGCGCGGAGACCGTCGCCGAGGCGATCTACCTCCACATGCACGAGACCGGGCCGGACAACACGCCCGAGGCGCAGCTGCTCGACCTCGGCACCGCGGTCGACGTTCGCGGCGTCCGCATCGCCGACGTCGCGACCGCGCCGCGTGCGCTCGTGCTCGAGCACTTCCCGCGCCTTGGGTTCAAGGAGCACTTCATCGAGCTGCTCGAGGATCAAGCCCGACGGAAGCCGCATTGCATCGCGCATGCATTCGTCTACGAGCGAGATGCGGCGGCGCACATCCGCGCCGCGGGCTTCGACAGCTAGCGGCCGAGCCGCGCGATCAACTCACGCCGGCTGCCCATGCCGGTCTTCCTGAAGATCGCCTTCAGGTGATCCTGCACCGTGTACTCGGAGATGCACATCGCGCGGGCGAGCTGCTTCGTCGCGAGACCGTCGAGGACGAGCGCGGCGAGCTCACGCTCGCGCCGCGTCAAGTCGAACGTCGCACACAGCAGATCGAACACCTCGTCCGGTGCTGACTCGCGGATCGTGATCGCGACGTTCCCCGCGCTCTCGCCTTCGAGCGCCGCACCCTCGAGCGTCACCCAGCGGCCCGACGCGCTGCGCAGGCGAACGCTCGCCGGAAGCCCGTTCGCATGCGCGGCAGGTGTCAGCACGCGCGTCCCGAGCTCGTACACCGCAGGCGGCAGCATGTCGGTGCCCATCTCCTCGAGCCACGCGTGGAACGACGGCGTCCACCCGGCGGGCGCGAGCAGTGCGTCGAGGATGAGCGTCGCAGGCGCGAGCTGCGCGCCGGGCACGCGCGCCGAATCGTGACGCTGGCTTCGGCGCAGCAGCGTGCCGAGAACCGGCGCGAGGTCGTCGAGCAGCCGTTCGTCCTCCTCGTCGAAGGGCCTGTCGCCTGCATCGCGCATCAGCTCGACGCTCCCCCAGCATCCGTGCCGGTCGCGGCACGCTGTCATCAGCTCGTCGCCGACGCCGTACGGCCGAAGGCACTCGCGCCAACGCGTGCTTCGCGCGAGGTCGCCGCCGGTCGCGGCGCTGAGCGCGACGCTCGCGCGCGGCCCGACGACGAGCTCGGCCTTGCGTGTGACATCGCCGTACTCCTCGAGCACCGCCATGCGCGGGACCTCCTGCCAAAGGTCGAACTCGGCGACGCCGCCGGTGGCCAGCGCGCTGCGCGGGTCGGTCGACGGCCAGCACCAGCGGTCGAAGCCGACGACGGGCCGGAGCACTTCGATCGCTGCGAACCGTGCCTCCTCGGAACGGAGGTCGGACGCGGCGAGCGCCTCGAGGCGCTCGCGCGCGCGGGCCCGGTCGCGCTCCCGAACTCTCATGACTTGCAGAGTAGAAGCGACGGACGCCGATGGAA
Source organism: uncultured Chitinophagaceae bacterium (assembly GCA_963823975.1). GTDB lineage: Bacteria > Bacteroidota > Bacteroidia > Chitinophagales > Chitinophagaceae > Ginsengibacter. Next base: position 537,418 of record CAWGNP010000002.1, on the reverse strand, counting down.
ACCCCAGATTCCTGGGATTGCCGCCTCGGAACGGTGCGGCCACCGTTACCGGCATGAATCCCTACACGCTCATCCCCATCGAGGAACTGCCCGCCGTCAGCCACGGCGCGCTGAAACTCGCAGGCGACGCGCTCGGCGTCGCCGCGTTCGGGCTCCAGGTCATCGACCTGCCGCCCGGCTTCGCCGACTACCCGGAGCACGACCATGCGCACGACGGCCAGGAGGAGGTCTACGTCGTCGTGAACGGCTGGGCCGACATCCAGGTGGACGGGGAGCTCGTGCGCGCGGACACGGGGAGCCTGCTCCGCGTCGCCCCCGGGGCACGCCGCAAGGTGCTGCCCGGCCCGAAGGGTGTCCGAGTCGTCGCGATCGGCGGCGTGCCCGGCGCTTACGAGCGGCCGGCGGCGTTCCGCGTCCGATGAGCGGGTCGCCGCTCTGGTTCCTCGGCACGCTCGTGAGGCCGAAGCTCGCCGGCGCGCGACACCGGCGGCGCGTTCGCGCTCTGGGAGAGCGTGCTGCCGCGCGACGCGGCGCCTCCGCTGCACACGCATCCGCAGGACGAGACCACGTACGTCCTCGACGGCACGATTCGCTTCTGGATCGACGACGCGCGAGACCGTGCACGAGGCCGGCTCGGCGGTCTTCGTCGCCCGGGAGCAGCCGCACGCGTTCCGTGTCGAGTCCGACTCCGCCCGCGTCCTGTTCCTCTCCACGCCGGCGGGCATCGAGGACTTCGTGCACGCGCTGGCGGAGCCCGCGCGCTGGCCGTGGCTGCCCGCCCCGGCGGACGGCCCCCGCGTCCCACCCGACGCGCTGACGGCAGTCGAGCTCGCGCACGGCGTCGTTCGCGTCGGTCCACCGCCCACCACCACAACCACCAAGGAGGAGCAATGAACGCAGCAGTCGTCCGGGCCGGCGAGGGCCCGTCCGTCAAATGGGGACCGGCAGGCGAGGTCCGGGTGCTCGCGGGGGCTGACTCGACCGAAGGGTCGTTCAGCATCGTCGAGTCGATCGAGGAGCCGGGCAGCGCTGCGCCGCTGCACGTGCATCACGGCGAGGCCGAGGGCTTCTACGTCGTGGACGGGGCGATCGAGCTCACCTGCGGCGACGAGACGCTCACGGCAAGCGCCGGCGACTTCGTCTACACGCCGAAAGACGTGCCGCACAAGTACTCCGTCGTCGGCGACAAGCAGGCACGCGTCCTGCTGCTCTTCTCCCGCGCGGGGTTCGAGCAGTTCTTCCTGGACGCCGGACGCGCAGGCGGGCCGCCCTCTCCTGACGTGCTCGCGCGCTACGACCTCGAGGTGCTCGAGTCACCCGCGCATTAGCGGCTGCCAGCCGAACGACGGCGCGATGTCGCGCGCGATCGTCTCGAGCATGCGCGCGTTGTAGTCGACGCCAAGCTGGTTCGGCACGGTGAGCAACACCGTGTCGGCGGCGGCGACGGCGACGTCGCGCGCGAGCTCCTCGGCGATCGCATCCGGCTCACCGGAGTACGTGCGGCCGAAGCGCGCCATCGCGCCGTCGAGGTAGCCGACCTGATCCTGGTTGCGATCGCCGCCGAACAGCTGCCGGTCGAGGTCGGACGTGATCGGGATGACGCTGCGACTCACCGAGACGCGCGGCTCCCGCTCGTGACCCGCCTCGCGCCAGCCTTCCCGAAACAGCTCGATCTGCTCGAGCTGCAGCTGGTCGAAGGGCACCTGGGTGTCCTCGAGCAGCAACGTGGAGCTCATCAGGTTCATCCCCTGCTCCGCCGTCCAGCGCGCCGTCTCCCGCGAGCCCGATCCCCACCAGATCCGATCGGAGAGACCCGGCGGCCTGCGGCTGCACGGCGAGAGCCCCCGCGCCAGGCTCGCCGCCGGCATCCGCGCGCACGACACCGGCGCCCGCGATCGCGGCGCGGAACAGCTCGGTCTTCGTACGCGCCTCGTCGGGGTCGACCGAGTAGCCGAACGCCTCGGCGCCGCGCCATGCCGGCTCGGGCGAGCCGCGGCTGATGCCGAGCTGCAGCCGGCCGCCGGCGAGCAGGTCGGCGGCTGCCGCATCCTCGGCCATGTAGAGCGGATTCTCGTAGCGCATGTCGATCACTCCGGTGCCGATCTCGATGCGGCTCGTGCGCACGCCGATCGCCGCGAGCAGCGGGAACGGCGATGCCAGCTGGCGCGCGAAGTGATGCACGCGAACGAAGGCGCCGTCGATCCCGAGCTCCTCCGCCGCGACCGCCAGCTCGACCGTCTGCAGCAATGCGTCGCTCGCGGTATGGGTCTGCGACCAGGCGGCAGGCTGCCAGTGGCCGAACGAGAGAAATCCGATGCGCTTGCGCATGCGGCGTTATGGTGCCCATCGTGACCCGGCTACCGCCGTTCGAGCGCTTCAACGCAGTTCGGAAGTTCGCGCCGGTGCTCGCCTTCACCGCCGACGGCGAGAACGTCCTCTTCGTCTCGAACATCTCCGGCCAGTTCAACCTCTGGCGCGTCCCCGCGACGGGAGGCTGGCCGAAGCAGCTGACGGCATACACCGACCACACCGTGCGCGCGGTCGCGGTGCGCAGCGACGGCCTCATCGCCTTCTCTGCCGACCACGACGGCGACGAGCTCCATCGCATCTACCTCCTGAAGGAGGGCTGGCCGGAAGAGATCGCGGGCGGTCGAGCAGGTGCAGCATGCGCTGATGCCCGGCGCCTTCACGCCGGCGGGCGACGAGATCGCGTACTCCGCCAACTCGCGGACTCCCACCGACTCAGAGGTGTGGCTGCAGCCCGTGAACGGCGGCGAGCCGCGCTCGGTCTTCGGAGAAGGCATGTACGCGTTCCCCACCGGCTTCTCGCCGGACGGAGCGCGACTCCTGGCGCTCGAGTACCGCTCTAACACCGACCAGTCTCTGCACCTGGTCGACCTCGTCGGCGGCACCTCGGAGGAGCTGACGCTCCACGACGAGGCGGCGAAGTTCATGCCGGGGCCCTGGACCGCCGACGGCTCGGGGTTCTACTTCGTCACCGACACCGGCGCCGAGTTCGGGGGCCTCGCGCACTACGACCTGGGTGCCCGCAGCTGGACGTACGTCGAGCAGCCGGGCGCAGACGTCGAAGGGCTCGCCGGATCGGCCGACGGCAGTGTCATCGCGTGGCTCGAGAACGATCGCGGCTGGGCGAAGCTTCGCATCCGCGACCGTCCCGACCCGAAGCTCCCGCCGGGCACGTCGCATCAGTACGACTCGGTGCTCGCCGTCTCGCCTGACGGCTCGCGCGTCGCCGTCCTGTGGGACGAGCCGCGGCTCGGGCAGAACGTCTACGTCGTCGACACGGCGACCGGCGAGGCACAGCGCGTGACCGACAGCAGCATCGGCTTGCCGCCGGCGGACACGATGGTCGAGCCGGAGCTCACGTCGTACACGAGCTGGGACGGGCTCGACATCCCCGCCTGGCTGTTCCGTGCGCCCGTCGACGGGCCGCACCCGGTCGTGCTGTACGTCCACGGCGGCCCCGAGTCGCAGGAGCGCGCGGGCTACAAGCCGTTCGCGCAATATCTCTGCTCGCGCGGGATCAGCGTCCTCGCGACGAACATCCGCGGCTCGACCGGCTACGGCAAGACGTACCAGCGGATGATCCACCGTCACTGGGGCGACGTCGACCTGAAGGACTGGAAGTCCGCTGCGCAGTGGCTTCGCGCCCAGGACTGGGTCGACGGTGAGCGCATCGGCGTGTTCGGCGGCTCGTACGGCGGCTTCGCCGTCCTCACGTGCATGTCGCGCCTCCCGGAGCACTTTGCCGCGGGCGTCGACATCTTCGGCCCGTCGAACCTGATCACACTGGTGCAGTCGGCACCGCCGACGTGGCGGCGGATGCTTCGCGAATGGGTGGGCGACGCGGAAGACGATCGCGAGATGCTCCTCGCCGCATCACCGCTCACGTATGCCGATCAAATTCGCGCGCCGCTGCTCGTCATCCAGGGCGCGAAGGACTATCGCGTCGTCAAGGCGGAATCGGATCAGCTCGTAGAGCGGTTGCGCGAGCTTGGGACACCGGTCGAGTACGAGGTGTTCGAGGACGAGGGGCACGGGTTCACGAAGGTCGCGAACGAGTTGCGCGCGTGGCAGATCTCGGTCGACTTCCTCGAGCGCCACCTCACGAAAACCGACTGACGCCGGTCGCGCGTATCCGGGTTGAACCCACCCGGAAGAAGGAGCACCACCATGATTCGCCTCTCGCTCTTGGCAGCCGCCGTCACTGCGGCCGTCCTGACCGTCTCCGCCACCGCGGGCGCGGCCGGGCACGCAAAGCTCTTCGGCACCGTCGGCAAGAACGGCGCCTACAAGATCACCCTGGTCACCAGCACGGGGAAGCTCGTGAAGACGCTGCCGCACGGCACGTACACGGTCGTCATCAAGGACGACTCGGCCGCACCACAATTACGAGCTGGACGGGCCGCACGGGAAGTCATGGACGTTCACGTCCGTCGGCTTCATCGGCACGAAGACGTTCACGCTGAAGCTCGTCGCAGGCAAGTACAAGGCGTACTGCGCCCCGCACGAGCCGATCATGTTCCAGCACTTCAGCGTCACGTAGCCGAGTCGAGATCGGCGATCAGCGCGGCGACTCGCGTGTCGATGTCGTCGCGGATCTCCCGAACGCGCTCGATCGGCTCGTGCTTCGGATCAGGCAGTTGCCACGCGACGTAGCGCTTGCCCGGGACAACCGGGCAAGCGTCGTCGCAGGTGGCGACGACCACGTCCGCCCAGTCGATCGCCTCGGCGTCGAGCTTGCGCGGCACGTGGTCAGACGCGTCGACGTCCAGCTCGCGCAGCGCCTCCAGGACACGCGGATGAGCGGCGGCGCCGGGGTCGCTACCGGCAGACCGTGCATGGTGGCGGCCGTCGGCGCCTCGATTGAAGAGACGCTCGGCCATCACGCTGCGCCCGCCGTTCGCCGTGCAGACGAACAGCACGTTCGTCATGCCGTCACCGGTTGCTCGCCTCGAACGAACTGATACGCGAGCCGCCGATCGCCGCGCCGACGAGCGGTGCGGCGATGTAGAGCCAGAGCGCATGGACAGTCTCCGGAGACGAGCGCCGGGCCGAGCGAGCGAATCGGGTTCATCGACGCGCCGGAGATCGGGCCGCCGAACATCGCGTCGAGACCGACCGTGCCGCCGACGGCGATCGCAGCGGCCTCGCCGACTGCACGCGTGTCGGTCGCGACGGCGAGGATCACGAACATCAGGAAGGCACGTCATGATCAGCTCCCAGACGAACGACTGCCCCTGTGAGCCCGACGGCAGAGTCGCGCCGACGTGCGCGATGTTCCCGAGCGAGCGCGCGGAGCACCGCCGCCGCGCCAAGCGCTCCGGCGAGTTGCGCCGCCCAGTATGCGAAGGCGCGCGGCCACGGGAAGTGCCGCGTCAAAGCGAATGCAAACGTGACCGCCGCATTGAAGTGCGCCCCGCTGACGTGACCAACCGCGTAGATCCCGAACATGATCACGAGGCCGAAGGTGATCGCGACGCCGACGTGGCCGAGCTGATGCGTCTTCGCGTCGACCATCACTGCGCCGCAGCCTGCGAACACGAGCGCGAACGTGCCGATCGCCTCGGCGACGAGCGCGCGTCAGGCGTCAGCGCGCCGCCTTCGACGGGAGGATCACCGGGAGACCTTTCGCCTCGGATCGACGTCTTCACCGCCTTGACGATCGCGCCGTGCATGCCGTCGGCGACCTGGTGCGTGAACTCGACCGTGATGTCCTCGAAACCGGCCGCTGCAAGGCCGGCTTCGTACTCGGTCTTCGACAGCGCACCGGCAATGCAGCCGACGAAGCTGCCGCGCGCGGCCCGCGTCGTCCGCACCGAGCCTGTCCTCGGCGACGACGTCGCTGATGCCGATGCGCCCACCGGGTCGCAGCACGCGGGCGATCTCGGTCAGCACTGCGGGCTTGTCGACGGAGAGGTTGATCACGCAGTTCGAGATGACGACGTCGACGCGAGCCCGCGGGAAGCGGGATCTGCTCGATGACGCCCTTCAGGAAATGCACGTTCGTGACCCCGGCCTCGCGCGCATTCTGCTGCGCGAGCGCCAGCATCTCGTCCGTCATGTCGAGGCCGTAGGCGACGCCTGTCGGACCGACGCGCTTCGCCGACAGGATGACGTCGATGCCGCCTCCCGAACCGAGGTCGAGCACCGTCTCGCCCTCGCGCAACTCGGCGACGGCCGTCGGATTGCCGCAGCCGAGCGACGCAAGCGTCGCCGCCTGCGGCAGCTCGCCGCGCTGCTCTGCGTCATACAGCGCCTCGCCGAACTTCGCGTCGTCGCCCACAGCACGAGCCGCTGCCGCAGCCGCAGCCTTCGGACTGACCGGTGACACGCAACGCCGACTCGGCGTAGCGCGCGCCGAACCTCCTCGCGCAGCTCATCCGCAGTCGTGGTCATCAGCAGCACGCTCCCTTCAGGTCGGCGACCGCCGCGAGCTTCTCGACCGCGTCGCGCTTCAACGAGAAATAGGCCCACTTGCCTCGCTGCTCGCGCTCCACGAGACCCGCGTCGAGCAGCTTCTTCATGTGATGCGAGACCGTGGGCTGGGACAGGCCGAGCGGCTCGACGAGATTGCAGATGCACACGGGCTCGCCGCTCGTCGCGAGCAGGTTCACGGCGCGCACGCGCGCGGGGTCGCCGAGCGCCTTGAACAGCTCCGCGGTGGCATCCGCCTCCTCCGCGGAGAGCGTCGCCGCCGCAAGCGGCGCGCAGCAGGAAACAGGTTCGAGGGCTCCGCTCATATCGACGCCCGTCAATATATCGACGGTCGTCGATATGTCAAGCGTCGAGCTCGGCCAGCGCGGCGGCAGCCTCGTCGGCCTCGCGGCGCGCGTCAACCGCGCCGGCTTCGAGCTTCAGCGCGCGGCGCTCCGCGGCCTGCGCCGCCGTCTTCAGCTCGCGGCGGCGCTGCTCTTTCGCCTCGTCGCGCTTCGGCTTCGCGACGCGCTTCGGCGCCGGGGGCAGCTTGATGCCGGCGAGCGCCCCGAACCCGGACGGGGCGATCTCCTCCGTCAGCCGGCCGGCCTGCAGCAGCTCGCGCGCGTCGAGGTCGAGCGCGGCCGCGCTGAGCGTGCGCTCGATGCGATCGAGGTGCGTCGAGCGTCCGAGCGCCGAGACGGCCGATCGCGCGAGGGCCCTGACGGCCTCGCGCTCACGCTGTTGCGCCCCGGCGAGATCCGCGTCCTTGCCGGCGAGCGACTTCTCCTGCGCGGCGCGCAATGCGTCGGCCGCCTTGAACAGACGGCGCACCGCCATCTTGTCCGTGCGCGCCGCCTGGTTGATCGCCCACGCGATCTGCGAGGGCTTCGCCAGCGCGCGGATCTCGCTCGTCCTTCAGCTCGCGGGCGAGCGCATTCCGTGCAGGCGTGAACTCGGCGAGCGGCAGCCCGTAGAGCGCATCGATCCGCTGCTCGACGCGCGGCACTACGCGGCTTTGCGCGCGCGCTTCTTCGGCTTGCTCTTCTGCGCGGCCTCGACACTCTGCCGCAGCGCCGTCATCAGATCGGGCACCTCGGCCTCTTCCTCGACATCGGCTTCGGCGTGAACGTCCTTGCCGTTGCGCTTCGCCTCGACGACGGCCATGAGGTCGTCGCGGTACGTGTCCTTGTACTTCTCGGGCTTCCACTTCGTCGTGAACGAGTCGATCAGCTGCTCCGCCATCTCCAGCTCCTTCCCGTCGACCTTCTTGCGCCTCTCCTTGATCTCCGCGATGTCGCGGATCTCATCCGCGAAGTACAGCTGCTCGAGCGTGATCACTCCTTCCCGCACGCGCAGGACGCCGAGATGCTGCCGGTCGCGCATGACGAACTTCGCGACGGCGGCAAGGCCTGAATCCTCCATTGCCTTCGCGAGCAGCGAGTACACGCGTTCCGCGCCCTGGTCGGGCCCGACGTAGTACGTCTTCGAGAAGTAGATCGGGTCGATGTCCTCGTAGGGGACGAAGTCGGTGATGTCGATCGTCTTGAAGCCCTCGACGCGCGCCGCGGCGAAGTCCTCGTCCTCCATGTAGACGTACTTGCCCTTCGCGTACTCGTACGCCTTGACGATCTCGTCGTCCGGGACCGGCTCGCCTTCCTTCTTGCAGATCTTCTCGTAGCCGATCGGGCTGTCGTCCTTGCGGTGGAGCAGGTGGAAATGGAGCTGATGCTCCTGGATCGCGCTGTACAGGCGAACGGGGGCATTGACGAGCCCGAACGTGATCGAGCCGGACCACAGCGACCGCTGCGCCATTACGAATCGGTGTCTTCGTCGCGCTCGGGCTGCTCCTCGCCGCCTTCGCGCTTCGGGTCGGTGACGTGATCCGCGTCGCCGCTGGACGTCTTCGCCCACGGGTTGCCGGTGTGCTCCTTGTTGTCGTCGTGTTCTTCGCTCATGGGTGCTTTCTGCCCCTTGTGCGCGGGGACTACACTCGCGCCGTGGACGTGACGACGCCCGACGGCCGCACGCTTGCAGTCACCGAAGCCGGCGACCCGGATGGGCGGCCGATCCTCGTCCACCACGGCACGCCGGGCTCCGGCGCGCACGTCGCATCGGCGCTCGACGACCTCGCGCGGCAGCAGGGCGTGCGGCTGCTGCAGTACGACCGGCCGGGGTACGGCAGTTCGTCGCGTCACGAGGGACGGAGCGTCGTCGATTGCGTTGCCGACGTGCACGCGATCGCCGACGCGCTCGGCCTCGAACGCTTCGCAAGCTGGGGATCTCCGGCGGCGGCCCGCATGTGCTGGCGTGCGCCGCGCGCTGCGATGCCCGCCTCGTCGCCGCCGCGAGCCTCGCATCCGTCGCGCCGTACGACGCAGAAGGCCTGGACTGGCTCGGCGGCATGGGCGACGGCAACATCGCGGAGTTCGGCGCTCTCGTCGCGGGACCGGACGCGCTGCACGCGCACATCGCGCACGATCGCGAGGAATTGCTGGGGGCCACCCCGGAGGAGCTGATCGACGTGATGCGCACACTGCTCGGCCCGGAGGATCTCGCGGTCCTGACGGGCGAGTACGCACGCGACTCGGTCGCATCGCTCCATGCCGGCATCGGACACGGATATGAGGGCTGGTTCGACGACGACCTCGCGCATTGCAGGCCATGGGGGTTCGACGTCGCCGATATCGACCGCCCGACGCTGCTGATCCACGGGGACGACGACCGCTTCGTACCGGTGGCGCACGGCCACTGGCTCGCCGAGAGGATTCCGGGCGTCGAGGCTCGCATCGACCCGAACGACGGGCACCTGACCCTGATGGCGCGACGCATCGGCGAGACACACGAATGGCTGCTGCAGCAACTCTGAACGCCGCGTCGCGGAAGGCGATCCTCGCCGCCGCCGACAGCCCGCGCGTCCAGCGGTTCGTGCAGACGCACGGCATGCGACTCGGCGCAGGGCGCTTCGTCGCCGGCGAGACGATGGAAGACTCGATCGCGGCACTCCGCCGCCTGAACGCGCAGGGGCTGCACGCGAACACGACGCTGCTCGGCGAAGCCGTGCACGACGAAGCGACGACACAGATCGTCGTCGCGGAGTACGAGCAGCTCCTGCAGCGCATCGCCGACGAGCAGCTGCGTGCGAACGTCGCGCTGAAGCTGACGCACCTCGGGCTCGACGTCGACGAGGAGCTCGCGTTCGCGAACGTGCGGCGACTCGTCGAGCGTGCGACAGAGCTCGACGGCTTCATCCGCATCGACATGGAGCAGTCCGCGTACGTCGAGCGGACGCTGGGCATCTACCGGCGCCTGCGCGACGCGGGCCTCGATCGCGTCGGGACCGTCCTGCAGTCGTACCTCTACCGCACGCCCGACGATCTCGACAGCCTGCTGCCCCTCGCGCCGAACCTGCGGCTCGTGAAAGGCGCATATCTGGAGCCGCCGGACGTCGCGTACCCGCAAAAGACCGACGTCGACGCGATGTACGGACGGCTGATGGAGCGGATGCTGTCGGGCGGCGGCTACACGGCGATCGCGACGCACGACGAGACGCTGATCGACCGCGCAATCGCCTACAGCGAGACGCACGGCATCGACCGCGACCGGTTCGAGTTCCAGATGCTCTACGGCGTGCGAACGCAGCTGCAGCTCGACCTCGTCCGCCGCGGCTACAAGGTGCTGATCGCCACGCCGTACGGCCCGGAGTGGTACCCCTACCTGATGCGCCGGCTCGGGGAGCGCCCCGCGAACCTCTTGTTCTTCGTTCGGAACGCGCTGCGGTGAGGCCGCGGCGCCTCCTCAGCTGGGTCGTCACGATCGCGGTCGCGATCGGAGTCGTCTTCCTCGTCGAGGCCGAGGTCGCGAAGCCGTACCGCATTCCCTCGGCGTCGATGGAGCCGACGCTCCACTGCGCAAAGCCCGCGGCGTACTGTCAGGCGCGCTTCGACGACCGCGTCATCGCCGACCGCCTGATCTATCGCTTCGAGAGCCCCAAGCGGGGGCAGATCGTCGTCTTCAAGCCGCCGCCGCTGGCCGCGGCCAAGGGCTGCCCGGGCAACACGTTCATCAAGCGTCTGATCGGCTTGCCCGGCGACACGATCCGCGAGAACCGCGGGTTCGTGTTCGTCAACGGCAAGCTGCTGCACGACGACTACGTGCCGGACTCCGAGCGCGACCGGCTCACCGGCACCTGGCACGTCCCGGCCGGCGACTACTTCTTCATGGGCGACGACCGCGTCAACTCGTGCGACTCGCGCGTGTGGGGCTCCGTCCCGCGCAGCAACCTGATCGGCCCGGTGCTGCTCGACCTACTGGCCGCCGAACCGCATCACGCTCAACTGACGAGCTCGATCGCGCCGCGCGGCGCCATCACGCCGTCGATCAGCCCGTACTCCACGGCCTCCTCGGGCGTCATGAACCGGTCGCGGTCGATGTCCTTCAGCACCTGCTCGACGTCCTGGCCGGAGTGCTTCGAGATGATCTCCGCGTAGCGCCGCGTCATCTGCAGGATCTCGCGCGCGGCGATCTGGATGTCGGCCGGGGTCCCGCGGAAGCCGCCGGAGCCCTGGTGGATCATCATCTTCGCGTTCGGCAGCGCGAACCGCTTGCCGGGCGCGCCGCCGCTCAAGATCATCGCCGCGGCGCTCATGCCCATCCCGATACAGACCGTCGACACGTCGGACTTGACGTACTGCATCGCGTCGTAGATCGCCATGCCGGCGTACGACGAGCCGCCCGGCGAGTTCACGTAGAGGTAGATGTCCTTATCCGGGTCCTCGGCGTCGAGGAAGAGAAGCTGCGCCGCGATCAGGTTGGCGATGCCGTCCTCCACCTCCTGCCCGAGGAACACGATCCGCTCGCGCAGCAGGCGCGAGTAGATGTCGAACGAGCGCTCGTAGCGGCCGTCCTGCTCGACGACCATCGGCACCACCGACCCAAGAACCATCACAGCCTCCCTCCGACGTGCAATAATAATTACCTGCGGTTGCATTATCTTGAATTATTTATAAATATTTGTAGCTTCAAAAATTAATTATGATAAGCAGAATTAAACATTTTTTTACCGCATTGCTTTTTGCGGCAGCCATACCTGCCCTTTCTTTTTCACAGGGAACGGTTGAAAAGAAAGTAGCGCCGAACGACTGGCATGAGCTGGATAAAAGCGAAACGGGCTACAATGGCATCAGCCTGGATAAAGCGTATAAATTTCTCCAGGGAAGAAAGAGCAAAACCGTGGTGGTGGCCGTGATTGACAGCGGTGTGGATACTACTCATGAAGACCTGAAATCCGTGCTGTGGCACAATCCCGGCGAGATACCGGGCAACGGCATAGATGATGATCATAACGGCTATGTGGATGATGTGTATGGATGGAATTTTATTGGGGGCAAAGATGGAAAGAACGTGCACCAGGATTCTTACGAAGGCGCACGGGTGTACTGGGCGCTTCATGCAAAGTATGGCGATTCTATTCCCGACACCACTACCATGAATGCTGCACAAAAATTTGAGTATAGGGAATATGTAAAAGCTAAAGAAAAAACTGTAGGTGCGGTGGACACCAGGGAGGTGGCTTTTATGCAAAGAATATTGCCGCCGCTGGAGCGCGGTGATTCTATTATTGCCAAAGACCTGGGTAAAAAAGAATTCAACGGTAACGATCTGAAAACATACACACCAACGCAGGATGATGCTAAAACTGCAACGAGCATTTACCTGAATATTTGTAAGCTGAATAATGATTATACCATCAATAATACGGACATTCTTGAAGATCTCAGGGGACAGATACGCAAGGCAGACGCAGCCAGCACTCCGCCGGAAAATTTCCGTGGCGAGATTGTAAAGGATAATGAAAACGATGTGAACGATCGCTATTATGGAAATAATGATGTGATGGCGGGCACTCCTTCTCATGGTACGCACTGCTCAGGCATTATTGCGGCAGCAAGAAACAATGGTATAGGCATGGATGGCATTGCAGACAATGTGAAGATCATGATGGTGCGTGCCGTGCCCGATGGTGATGAGCATGATAAAGATATTGCGAATGCGATACGCTATGCGGTGGACAATGGTGCGCAGGTGATCAGCATGAGCTTTGGTAAAGATTTTTCTCCTGAGAAAAGTGGGTGGATGCTGCCGTGAAATATGCGCAGAGCAAAGATGTGGTGCTGGTGCATGCAGCAGGCAACGATCATAAAGACATTGACACTACAGATGATTTTCCAAGCCCTGTGTACAGGGATAACAGCGGGCGTGCGGATAACTTTATAACGGTAGGCGCCAGTGGTGATTCTACCAATGGAGGTTTCACCGCAAGCTTCAGCAATTTTGGAAAACAGGAAGTGAATGTATTTGCACCAGGCGTAAACATTTATTCAACTTTACCCGGCGGTAATAAATATGGTAAATATTCAGGCACCAGCATGGCATGCCCTGTGGTAGCGGGTGTGGCAGCATTGATACGTGAATACTTCCCTGACCTTAGCGCAGAGCAGGTAAAATATGTGATTGAAAAATCGGCAACTCCTATAACCGAAAAAGTGATATTGCCGGGTACTCAAAAAACACCCAATGGAGATGAAACACCTGAAATGGTAAGCCTTTCAGACATATCTACTTCCGGTGGCGAAGTGAATGCTTATAACGCCGTGAAGCTCGCTTCTACCTTAAGAGGTGATAAAAAAGATTTTCTTCCTAAATCAAAAGTGAAGAGAGATAATAAAGGATAAGAACCCGTTTTATAAATTCATACCGGCCCGTTTGCATATACGCCAAACGGGTTTTTTATTTTTAAAAAAATATACTTTTACAATAAATAAAAGCAATGAACAAGGCTGCTGCAATACACCCTGAGTTTTTTGAAAGATATATAAGCCAGGTAAAAGAAGACAATCTGGAAGATGCGCTTGGCAGGCAACTGCCTGTCGTGGAGAATTTTTTACGATCCATAAGCGATGAGCTTTCCTTAAGAAAATATGCTGAAGATAAATGGACCATTAAGGAAGTGCTGCAACATATGATAGATGCGGAAAGAATATTTACGTACCGTGCCTTGTGCTTTGCAAGGCAGGAGCAGGCTACGCTGCACTCCTTCGATGAAGTGGAATATGCCACGCATTCCCATGCGAATGGAAGACCCTGGAAACAGATGATTGATGAGTTTGTTGCGGTAAGAAGATCCACCGAGTTTTTATTCAAAAGCTTCAATGAACAGGACCTCAATACGGTTGGCAAGGCAAGCACTTATAGTATAAGCGTTGGCTCATTGGGTTTTGTTATTGTTGGCCATGTGGCTCATCATGCAAGGATCATCCAGGAAAGATATATTGGTGTTTAAATCAAAGGAACCTGTGAAAATATTTTCAGCTGCGCAAATAAAAGAATGGGATGCATTTACCATTAAGCAGGAAGGCATTGCTTCTGCCCAATTAATGGAAAGAGCCGCTGATGCCTGTTATAACTGGATCATTGAAAAGTTTACCGCTGAATCTCCTTTTAAAATATTCTGCAGCACGGGTAATAATGGTGGCGATGGGTTGTTTATTGCAGGCAAGCTGTTGCAAAGAAATTATCGTATACAGGTATTTGTTGTTGCAGGTAAAACAAGCACTGATGATTTCCAAACCGGCCTTGCAAAGCTTAAAGAACTCCATGCAGAAATATTCTTTATTGAATCGGATAGATCATTCCCCGCCATAGAAAAAAATGACATTGTTATTGATGCATTGTTTGGAACAGGATTGAACAAGAAGCCATCAGGTATTTGTGAAAAGCTGATTGATCATCTTAATGAACAAGCTGCAGTAACCATTGCTATTGATGTGCCGAGCGGTTTGTATATTGATAAATCATCTGCAGGTAACGCTGTTATCAAAGCCAGCCATACGCTTACGTTTCAGCAGTATAAGCTTGCATTTTTATTAGCAGAAAATGAAGCGTATTGCGGTCAAGTGGTGGTTCTTCCTATTGGTTTATCTGAGAAGTTTTATGCTGAACAGGATACTAACTATCAATTGACAGATAAAGAAATTATCAAAGGCATTTATGTAAAAAGAAAAGCCTTTGCTAACAAAGGAGATTATGGTTATGCGTGTATCATAGCAGGCAGCTATGGGATGATGGGCGCAGCAGTGATGAGCTCGCAGGCATGCCTCAGAAGCGGCGTAGGAAAGCTTACCACCTATGTATGCAAACAAGGCTACGAGGTAATGCAAGCCTGTGTTCCCGAAGCTATGTGCAAAGTGTTTGGTAACACATTTATTAAAGATGTGGAAGGCCTTACAGATTTTACTACGATAGGTATCGGCCCTGGAATTGGAAAGCATCCGTCACACAGGCAACTGCTGCAAAAAGTTTTCAAAGAGTTTAAAAAGCCTTTGGTTATTGATGCAGATGCGTTGAATATATTGAGTAAAAATAAATCGCTGTATCAGCTTATTCCTCCGCAAAGTATCATAACGCCTCATCCTAAAGAATTTGAGCGATTGTTTGGCAAAAGCGAAAACGATTTTGAAAGAATAGATATGGCTTTGCAAAAAGCCAAAGAGCTCGATATTATTATTGTTTTAAAAGGCCATCATACTTTTATTGCAACACCTGAAGGCAACGGTTATTTCAATTCAACAGGGAATGCTGGAATGGCCACAGCCGGTGCCGGTGACGTGCTTACAGGAACTATTACAGGTTTGCTTGCGCAACATTATACACCTCTTCATGCAGCAATATTGGGCGTTTATCTTCACGGGCTGGCCGGTGATAAAGCCGCTGAAAAACTTTCTAAAGAAGCTATGATCGCCGGAGATATTATTACTTATCTGGGCGAGGCTTTTCTTGAAATAGCGTATGCATGATAACAGTTACTTGTTATTCGAACTACACCATTAACATTTAAACTAATTAATAATTCTTACCTCGCGTTTCTTATATCAGGCGTATATTTTATTTCATATTCTTTCGGAGGTATTTTCCCCGAAAGATTTTTTACAAAATAATCCCATCTTCTGCGCATCATGTACAAAGAATATTGTCCATAACCATGATGGCTGTTGGGAAAAATCACCAGATCATAATCTTTATTAGCTTTCTCTAAAGCCTCCACAACCAGCAAGGTATTATAAGGCGGCACATTATCATCCATCATGCCGTGAGCCAGCATCAGCTTGCCTTTCAGGTTTTTAGCTATTACTTCGTTAGCCTGTGCATTATAATTATCAGAGCCGTTCGCATCTTTTTTTAGCAGGCCAATATATCTTTCGCCCCAGTCATCTTCATAATTGCGGTTATCATGATTACCTGATTCTGAAATACCAACTTTAAAAAAATCAGGATAAGTAAACATAGCACATGCAGTTGCAAAACCACCGCCGGAATGTCCCCATATTCCAATACGTGTTGTATCCAAATAATTATACCTTGCCGCAAGCTGCCTGATGCCTGAAACCTGGTCTGGCAGCGTATTCTCCGCCATGAACCCATAGCTCATATCGTGATAGCTTTTGCTGCGCAAAGGATTGCTGGTGCCTTCTATTTCTACTACAACAAAGCCAAGCTCTGCCAGTGACTGGTCATCGCCGCGGCTTGCTGTAAAGGACCATGAGCCAACACTGCCGCCCTGCGGACCGGGATAAATATAATCCACCACAGGATACTTTTTTGTAGAATCGAAATTGGTGGGAGTAAACATTAATCCATAAATATCAGTACTGCCATCGTGCGCTTTTACACTAAAAGATATCGGAGCTTTCCATCCTTTCGCCTGTAACCTGCTTATATTTTCCTTCTCTAAAGTGGCTACCAGCTTGCCATTCATAGTTCGAAGCTGCGTTACCATGGGCACATCAGGCTGCGAATAAGTATCTGTGAAATATTTTTCTTCGGGAGATATACTTATGTTATGATTACCTTTTTCAGGCGTGAGCAGTGTAAGGTTTTTTCCATCAAAGTTTATTTTATAAAAATAACTGTAGTAAGGATTGCCAGGCTCTCTGCCGTCAGCCTTAAAGTAAATAATGCGTTGTTTCGGATCCACCTTAAGCATTTGCGTAACCACAAAGTTGCCTTTGGTTATCTGGTTTTTTACTTTGCCCGTCGCCGCATCATATAAATATAAATGCCCCCAGTTATCTCTTTCGGAATACCATATTATTTCATTGGTCTCCGGTAAATATTTCCAGTTGATTGTGCCCTGCCCTGATTCATATTGTGTGGGCACGTTTTCCTGAAACACATCTCTCACCTCTCCTGTTGCAGCATTTGCAATGCGAAATTTTTCCTGCTTATGATCTCTTGACGTAGATACAAAAGTAAGCTGGCTTCCATCACTGCTCCAGTCCACATCATCAAAGGTTCCGCTACTACTTACGTCGTCGCTAAGTGAGGCCCGGTGCGGATCTGCAGGTACCTTTAGAAAAATAACCTTAGGCTCATCCACATTTATAATTACTCTTTGAATGGTAATAATATCGGTATCGCCCGGCAGAGGATATTTCCATTGTTCCAGGTGCGGATGGCCAACATTTGTTGACACAAGATACATATCGCCAGCCTTGCGTTCATCTTGTTTAAAAGTCGCAATCTTTTTTGAATCAGGTGACCAGCGGAGGATAGCATTATCAGAATGTTTCCAACCTGCATTGTCTGTTGCATAGCCAAAATATTTTTCGCCATCGGTGGTAAGTTGTATAAGCTTACCCGTTTTTACATCTCTCATCCATAAGTTATAATCTTTGATAAATGCAGCTTTGTTTCCATCAGGAGAAAGCACTTCGTTGTCTTTAACGTCTTTTTGGATTGCGGAAAGATTACTTGAATCAACACTAACCTCATAGCTTTTTACATTTACTTTCCATTGCTTATCATGTATGTTTATAATGAACGATTCTCCGCCCGGCAAATAATGTAAATCCATTGCGGGCAGCATGTATGGCTTATAAACTGTGCCTGTAGCATTTGATAAAGCCTCAGCCATTTTTTGTTGATCAAAAGCCACTGTGGATGTACCTTTAGCAGCATTTACCATTATGTATTCACTTCCCTGCTCAGTTAGCTTTCTGTACCAAAACATATCCGGCGTTATCCAGTTAATACCATAAAAAATATTATCAACATAAGGCTGTGTTCTCCATGATAAAAAATTTTCTGCACGTTTATAATCAGCAGCAGTAAGTGAATCTTTTTGCTGCGCAAAAGAAAGTGAACCAAGAGAAAATGCAAGAAGAGTAAGTGAAAAATTTTTCATTATATAATTTTTTCAATAAGAATAATATCTGTAGCAATAAATTCAAAGCTAACAAAGGATAACGAGTTTGTGATCTTGTTCGTTTACTAAAACTTTTACAGGCATAACTTTTGTAACCACAAAATCACAACTATTTATCATGAACATCATTAATAAAAAGATTATAGCATTTGCAACCATTGCCCTGCTTGCATCCTGCAACGGCAAAAAGTATAACAATCATCTGCAAAATGACACACTTGATTCTTCTTCGCTATCGGCAGGAAAAGCTACCCGAGATTCAGGTACACGCCTGGACAGCGCTGCACCTGCGAATATTGACAGCTCAGGCGAACAAGGTGGCAGAATGATCAAACCCGGTATAGACACTATGGGGAAGCAAGTTCAAACAAAAAATAAATAATATCCCGCTTTAACAAAATTTGCTTTATCGTAGTCCAACTGGAATTGTGGAAAGCAAAACCTTTATTATTTATTACCGTATACAGGATAACAGATATCATGTATACGTAATTTATAAAGATCTATTAATTAAATTATTCCCATCCGCTTGCGAGTACATCAGCTATGTGCATAGTCTTTAAAGGAATATCTTTTTTGCTGATGTATCCGCCGATATGCATAAGGCAGCTAAGGTCTGTGGATATAATATATTCTGCATTAGTTTCAAGTGCATGATTTACTTTCTGGTCTGCCATTGCAATTGATATTGCCTCAAACTTTACCGCAAACGAACCACCAAATCCACAACAGGTCTCTGTTTCAGCCATTTCAACCAAACGCAGACCTTTCACTTTGCTTAGCAACTTTCTTGGGCTTTCCTTTATTTTGCATTCACGTAAAGCTGCACAGCTATCATGGTAAGTTGCGGTTGCATTTAGTTCTGCTCCATAGTTATCAATCTGTATTACATCTGTAAGAAACTCTGTAAATTCAAAAATTCTTTTACCAATATCTTTTACATTATTATGCAAAGAAGAATTTTCAAACATTCCTGCATAATAATTTTTTACGAAGCCAACACACGAAGCAGATGGAGCAACTATATAGTCAGTGCCCTCAAAATCTTTTAAAAATTTTGTTGCCACATCTTTCGCTTCTTCCCTGAAACCTGCATTGTAAGCAGGCTGGCCGCAGCATGTCTGGTTAGCATTATAAACAACATCACAACAAGCTTTTTCCAAAACCTTGACCATATTAAAAGCAGTTTGCGGATAAAGCTGGTCAATAAAGCATGGTATAAATAACTGTACTTTCATTTAATTAGCTGTCTTTTCACGTGTGTACAATAACTGTTATGGTGTAAACGAAATGTTCAGGATGCTTTTAAAGACAACATCTTTAAAGCAGTAATGGCGGCTTCGCCGCCTTTGTTTCCCGAGTCATCGCCGGTTCGTTCGTCTGCCTGCTGCTGATTATCCACCGTAAGCACGCCAAATATAACCGGAACGGGCAATAGGAGATTTAACTGCAACACGCCGTCTGTAACGGCTTTGCATACATAATCAAAATGGGGCGTGCCGCCGCGAAGCACACAACCAAGAGTAATAAAGACCTGTGGCCTTTCAAACTTATTTTGATAAGTATCCCAGAAATTTTTTACAGCAAAAGGTATTTCAAACGCTCCCGGAACTTTTATGGTTTTAAAATTCTTCATGCCATGTTGCGTGAGCACTTTTATACATCCTTCTAAAAGTTTACCTACAACTCCTGCATTCCATTCAGTATAAACAATTACAATAAAGGCATCCTTTGAAAGAATGCCTGAATTAAAATTGAAAAGATTTTGATCTGTTGACGCCATTACACTCTATGAATATTATTCGGAAAAGTCTCCCAGTTTTGCCAGATATCTATCCGCTTCGCCAGCCCGATCTGATAGCGGATACTTCTCTTTTATCTCTTTGAAAAGATCTATTGCATCTTTTGTTTTACCGGTTGCCTGTGCGAACACTGCAGCTCTGAAAAGGAATTCAGAAGAAGTATATTCATCTTTGTCATCCACATCAGCAGCCTTTTTATAATACTCAAGCGCATCATCGTTTTTATTAAGTTCAGCACTCGCATCTGCAATCATTCCATCGGCACGGCTTTCTATTTGCGTAGCGCCATGTGCCTTAAAGTCTTTTAAAAATTTGATCGCTTTCGCAAATTGCCCGAGGTGCAAATAACAAGCTCCGGCATAATATTCACAAAGGTTCGCTGCAGCTGTGCCTGAATATTTATTGATAATTTTTAATGCTCCATCGTTTCTTCCATCACCATTGAGCACTTTGGCTGCAATGCCTATCTTCATTGAATCTGAAGGAGCGTTGCTGAAATCAGAAAAATATTTTTGTGTTATAAAAACAGCATCGTCCGCTTTTTGTTCTTTGGGTAATACGAACATATATTTATAAACGATCCAACCTATAAGCAATACTATAACAGCGCTGCCTATATACATGATCGGCCTGTAATTATTCAGCCAAAATCCTCTCGCCTTTTGAACAACATCCGGCTCTGCTGTTATTGCTTCTTTTACCGCCATTTCTTTTTTTATTTAATTTGTAAATCTAATCTGTTATGAAAGGATAATCTTCCTGAACATATATATCTCTATACATTTCATCATCGGATGGAAAATGACTTTCATCCGCAAACTTTACTGCTTCGTCAACCTCTGCTTTCACTCTTTCATTTATTTTTTCCAGTTCTTCTTCTGATACACTAAAGTCTTTTTTAAGTTTTGTCAAAGATGTTTCCAGCGGATCCTGCAGCTTATATTCTTCCATTTCTTCTTTCGTACGATATTTCGCAGGATCGCTCATGCTATGCCCTTTATAACGGTAGGTTTTCACTTCAAGCAGTGTAGGGCCGTCGCCTTCTCTTGCACGCTTAATCGCTCTTTCCACGCCTTCGTGGACCGCTTCAGGATTCATGCCATCCACTTTATCACCGGGCATATCGTATGCATCTGCAAGTTTATAAATATCAAGAACAACAGAGGTGCGTGCAACCGAAGTTCCCATTGCGTAATTATTATTTTCACAAACAAAAATTACCGGGAGCTTCCAAAGCATTGCCATATTGAATGTTTCATGAAGTATCCCTTGCCTTGCAGCTCCGTCTCCAAAAAAGCAAAGCACCGCATTGGTTGTTCCTTTATATTTCTCGGCAAATGCAAGCCCGGCACCAGTTCCAATCTGCGCGCCTACAATGCCATGGCCACCAAAGAATCTTTCTTTCACACCAAACATGTGCATACTTCCGCCCTTTCCTTTGCTACAACCGGTTTCTTTTGCGTAAAGCTCAGCCATGCATGATTTTGCAGAAACGCCTTTTGCAATAGCAAGTGCATGGTCACGATAGGCGGTAATAAAAATATCTTCAGGATTGGTGGCTGTCATGCATCCGGCTGCAATTGCTTCCTGGCCTATATATAAATGACAGAAACCGCGTATTTTTTGCATACCATACATTTGTCCTGCCTTTTCTTCAAACCTGCGAAGCAACAGCATCAGTTCGTACCAGTACAAATAAGTTTCTTTAGAAAACTTTGTAGCCAAATTTTTAAATTTTAGTGTGCGAAGATATGGTAAAAAGAAAAATAAAGATGATAGATTTTGGCCAAAAACGGTTTATTCGTAATGATATAATATGAAGATTTAAACAACAAACTTATATCTCTTGTTTGCAAGCAAAAAAACCGGCTATTACGCCGGTTTTTTTCGAAGATTTTACTTATTGATTAATTATTATTTCTTTGTGCAAGTGCCTCCTGGCCTATCATTTTATTAACCACTTTCATTGTTTGATCAATATAAATATCATCACCCACTCTTTTAATGAATTGCTTGTTCTTATTTATTTTATCACTATCTCCTACCATTGAAAGTGAATCTGCGGGAATGCTCTTCACTGTAAGATCAACAGGAAGCTTTGTTAGATCCTCTAATTGTTTTGATGTTGATTTGATCTCGCTTACACGATTGCGATATTTCTGTATGTTCAATGGCGTTTCTTCATCTCCATATTTATCCAAAAGATTTACATCGTCTTTAATGCCTTTAAACACAGTACTTTTACTTAAGTCACCATTTTCCTGGCTTACTACTGAATTAAAACTATAGCCTGGATTCCAAACAGTATAATTTGCTTTTGGTATCTCGTCCCACGATAAAGCATCAGGATTGTCTTTTTCACGAAACTTAACATTTTCAAGCCTGTCAGGAATAACAATATCCGGAACCACTCCTCTAAGCTGGGTAGCGCCACCATTAATTCTATAAAACTTTCTAAACGTCAATTTAAGATCACCAAGGCCTTCTTTAGTTCCGGTATTAAAAATTGATAATCCTGTTTCGGATTGCGGATCCAAGGAAATGCTTCTTTGTACAGTGCCTTTACCATAAGTGGAGGAACTGCCAATGATTATACCGCGATGATAATCCTGTATAGCAGCAGCAAATATTTCGGATGCGGAAGCACTAAGCTCATCAACCATTACAGCAAGTGGACCTGTATATAAAACGTCCTTATCCCTGTCATTTAAAATATTGGGCTTATCGTCACCACGACCTCTTACCTGGCAAACAGGACCATCTTTTATAAATAAACCAACCATATCCACTACATCGTTAAGTGAGCCGCCGCCATTGCCTCTTAGATCCATCACAATGCCATCAATATTTTCAGCTTTTAATTTCGTTATCTCTTTTGCAACATCTGTCGCACATCTTCTGCCAGTAGGATCATCAAAGTCTGCATAGAACTCGGGAAGATAGATATAGCCAATTTTATGTGAGCCTTCATTTACGATTGCGCTTTTTGCAAACGTATCATCCAAAGAAATTTTATCTCTTAATAATGTAACCACTTTAATACTGCCGTCAGCCTTCTTTAAAGTAAGCCTTACTTCGGATCCTTTTTGTTCACCTCTAATAAGTTTTACTGCATCTGTAACAGCGTAGCCTGTAACATCTACCGGTGGTGCATTTCCCTGCGCTACTTTTACTATTTCATCTTCAGGTTGCACATCGCCGCTTTTCCAGGCAGGCCCTCCTGACACAAGATTTGATATTTTTATTTTTCCATCATCTTCTTTCAATTGGGCGCCTATGCCATAGAAGGTACCGCTAAGCAGTTCATCAAAACTTCTTTTATCAACCGGTGCAAAATACGTGGTATGCGGATCCATGCTACTAGTAATAGCATTCACAAAATCGCTGAACATATCATCAGGAGTATTGTGCGTTTTTAATGTTTGAAAATATCTATCCATTTGCCTGCTAACCACTTCACGAGCCTCGCGCTCCAATGTTGAATCAGGTTTGTAAACTGAATCTTTCTTTCCCTTTTGCTTATCTCTTTCATCCTGCGCATCTACAAAACGTCCTAATACAAGGTACTTCATGCGCTTTCTTGCATAATCATATCTTTCGGCATCTGTTGTGGGAAATTTCCTTTTATCTCCATCGAGTTGTAAGGATTCATCCTTTGAAAAATCAAAGGGC
The DNA here is from genome assembly GCA_963823975.1 of uncultured Chitinophagaceae bacterium. GTDB lineage: Bacteria > Bacteroidota > Bacteroidia > Chitinophagales > Chitinophagaceae > Ginsengibacter. The sequence goes on along the minus strand of CAWGNP010000002.1, from coordinate 514,243 downwards.
TTACTTAGAATTTCTTTATACAATTTAGCAACTTCATCCACTCTGGTCAGATACACTTTGCTTATTGCGTAAAAAGATTCAAGTGGAGCACCATGTATTTCATCATCTATTTTATCTTCATATTTTTTGAAGGCATCAATATCTTTTTGATAAAAAATATATTTATCGGGATCGAGCGCATCTTCATATTTTCCTAATACTTCTTTGGAAAATTTATCATCAATTTTTTTAGGGCTATAATGTCCCTGTTCCAACACGATACCTACATTCATAAGTATCTTTTCATATTTTGTTTTCGGATTATCTTTTAGTTTGTCTGTTCTGCCCATTACGCCAAAAGCCAAGAACAAACCGCCACAGATAAGTACAATAAGTACGGGTAAAAACTTTTTGCTCATAATAAATTTCATTATAGGATTCATACGTAAAAATAAAAGAAATAATATCTGTCTTAAAAGTTACGATGTTTAATTAACAAACGTTTTGTATAAAAGTATGGTCGGTATTTTTTAGAAATTATTGCGCGATATTTTTATTATTAAAAAAAATTCCCGAAGAAGTTATCGGGAATTGCGGGTGGTTAATGGGGCTCGAACCCACGACCCTCAGAATCACAATCTGATGCTCTAACCAGCTGAGCTATAACCACCATAATAAGGGCAGCAAATTTAATTAAAAATAATGCTTGCATCCAAAATCAATTTAGGTATTATAGTTGTATTGTTCACCATAGAAACCCACATAGACTAATAAACGCTGTATGAAAATTTCCTGTTTTAATTCTTATCTTTTTATTTACCACCCATCCAATTTTCATAAACCTTGCAAAGGTTTCCAATCAACTTAACGTCTTATAAAAAAATTTTAATCATTTACCCGTGCAAATAAATACTATGAAAAAAATTTATTTACCTCTCTTTTTACTTTTATTTACTTCTGTTATATATGCTCAGTATCCTGGCGGCGGTGGCAACCGCGGGTTAGGCGGCGGACAAAGTATGAACATTGGTCACTTTTATGGCAGAGTGCTCGATAATACCGGAAAACCAATAGAATCAGCCTCTGTGCAGCTTACTCAAAATAAAATTGATACTTCTACGCATCAGCGGAGAGATTTTGTAGTTGCCGCATTACTCACTGATAAGAAAGGGCAATTCAGTATTGAAAATCTTCCTTTGCTTGCCAGCTATCAGTTGCTTATTTCTTTTGTAGGTTATTCGCCTTATATTCAAAAGGTTGCTTTTAATTTAAAAATGAATGGCAATGATATGAGCCAAATGTTAAACGCCGTTGATAAAGACTTGGGAAATATAAAGCTTACGCCTGATGCAAAACAATTGCAGGGAGTTGTAGTTACAGCTACAAAACCGTTATTGCAAATGAATATTGATCGCAAAGTTTTTAATGTAGATAAAAGCCTTACCAGTATTGGTGGAACAGCAGTTGATGTAATGAAGAATGTTCCCTCTGTAAATGTGGATATTGATGGAAATGTAACGCTTCGCAATCAAACACCTCAAATATTTATTGACGGAAGGCCTACTACATTAACGCTTGACCAAATACCTGCAGATGAAATAGAAAGTGTTGAAATAATTACCAATCCTTCTGCAAAGTTTGATGCATCCGGTGGTGGCTCTGGTATTTTAAATATTGTTTTAAAGAAAAACAGAAAGCCTGGCTACAATGGAAATATAAGAGCTAATCTGGATTCAAGGCTAAGATATGGACTGGGCGCCGATTTAAATGTAAGGCAAGGCAAAATAAATTTTTTTGGTAATGTAAATTATAACCAAAGAAAAACAATTAGCACGCAAACAACCATTCGTAACGATTATATTGACAGCATCAGCGCTATGCTTTCGCAACATGATAAGCCAACCAACAGAGGCAGCTTTGCATTTGCACGATTAGGGTTTGATTACTTTCCTGATAACAGAAATACATTCACACTTGCAGGCGTTATCGTTCATGGAAGTTTTAATAGTGTTGATCAGCTTAAATATAAACAGGGATAGTAATTATGTCTCTTCCACTTCGCAGGAAACCGGTGTTACTAATTCACAAGGACATTTCGATTTTACAAATTATGGAGGTGTGTTGAGTTATAAACACAATTTTGCAAAGCCAAATAAAAATATAACTGCCGATGCAAATTATAATTACAGCATGAACTCTAATAACAGTTCCTTTACTACGCAATATTTTAATTTGGATAATACACCTAAGACCCCATTGTATCAGCAAATGATAACGGGCGGAGGCACTACAAAATATTTTACCGGACAAACCGATTATTCTGATCCTATCAATGATAAGATAAAGCTGGAAGCTGGTCTCAGAGCGGCTATACGTGATTACAGCAGTCACAATGAAAATTATTTTTATGATAATTCCGTATCAAAATATATAGATATACCAGGGCTTGATAGCAAATACCAATTTGAAGACCAGGTATATGCAGCATACACTACTTTTTCACAAAAGATAGGCAACTTTACATACCAGGTCGGCGGCAGAATTGAAAGTTCTTTATACACAGGTAAGCTGATTGATTCAAATGAAACTTTTAAAAATTCTTATCCTTTAAGTTTTTTCCCAAGCTTGTTTTTAACTCAAAAATTAAATGACAAGCAAGACCTTCAACTTAATTATTCAAGAAAGATAAACAGGCCGAATTTCTTTCAGTTAATACCGTATTATAATTATACAGATTCACTGAATATAAGCCGTGGTAATCCTGACCTTAAACCTGAATTTACCAATCTGCTTGAATTAAATTATGACGTCAATTTTAAGAAGGGAAATAATTTAATTGCAACTATTTATTACAGGCAAACAAATGATCTTATCACGAATTATCAATACAGGGTTGCCAATCCTGATCCGCATAAATCGGATTCAATATTTATTACCTCGTTTGCCAATGCAAACAGTTCAAGCGCTTATGGCCTTGAGGTAACATCATTGAATAATATAACGACGTGGTGGTCACTGACGGCAAATGTTAACGTGTATAATTCCAAGCTTAATGGAACCAATTTGCAAAGCAATCTTACACAATCAGCAAGTGAGCTGGTTTGGTAAATTGAATAATACTTTTAAGCTGCCTGCTAATTATTCTATACAAATTACCGGCGATTATACAAGTAAAACAATTTTGCCTCCGAACCGGAGTGGTGGCGGCGGCGGGAACTTTTTTGGTGGTGGCAATTTAGCATTGGCTAATGGATATACGGAGCCGATATATGGATTTGATATTGCCTTAAAGAAAGATTTTTTGAAAGATAAAGCAGCGTCACTTTCATTGAGCATGAATGATATTTTCAGAACACGGGTGTATAAAGTTCATTCAGAATCCGACATATCACCAACAGTATATTCCATGCAGTTTAATGAGCGAAGAAGAGACCCACAAATGGTGAGGTTGAACTTTAGTTACCGCTTTGGAAAAATGGATGTTTCTTTATTTAAAAGGAAAAATCTGAAGGGCGAACAGGAAGGTATTCAAAATGGCATGCAGGGTGCAGGGCAATAATTTCTTTCGATTATTTTATTCAATAATAAAACGAATATGTTTTAAGTTGTAGTTTTAGTTTTTATAACTAAATATTATAATTATGAAAAAAATCCTGAACAGGCAGTTTTACCTTTTTGCGATTGCCTTTATTGCATTAAACTTTATGAAGTTAATTGCTTTTGCCCAAGACAGCACAAGCAGTAGCTCTACTACCACTACAACCACAAGCAATAGTGGTGGTGGGCGGTGGCGGTACTATTCAGCCATGGATGTGGGCTGTTGGTGGAGTAATCGTTTTAATTATAATTATTGCCTTATTACGAGGCAAAGGCGGTGGAGGATCTCATACTGATAAAGTGACTTATACAAAAACTACCAGCTCTGGTGATAATCCATAAAGTTGGTGGAATTTATAAACAGGGAGACCGGCAAACGCCGGTCTTTTTTATTAAAAAATCTTTTTCGTAAATATGAAAAATTATTTTCCTGTTATCTTTGCGCGCTTTATTAAAAAAAGATACAACCTATGCCTTTACGCGCGGGAATTGTGGGCTTGCCCAATGTAGGAAAATCAACCCTGTTTAATGCAGTGAGCAATAGTGCAAAAGCTCAGGCAAGCAATTATCGTTTCTGCACCATAGAGCCTAATATTGGATTGGTAAATGTGCCGGATGAAAGGCTGCAAAAGCTTGCTGCGCTTGTAAAACCTGATAAAATAGTACCTACTCAAATCGAAATTGTTGATATAGCCGGCCTTGTAAAAGGCGCCAGCAAAGGAGAAGGGCTGGGCAATAAATTTCTTGCAAACATCCGCGAAGTGGATGCTATTATTCATGTGATAAGATGCTTTGAGGATGAGAATATTTTACGCGATGAAGGTGCGATAAATCCTATTGGCGATAAAGAAATTATTGAAACAGAACTGCAATTAAAAGATCTTGAAAGCGTAGAAAAAAAATTAAGCCGCGTAGAAAAAATGGTGAAGACCGGCGATGCAAAAGTGAAGCATGAATATGAAGTTTTGCAAAAATGTAAAGAACATCTTGATAAGGGAAAAAACATTTTATCGCTTGCCCTATCCAAAGAAGACAGAGCAGCTATCGCCGATAGCTTCTTACTAACGGATAAACCCGTTTTGTTTGTTGCGAACGTGGATGAAGCATCGATGCATACAGGCAATGTATATTCTGAAAGGCTTATCAGTGCTGCATCTACAGAAGGAGCACAGGTGATCGTAATGACGAATGCTATTGAAGCGCAGATAGCAGAATTCGAAGATGCAGATGATAAGAAAATGTTTATGGAAGAATATAAAATGGAGGAGCCTGCATTGGATCGCCTGATACATTCGGCATACAAGCTTTTAAACCTTTCAACTTATTTTACTGCAGGTGTTCAGGAAGTGCGTGCCTGGACCATTCATAAAGGATGGAAGGCGCCGCAGGCTGCAGGTGTTATTCATACTGATTTCGAGAAAGGTTTCATAAAAGCTGAAGTCATTTCATATAATGATTATATCCATTATGGCTCCGAAGCTGCGGCTCGTGAAAATGGAAAATTAAGGATAGAAGGTAAAGAATATGTTGTTCAGGATGGAGATGTAATGCACTTCAGGTTCAATGTTTGATATTTTATATTTTACATCTAATTCAAGTTGTTGCTTCCAGGTTCTCTAATCCCTTAGTAGGAATTATGTATAGAGGAATAGTAGATTTATGCAAAACCTGTTCTGCTATGTCGCCAATCAAAAACTTATCTAACCCGCGCCTGCCGTGGCTTCCCAGCACTATTATATCTGCGTGTGATTCATTAGCTGCTTCTACGATACATTCACCAAAATCGCCTTCTTTTATAATTGTTTCAATGGTGTCATCTCCTAAATGCTGTTTTGTTTTATTTAAATAATCCTTCGCTGCATTATGTATGCTGTTGTTATCAGTTGTTACCTGCAGCATGTTTAAATTATTAAAACTTTCATACCCTAGCATAGGGGAATAATTAAAAGATGAATAATACATTTTATCAGCAATTACATGGAGTAACGTTATCTGTGCATTCATGCTTTTGGCAAGTTCATAACCAGCTTCGGCAATTTTTTGCGCAGGCACATCGTAATCAAGCGCTATCATTATCTTTTTCATAAAAAACAAAATAAATGATTTGTAAATTAATTTATAGAATTTATAAAATCATCTTATAGAACTGGCCTCTTACTAACTATGTTTACTCTTTGCTATTGCTTAATTATTTTTTCTTCTACTGTCTTTTCCGTGTATTGCATTTTTACAATATACATTCCTGAAGGAAATTTACTAAGATCAACAGTCATTTCAGTGATGCCATTTCCATTAAGCGCATCCTTCCAAACCAGCTGTCCTACTGAATTATAAATGAAGATGTTTTGCAATGTAGTAGGCACCCTGTAATTGCGAATAAGCACCGTACTTGTAAAAGGGTTCGGATAAATAAGATACCCTTGCTCCTTCACCAAAGCAGGAACTGTTTTGGTATAAATATCTATATTATCAAGGTACAAATTATTTTGATTATTGCCTTTTGCAACAAAATATATTTGAAAATTTTGTGTTCCAATTAATGGATTCAAGTAAATATTAGCGCTTCTCCATTGATTAACATCCGGAACAAAAGATTCGGTAACTGAACTCAATGAATCACCTGTAGTTTGCAAGCTGCTTCCCCAATTTTTCCAGAGAGTAGTAGTTGTATTGCCGCAGTCTGTAGTAAGCTGAACCTCCAGCGTATCAAAGGGAAGCGTGCTTGTGGGCGTGTTCACACCCGGAGAATACGCATAATCGAATGAAACGAAAAATGAGTCAACAGATGGATTATATTTTACAATGGGCGAAATAAAACGATCGATATTATTTGTGCCTGAGTAATCAAAATTTCTTATGACCATTGATGCTGCTCCCGTTTTGGCGGCGGCAGTTGTTCGTTCCCATGTTAGTGAATTATCAGGATTATCTACAATCCAGTTGGCCGGAGGAAACGCAGTGCCTTCAAAGCCTTCTGCAACAGGGGCATCAACCGTTGCCACAATAGAAAACACAGTTTTTATAGTATCATTTGAAGGCACATCATCTGTAAATCCATTGGGATTGGAAGTGTAAACTGTTAAAGTATGTGTGCCACTTGTAATATTTGATATTGTTCCCAGCGCATATTGAGTAACCTGGTTGCGTGCAAGTGTTCCATTCCATATAACACTATCCGCATTGTCATTATCTATTTTATAATTGAGAGTGAGGCTGTGCAAAGTGTCCAATCCATTGGAAGAAAATGAAAGAACAGGAGCTATGCTGCCTGCACAACTAACTGATGGCACTCCCGTAATGCTTACAGGATATGCATCCCTGTTTGAAAGCAATAAAGATTTTACAGATACATCATCAATATATAAATTATTTCCATAGGCACATGTATTGCGAAATTTTATGATTACAGGATTACCTGGTATTAAATACGGAGTTATATCCACCTGCTCTGTTCTCCATAAGGCAGGCTGGGCAGGAGCTGCAGCAAACGAAGTTGTTAACGCAGGCACATACGTTTTTAATTTATTGCCAGTCTTTTTATAAGCAAGATTGTAGGTAATGCCACCATCGCCTGAAACATATACCTCAAGGCCATCCCATTGAGAAACATCTACTGTATCAGCTACCGCATATGCGACATTAAACGTTAAGCCAACAGAATCTGAAGTGCCCGGGTCAATTGCAGGAGTAATAAGATCATCTAATTGTCCCGATCCTGAATAGGTATTATTATGAACACTTGCTGAACCCGCTGCGGCATAACCCGACACAGCATCTTTTATCCACGTGGTATTATTATTTGGATTCCATATTTGCCATCCGGCAGGCGGAAACGTAGTGCCAGAGAAGGTTTCAGTAAATGGTAAGGTAGCTGTAGCTGTTTGTATAAAAATGTAAGAATACAAACTATCATTATTTGTAAAGTTATCGCTCACACTATTTGGGCTTGCAGTATATACCTTTAATGTATGCTTACCTGCTACAGTATTTATATTTGGAAGCACCAATGTAGTATCATTTCCAGGCAACAATAATAACGGAAATGACATAGAATCTATAGCCCCGCCATCTAACTGAATTCCTACGCTAACGCTTGTCAGTGCAGTAGTTCCTTCATTTCTCACCTGTGCGGTAAAAGGTAAATTATTTAATATGTAAGCGCGCTTTTCAGGAATTCCTCTTGGTGTTACATTTACCAAATAAGCATCTGTAACCGGCAATGGCGGAGTAGCACCATCAGTAGTCAACAAACCTGGCCTATATAAATTAATACAATCTTCCATCCTTTTTTTCATGCCGGCTGAAAACATAAATAATGCACGATCATCATAATAGTTCATAAAACTTCCATACATGATGCCATAAGATGGATCACTACAGCCATCCGAATAGTTCAAGCTGGGATTACCGAAATATGCATAGCCAGGGCCGGCTTGTTGCGGAGGTGTGTCGTCTCCTTCAGAGCCATCGCCCGTTGGCAAAGGCCATCCGGTTTGCAACCTGAAGTCAACATTATTACAATAAGTTTCATCACCGAACGTATGGAACAAATAAAAATAATGCCCTATTTCATGTGAAAGTGTAGCCGCCTCATCATACTCAGGATAATAACCACGTGAAGTAGGGCTCGTATAAGGCAATGTTGATATACTAATCACAACTCCTTGACCACCCTCACCTGTAGTAAATGGAAATGTAGCAATACCAAGTAGTCCATCATCACCGCCACTGAACGTTCCTGCCCAAACATTTAAATACTTCGAGCTATCCCATGCATCAAGACCACCTCCTGCATAAGATTTTATGCTCACATGATCAGGCGTCGTGTTTACTCTGCGCTCAATTCCGGAAGTTAATGCCCCATTAGGATCACGCCTTGCTAAAACAAATCTAAATGATACCCTTCCTATTAAAGCTGTTATTTGGGGAGGAATTACCTTGCTATAAAAATCCGCTTTTTGCCCTGAATAATCCTGATTCAATATTTCAACCTGTTCATAAACATCTCTGTCAGTAATACCAGCAAGCACTTGCGCCGAATCTATAAGGTGGAATACAACAGGTATTGTAATAACAGATGATTGATTGGCTGTGCCACGTGATGTAGCTTTTCTCTGCAAATAGAGCTGGTATTGCCTTTCACCTTCAGCTTTCCATTTAGCCAGCAAAGAAGGATCTTTTTTTAACTGTGCCTCCATAACATCCATCGTAAGGCAACGATTATTTTTATTTACAGGAACTAAAGCTTTAGCAATCGGCTGCGCTAAACAATGAAAATAAAAAAAAGTAAGTAGTAAAAAGATAAAGGATTTTTTCAAGATAGTGTCTTATTTAAATTCATTGGGGAATCAATGAAAACAGGTGATAATTCTAAAAATTTTAAACCATAAATATATACGAATAATGCCAGATGCAGTTCAAAAGAAGCCAGGAATTATTGTAACAATAAACAACTTTAAACATATTTTTAACCTTCATTCTGAACGATAAAAAGGAGCATTTATTATTTATATTGAACATAAAAATTTATCTTGCTTTTTTATCGTTATTTTTTTACATTCATTAGCCGATAAGTATAACCATCAATTCCAAACACTAATTAATTTCTTTACTTAAACAACGTTTATGAAAAAAACTTACATCATCATCTTAATGGCATTTATACTTACGACCCTTTTGAATTTATCCTGCAAAAAAGAAAAAAGGGATTGTTCATTTACTTCAGCCAACGTTGTCGGCAGCTATAAGATATCTACCATAAAATATAAGGCGTCTGCCTCTGCACCGGAACAGGATGGTACTCAGTTCTTTGAATCGTGTGAGCTGGATGACATAACGAGCTTTAACAGTAACGGCACTTATACTTACACCGATGCCGGAGTGAAATGTGATCCAACAGGCGATGGCACAGGCACATGGAGTGTGAGCGGATCAAACCTGGTAACCGATGGCGATTCAGCTCCTGTTTCCAATTTTAGTTGCAGTGGCTTTACCATTTCGCAAACAGATATTGATACAACCGGAGATGTCTTAAGCGTTACTTTTAAAAAGCAATAGTTGTTCTTGATACAAGCCTACAAAATCCTAAGAATTAAAAAGAAGATATTCCTTCAATTCGTTGTAATCCGGATTCATTGCTATCGATTGTTTTTGCTGTCCTAACAATTTTTGTATTGCCTCAGGCATAAAAATTTTTTCCTGAATAATTGGTTCCACAACATCATAAAATTTTATGGGGTGAGCTGTTTCCAAAAAAATGCCTGCAGCATTTTTATGCTCGTTACAATAATTTTTTAAAGCTCCAAAAGCAACAGCTCCATGTGGATCAGCTAAATATTTATCTTTTTTAAAAATGTAATTAAAATATTTTTTGTTTCTTCATTTGTAAAAGAATAACTGCTCATTACATTTTTCAACGACTAAAATTCCTTATCAAACAATTGCAAGTATGCGCACAAAGTTACTGGGATTGCCTACATCCATTGCGTTTGATAAAGTTGCTATAGATTTTTGGGGAAGATAATTGCCTGTTTCAAGATACCTGGTTACTACATCGTTTGCATTGCAGGCTGCAATAAAATGCTTCACCGGCAAGCCTGAACGATGTGCCAGCAATCCTGCGCAAATGTTTCCAAAATTTCCGCTGGGCACGCTTATTACAGGCGAAGAAGTTTTATCCTTCCATTGCTTGTATGCAAAAAAATAATAAAACTGCTGCGGCAGCCATCGCGCCACATTGATGGAATTAGCAGAAGTAAGAAACAAGTTTTCGTTTAAATCTTTATCGGCAAAAGATTGCTTTACCATTTGCTGGCAATCGTCAAATGTTCCATCTACTTCAATCGCTGTTATATTATTACCTAGTGTGGTCAACTGCAGTTCCTGCACGCTGCTTACTTTTCCTTTGGGAAATAAAATTACTACATCAATGCCTTCCACATTATAAAAACCATTTGCAACAGCACCACCGGTATCTCCTGATGTAGCTACAAGAACAGTTATTTTTTTGGTGTTATCTTTTACAAAATATCCAAGGCACCGGCTCATAAATCTTGCACCAACATCTTTAAAAGCAAGTGTTGGCCCATGAAATAATTCTAAGAGAATAAATATTCTCTTCAACCTTAACCAATGGAAATTCAAAGTTGACTGTTTCAGCTATAATCCTCTCCAACTCTTGCTTTGGAATGGTATCGTCTACATACGGCTGAATAACTTCAAATGCAATTTCTTCCTTTGAATATTGGTCAATATTTTCAATAAAATTTTTATCTAATACAGGAATACTTTCAGGAAAATACAATCCTTTATCAGGTGGTTGTCCTTTTATCGTCGCTTCTTTAAAAGCTTACGGCAGGAGATTTTTATTGGTACTAAAGTATTGCAAATTATTAAATTCGTTTATAGAGTATCAGTTATTTGGTATGAGTAAATTTTACTTATTACTGTTAACTATTTTAATTCCTTCATTATTAATAGTTGTTACATAAGTATGATATTGCAATCCTATTTTATCATAAACAATCTTCATTATTTTCTCAACTTGCTTTGCAGTTTCATTTTCTTTACACAACATAAAAATAGATGGCCCGGAGCCTGAGATACCACCGCCTAAAGCTCCTGATCATGCTTTTCTTCTTTACATCATCAAAGCCCGGAATAAGAATACTTCGAACAGGTTCAATAATTACATCTTCCAATGAACGGCTTATAAGATCATAATCATTTTTCATAAAGCCTGCGACAAGGCCCGCAATATTTCCCCATTGCCTTATTGCATCTTTCAATAAAACTTCTTTGCGAAGAATTTCCCGTGCATCAGATGTCTTTACTTCTATCTGCGGATGAACAACCGTAACATACATAGGTGGCGCATGCAAGGAAATAATATCCAATGGAAAAATAGAACGTATCAATGTAACTCCTCCATAAATTCAGGGAGAAATATTATCAGCATGCTTTACTCCTGATGCAAGTTTTTCACCGGCCATTGCAAAGCGAACAAGATCTTGTTTTGAAAAAATATTACCCAATAAATGATTGGCAGCAACCACTGCACCTGCTGCGCTTGCTGCGCTGGAACCCAAGCCACTACCGGGCTTTATGTGTTTATGAATAATAAGATCAAAGCCTGTTTTACCATCAAGTTCCTGCATCATTTCCAATAACGAAACACCTGCCACATTTTGTTCCGGTATGGTTGGTAGATTATAATTATCTGTATGCTGAATGCGAAGACCGGGCGTTTCACTCAAAGATAATTTCATAACATCGCAAGGATCATTCAATGCAAGGCCCAGCACATCAAAGCCGCAAACGAGGTTTGCAATAGTTGCGGGCGCATGAACAATTACTTCCTTTTGCATTTAATGTGATCTATGTATTTAATCTAGAAACGGCAGCTCTTATAATATCTGCAAATACCCCTGACGCAGTTACTTCAGCGCCGGCTCCTGCACCTTTTATAACCAATGGCTGCTCAGTATACCGGTTGGTATAAAAAAGCACCGCATTGTCCTTTCCATATAAATGATAAAAATCATGCTGAGGATCTATGTGCTGCAATCCTACAGCGGCTTTGCCGTTCTCATACTTTGCAACAAACTTTAATTTTTTACCGGCTCCTTTGCATTCTGAAACCAGTTGTAAAAAATGCTTTTCATGCTTTTCCATTTCATTATAAAAATTTTCAACATCACCCTTCATACATGATGCCGGCATAAACGATTTATTGCTGATATCTTCCATTTCCAGTCTTTCACCGGTTTCTCTTGCAAGGATTATTATTTTTCGCATTACATCTGTACCACTCAAATCCAACCGCGGGTCAGGTTCCGTATAACCTTCATCCTGAGCCTGCCTTACCACCTTTGCAAAACTTTTTTTGCCATCATAATTATTAAAAACAAAATTTAGGGTGCCACTCAACACGGCTTCTATTCTGTTTACTTTATCTCCGCTTCTCAGCAGATCATTCAACGTGCCGATGACTGGCAAACCGGCGCCCACATTTGTTTCAAAAAGAAAAAAAGCATTAAATTCTCTTGCAAGGTCTTTTAATTTTTTATAATATTTGTATGAAGAGGAACAGGCAATCTTATTACAAGCAACTACTGAAATGCTTTTTTGCAAAAACTCGGGATAAGATTTTGCAATTGCGGCATTGGCTGTAACATCTATAAAAACTGAATTCCGAAGATTCTTTTTTTGAATAATTTCAATAAATTCACTCATATCCATTGCACCGGCATTTTGCAACAATTCATTCCATTGCTTAAGATTGATACCATCATCATTAAACAACATTTTCCTGCTGTTGGCATATAGCAGCTACACGAACCTGCAAACGCAAATGTTCCTGCAAATGCTGTTACTGCTGTCTCCAATTGCGCCAGTAGCCTGCTGCCAACATTTCCCGTTCCTGCTAATAAAAAGATTTACCTGCTTATACGTTGTTTCAAAAAATTCTTCATGCAATACGTTGATCGCTTTTTTTACATCTGCCAATAGCAATCACAGCAGAAATATTTCTTTCAGAAGACCCTTGAGCAATGGCTCTCACATTTACGCCATTTCTCCCTAATACTCCAAACATTTTTCCGCTTATGCCCGGATGATTTTTCATATTATCGCCAACCAACGCTACGATTGCAAGGCCTGTTTCAACATATAGCGGCTCTACTTTTTTTATGTCTATTTCATAGCTAAAAGCCGCATCAATAGAGGCTTTCGCTTTATCAGAATTTGCATCTTCAATGCCTACACAAATTGAATGCTCCGATGAGCTTTGCGTAATAAGTATTACATTTATTTTTTCGTTTGACAAAGCTTCAAATAATCTTTTTGAAAAACCCGGAATACCAACCATTCCACTTCCTTCAAGGCTTATCAATAGCAATGTTATTGATGCTCTGATATGCCGCGAATGGTATTCCGGTTTTGTGAGATATCATTTTGAATGGTATGTGCCTGCATCTGATGGCGAAAATGTATTTTTTATACACTACCGGAATTTCTTTATTCATTACAGGCTGGATGGTAGGCGGATAAATAACCTTTGCACCAAAATGAGACAATTCCATAGCTTCCTGGTAAGATATGCGATTGAATGATTTTTGCATTGGTAACCAGTCTTGGGTCAGCAGTCATCATGCCGGAAACATCTGTCCATATCTCAACCATAGAAGCGTTTACAGCCGCACGCCAAAATAGCAGCAGTATAATCAGAGCCACCTCTTCCAAGTGTTGTCGTATTACCATTTTTATCCTTTCCTGTAAACCCCGGAACAATACAACGCTGCTGCTTACAGAAGAAATATACTCACTGATATTTTTATTAGTTGCTTGAAAATCAACATTGCATTGCCAAACTCTGAATCAGTAACAATAAGTTCTCTTGCATCTTTCCATTTATTATTAATTCCGAGCGATTTGAGCTTTGAGGCAAACATTTGCGACGATAAAAATTCGCCATTGCTGATAATGTTATCCTTTGTACGAAGAGATAATTCTTTTAATAAAAAAACACCGTTACAAATATCTTCTATTTCATTACATCTTTTCTTCACCATGCTTAAAACGCTGCTTTGCTGATCAAGCGGAATAATTCTTTTACAGCAAAAAGATGTCGCTGTTCAATACTATGTAACACTTCCTTGTACGCTTCATCGCCTTTACTGGCAAGGCTTGCAGCTTCCAGCAATGCATCTGTGATTCCGCCCAGTGCAGAAAGCACCACTATAAGCGTATCTTCTTTTTGCAAACTATTTATAATAATATCTGCAACCAGACCCATGTTGTATGCATTCGCTACAGAAGTGCCACCAAATTTTAAAACCCGCATGTTTGAATTAAGAATAATAAAAAAATTAGAATTAGGAAAGCTAAAAAGCCACGTGGTTATTAATGTGTTAACCCTTACGGGTAATAAATGAAGTGGCGAGATGGAAGTTATTAAGCACTGTTTTTTATTGCGAAGCGAAAGTAAGAAAATATAGTTTATAAAAAAATCATTGATATTTTCACGCCACTGATTTATTATATGCTTTCAAAAACGCATGCAAAATCTGAGGATTGTTATTTTAATTCTTAATTTTCATTTCTTAATTCGTACGGTACATGGATAACCAGCTTCTCGCGGGTTGCAGCATTTCAAAAACTATGTTGGTATAAAGTTTCAATTGTATAACAGCCTTTTTACTTCGCTTCCTTTTCATCGCATTGAAAAAACAGGAATTCTTTCTATCTCTTTTTGTAAATATTTGCGAAGAAGGCTATAAAAAAAAACTTAGCCCTTCAGAGATTATTGATGAATTTTTTCAAAAACATACATCGTTTACATCTCACAATGAAAAGCTGGACTTCTTTTTCGGTTTATACAATTTGTAGAAAGGCAGGTAGTTTTGTTTGATGCGCTGGAAGATGCCGCATTTGTTTAGTACACATGATATAAACGGAGCAGGCACTCTAAAGCAACTGGAACTGGAAGTGTTACAAAATAAAAAAGAACAGGAGCTTGCAAAAAAATTGAAAGATTTTTCAATAGAACTGGTGCTCACAGCGCATCCAACTCAATTTTATCCTGGCTCTGTATTGGGAATTATCAATGATCTTTCAAAGGCATTGTCAGAAAATAATGCTTCGCTAATAAATATGTATTTGCAGCAGCTTGGTAAAACGCCTTTTTTTAAAAAAGAAAAGCCAACTCCTTACGATGAAGCGATGAGCCTGCTCTGGTATCTGGAAAATGTATTTTATTCTGCCGCAGGCAAAATTGTTTCTTTCTTAAAAAGTCAGTTTCCTGATGCCATGCATGAAAATAATCCTGTAATTAATATGGGCTTTTGGCCCGGAGGCGACAGAGATGGCAATCCCTTTGTAACCACAGAAACGACTTTAAAAGTAGCAGATGCTTTGCGGGGCGGCATTATCAAATGCTATTACCTCGAAATACGCAGAATAAAGCGCAGGCTTACTTTTAAAGGAGTTGATGTATTGCTGGCAGATACTGGAAAAGCAATTGTATGAAAATATTTTTATACCCGGCAACCGCACTAATATCAGTAAAGAAGAAATGCTAAAAGTGCTAAATACAATTAGGGAAATCATTATTTATCAGCATAATGGTTTGTTTCTTCATCTGGTTGATAACCTGATCAATAAGGTACATGTTTTCGGGTTGCATTTTGCTTCTCTTGATATAAGGCAAGATAGCTCTGTTCATAAGAAAGTGTTTTGCAGCAATTGCCACCGAATGCGAATGTTTTACCGCAGATTATTAATAAATTAACCGATGATAAAAAGATAGAATTTTTATCAAAATACTGATAAGGTATTAAGCGAAACTATTGATTTGAAAGATGCGATATTAAACGATACGCTCGAGAGCATTAAAGGCATATTAGCATATTCAGGAATATAATGGTGAAGAAGGCTGTAACCGGTATATCATCAGTCATTGCAACAGTGCTTTGAATGTAATGGAAGTGTATGGATTGTTTATTTTATGCGGATGGAAAAAAGAAGCATTAAATGTTGATATTGTTCCGCTGTTTGAAACCATTGACGATCTTAAAATGCGCACCAATATTCTTAAAACATTATATGAAAATGAAACATACCGCAGCACTTAAAGATAAGGAACAATACGACAAACAATGATGCTTGGCTTTTCCGATGGCACTAAAGATGGTGGATATCTGATGGGCAACTGGAGTATTTATAAAGCCAAAGAAGAACTTACCGCAATTTCAAAAGAATACAATATTGACGTTATTTTCTTTGATGGACGCGGCGGCCCACCTGCAAGAGGTGGCGGAAAAACACATAAGTTTTATGCATCAATGGGGAAGAATATTGCAAATAAAGAAATACAACTCACTATACAGGGACAAACAGTAAGCTCGCAACTTTGGAACTATTGATGCTGCACAATTCAACATTGAGCAATTGATACATGCAGGTATTTCCAATGATCTTTTTTCTAATAAGCATATAACACTTGAAAAAGGTGAAGAAACACTATTGCAGAAATGGCGGATGAAAGTTTTGATGCTTACATCTCCTTAAAGAATCATCCTGACTTTATGGATTACCTGGTTCATATAAGTCCCTTAAATTTTATAGAGAAACAAACATAGGCAGCAGGCCAGCTAAGCGCGGCGCTACTACAAAGCTCAACTTGGAAGACTTACGTGCCATACCTTTTGTGGGTGCCTGGAGCCAGTTGAAACAAAATGTAACCGGCTATTATGGCGTTGGTACCGCTTTGCAAAAAATGGATAAGATGAAGGAAAGTTTAACACAGTTAAAGAGTTTATATCGCAACTCTTTGTTTTTTAAAACGCTTATTGATAATTGTGAAATGGCTATGAAGAAATGTTTTTTCCCGTTGACTGAATATTTATCAAAAGATGAAAAGTATGGCGAAATATGGAATATGATATACAAGGAATATCGAGCTCACTGAAAACCTTTTATTCAGCTAACCGGAAAAAATGAATTAATGGCTGATTACGGCATTGAACAAATATCGATTGGCATGAGGGAAAAGATCGTGTTCCTCTTTTAACTATTCAGCAGTTTGCTATTTCGTCCATACGCGAAGCGGAAAAAGATTTGGTGCACAATCCTCTAAAAGAAACATATGAAAAGCTTGCAATGCGCTGCTCTTTCGGAATCATAAATGCAGGACGCAATTCAGCTTAATCCACTAATTCCTTCATGCAACTTTTGATGGCGCTTCCATGTAAACTTCTTCAAACTGAACGCTTGTAGTCGACTCTTTAATTTCATTAAACTTACTGATAAAACCATCAATATTTTTCTTATCTCTTCCCGGCTCAATGGTCCTTATGTTATGGGACCTGCTAATGATAAGTGCCTCTGCTTCATCTACTCTTAATTGGATTTCAGCATTCCAATGGAAGGCACCATTGTTAGTGTAAGCCGTAAAGGATACATCATTTTTCCTTGCAATAGTCCATCCGAGTGATAACGAGGTTTTTAATGCAACCTCCATAAAATGTTTTGAGGAAAGGCCGTCGGCCTTTATTTCCTGCATGTGCTGTTGAGAAAATGTTTGTGCCACCTGCTAATTGGTTTAAAAATTAATTTAATTGGCATCAGGTAGCACCAATTGTTTTGCAAGTGATTAAAACCTGAAACCTTTCCAGTTGCAGTTTTTATAAGATTAATGATTCTTTAAGAGTGATTTAATGTGCCAATAAACTTGCACAAAAAATTTCGTGAGCAGGATAAAGTGATAGTATTTCGTTAGATGGATTGGAGTATGCAAATGTATATTTTGGTTTTTGAAAATCCTAGTATCATGAAAAATAATTTTATAAAAGCCCCGGCTCCTGCCTGCCGGGGCCTTTTGCAGCTACTTATAATTGAATCAATATAAAGTAAATTCTACCCTCCTATTCTTCTGGCGGCCTGCTGCTGTTTTATTAGAAGCTATGGGCTGGCTTTGTCCATATCCAAAGGTTTGTATCTTTGATGCATCAGCACCTTGAGAAACTAAATAACTCTTTACGGCTTCTGCACGGTCTTTAGATAAGCGAAGGTTGGATGCGGGTGAACCTATGTTATCAGTATATCCTGCAAGTTTTAAATGTACATTTTTTTGCTGTAGCAACTGGGCTAACTTATTTAGGCTGCTGTCAGACGTCTGCCTAATTGTAGCTTTCCCGAGATCAAACTCAAGATTTCTTACTGCCTCATTTACTACTCTTCTATCTTCCTCAGTTATAACGTAAGTAGTTTCCTGTATTTGCGGAGCCTTTATCTTTAGCGGGCATCCTGATCCATCCACTGTTGTGTCTGCCGGAGTATTTGGGCACTTATCAAATTTATTGGCAACGCCATCATGGTCATCATCAGCAAGATCTTTAGCAAGTTGCGCCTGGTCTCTAGCATATTGATCCCTCATATTTTGTGCATCCTGCTGTGCACGAAGCATCTGCGAGCGCAAATCTTCGCTTTCTTCTTTATTAGCTTTTCTCAAAGCTGCTATAGCACTATATCTTGCGAGCTGCGGATTGCTTGCTTTTCCAAGCGCAAACTCAATACCGAGGTGGCCATAAGAAAAATTATCATATCGGCCGGTATTCAGCCCATCAAATGTTGCAGACTTTACAAAATTCACATCGTAGCCAAGGTCTAAATTTATTCCTTTAGATACACCGAACTTTAAACCTGCACCTACGGGTATGAACCAGCTATTGTTATAATTGGTATTTGGCCCAAGGTCGGTCATGGTGGCATTTGACTGCATGTAGCCTGCACCTGCTTTTACGTACGGGGCAAAGTAGCTGTTGATACGGTTAACGTTGAAGCTGGCAACCGTAAAATCTGCTGTAAGTGCTGCCGACCATTTAATGCGTGCCTTGAATTTTGAGTCATTGTACTCAGGCGAATTTGCAAGAGTGCTTGCTTCTGCACCGTCCACATCACCTGCTAAAAAGTTGGCCTGAAGGCCAAAGGACGGTGATATTTGCTTAGCTATGAATGCGCCATAGCCAAGGCTTACGTTGCTCCGGTTAAAATCGTTTGTTTTTCCCCTGAAAATAGTATAGGGAGTTAAAACGCCACCATGAGCACCGATAGACCATGTGCGGAAAGTCTTTTTCGCAAACAGGTCAGTCCGCGGTTGCAAGCCCGTTGTCTGTGTGGTAGAATTCATAGATTGTGTTGTCATGTTGCTGGTGGAATCTTGCGCCAGCAGTGGAACTGCACTTCCTGTCATAAGAGCTAGCAATGCAGTTTGTAATAGGTAATTTTTCATAATAGGTAAATATTTTTTTATGGGAGAGATTAAAAATCCTGCCAACTATTGGTAGTTAATAACGGGCCTAAGCAATTAGAAACGCCTGCGTGACATTAAGTATTGAGTTAATAATGCAGCAACCTGTTTTTATTAAAGCTTTTAAATTTTATTAACAAATCTTCGCCCCCTTACAAATGGCGCTTCCTGATATGAGGAAGATATTCCTCTAAGGGTATAATCGTGTGTAGACGAGTGTCAATACTGATAGCGGACGGACGAAGGAATACGTATTTAGCTTGCCGATGTATGTAGCAATATTAGTCAATTAATTTATGACAAGCCGGTTGATATACTATTAGCAGATGAGGTCGGTTTATAACCGTTAAATAATCCTTCCTTTTAGCTTGTTGCCAATTGCTTTATATCCGGAACTTCCAGAACCTGTTTATCATATCCTTTGAAAACAGCGTTTACCATTGCATCTCCTAATTCCTTAAGCGAACAGACTGAGCGAGGTGCTATTATTTTAATAATCGGTATTAGCCAGCCCAGGTATTTATAAAAACCTAACGTATTCTTCAGTTTTTTTGTTGGCTCCAATACGCCAGGACGAAAATTATATACCCGCTTAAAAGAAAGCTTCATAAGATCGTTTTCTGTTTTGCCTTTCACTTTTGCCCATCGAACCCTCCCTTTTTCTGAGCTGTCTGTACCTGCGCCGGAAACATAACAAAACACCATATTCTTATTCTGTTGAAAAACTGTTTCCGCAAAATGCATGGTGAGAGAGTAAGTGTTCCTGTAGTAGCTCATATCACTACGGCCAATGCTGGAGACGCCAAGACAAAATAGGCATGCATCGTATCCTGAGAGTTCATGATTAATGTTGGAGAGGTCATATAAATCAGGATAAACAATTTCTTTTAGCTTGGGGTGTCTTATTTCAGCATTTCGGCGGTTCACGATCAGCACCTCGGCGATGCAGGAATTGTTCAGACATTCATTTAAAACGCCCTCGCCTACCATACCGGTGGCACCGGTAAGTATTACCTTCAGGTTCGGATTATTCATTACAGTTGTTTTAACCGAGAATGTAAAATAATTAATTTTTTACATTACTTGTATTACATCTGTATGAATTATAATATAAGTATAATAAACGAAAGGCCTAATCAGGATAAATATAAATGATGTGTGCGGTCAGGTATATATTTATTTACCCTTTGCTGCGTTTCCAACAATGCTTTAGCAAATGGTTGATAAAGATATCTGTTTAGCTCGTTCCCTTCCTTAACTATATCCCACAGGCCGGACTGATGCCACGTTACGAGGTCATCCCAATCGGGGCGATCAATAATAGGATAAATGCAAACTCCCAATAAAGGAATATTCTTTTCATGAACGTGGATAAGCTGTTCAGTTAAAGAATCAATCCATAGTGGCCTATCTTCCTTAGGATGACTTGTCTCTGTAATTACTAATGGCTTTTTGTAACGGTCATATACTTCCTGTATAAGGCTGCTTAGCGGCCTCCAGCGTGGATCTGATGGTGTATCTTTCCAACGCAAAAACTGAAATGTGCCCGCAATCCATTGGTTGTTGTAATAATAATTCAAACCAATAATATCAAGATACTCGGGGCTGCCATTCAATTCTGGACACATGTAACCACATAATATATCTGTAGCCTGAAACTGGTGCTCGTGACGAACGGCAGCATGTGATATCTCTTCATTCGTTGGATTTAACGGGGGAACCATATTTACCAGCGGCTCAGAAGAAAGTATCTTAATATTTCTATCAGCTTGCTTCAGTGCGGCAGCGCCCTCTATGTAAGCTTTCATAAGCATATACTTTACTTCCCACCCATATTTTTTACAATACGGAGCAGTGCCGCAGGCCTCGCCGCCGAGCCATGATATAAAGCTTACTTCATTTATCGGAATTACTATTAAGATACCGGATGGGTTTACTGACCTGTAAAAATTTACAAATGCCCTGCATAAAGCTGCAAACCTTCGCGCAAACATTGGATGCAAGGGGGTAAGGTCATCAGGAAAGCCAAAGTGGCAAAGATCCCAAACCTGTTGTATATTGTGTTGCCTGGCGGCAGCTATCATTTCCTTTACAATACTAAAATCATAAGTATAAGGTTCTTTTTCTACGAAACTCCAGCGAATTCCTTCCCTTACAGTGCTTATATTGAACTGCTTCAGTGCGGCATAATCTCTATGTATAGCATCCAGGTGGCCTGTGATATTTAAAAAATCGACCCGGTTACCAAAAGCATTCAACTTATCAGTACATTCAAAGCCTGCCATCCAATAGCTGGTAAATGGTGATAAAGTTAATGGCGTATCGAAATAAGTATGATGTGCTATACCCGCTTCAATCATAAAATGTTTTTAAACAATAATGTGCCAAACCCTATGCAAATGTCTTCGTCGTTGTAACAGGCGCATGTGTCTTTATCAGCTTGCGTTGAAGTGTATCACTAATGACCTTTTGCATGCTTTGCCATGTTGCATTCCAAGAGCTTTGGGAAAGAAATTTATCAGTCTTTTTAAGCCAATCTTTTTTCCCGTTACATGCAAGTTCCTTCTCTGCAGCGGCAATAAATTCTGCAGGTGAATGAACGATCTGAACTAATTCCTGATCTTTATAAGGGTGAATAACGTCTGTTATCGCTGTTGATATTACAGGCTTGCCAGCTGCAAGATACTCAGGTGTTTTTGTAGGGCTGATGTATTTGGTAGATTCATTTATGGCAAATGGTATCATTGCTATGTCCCAGCTACTAATGTAGTTAGGAAGCTCATTATAACTTTTGCCTCCCAAATAATGAATGTTATTCCTCTTCGGCAAACTTTCCTCACTAATTTTTACAACAGGACCAATTAATATAAATTGCCAGTTGGGTTTCAAATCGGCAGTCTTTTGTATTAAATCGATATCAAAACGCTCATCAAGAACTCCGAAAAAAC
Source organism: uncultured Chitinophagaceae bacterium (assembly GCA_963823975.1). Taxonomy (GTDB): domain Bacteria; phylum Bacteroidota; class Bacteroidia; order Chitinophagales; family Chitinophagaceae; genus Ginsengibacter. The sequence continues at coordinate 491,911 of CAWGNP010000002.1, read as the reverse complement.
CTATGCGTGGATGAGCAATTTCTTGTTGATCAGCAGGCTCTGGAAGGGCCTTGCGAGCTTTAGCAAAATGTTCTCTTTCTATGCTGCTGGGAAAAGGATGAATATTATTGTGCGAATGCCTTTTCGCTTTGTATAGCGAATGGCCGCCCGTGAAAACCACATCAGCCATTTGAAACAGTTTTTGTTCTGCTTGTCTTAATTCCGGTGGTGCGAATTTAAATGCTGACAGTTCATCCATGCAATCATACACAGTAAGCACAGGATCAAGGTGACTAGTGAATAATACAGCCATCGGCGTATAATACCATGAAATAAAATTATCAATTTTTTGCTCTGAAATAAAAAAATCAATAATATTTTGCAATCTTTTTATGTGGTTAACAGGGTCATGATTGAGGTAAGGCGTTACAATATTTATATTTTGATCATTGGTTTGCATAAGGTAAGTATCAGGGCCATTATATACCATAGGTTCTTCAATAAAAAATACTGGATAATGGTTGTTAAACCTGGTCATCAGGTGTTGCGGACGCTGGTACACAAAGTTCCATCTGAGATGGGAAAAACACAATAAATTCATCACGTTGTTTTGTTTTAAGAGTGAACGGAATAATATTAAAAAAACCCCTATTAGTTTGATAAGACGGTTGTGATCAAGATATTCAAATATAAAGCCATCTTGCTTAAAGTTAAGCGATCGGTTCTTTGTTGCTAATATTCAACACAACAAGAATCACTTGTACAGAAAAAGGTACATTACCACTTTTAAAGTGATTTTCGATACAATTATTTCATTGCATAAATATACCAGGCAGACGCTTAATCGTCTGTTTCCAAGTCAAAAGCATGGATAAACCATTGTTGCTTCTAAATTGCCAGTTTGAGTAAAGGCACAGAACCTACTAATAAGCAGATTAGTATAGTGCATCTTTTAGCCGTCGCTAAAATCTTACTGTAACACCTACGTTAACCGTGTAATCTGCAAACGCGGCGTCGCCATGCGTATATACACCTGTAAGCTCTGTTTGTATTTTATCAGGAACGCTTTGAGTTCGATTGCGGACAATTGCAACAGGCACAAAGGCATAAATGTTCACTTTTTTTATTGAATAGGCTACTCCCGGCTCTGCTGAAATTATATAACCTGGCCTTCTAAAACCACCGCTTCCACCAATCAGATCATGAACAGGAAGGCACTCATCACGCACGCCCAGGGATGCAGTAAAAGCTTTAGCTGTAAAGTTTAATCCTCCCCGCAACATATATTGATCAGGAACACTCATAACGAAGCTGCCATTTTTCATGCTTGTTGCGGATGGAGTGCTTCCTCTGGATGTGAGAGTTCCATTTTGTTCACGAGGATTTAATAAATAATATAAATTACCATAGAGGCTGAAATGTTTTGAAAGATCATAATAGGCATTCATTTCTGCTGTAAAGCCAGTACCACCGTCGCCTAATTGAATAGATTGATCAACGGGACCAAGAACAACTGTTGAGTCTGTTTTATGAAAAAGATCCTGGTATTTATAATCACCCGTTGGAAGTTTTATACCCAACCCAAATTGAATGTTTCCTTTAGGAAGCTTTGCAGGATCAACAATCCATCTGTATGCAGTTAAGCGTACATCACCTAATCCAAATGCATGCGTTGTATACCTGTGCACGTTATCATGTTCATATAATGATGACCGCGAGTTTGCTATAATGGGCATGTCAATAGAAAATGACCACCATTTATTAAGATGATAAGTAGGTGTCAAATCGAGCGTATAGGAATGGTTGATTACGTTTGTTCCTTGTTCTATTCTTTGCTTTTGTTGATCTGTTCCAATAAAATGACGAAAAGATTTAAAGTAACGGTTGTTTGCGTTGAACTCCCATTTTGAAGAAGTATCAGTTACTTCTGAATGATCCATTGAGCAAACACCACCGGTGCTTCGAATGGCCACACAACCTTGTGCACTTGCATTATTATTATAAAGAATTGTGGTAGATACACATAATAAAATTAAAATTACTCGTCTCATAAGTTTGTTTTGTTTTTTAATTGATTGTTTTTTATTTTTTATTTTTTACGGCAGTAAGCTTTTGCAGTACTAATAGGCCGATCTTTTTCCCTTGATCATAAGCATCTTTTACTGACTGACGGTAATGAATACCTCCGTAAAAACGGCTGAATGATACTTCAAGAGCTGCGTCATCAGAAGTTTTAAAGCTGCGGTCAGGCCAGCCCCATTCTCTTTCAGAAGAGTCCTTGAACGCAGTATTCTTATAGATAGAAGCCAATACAGTTGCAGCTGCGCAGGAAATAGTTGAGTGCGCACTATTGTATTCCGGGAAAGGGGGCGTTTGCAGGTAAGGCATCCAATCCTGGTTGATGTATTTATTTATAAAGGTCTCTGGCCTTATTATATCATATTTATACTTGGTGAACCAGCAGCATATAAATGCATCAAAAATACCTACGCTTGCGCCCGTATAAGCATACACGGTTTTATAAAAATCCGCGTGATTATTTTGAGAAATAGTTCCTACGATTTCCATCCAATGCCCGGGAGGAGTCATAGCTTTTGTGGCAAACATTGCATGACCTTGAATATGCAGCTTAAAGCTGTTACAATCCCAAAAATTCGCAATCCATTTCTGCGTGGAATCGAGCGTGTTTCCCGTAATCATTACATCTTTTGCCATAGCATAAAATGCACTTCCTGAATCTTTACTAAAAGGCGGTAACCCAGGTGGCGGAAACATGTTTGCTGAATCCATAACGAGGCATCTTATCGTTTTCCACAAAGGCTCTACTGCATCAAAGTAGCCCGGAGGAGTTGGCTGCCAGTGACCTTCGAGGCCTGTAATATTAAAGCTCGATCCTCTTGTTTTTGCATAGTTATCATTTTTACTCCACGAGATAATTGAGTCACCAACCTGTTCTCCGTACTTGACAGAGTTATCGAAAAGGTCGTCAGGCATACCTGTATTTTGCGCCAGCGATTTTACTGAATCGATTAATATTTGCATCGTATCATTTGAAAAAGTAAGCTGCTTGCCTACTCTTAAAAAAGCCATCAAAGAAGCAAAAGGGAAATCAATTTTGGTATTTGCGGCAAGTTTGGGAATATTATTGAGATCCGTTATTCTCCCTTCAAGAGAGCCGTAATGCTTTCCTTCATTGGCAAGCACTTCATAAGCCGCAAGATTGCTGTATGCAAATATTCTTGCTGCTACCGGAGGTGTGAAAATATCATATATCACCACATAGTTTAGCTTGTGCATTACATCATTATACAAAAAAGGATCATGCATAATTTTGAGATATGCATTGCTTTTCTTTTTACACGATGGTAATAAAGTAATCGATAGCGCAACAAGCAAAACAGTAAAAAACCATAATCTTTTATTCATACTATATATTGTTTTAAAAAGGCCAGTAAGTAATCCTATCATTTTTGCGATCATAACCAAGTTTAATGCTATCAGTAACAATGTCACCTCTTTTGTATTTAATCTTATAAGCCACATCCACCGTAATGTTTATAACAGAATCAGGATGTGCAGAAGCTTTTATCACCGAATCAAGCCTTGCCTTATTCGTCACCGAATCATTTTTATTAAATGATAAATGATCATAGACAAACCTGTAATCATTAATATTATCTGCAGTTGTTTTAGTAACAACTTTTTCGCTAACAATTGCAAAGGGTTTTGGCGAAGGCATTGCAGGCATCACCTTATTTTTCATAAATTGATCCGCAAGGCTTTCTATGTGCCTGATATCTACTTTATGATTTTGGCTGCATGAACAAGCAAAAGCGATAAGAAATACACAAAGCTTTTTCATTAATTAATATTAAATCTGTTTGATATAGGATTTGATGCACGTTGTGATTGCAGCTTTTCGTTTGCACAGTAACTGTTACCAAATAATCGTTTTTTGAAAATTAATTCTTGATCTACAGCAAAATACAAAGCAAGCACACAACAATAACTTCCGCCTCTTTCTATCCATTCAAATAATTCATAATGCGGATACATCAGCTCACTTAATGCTTTCCACATAAAAAGTAATAATAATAAAGGCCTTGAAGGTTTTATCAACACAGCAATAGCAGCTGCTATTTCAAGAGTTCCTGCTATGTGCGAAATTTTTGTTGCATCTGCAAACCCAAGCGCTGCATATTGATCCAGCAAACTTTTTTTCCCAATTAAGTTTAGCGACCCATGCCCAATAAAAAGCAGACATACGACGATGCGTAAATTGATCAATAAAGCGGAAAGCGTTTCAAGATTTATGCTACCGTTTAACCGTACAGGACTAAGCCAGTTTTTGATCTTTGTGTCATAGCTGCCTGTAATGATCAACAAAGAAAGAGGAGCACCATAGTTCCCTGCACGCTCAATAAATTCTGCGAATGGCTCACCGGATAAAGGTCGCAGCATAGCAGTGATCATTCCCCAAATTACCAGCCATGCAACTACTGCACGTAAGGGATATAATAATATTATGATGCCCATAAGTATATCAATAGTACCGAGAACAGGCATTAGCGTAAATGCAGCGTTTTTACCAATATCAAACACTTCAAAATAGTTACACCATATTTGCTTGGTAATAATACCAAATGCGCCATGACCAATAAAACACATAGCTGACGCTATTCTTAACGTGTAGTATATCTTTTGCTGAGATAAATTTTCCATTAAATTGATCTGAAATTGCTGAACGAACAAGTTGTAGTATATCTAATCTTACAACCTGTCAATAAGATTAATAAAAATTAAAAAATAATGCTTGGGCGGAAATTATCAATACATAGCGTATGATATAATCATACATCTTTTAATAAATGATAATTATGCTAAGGAAACATCCGGTGGCTGGTCAGGAGATAAGTGCGGAGAAGAAAATAATTTTACAGAAGCATTATTCATCCATTGTATATGATGAATGCTTAACGAACTATTTGAATGAACCGAAAATGAGTATTCATCATATTCGGTTACGCTTTTATAAGATTTTGTATTGTCAGCCTTTTTAGACTTACTATTTTGCGAAAGGTCATTGGTAACTTTAAAAAAATCGTTCTTGGCATTTTCAAGATGCATTTTTTTTGAATCAGGAATACACATTACAAATAATGTATCATTACTAATCTTGCGTTTTACATATTTATATAAAGTTCCTTTAATTTCTATTTCACCATCACATCTCTGGTAAGAAGCCCAGTCAGTTTGGTAAGGAAGATTCATTGGAACTTTCAATTCTATTAATTGTGAATTATCATACAAATTATGGTCAAGCGTTGCCTCGAGCTGCTCATTTGCCTTTTGCTGCATATAGGAAACAACAAACCTATAACCAACGAGGTTGAATAAAAACAATGTAATGAGGAATAATGCAGCAGTCTTTTTCAATATCAATTTACCGTAAATGTTTTTTTATCTTTTCCGATTCCCGTCAAAGTTAAAGATTTCCATTGTTTTGGCAAAACAGATTTTATTTGAATAATTCCGTGCGGTGTAATATCCAAGCCACCAAAGCCCATAAGTACACTTTGAAGAAAGCCACCGGCACCGGTTGCAAAATATGGATTAGTACCACCTGCTGATTCAGACAAAACACCAAAAGGTTCTTTTTTATTTGGAATATATGCATCCTGAAAAGCACTCCATGCTTTTGCAGGATTCACCAAGCCTTGCATATAATAATGCAAAGATAGCATGCGTCATTGCAGGCGAGCCTTCGCCAATGCGGCTTTCATAATAAGTAAGGTCTTTTGTTATTTGCTGCTGATCTGTAATTTCTTTTAAAGGATAAGCTAACAAATTTACATCTGCCTGTTTTATCTTTTCTCCATGATAGCGATGCATGTTCTTGTGTAACGCCATCATTCATTTTTAAGATAGGAATATTTTTTTCAACTTCTTCCCAATCATTATTTACGTTTTCATGTAAGATTTTTGCAGCCATGACTGCATATCGAAGATTTGCTTTTGCAGCAGCATTGGTAAATGCATTATTATCTACATTCTCGGCCCATTCATCTGCAGCAACTACATTTTTTATATCATAATGGCCCGGACCATTTCTTTCAACACGGCTTGCCCAAAAATCTGCACATTCTTTTATCATGGGATATCCTTTTTCCCGAAGCCAAATTGTATCCTGCGTTACCGCAAAATAATTCCATGCAGCAATAGCAACATCTGCAGTTATATGATGCTCAAAAGGACCGCTTAAAGCCCACACAGGCGTTTCTTCATTACCGGTTGCTGCACTCTCCCACGGATACATCGCACCTTTATAACCATGTGCAAATGCGTTATGTTCTGCTTCCTTTAATCTTTGAAAACGGTATTCCATCATGCTTTTCGCCATTTCAGGATGCAATACAAGTATAGCAGGAAACATCCATAGCTCTGCATCCCAAAAAACATGGCCATTATAACCAAGTCCACTCAAACCCATTGGCGACGGGCTATACGACGTACCTTCTCTTACAAAAGAATATAAATGATACATTGCAGCATGCACATCGCTGCTGACTTGCTTCATCACCATTAATAATGATATCACTTTTCCATAAACTATCCCATGCAGCGTTATGAAATTGCTTTAACCTTTCTGCGCCCTGCAGCTTTGCATATATTACATAACGTTCAGCTTCATTCAATGGATCATCATGCTGGGCTGTGGTTATAGATGCGCCTGCGATTGCAAAATGATAAGTTGTTCCTGCTTTGAGGTTTTTCTTAAATTTGGATAAATGCATATTATTATCCCACATTTCATGTATAAGTTCAGGCTCTGAACCATTAGGCTCATCAAATAAAAAAGTGGTTGAAGATGCAAAAGTTAATTTGCCTGTAGGGCTTTTGGCGATAGAAGAAAGAAGACTAAGTTTTACATGCGGCCTATCAATCTGGTTATAATAATTTTGTACATCCTTCAGTTCATCAGGCGCTTCCATTACGCTTGCCGGAATTATTTGTATGTCTTTTTTTGCTTTGATTGTTACATCCACTAACACGGTATACGGGAGATTTCGTAATGCATAATAGGTATAGGAAATAGTCGCTTTATCTGCATAATCGAAAGTGGTGGTAAGATTCGCATGCTTCATATCGAGTACCTGCTTCAAGTTGCTTGCATCAATGCTGCCAATTCTGTGATCGTCTATATCCAGGTTCATATTTACTAAGTTGAAGCTTTTTAAAAAGTTACTTACTCTGCCTCTTCCATACTGATCATAAGCGCCATTCAAGACGACATCTTTGCAACGCAACGGCTCTGCAGAGGATACAATGCCGATAACACCATTAGCAACTGTTTCACCATAATAATTAGCCGGATCTATTTTATTGGCCACAATAGTCCATGCATCATTTTTTTGAGAAAAAGAAATATTAAACGACAGAAAAAGGGTAACGGCCAGAAGAACTTTTATCATACGCAATCTTTTAGCTATAAATTATTATTGTAAATTAATGCTATTTGCTGTAAGAGAACTTTGTATTGATATATAAAAAGCAATTTTTAAATTTTATTATAACTATGTTTTTCATTTCTTTATAAGCTAAGAATTACTTTGCACCAATATCTTTAAGATTTACAATGAAAAAAATATTCGTGTTTGTTATTATTATCGTGTGCATATTATTTATAGCCTGTTATCTTTTTTTTCCCAAAACAATCATATCATCCAACACGAAGATTCTTAACTGCACACAAGGAAGCTTTACAAGATATTTTATGGATGAAAACAAATGGCAGAAATGGTGGCCGGGAAGCGTGACCAAAGATGCTGAAACAGGGGGCAATGTTTTCCACCATAAGAATTTCGAATACAGGGTAACAGGAAAAAAATATAACACAATATTCGTGCAGGCCCGTGGTAATGAACTTACAATAAATGATGACCGTTTTTATTATTCCTGTAAATAATGATACTAATCAAATAGAGTGGAATTATTCCTTGGGAACAAACTCTAACCCTGTTAACCGGATCAATTTATTTGTTCAAACGAAAAAAATAAACAACGACGTTGAGGATATTTTAAACCACATAAAAACTTTTTTTGAAAAACAGGAAACCGTTTATGGGCTTACAATTAACCAGGTTCAGGTGAAAGATACTATACTTATATCTACAAAATTTTCTTCATCAAGTTATCCTTCAATGCGCAGAATATATGAAGTAATCGATAGCATTAAAAATTACATTGCTATAAATAATGCTAAAGAAACAGATTATCCAATGTTGCATGTATGGCAAGACAGTGGCTTGTTTCATACAGCTATTGCCATACCTGTAAATGAAAGAATTACAGAAAATAAAACGTTCTATATAAAGCGAATGGTACCTGGAAAAATATTGGTTTCAAGTGTAAAGGGAGGAGCAGCTACTGCAGATGAAGCATTAAACCAATTGACGCTTTTTGTAAATGATAATCATTTATCATCTCCGGCCATTCCTTTCGAATCTTTCGTTACTGACAGAATGCAGGAGAAAGACACTGCAAAATGGGTCACGAAAATTTATTACCCTATCTTTTAATTATTAATGGTCAGCAAATTTTATAACCATAAGGCTATCATTATTCCTTGCTAAAATATAAGCCTGCTTTTTATTAATATTAATTGGTTTTATATGTCTTACTTCTCCTTTGATATTTAACCCGTTGATGCTTTCACAGTCAAAATTTCCATTGCCTTTATTGAGCAATATAGTTCCAAAGTCCGCATCGTTGCGGCCCATTTGTATATTATTACTATAAAAATTTCCAACTAATAAAATATCAGGAAGGCTGTCATCATTTGCATTCACAACCACTGCATCTTTATAAGGGCTAAGCTGCGCAAGCCATGGCATAGCAATAGTTGTAAATTTCATGTTGCCATTATTTATTAAAACCGAATTTTCAAAATAATCAGCGGATAAGACTTGAGAACTTTTTAATTTATCTTCTGAAAAAATTTGATCTAATCTTGCCTTTGCAAAATCAGCTGCATATAGATATCTCTTTTTTATAACCGGCATTTGCTTTTGTAATTCATCTTTATTTGCAAAAGGAATTTCATTGCCGTTTAAGTAATAAGTAAGCACCTGTTCTTTTTTACCATTGTCATCGAAGTCATTGTAATATAACTTTACCGGCTGTTCAACAGACGCAGTTAAACGAGTGTTTAACCCTTCATTGCCTGCAACAAAATCTATATTCCCATCATTATTTAAATCGACAGGCAAAGCAAAGTTCCACCAACCTTTTCTATCAGTTGCATTTTGCTTTTTTAACTTTCCATGATCATTTAGAAAAATATAGATGTTCCCCCATTCAGTGGTAATTATTAAATCTTTTTGTCCATCTTTATTAACATCAAACCACGAAGCGCTTCGTATAAAGCCAATCTTTGAAAGATCATTGCTATAAGATGCGGTGACATTTTTGAAATGTCCATGTCCGTCATTTTGCAAAAGATACGATTGGGGAATTTGTCCATATTCCCATGGAATGGCTCTTCCGCCGATGAATAAATCGGGATAACCATCTCCATTAAAATCATAAGCGGCCACACATGAAGCGGTGACATAAATACCATCAAAAGCATGATCCTGCCTGGTAAAGTGTTCGTGGCCATCATTGATGTAAAGCAAAGGTTGTTGATACTTATCATTACCATAATATTCATTACCTCCTGTTGCAATTACAAGATCATTCTTGCCATCGTTATTTACATCCACCCATGTTGCATCTACTGCTTCATACGTGCTGTCATTGTCTAGTGCAGGCTGCACAGATTTTTCAAACTTTCCATTGTTTCTCTGAAAAAAAATGGCACTTTTATTTCCCTTTGATGAGCCTATAAAAAGGTCATCTAAGCCATCACCATTTGCATCTCCAACCGCAAGTGCAGGGCCATCTGTTGACACCATAAAAGGTATCAACGGCTCACGGTCAAATTCATTAAAAGGATTTTCAACATGCTTGTAATTGAGGTTAACATCGTTAGTAATATCAACCATTTTTTTCGTTGGATTTTTGATACGATTTCGAAGCGTTGAATAATCAAACGCGGGCAAACCCGTATGATATTGGATGATTATTTTGGAACCGATGGCATTTTTCCATTGAATCTTTTCATAAGTATTATCTGGCCATATAAGCAATATAGAATCTACTTTCGTATTGTACAATCCAATGTGGACGGGTACTTCCATGCTGGATTGAAAACCTCTCACCGGATATTTTTCATAAGTTCTTACTTCATTGCTATCATACAAAATAACTTTTGCTCCTAAAGCATTTATATTTTTTTTTGAACCTTTTAATTGTATATCAAGATAAGGCCTGGCTTTATTGTCGTTACTTGTATTCTCATAAATTAAAGCAGGATCATCAATATTATTTACGACTACATCAAGATCGCCATCATTATCAAAATCTGCATATACCGCACCATTTGAAAATGTTGAGGGATTATTTTCTATTATCATCGCTTATATCTTCAAATTTATGCATTCCTTTATTTTTAAAAAATTTATTAGGCAATTTTATTTCGGGAAATTTATTGATCAATCGAAGGTCCTGATCATCTCCGTAGTTATTTTTCAATTTATCCTGGATAGCATCATCAGAAATATAATTTAAGTAATCCATATCATTCATCCGTTTGGGAATTCCATTGGAAATAAAAAGATCTTTTAATCCATCATTATCAAAATCCATCCAAAGCGGAGCCCAACCAATCTGTTGCAGCAACACCGATATAAGCCGTTTCACTAAACATTCCATTTCCCCGTTTAGTTGAAGGTTATTTCTTGTGTATTGATAATTGTATCCATAGCCAATTTTCATGTAAAAATATCTATTCATCTTCGCCTAAAGATCTTTTTAAAATATAAGGATCAGACGGAAGCATATCCATTGAAATAATTTCAGGGTATGCATCATTATTTATATCTGCCAATATCAACACCCATTGTGAACTGGCTTGTATGCATAATACGATTGTTCAGATCGTCTTTAAATGTTCCATTATGCTGGTTGATGTAGAGATAGTCATTTTCATGAAAATCATTACCAACATATATATCAGGCCAGCCATCCAGATCTATATCGGAAACACCAATGCCCAACCCATAGCCGATTGCAGAGCTATTGATTCCTGATTCCTTTGTCACATCTGTAAACGTATTGTTTCCATTGTTGCGATACATTCGATCTCCTGAAAGGTCATTATATGTTCCTAGAAATTTATCGCGAGGCGCAAAGGTTCCGTTTTGATGAACAGAATGATTGAGCAAATACATATCAAGATCACCATCGCCATCATAATCAAAAAAAACTGCCTGTGTGCTAAAGCCTGAAAAATCAAGACCATATTCTGGGCTTCATCTTTATAATAGGGCACTCCATTTTTATCAATGCCCTTGCAAACGAGTAATTGATTTTTACTGTTTAATATTTCATAGTTACCTACCCGGCAAATATAAATATCAAGCAGACCATCGTTGTTAATATCTACAACTGATACACCGGTTGACCATCCGCCATCATTTGGGATTGTAGCTTCTTCAGTTACATCTTTAAATTTTAATTTACCCTGATTGAGATATATTTTATTTTGGCCTTGGTTGGATGCAAAAAAAAAATCAATTAATCCATCGTTATTAAAATCTCCGGCTCCAACTCCAGCATCCGTTATAAAAATACATATACTTAAATACATTAAACTCTTTGGTGGGAGTAAGTTTATTGGTAAAATCAAGACCGGTTTTGGTATGATCCAATACATGAAACAATACAGGTGCATGCTTTTTTTCTTTGCACGACAAACATGATATTAGCAAACAAAAAAATATAAGCCGTTTCATTTGTAACAGATATTTCATTATTAGAAATTAAACAAGCGTTTAAGTCAGTGGAATAAAATCATGGTTTTTTTGTGCGGTTGTTCACTTCATAAAGAACAGGATAATCATTGTTTATAAGAAATAAAATATATTTGTTATTCGATGTACTTATTTCTTTTATATCTCTTACCATCGCCTTTTATCTTAAGGCCGGTTTGAAGGTAGTCAAGCCTGGTAAAATCTCCCTTTCCATCATTAATTAAAATATCTCCATAACTTGCATCCAGCCTCCAAACTGTGGTGGAAAATTAAATTTATTTCCACCAAAATAAGATCAATTTTTCCATCTTTATTTATATCCACTTGTTGTATAGCATTGATACTGGATATCTGTGCCATTGGTGGAAGTTTTTGTATTGTAAACTGTCCATTCCCTTTATTTATCGCTATAATAGATGAAGGGTAATTAAACTGTTTTACAATTGCTTTGCTTAAAACATCTTCGGAAAACAATTCATGCATAGTTTCTTTTCGCATATTCAGCATGCTTTAAGTTTTGTTTTTTTAATAGATGGTATTTGATTTTGTATTTCATGTTTTAAAAAAACAGGTTTATCTTTTCCATCAATGGTTCTTGTAAGAATTTTATCTGTTGTTCCATTTGATTAAAATCATTTATCCAAAGTTTTACAGGATTCTGTTGATCAGGATTCAGATAAAAATTTTCACCAATATTTCCAAGATCAAATCCTGTTTTCCATCACCATTTAAATCGCCAACAGACATGGTTTGCCACCAGCCATAAAGTATCAAGGTTTGTTTTTATTTCTTTAAAATGATCTCCGGTAAAAGAAAAAATTCTTGGTGCCATCCATTCACCAGTAATAACCAATTCTTTTTTTGTATCTCCTGTAACATCTGCCCATACTGCGCCTGTTACCATCCCAATATTGATGCAATGTCAGGGTTTTTTGTTTTTGCAATATCTGTAAAATGCCCTTTGCCATCATTTACAAAAATATAACTTGATGGACTCACTCCATAGTTTCGAGGAACACTTCTTCCACCAACAAATAAATCAAGATCGCCATCTCGATCAAAATCATATGCAATTGCAACACCTATATTTGACATATTATTTGGAAACGCAGCTGCATCTAAAGTAAAATTTCCTTTGCCATCATTTTTATACAACCTCAATTGCATTTGCCTGCTGTATGGCAGGAAAATTATTGCCGCCCGGGCAAACGAGTAAGATCAAGATCTCCATCTTTATCACAATCAAAAAATAAAACAGCCCATCTTCAAAATCTGATAATCGTCTAAAATCTTTTCGGTCTTTTTTTATAAACGTTCCGTCAGCAGTTTGAAGATACAATTGTCCCGGATGCCCTGCAGCGCCGCCAATATAAATATCGTCAAGCCCATCGCCATTCACATCTCCTACGCAGCTTTTGGACCTTCTCTTGAAAGCATTTCCGGTAAGTTTCTTTCATAATAAAAATCATCATAATCATCTTCTGTATGCTTATCAAAAGTATTTTTCTGATATAGTAATAATGGTGGTGGCAGTGCTCTTGCTACGGTATCCGGCGACAGCATTTTTTGTTTTATCTTGTTGCTATAACAAGTACAGTATCAACAGGCAGTATTTATATATCTTGAATAAAATTGATCTGGCCAGCTTATAAACATCGAATCAATTTTTGTTGCTTTGCCAAGACCAATTATTTGTTTATAATCCACTGAAGATTGAAATCCTCTGCTGGTACCACTTCTCTGCTTAAGATTTGGTCATCAACATACAATTTTATTTTGCTGCCAATTGCAAATGTGTTTTTTTCCTTCCCTTTTAAAAATATTCCAATGAAATTATTTTTATTTAGTTCGCGGCTGATTGTTTTTATAAACAAATGCTGGCTCATTTTCATTGTTTACAATCAGATCAAGATCTCCATCATTATCCAGATCCGCATAAGCTGCACCATTTGAAAATGATGGTTGCGTAAAGCCCCAGTCTTCTCCAACATCTTCAAATTTTAAATTGCCCATATTTTTAAAAGCTTTATTGGGCAATGGATTTACGGGAATATGTGTTCAAGTACTTCATCTACGTTCTTTTTTACCGGTTAGCACCATTTTTTGAATTACATCATTGGCAAAAAAGTCCATGAAATCAAGATTGGTTACATCCTTATTTACGCCATTGCAAACATAAATATCATTAAGTCCATCATTATCTGCATCAAACATTAAAGCTCCCCAGCTCCAGTCTGTTGCTGAAACGCCACTATAATTTCCTATTTCAGAAAAGGTTCCATTTTTATTATTCATCTGTAAACAATTTTTCATGTATTGATGATAAAATCCTGATTTAACTTTGCTATTATAAAAATCAATATTATCAAATGAACCAAGTGTTTTTAAGCCGTAATCATCTCGCGGCAACATATCTGTAGTAAATATTTCCGGATAACCATCATTGTTTATATCTGCCATATCAGTTCCCATTGAAGAAATGCTAATGTTTGCATACAATCTTCCAATTCATCTTTAAAAGTTCCATTTTTTTGATTGATATATAAATAATCTCGTTCATAAGAATCATTGGATACATATATATCAGGGTAGCCATCATTATTTATATCTGCGATACTAACACCAAGACCAAAACTAATAAGGCTTCCATGTATGCCTGCCTGTTTGGTAACTTCTGTAAAATGACCATTGTCATTTCTGTATAAATGATCACCACCACCTTTTAAAAATTGAGCTACCGGCCATATATGCATCAGGAAGATCACGCCTGTTGGCATAATTTAAAGTATTAATAGGCATTGGGCTATTATTGATCATAAAGCAATCCAGGTCACCATCCATATCATAATCAAAAAAAGAAACCTGTGTTGTATAAGCTGAAATATCGAGTCCATATTGTGCGGCTGATTCTGTAAATGTGAGGTCGTGATTATTGATGTATAATTTATTTCTTCCTGTTACCGGTTTTCATGTGCCGGATTGCAAACATAAATATCAAGCCATCCATCGTTGTTTATGTCAACCAATGTAACACCGGTGCTCCACATACTATCTTGCTTTAAACCAGCTGTTGCAGATATATCTTCAAATTTAAAATTTCCTTTATTTAGATATAATTTATTTCGCCCATGTTGGATGTAAAAAATACATCAGGCAATCCATCATTATTTATATCACCGATGGCTACGCCGCCGCCGTTATAAAAATTTCGAAATAGAAAACTATTTTCAAGCTTACCGTCAACCACAGGATTATTAAAATCGATACCCGAATCATTAACAAGCTCAAATAAGCTTTTTCTCGTTTTTTTTTACAGGAAAATAAAAGCAATAAAGTAAAAAAGGAAAGCTTAAGCACCCGGCTCATTAGAAGCAATTAATATACTAAATAATTAAAATAAAGATAAAAAATATAGCATTAAACGGCTGCTATAATCGAATTCATAATTTCTAAAATATTAAAATTTAACAAGGTAAATGCTCAATAAATAAAAAAGACTGCTAGTAGAACAGTCTTTTTATTATAATATTATTTTACTTTTAATAGCCCGGATTTTGTTTCAAATTTGGATTTGCAGCAAGGCTTGGTTTGGTACGGGATATAAAAGATTTTTAGGATCATCGGTTGGTTTATATTGCCAAGGTTTTAAGATAAACACCAAAACGATCAAAAGATCTGTTCTTCTGAAGCTTTCCCAATACAATTCTCTTCCTCTTTCTGCTAATAAAGTAGTAGGATCATCAACATTATCGGTATTTACTAAGTGGTATCGATGATAAGCGGAGCAGCACCTCTTGCAGTTCTTAAACCATTAACCAATACTAAAGCTGCCGGATCATCAGCGTTGATTCGCATCTTTGCTTCAGCAACCATTAAAACAACATCCGGATACCTGAAAATCATTAAATCATTATCTGCAGGGCCGCCATAAAAAGCATAATCAGGAGCATATTTTACTACTCTTATTCCGGTTAACTCCAGGTTTGATCCTGTCTTCCATCATATTAGGAGCGATATCGGGATCAAAAGCCAAAGGATTGCCCTTTCTGTCTTTTTCAGCAATTCCATTTTCATTATATTGCTGGCCAATTAAAAATCCCTGGCCGGATACCGGAATCATGTTGAATTATATTGCTAGTAACCCTGCCACCCAGTCTTTGATCAATTGCAGTATCAGCATTGTTTTTAGCACCAACACCTGTGAAAAAACCATTAATTCTATTGCTCGATGATGTAGCCGTTGTAGGAGTAACTGCACCGAAACTATTATAAAAATCACTGATTGTAGAAAAGCCATTCCAGCCCGCATTTGGCGCATGTTTATCATAGCTGTTATAGTGCAAGGTCATATTCCACCGTGCCTCTGTTGCAGCATGGTTAGTACCTACGCCTCCTGTATTGGGATATAGCGAAATTGCCTTCTGTAGATGAATGATTATTCGGTGAAAAATTATCAAAATAATTAGCCATATAAGAATATTTTCCACTGCTAATGATTGAATTACCAAGACGAATACACCTGCGCCATATCTGCAGGATCAAAAGTTGGAGCAGCCCTATTTGCAAAGGCTCCCTTTTGGAGGTAACATTTCATTAATAAAACTTTTGCTACATCCGATATTTATAATAGTAGGATCGCCGGCAGCTGGTAAATTAGGTAATGCAGCTGTTATATCATTTATTATAGAATCAATAGCTTCTGCACCACTTCTTACTGTTGGTGCAAGTAATAAATTATCTCCAGGATTTCTCACCGGATATTGCCATATAAATCCAACAAATAATATAAAGCAAAAGCTCTTAAAAATCTTGCTTGCGCAGCCTGACTTGCTAGTAGGATTAAATCCTAATACATTAGTAGCATCAAAATTAACTTTATTAAAATTATTGAATACACTTAAAATTTGTGCGTGATCTGCATTCCATGTATGCGCATGTATTACTCTCCATACACCATTATCATCCCAGTCACCACCTCTTGTTGGAACCAGAGATTCATCTGATAGCATTTTCTTCTAGAGAAAAAAGCTGATCCTGTGCCCTGCTAAAAAAGTAAGATCTGATAAGCGCCACTTAAGTAATAGAGCCGAGTACCAGCAGCCCCAAATGAAGTGAGATACTTGTTGAGTTGGTAAGAGTACTGTTTAGCTTTTCATTCAGTTTCGTACATGCTGCCATAATCCGACAATCAGGAACAGTAATCCAAGCTTTGTAATTTTTTTATATTGTATCATAAATTTAAAATTTAATCTATTTATACTAATTATAAGGAAAAATTTAGTCCTAGTGTAATCGTTCTTGGCGTTGGATAAGGAATATATTCAATAGATCTTGAAGGATATCCATTGTTACTTTTATCAATATTTACTTCCGGATCAAATCCGGTAAATTTAGTAATTACAAATAAATTACTACCAGTTACATACGCATTTACATTCTTAACATATTTACCTATATTCCAACATTATAGGTTATTGTTGCATTTCTGAGTTTCCAGTAATTTCCATTTTCAAGAAACCGATTAGATGGTGCAACTCCACTATTTCCAGATTCGGCAGAATTATAAGCCTTCTGATCTATATTTCTTCCTGATCTATACCAGCATATTAGTAACAGACGTAGCAGTATTGTTATATATCAGATAATCCAAATGATCCACCCATATTTATATTAAGAGTAAATTTCTCATATCGTACAGAGGTACTAAATCCAGCTATAATTTTAGGATTAGGATTTCCTGCAAAAACATTTTTGGTTATCATCAATTTCTGATTACCGCTGGAATCAAATCCACTGAACGGTTTTAAATACCATACATTTACAGGTTCATTATTGGCAAAAACCTGCGCAGTGTTCCTGACACACCCTGTCCAGTGATTTGCCCTGTTTGGATTATAGTCTAAACCTGTATTAGGATCTGTAAAATCCTTTATAATGTTATTATTATATGCAATGTTTGCCACTAACATCCCATCTCAATTTTTTTATTTTGAACTATAGTGACTGCTAAAAAGCCTTCAACACCTGAATTTATCAAATGTGCATTTGGCAAGGTTTCATATACGATGTTGAACTTGGTGCAGGCTGTATGGCATTTGTTGAAAAAAGTATATCAGTGGTATTCTTATTATAATAATCAACAGAACCATATACTTTTCCTTTTGCAAAAGCGAAATCAATTCCTCGCATCAAATTGCTTTGAAGTTTCCCATTTCAAATTAGGATTACGATTAACACTTGAGGATGTATGCTATTAAATGGAGCTATTGAAATTTGCTCTTTTGAGGCACCGGCGGGAAATTCCTGATTGCCAGTGGCGCCATAAGAAACTCGAAGACCTAAGATTGGAAAATGTTTTGCTATCTTTCATAAAATTTTCATTACTTATCTGCCATTTAAAGGCTCCAGAAGGAAAATAGCCATATTTATTATTTACTACCAAATTTGCTTGATCCATCATCTCTAATAGTTCCAGTTAATATATATCTGTCTAAGTAATTAAAGGTAGCTCTTGCAAAATAGGACTGCAATTCAGCACTCGGATCTCATTGGTATAGTATGGATTATTGTGTTTTGGCATTTTGTAGAACATCTGTATAAAGCAAGGGGATTCTACTTTGCTCAGTAAGTTAGTATTAAAACCATTTGCTGACTAACACCGCCACTAGTACATCTCTTTTATAATATTCAAATCCTGCTAACGCATCTATTGATAAACTCTTGGTAATATTTCCAGTGTAGTTAAGTGTGTGATCTATTATTTGAGTGAATAGAGTTTGGTTGAGAATTGCGCCAAGACCAGCGCCTGAAATACCTGAAAAACCTTGAAGCCATCCTGCAACATTTATATCACGGGCACCAGTACCATAATTAAGGCCATATAAAAATTTATAGCTCAAATTTGGTAAGCAATTTATAAGAAGCTGAAACATGAGCCAGAATTTCTGTTACATTTGTCTTATCGGTAAGAGCATCAATTTCTGCCAGTGGATTTCCGGAACCATTCGTAGGATAATTATAAAGACCATTTATCATTAAAGGATAAGTGGGATTCCATTGTAAAGCCGAACTTATTAAGCTCCCTGTGAACCAGAACTTCCCCCGATCGGTGCAAGGCTTTCTCCATAGTTGGCTGCAATAAGGCCAAATTCGAGGCCGAGCTTGTTATTTAAAAAGTTATATTGACCATTGAAAGAAGCTAAGATATTTTTTTAGGGAATTGCTTTTTTATAAAGCCTTCATTGTCAGATGCACAGAAAGGAAGCTCTAAATTTACCATTATCATTGCCACCACTTAAAGCAACTGAATAATTTTGGGTAACTTTGTTTTGCGTAATCGCCTTTAAAACATCTGGATTAGCACCTCCATTATAAACCGCTTGAAGACTATCAGATATTCCATATTTAGGTGATTTTATTGCGTCAAGAAACTGTGATCTGCTTAAAATATCAAACTTTTTCATGTATCCCGCATAGTCGCTGAAGTTTCACTCCAACATCGACCCTCATCGGTCCTGAGCCACCCTTTTTTGTTGTTATTATAATTACTCCATTAGAGCCTCTAGAGCCATAAATTGCAGTTGATGATGCATCTTTTAATATATCTATTTGTGCTATATCGTATGGGTTGATGAAAATAAGAGGATCAGAATTAGAAGTTGTACCAAAAGCTGTTGAAGCACCCGGACGGGCAGTACCGCCATCTAAAATCACCCCATCAACAACATATAATGGAGCTGCTCCGGAACGCACTGTTGAACTACCTCTTATCTGAATAGTTGTTGCAGCTCCTGGCTGACCACTGGTATTAGTAACTTCCAAACCAGGAACTTTATTTTGAAGTAGCTGGTCAGGAGAGTTAATAACTCCCTGGTTGAAGTCTTTTGCTTTAATAGATGATACCGCACCTGTTAAATCTTTTTTTCGTGCAGAGCCATAACCAATAATTACTACATCTGATAATGCCTGCGAGGAACTTACCATTACCACTGACACGTTCGTAACTCCGACAATGCTGACCTTTTGTGTTTCTGAACCAACATAACTTATTTGAAGTTGTTTAGCACTTTCAGGAACAGTTATAGAAAACGTTCCATCACTACCAGTTCGCACGCCGGTTCTTTGGCCTACAACTGTTACAGATGCATCTGCTAAAGGAGTTCCATCTTTTGAAGTTACTGTTCCGGTAACTGTTTTTTGCGCTATTCCAAGAAAGCACATGATCATAAACAGACCGCTAAGCAGGAGTTTTTTTCTCATATTCAAGTCTTTAATTAAGAAGGATTAATAATATATTTTGGGATGCAAAATACACTCTTTTGTTAAATAATTATCATTTATCCAAAAAAATATAAAGTTATGAGGGTGCAATTGTATTAACCGCTAAAAATTGTTACAAGGTTGGTGCCATTACTTTAATTATTTTAGCTTTCAGTAAACGCAACCATAAATGCATAAATAATAATCCTTTAAAAAAATGAGAGCAATTCTAGCTTTTTCCACCCTAATGGTGATTTCATGTAACCAATCATTTAAACAAAATCGTGTGCAGGGAACATGGAAATTATTATATGGGACTACCATACAAAAACAAGACACTACTATAACAGATTATACCAAAGAAAAAATTTTTATAAAAATTATTAATGATACTCATTTTGCTTTTCTGGGTCATGATCTGAATAAAGGAAAAGACTCTTCAAAGACTTTTTTTTCATCAGGCGGCGGCGTATATACACTAACTGATAGCTTGTATACGGAAAATTTGGAATACTGCAATGAACGCGTGTGGGAAGGAAACAGTTTTAGCTTCATCATAAACATAATAAACGATACATTAATTCAAAAAGGTGTCGAAAAGATAGACAGCATTGGTGTAAATCGAACTAATATTGAAAAATATATAAGAGTGAAGTAGCATCATAATATATTTAATATGCTGGTAAAAACTTTAATCCTCTTTCTTGTTTTTTGGCTGGGGTTTTTGACGAATGCGTATTGCCAGCAGCATTTTAAATTTAATGTGATTGCTTTATATGAAAACGGCGGCCATCATATTGCTTATTCAAAGGCAGCGGTGCAATGGCTAAACAAACTTGCATCAGATAGCAATTTTGCTATAGATTATATTAATAAAACAGATAAAATAGACGATAAATTTTTATCAAAATATCAATTATTCATTCAACTTGATTTTCCGCCTTATGGATGGAAAGATAGTGCGGTCAAGGCTTTTCACCGATATATAACTGAAGGCAGAGGCGGGTGGGTAGGCTTTCATCATGCAGCGCTATTAGGAGAATTTGATGGTTATCCAATGTGGCAATGGTTCTCTTGTTTTATGGGCGATATCAAATACAAAAATTATATAGCCACATTCGTTAATGCAAAAGTAAATGTAGAAGATACACTGCATCCCGTTATGAAATCTATACCTAAATCATTCCTGGTAGAAAGGGAAGAATGGTACACATTTAATAAAAGTCCAAGAGCACATGTGCATGTGCTTGCAAGCGTTGATGAATCTACATATGAACCTGATTCGGATATAAAAATGGGTGATCATCCGGTAATATGGACGAACCTTGACTTTAAGGCGAAAAATATTTATATTTTTATGGGACATTCTCCAGATCTATTCAACAACAAGACATACACAACCATTTTTAGTAACGCGATATTCTGGGCAACAAAAAAGTAATAATTTTTGTCGTTATTTATTTATGTGTTTTAAAAGATCATCTATTGGCGTTTCATCTTTATACGATATCTCAAGCGCTCCTTTAGCATTGAATAAAGCAGTAAAAGGCGTATGCTGAAGGTTATAATATTTTCTGAGGTATAGTGGTTGTGTCTCTTTTGCAACACTGATGTTAGCATATGATTTTATATTATAATCTCTTTCAAAGTTTATTGCATCTTTTAAAGGGAAAAATGTTACTAGTAAAATATTTGTTCTTTTAAACATATCGATTTTACTTAACATCTCCCTTATTAATTTCTGGCAATGTTCACAATCCGGCGAAAAATATACCAGCAGTAAGGGCTTGCGTGAAAGCATATCCTTTGAATCAATAGTTTTACCATTCGTAAGTTGCATGGTAAATGATGGTAAACTCTGTGCATCAAGCTTTACAAATACTGCAGCAGTTATAAACACAGTAATCGTAAAGTGCATAAATTTTTTCATAAAATCTTTCTAAGTTTATAATTATATCTTTAATATTTTGGATAATAAATACAAATAGTAATTCCAAAATGCTTTATAAAAATCTGAAAAATTTACGAAGTTCTTTATTTATAACCTTACTCATTATTTTATCATGTTTTATTTTCACTAAATGTATAGATAATACCAGTAAAAACGATGAAGAAGCAAACAAAGCCGATGATAAATTTTCGCAATTTGTTGGTTCAGTAACATGCGCAAAGTGTCATAAGCAGATTTACGATAGTTTTATTCCGACAGGGCATTTCCTAACCTCTCAGGCCGTTTCTGAAAATAATATTAAAGGAAGTTTTGAAACAGGTAAAAATGTTTTTCGATACAACCCTGATCTTTTTATATCAATGGAAAAAAGAGATAGCGGTTATTACCAGGTTGAAAATAGCGGTGGCATTGAAACACAAGCCAGGCGTTTCGATGTAATAATAGGCTCTGGGACGAGAGGCCAAACCTATCTATGGTGGCAAAATAATTTCCTATTTCAATTACCGGTTTCTTATTTGGCGTCTGCAGATAGCTGGGCAAAAAGCCCTGGTGATTTGAATCGCATCGTTTTTACCCGCGCTATTAATTCGAAATGTTTTGAATGTCACAGCACCTATGTTCACACAACTCCAACTTCTTCTTACTTTAAGAACCAGGAAGAATTCGATCATCGCGAAATTATTTACGGTATAAGTTGCGAAAGATGCCATGGCCCGGCAGAAAAACATGTTCAATATCAAACTGAAAATCCGCAGGCAACAACTGGAAAATATATTATCAATCCTCGTACTTTTTCGAGACAGCAATCACTTGATCTTTGTGCTCAATGTCATGCTGGGAATATGAAAGATATTAAGCCGGCATTTAGTTTTATGCCGGGAGATACATTAAGTAATTACTTCATGAAAAACAATTTTGCGAATAATGGGAGCATCGATGTGCATGGAAATCAATATGGGCTTCTTGTTAAAAGCAAATGCTTTAAAATAAGTTCAAATATGACTTGCATAACTTGCCATAGCCCGCATAATGATGCTAGAGAAAACATTGCATTATATTCTCAAAAGTGCATGACGTGCCATAATCAGGAACATGGTACATTTTGTAAAATAAATACTGAGAAAAACATAAATCTTAGTGCCAATTGCATTGATTGCCACATGCCAAAACAAATATCAAAATCGATAGTATTAAAATTACAGGATAGTGAGAAGCCTGTAGCACAAATGTTGCGAACACATTTTATAACAACTTATGCTGATGCAACTAAGGATTTTTTATCAGGCAAAACTTTCCCAAACACATTGAGGACAAATAGTAAAACTATTTCAAATCAATAATACGCACTTGTTCCTTGCTGTTTTTTATTTCTACCGAAGCCTCAGTACCATTGAGAATAATGTATCTGCCAGATTGGGAAAGGAAAGAGGAACCATAGCCAATCTCCTGTTTTTGCTTCTTACCATTTTTATAATTAATGACAACACTTTCATCAAAAGTTTGGAGTGCAATAAACTTTCTTGATGCCTTAAGTTCAAAAATTTTTAAGGGTCCCTTATTTTGACTTGCCGCTATAAGACATTTATTTTTAGAGCTTTTGAGTGATGCTAAAGCCTTCCCATTGCCAGGTATATAAATGCCACTTTGCATAATAGACAAAGGTGTAAAATTTCCCTTGCCATCTCCTTTCAACATAAGCCCGTTCAATGCATCGTATCTTCCTAAAGTTGTCTCCGTTCCAAAATCATTTCCATTAATAAGCACATCCGGATTTCCATCGCCATCATAATCATTTACAGAAAGTCCATTAAGCATCGAGAACTGTGCCTGGGCAGGCAATGGTATTAAAGTAAACTTTCCATTGCCATCATTTCTAAGATAAGCAGACGAAAGAAAATTTGCCTGCAATTGCTGTGCACCCGTAAGGTCGCTTGCAGGAAAAATAGAATCCATTGTTGCATTTGCAAACGATTTATAATTTTCATACCGCTTTCTTATACCAATCATTTGCTTGAGAATGTCATCCCTCGACTGCGCAGGGAATCTTTTTCTTTCAGTATCCGTTTGAGATGCCGGAAGATATGTCCAGGGAAAAGCATCATAAGTCCCGTTTTTATCAAAATCCTTTGCTATGATGCCAACAGGATATTGATTATTTGCCTGGTAAAAAGAGTTTTTTCCAAGATTTCCAATAATATAATCTATGTCACCATCATTATCAAAGTCACCGCTGGCAATAGTATTCCACCAGCCAGTTTTATTAGTTAATCCGGCAGCATTTGTAACATCCTTAAAAACACCCTTATCATTCTTCAAAAAAGTAATGGGCATCCATTCGCCGGCCAAAATAAGGTCATCCCATCCGTCATTATCAAAATCAGTAAAGATTGCATCGCATACCAAGCCAATATTCTTTAGTGCAGGTGCCACGGAATCCGTAACATCGGTAAATTTTACATGTCCGTTCTTTGTATCGTTTCTAAAAATAAAACTTGATACAGATTTAGGATAATTAGCTGGGTCAACTCTTCCCGATACAAAAAGATCAAGATCCCCATCTTTATCATAGTCTATTGCTCTCACACAAAATTTACTAGTGAAATTTTTGGGCAATGCCGATGAGTCTTCGGTGAAATTACCTTCTCCATCATTAAGATATAGTTTATCTTGATATGCATCGGTATTGTGTAAAGAATTATAACCTCCACTTGCAATATATAAATCAAGATCGCCATCGCCATCTGCATCGAATAATAAGATGCCTTCGTCTTCTCTTTTTTTATTAAGCGTATCTTTTGGAGACAATAAATTTTTTTGTATAAATTTTCCATTTGCCTGCTGTAAAAATACTTGCGCGCTATATGAATAAGAACCGCCCGTAATGATATCGTCAAGACCATTACCATCCACGTCTCCTACTGCAAGTGCAGGTCCATATTCCGAAAATTTATGAGGCAACGTTCTTTGCAAATTAAAATCGATGAAATCTTTATACTGATGCTTGTAATGTATGTTTACAGAATCAGTTATCTCTTTAAATAAAGCAGCAGAATCAATCAAATTATTAGAAAAAGAATAAGCAATATCTGCATCCTTTATATTTACTTTTACAAGCTGGTTTGCAGGCACATGCTGTAATATTTGCTCTTTGCCATTTGGCCATTTTACTATTAATGAATCAACAAGAGATATAATTCCCAAGCCAAAATGGGGCTCTATTGGCATAGTGGAAAGATAGCCTCTATAAGGACTTTGCTCATACACTTGCTGCTTACCGCCATCGTAATGCAGTTCTAATATAGTACCAAGACCATTCCTGTTTAATGTGTCACCTTGCAACCGAACGGCTAAATAATTCGGATGTTTTTTTTCATCATCCATTAAAGTATTTTCATAAACGGATGCTTCATCATTGATATTATTGATTACCATATCCAAATCACCGTCATTATCCAGGTCAACATATACAGCTCCGTTTGAAAAGGTGGGCTCCTGCATACCCCAGTGGTTGGTTACGTTATCAAATGTCAGATCTCCGTTATTATGAAATGCATAATTATGAAGTTTAACAGTTGGTATTTGACCCAAAGTATATTGCAAGCTTGCAATAGTAGAAGTTCTTTGACGAAAACTTATAAAATCGTGATCTGTTACATCTCTTGGATAGCCGTTAGTTATAATTATATCTCTCCATCCATCATTATCAAAATCTGCAACCAATGGACACCAGCTCCAGTCAGTTTGCAGAAATGCCTGCAAGAAAGCCGACATCACTAAAAACAGGATCACCTATAGAATCGTTTTCAGTAACCCGCTTTCCTTCATTTAATTGAAGTGAATTTCTTGTATATTGATATTGGTATCCATAAAAATCATTATTTAAATAACTTTGATAACTATTAGATCCCAGCATCATTTTTTTTCTGTAGTTGTCCTCCGGGTTCATATCCAGCTCAACAACATCCGCCAAGCCATCATTATTGATATCAATTACATCCTGTCCCATTCCATTTGCCGAAGTGTGTTTGAAATAAGAAGAGGCCTTGTCAGTAAAAGTGCCATCATGATTATTGATATATAAAATATCATTTGAAATAAAATCGTTGGTTACAAAAATATCTTTCCAGCCATCCTTATTAAAATCTGCAATATTCACACTATGACCATAACCTTCGATAGTAATACCTGCCTGCTTTGATACATCGTGAAATACGGGATGTTTTAAAGCACTATCCCAGTCGTTTCTGTACAATCTGCCTGTACTTGGAAAACTTCCATTTACTATTTTAGGGCGATAAACAGATGGATTGCTATTATCCTGAATTTCGTTTACCACAAGGTACATATCTAAGTCACCATCGTTGTCATAATCAAAAAAGGCAGCCATAGTAGAATAAGTTGTATCATTAAGCCCATATTCCCTTGCCATTTCTTTAAATACAGGTACACCATTCTTATCAAGCCCCTGGTTTATATATAAAAGATTTTGCCTCTTTTGGGGGTCTTTTTCCATTGAAACACAAACATAAATATCCATCCATCCATCATTATTTATATCTATAACGGACACGCCCCTGCACCATCTTCCTTCACCACTGACTTTAGCTTCTTCTGTTATATCCTCAAAATGTAACTTACCCTTATTTAAATAAAGCTTATTAGAAACAGTATTTCCTGTAAAATATATATCAGGCAATCCATCATTATTAAAATCACCAATTCCTACTCCTCCACCGTTATAAATATTAGTATGATTAATGGGGTTCAAAGAATCACTTTCAACAATTTTGTTATTAAACGTTATTCCCGAATAACTTGAAGGTATTTGTCTAAAAAGTGTTGACGTTTTCTTGCAGGAAGTACCGCATAATAAGAGAAGGGATAAATAAATGAAACAATAAATTTTCATTATTTTAAATTGTTCTATAATTATCATAAGACACAGGATAATAACAATTTTATCCTGCGAGCCTAAAATACTTTAAATAAAAAAGGGTGATGATTATGCTCACCACCCTTCCTGAATTTTTAATTATATTTTAATATCCGGGATTTTGCTTCAATTTACCTTCGTCCTGATCGATATCACCTTGTGGTATAGGATACAGCTCATTTTTATTTGCTGTGAACGAATGAGCGTTTAAAACAGGATTAGATATTCGGGTATCCGCTTTAATATAATTGTTGAGGATGGCAGCCATATATCCTTTAGGTTCAGGGCCTCCATATAGCCCATCATAGCGCTGCAGATCAAAGAAACGGTGCCCTTCCATAGCCAACTCAAGCTGCCTTTCCATGTGTACAGCTTCACGGGCATAGGCCTGACCATTTGTAGCAAAACTGGTCGAAGGCACGGTGCCATATAAACCTATTTTATAATTAGCAGCGGGTGTAGTAGTAAACCCTGCAGACGGATTGCTATTATCTACAAAAGTATGCACCCAGTATTCCGGATGAGCAGCCATTCTGTTTCTTACCATATTTACATCGGCCTGTGCAGAAACAAGATCATTCGTCTCCACTTCACATTCCGCTCTCCATAATATCACATCTGCAAAACGAACCAAATTATAATTATTTGCTACATTTTGGTTTTGTGCCCATCCCTGGCCATTATCAACCGTTGTCGCATATTCACTTTGATAATAAGAATTCTTAATAGGATTGTATGGAACAATATCACCGCGTGACCAAGCCTCGCCGCCACATAATCCCCAGTCCAAATAGGGAATACCTCTGCGTCCCAAAGTCCAGTCAATACGGGGATCAAGCGCATCAGTAGGAGGAGTAAAAGGATCCGTCGGAGTAAGCCCATGATCATTTTTCAGGTTTACAAGATCGTAATTAGGCAAATCAGCACTCACTGTGGACGTAGTCTTTCCATCTGAATTAAAATCTGCTACACTAACTGTGGTAGTACCGAGCATCGGCAAGCCATTGGCATCCACTTTATAGGCGTTTCCCAGTGAATAAGAAGGCTGATAAAAACCGCAACAGCCTGTCGGATGAGCTAGCCGTACCTGCCGGGAAATTCAAAACTTCACCTTCATCACCATTTTGACCTCCTGAACCGTCATTAGCTGTCATTTGCACCTGGAACACCGCTTCTGGCCCATTCCTTTTAGCTGGATCAAAGTTATCTTCAAAAGCACCTAAACCATATTTGGTTCCTTTAGCTGTTGTTCCATTATTGATTAAGTCTGTTAAAAGAGGCAAAGCTGCAGTATAATTATGATCAAACATATATGTCTTCGCCAACAGTGCTTCTGCAGCATAATAATTTGCTCGTCCTACATCGCTTTGAGTTTTAGGTAATACAGCCATTGCTGCGATGAAATCTCCCTCTATTTTATCCCAAATAGGACCGGGATTAGCAAGATATAGTTACCGTTGGCATAACTAACGGAATCACTTACAAAAGGCACATTTCTCCATAATTTTGCCACCTCTAAATGATAAACTCCTCTCAAAAATCTTGCTTCTCCAATTACTTCAGCTGCATATTCAGTAGTTACAGATCCATCCGTAACAAGAGGTACTTCCCTGATAACGTCATTGGCACGCTGCGCAGCACTATAAAAAGCAGACCACTTTTCCCCAAGATACTCATTAGAAGGATCAAGAGAGTGGTTTTCAATTGGAGCGGCTGTTCCCTGGTCAGTAGTATTAGAGCCTTTATATGCGTCATCAGAAGCAATACCACCATAAGACCAGTTATCAATGCCGGATTCCCAGGAGGTAGTTCCATTTATATTCGAATAACCATCCAGGTAGGAATAAGCTCCTATGAGCAAGTCATCCACACCCGCCTTACTGGCAAGAACCTCTTGGCTTAAGAGAACCTACCGGTGCCTTGTCAAGAAATTTCTTGCAAGAATAAATAAGTGTGACGGCAGCCAAGGCGCCTATCGTAATAAATTTATAATAACTTTTTTTCATACTATACTATTTAACTTATTGTTTTATTAAAATGATAAATTAACTCCCAAAATATATTGCTTTTGATTATTAGGATATGATCCATAATCTATACCGAAAGCTGCACTTTGGTTTACACCATTGCCATTATTACTAAGAGACGGAACCAATTCTGGATCAAGCCCGCTATACTTCGTAATAGTGAAAAGATTGGTAACCTGCACATAAAAATGCAGTTTATCAACACCAATATTTTTTAACATAGAAGGCCTAATAGTGTATCCCAATTGCGCTACACGGCATTTCAGGAAAGATCCATTTTCAACATAAAAAGTACTGTATGCACTGGAACCCAAATCCTGATTGAAAGAAGCTGAAGGCAAGGTAGCTCCGGGATTAGTTACCACCCCATTTGAAACTATGGCAGCCTTGTTATATAAATCGAGGTTTTTACCGCCCTGGAATGTACTATAAAAATCCGTCCAATATTTTACATAATTAAAGTCCTTATTACCATAAGAACCATATAACACAACAGAAAGGTCAAATCCTTTGTAACTGGCGTTCAGGTTTAAACCATAAGTAAATTTAGGATTGGGGTTTCCAATAAAAGTACGGTCATTAGCATCAATCTTTCCATCACCATTTACGTCTTTATATATAAAGGATCCTGCTGCTGCACCTTGATAGGAAGGAACTTTGCCAGTATCAGCTGTGCTCTGGTAAATTCCCTCGGTAACAAAACCAAAAAATTCGCCAATTGGATGCCCTACCTGGTTTCTTACTACGTTGGAAGTAGAAGCCAGGGCTCTTACACCTCCAAAATCAAAATAACCAGAACCCGGAATAGATGTGATCAAACTTTTGTAAGTGGTTACATTCGCACCTATACCAAAGGTAACATTCCTTCCTATATTAGTATGATAATTGGCGGAAGCATCTATTCCCTTATTTTGAACATCACCTATGTTTATTTGGGGATGCGTAGCCCCTCCTACATAAACTGTAGCTGGATCTGTAAATAACAGGCCGCTAATTGCTTTTTTATACCATTCGGCCGTAATATCAAGATGGTTAAATAAAGTTACATCCAGCCCTATGTTGGTGATTTTATCCGTCTCCCATGTTACATTAGGGTTGCCTAACTGATTTTGAAAAAACCCTTGACTGATAGATGAAACCCCGCCACCAATACCATAATAAGAAGCACCAGTACCAGATGAAAAAGTTGAATATGCATTAGTACCACCTATATTACCATTATTTCCTGCTTCGCCATAACTGCCTCTTATTTTCAGATTATTTAGCCAGGTAACGCTTTTCAGGAAGTCTTCCTGCGATAGTCTCCAGCCCAAAGAAACAGAAGGAAAAGTGCCCCACTGATGTCCAGGATAAAATATAGAAAATCCATCACGCCGTACTGTAGCACCAAGAATATACTTATCGTTATAGACATAATCTAACCTGCCAAAAAAAGATTCGGTTGAACTCGGCTGATAAATATAACTAAGCGGAGCGTTAACCGGGGTACCATACTGAAGCTGCACATAATTAGGATCAAGAGAAAAGAAACTTTGCGCGGATGCCTGCACTTCTCTTCCGCCGTTCGCTTTTTGCTCAAAGCCAGCCAACACTTGAATATTATGCTTTCCAAACACCTCTTTATACGTAATGGTATTTGTCCAGTTATAGTTATAGCTTATCTGGTCATCCTCCAGTTCACCATTCGGACTGGTATGGCTTTCGTAATCTTCGTAAGTGTTATGAGTATAATAATAATAATACTGATTATATAAATTAACTCCGAAGCTAGTATGCAAAGTAAAATATTTTAGCACATCAGCTTCGGCAAAAAAATTGCCTTGTGCCAATACATAATGTGCGCGATCATTCGCTGTCCTTTCAACAAGAGCCAGCGGATTGCTACCATTGCCTAATGGCTCACCAGTAGGGCCGTCAAATCCGCCGCCATAATTTCCGCCGATATCGTGTGCAGGAATAATAGGCATTTCGCGGAAGGTATATGCAATTGAACCACCTTCCTGTTGCTGACTACCATTATATCCCCCCTCATTTGACTTATAAGTTATATAAGCATTTTCCCCAAATCGAATATGATTTTTCACGTTAAAATTAGTATTCATGCGTGCGGAATACCTTCTCTCATAATTATTGGTAAGCGTACCTTCCTGATCAAGATAGTTTACGGAAAATAAGTAAGTACTCTTATCTCCGCCGCCACTTGCAGTGATAGTATGTGACTGTTCAGGAGCATTTTTAAAAACCTCATGAAACCAGTCGGTACCAGCACCGGTAGCAAATTGTTGTATCAGGAAATCATTGTTTGGGTTTGCTGCATCAAAATGATAATATTTCAATATAGCAGTATCGCTGGTAACGCCAGCGGCTCCAAAAGCGCCTGCTGCAGTATTGCCGTGGTAGCCATATGTCGGTATTACACCCGCACCCCCTGGATACAATGCTTCTGTAGCCGCATCATTTGCCCTAAAAGCGAGCTCTGATTGTTGTTCAGGACTCATAAGATGCCATACATTTCCCGAAAGAGGTGCTTGCCTGCCATAATAGCCATCGTAACTTATAGTAGCTTTACCTGCATGTCCTCTTTTAGTGGTAACTATTATTACCCCGTTGCCCCCGGAGATTCCATAAATTGCAGCGGCACCTGCATCCTTTAATACTGAAATGCTTTCTATATCATTTGGATTTATATTTGACATATCTCCTGTCTGAACGCCATCTATTACATACAAAGGCTGCGTATGTCCGAAGTTGGAAATACCACGAACAAATACTGTACTTGCGGCGCCAGGAGCACCTGAGTTAATTACTGTAACCCCGGAAGCCTGTCCCTGTAATAATTGTTCAGAACTCGTAACTGGAATTTTTTTTGCATCTGAAACATCTACAATGGCCACAGAACCTGAAATATCTTTTTTCTTTGGGTGCCATAGCCTGTTACTACTACATCATTCAATGTAGTGGTGCGTGAGCTTAAAGTAACATTTACATTATCACTAGTTACTCTTACATCTTGCGCTTCATAGCCTATTGAGCTTACAGATAATGTATTTTTCCCCTTAGGAAGTAAGATAGTGAAATTGCCGTTGTCATCTGTATTGGCACCAGTATTGGTTCCCCGCACAGTAACTGAAGCATTTGATAGGCCCTTTCCTGTTGCATCGGTTACCTTGCCAGTTACCGACCTTTGTGCCATCATTTGAAGAAAACAAAAAATTGTAAACAACCCACTGAGCAGAAGTTTTTTTCTCATAATCAAGGAATTAGTAAAGTGTTAAATTTTTTTAGATTTGCAATCTAAGGAGAAATTTAATTGTAACAAAAAAAAATTAATAATTTCTTAAGATTTAAAAGATCAACTATTGCCTAAAAATTGACTCTATAAAAATAAATCTGACATGTTATATTTCTGGAAGTGTAGAAATACTTTGGCTTGCTTATGTCAGCGCAAATTTTATTTATCCTGTTATTAGGAAGAGCTAATTATAAAAAAAGTTTACTTTAATTGTCATTATTCCCGTCGCTACCCTCCAGCCACCGGTATTCTATTCTGAATATTAGTTCGATGCAATTTAATTGCTGCTTCTTCGCTTTCTGAGACCGAACAACTACCGAACAAGTACCGAACAACTATCATACAACTACAAAAGGCGTCAGGTAACAGATCTATTCAAAAATATAACTAAACAAGGGAACGATATTATGCAAAGAATCATGCATCTGAAACAAGAGATGATCAAGTTGCTTTTGAGTTTGCCACATTAAAATTTCTTATAGCAGAACCTAAATCATTGATATTAATTACCGTATAAATACTATGGCCAAAATTCAGTATTTATCCTCTTTTTTTAATCATTTTATAGACTCAACTTTGAATATATAATCCAATATCTTAAACCCAATGATATCGCCAGAAAAGAGAGTAATCAATGTAATAATTGCAGACGACCATGTCTTATACCGAGCTGGTGTAAAAGCAGCTTTATCTTACAAGAATAGCATCAAAGTAATAGCTGAAGCCGACAATGGTTCTTTTCTTTTAAACATGCTTAAAGATATCCATCCCGATGTAGTGTTGCTGGACATACAAATGCCGGTAATGGATGGTATAGTTACATTACCACAACTTAAAAAACTGTACCCTGATATAAAAGTGATTATGCTTACCATGATGGATGATAAAAGCATGATAACAAAACTTATGGAACTCGGTGCCAATAGCTATCTTACTAAAACTTCCGACTGCGAAATGATTATTGAAGCTATTGAAACATGCCATGAAAAGAATTTCTATTTTAATGCGCTCACCAATCGCGCAATGAGTAAAGCCAATTAACATTAAAGATCTAATGCGCTTCCTTGTTCAGGGAAAATAAGATGCAGTCTAATAACATTTTCTTTTACTAATTCTTTTTTTATAAGATTAATATTTTTTTGAGGCGGTTTCATGTGAGTTATCACAACACTAAATCCTCGTAAAGAACCTTTCCCTGCAAGGGTTTCAAGTCTTTCCATTTCTTTCATAAGCAACTTCGGTGTAAGATGGCCGAATAATAATTGGTTCGATTGATTATCAGGAAAAGAAGTTTCAATAAAAATGCTTTTAAGCTGTTTCGTTCTTATTAATGGCGCTACATTCTCCCATAGCTTGTAGAGATTATTACTCTTTTCAATTGTATCCGCCCCGGTATCTCCAAGATAAAGAAGGTACGCATTATTGCTTCTAATTAAAAAAGCTGTGCTTTGCAAATTAGCATGGCTTAAAATAAAAGCTTGCACACTCATAGTCGTATTTTGTATATTGATAATGCTATCAGGCTGCAACGTTTTATAAGAATATTTCTTTAAAAGAGGCGGTTCTCCTGCATCGGCAAAGTTTGCCCAGCTTTGCCAGGTAAAATAATGAGTGGTCATAGTTTGAATGCAACTTTGCAAAGCATATATATTTTTTGCAGTATCATCCGGCGAATTAATTATAAGCCCTGCCAGATGGTCAAGATGTGCATGGGAAATGAGATATGCTTTTATGTTTCTTCTAATTACCTCTTCCGGAGTTGTTCTGAAAACTTTATTTGCAATAGCTTTTTCAATGCCATAATATAATGTGCCTGCATCAAGACAAACATAATTGTCGGATGTGGTGGGCGCTACCATATAAGCAGATAAGTTACTTTCATCAATACCACCTTTTACACCGAGAGGAACTACATGGAACGAATGGTTGATATTTTTTTGCGCCAAAGGAAAAAAACAAGCTGCGCAAAAAATTGCAATTAAAAAATACGTTTTAAGAAATGTTATTGTTGATTTCATTATTACAAAAGTACCAAGAACAACAAATGAAATATCGATGATTGCAAATCCTATGAACTAATGGTGCTTTATTATTTTACACATTCAAAAGAAGTTGGCGATAATGGATTATTTCTCTGAAACGATTTACTGGCAAGAGTTTTGTGTCGTACAATTTTTTTGAAGAGAAAGAATAAGATATTAAATTGATTGATATTTTGTTTTTTCTTCTCAATACTTTTACAGTACACAACCCTAACATGAACTCTACTTTTACACAAAACCATTCCGAAGAGGTGCCGATACATGGCATTTCCAAAGGACAATTTCTTGATCTTGCTATAGAAACATCTAAATCTTTAGGCTGGACATTTGGCAATGTTACAGAACGAGGATTTACTGCTTACACAACTAACGGAGTTTTTAATTGGAATGCAGAAATACAATTGCAACTTAATGATAGTTCAGCGAAATTACTTAGCAGGTCGAGAAACATAAGAAGCATTGAGTTTGGAAAAGATAAAAAAAATGTAGAAAATTTCCTTGCCACTTTCAATGCATTAAAGAGTTCCATACCAGCTGTTGAAATATCATCTTATATGAATGTGGCTTGAACATTATAAGTCAAGGCATAACTGTATTTTGTATAGCCTTATCTTCATTTGAGTCCTTTCGTATTTCTGTGTTTTCTGAATTTGCATGGCTCTATAAAGTTCTTATTAGCGGCTTCACGTCTATAGAGTTTACTAAGTTCCTTTCAAACGAGCTAGCGTTTTCTTAGTGATTGTACTTTTCAAATCTCATTAGATTTTGTAAAATAGAATAATAATGTATCGTGCAGTATTTATAGATATGGATGGAACATTATTAAAGAAAGATCATAGCATAAGCGAGTGGAATAAAAAAGTAATACAGCAACTTACCAATAAAAGTATTTTAGTAGTTATAGTATCCGCAAGGCCATTACATGGTATTGCACATTTAATAAAAGACATTATTAAAGATGATGTACCCGTAGTAAGTCTCAATGGCAGCTACATTTTTTATAATAATGAAATCATTTACCAGAAAACAATAGCGGTTAACGACGCTGAAAATGTTTATGAACAAGTAAGGCATTGCAATTTATCTGCAATGTTCTATTCTCAAATGGAATGGTTTGCGATTTCAGAAGATGAGCTTACAAAAAAAGAGCAGCGGATAACAGATGTAAAAATTATTATACGGCCCTTTGAACAAATAAAGAATTACTGGCAAATAAATAATACCGGCCCAAATAAAATATTGATAGCAGGTAATGAAAATGATATTGCACTTGCAGAGCAAAAGTTACTGAGCGTATATGCAGGCAAGCTAAACATTTATAAATCCCAGCCTAGGTATCTTGAAGTAATGAATATAGATGCTTCTAAAGTAAAAGCAATTCAATTTCTAATGGATAAATATAATATTGAAAGAAGCGAAGTGATTGCTATCGGTGATAATTATAATGATAAAGAAATGATAGAGTTTGCGGGCGCCGGCATAGCCATGGGAAATGCACCGGATGATATAAAAGCAATAGCAGATTACGTAACAGATTCAAATAACGAAGATGGTGTAGCAAAAGCGCTTACCTTTTTTTTCCATTTATAAAACTCGCTCAACGGCTTAATAAAGTATATCTGCAAGAATAGTATTTAAGAGATCTATAAATATTAAAAAAGAATCTTGCGGGTGTTTATAAGAGTGGAAAAAAGAGAAGTTGACTGATATCAGATTTTGTGATTTTTTATGGAATGGATCAGAATTTTACAGGATTTTAGTGAAAGCGGTATCATTTAGCAAGTAACTATAATTTTTCCACAAAAGAATTATCCGGGCTATTTTCTAAAAGACTCTTTATTTTTTTATGTAGAACCGGATGAATAAAATTAGGAGCAATCTGTGAAAGCGGCACCAGCACAAAGTTTCGCAGGTGTAGCCTCGGATGAGGAATGATAAGCTGTTCGGTATTTATAATTATATCATCCATAAAAAGAATATCAATATCTATGGTTCTTGGAGCATATTGATTGTCTTTCTCTCGATATCTTCGAAGCTGTTTTTCTATGATTAAAATATATTTAAGCAAATCGGTTGGACTACATTTCGTTTCAGCAATGATAATCTTGTTTAAAAAAAATTGCTGCTCTTTGTTTCCCCATGGTTCTGTTTTATATACCGAAGATTCCTTTATGATTTTTCCAATAAACTTTTCTATTTCTTTTTCAGCCTTGGTAAATGCTTCAGAAACATTACCCATATTGCCCCCCAAGGAAAGAATAGCTTTTTTCAAAAAATTATTTTATAAAAAAATTAAACAAATCTGTAAAAATAGAATACACCAATCAAACAGAAATTTTTATAACGATTTTAAAAACTGAAGCAATGCAATTCTATCTGCAGCAGAAAGATTCATAAACTTTTCTTTAGATTGTCCGGCTTCCCCGCCATGCCACAATATAGCTTCTTCAACGCTATTGGCCCGGCCATCATGCAAATAATAAGGCGTTCCGTTTGTAATAGAAAAAAGCCCTATTCCCCAAAGCGGTGCTGTTCGCCATTCTTTGCCTGTGGCAAGAAAATCCGGGCGTCCATCTGCAAGGTCATTACCCATATCATGCAATAAAAGATCAGTGTAAGGATGAATGCGCTGGTTGCTTAAATAAGGTGCTGTTTCATCAATTCCTGTTTGTATAGTTGGTCTGTGACATCCTGAGCAATTAATTTGTGTAAATAAATTTTCGCCATGCTTTATTGTTGCATCTGTAACATTTCTTCTTGCTGGCACAGCTAATGTTTTCACATAAAATAAAACAAAATTTAATAAGCTATCTGCGAGTTCAGGATATACGTCGCCATGCACAGCACTCATTTGTGACTGGCCATAAGCGCTTTCTTTAGTAAGTGCATAGCTCGTTATTCCCATATCCTGTAAATAGGCAGACGCTATCTGCATTAATAATGTAGCGGAATTACACTTCCATCCAAATCTTCCAATTTCTATTTTGTCATCTACTGAATCAAAAACATAATTAGCTTTTCCTGTAATGCCATCTCCGTTTATATCGTTAGGATCCTGAAACGAAAGTATAGTGCTTTCGGGAATTTTTTCCAGCAAGCCAAGGCCAACCATTGGAGGCGCAAGTCTTGGAGAAAGAAAAGAATTAACAGGCAAAAAAGTGTAAGGATTTTGAACTGTGTAATCAGGTTTATGTAAAATAACCGTTGAGCCATCCGGATAGGTAACTGTTACATCGGTATATGTTATATTAATGTTTGCTTCCGGCTGTGCGCCTATTACTGCTTTATCTTGAAACTGAACACCAAAGCCAGGGATAGGATTAGGGCCGCCATGATTATCAGTGCCTGGAATGCTTGTACGAAATAATAAGCCGGAGTTGCTAAAGCCTGCTGTAGGTATACCTTCGCCATCATTGCGATGACAGTTTATACAAGATACATTATTGTAAATAGGACCAAGGCCTGTAAACTTTATAGCAGGTGGCGCAACAAATGTTTGTCCGAATGTTTCATCTCCAATTTCGTGAACCTTTTCATCACGTGCATTCAGGCCGCTTACTATATCTCCAAAGGCTTTTGACGTTGCATCAAATGTAGTGGCAACACCGCCGCTCAGCCGTTCATCATAGCCAGCCTCCGGAAAAACATCTGCTTTATGGCACATATTAAATACAATTACAAAAACAATTAAGCCTGTTACAACAAAAAGTTTCTTCATACCCTAATCCTTCACATTTTGAGTAATAAAAGAAGTAATATCATTATCAAGTAAACCCTTTAATGTTGCAAGCTGCTGCATGGTTTGTTCTATCTGCACACGTTGAGTAAAGATTGCTTCTTCATACCGCTCGGTAATATTATCAAAAGAATTAATTGCGGTTGTAAGCTGAGATTGAACCTGGTTATCGAGGCTTTTATTTTTTGAAGCAATAAGATCTTTAATGCCGGTATGTCCATTTAATCCCAGATATACATTTCTTACACCAATAATGTTACTTTTAAAATCAATGAGGGTATTGCCTGAATAAGGCGATTCAGTAAGAAAAGAATCTTTTGCAATGTATGGATCATACATTTTTTCTGTACCGACTTCATTGCATATATCGCTCATAGAGCCAACGATTGCCAGGAATAAATCCTTTCGGGAACTATAGACTGAGCTGCCGTTACTCGCATTAATTATCTGTTCAGCATAACTGGAAGAACCAGCCCAGCTTTCGTATAATGGTTGAACATTATTGTAAAGAATATCGCCTGCAAGGCTTGTAAGATATTGTTTTTCTCTTGCAGTAATATCTGCAGCTTTTCTTGAAGCACCGATTCCAAAGATTAAATATTCTATAGGATGATAACCGCGTAATGTTTGAGGTAATGCTGCGACATCGCTTAACTGCAAAGGATTGGAGCTCGCCAGTAAAGAATCCATTTGAGTATAATCCGTTGGCCATGTGTCGGTATTTGGATCATAATCATTATCCTCAACGGGGCCTATTAAAAATCCCTCGCATTGTTCCCAAATGCCGCGAATATTTTTCCATGATAATTGTGCATCGGCAAGATTTCCATCGGTTGGGGATGAAGTTAAATTTTGAATACTGCTATTCAATAATACGGCAGCACTCACCAGGTTGCTATATTGCGGCAGCGCAGTGTTATTTGCAAAATCCGTGATAACCGTTTTTTCAGTGGTTGAAAAATCTGCGGAAACGGTTGAAACATCTGCTTTATGACAGGAAACGACTGCTATAGCGAATGATAAGATTAGTAACCGTTTATTTCTAAACATACTTATGAGTTAATATATATTAACAAGTTTCCCTTGTCAATATTAGTTTTATAACGTTGTAGCGGCTCTGCTGCAGGCCCATGTGTAACATTGCCGTCTTTATCAAACTGGCTTCCATGAAGACTGCAGGTAAAGCCATTAGCAGTTACTGTAAGTTGATTTTCCTGGTGGGTGCATTGCAGTAATAATGCTTCATAAGTGTTATCGGATTTTTTTTGAACAGCAATGTTATAATAAGAACCTTTCGGATGTATGATCTGCAAGCCAGACGAATTAATTGAACTTATTGGTACTGAAACAATATTATTGTTTACGTCAGTTTGCAAAGTTTTCATGGCAGCAGGGCTGCATGAAGCAAGATCAGAAAGCAAGTAACCGGCTGCGGCCAGCATGCAAAAGTTACAAGAGGATTGTATGAATTTTCTTCTCTGCATAATTAAATTTTAAAAAGAATAGCCAATACCCACATTTAGAAATTCATTTGTTTGCCTGTACGGCAAAGCGTTTGGCGGAGGATTAATCACCAAAGCAGGATTTTGCGCTCCTGTGTTTAATATTCGCACATCAGCTTTTATAACCACATTCGGCAAAGGCAAATAACCAAAGCCTGCAATAATATGGGTTTGTTTTTCTGTGCCATCATAAATGGCTTTGCCTTGTGGAATAGAAGCATTCATGTCAAGCATCTCACCGCGGGCAAACGTTATAAATTGGGCTGCTGTTTGTTTTGAATGAAGCCAATTATATCCAACTTCTGCGTAAGCTCCATACATTGATGTTGAAAGGTTGTTGTTATATGCCGCATTTACAGAGCCCGCATCAGGATAAGCGATATAGGCTCCTAATGCTTTTATTCTAATTCCATTTTTATTGTATTGAACGTCTGCTTCGCCAAGATAAATAGGCGTGCCAAAGCCACCGCTGCTAAGCCCAAGGCTGTCTGCACTTCTCTGGCTTAAGCCCACTGTGCCGCCGGCGTATCCGGAAACCTGGAACTTAAAATCGCTCCATAAATATTGAAGTGATGCAGTAACAGCAATATTATTTGCAGGAGCATTGCTTCCTTCTGCACGTCCGTCACGAATGCCAGTTCCATGTTGAAAACCCGCACTGTTCAATCCATTCAAAATTGCTATGGTGTAGTTAACGGGTGCATTTTGCAACGACCCATAGAAGCCAATCCCAAGCTCTCTCCATGTTGCCGGAATGATGAAGGTTTCAACAAAAGGTCGTTCTACACCATTAAAATTTACAGGCAAGTGATTTTCATTTAATATACCTATGCGTGGCACAAACAAGCCTGCCACTAAGTATTGTCTTTCATTGAAATTAAATTTTAAATAAGCCTGCTCCATAGTTATTTCGCCACTGCCTATCTCACCTTCGGCCACTTTTGCATTTTCCACTTCAAGCTCAGAAAAAAAGGAAATCTTAGGACTGAATTGGTGACCAACAAATAACACTGCACGCTCCAGTGTAGCTGTAGAAACTCTTCTATTGAAATCTCTTTGATAGAAAGCAGAACCATAGCCCGATACAACCGTTTTGTTTTTATTGCTTCCTGCATTTAAAGAATCTTCAGCAGTTGATGTAACGAGTTTTTGGGCAGGAGTTAGAGTAGGGGTTTGAGCATTTATTTTAGTAATAAAAACAAAACAAAAAATAAGTGTACAAATGACACTAAATACTCTCTTCCTTTTACATAAAATCATTTCGCAAAAATGCCAGAAATGCTTTTTTATAATTTACGGTTTCAGGAAAAAAGGAATTTGGCATTTGCGCTTTAAGGAATATTTATTATGTCAACGTTTTTAAACGATATAATAATTATTTCTTTATTGCAGTTTGTTTCGTCGCAAATTGACAATTAAAATTATTAAAATAGCAACTACAAACGCCATCATTTGCCAGGTTGCCAAAGACCATCCTCCCTTATGAAAACAATAAAGACCCGCTGCTGTACCAGTAGCACCACCTATAAAATAGCAGGTCATGTAAATCGTATTAATGCGGCTGTTAGAGGTTTCATCAAGGCTGTAAATTCTGGCAATGTTAGTGACTTGTATAGCCTGCACACCAATATCAAGCAAAAAAATTCCTGCTATTAAAACGCCTAGCGAGTCTTTGTAAAAGTGCATAGCTGTTACACTTGCCAGCACAAATAAAGTGGCAATAAAAAGTGAGCGAACGGCTTTACCTCCATCTGCTGATTTACCAAACAAAGGCGCAGCAAGGGCTCCGCCAATTGCTACCAAACCAAACATTCCTATTTTATCCGGCGCATAATTGAATGGCTTTGCACTCAAATGAAATGTAAGGTCAGTCCAGAAAGAACAAAAAACTCCAAACATTAAAGCTCCGATAAATGAAGAGATGCGCAGCAAAGAGAACTTTTTAAATTGCATGAGCGCTGATTGCAATAGCTGTAAATAGTTGCTTTCAAAATCACTTTTTACATCAGGTAAATATTTTTTCAGGAGTATCCATATAATCAACACCATTGCAAAAGCAATCATATAAACAGCATGCCATCCAAAAGCCTTTGTAATAAAGCCGCTGAGCACTCTTGCGCTAAGTATGCCTATAAGAATGCCGCTAACAATTTTGCCCACTGTACTTCCTGTTGTCTGCCTGTCAATGGATGCAGCTAATGGAAGTATTACTTGTGCCGCTACAGAAAATAATCCAAGGCAAAGACTTCCGAGCCAAAGCAGATAAATGTTATTAATAAAAGACATCATCAATAAACACAATCCAAGCAGCAGTAAAAGAATTAGAATAAGTTTTTTACGGTTTGTTTTATCGCCGAGCGGCGTAAGGAAAAATAATCCTAATCCATAACCAGCTTGTGAAAGAAAAGAAATAGCCCCTGCCTGGGTTTCATTTGCATGAGATGACTGCTGCATATCTTTTAGGATTGGCTGGTTGTAATAAATATTGGCAACTGCAACACCAGCCGCCACTGACATTAATAAAACCTGTTTGCCTGATAATTTATTTTCTTCCATCATCGATAACAACTACTATCTCATTTTATTCAAGCAATCACGTTTTATAAATTATAATAAACCGGTAACTATTTCGTGCCATTCATCATCCACTGATACATCAGGCCTTTTTGTATTTGCTTTGCGATACCAATAATCTGCATTGAAAATATCTCCTTCTTTACGATGAAGATATGCATGTATCTCTGCAGCATTAGCATCTTCCACATCCTGAATAATCTCGTGAGACTTGTCCCAATTTCCTTTTGCATCGTACCACAAAGCTTTTAAATAAGCAGATACATTTTGCGGAGGCTCATTACCTGAAAGGCTTTCCTTAAATACTTCAATATTCATTTGTAAAAATTGTATTGATTATCTGCCAAAAATAATTAATAACAAAGCGTTCTATTTTTAGTTGACAAAAATTATGCAACCCTGATCTTTGTATGTTTGTGTGCAATGAAAAATGAGCATCTGCAAATAAGAACGGTGAATGTGACACGTTATGTTACGCCACTGCGTGAAGGAGGTTCTCTGCCTGCAATTGTGGAAGCAGATGATGATTTTATGTATGTTTTAAAATTCAGGGGAGCGGGACAAGGTGTAAAAGCATTAATAGCTGAGTTGGTTGGTGGCGAGCTTGCAAGAGCTTGTGGGTTGCATGTGCCTGAAATTGT
Source organism: uncultured Chitinophagaceae bacterium (assembly GCA_963823975.1). Lineage (GTDB taxonomy): Bacteria > Bacteroidota > Bacteroidia > Chitinophagales > Chitinophagaceae > Ginsengibacter. The sequence goes on along the minus strand of CAWGNP010000002.1, from coordinate 449,060 downwards.
TTTTGCAAATCTTCATGAAGCGTTTGGTCGCACGGAGCCTGATGAAGAAATTCAGGATCTTCTGAAAGCAAGCACAGGCTTAAATCTTGCGCTTCATTATCTTTCAGGAGCTATTACGTACGATCCCGTTGTTATAAAAATTGATCCTTTGATGGCTTCAAAGATTGTATGGCTTGACAGCTTTTTAAACAATGTTGACAGAACATCAAAAAATACCAATATGCTTTGGTGGCATAAAGAATTATGGCTGATAGATCATGGAGCAGGCTTGTACTTTCATCATTCATGGAGCAATTGGAAAACGCACGCTATAAAGAATTTTGCACATATAAAAGATCATGTATTATTGCCGCAGGCAACCCAGCTTGATGAAGCTGATAAAGAATTTCATTCTTTGTTAAATGAAAGTTTATTTAAAAATATTATATCATTAATACCGGATGAATGGCTACTGATTGATGCACCATTTGCGAATGAAGAAGAGCACAGAAAAGCTTATGAGGAATTTTTATCCATACGTTTTAATCATTCATCTCAATTTGTAAAAGAAGCACAACATGCAAGAGAAGGACTTATTTGAATATGCTGTTATCCGCATTGTGCCCAAGGTGGAGCGTGAGGAGTTTCTCAATGCTGGTGTTGTTTTGTACTGTGCTCACCAAAATTTTTTGAACATGCTTTATAAGATTGATGAAAAACGCATTGGTAGCTTTTGTAATGAATGTGATGTAAAAATAGTTAGTGAAAACATAGAGGCCTACAAGCAAATTGCTGTTGCAGATAAAAATGCGGGACCAATAAGCAGGTTGCCTGCTGCTGAAAGATTTCGATGGCTCACAGCCACAAGAAGTACAATAGTCCAAAGCTCTAAAGTGCATCCTGGTTTCTGTGAAGATGCTCAGCAAACATTGGAAAAGTTGTTTATGCAACTAGTTGACTAATCAAGCTCAGTAGGAAAATGTTTTAATTGAATCCAATTTATTATCCACCACTTCAAACTGGAAAGGAGTTTCAGGAAATAAATTTTTCTTTATTTCTTTTCCATAATCATCTATTTTTTGTAATCCATCCGAATTATTGAAAGAGCTTTTTATAGGGATTTTTAAAAGATAACCATCGTTGTTTTTATATGCAATAATTTCTAAGTTTCCATCCTTACCAAAAAAACCACTCTGTACCAAATACGCTGAAATGCTGTCTGCTTCTGCATCTGCAACGTCATTAGAATAGTAAAGTAAATTATTCTCATAATTTTTATGATGCATATTTTGTAGTTCATCTATCTTATTTATCGAATGAAGCGCATTTGCATCAAATGGAATGGTTTTAAAATCTTTAAAATAAGTGTCAGTATAAATCACATCAACCGGCTGGCTATTAAAAACTTTTTTACTCATTGAAGCACCTATTATCGCAAAATCGCTATCAGCGTCGGGCAATGAATCAATTGCTTTTTTATCAACCACAAACCTTGCTTTAATGCGGCCATTGTCCTTTGTTATCTGTACGGATCTTCCCTTATCATCATTCGAAAAATATTGCTCATCTTTCAAAAAGTTGCCAACGTTTTTTGCGTCTGTCTCTGTAACGCTATCGCCTTTGTAATACACTTCGCCTTTCGTATCAGGAAAGGTTACTTTATTGCCAAAGCCTGTGCAGGAAGATAACAATGCTGTGCTGAAAGTTACTACCAGCAATAATTTGAAGTGTTTAAGCAGTTTCATTTGATTATTTAAATTTAAAATATACAGGAGATCTTTATTTTATGTAAAAAAATAAAAAATATTCTTTCCTTTCAATACATAATTTATAGTACGGGAAGAATATGTTACCCTATAAACGAAACTAGCGACATAATTCCCTAAGGTTTCTGGATGTTTTGAATGCTTCGCATAAAGTTCTTTGTAGAATTTACGGGAAGTAAAGACGCTGAACATACTTTTTTTAAATGTATTTGCAATAAGCATTATGATGTGCCATTTGCATAAAAATTATTTATCGTTTGTTCAAAATGTTTGTAATATATTGCTGAATACTATTTAATAATTTTAAAATCTTCTAATTAACAAACTACCATTATGAAACGCTATTTTGATTTAAAAGTACTGACTGCATTATTTGCCATTACTATTTTATTTGCCTATTGTAAAAAAGGAGATACCGGCGCAACGGGTGCTACAGGACCTGCGGGGCCTGCCGGAGCAGCGGGCGCTGCGGGCGCTACAGGTCCTAAAGGAGATACGGGCACTGCTAACGTTATGTATTCCTCATGGCTGAATCTTAGTTTTACGGCTGATTCCTCCATTGGATATTATACTGACCTTACCGTTCCAGGCATTGATACTTCTATGCTTTCTACAGGCGAAATGAAAGTGTATATAAATGTAAATACTCCCCAAGAACCTGTTATATTGCCACTGCCTTATTTCGATGCAACCGGAAGCAGTGTGCAACCATTATTTTTTCTTCAAGGTATAGAACTACAGGCTAGTTTTGATGCAAGTACTTATACTGATAGTTCAGGTGCTGTTTACCAGCAATACAGATATATATTGATCCCTGGCGGTGTGTTAACGGGAAAGCAGGCACATCCTGACTGGAAAGATTATAATGCTGTAAAATCTTTTTATCATATAAAAGACTAAAGCATAATTCATATGTAATAGATTAAAGGCCGCATTTTGCGGCCTTTATTTTTGTAAACGTGTTTGTTCTTAATTTCCAAATATTCTCAATAGTATTTTTACTAACTTTTCCGTAATTCCTGTACATTAATAATTCAGCAAATATGCTATTGTACTTAAAACTGCAGCTTTATATATTTGTATCAGAAGTTGATTGATGTTCATTTGACATTAATCTTTATCCAGAATCCATTGAAAAATGTAGATATCCAAAATAAAAAAGCCCCTGTTAGAAACAGGGGCTATGAAATTTATTATAGAATGTTATTGAATGTCAAGTAACTTATACATTTCATCAAGTTTTGGAGAAAGTATAATATCTGTTCTCCTGTTTTGTGCACGTCCTTCCGGCGTTGCATTGCTGGCAATTGGATCGTAATAGCTATGCCCTGACGCGATAACTCTTATAGGATCGACTTGATAATTATCTACCAAAATTCTTACGATTGAATTAGCGCGAGCCGTGCTAAGATCCCAGTTGTCCTTGAACTTGCCGTGAATAGGAATGCTATCAGTATGCCCTTCAATATCTACTGATACGGCGGTATCCACATTCAACACAGTTGCGAGCTTGGATAACGCATCCACACCTTTAGGATTAACAACGGCACTTGCTGAAGGAAATAATAAATTTTCCGAAAGGCTTACATAAACCTTCCCGTTTTTTTCATAAACAGAAAGATCCTGAGAGTTAAATCCCTGCAAAGCTGCAAGCATTCTATTTTTCAGGTCCTCAGATTGTTGTCTTTGCTGCGCAAGCAATGTTTGCAGGTGTTGCAGCCTCTCCTGCTGCTGCTGTAGCGTTTCCTTATTTCGGCTCAACTGGTTCTGCTGATCTGCTGTCTGCGCACCAAGCTGGCTATTTTGTTTATTAAGATTATCGATTTTTCCATTAAGATCGTTTACGTTGCTTTGTAAAGAACTTATCTGGTTTGCCATTTGGGTGCTGTCGTTTCTGAGCGCTTCTGTTTGCCTTTGAGATTCTTTTAAATATCGCTTGGCCACGCAGCTGCTAAGAAAAATCATAGCGGTTACAATCGTTAAAATTTGTTTCATGTATTTAGAATTTATTTGCAAATCACGCTTTAAAAATGTGCCGGAATATTCTTAGTAAAAATTTTTTGATAATTAAAGGTGGCTGTAGACAAAATTACTTTTATTGGTAATTAAAATACACGGCAGCTTATATTTAACTATTATATTGAAACACGATAATGAATTTGCTCTTTAAAAGGCAAAAAATCTTTTTCGATTTTTATCAGCACAACAAATGTTATTTACAGACGAACATATTTGCCCGATTTTTGCATAATGGCATTCCAAACAGAAAAAGTCATTTAAGTAATGCTGTTCTGTTTGAGTTATGAACAATGTTAGTTATCTTAAATGGAAAATCGATAATCAATGAAAGTGATTATGTAAATCCATATGCTGCTTATTTTCATCCATCATGCGGAAATTAAATCTTAATAGATGAGATCATCTCTTTTTTTAATTTTTACGGTTTCACTATTTTCTTCTTTTGCTTATGCTCAGGAATGGCAACCTGAATTTTTTATAGGCGCATCCCAATATAACGGAGACCTTACTCAGCAAAGAATTGAATTCAAGGATTGGAAGCCTGCGCTAAATTTTAATTTAAAATACAATAGTGGTGATTTCTTAAACTTTCGGATAGGGCTTATGTATACAAAGCTTGGAGCTAACGATAAATACAATAAGGCTGCGGATTTGAAGAACCGGAATTTAAATTTTCGAAGTGATGTATTGGAGCTCAATGTTATTGGTGAACTAAACCTTTTTGATCCGGATACTTACAATTCCTATCCTTATATTTTTGCCGGCGTAGGCGTTTTCCATTTTAATCCTTACACCTTCGATTCATCAAATAAAAAAACTTATTTGCAGCCGTTAAGTACCGAAGGTGAAGGATTGAGTCAATTTCCGGATAGAAAAAAATATTCTTTATTTCAGTTGTGCCTGCCTGTAGGCGTTGGTTTTAGGATGCCGCTAAATGAAAAGTGGGACATTAATTACGAATTCGGTTATCGCATTCTCTTTACTGATTACCTTGATGATGTAAGTAAGGATTATGTAAACTTAAGTGTTTTGCAAAATGCAAAAGGTCAGGAAGCGGCATCGCTTTCTTACCGAGGGCCAACACCATTTTTGTATGAAAACCAGGCAAGAGGAAATCCGGCGATCAAGGATAGCTACTTTATAGTAGGCGTAAAATTTACGCGCAAGAGAGCCGAATAATTATTCGCATCAGAATTTAATCCGGAATTTACTGGCAATATTTTTGAATACCTTTAAATAGAAATTTTTTAAACTAAAAACAAACAACATGAAACTTTCAAACGCTGTCTTATTATTATTTACAGGAGTCACTATTGGTGCAGTAGCTGGCTTATTGCTCGCCCCGGAGGAAGGCTCGAAGACAAGAAAAAAATGGATGAAGAAAGCAAAAAAGTACAAAAAGAATGTTGAAGATAAAGCAACTGAATATAGAGATAAAGCAAGCGATCTCAAAGATAATATTGAAGGAGCAGCAAAAGATGTTAAGAAGCGATTTGCCCAATAGTTCTTTCAAACGATATAAACTATGAACCAGTTACAATAACTGGTTTTTTTTATGCTTAAATGGTTACAATTTATAAATTATTTAATTGCCTTTTATATAATTGCACAGCATTTTCCAATCCATAATATAATGCATCAGTGATAAGTGCATGACCTATGGAAACTTCAATCAAGCCTGGAACATTTTGCGAAAAATATTTTAGGTTAAATAGGTCAAGATCATGACCTGCATTGATTCTAAGCCCAAGCTCAATCGCCTGTTTAGCCGAAGTGATGTAAGGCTGAATAGCCTGTTGCTGATTTCCTTTTGAAAATTCTCTTGCGTAAGACTCTGTATAAAGCTCAATTCTATCGGTGCCCGTTTCTTTTGCATGAATGACCATTTCTTCGTCAGGATCAACAAAAATAGACACACGTATTCCGGCGCTTTTAAATACGCTGATTATTTCACTTAAATATTCCTTATTTTTTTTTGTATTCCATCCATGGTCTGAAGTTAATTGACCTTCTGCATCCGGCACCAGTGTAACCTGCTCGGGTTTATTGGCAAGTACCAGGTCGACAAATTTTTGTTCTTTAGGATTGCCTTCAATATTAAATTCCGTTGTAATTATTTTTTTTAATTCAAAAACATCAGCATACCTGATATGCCTTTCATCAGGCCTTGGGTGCACAGTTATTCCATCAGCGCCGAAATTCTGAATGTCAATAGCGGCCTTGATTATGTCAGGATTGTTACCTCCTCGTGAATTGCGAAGCGTTGCTATTTTATTTATATTAACTGATAGCTTTGTAATATTATTCATAGAAAATCATTAAGCAATTACAAAATTAGACATGAATTTTAAATGTGATTTTTTTATATAATAAAGGATGAAAATACTTACCAATAATAACATGATTCATTTTAAAACAGTAATAAAAAAATTTAATGAACAAGGTGAAAAAACAGGATGGACTTACATTGAAATACCTCAGGAGATAGCAAACAAAATAAAACCTGGTTATAAAAAGTCTTTCCGGGTGAAGGGAACATTGGATCAGTTTTATATTGAGCGCGCAAGCCTGTTGCCAATGGGTAGCGGTCATTTTATTATTCCTTTGAAAGCGTCTGTTCGCAAGGCTTTAGGTAAAAGAAAAGGTGAAATTATACAAGTCAGCCTTGCTGAAGATGAACGTGAAATAGAAATTAATAACACCTTTCTTGAATGTCTTGCAGATGAGCCTGTGGCAATAGAATTTTTTAATTCGCTACTGCGCAGCCATAGAAATTATTTCAGTAAATGGATAGAAAGTGCAAAGACCGATGCAACAAAAGAAAAGCGCATAGCAATGGCGGTAAGTGCACTTGCTAAGAAAGTTGGATATGGTGAAATGCTAAGAATGAATAAGAATGACAAATTATAATCTGTTATTTGTTCATCAATATCATTGTACTTTCATATGAAAGTGTGTTTATCTGTTTCAATAAATTGTTGAATGTCGCAAAGTGAATTAGTCCGTAGGCTAAGCCTGGCGCAGGCTACGGCTATCAACATGACGGATATGGTGGGCATTGGACCATTCATTACAATGCCGATGGTTATTGGTATGATGAATGGACCTTACTTCTTGTATGCATGGATGGCTGGCGCCTTTCTTTCGCTTGTTGATGCCATGATATGGAGCGAATTAGGTGCTGCTTTTCCAAAGGCGGGCGGCTCATACAATTTTTTAAAAGAAGCTTACGGAAAAAGAAGTGCAGGCAAGTTGATGAGTTTTTTATTTGTGTGGCAAACGCTTATACAGGCGCCGCTGGTAATTGCATCTGCGGCTATAGGGTTTGCGAAATATTTCTCGTACTTAGTTCCATTAACTTTTATAACAGAAAAGATAGTAAGTGGAAGTGTAGTAATTGTTATTGTTATCTTATTGTTTAGAAGAATTGAAGCCATTGGAAAAATAAGCATGTTCCTTTGGAGCGGAGTCATCATTACAATGTTCCTGATAATTGGCGGAGGCATTGCTCACGGGCATTTTTTATCTCCTATAAAAAAAATCAACGAAGGTATTCGTATAGATTATGCTTTTGTTACTGCAATTGGTTATGCGAGTGTAAAATCCGTTTATAGTTATCTTGGTTATTATAACGTTTGTCATCTTGGAAGTGAAATTAAAAACCCTTCCAAAAACATACCCAGAAGTATGTTTATATCTATTGCAGGAATCGCTGTTTTATATTTAATGATGAATATAAGCGTTGTAAGTGTAATACCATGGCAGCATGCAAAGGGCAGTGAATTTGTTGTGAGTGAATTTGTACAAATACTTGCGGGCAAAGGCGCAGCAATAGGAATCACTTGCTTAATATTATGGGTAGCATTTGCATCTGTGTTCTCTGCAACTCTTGGCTACAGCCGCATTCCATACGCTGCTGCTGCTGATGGAGAATTTTTCGATGTGTTTGCGAAAGTTCATTCCACAAAAAAATTTCCTTATGTATCACTGCTTTTTTTAGGAAGCATTGCATTTACGTTTAGTATGCTTTTTAAACTGAGCGTTGTAATAAGCGCAGTGCTTGCTATGCGCATCATTATACAGTTTGTAGGGCAGGCAATTGGCTTGCTAATCTTGCGGAGGGAAAAAAGTGAAACGGTATTTCCATACAAAATGCCTTTGTTTCCAATACCTGTAATTATTGCAATTGTAATATGGCTGTTGGTATTGTGCTCCACCGGAAAAAAGCTGGTAATTGGCAGTTTATTTATTATAAGTTCAGGAGCAGTTGTATATTTTATTAAAGCAAAAATTAAGAATGAATGGCCATTTTATAAAGCTTAATATAAATCGATTTTGTTACGTAAAGTGATTAATTCTTTTTGCATATCCTCTATCTTATGAAGAAGATAGCTAATGGTTTCTATACCTTCGATATTTATATCCATATCATAATGTAACCTTACAAATTTTTCAAGCTTGTTTATTTCTTCCAACCGTATATAAGTAGAATGCTGAACGGTGGTAACGCTTATCAGTCCCGAGTTTTGCAACGTATAAATGAAAGATAATTCGATGTTATGATGAATGCAAAAATCTTCCGCAGCGATGAGTTTTTCATTTTCCATAATAAAATTAAGATTGCATTTTTGATAATTCGGCAAACAATTCTTTTTGTTTTTCAGTAAGATTATTGGGCAATTTTACATTCCATGTTATATATAAATCGCCATGCTCATTTTCTTTTTTATACACAGGAAATCCTTTGCCTTTCAATCTCACTTTTGTTCCGTTTTGAGTAAGGGGATTTACCTTCAACTTTATTTTTCCATCCAGCGTATCAACAGTTTTTTCACCACCGAGTAATGCCGTGTATAAATCGATATCTTCGGTTTTATACAAGTCGTTACCATCGCGCCGAAAAAAAGTATTATTATCAATCATAAACGTTATTAGCAGATCACCATTTGGCCCACCGTTGGCCCCTTCGCTTCCATAACCCTTAAGCCTTATCACTTGTCCGTTTTCCACACCGGCAGGAATGGTAATTCTTACATTTTTACCATTTATAGTAAGCGTTTGTTTATGCGTTTGGGCAGCGTCTGTAAGATTTAAATGCAGTTCTGCATTATAGTCTTGTCCTCGAAATTTTGATTGATTTCTTCTGCCACCTCCGCCAAAAAGCGATTCAAAAAAATCTGAAAAGTCAGAATCATTACCGGATGTATAAGTATATTGGCCAAAATCGTTTCCACCAAAACCCCCACCAAAGCCTTGTGAGCCCTGACGCTGCTGCTTTGCCTGCTCAAATTGATCAGCGTGTTTCCAGTTTTCTCCATACTGATCATACTTTTTTCTTTTTTCAGGATCACTTAAAACCTCGTTGGCTTCATTTACCTGTTGAAATTTTTTATGAGCATCTTTATCATTAGGGTTTAGGTCCGGATGAAGTTTCCTGGCAAGCTTCCGGTATGCCTTTTTTATATCCTCTGCCGAAGCGTTTTTATCTATTCCAAGTGTTTTATAATAGTCAACAAAATCCATTATTAGCGTAGCATTTATTTAATAAAATTAAGCGTTATTAAAATACCATTTGTTTTTACAAAATCAAATAAAAATTTTGCTTTTGTATGCTGTTTTACATTTGATAAAAAATAATTAATGAAAAAAATATTTTTCTCTGCGATTCTCTTTGCATCATGCACTATAAGTCCACGAATAACGGTTTCAAATGTTGGAAACAATAATAATTTACAAATCACTGATGGCAAAATGTACGCAACTGCTTACATGCAAAGGGCTGCTGAATATCGGGCATTATGCCTGCAGGCCTTTAATATTGCACATCTAAGAGTTGATGAAATTTTATCAAAAAAGACAGATAAGCCTAAAGCAATTATTACAGATATTGATGAAACTATTTTAAATAACAGCGCTTATGAAGTACACCAGCTTTTGCAGGGAAAAGATTACGAATATGCTTCGTGGCTACAATGGACCACAATGGCAAATGCAGATACCATACCTGGTGCTGCTGACTTTCTAAAATACGCTTCCGCAAAAGGTCTTGAAATATTTTATATAACAAATCGCTCAGAAAAAGAAAGAGAAGCTACTTTAAAAAATCTTCAGAAATTCAGCTTACCAAATGCTGATAATGCACACCTTTTTTTAATGCAAAATACCTCCTCAAAAGAACAAAGAAGAAATGCGGTGGAAGCAAATCATTCTGTTGAAATGTTATTAGGCGATAATCTCGGAGACTTTAGTTTTTTGTTTGATAAAAAAACAGAAAGCGAACGAATTAAAAATGTGAATGCTACGGCTAATGATTATGGCAATCGTTTTATTGTATTGCCAAATCCCGTATACGGCGATTGGGAATTGGATTTGTACGGCTATAATTATTCTCTTAGTTCATCACAAAAAGATTCTATTATTAAAGCGTCGTTGTCCGGTTATTGAGCTGCTAGTAGAAAATTTTCCCCCTTCATTTTTAATGATATGCAAAAGGTAGTAGCTTTTTTAATGGCATAATTTTTAATAAATTCTACATAAAAATAATAATTATGAATACAAATGAAAAATTAACCGATGTGTTAAATGAGCTGATAAAAATCAATAACGATAGAAGTGAAGGCTATATGAATGCTGCAAACGAAGTGAAATCCTTAGATGTAGATCTCCAGGCAACTTTTGCAACGATGGCCGATCAAAGTAAAAAATATGCTGCCGAATTAACCAACGAAGTTAGCAGGCTTGGCGGTGAAGCAACGTCAGGAACAACAGGTGCAGGTAAAATTCACAGAGCATGGCTCGATATAAAATCAACGTTCTCAGGTAAAGATAGGCAGGCAATTCTTGATTCATGCGAGTTCGGTGAAGATGCTGCGCAAAAAGCTTATAAAGATGCCTTAGCCTCAGATGCGGAAATCAGTGCTGAGACAAGAAAGCTTATTACAGATCAGCAGTCCGCTTTGAAAACATATCATGATACTATTAAGAAATATAGAGATGCCAATAGGGCAGTTCATGCATAGTGATACGAGTAAATAATTGAAAAAGTCCCGGCATAACCGGGATTTTTTATTTCTAATTGGTTAAGCCATTCACTAAAAAATTTTTTGTTTGGCTAATGAACCATGTAGGATCATCATACATCACAAAATGTTTGGTAGGTGCAATAATGATAGATTTATGCGGAAGTAATTTGTATTGTTCACTTAATAATTTTTGAGACATGTCTTTTGTTCCATAAGTGCTTCCAATAATAAGAACCGGAACGTTGATGTTTGCAATTTTTTCTCTTAAATCTGTTGTGCACATTTCCACATAAGTATAGGCTAAAGTTGTAGGATCACTGGCTGCACTCCATTGTGCTATAAGCCTGGCCTGCATTGTATCTCTCACCATGGTCTGCATAACTTTAAACTGGCTGTTTTCAAAAGCAGTCTTTGATAATTTTTTAAAATTATCAAGCATGGTTTCTGGGTTAAAAGAAGGATTACTTTTTACCTGTTCAGCAGTTACAGATGCATTTGTCATAGCAGGCACAAAAGGTGCACCATCAACGCATAAAATTTTTGAAAATAAACCTGGTTGCTCGCTTGCTACCCAAAGACTCATAAAAGCCCCAAGGCTGTGGCCAATAAGGACCGGCTGATTCAAATGTTTTTGTTTTACATATTCAATCAATTCTTTCTTAACCGTTGCAAGAATGGGTGTATCAATAGGAGGAACACCTGCAAAACCTGCAATCGTGATTACATGCAATTCATATTTACCCTTTAAACTATTAACTGTTTCGTTCCAAACATCGCCACTGCAAGCATAGCCCGGGATAAGAATTACAGGCTGTCCCTTTCCATAAACTTTTACTGTAAAAGCTTTCTGAGAGAAAATATAAGAGCAATGAAATAATAAAATAACAAGAAATATTTTTTTCATTAGTTACGCTTTATCGTTAGTTGAAGTTACAAATTGATACATAGTAATGGATTAAATTTTAGCACTGTTAAACTTTTTACCTTTATATTATGAAAACGGTTCACATAATTATATCCGGCAAAGTTCAAGGCGTTTTTTTTAGGGCAACTGCCAAAGAAGTCGCTGAAAAGTATAACATAAAAGGATGGGTAAAAAATACAAATGAAGGAAAGGTGGAAACGCTGGTGACAGGAGAAGAACAAGACATAAACAAATTTATTGAGTGGTGCAATAAGGGGCCGGAAAAAGCTCATGTTGAAGATGTTTCAGTAAAAGAAGCAGAGTTGAAACGATTTGATAGTTTTAAAGTAATAAGATGATTATTAAAGTTTTTGGATTCATGGAAGGTGTTTATTATCTTAACAATTAATATTCTTTTTTAGGAATAGATTGATTTAAGTTTATCATAAAATATTAATGACACGAGCCTTTTATTTACTAATTGCTTTTTTGCTGTTTTCTTTCTTCTGCCCGGCGCAAAATTTTGCATTGCTTGTAGGCACTTATACTAACACTGGGAGCAAAGGAATTTATGTATACAATTTTAATGCACAAAGTGGAAAGGCAACGCTGGTAAGCAATTCAGATTCTGTTACCAATCCGTCTTACCTCATATTATCTAATAATAAAAAGTTTATTTATGCGGTAAATGAAACAAACGGTAATGATCCAGGCAAGGTAAGCGCATTTTCTTTTGATAAAAAAACGGGAGCAATAAAGCTTATAAATACAGTATTATCAGGCGGTGATGACCCATGCTATGTTTCAATGAGTAACGATGGTAAGTGGTTAGCCGTAGCAAATTATACAAGTGGAAGTTTATCAGTTTTTCCCGTAAATTCAAATGGTTCTATACAACCCTATACGCAATTAATACAAGATACAGGTAGGAGTATAAACAAAGAACGGCAGGAAAAAGCGCACGTGCATGAAGCGGTTTTTTCACCTGATAATAAATATTTATTTACTCCGGATCTTGGTACTGATAAATTAATGATCTATCAATTTCATGCATCTCAACAAAAACCGTTACAAGCAACAAACCCTGCTTTTGTAGAACTTACTTCTGGTAATGGTCCAAGGCACATTGTCTTTCATCCAAATAAAAAATTCGCTTATGTAGTCAGTGAGTTAAGCGGGACTGTTACTGCTTATAATTATGCAAATGGAAAACTGAAACAGTTCCAGGAAATTATTACGCATCCCAAAAGCTTTAAAGGCAATTTTGGCAGTGCTGAAGTAATGATTTCGAAGGATGGAAAATTCCTTTATGCTTCTAACAGGGGCGATGAAAATACGATTACTATATTTTCTATAAACACTTTAACCGGCAAACTTACTTTAAAGGGTTATCAGCCGGTGAAGGGAACAGCACCTCGAAATTTCATTATTGATCCTACAGGAAAATATTTGTTGGTTGCCAACCAAAACACTGATAATATCGTCATCTTTAAAAGAAATACAGTAACGGGTTTGTTAGACGATAAGACTGAAGAAATAAAAGTACTAAAGCCTGTTTGTCTACAAATGGTAAAAAGATGAATAAAATAAACTTTATAGCAGTATATCAGTCGAATATCAGGTTTTATTACAGACGCTTTCTTCAATGTGATTTAACAATATGCCTTATAAAAAGGCATGTAAATTGACAAGTAAACAGGGATGGATTTAAATTATACTTATATGAAAAAGACATTATCAATTTTGTTCTGCGTTTGTCTTCTCGCAGGATTAAGTAATATAACAGAAGCACAAAGAGGCCATGGCGGCGGCGGTTCATCAAGAAGTAGTGGAGGCGGCGGTGGATTTTCTTCTTATCGTGGAGGTGGCTCTGCTCAACCCCATGCTTTTCAAAGTGCTCCAAGATCTTACAGTAACCTAAGCAGAAACAATACTTTTGGTACTCAGAGATTTCAACCTTCTCAAAGATTCAATAGCAATGTTTCTTCAATGCCGCAAAGGAATGCAGTCGTAAGAAATAATAGCTATAGCTTTAATCAATCACGCCAATCAGGTGTACAATCAGGCAGATTTCCAAGGCCAATAAATTCACCTTATAACAGGGGTGGTTCAAACCAAATGGGCAGGAGTTATAGAAGTTATACAGTAAATAACTTTCATTATAGCAATCATTATTACGGTGGTGGATATTACACTTATAACCACCGCATGTATTCCTTTATGTATGGCCCGCGTTATACTTTTATCCCAAGAAACAGCCTTTATATAAACTTTGGCGGATTTCCTTATTATTATAATGCCGGACTTTTCTACGGATATTATGGCGGATTTTATCAACCACTCTTTCCTCCGTTTGGTTTAAGAATATCTGTATTGCCTTATGGCTACTATCCATTCTATTTGAATGGTTATCCTTACTACTATTATAATGGAATTTACTATCAGCAATATGATAATCAGTACGAGGTAGTCGATGCACCAATGGGAGCAACAGTTAACAGCTTGCCTGAAGGTGTAAAACCTGTGGTGATAAACGGAGAAAAGCTTTATGAACTTAATGGCACCTATTATAAAGAAGGAGTTAATTCAAAAGGTAAAACCATTTATACTGTTGTTGGTAAAAATGGACAAGTAAATAATACAGACAATATAGATGAAAATAATAACGATACTAACAACAATCTTAATAATGATAATGGTTATGTAGCTCCCCAGAATAATAACAACAATATCGATCCCCAGCCGCAGACAGACAATGGTATTAATAATGATCAGTCAACTTCTTTACAGGTTGGTGATATGGTAAACCAATTACCTGCGGGCTCAAAAACAGTTTCTATTAATGGTTCCACTATGTATGTGACACCGGATAACGTATATCTCCAGGAAGATAATAACAATGGAAACGCAACTTATAAAGTAGTAGGAAAATAATATAGCAACATCATTGAAAAACTTAAAGAGCTGAATAAGACAGCTCTTTTTTTATAGCATTCATTCAAAAAAAAACCCACTTTAAACAGCGGGTTTTTTATAAAATCTAAACAATGAAAATTTAATTTGCTTCTGCGAGACGAACGCCATTTTTATATTCGCCAAGTATTACTACTTTTTTATATCTGGAATATTGCTTTGCAGCAAGTTCCATTGCAGCGGCAGTATCACTTCTTAGCTTTAAGCCTTTTCCTTCCTCTGAATTGTAGATTTCAATATAAAATCCATCTCTAAGCGTAATCGCTCTTTCTCTTGGTCTTCCTGTTCTCATGTTTTTTCTTTTAAATTTTTATCACATGTATATTTATTTAAAATATAAATATACATGTGATGAGTAAATATTTTTTATGATTAAAAGTAAGCATTATTATATCTCTTTGCAAACAACTTAACAACATCTTCACAACAAAATGCAAAACGTATATGATAAAATTTTCTCAATTAATATCTATACATTTCTGATTTAAAAGGACCTTCTTTTGCAACTCCGAGATATTCACTTTGCTCATCAGTTAGCTCTTCGAGTACTACGCCGATCTTTTTTAAATGAAGACGTGCTACTTTTTCATCTAAATGCTTCGGAAGTACATACACCTTGTTCTCATAATTATCAGCATGCTGCCAGAGCTCCATTTGTGCAAGTACCTGATTACTAAAAGAATTACTCATTACAAAACTCGGATGGCCTGTGGCACAGCCAAGGTTTACCAAACGCCCTTCCGCCAATACAATAATATCTTTTTCACCAATGGTATATTTATCAACCTGCGGCTTAATGGTGTCTTTTGTCTTACCATAATTTTTATTCAGCCAGGCAATATCAATTTCAATATCAAAATGCCCAATATTACAAACGATAGCTTTATCTTTCATTTCAAGAAAATGCTCTTTTCTTATAAGATCACGGCAGCCTGAAGCAGTCACAATTATATCAGCTTCCTTTACAGCATCTATCATCTTCTTGACTTCGTAGCCATCCATTGCAGCCTGCAGTGCACAAATAGGATCAATTTCCGTAACAATAACTCTGGCACCTGCGCCACGCAAACTTGCTGCAGAACCTTTACCAACATCCCCATAACCTCCCACAACAGCGACTTTGCCTGCCATCATCACATCAGTTGCTCTTCGTATTGCATCTACAAGGCTTTCCTTGCAACCATATTTATTATCGAATTTTGATTTGGTAACAGAATCGTTTATGTTGATAGCAGGAACAGGCAATGTACCTTTTTGCATTCTTTCATATAACCTGTGCACGCCCGTTGTAGTTTCTTCTGATAAGCCTTTTACATGTTGGACCAGTTCAGGATATTTATCGAAAACCATATTAGTTAAATCGCCTCCATCATCTAAAATCATATTTAAAGGACGATCCGCATTGCCAAAAAATAAAGTTTGTTCAATACACCAATCGCTTTCTTCCTGCGTTTGCCCCTTCCATGCAAAAACACCAATATTTTCAGCAGCAATTGCAGCAGCAGCCTGGTCTTGAGTAGAAAATATATTGCAGGAACTCCACTTCACTTCAGCACCCAGCTCAATAAGAGTTTCAATCAGTACTGCAGTCTGTATGGTCATGTGAAGGCAGCCAGCTATCCGGGCTCCTTTTAAAGGTTTTTGTTTCCCGAATTCCTCGCGAAGTGCCATAAGTCCGGGCATTTCAGCCTCAGCTAATTGTATTTCTTTACGACCCCATTGTGCCAGGCTTATATCTTTCACCTTATACTTAAGGCCAAAGTCAATATCATTTTTTGTAAGTGTTGACATAAATTTTTGTTTAGATTGCAAATGTAAAAGATATAGAATAAAATTCTTTAGTTAAAGATAAATTTAGAATAAAATGTAAATAATAATTAATTTCATAGAATAAATGTTTACAAAGTGACAAAGAAAAACACTGAAAAAGAAAAAGCAGCAAATGAAGTTTACGTGCTTGATAAAAAAGATATAGAAATTTTAAAATTGCTACAGCAAAATGCCCGTATAACCATTAAAGAAATTGGTGCAAAAATTCATTTGAGCACAACACCTGTTCATGAGCGCATTAAGCGAATGGAGGAAGAAGGTGTTATAAAGCAATATGCAGCGCTGGTAAATCATGCAAAAGTGAATAAGAATTTGATGGTAATATGTTATGTTTCATTAAAGGAGCATAGCAAAAATGCGGGCGTAAAATTTATAAAAACCATTCAACAGCTTCAGGAAATTGTAGAATGTTTCAGCATCTCCGGTGAGTTTGATTTTATGCTAAAAGTAATTTGCGAGGATATGAATACTTATTATGATTTTCACGTAAACAAGCTAAGCCAGATAGAGAACATTGGCCATGTACAAAGCATTTTTGTGATGGGTGTTATTAAAGATACCCACGAAGTTGTGTAATGTTTTTGAATAGCTTATTAAGTGATCAGACTTACAAACAAAGGTGATTATCTAAGTTCCAACCTCATAACATAATCATTCATGAAATAGCCATTGTCAATGTCAATATCCTCTTGCCGAAAAACGATAAATCCATTTTTTTCGTAAAAAGATTTTGCTTTGTTATTTCTATTCACATTTAGCTCCAATAAAGAAGCACCAGCGCCCTTTGCTTTATTTATAACATATTCAAGTAGCATTTTTCCTGTGCCCAGGCCTTGTTGCTCTGGCAACACGTAGATCTTATTTAACCGGTAAACGGATGGTTCATCTTCTTTAGGGCAGCTATCTGCAAAACCAACAGGTTTATCATCATAAATAATAATAAATTCATGATGCAGATTAGTAAGTTGATTTTTCAAAGAAGGTATTGAGTAAATTTTATCAAGCATGTAATCAAGCTGATCTTGAGAAAGAATGCTTCCATAAGCAAGTGGCCAAATCTTATGAGCAAGTTGCTGAATGATTGTAAGATCCGCTGCAGCAGCCGGTTTTATTACTTTCATTATTGAATCGTTATCTTCAAATCAGGGGCATAAAACTCTCTTCCTTTATTATCTTTCACTGCAATGTCAAAATAAAATATTTCTTCTCCTGGTTGAAATCCATCCTTAATATTATCAATCCAAATTGCAGGAAGCGGTGTCGCAGAAAAGCGGCTGGCAACTGTGGTAAATGTTGTTTCTTTCTTGCCGGTTTCTTCATCTTCCACTACGCTTTTTCTTTTGTATAAAAACTGGTAAGATAAAACAGGATAGATATTTCCTTTTGCATCTTTTATTTGTAGTGGTAACGAAACTAGTTCGGACGCTTCTTCTTTTGTAACACCCGCTCCATTCGTATTGCTTCCAAGAAAAGATGTAACAACGGGAGGCTTGAACTTTGAAACTTTTACTGTCGTTGCGTTTTGCGCCTTTACAGTAAAAGCGGCATTAATAAAAAGCAATGTGAAAAAAAATAATTTCATTAAGATAAAGATGAAAGACTTTCCTGAATGTTACGAATTTTTGCTTCTGCATCTGATTTCTTTCTGCGCTCTAATTCTATCAGTTCTGCTTTAGCATTCTGCACAAATCTATCATTACTTAATTTTTTGTCAATGCTATTTAGGAAACCTTTAAGATAATCAAGATCTTTTGTCAACTTTTCTTTTTGCGCAGCTGTATCAACCTGTTTATTTGCCTCGATATAAATTTTGTCTTCGCCTGCAATCATAGTAACCACAGACGTTTCAGGCTGCGCTGAAAAAATTATATTTTCTGCATTAGATTGTTTAAAAAGAATTTTTTCAAAGGATTTATAGGTTTCCCTGTTCTCTGTTTCAATATAAAGTTTAATGGTTTCTTTAGGCTTTAGACCATGCTTGTTTCTTGCATCCCGTATGGCAGAAATAAGCTCCTTGGCAAAAGACCCATGTTGCAAAACGGTTTCATCATATTTACTTATATCCGAAAATTGTTTTATAATAAGATCATCATTTCTTTCATCAAGAAGATGATAAATCTCTTCTGTAATAAAAGGCATAAAAGGATGAAGCAGTTGCAAAAGATCAGTAAAAAAAGTAACGCTTTTTACATAAATGTTTTTTGCAATTGGCTCTTCAAATCCTGGCTTTATCCACTCCAGATACCAGCTGCAAAAGTCATCCCATATTAATGAATATATGACCTTCAAAGCCTCGCTGAGCTTGAATTCTTTCATTAGCGATTCCACTTCTACTCTTACTTTCTTAAGGCGATTATCAAACCACTTTATCGCAAAACTTTCTCTCATCACTATCCGCAACATCGCCTATGTTTTATGCTCCACATTTTAACCAGCTTTAATGCATTCCACATTTTATTATTAAAAAATTTTCCTTGTTCCAGGCTTCCTTCATCAAATAACAGATCATTGCCTGCGGGCGAAGAAATCATAATACCAAAACGCACTGCATCTGCGCCATACTCATGAATTAAATGTAAGAGATCAGGGCTGTTGCCCAATTGCTTGCTCATCTTTCTGCCTTGCTTATCGCGCACCATGCCAGTAAAGTATACATCGCTGAAAGGCTTGCTCTGCATATATTCCATCCCAGACATAATCATTCTTGCCACCCAGAAAAAAATAATATCCTGGCCAGTAACAAGTACCGATGTTGGATAATAATAATTAATGTCTTCATTGCCCGGGTTCGTTATCCCATAAAAAACTTCAATCGGCCAAAGCCATGATGAAAACCATGTATCTAAAACATCTTCATCCCGAATGAGTGGTTTCTTTCCAGCTTGCTTAATAGCGTCTTCTTCTGTTTCCGCAACATATACATTACCGTCTTCATCGTACCATGCAGGTATCTGCTGGCCCCACCAAAGCTGTCTGCTGACGCACCAATCTTTTACATTTTCCAGCCAGTATTTATAAGTTGCAAAAAATTTTTCACCGGGATGAATAGTTATATTTCGTGATGTAACAGCTTCTAAAGCAGGCTGCGCAAACTCTTTCATTTTCACAAACCATTGCGTTGATATCTTTGGCTCAACAACAACGTTGGTACGCTGGCTATAGCCAAGCCTTGTCGTATATTCTTCTTCTTTTATTAAAAACCCTTTTAATGTAAGCTCTTCAATGATTTGTTTTCTTGCAGTAAAACGATCTTTACCGATATATATCTGCGCGGCTTCACTGATGGTTCCATCATCTTTCAATGTGTCAATAACTGGCAGGTTGTGTTTGAGGCCAATATTAAAATCATTGATATCATGTGCAGGTGTTATCTTTAAAATGCCTGTTCCAAAATCTTTGGTTACATAATCATCAAAGATCACGGGTACTTCACGGTTAATCAATGGAACTATAACTTTTTTGCCTTTAAGTTTTAAATATCTTTCGTCATCAGGATTGGCGCAAACAGCAGTGTCACCCATAATAGTTTCAGGGCGTTGCGTTGCTATAATAATATAATCTTGTTCTGTTCCGGCCTCTTGTTTATCATTTGTTGTTTTAGAAACGAAATATTTTATGTAATACAACTTGCCTGTTACATCTTTATATTCCACTTCTTCATCGCTCAAAGCCGTCTTGGCTGCAGGATCCCAGTTAATCATTCTTGCTCCGCGATAAATAAGGCCTCTTTTATATAAATCGACAAAAACCTTTATAACAGCTTCATAATAATGATCGTCCATAGTGAACGAAACCCGCTTCCAGTCAACACTACAACCAAGCTTTTCAATCTGTTTGTAAATGATGTTGCCATATTTTTCTTTCCACTCAAAAGCATATTTTAAAAATTCTTCTCTTGACAAATCTCTTTTATCAATGCCTTTCTCATGCTTCAGCATATCAACCACCTTCGCTTCTGTTGCAATTGATGCATGATCGCTTCCCGGAACCCAGCAAGCATTAAATCCACTCATTCTTGCCTTACGTATTAATATGTCCTGAACCGTTTCGTTCAATGTGTGTCCCATGTGCAAAACCCCTGTAACATTTGGTGGGGGAATAACAACTGTGAATGCAGGTCTTTCATCGGGAGTACTATTGAAATATCCTTTGGAAAGCCAATGCTGATACCACTTTTCCTCAACTGACGCAGGTATATAATTTTTACTTAACTCCATGATTCTTCATCTTTCAATAGCCTGCAAATGTAATAAAAACAAAGCGCTGATTATTACTAAAAGAGTTAGTAAGTTTACACTTCGAAAAAATATTTTGTTATTCGCAATTGTAGATATTGAAACAACAGGTGGCTATGCTGCTGCTAACGGAATCACCGAGATAGCTGTTTGTATTTCGGACGGTATGAACATATTGGATAAATTTCATACTTTATTAAATCCTTGCTACACAATTCCCAAATATGTGGCAGCGCTCACGGGCATTACCAATGAGATGGTAGAGTTTGAAAGGCCTTTCGGCAGCGTAGCAGATGAGTTGTATGAATTGCTTCATGATAAAGTTTTTGTTGCGCACAATGTGAACTTTGATTATTCATTTGTAAAGCATCATCTTGCACAAAACGGTTATGAGCTTAATTGTAAAAAGCTTTGCACAGTAAGGCTTGGCAGGCAACTGATACAGGGCAGCCCTGGATATGGACTGGATAAAATTTGCAGGCATTTGAATATAACTATTGAAAACCGGCACAGGGCTTTAGGAGATGCGATGGCAACCACTCAGTTGTTTCATCACTTTTTACGGATAGACCATAACGGTTATGTACACACGATGTTGAAGGGAAAAAGTAAGGAACAATTTCTTCCGCCAAATCTTACGGCAAATGTTGTTAACAAATTGCCGCATCATCCGGGCGTTTATTATTTCCATGATAAAAAAGGAAAAGTAATTTATGTAGGCAAAGCAAAGAGTCTTGCGAAAAGAGTGAACAGTCATTTTTCCAATAATAAGCCGAACAGGCAGAAGCAAGAATTTTTGAAAAATATTTACAACATAAGCTATACAACTACAGCAACAGAACTGATGGCTTTTATACTGGAAAGCGTCGAAATAAAAAAGCTTTGGCCTGAGCAAAACCGCAGCCAGAAAAGGCTTGATCAGGCTTATGGCTTGTATAATTTTGAAGATAGAAAAGGTTATATAAGATTATGCATAGAAAAAAAGAAGAAAAATATAAGGCCTTTATATACTTTCAATTTACTTGCTGAAGGCCATAATCTCTTAAGAAAACTGATGTGCCAATTTGAGCTTTGCCCTAAGCTTTGCTTTCTTCAATCAGAAAATATTCCATGTGAATTACTTGCAAAGAACACATGTAAAGGAGCCTGTGAGCAAATAGAAAGTGCAGAAGATTATAATAAGAAAGTGATGGCTTGCATGCATCACCTGGATAATGAACTGCCAAGTTTTGCACTGGTTGATTACGGGCTTCAACAGGAGGAGCACAGTTGCATTTTAATGGAAAAGGGAAGATTTTATGGAATGGGTTATGTGCCTGCAAATATTAGCGTACAAACGATTGATGAATTAAAATATCGTCTTACGCCGTACGCCGAAAACGATTATATAAGAGGTCTTATTTATAACTATGCACAGCGATATCCTTCAAAAAAAATTGTGCTAACCAATTAACATTTTTAAATAACCGGTAAATATTTTTCTTGGTATTAGCTCCGCTCCGAGGGTTTGCAAATGTGCAGTATAAACCTGGCAATCTATTAGCTCAATACCTTTTGCCTTAAGCAATTCAACACATTTAATAAATGCAAATTTGCTTGCATTGGCTTCATTCGCAAACATACTTTCACCAAAAAAAACCTTACCAATACAAACTCCATATAAGCCACCAACAAGCAGATTATCTTTCCAAGCTTCCGCACTATGTGCAAACCCATTTTTAAAAAGTGTTGTATAAGCAATTTCTATTTCATCGCTGATCCATGTTCCCGGCTCGCCCTTTCTTTTTGCAATGCGACAATTTTTTATAACGCCTGAAAAATTTTTATCGAAATGAAACACAAATTGTTTTTTATTAATTATCTGCTTCATGCTTTTACTGATCTTTATTTTTTCAGGAAACAAAACAAACCTTGGATCAGGGCAATACCAGCAAATGGGCTCACTTTCATTATACCATGGAAATATTCCCTTTGAATAAGCTTTTAATAAAGTTTCTGTTCGCAGGTTGCTGCCAATAGCGAGTAAGCCATCTTGATCAGCGTTTTCTACATCAGGAAAGTTGTTAGAGGAAGAAGAAAGTATGGAAAGCATTAGAAAATTTAATGCAAAAGTCAGTGGTTCGACAATTCTTCCACCGTGGCGCCAATGCCCCTTTCGGTAATGGTATCGCACATAGGTTTCAACACATCATAAGCTCCATCTTTTACTGCATATTTTCCTTTGGTATGAATGATCATAGCGCATTGCTCGGCCTGCTCTTCAGTATGGCCGCAAACTTCGATAAGTGTTGTAATAACCCAATCAAAACTATTAACTTCATCGTTCCAAACAATAAGTTGGCAACCACCATCTATGTCAAGCAGTAACTCAGTTTCGGCTTCAGGAGAGTTATAAGTTTTTGTATTGCTCATAAATATTCAAAATTACAATTAAATAAATACCCATTGGAAAAGCTTCAGAAATAAGCTGATAATTTTATGCCAATATTCCTTTGAATCGTGCGTCATTGTTCATCCGCCAATATCTTTAGCTTATAAATTTTTTTGAATACAATCAGTCTCTTATATTTGCACTCCCAAAATTATAAGGGAGCATAGCTCAGCTGGTTTAGAGCATCTGCCTTACAAGCAGAGGGTCCGCGGTTCGAACCCGTGTGCTCCCACAAAAAACTCCGCTAAAAAGTAGCGGAGTTTTATTTTCATAAATGTTTCAGTTTTACAAACTATTTTCCAAAGCAATAAAA
The DNA here is from genome assembly GCA_963823975.1 of uncultured Chitinophagaceae bacterium. GTDB lineage: Bacteria > Bacteroidota > Bacteroidia > Chitinophagales > Chitinophagaceae > Ginsengibacter. Next base: position 425,588 of record CAWGNP010000002.1, on the reverse strand, counting down.
TTGATAAGCTTTTTTTCTTCATTAAATACAGGATAGCCTTTTATTTGGCACAGATAAATGTCTCCGTTTTTTTTATAATTAATAACAGCTGTTTCAAAGGGTAATTTCTTTTTTACCGAGATTCTTATTCGATTTAATTTTTCTTTTTCGGTCTTTTCTCCCTGGAACATTTTTGGTGTGTTGCCTATTACTTCATTTTGCGAATAACCATTCATGCCAACAATATTTTCGGTTGCATAAACAATGTTTAATGAGGTGTCCGTAACAATAATGGTTTTATCTTCCCATACCAGGCTATTGCGCCAGGGCGCCTCTGTACGCCAGCTCTTGTTCATTGCCAAAGTATCTAACTTCGACAGATCTTTTTTCAAAGCTATTCTTCTATACAGGCCTTCTTCAGCAATATCCCAGCTTATAAGTGGTGACATGTCATGAGATTGAATATTTTAAGTTGGTTATTAATATTAAATGGCTAACGAAGATTTGAAACAAATGTTCATTGTGCTGCCAATTAATACTTCAAAGAATAATTTATTTTTTAAAATCTTCTGTCAGCAAGGCTATTGTCAAAAGCAATGAGCGTTGTTTTGCACGAACGACATTATAATTTAATTAAATCAGTTTCTTTGATAATTTCTTTTAGTGAAGCATATAATTTGTCAAGGTCTTCCTGGTAGTTGAATGCGTTTATCGAGTATCGTATATATATATTTTTATCCTGCCTCATCACCGGTATTTCGATAGCATATTTTTCATATAAAAGCCTTTGCAATTTTTCCGGCTGACTTGTTTGCACGGGTATGCTGCACATTTGCCCAAGAAATTCATCCGTTACCGGGCATAAAGGTTTTGAATTTAACAATGTACAAAAGCGCTCGTAATTGTTATTTGCAATTCGCCTGCATTTCTCGGCTTGTTCTGGCCAGTTATATTTATTTAAAAAGTCTATTACTTGCGGCACTGTCATAAATGCTGAAAGATCCCGTGTGCCTTGCGTTTGATGGTAATCAAGGAACTGTGAATGCGATGGATTCGCGCTTTTCATATCCCCAGCTTATCAGCAAAGGATCAAACAAATGTTGTAGCTCTTTTTTTACATATAAAAATGAGCAGCCCTTTGGAGCACACATCCATTTATGACAAGCACCTGTATAAATATCTGCATCAATATCCTGCAGGTTTAAAGGAATATGTCCAGGCACATGTGCACCATCAACTATGGTAAGCAATCCTTTTTCTTTTGCGATAGCGCATATTTCTTTTACAGGAAAGATTAATGCGGTTGCGCTTGTAATATGGCTTATAAAAACAGCCTTTGTTTTTGATGACAGTCCTTTGAAAAATTCTTCTATAAATTTTTCTTTGCCTATAAGCGGCAAAGTAATTGGTTGTCGAACATAAGCGGCACCTGCCCTGCGACAATAATAATTCCATGTTCGGTCAAGAGCGCCATATTCAAGATCGGTGCTTAATATTTCATCACCTTTGTTTAACTGCAAACTTTTTGCAATAATATTTATACCATAGCTTGGGTTAACAACCATTACAAGATCATCCGCATCGCAATGAACATAATCTGACAGGGCTTTTCTGGACGCTTCAAAATACTTTGGTGCTTTAACTGTAATGAACTGCACCGGCTCTTCTTCAAGTTCTAATTGCAGTTGCTGATACGCTTCAAAAACAGGCCTTGGGCATGCGCCGAAAGAACCAAAATTTAAATAAGTAATGTCCTTCTTAAGTAAAAACAACGATTGCATATTCGCTTGCATAATTAAAAATATTTACCGTTAATTTTCTTGCAACATACATTATCTCAGGTCTTTATTTTCTATCTTTCTTTCGGCTGTGTCTTTTACTAATTGCATTTGCATCGTATCTCCTGAAAGCAGCATGTTCCATTGCGCGCTATCCGCGTTGTAGCGATGTATCGTAACAGGTATATACTCATAAGTGGCATTTGCTGCGTGCCTCGTGAGCAGCAGTCCGTTATTTGACGTTTTATAATTAAAATTTATTGTTCTGTTTTTTGAATAATCATAATAAAAAGGATTTGCTGAAAATGCAAGTCTTCCATTAGTTTCCACATATATATTATTCCATATGTTCGTATTGTTTTGCCATTGTGAAAGATCTGCAGGCTTACCATTTTTAACGAGTTGCACCACTTTCCATTTGCCCGTAACATATTCACCTTCATTTGGCAGATGATAAGGATAGTTCGCCATGAAAGCAAACACCAGCACAGCTACGCGCAAAAATGTTTTTATAAAAATCATTTTACCTGGTGATAAATAATAGTTCTTATCAAAAAGTAATGAAAGTATTTTTTCTCTTTGCAGCCAAAGAATATATAATGACGTGACAAGTATAAAAAGACAATTGACATAAGCATCTGCAGATACTCCATAAAACTGGTTAATAAAAAAAATATTGACCATGACCGGAAGCAATATCACCGATGCAATAAGCCTTGTTTTTGCAAACAAAAGCCATGTGCCGCCTGCAACCTGCAGGCCCCCCACAATAAGTGTATAATATAATGAATAAGAAAAAAATTTCCACGCAACTGCAAAGCCTGTCAGGCTGCCTGTAAGTGTATCATCCCTGTAATAATTATTATGAAACTGGTTATTATATAATTTTTGAAACCCATACTGAAGTATAAGAAAGGATGCATAGTAACACATAATAGAGCGAAGCCATTCATGCAATACGTGAGAATTAATGCCGTGAAGGCTTTCCTGCCACTGCCACCAAAGAGAAAATGCAATAATAACAATTGATAAAAGTAAATTCCAGCCGGTAAAAAGTGAGCCAAAATAAATGCCAACGCTGTCAAAAATATAGGGATCAAAAGGAAGGTAAGAGTAAGATAAATCTCTTAAAAAAATATAAACAATGAAACATTCAAACAATTTATTAATCCATGAATAAAAAGATGATTGCCGATAAGAGATCATTGATTAAGCAATTAAAATGGAGTATCGTAAAAATAAGGCGAAATTGGATTATTTTATTTAATCAAAAACAGAATGTTCTTTCACAACAATTTTGTTTCTGATATAAAATGTTTAGCATATTTTTCTTTATTATTTACACCTTTATTAAGCTCTATCAGATGAAAAATTCCTTTTACTTATTTGTTTTTATAATCCTTGTAACTTGTTTATACAGATGTAAACAAAGAGAGGCCGCACCACCATCTGAGCAATTTATTGTTACCGCTAACATCGATTCTTCAGTAAAGCCTGGCGATAATTTTTATATGTATGTAAATGGAAAATGGATGAAAAATGCAGTGATTCCCGCTACGGAAAGCAGCGTCGGCTCATTTACTGATATTTATAACTTAACAAAAGATCACCTGCATTTGCTCCTCGATAGTGTTGCAAAAAGCGGTTTCCAAAAAGGAAGCATTGCCCAAAAGGTTGGCGATTTTTATGCATCAGGTATGGATTCTGCCACAATAGATAAGCTTGGCATTTTGCCAATACAACCTTATTTAAAACAAATAGATTCTTTTAAAAACGCACAAAGTGTTCTCAATTTTGAAGCAGAAGTAAACACATTTAATCATTCCTATATCACAGCTATTGGTGTAGGACCTGATGCGAGGAATAGTGCTGTTAATATATTAATTGCTTCGCAGGCAGGCCTCGGTTTGCCCGACAGAGATTATTATTTTAAAACAGATGCTGCTTCGCAAAATGTACAAGATGCATATAAAAATTATATTAGAAAATTGCTAACGCTCATTGGCAATGACAGTTCATCTGCGGTAAAAAAAGCAAGCGAAATTTATGCATTGGAAAAAGATATGGCAGCAAGCCATAAAACAAGAGTTGCCAGGCGCGATGCAAAAAGTAATTATCATAAGATCGCAGTGGCTTTTCTGGATAAACAAATGCCTTTAATAAATTGGGAAAATTTTTTAAAGGATTGTGATATTACCGTTGATTCAATTAATGTGCAGCAACCCGATTATTATATAAAACTCAATTCCTTGCTTGCTTCCACGCCGGTTGACGTGTGGAAGGCCTATTATGCGTTTCATCTCACGAGTGATTTTGCTGATGCGCTAAGCAGTGATTTTGAGACCGCTCAGTTTGACTATAACAAATCACTTACGGGTCAGCAAAAAATGAGGCCAAGATGGCAACGCATATACCGCGCTGTTGATAATAACCTGGGAGAAGCGTTAGGAGAATTGTATGTAAAAAAATACTTTACAAAAGATGCAAAAGATCGCATGTTGTCAATGGTAAATAATCTTCAGAAAGCCTTTTCAGTAAGGATTCAACATGTAGCATGGATGAGCGATAGTACTAAAAAAACGGCTACAGAAAAGCTAAATGCTTTTATAAAAAAAATAGGATTCCCCGATAAATGGCGGGATTACAGTAAGGTAACTATTAATCGAAATACTTATTTTGATAACATTATATCCTGTGCAAAAAATGAGTATCAATACGAGCTAAACAAACTTGAAAAGCCCGTAGATAAAACTGAATGGGGAATGACGCCGCCAACAATAAATGCATATTACAGCCCTTTAACGAATGAGATCACTTTCCCGGCCGGTATATTGCAATTACCATTCTTTGATATGAAAGCAGATGATGCAATAAATTATGGAGCTATCGGCATGGTTATCGGCCATGAAATGACACATGGGTTTGATGATAACGGCTCTCAATATGATAAAAATGGAACATTGAAAAACTGGTGGACACATGAAGATAGTGTGCAATTTGTATTGAGAACTAAAAAGATTATTAATCAGTTTAATGCATACAAAATACAAGATACCATGCATGTAAATGGTTCATTAACCATCGGTGAGAATAGTGCCGATCTTGGTGGATTGAGTATAGCTTATGATGCTTTTAAACTTACCAAAGAAGGACAGGATACCCAGAGGACTGATGGCTTTACTCCTGATCAAAGATTTTTCATTTCCTATGCACAGGTTTGGCGTGCAAAAACGAAACCGGAGCTTGAAAGAACTTTGATTAATGTAGATCCTCATTCTCCCGATGAGTGGCGGGTAAACGGCCCTTTGTCAAACTTTACTCCTTTTTACAACGCCTTTAATGTTCGGCCAGGTGATAAAATGTATAAGCCTGAAAGTGAAAGAATAAAAATTTGGTAGTTCTCATTTCTACACTTCGTTGATTTTATTTCACAAAGCTTTTTAATAAGGCATCAAATCGTTATTTGTAAAAAAGTGGCATAGAATTTTACTCAAGTCAGGCATGAGTGCCACTATGCAAAACACCCTTTCAAAATGCTTAAAGGTTACTTGTATTACAGGATATCGCCTGTATGCTAAAGTAATCAAGCACAGTCATAAGTTATATGACGTAGTGAATATAATTACCAGGTAAGAATATTATAATTCTACTTGCTTTTGTGTTCATTATTGCAGATGAATAAGTAAAAGTGCTTTCGGTTCTGCTTTACCTATTATTAAATTTTAATCCAACGTAACAGCTTGGCCAGAGCAGATGTGATTGTTATGATGACTGATAGTTATTGTAAATATTTCATCATACTAAGTGAATTATTAGTTTTAGTTCTAAATTTATGTACAATAATAGAGCTAGATTAACTAAAAAAACAGCATGATTGCACATGCTGTGTATATTAATATAGATAACAAGTAACCAATGTTTACGGTTGCCCGCTTCCACCTGAGGAGCCATAAACCTGTCCGGTAGCATAGCTTGCATCGCTTGCTGCGAGCTGCACATAAATGGAAGCGAGTTCTGCAGGTTGTCCAGGTCTACCCAACGGAGTTTGTCCACCAAATAGTTTAAGTTTATCCTGTGTAGCGCCACCGCTCACTTGTAGAGGGGTCCATATTGGCCCCGGAGCTACGCCATTTACTCTTATACCTTTTGGCCCGAGTTGCTTAGCAAGAGATTTTACATAATTCATGGTTGCTGCTTTTGTTTGAGCATAATCATATAGATCGGGCGAAGGATCATACGCCTGTTCCGAGGTAGTGCCTATGATTGCAGAACCGGGTTGCAGGTGTGGAAGCGCTGCTTTTATGATCCAAAAGGGCGCATAGATATTCGTTTTCATGGTCCAATCAAACTGCTCCGTGGTTATATCCAATATGGATGGATGTGTTTGCTGCCTGCCCGCATTGCTTACGATTATATCAAGTCCACCCAGCTGATCTACGGCTTGCTGCACAAGCTTTTGGCAAAAAGCTTCCTCACGCAGGTCACCAGGAATAGGAACTGCTTTGCGCCCTGCGGCTCGTATGAGTTCTACCACTTCCTGTGCATCCAGTTCTTCAGTAGGGTAATAATTGATCGCCACATCTGCACCTTCGCGAGCATATGCAATAGCGGCGGCTCTTCCCATTCCGGAATCTCCGCCCGTTATTAAAGCCTTTCTTCCTGCAAGTCTTCCAGAACCTTTATAACTTTTTTCTCCATGGTCAGGTCGTGGGTCCATTTTGCTTGCTAACCCTGGCCACGGCTGCGACTGACTATTGAACGGTGGTTTAGGATATTTTGTGGTTGGGTCATCCAACATCGGTTCGTCTATCATTGTATTATCGTTTACTTTTTCGGGAGCCGCAAAGGCTGGAGATATGGCAAAGGTGGCTAACGTAGCCCCAAGGCCACCAATTGCTTTCCTGCGGCTAATGTGTTCTGAGCTCATGGTTAAATTTTTGAAGTATAACCTTATCCTTCTTCATTAGGTTCCTTTGTAGGGTGACGTGATACACCGCTTTTAGTATCCTTATTATCGTTTTTATCATCTTGCTTTTTATTGGATGTTGTTTTTGCATCTTTCTTTGATGCATCACTTGTGGAGTTTGACTTTTTAGTATTATTCATTTTATTATTGATTATTTATGTAAATACATTCTCAAACTCACTGCCATTGTTGTAGAAGCTATATTATGATTTTTATCCAAGCTATTCGTGTAAATATTTCCTCTCATGTTTGTATATACATGAGTTTACAGAATATTAAACTACAAATTTCATCTATGAAAATTAATTTGTCCTATCTTTTCTCCATGCAATGGAATGGTGTAAAAGCCTACGATAATACCATTAATAGTTAGGGATGAATGTTGGATCGAGGATGCACACGGTTTTAAACGCGGGTAAAAGTATTCATAAAACATTTTTTTAACTTTATCTACAGGACCATTTATAACAATTTCATTCACGGCGGTGTGTCTTTTCTTTCCCTTTGCCTTTACCTTATGTGTTGAAAACAAAAACTCACAATCGCAAGAAGTATTTTGAAAGTCAAAATTATTTTTGTGTGCTTTATCAATTGTTTTTTCCAACCGTACATCCAGGTACTTTTCGGCAATCTTTTCTAAAGCCAAAGAGCTGTCAATGCGGTTCCCGATCCAGGATATACATTGACTAAAAGTTATAATCGGAGATAAAACCAAGAAGCAAGCGAAAATTTTTTTCATAAAAATGATATATGGGAAGATAGCTAATAATAAGTGTTTGGAACAAGCAAACCTGTTACTTACTAACACAATATAAAGATTTACAAAAAAGCTGCCATTAGGTTTATCTTTTATAAATTGTATTCCATATTTTATTTTGGATTGAAATGCAGTTATTAAGTATATACGAAAATTCAAACCTTTTATGAAAAAGCTTTTCACTTTTTTTATTACATTTTTCTTTGTTACGGTAACAACTTATTGCCAAACGACCGATGATACCACTGCTATTAAAAATCTTCTTGAAAAAGAATCGGCTACATGGCGTGCCTGTGATGCAAAGGGCCATGCGGATTGTTGGAAGATACAGCCTTACAGCATAATACTAGTTTCCACAACAGACGGCCATACTTATAATGTTCCCCCATCTGCGATGCTTAATCCACCAGCAGGCAAAAAAGGTGGCACATCAGTGAATACTAATTATAAAATGAGCATTCATGGGGATGATGCATGGGTAAGCCATAATGAAGAATCAACAACGGCAGATGGGAAAAAAACGTACTCTTATGAAATAAGACTGTTGGAAAAAATTGATGGCGAATGGAAGCTGGTAGGTCAATCCATCCATTTGTATAAAAAATAGCCAGCAGTAAGCCACAGATTTTAATGATAAAAAATAAGAAGATGGTAATAAAAGAATATAAATCACTATGAAGAAAGGGACGGCGACAAGTGCATTTGGCACGAATGGCAGGGTTAATCATAACTCGGATAAATTTTATGATACCAGGCTTTATACAGAAATAAAAAAGAATAATTCAGAGCAGGTTGCAGATAATTTTTTTCCAGCACAATTTGAAAATACTATCATACTTGGTTCATCTGAAACGATGAGCGACATTCCCGATAATTCGGTACATCTGATGATTACTTCGCCTCCATACAATGTTTCAAAAGAATATGATAATGATTTGTCTTTGCAGGAATATTTAGCGATGCTCACAAATGTTTTTAAAGAAACTTACCGTGTATTAGTGCATGGTGGCAGAGCATGTATAAACGTTGCCAACATTGGCCGCAAGCCTTATATACCTTTAAGTGATCATATTTCCAAACTGATGATAGAGTGCGGCTTTGATATGCGTGGGGAAATTATTTGGAATAAATCAGCAGGGGCTGGCGTTTCAACAGCATGGGGTAGTTGGCAATCGGCAAGCAACCCAACATTGAGAGATGTGCATGAATATATTTTAGTTTTTTCAAAAGGCAATTATAAGCGTGAGGCAAAAGGAAAACAAAATACTATTACTAAAGAACAGTTTATTGAATGGACAAAATCCATTTGGACAATGAACCCTGAAAGTGCCAGGAAGATTGGGCATCCGGCACCTTTTCCTGAAGAGCTACCTTACAGGCTTATACAATTATATTCTTTTGCAGGAGATGTCATTCTTGATCCGTTTGCAGGAAGCGGAACAACGGGTGTAGCTGCATTAAAAAGTAACAGAAAATTTGCAGGCTATGAAATCAGCGAAACTTATAAAAGCCTTGCTGATAAGAGACTTCAGCCTTACATTGAACAAAGCTTTATAAAATTTTGATTGAATATCTGTAATAATAACTGATCATTATTCCTTTTTGAACAGGTACCATTTGAGATCGAGAGGCGGATAAATAACTGTAAGGTTTCCGAAAGTTTTATTTAGGGTTTTCATCAAACTTTTTTTAAACTTAAACTCCGGCGTTTTTTCATTTACAAGCGATAATGCATGATTGATACTTATTCGTTTTGAAGGCCTTCCTTTTTTTATCAATTCAAATCCATGAAATGTAAAAAACTCTGTAAGCGTTTCATCAGAGAACCAGCGGACCACGCTTGGTGGGCTGTATTCAGGCCAATTGCTACCCATAATTTTAGCAAGCAGACTTCGGCTGTTCCATGATTCCACAAGCACCAAACCATCCCGCCGTAAAAGTTTGCGAACGTTTTTTATACATGCATCAAGATCGTAAAAATGGCCGATGACCTGTATCATATTTATGAGATCAAACGTCTGTTCTGAATAAAAGTTTTCAAAGCTTCCTGTATGAACATTTAGATGTAACTGATCTCTTCCGTAAGAAGCCATTGTATCATTTGGCTCTACGCCCGTGCATTGCCATCCCTGGTCCTGAAATCCCTTAAGAATGAACCCTGCAGCGCATCCTGTGTCAAGCACATTACCAGGTTCCATGAATTTCGCTATTATTTTTGCATAGTGCGTCCCATAATTTATCAATAAATTTTTCTCTTCAAGATAGTTGGGATAGCCGGCTGATTTGCCATCAAAAAAATACTCATCAGAATATACAGATTCAACATGCGATTCACCATCAGCAATATCGAGATATCTATATCCGCATTTCGAGCATTCATTTATTATATAATTATTTTTTTTGGCGAAAACAATTTTTTCTTCGGTGCAATTGGTCAATGAATAGCAGGTTTTTTTCATATTGAGGCCGTTGCTTATTATTAAACTATATTTCTTATTAATCTATTTTTCTTGTTACATAAGCTTAAGGGTCATCTTACTTATTTCTTAAAAATAAATGTAGTAATAACTAAAATACATTTCCAAAGATCAACTTTATCTTTTGCAAATATTTCCATCGATGAATAATGGCATTACAGCAATTCTGTTACCATAACAGGTCGCTGAAAAATTTCATTTGGTCGCAGCATTTAATCTGTAGTTGTTTTTACAAGCAATTAATTGCTAATTTAAATCATGAACCAATCATGGTATTCAAAAAAATGGATAACTATTCTTATTCATGCAGCCGCATGGATATTGTTATTTTCTTTGCCTGAGTTGTTGCATCCTTCGTACAATCCCCAAGAATCTAAGACCGCTGAAGCAAATGCAACTACTATGTTTATTATAGCGAGAGTAAGCGATGCTCTTTTAATAACTTTTTTTTATCTAAATGCCACAATACTTATTCCTGCATTAATGTACAAAAAGCGTTATGCACTGTACGTTTTATCGCTGTTGCTCTGCCTTACCATTTTTACTTCAGCTACATGGTTAATGAAAGTATATTATCAGCCACAAAATCAACTTTCCCCTTTTAAGGTCCATATTCTTTTCAGCACATTTGCAATCATGTTTATACTTGCATGCAGCATTGCTTATACTACCATTAAAGATAAAATCAATGCAGACAGGTTGGTAGCAGAAAAAGAAAACGAAAATCTTAAAACTGAACTGTCACTGTTACGCTCACAGGTAAGTCCACATTTTATGTTTAATGTGCTGAACAACATGGTTGCGCTTGCCCGTAAACATTCAGAACAGTTGGAGCCTTCGCTTATTAAATTATCTTCCCTGATGCGTTATATGCTTTATGAAACTGATGAAGAAAAAGTATCGCTTGATAAAGAAACAGATTACCTGCAAAGCTATATTGACCTTCAGCAGCAGCGCTTTGGCAAAAAGGTGGCTATTTGTGTATCGATGCTAAAGCCTGATAAAACTTATGCCATAGAGCCTATGCTGCTAATACCTTTTGTGGAGAATGCCTTTAAGCATGGCACAGGAATTATTGAAAATGCATGTATTGACATAAAGTTGCATGCGGCAAATCGTGTTTTATATTTTACAGTACAAAACAAATATAACCCGGCATCAACAGAGATTAAAGATAAGGCTAGCGGCATCGGCTTATCGAATGTGCAAAGACGTCTGCAACTTTTATATCCTGGAAAACATGACCTTTCTATATCAAAAGAAAATGAAATGTTTAAAGTTTCACTTTCAATAAAACTTATTTAAATGATACGCTGTCTAGCAATTGATGATGAGCCTTTAGCTTTGGAACTGCTTGAAGATAATATAAGTAAAGTACCGTTTTTGCAATTGGTAGCATCGTGCGATGGCGCCATGGATGCTATGAAGGTGATGCAGCACGAACCTGTAGACTTAATATTTTTAGATATTCAAATGCAAGGCCTGACAGGCTTACAGTTTATACAAACTCTTCGGGAGAAGCCTATGATCATATTAATTACAGCTTATGAAAAATATGCACTGGAAGGTTTTAACCTTGATGTAACGGATTACCTGGTGAAGCCTGTTTCTTTGGAGCGTTTTATTAAAGCTTGCAATAAAGCGCAGGAACTATTTGAATTGAAACAGCAGAAAGGTTCTGCAACTCCTTCCAATACGGATTATTTTTTTGTAAATGCAGACTATAAAATGGTTAAGATATCTTTTAATGACATTATGTATATTGAAGGATTGAAAGACTATTTAAAAATTTATTTGCAAAGCAGCCAGTATCCGCTTGTAATACGTATGCCCCTTAAAAGCATTGAAGAGCAATTGCCTGCAGCAGATTTTATACGTATCCATAAATCTTATATTGTCTCCATTGCTTTTGTTACCGCTATTCGCAAGACAAGTGTTTTCCTAAATACTCTTGAACTTCCCGTAAGTGATACATATCGCGATGCAATTAACGCCGTAACTGGAAGACTACTTTAGTTTTGTACAACTGTAGTCGCATACTAATTAATTTATCTTCATTAGCAATACAAAATACTTATTAGGATCGGCCATTTATATAACAAAAAATTGATGTGATAAGAATATCGATATTATTTTTATGTTATCAATTTTAAAAGTATATAAATGTATCATATCCTACACGCTATTTTCGGCGCAGGTAAGGACCTGTCTATCTTCCAAATGAGCAGCAGGGCTTTTGTATTATTTTTTATTACGCTGCTGCTAATTCGCATAGCAGGCTTAAGAGCAATAGGCCAAAAATCTGCATTCGACTCAATCATTATGATCCTTCTGGGTGCGGTGCTCAGCAGGGCCGTGGTAGGGGCTTCACCTGTATTTGCAACTATTGCAGCAAGTACTATGCTTTCTATAATTCATCGTCTGGTGGCTATGCTGGCTGTTCGCAATGAGTTTATAGGAAGCCTTATAAAAGGAGAAAAAATATTACTATTTACAAAAGGAAAATTGCTTGAAAATGCTATGCGAAAAACCTGTATAAGCCGTAAGGATCTTATGGAAGAACTCCGGCTTACCACTAATGAGAAGAAGTTGGAGAACATTGATGAAATTTATATGGAGCGTTCCGGCCAGATAAGTTTTGTAAAAAAATCAAATCAAGATGCTTAATAGAAAAACTGAATTAAATATTCTAACCACTCAATAATTAGAAGCAGGAACATAATGTACAATTACAAGTAAGAATTTAATTTTGCATAGCATATTAATCAGATTGTGTTATGATATTTGATAAAAAATTATTAGACGATATAGCTGCCAACCTTGTAAAAAATCATCAATCGATTGCAACGGCCGAAAGCGTTACTGCTGGCCTTTTACAGGCTGCTTTAAGCAATGCAAAGAATGCGTCTCTTTTCTTTCAGGGTGGTATTACAGCGTACAACGTTGGCCAGAAATGCAGGCACTTATTAGTAGAACCGCTGCATGCAATAGCTTGCGATAGCGTTTCCGAAAAAATAGCCGTTGATCTTAGTAAAAATGTTTGCGACCTTTTTACAAGTGATTATGGCATAGGTTCGTCTGGTTATGCTGCTCGCGTTCCTGAAAAAAATGTGAATGACCTTTTTATGTATTATTCAATTTGCTGCAGGGGCAAAATATTAGACAGCGGTAAGCTAATAGCCAATACTGAGGAAGGCTTGCCTGCACAATTATATTATGTAAGCCAGATCCTTGAAAGGCTATCAGAGCATGTAAATAAATAAATATCTTATAGCAACTTTTCCAAAACTTTGCTGTTTACCAACGCTATTTTTTCATTCATTACTTCGGCAAATAAATCGCCTTTCTTTTTTATCCGTTCGAAAATATTGCTCATATTAAAATTTTCAATGGATAATTTATTATTTACCTCTTTCCAGTCAAGCGGCGCAGATACGGTCGGCTGTTTGCCGGGCCTGACAGAATAAGGAGCGGCCACCGTATCACCTTCATCATTCTGATTGTAATCTATAAAAACCTTGTTGCCTCTTTTAGCAATAGTATTTTCAACAGTGCTTATGTCTGGCACTAATTCTTGAATTTGCTGACACAGCTTTAATGCTATAGTTCTTGCTTCTGCAAAAGTGAATCCCTTGCAGGGAATAAATAAATGCATACCCGTTTTGCCTGAAGTTTTAGGAAAGCTTTTCAACTTCATTGTATCAAATACTTTCTTTGCGGCTAAAGCCGTATCAATAACTTTTTTAAAATCACTATCGGAGGGATCAAGGTCAACAATTATGTAATTAGGATGTAAGTAATCAGTTATTACAGATGTCCATGGATTTATATCTATACAACCGAGGTTTATGACATATAATAAAGTTGCCTTGTTATTGCATACCAGGTAATGTATCACATCTCCTTTGTCTTGCTTTGCATGTTTTCTTTTTACAGAAAATATTTCCGCACATGACGGCTGCCTGCCTTCCATATCTTTAATGTATACGCCCGGCTTCGTAGTGCCGTAAGGCTTAAGCAGCAATGATAAAGGCCTGTTGTGTAAATGAGGTAAAATATAATCGGCCATGGTGTTATAATAAGTAATAAGATCAGCCTTACTTACACCATTCCAAATTTGCTTCTCTACATTAGTTAATTCGATCGTGCAATCATCTATGTCTATTGTATCTTTTGAAGTGACAGGCAGATTTTCTATCTCCGGCCAATTGCTTCCTTTCGGATGGTTTGCAACTTTATTCTTAGTATTGTTAGGTGCATGTTCTTCAATTATCTTTTCTTCCTGTTTCTGCGTTACTGGCACTTCTCTTACTACATCTTTTGCTTTTTTATCGTTTCTGAAACCAAGAAAAGTAGCAGGCTTTCTTATTCTGCCCGAAGTTGTCCACGTGGCAAACTGGAAGTTAGCTACTAATTGTGGCTTCACATAATGTATAACGGCGCCTTTCGTATCGAGTACTTTATTTATAAAAGGCGATTCATTGATTTCTAAGGCTTGCAATTTTTTTAATATGCCTGGCATTTCTTTTTCTTTGTAGCCCCCACCCGATCTGCCGATCCATTCAAATTCTTTTTTATTATTATAAGCGCCGAAAAGTAAGGACCTAAAAGATCTGCCATTGTCGGATTCTGCCCAACCGCCAATTACAAACTCCTGTCGTTTCATAGTCGGAAGCTTCAACCAGTCATTACCGCGCTTACCGGGCTCGTAAATACTATCGCCTCTTTTGCATACAATACCTTCGAGCTCTAGCTTCTGCGCCTGCTCATATAATGCTATTCCATCGGTAAAGCTATCGCTGTATTTTATTACATCGTTTTCCTGCAATAAATTTTTTAATATTTCTTTTCTCTCAGTAAGCGGAAGGTTCATAAGATTCTTATTATTCAACCAGAGCAGATCGAAAACATAATAAATAAGCGGTGCATCGGGATTTGCTTTTTGCACAGCATCAAAGCTTACTTTACCTTCTTTATTTATTGCAACTATCTCACCATCCAAAACCATACTTCCTTCGATCGCTTGTAATGCTTTATGCACTTCAGTGTATCGTTCGGAATAATCCAATCCTGAGCGCGAGTTAAGCGTTACCTTGTTTTTATTTTTATAAGAAATAATTCTATACCCGTCCCATTTCACTTCGTATATCCAACCTTCTTTAGTAAATGGCTCACGTATAAGTGTGCAAAGCATCGGAGCAATAGCAGAAGGCATTGGTGATGTAGTTCCTTTATCACCAGTTAGTTTAATATCTTTCAATTGTTTGCCGCTATTTTTTCCAGGCTTATGACTTTGCCACTCTCTTTCCGGATTTGCTGCTACTTCTTCAAGAGTTCTGCCGCTTTGAACAGACGCTTCATTTAATGTAATATCTTCTTTGGTTGCATACTCATCTTTTTCCTTATGTATGTACCAGGCATTACTTTCTTCCTTATCTTTTGCACGGCCTATACTAAAGCGGCCTTTAAGCTTTTTACCATGCAGTGAAAAATTAATATGGCCTTTCCAAAACTGGCTTGTTATAGAATGTTCCTGCGCTTTCTTATCGTTTTCATTTATTTCATCGGTGCTGTAAGTACCCTCGTCCCAAACAATTACAGTTCCTTTGCCATAGCCTGATGGTATAACTCCTTCAAAGTCTCTATAATCCCATGGATGATCTTCTACAAGCATGGCCAGCCTGCTTTCTGACGGATTCATGCTGATGCCTTTTGGTACTGCCCAGCTTTTCAGCACTCCTCTTAATTCTAATCTAAAATCATAATGCAAATGTGAGGCATGATGTTTTTGTACAACAAAGTGAAGTGCATTATCTGTAGGTAAGCCACCGGTGGGCTCCGGTGTATTATTAAAATCTCTTTTTTGCTTGTATTTTTCTAAAGACATTAATTCGGGGAAAATATCTTGTTCATTATATTATGATTCTTCTTTTAGTCTAATCTCACTCACTGGTGTTTATTAAAGATGATTATGATAAACGCTATTTGCCTTTTTTAGCAGGTGATTTTTTTGCACTCTTATTTGCTGCGCTCTTTTTGGCAGATTTTTTTGCTGCCCCTTTTTTAGCACCACTTTTTTTAGGAACCTTAGCACCTTCTTTCCTTGCCTCGGAAAGGCCGATGGCTATCGCTTGTTTACGACTGGTAACTTTTTTACCACTTCTGCCGCTTTTTAATTCTCCATGCTTTTTTTCATGCATAGCTTCTTCAACTTTCTCTCCTGCTTTTTTTGAATACTTTGCCATAAGATAAAATTTAATGATTAGTAAATAAATTTATTCCATTTAAAATTGTGCCATACTTACATATTGACCGGCATTGTAACAAAGAGAAAGTACAAGCTTTGTTTGGTTTGCATTTCATGAAATGATTACTTTTATTCTTTAAAAAACTTATTTAAATAAATTAAATTTTACAACAAATGAAAAAGATGATGATCTCAAAAGGGTTGATATTGGCCTTATTTGGAGTGTTCATAACTTCGCTGATTTTCGCTCAAAATGAGGATAAATCAAAACGCCCAAGTCCTCCTGCTACTGCTACCGGTGAAGTGAAGGGAGCTACTATTACTATTGATTACAGCAGCCCTGCTGTGAAAGGAAGAAAAATTTGGGGCGACCTGGTTCCTTATGATAAAGTATGGAGAGCCGGAGCTAACGAGGCCACTTTGTTTACAACCAGCAAAGATATAATGGTGGAAGGTAAAAGACTTGCCGCAGGAAAATATAGTTTATATACAATACCTGGTGAAAAAGATTGGGTATTTATTTTTAATTCCAAAACAGGACAGTGGGGTGTAAAAGATGAGCAAAACACTACTACTGAAGATACGGCAAACGACGTTTTAAGAGTAACAGTGAAACCTGTAAAATCATCAACGTTTAATGAGCGTATGAAATTTGTTGTAGATCATCACGGCTTTGCTCTTGAATGGGAAAACGTGAGAGTGCCGGTTTCAATACAATAACATTTATTAATATTCTTTTCAATAACTTGAACAAAAGTTGCTCCCAAGTCCTCGTTTCAAACGGGGACTTGTTGTAAAAAGACTTCTTGAAATCTTATCAATTTTTTGTTGCCTGCGTCATTAATTAGATCTAGCCATCACAATTAAGAGAACATAAATAAGGCATATTGTGTAATAAATACACATTATTTAATATTTAAATTACGTAGTAAATTGACTTTGGGCATACCACTCGTTAGCTCATGAAACCCTTTACTGTCAATGCTTTCAAGAGTCACTTCTATATTTTAAGATGAAGAAATGAGCAATAAGTTAGGTTGCGTACCATTCCACTAGAATATACTTTTGCATTGTGATTGCTCGTTATGAAGACAAACAATTTTTAATCTTAAATTAAAAAAAATTAAACGTCATGAAAACAGCAATCTCAAAAAAAATCGCAATGGGTTTATTTATCCTTTGCACTCTTGGCCTGGTTAACACAACGAAAGCAGGCACTACACCTTCAAATCCTGCCCAGTTAACCTTTGTAGGTAAGGTACAAAACCGTCCGGTGTTTCAGTTAAATCTTAACAACGATGTAGCCGGTGAATATTTCATCAACATCAAAGATGCAAACAATAACACTTTATATTCTGAGAAAGTGAAGGGTGCAAATCTTTCCAGAAGGTATCAAATTGATGTAGATGATGCTGATCTTAATTCTTCTGATTTTGGTGTAAAAGTAGAAGTTACTTCTGCAGCAACACACAAAACGGAAGTTTATAAAATCAGTACTGAAACAAAAGTGAGCTCAAACATTGTAGTGGCTCAATTATAAGTTGCCTGGGTAATACACTCTTAATAAATTGGACCCATGTAAGACTGCCGAATAAGACGGCAGTCTTTTTTATTTGTTCTCATTCGTTTTTTGAAGCCTTATAAAATCCTATTTCTGCAACCTGAATCAATCCTTTTGATTTTGTAACAATAATTTTTACTTTGCTCGTTTCCACCTGGCTGAAACGCAACAAACGCTTGTATCCTACTGTGGTAAACGAGTCTATTGTCTTCCATTTTTTATCAGTGTAACATTCTATGATTCCGCTTTCAATAGTTTCTCCGTTAGCGATATTTTCCTGGAGCATAGCACGATCAATAATTACATTCTTTTTGAAATCAATGGTCAAAGACTCATTATTTTTTAGTGTAATAAATGTGTTGAGTTTTTTATCTGTTAGTGACGCAGGCGCAGTATTTTTTGCATAGTTGATTGCGAAGGTTTCATTCAAAATTTTCCTGAATCCATTAACACTTTTTATATCAGCATCAGATAATAAACCATCCCGATCAGGAGGAATATTGAGCAGCAATAAACTATTATGACCTACAGATTCGTAATATAAATTAACCAGTTGCTTAGGTGATTTTACTTTATCATTTTCGCTTTCATGAAAGAACCATCCAGGTCTTATAGATACATCAGATTCTGCAGGCACCCAGCAACATCCTGCTGGGTCACCTGTATTCAAGTATGCAGCAGAAGCCTTACCAGGAGCGAGTCCTGTGGTATCAATAGTTGACCAGCAAGTTTCTCCGGCATTTCCGTTTTCATTGCCTACCCATCGTATATCCGGGCCTGCATCGGAAAACATTACAGCTTTTGGCTGCAGCCTTCTTACAATACTCCAGTATGTTTTAAAATCATATTGCATATCCTTAGCATTTGCACCTTTTGCACCATCAAACCAAACTTCTGATATCGTTCCATAGTTGGTCATCAATTCCGTCAATTCATTTTCATAGTAAGTATTGTATGCATTAGTTCCATAAGTCGCCTCATGCCTGTCCCAGGGTGAAAGATAAATGCCGAATTTCAATCCATATTCTTTGCATGCATCCGAAACTTCTTTTACCACATCACCTTTACCATTTTTCCACGGGCTGTTTTTTACGGAGTGTGTTGTATATTTTGTGGGCCATAAACAAAAGCCATCATGATGCTTTGCAGTAAGTATCGCCGTCTTAAAACCCGCCTTCTTTAAGGCTTTTATCCATTGCCTTGCATTAAATTTAATTGGGTTAAAAACCGATTCGCTTTCTGTTCCATCTCCCCATTCTTTATCAGTAAATGTATTTACAGTGAAATGAAGGAATGCATTAGTTTCCATTTGCTGCCACAATAATTGGCGGCTTGCAGGCAAAGGAATTTTTTGACAAAACGCAATACCAAAAAACGAAAGAAAAAGAACACCGATAAAAAATTTCAGCATAGCACAATCTTTAGTATCAAAGAAATATTTTCGTGTGCAGAATAACTGTTACCTTACATTAGTTTTTAGATATTGTAAAACTTTCAAAAGTAAATCCGCCTTTATTTATAAAAATTTTTATAACATTTAATCCTTTATTAAGAGAGGCATCTTTTAATATAACGCTTTGCCATCCTGGCTTTGCAGTTGAAACAATTAAATCCTTCGTTAATAAATTTCCATTTACACTGACAGTGAAGTCTGCATCTTTTGCAATAGCCTTTACTTGAAATTTGAAAGTATATTTCCCATTTTCTATAACATTTAGTGTGTATTGCAGCCATTCACCATCTTCAATATTTCCAACATAATAGGTATTATACTTTGCTGAATCTTTATAAATATCTACACCATCATTGCGATACACATTACCCTTATTGCCAACACTTCTATCTCCTGAAGTGCTATAGTTTGCGGTATCCAAATCGTAATAAGCAAATCCATTTCTTCCCAAATCATAATCAACAGCGTTAACAAGAAGGCTGTCTTTTAAAGTGTGTTCTTGAAACGGCAAAACCTTATCAGTAAAGGGCTGACGAAACATTGCATCGACTACGTCTTTACGAAAAATGTTATTTTGAACACTGACGTTTTCTGCGAGCGTCAGCATTGCTTTATAAGCATTCATTTCATTTGGCTTCCTTCCTTTTTCATTCATATAATTTTTTACCTCATCATAATCTGCATTCGATGGAATTTGTAATGGATTATTGTTGCCCATTTTTTTTAGGGGCCACATAGACCATCCGATGTTATTTTTTTCGAGCAGCGTAACTTCTTCTGTGTACCAAACATTAGAGTTCTCGCCTGTTTCACCTAACCATACAGGAACATTATTAGTATCTCTGGCACTAATAATTCGCTGAATATTCTCAGGCTTGTTATAATCCCAATATTTATGAAAACTCAATACCATATTGTTATCCCACACAGGCAATATGCCGCTATAATTATTTCCCCATCCATTTCCTTCAATTATTATGATGTGATTTTTATCAACAGATCTTATAGCAGCAGTAATCTCTTTATACAATTTTTTTATTGCTGAGTTGTCTTTTTCATGTACGCCATTTCTATCATTCACCGTATCAGTAAAGCCCCAGTTTGGCTCGTTTAGGATATCATAACCTCCTATCCACTGTTCATTTTTATATCGCTCTGCAAGCCTCTTCCACAATGCAACTGTTTTCTGCTGGTCGGCTTCGCTTTGCCATAAAGATGGTTTTGTATCATCACGATCAGAAATGTTGAGATCGTTTCCTTGACCGCCAGGCGCGGCATGCAGGTCAAGGATAAGATACATATGATCTGCCTTGCACCACGAGAGTAAGCTATCCGTTAATTGAAACCCTCTGTCAAGCCATGTATTATTTCCTGCCACAGATTCTTTATCTACCGGTAATGTATAAAGATTGTAATGCATAGGCAATCTTATAGAATTAAACCCCCACGATTTCATGGAATCCACATCACCTTTTTGAATAAAATTGTGCAGCCATGCGCTATAGAATTCGGCTGTTTTATCAATGCCCATGAGGGTTTCAAGCCTTTCCTTTATTTTATGCTGTTGTGCATCTTTATAAATACCCAGCATATAACCTTCCTGCAACATCCACCCACCAAGGCCTTCGCCTCTTAATAAAACATTACCATTTGCATTTACAATTTTGTTTCCTTCCGCTTTTAAAAAGCCCTGCGAATAAGCGTTTGTGGCAACAAACGTGATTGCCAAATAAATGAATACGTAAAGAAAGTTTTTCATGATACACATATAATATGATGAATAAAAAAGCTGAACAAGCAGCAAAACCTGTTCAGCCTCAGAAAATTTTTTCGTACTTATTTCAGCTTTGCTATTTGCTCGTCGTAATACTTTTTTGTTTCGATTATATCCGGTACACTTCGGTACCAATTGGATTCGTGTTCTATTGACAGCATGCCTTTAAAATTCTGGCGTTTTAATTCTGCAAAAATTGGCGGAAAATCTATTACACCTTTGGCGACAACTGTATCTTCAGCATTCGTATCATCTAAACTTTTCTATGTCTTTTAAATGAACCCCAAACATATGCCCCTGCTAATTCTTTTAATGCATCAACAGGGTTTACGCCATTGCGTGCCCAATGACCAACATCTGCACAACTGCCAATGTTCGGATGCCCTTGTGTTGCCGCTAAAACAGAATCAGGACTCCAGTAAACATTTGGTTTTGGATGATCATGAATAGCAACTTTAATACCATAAGCACCGGCCAGACTATCCACCATATCCCATTGCGTTTTTATTGGTTCAGCAGTTATATAACTTAATCCAAATTCTTTTGCAAGATCGAATGCTTTAATCCATTCATGCCTTATTTTTTGGAACAATAACGCCCATTGCAACAATGCTGATGCCTTTATCCTGTAAAATTGTTTGATCTTTGTTCTTGCTATCTGCCGACATTCTAACACCGAAATTCTCCCTCATTCCTGCGCCCAACGGCTGTCCCCAGAATGCTTCAATATTTTTTATACCTGCGCTATCCACTTTATCAAGTGCCTCTGCAAAAGTGAACATTCTGAACGTCCACATTTGAACGCCCAGCTTCCAATCGGCTGTTACGTTCGCTGTATCGGTTTTAGCGGTGCTGGTAGATGATGTAGAATCGGTCGCAGTCGTTGATGAGTTTGTTGAAGAATTGCACTGCATAAAAACAATGCTGCAAATAAATGCGATAAATAAGTAAGCAATCTTTTTCATGAAAATATTTTTGGTTAAAAGGATTGGCAAGATAATTATTAATCAATAACACATCAAGACGATTTTAAAAAAGGTGATCAAGGAATCATTAGCGCCCTATCTCCTTTATGCGAAGCGACGAATAGAATAAACACTTTTAGCGGCAACATGTTTGCAACCCTTATTCAGCAAGCCGATTGTCTGATAATAAAATTTTTTTTTACATGTTTATTTACAAATTTTTTTTATAAAAAACCGCTTATCGAATAAAATCTGGCTGCTTTCTTGTATGAGTGCTCAAAAAAGTACTTAATGAAAATAACTTTTAAGGGCATTTGGGAAGTTTTAAAAAATTCATTTTCAGGCTTCTCCAATGATAGGATAATGAAGCTGAGTGCAGCTTTAGCGTATTACACTGTTTTTTCCATTGGTCCATTATTAATAGTAATTGTTTTTTTATGTAGTTTCTTTTTTGGAAGGGAGGCAGTAGAAGGAAATATTTATGGGCAAATACAAGGCTTCGTGGGTAAAGATGCTGCTGTGCAATTACAGGAAATAATAAAAAATGCAGCGATAAGTGGCAAGGGCGCTATTGCAGCAACCATTGGCGTTATTACCCTTATAATAGGCGCCACCAGTATGTTTGGCGAAATGCAGGATTCGATAAATATGATATGGGAATTAAAAGCAAAACCCAAATCTGCAATCTGGCAGTTTATTAAAAACAGGTTGTTATCATTCGGCGTTATTGGTAGCCTTGGGTTTTTATTGCTCGTTTCTTTGGCTGTATCAGGAGTTATAGAAGCCTTAAGTGCTCGGCTGCAGGCTCATTTTAAGGAAGTAACTGTTGTATTTTTTTATGTGCTTGACCTGGTAATCAACTTTGTTGTAATCAGTGTGCTTTTTGGAGTGATTTTTAAAGTATTGCCCGACGCTAAAATAAAATGGAAAGATGTGATGGCAGGCGCCATTGCTACAGCAATACTTTTTATGCTTGGAAAATTTGGAATATCTTTTTACATCGCTAAAACGAAAGTGAGCAGTAGTTATGGCACTGCAGGTTCTTTGGTTGTGCTACTCGTTTGGGTGTATTATTCAGCAGTTATTCTATATTTTGGTGCCGAGTTCACAAAGGCCTACGCAATGAAATACGGAGGCCACATCATGCCAAGTGAATATGCAGTAATTGAGAAAACAGTTGAGGTAGAACATGAAAATAAAAGCATTCAGCAGGCGGAGGAACATCACCAGGAACTTAAAAAAAAATTATAAAAGAATTTAACAGTTAGCCTACACACGAAAATTATAGTTAATCCCGTATTATATATTTTTTGCTGAAATCATTCCTTGTTTTTTAAACAATCACTTTATCTTTATTTTCTTAAGAAAAAAATATGAAACAAATTTTCAGTATTTGCATATGCCTTTTTTTGTGCATTGCGGGCTCACAAAGTATTTCAGCGCAGGATAGCTTATCTGTGTATAATCACAACGAAGTTTTTGACCCTACTTTTTTTTCTCATAACGGAAATGTATACCGAAGTGCTAACGGAGCACCCGGCCCCAAATACTGGCAGAACAGCGCCAGCTATACCATTCATGCTACACTCGATGAAAAAGACACCACAATTAAAAGTGACGTCTCAATAAGCTATACCAATAATAGCCCCGATACATTGAATTATTTATGGCTTCAGCTTGATCAGAATTTATTCAATCCTGCATCACACGGGTGCAGCAACCACTCCAATTAGCGGAGATCGCTTTGATGTAAAAGGATATACCAAAGGCGGCTATCACATTGAATCAGTTTCGGTATTATACAACGGAAAAAAATATACCATTGATCCTATGATAACAGATACAAGAATGCAACTGCGATTTCCTTACACTGTAAAACCTCGGCGATAAAGTTCAGGTAAATGTTACTTATAATTTTTCTATACCAGGAACTACGGCGCAGACCGCATGGGTAGGCTATATACAAAGAATGGCGTGATATATCAGCTTGCGCAATGGTATCCGCGCATGTGTGTGTATGATGATGTGACCGGATGGAACACGTTGCCTTATATAGGCCTCGGTGAGTTTTATTGCGAATATGGTAATTATGATTATTACATAACTGCTCCTTCAGAAATGATTGTAACAGCATCAGGAGATTTGCAGAATCCCAAGCAGGTGCTGACTGGAAAAGAAATAAGCAGGCTTAATGAAGCAAGAAAGAGTGATAGTACTGTTTCAATAATTAGCGAGATGAGATTGGCAAAGCATCTACAAGGCCTGTTCAAAACGGCATGCTCACATGGCATTTTAAAATGTACAACACAAGAGATGTATCATGGTCAGCATCAAAAGCATTTATTTGGGATGCAGCACGAATTGATTTTCCATCTGGCAGAAAAGGGATTTCGATGGCTGTCTATCCTGTAGAAAGCGAAGGCTATTCTGCTTATGGAAGAAGTACACAATATTTAAAACAAAGCATCGAATTTTATTCCAAAACTTATTTTGAATATCCATGGAACTCAGCAGTAGTAGTAGCTGGCGTTGCATTGGGCATGGAATATCCTGGTATTGTTTTCTGCAGCTATGAAATAAAAACAGAGTATTCTATGGAACGATGTTACACACGAAATAGGTCACAACTGGTTCCCAATGATTGTTGGCAGCAATGAGCGGCGATATATGTGGATGGATGAAGGCATGAATACTTTTATAAATGAATATGCATCTAACTGGTTTAATAAAGGTGAATATGGAGATACCAGTAAAAGACAAATGCTGATAATGGCGAATGCTATGAAAAGGATTAAAGACCCTTTGATGACCCCGCCTGAGGCCATCGGCCTCAATGATTATGGACAATATTATTTTAAAACTGCTGCAGGCCTGGATATGCTTAGAACTCTGTGATTGGTGCAGATCGCTTTGATTATGCATTCAGAATGTATATTAAAAGATGGGCTTTCAAACATCCTCAGCCTGATGATTTTTTCAGAAGCATGAATGATGCTGCGGGTGAAGACCTGAACTGGTTTTGGAAAGAATGGTTTTATAAAACATGGACGCTTGACCAGGCTGTAAAAAAGGTAACTTATGTAAAAGATAAAGCTGAAAATGGTTCTCTAATCACGATTGAAAATCTAGGCAAAATGGTTATGCCTGTTACTATGAAAATTACGGAGCAGAATGGAAATTCATCAGTACTGAAGCTGCCGGTAGAAATATGGCAACGCACTGGTGAATGGACTTTCAAATACAATTCATCTTCGCCGATTACCTCGGTTGTTTTGGATCCTGATAAGGAATTGCCTGACCTAAACAGAAGCAATAACACATGGAAGAGTGAGCAATAATTTTGTTTATGTATAAAGTTATTGCGCTACTTTCTTTAGTTATATCATTCATAGCAAGCGGCCAACCTAAAACTTCTTTATTGCTCAACAATATTTTGATGAGCAATAAAGATTCTTTGTATCAGCATGTGCTTGCACATCCGGATTATTACAGGCTTCAAATCATTTACACGCAGATAAATCGTGATAAAAACAATATTCCTTCCTTTACTAATTATTATTTTAATGTTGATTCGTTATTGTATTTCAACCCTGCCTCGACTGTAAAGCTGCCACTGGCGGCACTTTCATTGGAGAAACTGCATACAATGAATATAAATGCAGTGAACAAGTTTACATTAATGCAGTTTGATAGTGGTTACGCTCACCAGAAAAAAGAATGGACTGACAGCACTTCTGAAACACAATTTCCTTCTATTGCCCATTTTATAAAAAAGGCTTTTTTGATAAGTGATAATGATGCATATAACAGGATGTATGAATTTGTTGGCCCGCAACGCATCAACGAAAATTTACATAGCAAAGGTTATAAAGATATACGCATTACCAGGCAGTTTATGGGCTTCAGTGAAGATGAAAACAGGCACACCAATTCAATAAGATTTATTGATGCAAATGGCAAGCTCATTTATGAACAGTCAATGCAATACAACAGAGATTCATTTGATTTTTCGCATACAATTAAAATGGGCAAAGGGCACTGGGATAATCATGATAGCCTTATAAATGAGCCAATAGATTTTACAAAAGCAAATAATGTTTCACTGGAAGATCATGAGAGAAATATTGCAATCTATTTTGTTCCCGTTGTCAGTACCGGCAGATCAACGATTTAATCTTTCAAAAGATGACTATGATTTTTTAAAAAAATATCTTTCTCAATATCCATCGGAAACAAGTTATCCTAAATATGATACATCTGTATATTATGACAACTATGTAAAATTTTTTTTCCAGGATAGTACTCATTCTATGCCCAAGAATATAAGAGTGTTTAATAAAGTAGGCTGGGCTTACGGCTTCCTCACTGATGCATCTTATGTCGCTGATTTTAAAAACAATATTGAATATATGCTTGCAGCTACGGTGTATGTAAACAGCGATGATATTTTAAATGATAATAAATATGATTTTGAAACAGTAGGTCATCCTTTTATGTATCAGCTTGGACGCACTATTTACAATTATGAATTACATCGCAAGAGAAACTATACACCTGATCTTAGCACTTTTAAAATCAATTATGATCATCGAAATGCAGGCGACACAAGGGCTTCAATAAAAGACGCGGATAATTAGTATTATCGTTACGCATTAATTATTCGACTAACGATTGCAATAATGCTTCAACAAAGTTGCCTGGAAAACGCAACGCCAAACGCACGATGAATTGCTTTAAGAAAGGAAATCCTAATCAATGCTGGAACTCGTAAACTGCGGCTCCATAGGAATCAAGCGGAAACTTTCCAAGAGGATTTATTTCTCCTGTGAGTGCATTTTTCATTTTAGTAAAACCCTTTGTTCTTTCCGTATAGTCTATTGGAGAAATAGTTTTTTGTTCTTTGGAAGTGTTTAATACAATCATCACAGTCTGTTTATTATCATACCGAAAATATACAAATACTCCATCATTCGCCGGCACGTATTGCATCAGCTTTCCCGTGGTAAGTGCAGATGAATTCTTCCTGAAAGTCGCTAAGTTTCTTTACAAAATTGTACGCTATATTTTCGCTATCTGTCCTTCCGGCTTCTGTAAATTTATTAACAGGATCATCGGGCCATCCTCCCGGGAAATCTTTGCGAACCTCAGCATCCGTAGGGTTTTTAAAGTTCTTCATTAAAATTTCTGTGCCGTAATACAATTGCGGAATTCCTCTTTCAGTAAGCAAAATAGTAATGCCCATTTTATATTTATTGAAGTTTTCACCCACAACAGAATAGAAACGATCCTGGTCATGATTATCAAGTAATATCTGGTTACGCATTGGATCTTTATATAAAATATCCTGCACCAAAACATTATATAATCGGTAACGCCATTTGCCCATCCGAAGGGCTCATTCAATGCTGCAAGCATGCCACCTTCCAGCTGAAAATCTATAACACCTTGTAAATTACTTTTCCATTTTGTTTCAATATTATTTTGGCAATAATATGCCTGCTCCGTTACCGACTGCATGGTAGTTTCTCCAAACACAGTTATGTTTGGAAAATCATTAATTAATGCATTATTGATTTTATTTAAAAAATCACGGTCGCTATAAAAGTAAGTGTCCACTCGCCATCCATCAATACCAAATTCTTCGACTGCCCACAGTGCATATTGAATTAAATAATTTGCAACATAAGGATTGCGCTGGTTAAGGTCAGGCATAAACTTAGTAAACCATCCCTTTACAGATATATCATAATCACGTTTCGATGCATATTCATCCACGAGCGGCTGATCCTTATAAGTAGTATTTGTATAAGAAGGCCATTGATTAAAAAAATCTTTCGAAGGCATATCAGTAAATAAAAAATGCTTATCCCCCACATGATTGTACACCGCATCCTGTATCACTTTAAGATGATGAGCATGTGCAGCATCAATCATTTTTTTATATGCTTCATTACCTCCAAATCGTTTGTCAATTTTATATTGATCAGTAAATGCATAGCCATGATACGTGCTTCGCATTGTGCCACCTTCACCAGTAAGGGACATATCATTTTCCACAACCGGCGTAAGCCATAAAGCAGTTATGCCTAGATCATTAAAATAATCAAGATGATTAATAACGCCCTGAAGATCGCCACCATGGCGGAGAAAAGGGCTGTTCCTGTCAGATGAAGTATCCTTCATATCAGGAAACTTATCATTAGATGGATCACCATTACTGAAGCGATCAGGCATTAAAAGATAAATAAGATCCTTTGATGTAATGCCTTGTGCAAAAGCAGTTCCATTGCCCTGCCTTCTTGCTTTTAATTCATAAGTGATATGAGTATTTTTTAAAAAAGGAAAAGAAAATTTACAAGGCTTTGCATTATCACTTATGCTAATGTTCAAGAAAATATAGTTAGAATTTTCAACTTTTTCTATGCTGGTAAGATGCACGCCCGCAGCCAGTTCCATACCTGTGCTGCTCATCTTTATCATAGGAAATTCATTGGCTACTTTATTGCCGTGAACCATTACCTGCACTTTATTCCACTTCATGCCAACCCACCAGTGGGATGGATAACATTGTATGTTTTCGGTTTGGCAAAAAAGAAAAATTGAGAAACCAAAATGAAAGATAAAAACGAGCAATATTTTTTTCATAATTATCCAAGCTGCGTGTCTGGTATTTCTACCAGTTCCTCTTCAGCGGTTTTATTTTCATTGATAAAAAAGTAACATATAAATGCGGCAATGATCATAAGCACACCACCGGATAATACAGCGCTGAGCATATTGTTATTAAACACGTGCTTCATTAACCATGGATAACAAAAAGATGCGATGATCTCCGGCAATACAATAAAGAAATTAAAGATGCCCATGTAAATACCTACTTTGCCTTTGGGCAATATGCCACTTAGCATGGCATAGGGCATCGATAGAATGCTTGCCCATGCTATGCCTACGCCAACCATTGATCCAAATAAATAATATTTATAATGAATAAATGCAACGCTTATTAAACCGATAGCTCCTGCGCAAAGACACAATGAATGTGTAAGCTTTCTTCCCAGCCTGTTGGCTATTGAAGGAAGTATCAACGAAAACAAAAAAGTAATAACGCTGTAAAAAGCCAATGTCAATCCTGCAAAATCTTTACCATTGCCAAATTCAGGATCTGTGTCGCTTGCAGCGCCGAATACATTATATGCAACGGACAATGCATAATAGAACCACATCAAAAATAATCCGGGCCATGTAAAGAATTGTATAAGAGCAATTGTCCTCATTTTGGCAGGCATATTTCTTATTGCAGATGTGATTTCTTTTAAGCCTCCACCAAATCCTTTATTGGATTCAATTACTTTTTCTTTATAACCAATATCTGCAGGTGGATATTCTTTCGTGGTGAAAACAGTATATAATACTGCACCTAAGAAAAAGAAGGCACCGATATAAAAAGAATATTTAACGTTATCTGCAATGATGCCTTTTGCGGCAATATTATTTACATGAAAAACATTTCGGAAAACCCAGGGAAGAGATGAGGCTATAGACCACCAAGCCCGATCATAAAACTTTGCATAACAAATCCACTGTTCACCTGGCTATCGGGCAGCTTATCAATTACAAAGGCACGAAAGGGTTCCATAGATACATTGCCAAAAACATCCAGCACCCAAAGTAAGCCTGCAGCCATCCATAGTGAAGCGCTATGCGGCATGAATATTAATGCAATGGAACTTAAAATAGCGCCTACTAAAAAGTAAGGACGCCGTCTTCCTAATCGTGGTATCCATGTTCTGTCGCTCATGTAACCGATGATGGGCTGAATGATTAAGCCTGTTATCGGTGCGGCCAAAAATAAATAAGGAATCTTATCAGCATTAGCACCGAGGTTATCATATATAACTCCCATGTTGGCACGCTGCAAGTCCCATCCGAATTGGATTCCAAAGAAACCAATGCTCATATTAATAATATCTGGAAAGGACAGTTTCGGCTTTACAACATGAGGAGAATGCGGTGTAATCTCTGCTGTTCGTGTTACGCTCATAGCATTTGTTGTATAATTGTTTTATTCTAACGTAAAACCATTCGGAACCACTACACCTTTTTTTACGACTACAATACCATCCTTTACTGTATATAATTCATGATCACCATCAGGCAAATGGCTGCCTCCATTTATTCGGACGTTGTTGCCAATACGTACATTTTTATCAACTATCGCATTCTTTATATAACAGTTGTCGCCAATGCCCATTTTGGGTACTCCTTTTTCATCATCAAAGGAAATCTCTTCAAGGGTTTCATAATAATCACTGCCCATCAAATAACAGCTTTCCACTACAGAACCGAAGCCTATCCTTGTTCTTATGCCAATGATTGAATTTTCAATGCGCTCACCGAAGATGATGCATCCGTCTGCGACCAGCGTGTTTCTTAAATGAGAGCCGCTAATCTTTGCAGGCGGAAGCATGCGCGACGGCTGTATATACCTTTTGTGTATTATCAAAAAAATTGAATGGGGGAATATCTTTTGTTAACCCAAGATTCGCTTCAAAGAATGAGCAGATATTTCCAATGTCTGTCCAATAGCCATCATATTGATAACTGAATACTTTATGATCTTTTATAGAATGCGGAATGATCTCTTTACCAAAATCTGTAGCATCTTTATTTTGATTGCGCAGCAGATCAAACAATACTTCTCTTTTAAAAAGATAGATACCCATAGATGCAAGATAATTTCTGCCAAAACCCTGCATCACACCACCTGTATCACTAAGCCAGTCAGGCAACTTATCATAGCCGGGCTTTTCAATAAAAGATGTTATTTTATGTTCTTCATCACTTTTTAAAATACCAAATTCTGTTGCTTCTTTTTCTGTAACAGGTATTGTAGCAATGGTTATATCCGCATTATTTTTTTCATGGTTCCGAAACATAGTTCCAAAATCCATTTGATATAATTGATCACCGGATAAAATAAGCACATGATCAAATTCATTGTTTTGAATATGCCTCAATGATTGCCTTACTGCATCAGCTGTTCCCTGAAACCACTTAGGATTATCAGGTGTTTGCTCGGCAGCCATGATATCTACAAAGCCGGTACCGAATGCACCGAATTGATAAGTGTTTTTTATGTGCTTGTTCAATGATGCTGAATTGTATTGCGTAAGCACAAACATCCTATTGATATTCGAATTGATACAATTAGATATAGGAATATCTACCAGGCGATATTTACCTGCAATAGGCACTGCAGGCTTGCTACGGCTTGCTGTTAACGGATACAACCTGGTGCCTGCTCCGCCACCAAGTATTACTGCAATCAAGGACTTACTGATCCACATGATTATTAAGTTTAAATGTTTAAATTATATTTTATAAAAATTTATTTAAAAGAGAAGAAAATGCAATCGTCATTTATGTAAAAATAAATGTAAAGAACTATTCCTTTCAGGAATTATAAAGATTAATATAAACTTCTGCACTTCTCTCCCAGCTATTATCAATGTTCATGATCTGCTTTATTATTCTGTCCATTTGTTCTTTTTGATCATACAGCTCAATTGCCCGGTACACAGCATGGCATATATCACCCACAGTTGCCTGATCTAAAGTGATTCCATATCCGCCTTCTGCGCCATAATCCTTCACTGTATCTTTGAGGCCGCCAGTATTTCTTACAATCGGAATTGTTCCATACCGCAATGCATACATCTGGTTAAGTCCGCAAGGCTCTACCCTGCTGGGCATTAAAAGAAAATCAGCACCTGCATACATTTGGTGGCTTAGCTTTTCATTGTAGCCAATCTGCGAGTTATAATATCCAAAAAAATGACCGCGCATATTTTCAAGGTTCTGCTCTACGGATGGATCACCACTGCCCAAAATCAAAAAGTTCATCCTGCCTTCCATGTAATAAATTGAATCGCTTATTGCCTGCGGCAAAAGATCTGCAGCTTTTTCACCAACAAGTCTTCCTATAAAAACTATTAACGGCTTAGCATCTGTCCAGGTTAAAGAGATCACATAATATTTTTTTATTGGCCGCTTTTCTTTCTTTCACAATTTTCTGTGTTATAATTTGTCTTCAATAAATGTATCATTGTCAGGATTCCACACATCCGTATCAATGCCATTTAATATACCATAACATTTGCCTTTTTCATATTCAAATAATGCTTCAAGGCCATTGGCATTATATTTTAATTCCTGCAGGTATCCGGGACTAACGGTTGAAACTTTTGATGCACATTTTATGGCGCATGCCAATGGATTTATCGTATTCTCCCATTCAAGTAATCCGGTCTTCCATGGATCATATGGTGGTATATAGCTTGCCTGATTCCACTGCATCCATCCCTGGTACTCTGCATTGTGAATAGTAAGTATTGTTTTTATATAAGATAAATGCCTGTAAGCATAGCAATGCTGCATCATAAAAGGTATCAGTGCTGCCTGGTGATCGTGCACATGCACCACGGAAGGATGATGGTTCCATTTGCTCAGCCAATCAACCACAGCTATCTGGAAAGAAGTAAAGCGTAACGTATCATCATCATAGCCATAGATTTTTTCACGATCGAGAATACCATAGATATCTACCAGGTATAAATCGAAGCCAAGCTTGTTAGTACTTTCCTTTATTATCGTGTAATCAAACCAATAATTAGAAAGGCCGAAAGCGCCTTTGTGAACTACCTCAAAAGAATTGTTGAATAAAAATTTGGTACGATACATAGGCATTACCACCTTGGCAGTATGCCCGAGATTAGCCTGATACTTCGGTAAAGCGCCAACCACATCTCCAAGACCTCCGGCTTTAGCG
Organism: uncultured Chitinophagaceae bacterium; assembly: GCA_963823975.1. Taxonomy (GTDB): domain Bacteria; phylum Bacteroidota; class Bacteroidia; order Chitinophagales; family Chitinophagaceae; genus Ginsengibacter. The sequence continues at coordinate 392,803 of CAWGNP010000002.1, read as the reverse complement.
ACCGGATAACATTCAGCACTTACATGAAGTATTTCCATAAAATTTAAATTCAAAGTAAGCATATTTTGGTATTCAAAAATTATTCATAGAAATTGTAGGGTTAAAATATTTGAATTACTTTCAACTCTCAAAACTTTACGATGGCCACACCCACAATGAGCATGTCTTCTTCACCAAAACCAACAGGAGGAAAATTTATACCTACCAATTACGGAGCATTAAGTACGCTTATCGTTGTATTTTTTTTCTGGGGTTTTATTGCCGCAGGCAACAGCGTTTTTATTCCTTTTTGCAAAAATTATTTTAAGCTGGACCAGTTTCAAAGCCAGCTCGTTGACTTTGCTTTTTATCTGGCCTATTATCTTGGCGCTTTAGGATTATTCGCTTACGGAGCTTTCGGCGGTAAAGATCTTGTGGCAAAATGGGGCTATAAAAAAAGTATTGTATATGGTTTATTATTTTCAGCATTAGGCGCCGTTGCAATGATCATTGCTGTAAATGCGAATACGTTCACAGGTATGCTGGTAGGGCTTTTCATTGTAGCACTTGGCTTCTCGTTACAGCAAACCGCAGCTCAACCTTTTGCCATTTCACTCGGTGATCCATCAACCGGTACAAGCCGTGTAAATCTCGGCGGAGGAATAAATTCATTCGGTACAATGATCGGTCCATTGGTAGTTGCATTTGCATTATTTGGTACCACTGCAACAGTAACGGATGCAGAGATCGCAAGCCTTGGATTAAGTAAAGTGATTGTATTGTACGTGTGTGTTGGAATCTTATTTATAGCTGCGGCTGCATTGTTTTATTTTTCTAAAAAGGTGCCTTCGGGTATATCCACGGAAAAAACAGAACCGGCTAATAAAGTTTTATATTCATTATTAATAATGACGGGCTTGCTGATCATTATGTTTGTTCCTGTATTCAATAGTTACAAAACGAACCCTGCAACACTTACTGATATTCAAAAGCACGACCTTGAAACTTACAGGATGAAATGGTTATTTGGCGCACTTGCAGTAGTGGTTCTTACCTTACTGATTTCAAATGTAAGGGCAAGGAGAAATGCTGAGGGATGGGGAGCAATGAAATATCCGCAACTGGTATTGGGTATGCTTGCATTGTTTGTTTATGTTGGCACAGAAGTTACCATTGTAAGTAATTTAAGTGAACTGCTGAAGCAGCCTGATTTTGGAAGCTTTCAATCATCACAGGCAGCACTGTTTGTCTCTATGTATTGGGGCAGCCTTATGATAGGAAGATGGGTAGGCTCTATAGCTGCCTTTGACCTGAAACCCGCAACCAAACAGCTTCTTACATTTATAGTTCCGCTGGTGGCGTTTGCAATTGTTCTTTCGGTTAATGCTCTTTCAAAACATGATGTAAGCATTTTATACTATTATATTATTTGCGTAGCAATACAAATAGGTGCATTTTATGCCAGTAATGATAAGCCTGCAAGAACCTTGTTGATCTTTGGATTGCTTGGTATGGTTTCCATGCTGATTGGTTTATTTTCAGTTGGGCATCTTGCAATTTATGCATTCCTGAGCGGCGGCTTATTTTGCTCTATCATGTGGCCCTGCATATTTGCATTATCCATTGCAGGGCTTGGAAAATATACTACGCAAGGCGCTGCTTTTTTAATTATGATGATTCTTGGCGGAGGCATTATCCCGCCTATTCAAGGCAAACTTGCAGATTATCTTCAATCAAAAAGTGACATTATTGGTTATGGAATTCATCATTCTTACTGGGTGCCATTTATATGTTTCGCCTACATTACTTTATTTGCGTTTATTGTAAAGGGCGTTTTGAAAAGACAAGGCATAGATTACGAAACACAGCCGAACGAAGTGCCAGAGATCAGTTCACCGGAAGGCGCACTTGAAGGACAGATTGCTTAAATTTTATAAAAAATAAGAGTGAAAAATACAGGAGAGGAACATCCGCTGGAATATGCTATTGGCATTGACATTGGCGGCACCAACACAAAGTATGGAATAGTAAATCATCGCGGCGAAATATCCAACAGCGGAGATATTTCAACCACTACTCATCCCGACATAGAGAAATTTATCGAACAGTTATATGATGAATTATATCCGGCAATACAGGAGGTTGGTGGAGAAAGTATGATTAAAGGAATTGGCGTAGGTGCGCCTAATGGCAACTATTATAACGGCACCATTGAATATGCTCCAAACCTGCAATGGAAAGGCATTATACCGCTTGCGAAGCTTATTACAAAAAAGTTTAAAAAGCCGTGCTCGCTTACTAATGACGCCAATGCAGCAGCGGTAGGCGAAATGATGTATGGCGCCGCACGCGGCATGAGAGATTTCATAATGATAACATTGGGTACTGGTGTAGGAAGTGGAATCTTTGCCAATGGGGAATTAATTCTGGGGCACGATGGTTTTGCGGGTGAGTTGGGCCATACCACTATACGGCCTGGCGGAAGATTGCATTGGGGCACCGGAATGCGTGGTACCCTTGAAACATACGCATCTGCAACTGGCATTGCTCTTACTGCAAAAGAATTGCTTAATGAAAGACTTAATGAAGAAAGTGTATTAAGAAAATACTTACCAAATGATATATCATCAAAGAATATTTATGAGGCTGCATTGATGGATGACAACATAGCAAAAGAAGTTTTTAAATACACCGGCGAAATATTAGGCGAGGCACTTGCAAATTTTGTTATGTTCTCATCACCTGAAGCGATTATATTATTTGGCGGTGTTATAAAATCCGGTAAAGTTTTAATGGACCCTGTAAAGGAAAGTATGGAAAGAAACCTACTTCCTATTTATCAGAATAAGATCAAGTTATTATTTAGCGAGCTTAAAGAATCTGATGCTGCCATACTCGGCGCCAGTGCGCTTGTGTGGGAAATAAAACAAAATGTATTATAAAATTTAAAGAAAATATTATCCGTTCAATTCCCATTGCGTTCTTCCATAACCCGGTATTACATGCTTATCTGAATGATACGAAGAGCGAACCAACGGACCGCTCTCTACATAATCAAACCCAAGCTGATAGCCTATTTCCCGATATTCTTTAAATTCATCAGGATGTATAAACCTGTTTACATCAAGGTGTTTTTTTGTAGGTTGCAAATACTGGCCTATTGTGACTACATCTACATGGTTTTCTCTTAAATCTTTTAATGTTTGGATCACTTCTTCTTTTGCTTCACCCAGTCCTAACATAATACCGCTTTTCGTTCTCATGCCACCTTCTTTCAGTATTCTTAATGTTTCCATACTGCGCCAGTATTTTGCCTGTATTCTAACCATCCTTGTCAGCCGCTCAACGGTTTCAATATTGTGGCTTACTACATCGGGGGCAGCATCTATTACTCTTTGAATATTTTCTTTTTCAGCTTTAAAATCCGGTATTAAAGTTTCCAATGTTGTTCCAGGATTCAAAGCCCTTACAGCTTTTATAGTGTTGTACCAGATAATAGAACCCCCATCCTTTAGCTCGTCTCTGTCAACAGACGTGATAACGGCATGTTTTACTTTCATGAGATGAATAGCTTCTGCTACACGCTGCGGCTCATTCCAATCCACTGCCAAGGGACGTCCGGTTGCTACCGCACAAAAGCCACAGCTTCTTGTGCAAATATTTCCGAGTATCATGAAGGTTGCAGTGCCTTCACCCCAGCATTCGCCCATGTTTGGGCAATTGCCGCTTTCGCAAATGGTATGTAACTTATGTGTATCTACCAGTTCTCTTACATGTTTATACTCTTCGCCGATCGGCAGCCTTACACGCAGCCACGATGGCTTCTTTGCTCTGGCTTCAGATAATATTGCCACCTCTTCATCCATAGATATTTATCAAATGTTTTATTAACTAATAAAAAGAAACGGATCATTTTCTTTTGCCAAAACAAATGGAAACATAGCCACTAAAGAAAAAAGATCTTGCAGGATTTTGAACCATTATTGGAATTTTCTTTGTGTAATATTCACCCGTAACACCTACTTCAATTGCAGAAATTAATTCGTTGTAGCTTCCATAATCAAATCTTACTGCAGCTTTTCCATATAGACCAGGTGTAACAGTCAAATCGCTCCAGCCCTTGCCAAGCGTGGGCCCGCTATATATAGCTCCATTTAAAAATTCTGAGCTATCCGCAGAATTGTATTTTATATAACGTGTAGTGCCGCCATCAATCACTTGTTCATAATAAGGACGCAATAACGCCAATGATACACCACCACCATAATTTCCAGTAATACTGATACCGTTTTTATTTGATTTATTTCCAAGTAGCATTTGCTGCTGCACACCTAGCTTCACAGGATAAAAAAAATTTTCTTTTCCATAAATGAAAGGTATCGCACTGCCATCTCCTACACTTTGTTTGTCTTCCTTTACACTTTTACGTTCACTTATATCAAGCTGGTAAAGCAACGCTTTTTTTACAGAGCTTGCACGGCCGAGTTCAAAGAAAGCTCCATAGCCATCACTAATAAGCTTTAAGCCAACGGCAAAACTTTTTTTATAGGCAATCACGCCCTCTTCTTCCTCCTTTATTAATGCACTTTTATGCTGTCGTTTTTCCTCTTTTCGCTCTTGCTTTGTCTCCTGTGCAAATGTGCCAAATGAAACAAACAGAACAAAAAAAAGAAGGATGATTTTTTGCATGAAAAATAGTTGAAATTTACTTTTGTAAAATTAAACAAATATACTACAATGACTGCCTCAATAGTTTACACAGGTAACCTCCGATGCGAAGCGCAACACATACAAAGTAAAACGGAAATAGAAACAGATGCGCCTACGGATAATAAAGGAAAAGGAGAACGTTTTTCTCCTACCGATTTGCTGTGTGTTTCCCTGGCAACGTGTATGCTTACGACAATGGGAATAAAAGCAACCGATATGGGCATTGATATTTCACAATCTGTTGCGCATATCACCAAACACATGCTGGCAGAGCCTCGCAGGGTTGGCCGTGTTGAAGTTTCTTTGACTATGAAAGGAATTGCAGATGAAAAGGATAGAAAAATTTTAGAAAGAGTGGGTGACAATTGCCCGGTAATGAAGAGCCTTCATCCTGACCTGAAGGTGAAAGCAAATTATACGTGGAGTTAAAAAATTGCCTGGTTAAAAAATTGATAAAACTTAAACTGCAAATTGCTAAAAGCTTCCATTTTAATTTCAAGTATCTCTTTTTAAAATAGAATTACCAATTGAACAGTTAAGACAAAATCTGTTATCGCAATATTCATTCTTTAATTGTATAAATGACTGCGAATCAAAAGCACTTTTATTAATAAATTTTAATTGCTGAAAGCCTTTCGTAATAGCGTTTTTTTCAGATGAAATTTCTTCAAGCCATCTCAGAGCTTTGTCTTTAAGTGCTTGTTCTTTATAATATATACCATAAGCAAAAAGACAGGGAACCATAGTATTTATTAGAATATTATTGATAGTGCTATCTCCCAAAGTTTTCTTTTTGAAAACCGCTTCCTCATCAAATACATAATGATAATGCCAGTAATCATTGGCAGTAATTGCAAACAATTTTTTTACATCACTGATTGATGAAGCTTCTTTGATCTTTGAAAACAAATGCTCGCTTTTATGAATGAGCATAGCAAGTTGTGCAAGCCTTATTGTAGGAAAGTTAGCAGGCCTCATTCTTAAAAAAGATATGCTTCCATTAATGATTTGCAAGTCATATTTTTTTTGATAAAATAAAAATTCCTTCTTCAACATCAGAGGATATTTATCAATAAAATTCTGCTGCAGCAAGCCCCCTACTCCAAACAATATTGCTTCTAAGCGGTGAATGTTATTTTTATACCTGCCAAGGATTTGCAACGAAATATTTCTTGCTATCTGCATAAATTTTTCATTGTTTACGGTAAGCCCGAAATTAGCTGCAATGAGCCACCAGAAGGCTTCTTCCCAATGAAAGCCGGTTTGTTCGGCAATAGATAGAACGTCTCTCGATTTTGATAACAATCTTTCAGCTACCAACCTTTGCTTCCAGTTTTGTATCGTTAATTCATTTACTTCATGCACCTGCTTTTCACAAGGAATAAAATAAGACGATTCCATAAGCAACTGGTATTTATCCAATAACAATTTGGATATCCTGGTTTGCAATTCAAGCGTAGGAATACTTTTTCCATCATGATTAATTATATCAGCATCGTTGATATATACCACATGCAGGATAATATTATTGTAATTACTATCCGCAGAGTGATTATGAATGTTCCATAGCGATGCCTGAACATGAAGCTCTACATTGCCCGCCCACACTGTGTTTCCAATCTTTATTCTGGCACCCGTGAAATCAGGTCCCTGGTTGGTATTATAAATTCCCGGATGAATTATTTGAAGAAATTCGCCTGCAGAAGTGCATAACGCTGCTTTATTAAAATACTGGAATTGCCATATATATTGCAAAAGATTTTCTTTCATCAAACTATGTGGTGTTGTTGAAAGTACAAAAATTATTATGCAAACAATGACCGCAATTCTTTTATCACATGCTGAACAGGCAATCCCATCACGTTGTAATAATCTCCATTGATAGACCTGATACCGATCGCACCAATCCATTCCTGTATAGCATAAGCACCTGCCTTATCATACGGATTATACTTGTCAACATAATAAACTATTTCATCTTCAGTGATTGTATTAAACTCCACAAAGGTTTCATCTGCAAAACATAATTTTTTCTCTTTATATACAATACAAACGCCCGTGATTACTGAATGTGTTTTACCTGAAAGTGCCTGTAATGTAGCAATGGCAGCACTTCTATCAATCGGCTTTCCAATAATTTTATTTTCAAGAACCACAATTGTATCAGCAGCAATTATCGTATATACATAACTGTTATTCCGCACACGATTTATAAAATCTTTCACTGCTAATGCTTTATTTTCAGCAATATGAATGGCTATATCTTTTGGTAATAAGGTCGTAGGATAACTTTCTTCGGTGGGTTGTGTTATGATCTCAAAAGGAATTTCTGCAAGCCGCAGCAAATGGCTTCTGCGTTCTGATTGAGATGCTAAGATGATGTTTTCAAACTTCATAAAAGATTTAAAAAAAACACATGGATACAATGCCTGTAAGCATTACAAATTTAACAGCGCTGCTTAGCTCATGATAGTCTTTTACTGATTGCGCTCTGTATAATTTTTTTAAGATCCATATTAAAGGTGCGATAATAGTAACAGCTGCATACAACACAGATAGCCACCAGCCTAACTGGATAACATAAGCTTGCAAAGCAATCACGACGCCTGTAAGCACTACCAACCATACTGCCGCAAACACTTTTGAAACCTGCATGCCCCAGATGATTGGCATAGTGGTGCATCCATATTTTATATCTCCGTTCAAGTCTTCCATGTCCTTTATCACCTCTCTAACCAAAGAAATAATAAATGCAAAGCCTGCATAAATAAATGAAAGTTTTAGGAGCTTTCGCCAGTAAACATCAGATGAGATAAGCCCATACCTGTGTTCTGCAAACATGATTACAAGAATAACCCATGCGGTTAATAATGAAATTAAAATGTTACCAATAAGTAATTTCTTTTTGAAAGTAGTAGAGTAAAACCAAAGTAATGCAATAGACACAGTATTGAATAGTGGAATATAAATATTGTGAAGCTTGTAGCCAACGTAACAGCTGAAAACGAAGCCAGTAAAGGAAAGCGCAATATGCCATACTATTGCCCATCTTCTTTTTATATATCTGTCAATTATGATTTTTGAAGGTTTGTTGATAAGATCAATATTTATATCAAAATAATCATTGATAATATAACCTGCTGCAGCAATAGTTATGGAGGCAGCAAGCAAACACAAAAATAAAGGCATTGATAGGATTGAGGCTTGCGAAGGGGTATTGTAGACAAACCTCAAAATAAAAAATTTAAAAAGTAATTGTGTTAGAGCAATGAACAAAAGGTTTGGCCATCTTATCAACTTTAAAAATGCAGAAATGATATTCATTGCAAAAAATTATACGGGATTAGATAGAAGCAATACCAGCTTGCAAAGGCCAGTGGTCATTTAGTTTCAGAACTTTTTCAATCACATCACGAACACAGCCATTACCGCCACGAACATGGGAAATATAGTTAGACACTTTTTTTATATCAGAGACAGCATCAGCAGGGCAGCACGAAATACCTGCTATGGTCATACAGGCATAGTCAGGCACATCATCTCCCATATATAAAATTTCATTTTGCAATAAATTTTTTTCAAGTATATAATTCTTTAGAAACATTTCCTTATCGCTTATGCCCATAAATATTTCAGTAACACCAAGCCTCTGAAGCCGCTCGGAGACAGGTTTTGAAGTACTGCCCGATATAACTATAATGTTGTAACCCTTTTTTATTGCAAGCTGTAAAGCATAGCCATCTTTAATATCCATACGCCTGAGCCACTTGCCATCATCATCTACCAGGAGCCCACCATCGGTAAGCACACCATCCATATCAAACACAAATGTTTTCACTTTTTTAAAAGCAGGTAAAATATCCATGTTGATGTTTTGGCACAATTTAGTTTTTAAAGCTTAGCCAACTTCTGTAAGGTAATGCGGAACAGGATGCGCTTACAGCTTTTTTTCATGAAGCTTTAAAATACTCTCCGATAATTTCAGGTATAAATATTTTATATCTGCATGCGATGAAAGTGTCTGCAAATGTTTATTAATCGTAAGAATATCTTCCCGTATAGCCGGCCCGGTTTGCACCTGCTGAGGAGAAAAACGATCGAGCCTTGAAGTTATTTCTTTTATAAGTGGAATAAGATTTTTAAATTCTACCTTTTCCTTATCGCAATAGCTTTCAGCAATAGCATACATGTGATTGGTAAAGTTGCCCGCAAACACAGCAGCAATGTGGTAATGCAGCCGTTCACCTTCAGTGCAGTGAATTACATTTTGAGAAATGGTTTTTGCGAATTCAGTGAGCCTGTAAAGCGTTTCCGTAGAATTCGCCTCAACGATCAATGGCATTTCGGGCACAGTGTCGGCTACCTTTGAAAGCGTTTGCAAAGGATACAAAATACCATAAGCACCGGTAATGGTCTTCAGAACATTCATGCTCACTGAGCCAGCAGTATGAACTACAAATTTGTTTTTTAAAGCAGAAAATTTTTCAGGATTTACAAGCCCCGCATCATTCAGGGCAAGAATATATATATCGGCTTCCACAAATTCTCTATCTGTAAGCAAGCCGGTTTTTACATGATAAACTGAAGCAAGCTTTGCAGCGTGTTCCAAATTTCTGCTGACAATTTGCGCAATCTCATGACCTGCGTTTTTTATTGCTTTGCAAAGCACAGTGGCAACATTTCCCGAACCAACAATTACAATCTTCATTAATAAGCGATTTTCAAATAATACACTTAGCGGTACAGATTATTACTATCAATAAAAAATGGTTTAGTGAAGTAAGATTTTAAGAAAAAGTTCGTTCTATTAATAAATTAACGTGTCTGTTTGCGAATATAATAAATAACGAGTATCAGCAAAGAAACTTAAGCGCTTAGCAAGCAGTTTTAAGATTCCATTTTTTTTTTTGGACTAATATTGCACCCAACTGAAAAGATTAAATAACGTTATACATGCAGAAGGAAAGGAGAAATAAAGATTATGGCAAAAAATTTATTGATCGTTGAGTCGCCGGCGAAGGCAAAGACAATTGAAGCCATTTTGGGCAAAAACTTCGAGGTAAAAAGTTGTTACGGGCATATACGGGATCTTGAGAAAAATGACATGGGTATTGACATTAAAAATAATTTTACCCCTTCATATATTGTACCTCCTGATAAAGCAAAGGTGGTAAATGAATTAAAAAGTCTCGCAAAAAAATCTGGCGAAGTATGGCTGGCATCGGATGAGGACCGTGAAGGAGAAAGCATAAGCTGGCACCTGGCCCAGGTATTAAATTTAGATCCGGAAACTACGAAGAGAATCGTATTTAATGAGATAACTAAGCCGGCAATAGAAAGAGCTGTGCAAAATCCCCGCACTATTGACATGAACCTGGTAAATGCGCAGCAGGCAAGGCGCGTACTGGATAGGATTGTAGGGTTTGAATTAAGCCCCGTGCTCTGGAGAAAGATCGGACAATCAGGTGGCCTGAGTGCAGGAAGGGTTCAGAGCGTAGCAGTCAAACTTGTAGTAGAAAAAGAAAGAGAGATTAACAACTTTAAAGCGGTTAGTAGTTTTAAAATCGAAGCATCTCTGGCTGCTACAGATATTAATAGTAGAACGGTCAATTTTAAAGCAGAAGGTGATAAGTATAGTGATGCGGAAGGTGCCGAAAAATTTTTACAAACATGTATCGGAGCAAACTATACTGTAAAAGATATACAGGTAAAACCTGGCAAACGTACACCTGCAGCGCCTTTCACTACATCTACACTTCAGCAGGAAGCAAGCCGTAAGCTTGGATATAGCGTAAGCAAAACCATGCTGATAGCGCAAAGGCTTTATGAAAGCGGTAAGATCACTTACATGCGAACGGATAGTGTAAACCTTAGTGACACTGCAATGGCAGATATAACATCACAAATAAAAAATAACTATGGTGATAAATATTTGCAGGTGCGCAAATACAAAACCAAAAATGAAAGTGCGCAGGAAGCACATGAAGCTATACGGCCTACTTATATGCAAAACACCAACGCCGGTGATCCTGAACTAAACCGTTTGTATGAGCTGATATGGAAGCGTACGATTGCCAGCCAAATGGCCGATGCGGAACTTGAAAGAACAATTATTAAAATTAATATTACCAGTAATAATGCAGAGCTTTCAGCGAGCGGCGAAGTAATAAAATTTGATGGCTTTTTAAAAGTGTATTTTGAAAGCACCGACGATGATGAGAATGATAATGAAGGAAGTGAAGACAGCCGTTTGCCAAATGTCGCAATAGGTCAGGCGCTAATTTTTAGCCAAATGACGGCTACTGAAAGATTTACCAAGCATAGCGCTCGTTATACAGAAGCCTCATTGGTAAAGAAGCTGGAAGAATTAGGCATCGGAAGACCCAGCACATATGCGCCAACCATTTCAACAATAATAAAAAGAAATTATGTTGAGAAAAAAGATAAAGATGGAGTGAAAAGAGACTTCCGCATACTGAAGTTAAAAGATAACACTGTACAAAAATTTACAGAGCAGGAAACTACAGGCGCTGAAAAAGCAAAGTTGTTTCCCACTGACCTTGGGCTTGTGGTTACAGATTTTCTTAACCAGCATTTCACCACCGTGATGGATTACTCATTTACTGCTAACATTGAAGAAGAATTCGATGAAATTGCCGAAGGCAAAATGAAGTGGAACAAAATGGTAAGTGATTTTTATGAGCCCTTTCATTCAGGAGTAGAGCATACATTAGAAACTGCTGTAAGAGCGGTTGGCGAAAGATCGCTCGGTATTGATACAGCCACAGGCAAGCCGGTTATTTCAAGAATGGGGAAATATGGGCCAATGGTGCAGCTCGGCTCATCGGAAGATGAGGAAAAGCCAAGATTTGCAAAGATAAAACAAGGGCAAAGTATTGAAACTATAACTCTGGAGGAAGCGCTTGATCTTTTTAAATTGCCGCTTTCCCTCGGTGAGTATGAAGGTTTAGAAGTATCAGTAAATATCGGGCGATTCGGACCTTATGTAAAATGGGGCGAGCAATTTATATCCATACCAAAGGGTGAAGAATTATTTGATGTGGATCTTAATCGTGCCAAAGAAATCATTAATGCAAAACAGGTAGAAGATGCACCAATTACTTTTTACGATCAAAAGCCCGTAACCAAAGGCAAAGGAAGATTTGGTCCTTTTATAAAATGGAATGGTATGTTTATAAATGTGCCACGTGCTTATGATTTTGAAGAACTTAACGAACAGGATTGCAAAGAACTTATAGAAAAAAAGATAGCAAAAGAAGCGAATCGTTATATACGTGAATGGCCGGAAGAAAAAATCGCAATAGAGAATGGAAGATGGGGACCGTTTATCCGATTCAATAAAAAAATGATGAACTTACCTGCTAATGGTTCCAAAGGCAAATTTACTGCTGAAGAATTAGCAATCCTATCTCTTGATAACGTAAAGAAAATGATTCTGTCACAAGATCCGAAGGCATTTGATAAGAAGGTAATCAGGAAAAAAAAGAAGTAACGAAATCTCCTTTTACTGAAAATGTAATGAGCATACTTTTTATCGCTAATTGATAAGCCAGCAGCTTTTTATCTTCACAATTTACTTTTATCTTTGATTGTATAATCCACCGCCCGATATATGCAGGAAACTAAAGAAATATCCGCTCTTTTTCACTTGATAGATGACCCTGATGAAGAAGTTTTCAGCACGGTATGCGAGCGCATCGTTTCACTTGGGCGCGCCGTTATTCCAAACCTGGAAAACCTTTGGGAAAGTACTCCGAATGAAGAAGTTCAGGAAAGGATAGAGATGCTTATTCATAAGCTGCATCTCAGAGATCTTACAAAGGAATTTACCAGTTGGAAAGATAGCCCTTCTCATGATCTGCTGCAAGGTGCTTTGCTTGTTGCAAAATATCGTTACCCGGAATTGAACGTCGCACCTATACTTCAGGAAATTGAAAAGATGCGTAGAAATGTATGGCTTGAGTTGAACAGTTATCTCACTCCCCTGGATCAAATAAATGTGATTACCGGCATTTTGTATAGCTACTATAAAATGAAAGGAAATGAGGTAGCTTATGATATGCAGGACGATTTTCTTATAAGCAAAGTAATAGAGCAAAAAAAGGGCAATGCTATCACAAATGGTATTCTTTTTCTTATTGTTTGTGAGTTGCTGGATGTACCGGTAAAAGCCATCAACATACCAAAGCAGTTTATTCTTGCATATTTTGATATTGATTATAACTTCCCTAATCCTACAAGGCAAAAAAGTGATAAAATAAAATTTTATATTGATCCGCTGAACGGACAAATATATTCTCATAAAGATGTAGAGAATTATTTCAAAAGAGTTTCGGTTCCGCCTACTCCAACTTACTTTAAGCAGCTTGATAACAAACGCATTCTTCAGCACCTGCTTGAGGAATACAGCAAATGTTTTTCTGATGAAAAAAGTTTATACAAAAAAAATGATCTTCTTTTTTTAGCTAAATTGTTAAGCGATTAAAGAACGGTCATGTAATGCTGTATAATTCTCCCGTAGGATTTATTAAAATAAAAGTGTCAGACGGCTTCGTTAATGAACTTATGTACGTGGATGATGAGAATTCACAACTTACTGAAATATTAAAACCTTCCCTGGCAGATAAAACGATTTTGCAAAAATGCATTTGCCAGCTGGATGAATATTTTTATGGTAAAAGAAAAACCTTTGACCTGCCTTTTATCCAGTCTGGTACTGAGTTTCAGCAAAAAGTTTGGAAACTCTTGTCTGCAATACCATTCGGCAAAACAATAACTTATCTGCACCTTGCGCAGCAATTGGGCGATATAAAATCAATAAGAGCTGCTGCATCCGCCAACGGTAAAAACAAACTTAATATTGTTATTCCATGTCATCGCGTAATTGGAACAGATGGCAACCTTGTTGGATACGGCGGCGGCTTGCCTCGTAAGAGATGGTTGTTGAATCATGAAAACAAATATGCTAACGGTGTAACTTTTTTATTTGAATAAAGATTAAGCTAATAAGGCTGTAACATTGTTTTAAATTTTCCTTTTCTAACCAAAATCTTCTTGTATGAAACTATCTATTTCTTTTATTAAAAAAGCATTACCACTTTGCATTTTTATTACGTTACTATATGCCTGCAACAACCACTCAAACACAAGCCAGGCAAACAGTGCAACAAATACATCTAACTCAGTGACACAAAACAGTGATGATCTTTTTAAGAAATACAATCTCGGCAATATAAAACTCCCTGATGGCTTTAAAATAAATGTATTTGCTGAAGCATCCGGCGCAAGAAGCCTTTGTATATCTCCAAATGGTACCGTGTATGTTGGCACAAAAGATAATAAAGTGTATGCGATTAAAGATCTGAATAATGATGGCAAAGCAGACAAAGTATATACAATCATTAGCGACCTGAAAGTGCCTAATGGCGTGGCTTTCAGAGATGGCAGTCTTTATGTTGCCACAATATCGACCATTTACAGGCTTGATAGTATTGAGTCAAAATTAGACAACCCTCCAACGCCTGTTGTTGTGTATGATAAATACCCGACTGAAGAGCATCATGGTCCAAAATTTATAGCATTTGGCCCCGATGGAAAATTGTATGTTCCTGTGGGAGCTCCTTGCAATATTTGCGAACCTACGCCTCCTCATGCTTCGATGACGCGTATTAATCCGGATGGCACAGGCTTTGAAATATATGCAACCGGAATACGAAACTCTGTAGGTTTTGCCTGGAATCCAACTACGAAACAGCTTTGGTTTACTGATAATGGCCGTGATGAGTTGGGCGATGATATACCAAGTGATGAACTGAATAATGCAACACAAGCAGGTATGAACTTCGGCTACCCTTATTGCCACGAAGGCGATATATTGGATCCTGAATTTGGCAAAGGAAAAAATTGTAGTGATTATACACCTCCGGTAAAAAACCTGGGTGCACACGTTGCATCACTGGGCATGCGTTTTTATACAGGAACCATGTTTCCATCAGATTATAAAAATGCCATCTTTATTGCAGAACATGGAAGCTGGAACCGCAGCACTCCTGTGGGTTACAGAGTAGTGGTTATAAAGGCAGATAGCGCAGGCAAACTTTCAGAGCCTGTTCCTTTTGCACAAGGCTGGTTGCAAAATGTGACCCAGGTAAATGGGCGCCCTGTAGACGTTCAGGTATTTCAGGATGGTTCATTGCTTATAAGCGATGACTATAAAGGTGTGGTGTATAGAGTCTCTTATCAAAAATCTTAAGCCTTTTTATGGATCAGCATCTTCATCACGACCACCACCACGAAGAAGAACATCTTCAAAGCTCCGATTTTTTAAGAGATATCGTAATAGGTATGAGCGATGGATTAACCGTGCCTTTTGCATTAGCTGCGGGACTTAGTGGCGCTGCCGTAACCAGCGGCGTTATTGTAATTGCGGGCATTGCGGAAATAGCTGCAGGGAGTATAGCCATGGGGCTTGGCGGTTACCTTGCAGGCAAAACAGAACAGGATCATTACAATAGCGAATTAAGAAGAGAATATGAAGAAGTAGAGCGCATACCGGATATGGAAAAACTGGAAGTGAAAGAATTCTTTGAAAGGCTTGGCTTAAGTGAAGAAATACAAAATAAAGCCACTGAAGAAATATCAAAAGATAAAAAGCAATGGGTGGATTTTATGATGAAGTTTGAGCTTGGTCTTGACGAACCTGATCCCAAGCGTGCAAGAAATAGTGCCGTCAATATCGGTCTCTCTTATGTTGTCGGTGGCATTATACCTTTAAGTCCTTATTTTTTTATACATAATTCACGTAATGCTTTGCAATTTTCAATTGCATTTACATTAATAAGCCTTTTTATTTTTGGATATTTTAAAAGCAAAATTACAGGAGTTTCGGCTGTAGGAGGCGCCTTGAAAGTGTTGCTCACAGGCGCTTTGGCAGCTGGAGCCGCTTATGCAGTCGCTTTATTATTCAAGTGATATTTTATCAATATTTATTTTACTATTAACCCATAAGTAAAAACGCTTGTGGGTTTTACTTTTTTATGAGTAACAGTACTCAATTTATCGCTTGTATAAAATATTGAAAACGATATATCGTTTTATATCCGGAACGCGTTGCTAACCCTTATTCACTTCGCGCTTCCTGCCTACACCTGATATCATTTACAAACATTACCTGCCTTTATTTTATTGTTTCGCAAAACATGCAGAAGCAATGAGGAAAATAATTTGCGCAGGTTAAAAAAATAATACTAAACAATTTAAAAGTTAAAATAACTATTGTAGAAGAGTTTAATGGATAATCAGTTTTTGAATTTTGGAAGTCCCTTCATTTCTATGCGGGGACATTTTTTTTAAACTAATCAGGTTCAGTATCTGTTACTATTTTATGCCTGGAATCTCTTGAAATATTTTTTATTGTCCATTGTATTTTCTTTTCAAAAGAGTGTTGCCGGACAAGGCAATTCTGCTTGTTGCAAATTTTACAGGAAAATTCTTTGCATCCATCCGAATGAACAAAAAGCTCTACAGCTTCTCCAAATTCATTTCTTATAAGTTTTGCGAGCGCTTCTATTTCATTGTGTGCTTCAGACACATTCAAATACCATGGAACGGTAAGGTGACAATCGCAATGCAACGTACTTCCATATTTTATAATACGAAGGTTATGCAAGTCTATCCAATTTTCTCTCCTGTTATGATTTAACACTTCAACAAAATTATTCAGCAGTTGTAAATCTGCTTCATCCATGATTCCGCGAATGGATGTGCGCACGATTGTGTAACCAGTATACATTATTATTAACGCGAAAGTGGCCGCTACAGCACTATCCAGCCATTCTTTCTTTGTAAAGTATATAAGCAACAAGCCTATAAAAATTCCAATCGTTGAATACGTATCTGTTTTTAAATGCTTTCCGCTCGATATTAATGGAAGTGAATTATTTTTCTTTCCTGTTGATTCACAAATGGCTCCTGCTACATAATTTACAATTCCTGTTGCAGCAAGTAATATGATTCCATAATCAAGCCTTGTAATAACATGAGGATAGAAAAAACTTTCAACAGCTTTATATATAATTAGTAATCCTGTTATCGTTATCAACGTGCCTTCTGTAGCAGAAGAAATAAATTCAACTTTTCCATGGCCGTATGGATGATCAACATCTTTAGGTTTTGCAGAGATGTACAAGCTATACCAGCCAAGAAACCCGGCAATAATATTTATGATGCTTTCCAAAGCATCGCTAAGTATAGCAAGTGAATGCGTAAGAAACCATGCAGTCAATTTTATAACAAATAAAATTATAGCAAGAGCAGTGATGTTTTTTTGAAGTCGTATATTTTCTTTAGATGCAATCAAAATGCATTGTTTTATTAAAAAGCAATATGCTGACGAATAAAAATAGAATTAAAAATACGATTCATCTTTTTATCAAAAGCCGTTTGCCATTCACATAATTTATAAGGGTTATAAACGATTAATAGTGATAAACTTTTAAATTTGTAACATGCGCAAAACGCTCAACATTCTTACAAGCTCATTTCGACTCACAATGAAAGAACTGCGCGTAAATAAGCTGAGAACAGCGCTTTCGCTTATTGGGATTTCCTTCGGCATCTTTTGCATTATTGGTGTGCTCGCTACCGTAAACAGCCTCCAGGCAAACATTCAAAACCAGATAAATACTCTTGGCACGAATACGATTTATATTGATAAATGGGATTACAATGGCGGCCCTGATTATCCCTGGTGGAAATTTATTAACAGGCCGGAGCCGAAATATGAAGAAATGGATCTTATAAAACAAAGAAGCAAACTCACCGCTAATACAGCTTTTGAGATCAATTCAAGAAGTAATGTGGAATACCAGAATTATGCACTGCAGGGCGTTTCTATATTTGGTATTACCGAGGAGGAAAATGATATACAGGCGGTAACTATTGAGTATGGCCGTTTTATATCATCTTCCGAATTTGCGACTGGAAATTCAGTTGCTATAATTGGGTATACCAATGCTGAAAATTTATTTGTAAATCCTTCTCTTGCTGTCGGCAAACAAGTAAAGATAAAAGGTGTAAACGCGACTATAGTGGGTGTAATAAAAAAGACAGGAACAAATATGATAGGCCTTGATTATGACCAAAGCGTTATGATACCTTATCGCTTCGCCAAGGAAATTTTTAATGAAGAAAATAATAACCCCAAAATACTCGTCAAAGGCAAAGCTAACATAAGCTCTCAGGCCCTTGCCGATGAATTGGAAGGCGTAATGAGATCTATAAGAAAATTAAATCCAAAGCAGGCAGATAACTTCACTTTAAACCAGATAAGCGGCTTTAGCGATAAAGTAAGCTCATTGTTTTCAAGCATCAACCTTGGAGGTTGGGCAATAGGAATATTGAGCCTGATTGTAGGAGCCTTTGGCATTGCTAATATTATGTTTGTTACTGTAAAAGAAAGAACTGCTATTATCGGATTAAAGAAAGCTATTGGTGCAAAAAAAAGAAGCATACTTTCAGAATTTTTACTGGAGGCTGCAACGATATGCGTTATGGGCGGATTGATGGGATTAATTCTCGTTTACCTTTTGACGGTTATTCTCACAAACGTTTTCAATTTTCCTGTTTTTATTTCAGCAAGCATACTTACACTTGCCATTTCTATTTGCATTGTCATCGGCATACTTGCGGGCATCATACCCGCTTACACCGCATCCAGATTGGATCCTGTTGTAGCCATACGCTCAAATTAATTAGATGCCCTTCATACTTGCCATAGAATCTTCCTGTGATGAAACTGCGGCCTCTGTTTGCCATGATGATGTTATTATGAGTAATATTATTGCAAGTCAAAAAATTCATGAACTGTATGGAGGAGTCGTGCCAGAACTGGCTTCGAGAGCTCATTTGCAGGCAATTGTTCCTGTAGTGGATCAAGCGTTGCAACAGGCAAATATTAACCTGAATACAATAGATGCTTTTGCATTCACTCAATCGCCAGGGCTTATCGGCGCGTTACTTGTAGGAACTGAATTTGCAAAATCTTTGGCGCTTGCCTGCAACAAGCCTTTAATAGCGGTGCACCATATGCAGGCCCATGTGCTTGCTAATTGCATTACCTCAAAAGACAAAAAAAATGAAGTACCATCTTTTCCATTTTTATGTTTAACTGTTAGTGGTGGGCATACGCAAATTGTACTTTGTGAAGACTATTTAAAAATGACAGTAATTGGCGAAACCCTTGATGATGCTGCAGGCGAGGCATTTGATAAGTCGGCAAAAATAATTGGCTTGCCTTATCCAGGTGGTCCGCTAATAGATAAATATGCAAAAAACGGAAACCCAAAACGCTTCATATTTCCTGAGCCAAAGATTGATGGATTGAACTTTAGCTTTAGTGGATTGAAAACAGCTATTCTTTATTTTATAAGAGACGAGAAATTAAAAAATGAAAAGTTTATCGAAGAAAATATGGCCGATATATGTGCATCTATTCAGCACAGAATTGTAACTATCTTATTAAATAAATTAAAAAAAGCATCGGATGAAACGGGTATAAAAAATATATGCATAGCAGGCGGAGTAAGCGCCAACAGCGGGCTACGCAAGGCTTTTGGAGAAATGGGTAAAAATGAAAAATGGAAAACATTTATCCCCGCATTTGAATACTGCACTGATAACGCAGCAATGATTGCGATTACAGCTTATCATAAATATCTTGCAGGTATGTTCGAAAATCTATCTGTTGTTCCTTCTGCAAGAGCCGTTTTTTAATCGATACTTTATTCTTGAAATTTGCCAAACGATTACTTTAAGTTTAAAAAATTTATAGTTCTGCAGCAACAATCTGCAATGAAGGTTTGTACAGATACATGCTTGTTCGGTGCATGGGTAGCACATTTTGTGGAAAACCATTTCATTGAACGGCCTCAATATATTATAGATATTGGCTCAGGCACTGGTGTATTAAGTTTATTGCTTGCACAAAAAATAAACGCTTTAATCGACGCAGTTGAAAAGGACAAAAAATCTTATGATGAGACCATGCTAAATTTTATCAATTCTCCATGGACTCAGCGTTTGCAGGCCTTTCACGAAGATATAAACATATGGCAACCATCCCGCAACTATGATCTTATTGTATGCAATCCTCCATTTTATGAAAATGATTTATTGCCTGCAAATGAGGAAAAGGCAATATCAAAGCACCATCTTACATTTAGCCTTGAGCAACTTTTAAGTGTCAGTAATACACTTATTTCAGCTAACGGCTTGCTTGCCGTTTTATTACCATTCAAAAGATTAGAAGAATTTATCAAAAAAGCAAAAAAATATTCATGGAATGTCATCATGCAAACAGATGTGAAGCAAACGACAAAACATTCGCCATTCAGAGCTATGTTGTTTTTGCAAAAAGAAAATAAAACGATAATGAAAAATGAATTATCCATAAAAGACAATTGCAATGCATACACGCAAGACTTTGTTCATCTTTTAAAAGATTATTATTTATATCTGTAATAATTAAACTGACGCATAGTCCTTCATATAGAGAAAGGGCTTGGTAAGTTTGCCCTTATCTATTATGGTTGCATTTTGTATAGCTTTCGAATGCCTATCAATAAGATCTTTCAAAACAAACTTTATAAGTTGTTCTCCAAAATACCTTGATGCATCTCTTGGCAGCTCATTGGGCAAATTGCCAACAGCCATTATGTCTACACTATCCTCAAGATAAGGCGCAGCAAGGGCTCCAGACGACTTGTTTACTCCATATACCGGGCTTTCTATCGTTGCGTTACCTATGTTGCAAGGCACTGATCCGTTCCTGTCATCAGAAATATCTGCAATCGTTTTCATTCTGAAATCTCGCTGCTTCATGTCTTTCATCTCAAACAATCTTGGTATCCTTTCTTCCCAATACACGCCATTCATTAAAATATCTGTTTCAGAAATATATTCTTTGAAAACACAATCAAAACTACCAGGAGCCGCATGAAATTCTTTTCGATTATAGCTTCCTGTTATCTTGTGCTGATATAAGTGTGCACCTTTCAAATGAACATATACCGGGTATTCAAACTTTTTTTCAAGATATTCGTCAGGCTCCGCTTCATGAATTTCCATAAGGTTCATAATTTCAAGAATCCCATGTGCTACGCGTCCGCTACCGGTTACGGCAATTTTAATCAATGGCAGTTTCAATCCAAAATAAGTATGGATCAATCTCTGAAAAGATCTTTGCTTATACACTCTTTCGAGGTTAAAAGCGCCTGTTCGTTTACCATAAGCCATCATTCCGTTATGCGCACCAACAACGCCTGCAAAGAAACCAAACCCAATAATTCTTGTACCATCTTCATGTTCCAGGCATTCGTAATCTATTAATGTAATTTCCTTTTGAATAATTGTTTGTAATAGTTGCTGATTGTAAGGTTGCAGCTTTTTTGTATGTGAAAAAAACAAATAGGTTTTACCATCAATTAACATAACAGGTGGTACCTCTTTGATGCCGAGTAAGATATCGCAATCATTCATATCTTCTTTCACATTGATACCAGAGCGCTCATACTCTGCATCACTGAAACACCTGTCACCACAGCATTGTACGCTTATTGATACGTTCATATTTCTCTGTACCCATTTGCATTGTGCAGGTGTTAAAGCTACTCTGTTGTCTTTAGGGATTTTACCTTCCCTAATCAATCCGATTTTAATCATAACATCAAAGTTGGCAATTTACATTTCATTAAACTGATTCACAATAATTCTGATAAATAGCTAGAACTCATTTTGGACGGACAATTGGGAATGTGTAATATTGCAGCCCGATTTTAAGCCCGGATGGCGGAATTGGTAGACGCAGCAGACTCAAAATCTGCCGTTCGCAAGGATGTGCAGGTTCGATTCCTGTTCCGGGCACATCAAAGCCTTATAATTTATTTATAGGGCTTTTTTGTTCACTTCTTTGATAAAGTAATTTAATTAATAAAGCAATAGTTAAAATTTGTCATTTTGATAATTCCCTTAATGATTTATTGATAAACTGATTTCACTTATAACATAACTGTTATACGACATACGAAATTATTTTCTTACAAATTCATCTATCATTCGCATTACTTCCGCACCATCATATCCGCTGCATGGATTGTGATTTTCATTCAGGAAATAACCTACCACTTTCTCAATCATTGGCTGCTGCACATGCTTCAAAGGCTCGAAAGAAATAATATCTTGTTCCCCTTCTATATTAATAATAACATCTTGTTTACCAAAAACACTAAACCTCATAAATCCCTTCGAGCCAACGATTAAACAAGTATCCTGCTCGCTTTCTTTTGATACATTAAAATTCCAGGTTCCGCTAAAAACTATTTTGTTATCAAATAAAATATTCCCTGCAACTATATCATCCGCATTGTATGCAACAGATTGATTTAGTGAAATAGCTTTTATCGTTTTTGCCTTACCAAAAAAATAATACATAAGATCCAACTGATGCGGAGCAAGATCATGAAACAAGCCACCACCTGATGTTTCAGGATTTATTCTCCAGGCAATTCCCGGAAGCTTCAACTCTTCAGCATCTAACTTTTTCTTATAAAACGACAATTCTATTGTGCTTACTTCACCGATTATTTTATCATCAATTAACTGTTTTATTTTTTTAAAATATGGCTGCTGCCTCCTGTAATGTGCGATACTTAATTTTACATTTTTTTCTTTTGCTGCATCAGCCATTCGCAAACCGCTTGCGTAATTTATTGACATTGGTTTTTCTACATACAACGGCTTACCTGCATCTAAAGCAGCAATAACATAGGCCTCATGAGATGATGGCGGCGTTGCAATATATATAGCATTCACCTCAGGATCATTAATAAGCGCTTGTGCATCATCATACCACTTAAGCACATTATGCCTTTCCGCATAATCCTTTGCTTTGGCTGCATCTCTTCTCATTACTGCAACCAGAAATGAACCTCTTACTTTATTAAAGGCAGGGCCACTTTTTATTTCTGTTACATCTCCGCAGCCTATGATTCCCCAGTTAATATTTTTCATTTTTTTAATAATAATTATTATTAAAAATAATCCGAACAAATAATAATGATTAATAAAAATGTTTTACTCTTTATGATTCTTACTATATAATAATTTACTTTCAATAATCAATACATATTAATGACATCTACTTCACGCAGTCAGCAACCATTTTATTTTAAATTAGCGCTGATACTCGTCAGTCTTATTTGCTTAGGCTACATAAGCATCATTGCAAAAGAAATACTATCACCTTTGCTATTCGGATTACTATTTTCTATACTGCTCCTGCCTATTGCTTCTTTTTTTGAGAAGAAGTTAAAACTGCACAGGAGCGCTGCCTCCGCATTGTCTGTGATACTTTTACTGGTTGCCATTGCAGGATTGCTCATGCTCATTGGTTCGCAGGTCAGCAGTCTCTCACAAGATCTTCCAATGTTGAAACAACAGGTGCAATCTTCTTTACATACTTTTCAAATATGGATATCGGATAAATTTCATATAAATGTTGATAAGCAGATGAACTATATAAATTCTGCAACGAATAAAATTGAAACAGCCACGCCGAAGCTTATAGGCACAACGGTTTTGTCCGTTTCATCAATATTATTGTTTCTTATTTTTATAATTCTCGATACATTTTTTATGCTCTTTTACAGGAGAAGATTGTTTAAATTCTTACTGGATGTTTTCGGTGAAAGCAATACAGCCGCAGTATATGATATAGTAGAAAGGATACAATATATAATTAGAAAATATCTTATAGGATTGCTTCTTGAAATGAGCACAGTAGCTGTGGTTTGCTGCAGCGTTTTTTTATTGCTCGGAATAAAATATGCAATATTACTCGGCCTTATTACGGCCTTGTTTAACATTGTACCTTATATAGGAATCTTTACAGCGCTGCTTTTGAACGTTATCATCACTTTTGCAACTACAGCAGTCGCCACCAAAGTTTTGTTTGTTGTCATTACGGTTGTTTGCATGCACCTTATCGACAGCAATGTATTACTTCCTTTGATCGTTGGTTCTAAAGTACGCATCAATGCGTTTGTTACTTTGCTTGGAGTAGTTGTGGGTGAAATGTTTTGGGGCATTTCAGGAATGTTTTTATCCATTCCTGTTATTGCTATTACGAAGATTATTTTTGATAGGGTTGAGAGCCTGAAACCATGGGGCAATTTAATGGGTGATGAAAAAGTAGTAATCAAAAAATACTTCAAGTCCAGAAAGGCAATTCAAAAAATTGAAAAAGAATAAACTTCAAACCATTGTAAGGTATGGTTCGGCTTGACTTTTCAGTTTTCCCTGAAATAAAATCTCAAAGACTTTTATTAAGAAAAATCACAAACGATGATGTGAATGAATTATTTCTGCTCCGTTCATCGGATGAAGTAATGAAATATATTGACAGACCAAGAGCTGCATTAATGAAGGATGCAGAAGATTACCTGAAAGTGATTGATTCATCGCTGCATGCCAACACGGGAATCACATGGGCAATTTCCTTTAATGAAAATCCGTCCAAACTCCTTGGTACAATCGGTTATTGGCGCATAATGCCGGAGCATTATCGTGCAGAAATTGGCTACATGTTATTACCGGATTATTGGCAAAAAGGAATTATGAAAGAGGCTTTACTTGCAGTAATTGATTATGCATTTACAGCAATGAACCTGCATAGCATAGAGGCGAATATTAATGTTGGAAACACTGCGTCAGCAAGGATTCTGGAGTCTGTTGGTTTTATAAAAGAAGCGCATTTTAAAGAGAATTATTATTTTAATGGAAAATTTATGGATAGCATTATTTATTCAAAAGTGAAAGACTCCTGATTGCATAAAAAAAGCCGCTCAATAAATTGAGCAGCTTTGAATAAAGTACCTAGCGTTTACTGTGCTTTAAATGAAAATTTTCTATCACCCCAGGCCAAGGTTACTAATCCATCTTCAGAAATTGTAAAGGTCATTTTTTCTGCAGGAGGCGATTGTAAAGCGCTTTTAGTTTGAATTCTCAAAACATCATCAGCCGCTTTATAATTGAATGCTCCCCATTGATTCCATGTTTTATTGAAGATAATTGTAACAAAGTCTCCATTAAAAATGGTAAACAAACCATACTTGCCTGCAGGAAGTTTTTCACCGCCAACCTTTATATCCTTATCAGTTTCAAATACCGTCGCTTCATTTGCACCGGTGCGCCATACTTTACCATCCATGGGCTCTACATCTTTACCAATTGCGCGACCTTTTACCGATGGCTGGCTGTAGTTAATAGTTATAGTGGCGCCCGTATTTATCTTTTTTGAAACCATTGCAGGAGGACTAGGTCTTTTGCTTTTATCCTCTGGCTCTTTCGTTTGAGCTTTTGTGTGAATACTGGCCATTAGCGCCATTGCGAACAACGCCATTGAAAATAAGTTCTTCATTTATTTATTTTTTTAATGAAAATTATAGAGTTGTCAAATATATCGAAAACGTTCATCTGTAGATGCTTTTTATAAGAATACATCCACAATTAACTTTAAAATAAATAATCACCATCTTATCCAACATGGTTCTTTATTAATGTAATGCTCATCAGTTTCCTAAGCATAAATTAAACTCGTTACAAAAAATAATAAATTGTAGCAAACAATTCACGTAATGATACGAGATGCAACCAATAAAGACTTAACCGTTATTTTACATCTTATGAATGATGCGATAGTAAATACTACTTCTATATATGATTATAATACCAGGGATATTGCTTTTATAGAAAGCTGGTTTGCTAAAAAAAGAAAAGATAAATTTCCCGTTTTGGTGTACGAGGAAAACAATGAAACCATTGCGTATGGCTCTTATGGAAGCTTTAGAATGTGGGCTGCCTATCAATTTACGGTTGAGCATTCCATTTATGTTTTAAAGCAACATCAGGGAAGGGGAACAGGGAAAAAACTACTTTCAGCTTTGATACAAAAAGCACGGGAAGAAGGTTATCACACGATGATTGCAGGCATTGATTCGGATAACATAACAAGCCAACAGTTTCATGCCAGGCTTGGCTTTAAAGAAGTGGCGAGATTCAAAGAGGTCGGTTATAAGTTCAACCGCTGGCTCGATCTTACATTTATGCAATTAATGCTATGATATACCTTCGTTTATAACATAACAGTTACCCTCTATTTGTTTTAGAAAAAAGAAAATTCAAGAGCTTTTCTATCCCAGTTGCCTGTTACAGATGCGGCGTCATAAGTGGTTTGCAAGAATTGCATCAATGTTGCAGATGGATTTACTGATCCTATTACATCATCATATTTTAAAAAGAATTCACCCATTTCTTTGCTGTAAAAGGCATCGGCCGGCTGCACAATTTGTTCGCCAAAATCATCTGGTGTTGGATAGCAATAAGAATAAAAAGCAGGATAAGGAAATGCATCATTACCAGTCCAAAAACCGGCACTGGAAACTTCATGAGAATATGCTTCCTGCATAACACGCAAAGGCATATTAGGCATGCCGCCTGGGTGTTTTGGTGCTTCTCTTCCGGAAAACCTTGTTACTGCAAGATCGAAGCCGCCCCAGAAAAGATGAACCGGGCTGCATTTACCTGTAAATCTTGCACGGAAATCATTGAACACGGGTTCAATTTTTTGTAGCGCTTTAAAATATAAGCTGATCTGCTCTTTATTATATGATCTATGAACTTCATCTTCCGCAAAGGGGATGGCAGGATCAATCTCATTTGGTTTAGCATAAATTTTTACATCAATATTTAGTAACGCAAGCTTTTCAAATAGCTCATTATAAAATGATGCGACACTTCTTTCAAAAAGTAAAACGGTCTCTTGTTTTCCTTCACTGGTAGTTATTAAAAGATTGTGATGTATGAAGTCAAATATGAGCTCAAAGATTCCCTCATTATACGCGATGCTTCCTGTAGTTAAACCTTGTGGAGAAACATATAAAGTAACATTCCAGGAATGATTGAGCCAGGGCATTTTTTTCAGTCTTATCTTACCGGCTATCTGCGCCCAAAGCTGCACGGTTGCTATTGTTTCTTTTAACTGTGCATACTCAAGCTTTGGCCAGTTGTTGTTGACAGATCGTTCATTTTTCATTTATATCAATTGATTATAATAATTCAATAACGTTATTATTCAAACTATCACATCAAAATTATTGATTCCATTGTAAAGACATTATTAAGGTTCTAAGTTCAATCAACTATTAGGAAATAAAGAGTCGGAAGTTTACCTTTTTACCAACAGCGAAACAATTTTTTATTGACCTTTAAGGTAAACGAAAAAAGCGATAGCTTTTTCTTTATAATTTTATTAATATGGACCAATTACCCCCCGATCAGCTTCTGCAGCAAGCTTCACAGCTCAGTACGCAAAATAAGTTCGCTGATATTATCACGTTATTAGCTGATACATTATTAGATGAAAACAAAAATGCCGACCTGTATAATTGGAAAGCTTATGCTTATAGCAAATTAAATCAGCCTGATACTGCTATTAATTATTATACAAAAGCAATTGATGCGGACAACACAAACGTTTATGCATATTTCCAAAGAGGGCTGCTTTGGCAAAATAAACAGGAATATGATAAATCGTTTGACGATTATACTAAAGCAATTTCACTGGACCCAAAGCATGCTTATGCGTTAAACAACCGCGGATTAATAAAATACAGCCGGCAGCAATATGATGATGCGATTAATGATTATACTTCGGCGATTACCATTGATCCGAATTTTGCCGATGCATATAATAATCGGGGTAATGTATGGTACTATAAAAAAAATTATGATAATGCATTAAAGGATTATTTAAGTGCTCTCGACAAAGATCCCAGGTATGTATATGCACACAATAATTGCGGGCTCATTTACAATATTAATCAGCAGTACGATAAAGCGATCGAAAGCTATAGCAGAGCAATTGCTTTAGATGATAAATATGCTATGGCGTATTATAACCGCGCTGTTGCGAGCAATGCAGCGGGAAAATTTGTTGACGCGATAAATGATTATCAGCAATACATTACTCTTACCGCAAATCCTGATGATTATTGGGCGAAAGTGGCACAGGCCAAAATAGAAGACCTTAAGAAAAAAGAAGATAAAAGCTACGATACCGTAAGCCAGATAGTAGCAAGCATAAAAGCATTGCTTTTTTTCAATGACGATTGCATTGTGCATTATACCGGCCTTTCTGCTGCAAAAGCAATGCTGCTTTCGCCAACAGGAAGTGTCTTCAGGCTTTCAGAAGGCGCGTTTCTAAATGATACTTCCGAAGGAAGAGAGCTATATGATTATCTGGAATTTTCATCAATGGTAAGCCAGGAGCAATCAACGCTGGCAAAAGCGTATACGGAAAAACCTTTTATAGGAAGTTTTTTAAGTAAGGATAAATATGATGACCTTACTCTTTGGCGCATGTACGGAAAGGAAGGCAATGAAGAAGCAAAGGGCTGCTCATTGACGATTGATAAAAATACATTTCTTACTAATCTTAAACAAAAGATGACAGGTGCGGTTAGCTTTTCATCTGATACTGATGGAACTACTGCTATAGCAAATATGCAAAGCAATACCAGCGCAGAAGGACAGTTTACATTTTACCAGGTAGCCTATATTACCCGGGATGCTGTTCCAAAGTTTATCATACCAGGCAATCCTCAAAACCAGGATGGGCTTACGACATTAGCATCGGAATTAAAAGATACACTTAAATATGTGATTGATGACAAGCAAAAACATGCAGTAAAAGAGCTGGTAAATGAAATTGCATATTTGTTTAAAAGTGCAGATTATTTTTATGAAAATGAAGTCAGACTTGTGGTTGACGGCACGGGCTTCGATAAGATAATTGATACATCCGGTATTATGCCCAAGGTGTATATTGAGCTTATTAATCTTGCGCCGGTTCTAAATAAAATCACGCTCGGGCCAAAAGTAGAAAGGGCTGAAGAATGGGCAGCTGCATTTAACTACAAACTAAAGAACGATAACAAAGGAACTACGCCTGTAGAAATAGTAATGTCCCATCTTCCTTTTAAATAAAATTAAAAAGCTGCTTAAAGCAGCTTTACCAGGTTTGGTTTTAAAATTTCTTTTTACCAAATACTTACTCTTAAACTATCAGGCCTGTACATTTTATCTCCTGGCTTTACACCAAATGCTTCATAAAATTCAGGAATGTTTACAACAGGGCCGTTCACTCTTTCTTTTGCAGGTGCATGCACATCTGTCATCACCTGGGTTGCCAGCCGTTCTTTTCTGTCTTCATACATCCAGCCTAAGGCATATCCAAGAAAATATCTTTGCAATTGGGTAAGGCCACCGATCTTTTCATTGTTTTTATATGCATCCGTTTTTTTAAAAGCATCCAGCCCAAGTAACAATACCGCCAAGGTCTGCAATATTTTCTCCCTGTGTTGCATTGCCATTGATATGCAAAGTATCAACCGGATTAAATTCATTAAACTGGTTGATGATACTTTTGGCCCGGTTTGCTAAATTCTGCTGAATCTTTTACAGTCCACCAGTTGTTTAAATTGCCTTTAGCATCATATTGTCTTCCCTGGTCATCAAAGCCATGTGTTATTTCATGACCGATAGTTGATGCTGCTGCATAACCATATACAAGTGCATCATCTAGATCCTCATCTTTATAACCAGGCACTGCAAAAATTCCTGCAGGCAATACGATCTCATTATTGCTTGGGATTATAATAAGCATTATATGTTTGCGGTGTCATATCCCATTCAGTTCTGTCAACAGGCTTGCCCAGTTTATTGATATTATAATTGATGCCACCATGTATTTGCTCGTTGCATGTTCAGTACATAAAGGCCTCTGTCAATTTTTAAAGCACTAAAATCTTTCCATTTATCGGGATAGCCTACTTTCTTTGTAACCGCTGATAATTTATCCAGCGCCTTTTGCTTTGTGCTGTCGCTCATCCATGTAAGTTTATTGATCCTGTCTTTATAGGCCTCACGAATGTCTTCCACCATATCATCATATCTCTTTTTCGCATTCTCATTAAAATATTCCTTTACAAAAAGCTGGCCTAGTGCTTCACCCATTGCACCCTCTTCAGCATCCAAAACCCTTTTCCATCGCGGCCTTGGCTCTTTTGCACCGCTAAGATTCTGATAAAATTAAAGGCATTATTAAAGCTCGTAGAATCCAGATAGTTACTGAAGCTTCTTATCAAATGAAATTGCAAATAATTTTTCCAGTCAGCTATCGGCGTTGAATTAAGCTCATTGTTCAAAGCTTTGTAAAACTCAGGCTGGCCAACAATTACAGAATCTAATTTTTTAATGCCAATATCTTTTGTATAATTATCCCAGTTAACAACCGGTGCTAATAAAGAAAGTTGTTGCCCGCTCATTTTATTGTAATTCCTGTATGGATCTCTAAGATCTTCGAGTTTCCGGCTTGCAGACGCGAGTTTAGTTTCTAAATTATAAACGGCATCGGTAGCTTTTTGAGCAGCTACGCTATCATCACCAAGTTGCTTAAATATTTTTATCAAATATTCTTTGTAAGCCTTTCTAATATTTGCCGTGCGCGCATCTGTTTTAAAATAATAATCACGGTTGGGCATTCCGAGGCCGCCCTGGTCAAGCTTATAAGCCATTACATCACTGTTCTTATCATCCTGGGCTACATAATCTCCAAACAAACAATTAACGCCTTTCATTTTTAAATCTGCAACCTCATTAATGAGGTCACTTGAATTTCTAATAGCTGCTATTTTATCAAGGTCATTTTTTAATGGAGATAATCCTTGCTTGTTGAGATCGTTTGTATCCATTGCACTGTACCAAAAGTCTCCGATCTTTTGAGTAATGTTTCCTTCCGGTGCGTGTGAACTTTCTGCATCAGTATTTATTTTCAGGAGCCTGTTATAAATTTCATCCTGAACAAGATTTCCAATGCCCCAGCCGCTTTCCGAAGCTGGTATTGGGT
Source organism: uncultured Chitinophagaceae bacterium (assembly GCA_963823975.1). Classification (GTDB taxonomy): domain Bacteria; phylum Bacteroidota; class Bacteroidia; order Chitinophagales; family Chitinophagaceae; genus Ginsengibacter. The sequence goes on along the minus strand of CAWGNP010000002.1, from coordinate 362,073 downwards.
TTTGCTTTATCCACCCACCATTCGCGTATTCAAAAAAATCTTCACCCGGGCTTACAGTTGTATCCAGGTGAGCTGCAAGAATATCAACAGTTGGTTTTGGTTCAGTATTATTTACTGATGTATTGCATGAACATATACATAACAGGATTGTACATAACAGAAATATATTTTTCATTAAATAAATTTTGGCTAATGTAAAGAGATAACATGAATAGTTAACTCCCGAAATATTTGAAGTGATTATTTTATCGGTAATTAGCGTGTTTGGGAAAATATTTGCATTTGCAAATTTCGCAGCTGTCGTTTACAGGGTAACAGTATTATATTGTTTTCTTTTATAAACCTTTCAGCGATTTATGCATTTCTTGTTTGCCAAAAACAGACTCCATTTTGCCAAGCACCTTTTTTAAATTGATACCCTCGCCCAGCACACCCTTAAAAATATCTCCCTGCTTTTGTATTCGCTCCACGGCATTAAAAATGGTGAAGTTTTTCATCTGCAAACCCTTTGTTACTTCGCTCCAATCCAGTGGCATGCTCACTGTTGCGTCCGGCTTGGGCCTTAAGGAGTAAGGTGCTGCAAGCGTTGCCTGTGGCCTGTTTTGGAGAAAGTCCAGGTATAGCTTTCCATTTCTGTTTTGTATAATTCTTTCGATGCTGGTAAATTCAGGTATCTTCTTATTTACAATTGTTACGAGCACTCTTCCAAATTCTTTACTTTGCTCATAGGTGTATAAAGCGCCGAGAGGAATATAAATATGCATGCCTGTGGCGCCGGATGTTTTGCAATAGGCGGGCACTTCCAGCGCGTCCAATATTTGTTTGGTTGTTTGAGCAGCAAGGATCACTTGCTCAAAAGTTGTTGTATCAGACGGGTCGAGATCAATTATGCACCAGTCAGGATTATTTGGAGTTTGTACACGACTGCTCCAGGGATGCATCTCAAGGCCACCAAGCGATGCAATCAATAAAAGGCTTGCTTCATCAGTCACTACTAAAAAATTTCTATTACCGCCTTTGTCACTGCTGTATGGAAACTGCTGTGCCCATGAAGGAACTTTACCTGTGACATCTTTTTGATAAAAACATTTGCCATCAATTCCGTTAGGATATCTTATCAAGGTTTGTGGCCTGTCTTTCATGTAAGGCAACATAAATGGAGCAACCTGGTAGTAATAGTTTACGACATCTCTTTTCGTTACTTTCTTCTTAGGATAATAAATTTTATCAAGATTATTAAAAGCAATTTCTTTTCCGTCAATAGTTTTAGTTTGCGATTTTTCCTTTGGATTTACCAGCGTCTTACGCTCCGACTTTATAGAAGTAGTCAACAATTTATTTGTCACCTCTTTGCCAATGTTACCCTGTACACGATTTGTTTTTTCTGAATTCATTGCTTCCTTTTTTTTCGATGTCGTTTTATTTTCTTTCACTATTTGTTCAGTAGACTTTTCTTTTTCCTCAACAATATCTTTGGCGTTTTTATCAACACGCATTCCTTCAAACGAAGGATGGCGCATCACTCCATCTGAAGTGATTTCCGCATAAGATACTTCACAGGCAAGAACCGGCTTAAGCCACGTCGCTGTTGCGTTTGGTGGGTTCGGCCTGAAACGTGATGGCTTATTTATGTCCGGCTCAAATGTAAAAGGAGAATGTTCAATTATAAAAGGCTCGAATTGTTTAAGCATGTCATTTTGAAGTTTATTGGAAAAACCTGTGCCTATTTTTCCAATATAACGAAGCTTCCCGTTTTCATTCACTCCTGCAAGTAACGCGCTGAAAGGCTTGCTGCTTCCGTCATTTTTTGTATAACCTCCAATAATTACTTCCTGTCGTTTACCCGTTTTTATTTTTAGCCATTCTTTTGATCGCTGGCCGGGAAAATATTTACTATCTGTTTTCTTTGCAATGATACCTTCAAGACCCAGTTTCTTTGCAGCTTCAAAAAATTCAATGGCACCAGTATCAAAGCTTTCACTGATCCTTACACCATCGATACCAGGATCAATGCTGTGAAGGATTTCTCTTCTTTCTTTCAAAGGCTTTTCCATCAGGCTTTCACCATTCAGCCAAAGCACATCAAACATATAATAAACCAGTTCTCCATCTGCCTCACTCCTCCAGTTTTGAAGATTACCGAAATTGGAAACACCCGATTCATTAGCAACAATTATTTCACCATCAATGACTGCCTGTATTTTCCATTGTTTCAAAGCATTGTGAATGCTATAAAATTTTTCATCAAAAATTTTATTGTTCCTCGATTTAATTTCCACTTCACCATCATTAATATAAGCGACTGCACGGTAGCCATCCCATTTTATTTCATACAACCATCCATCCTCGTCGAAAGGCTTATCTACCAATGTTGCAAGCATTGGTGTGATATCTTTTGGCAAAGAAGTCTTTTTATTTTTTTTAGAAATGGAAACTTTCACTGCACTCATTTTTTTAATTTAAAAAAATAAATACAATTATCGCACCGTAGTTACAAAAGAGAAATCGGAAAGATTAAGGATAAGGAATTAGTGATGCCTGATAAGGATTTTATTGCTTGAGATAGTTCCTTTATCCAAAACATTTATGATATAATATCCATCAGGGTAAGATGAAGTATGGATATAAATATTTTGTGTAGCAAAGTTGTGTTCATATACTTCTGCACCCATAGAATTAATGATATATATTTTTCTTTGTGAAGTAAAATCGGAAGACGTTGAATTTACTGTAACCGCATCGTCTGCAGGTACAGGCAAAACGATTATTTTAGATTCAGGAGAACCTTTTACCATTACTTCCTTGCTTAAATAAGACTTACCGGTTGCTTCGTATAATCGTATTCTGTACAAAATATTTTTATCAGAATAAATGGTATGGTCTAAAAAATAACTGGTTTGATTTTGTATTCCGTTTACAATTCCTGCAGAGTTCCATTGTATTCCATCGTCACTGTATTCTACTTCAAACTTTGAAACTACAGTTTGCGTAACACCAATTGACCAGTTTATAGTATTTTGATATTTCAGCGTATGCGATGCTGCTACATTTGTAAATTGTACAGGCAGTACAAATCCAAAGAAAAATGGTGTTGGCGTATTTTCTCCTCTATCACCTGCATCGCCATCACTGTTCGGATCAATTGCAGCAGCAGAGCCATTGTTAGAAGAATCGATTACCGAAACTTTTAATCCATCCTCTCCAATTTGACCCGTAGATATGGCGGAATTGAAATACGTTTGATCGGGTGTTAAATTATACGCTCTTACTTTAAGAGTAAAATTGACATAACCATTTGCAAGATTGCTGAGAACCTGGTTGTCATTAAAAATTTTAATATTGTTTATTCCATCGTACGAAGAGTTTAATACAAGACGCGATGGATTGGCGCTCGAGTCAATATTAACGGTTACCTGCCCCACATTGCCGGTTCCAAAAGTAGTTACAAGATTATCGGAAACATTAAAATTATTGAGCTTTACATTGCCCATATTCTTTGCATAAATTTCATAAGTAATATCAGCAGTGGTAGAATCTACCCAGTTAGTAGCAGTTAGTTGTTTCGAAAGCCCTATTGCGGGGGATATACTTGCATTGTCAATCGGGCTCATGCCTAACTGAAATGGTTGCTCCGCACTCATAACTCCCGAAGGTATATCGTATAAATATTTATAACAATTTGAACCGAAGTCCGTGCCTGTTAATTCAATTGTGCCATTTAAATATAATATTCCATAGCATGGTTTTGGCATGTTTTGAATAAAGGTTGCAACTGCATCACCTGTGCCCGAAGAATAATTTGTTACCTCATAAAACTTGGTAGGGCTACTCCCCATCGCTATAAATAACCGGCCATTGGGAAGAATAACTATATCTCCGCTACTTAAAGTATTTGGAATATTATCCGAGGGAAAATCTAATGTTTTCGTAGCTAAAATATTTCCTGTTGTTTCATCAATTCTTTCTATAGTTGCATAAGCGCCATTGAGGCTTCGAATACACCAAACATTACCGTTAATATCAAATTCCCAATTGTTGGGAACGTAAGAATATTCATAGGTAGGTGTTTGCGGAATGGTTGCAGGACAAGTGTAGTTATTGGGCAAGCCCATATCAAATACATACACGCGGCTATCGCCATGACTTATATCATTTACATAAATTTTATTATCCTTTGGATTGTAAGCAATAAACTTATTATAAATATCTGAAAAAATAGAAGAGAGATCACAACTGGCAATAGTATAGGGATTGGTATTGGGGTTCCCAATTGAAGAAAAAGTAACGGGAGAACTGCTGCCGCAGCTATTAGTTCCAAGATTAATTAAAGCAGATTGTACCGCAGGGCTTTGAGCACTACACTCAATGTATAGCATTGTAAAAAATACAAACAAAAGGCACAGAAGCTTTTTCATAGTATTACTAATCTCGATGTTATCTATATTATAACGTAAAACCAGACTAGTAAATTGCGTGTTCTGTCACCTATTTTGATTTAGAAATTTAACGACTATTTTCATTTACAAAACAAAAATTACAATCTAACGTTCACATATATTGAAAGACAATTTTGTAAATTCAATTATCAATTCTAAAAATTATGACGTCTCTATCAGAAACATGGTTTGCCGAAGGCTATATTGATTTTGAGCTTAAGAAATACACATTGCTTGCTTACCTGCAGCAGGTAAATAAGTGCTTTAACCAAAATAAGCTGTACCCGCAGTTGGCTGACATTGTTTTTCATTATAACAACATTATTGCGTTCAGGGATAATAGGAAATTTTTAGAAGAACATTTTCCTAAGCAACTTACACAAGTGAACATAAAAAAACTCCAGGTAGTATATGAAAAAATGATCGCCGATGATGAGATGATGAAAGAGCTTGAGGACATTATTCATTATTCAGAACAAAAAATAAAAGATACCATTAATAATGGCACAGAGATATATGAACTTGTAGAAGCAAAAATGAAAATAGAGCCTGTCGGCCTTTTGCCCATTGACATTAATGAAGGATACCTTCTGCTTTGCGATGGAAGGTATAACACAACAGTTGCGTATGAATACCATTTAACCATTTATGAAAAGCATGATGAAAAATATCGGGGCATACGTACAGATTTTATCAATCAATGGATGCGCTCCCTAAGCAATTCTCCTGAAAATATTAAGGCTGAACTTATCCGCAATCGTCGGGAAATGCCCAACCCTGCTGTGTATAATATAGAAACAACGCTTGCTTATCCGTTAGAAGAAACGTTGTTACCTGTTGCAAAAAGAAGCTTTGTGAAATACCTGAGCATTTAAAAACGGTAAGTGAATTAAATCGTTTGCGATATTTTATTGCGCTTAATAAATTTACCAAACCCTTTTTCCATTTTGCATTCATTATTATCAATAGCAACCTCACCTCTTAGCAAAACCGTTTTTACTTTGCCTGTAACTTCCCATCCTTCATAACGCTGAGTAATCAACATTCATATGATGCGCTGTTGCAGAGAGTGTATGTTTTTCATTCGGATCAAAAATTACAATGTCTGCATCACTACCAACTGCAATAGTTCCTTTTCGTGGGAAACATTCCAAATATTTTTGCAGGATTGGTGCAGGCAACTTCAACATATTTATTTAAAGAAATTTTTCCTTTTTCAACTCCTTCGCTAAATAATAATTCCATCCTGTTTTCAATTGCCGGATGGCCATTGGGAATTTTTGAAAAATCATTTTTCGCCCATTATCTTTTGCTCCCACATAAACGGACAATGATCTGTTGCAACAACATTCACCAGTCCCTGGTTGATTCCTGCCCATAAATGTTTGCCTGGTCTTTCTTTTCTCGTAGTGGCGGGCTCATTACCCATTTTGCTCCTTCAAAATCTTTTTCATACAATGATGCATCCAAGAATTAAATATTGAATGCATGTTTCAACAAAAATATGCTGATTTCTTTTTGTTGCATTGCGAACTGCATTCAATGCACCTTCGCAGGTAAGGTGAACAATATAACCCGGGCAGCCGGTATAATTCGCCATATCAACAAAACGTTCTGATGCTTCTGCTTCTGTAACTTCCGGCTGTGATAAATAATGATACAGCGGAGATAGTTTCCTTCTTCTCGATGTTTTTGAATCAAGGTAATCAATCATGTCGCCGTTGGTTGCATGAACATTTATCAATCCGCCTTGTTGTTTTACTTCTTCCATTAAACCAATCATCTGCCTGTCATCAATCATCAACGCGCCTTTGTACGCCATAAAAGTTTTGAAAGAAGTAATGCCTTCTTCTTCGATAAAATGTTTTATTTCTTTTTTTGTGTTATCATTAAAATCAGTAACCGCCATGTGAAAACTGTAATCGCCAACACAATTATTATCAGCTCTTGCCTTTCCATTCATTCAATGCCGATTGCAATGAATTTCCTTGCTTCTGCAAAATAAAATCAATCACCATTGTTGTTCCGCCAAACAATGCAGCTCTTGTTCCTGTTTCATAACTATCGCTTGAAAATGTTCCCATGAAAGGCATATCCAAATGCACATGCGGATCAATGCCACCCGGGAAAACCAACTTGCCTGAAGCATCAATTTCTTTATCGGCTTTTACATTTAAATTTTTACCGATAGCTGAAATGGTTTCTCCTTCAATAAAAATATCAGCGACATAATCTGCATCAGGCAGTAATAATTCTTCCGTTTTTAATCAGTACACTCATCAATATTTTTTTAAGAGAACTTATGAAAATTGTTATGCAAATTCAACGAAATGTATGTTCTTACTTTCAACTGTAAATTCAGCATCATCAAAATATAAATTATCCCAGATACAAAAAATCCTACAAACCATGCATAATTATAAAGATGTGAAACCCATGCCGGCACTGCATTCTGTGACATCACTTTTATTGTAATAAGAAAGCCCGGAATGTTTGGAATAATGCCCAACAACAATGCAATGATTGCACGTTATATTAAAACCATTGTTGAAATTATATTGACCATGTATGCTGATATAATTCCTTTGTAACTAAGTTGTTGTTTTCTTATGAAATAATAATCAGCGATCATAATTCCGCCAACAGGACCAAGCAAACTTGAATAGCCAACGAGCCATGTAAAAATATATCCGGATGGATCTGCAATCAGCTTCCAGGGAAAAATTAAAATGCCAATAATGCCTGTTATAAATCCACCCTTTCTGAAATTAATTTTTTTAGGAGCAAGGTTTGCAAAATCATTTGCCGGGCTTACAATATTTGCGGCAATGTTTGTTGCCAATGTAGAAATTGCAACTGCTATCATCGCAATGCTCACAATAAATTTACTGTTAAATTTTCCTGCAAGAATTAACGGATCCCAAATGGTTTCTCCATAAATAATTACCGTTGCTGATGTAACAACAACTCCAATAAAAGAAAATAATGTCATGGATGTTGGCAAGCCCAATTGCCTGTCCGTTTATTTGTGCTTTCTGGCTTTTTGCATAGCGTGTAAAATCAGGAATATTTAAAGAAAGTGTTGCCCAAAATCCAATCATTCCTGTTAAGTGCAGGAAAAAAGAAATCCCAGAAAGTCTGTATTGGTAGTAAATTTTGAAGGTTGATTTAATATCGGCCTAAGCCATGTCCTGCATGTAATTGCCCAAAATAATAATGCCAATGCGGCAACGGGAAGAAAGAATGCTTTAAAGACCAACAACTTTTTTATGCTTTCAACACCAAGATAAACAACGATACATATTCAATAAGCCAAAATACAAAAAAAGCAAATTGCAGGGCCTGTTTGCAAACCAAATGAATGCGGAAAAATTTGTGGCAAAGTTGCCAATGAAGGAACCCATAACTTCATCATTTGATATAATAGCAAATCCACCAATCCATGTTTGAATTCCAAACCAGCCGCAGGCAACAATTGCTCTCAGCATCGCCGGAATATTTGCGCCTTTCACACCAAAGCTTGCTCTTGCAAAAACAGGAAATGGAATTCCATATTTTGCTCCTGCATGTCCGTTCAGGATCATCGGAATCAATACAATTGTATTGCCAAAAAAATAGTAAGTATTGCCTGCCACCAATTCATGCCGCCGCCAATCAATGAACTTGCCAGCATGTAAGTTGGTATGCATAAGCTCATGCTTATCCAAAGTGCTGCATAGTTCCATGTATTCCATGTTCGCTTGTCTTATGGAACCGGCGCAAGGTCTTCGCTGTAAAGAGAAGATGATGATGTCATTTCGTTGGCATTATACATAATTTGAATTATAAATTTTGAATGATTATTAATTCAACATTCTTTTATTACTTATTGATCAGTATTCAGTCATCCGCAATTGTCAATCGCTTCACTAATTATTGCAAGTCCTTCATCAATTTGCTCTTTGGTAATGCACAAGTGGTGGTGCAATAAAAATATAATTCCATCTTACAAAAGTGTACATGCCAAGCTCTTTAATTTTTGCAGCAACTTTATTCATCACAACCATTTCATCCGGCTTTGCATTGAAAGGAGCCATTGGTTCTTTTGTTGTTCTATTCTTTACCAATTCAATGCAACCCAATAATCCCGTATTTCTGCCAATTGCCAATGCTTGGATGTTTTTGTTTTATTTGTTCAATTTTTGCATCAATATATTTTCCCATTGCCGCCGCATTTTCAATAAGATTATCTTCTTCATAAATTTTTAAAACCTCCAATGCTGCTGCACAACAAACAGGATGTGCAGAATAAGTAAGCCCAAGTGGCAAGCACTACATCATCATACTTTGCAGCAATTTTATCAGACACCATCAAACAGCCAAAAGGCAAATAACCGCACGTTAATCCTTTTGCCATTGCAATCATATCAGGAACAATGTCATGATTTTGAAAACCAAACCATTTACCTGTTCTGCCAAAACCACTCATCACTTCATCCATTATTAAAAGAATACCATGCTTGTTGCATATTTCTCTTACTGCTTTTAAATAACCAACTGGATATTTCAAACAACCCGATGATCCTGATTCGCCTTCCAGTAAAATAGCGGCAATATTACCAGGGCCTTCATAAGCAATTATTCTTTCCAATTGAGCAACAGATTCTTTTAATAAATTTTCTTCGCCATATTCCCAGCGATATAAATAAGGAAGATCAAAATGTACAAAATTTGGGGCCTGTTGAGCATCAACCGGAAGCTTGCGCGGATCGCCACTTGCAGTCATTGCTGCATTTGTAGATCCATGATATGATTGATAACGGCTTAATATTTTATGTCGGCCGGTATAAAGTCTTGCAAGCTTAATTGCATTTTCAATAGAAGTCTGCGCCACATAAAGTAAAGAATGCTTTGTTTAAATCGCCGGGACAAATTTCTGCTAATTTTTTTCCAAGATCACCTCTTACTTTTGTAACACAGGATGGCGTAACATAGCTTACCTGCTGCATTTGCTTCATAACGGCTTCGGTTATACGCTGATCGCCATGGCCAATATTTACATTCATTAATCCCGATGAAAAATCAATATATCGCTTACCATCATAATCATACAGGTAAACACCTTTGCCATATTTTACGGCAATAGGATTAATTCCTTTTTGCTTGCTCCAGGAAAATAAAGTGTAGTCCTGATTATCGTTTATGAATATTTTTTGTTTCAGATTTATCTGGTAATATTTTTTCAAGTATACTCATGGTATATTATTTATAATATTTTTAATTATCCGATTTGAAACCAATCCTCTTTCGGTTGTTCCATTCTCTTTCTTTTAATTCCTTTTCAACTTTATCATCCATTAAATTTTCCAAAGCAGTATAAATGGAATTCAATTGAGCATCATGTTCGCCAAGATGTTCTTTTAATACTTGAATTTGCTCTATAATTCCATGGTATTGCTGAGCAACTTTTTTTAATTCTATAAATGCTCTTACAACTGCAATACTCATTTTAATGGCTCTCTCACTTTTGAGAATGCTGGCAATCATTGTAACGCCATGCTCAGTAAATGCATAAGGAGCCAGAGATAATTTCCTCTTCGTTTGTGATGATGTCGCATTTTGCGACTTCATATTTTTAATATTTTGTGAATCAGCGATTAGCAATGATGTCGCATTTTGCGATCGCATCAAGGCCCATTCTTCCTGAGTAAGGCGAAACATAAAGTCTCCAGGAAAACGATCTATATTTCTTTTTACCTGTTCATTTAAGCGTCCGTGTTTCCACTTCATACAATTCAGCCAAATCAAAATCCAACATTACTTTTTCTCCGCGGATAACATGAATTTTCCTGATAAGTTTTCATCAGCATTCGTTTAACCGATATTCCTTTTTTGTTTAGCCATAATTATTTCTCCAACTCTTTAATTCGTCAGCTCATCCAGTTTACTCCCGCTTCAGCATTCCATTTGATCGTTGACTTCTTCAGTTTTGTCCAGAATTCAATAGAGCTTTTGCCTGTTATATCACCCACGCCAAATTTACTTTCATTCCATCCGCCAAAACTGAAAACGGCTCTCTTGGCACCGGCACGCCTACATTTACTCCAATCATTCCGGCGCTTGCCCTGTCAATAATATATCTGGCCATACCTCCATTTTGCGTGAATACACTTGCAGCATTTCCATAAGGATTGGCATTTTCAATTGCCAGCGCTTCATCAACAGTTTTTGTACGCATGATGCTGATAACCGGGCCAAAAATTTCTTCTTTGGCAACAGACATTTCGCGGCGTTACATGATCAATCACTGTTGGGCCAACATACGTTCCATTTTCTTTTCCTTCTACTTTTGTATTTCTTCCATCTACTAAAATTTTTGCACCCTGCTCCTCTGCTTCGGTAATATATTTTTCAATTCTTTGCTTGGATTCTTTACTGATTACTGCACCCAGATTTTTACCGGGAATGATCTTTCTTGCTTCATCACAGATCTTATCAATGATAGCGTCAACATTTCCAACACCGATCATTGCGCATGCAGCCATACAACGCTGCCCTGCACAGCCACTCATAGATGCAGCAACATTTTGTGCAGTCATTGCCGGGATGGCATCCGGTAAAACCATCAGATGATTTTTTGCTCCACCTAAAGCCAGGCATCTTTTATAGTTATTGGTTGCTCTTTGATAAACAATCTTTGCAACTTTTGTTGAACCAACAAATGAAACCGCTTCAATTCCAGGATGATCGCAAATTGCTTCCACAATTTCTACATCACCATGTACAACATTAAAAACGCCATCAGGCAAACCTGCTTCTTTTAATAACTCTGCCAGTCTTCCCACGCTCAACGGAACTTTTTCAGAAGGCTTTAATATCATACAATTTCCCAAAGCAATAGCATTGGGTATCGTCCAGTTGGGAACCATACCTGGAAAATTAAAAGGAACGATGGAAGCCACAACACCAAGAGGAACATGCTCAGTTCTGCATTCAACGCCCTTGCTTACTTCAAGAATCTCACCAGTAACAAGTTGCGGTAAAGAGGTGGCAAATTCTGTAAGCTCAATACATTTTTCTATTTCAGCAATTGATTCGTTTATGGTTTTTCCATTTTCTTCAGAACACAAGTCAGCCAACTCCTGCAGGTTTTCTCCAATAAATTTTGTACCGGAAAAAAACCTGCACTCTTTCTTTTATAGGAGTTTTGCTCCACGTTGCAAACGCTTTTTTTCCAGCATATACGGCATCATCAAGATCTTTTGAGGATGACATAGGAACTTTTGAAAGCTTGTTGCCATCTAGTGGAGAAATAACATCAAGAATATTTTTGCGAAGTGGCGATTTTGAAATGTACCATCAATAAAATTTCTTACCGGTTCATACTTCATAATCGGTTATTAATTTGTATTGAATCACTGGTAAAATAATAAAAAATACCTAATTCTGAATTCATAGTAATCTGTTGTAAATTTATACTTCCGAAAAACACTACTTTCTTTTTGAAGTCTTTAGCTATGCTAAACCGGAATTTTATTCGTTATATTATTTTTTTTTGCAAAGTTTCATTCTTACCAGGGATGTACGATCAATAAAAACAAAGTCAATCTGCCCTGCAAGGAATATGATCTTGAAAATCCATACAGAATTAAACTCGGGGATTCGCTTTCTGAAATTTCGGGCATTTGTTTTTATGCAAAAGATACCAGTGTATTTGCTATATCTGATGAAAACGGAAACTTGTATAAAATTCATTTAAACAAAAAATTAAACGGTTGTGCTGGAAATTTGATAAGCCTCATGATTTTGAAGATGTGCTTCTTCATGACAGCACTTTTTATGTTTTGGAAAGCAATGGGAATATTCAAACGATCAATTTTTCACGAAATGGTGACACCATTTTCAAAAGAAAAAATATTTTTCCCGTTTCTAAAAAACAGAAAAATGAATTTGAATCTATGTATTATGATGAGCAACAATCCAAAGGTTAGTAATGATTTGTAAAGATTGTGACGGCGATAAAAAAAAATCTGTTTCAGCATGGACTTTGATCCTGATAACGGTACCTATACACTTCATCTGATTTTACTGTTAATGCAAAAGAAATTGCAAGTGCCACTGGAGAGAAAAAAATTAAGTTTAAACCATCTGCTGCTGCCATTAACCCGCTTACAAATGATCTATGGATACTGTCTTCCGCAAATCAATTGCTGGTTGTTACAGACAATTATGGCAATACAAAAGAAGTATATACTCTAAATCCCATTAATTTTTAAACAGCCTGAAGGAATTACATTTACGCCGTGGGGCGATCTGCTCATTTCCAACGAAGCAACGATAAATATGAGACATCTACCTTACTGATTTTTAAACCCAAAAAAAAAGGTTAATGCAAAAATGCTGCACGGTTCATTTTTTTTCTATTTCACTGGTAATATTTGCTATGGCTCAAGCCGATTCTATACAGGCACGAATTATACTAATAGGAGATGCAGGTCAGCTTAATTTTGGCAGGGAGCCTGTGGTCGATGCTGCACGCGATCTTATTCCTCTTGATGAAAAACACCACTGTATTATATATCGGTGATAATCTTTATACATCATGGCTTGCCAGATGAAATAATGCCCGGCTATCAAAATGCGAAATCCATATTGGATTCTCAAATAAATATTGCAAAAGGAACCAAAGCAAAAGTAATTTTCATTCCCGGCAATCATGACTGGGATGATGCAAACGCCAAAGATGGACTGGATATTGTTGAAACGGCAGGCAATTATATAAATTCGCAGGGAGGAAACATAAAATTTTTACCCTTCGATGGTTGCCCCGGGCCGGTTGAATATCCAATCAATGACAATATCATAATGATGATTTATGATAGCCAGTGGTTTATAAGAAAGATGCAAAGTCCGGGAATTGAATCGGACTGCCCGTATAAAACGCCGGAACAATTTTATTCAGAGCTGGATGATATGTTGAACAGGAATTCAAAGAAACTTGTGATTCTTGCCTGCCACCATACTTTGAAAAGCTATGGCATTCATGGGGGATACTTTCCTCTAAACAGTTTGTTTTCCCGTTTACCGATATGAAACCAAATCTATGGATCCCCTTGCCGGTCATTGGCGTCATCTATCCAATTGCCAGAGGTGTGTTTGGAACATCTCAGAAGATCTTGCGGTATCCCGCTTATGCTAATATGATTGACAGGGTGGAAAGAATTGCGAAGCACACAGTCAACATGTAATTTTTGTTGCAGGCCATGAACATACACTGCAACTTATTAAAGACAGCAGTTATTATTATATTGTAAGTGGAGCCGGTTCAAAAAGCACCCGGGTAAGCACACAGTAAAAAAACACTTTTTAAAGCACAATCATTTGGTTTTGCCACACTGGAAATTTCAAAAAATAAAAATGTTCATGTGATTTTTATGCTGTAAACAAAGATTCGGTAAGCCATAGTTATTCCAATAATCTCTTTAATTTTTCTACTATAAAAAAAGAATCGCGATTCTTCCGCGACATCCTCAAGCCTGTGCCTTCTATGCAATTTTAATGACAGTGTAACAGTTGCCATCAACACGCATTATCAAAATATTTCAGGGTTCACAAACTTTTTGCCGGCAAAAATTACCGCAAAGGAATGGGGGACACCGGTGCATTTAAAAGTTTTTAGAATCTGAATAAAGAAAACGGAGGCTTTACCATTAAAAGCCTTGGCGGCGGAAAGCAAACCAAATCATTAAGGCTCGAGGATAAAAATGGCCAGGAATGGATATTGCGAACTGTGGATAAAGATCCTGCAGGTACTGTTCCTGAACTGTTGAAATCTTATATTGCGCAAGAAAATTATGCAGGATATGGTATCCGCAGAACATCCTTATGGAGCACTTGTGGTGCCTGTTCTTGCAGATGCCGCACAGGTTGTGCATTCCGAGCCCAAATATTATTTTGTACCGGATGATCCGGCACTTGGATTTACAGGAAAACATTTGCAAATAAAATTTGCCTTCTTGAATTGTTTGAACCCACTTCCGATGAAAGCGATAACAAAAGCACGGCAAAAGTGGTTGATAAAATTATTGAGGACAGTAAAAATCATGTGGACCAGCAGAGCTGTATTAAGGGCGCGCCTTGCTTGATATGATGATTGGTGACTGGGACCGGCATTTTGATCAATGGAGATTTGGCACAGCTGATACCGGAGTTGGCAAATTATATTACCCGATACCAAGAGACAGGGATAATGCATTTTTTTATTCCGATGGCTTTTTTGTAAAGGAGCCTGAGTATTGCGGCATTGCCCTATTTGCAGGGATTTCAGAAAACATTATCCCAACATAAAATGGTTTAACTGGGAAGAAAGAAATTTTGACAGGCTATTTATGAATAACCTTGATGAGATACATGGAAAGCAACATCATTGCAAATTCCAGGCAGATGAAACTGATACTGTTATCAACGAAGCAGTCGCACAGCTTCCGCCGAGAAATATATCAGTCCGATGAAAAAAGAATGGCAGCCAAATTAAAAAGCCGCAGAGATCTTTTTCAAAAGCAGGAATGAGATATTATCGTTTTCTTTCGAAAGAAGTAAATGTCATTGGCAGCAATAAAAATGAATATTTTAAAGTTTTAACAAAAATGACAGCCTTGAAGTAAAAGTGTTTAAAAGAAAGACGAAAAACCGATTCTTCAAGTGTGATGTTCGACCGTATGTTTGATGCAAAAATCAACAAAGTTTATTAACCTGTATGGGCTTAAATGGCAGACGATTATTTTTGATGTAGATTCATCAGCAAATTCTAAAATAAAACTGAGAATTATTGGCGGCAAAGGAAGGGATACATTTAATATTGATGGAAATGTGCGCAATGTAATTTACGATTTTAAAGATGACAGCAACTATCATGAACATACCAACAGAACAAAAAATCAAATATCAACATGACCCTACGTTAACCGTTATGATATTACCGGTTTAATTACAATATTTACCGGTCCTTATAAGCCTTGCATATAATGATGAAGATAAATCGCTCATTGCGGGCTTGGATATTCTTTAAAAACGTTTAATTTCAGAAAAGATCCTTATTCGACTTATCAAAGAATTACATCGCTTTACAGTTTTAATACGCAAAAATACCAGGTGAAATATAATGGAGAATTTAATGAACTTTTTGGACAAATATGATATTGTTGCAAATGGCAAATTATACAATTCTGTCTGTATAATTTTTTTGGGTTTGGAAATGAAACCAAAAAAGATAACGAGTAAGGGCTATCAATTTTTATAATGTTCGCTATAATTATTTTTCCGGTGATCTTCTTTTGCGTAAGCGCTTTCATAACTTTTTGCGAATTTAATTTTGGGCCCTCTTATTATCATTACTGGAATCATTATAATGATAATAAAGGCCAACATACTGGCACAGCCATTCGCTGGTTGGGCTTGATTCAGCAGTATCTATGCAGATAAATCATATGCCGGTGGTAAAAGCATCCATTATTATTCATAATATAAACAGCGACCTTTTGCCTACGCGCGGAGTTTTCTGGAATACAGAATTCATCATCTTCTGTATGGAACCAATGAACAGCAGTGGCAAATTACAAAAATTACATCGGATATGACGGTGTATTCCAGCTTTACTGATCCTGACAAGGCTTGTTTCTGTGTTGCGTTTTGGATTTGGACATATCTTTAATGAACATTATGAATACTTCCAGGCATTTGACCTCGGAGAAGATAATTATTTAAGAGGTTTCAGGAAAAACAGGTTTGCTGGAAGATCATTATTATACGAATCAACAGAACTCCGGTTTAAATTATTTGAATCAAAATCTTATATTGTACCCGGCGCGGTGGGATTATTGGCTTTTAATGATGTGGGTAAGGTTTGGATGCAAAGAGTGAAACTTCTCACAAGTGGCATGATTCTTATGGCGGAGGATTGTATTATTCACCTTATAATTTTGCCATTGTTTCTGCCACTATTGCTTTTTCAAATGAAGGAAATCTTTTTAATTTTTCTATTGGCACAAAATTTAATATAACATTCTAAAATATGGATCACATAAATTAGTTAAAAAGATTGAAGAATATGTAACAGGATTTTTGAACAAATGCATGATCCGCTACTTATGTTTCACAATCTTGAACATACGACAAGATGTTGTAAAACGTACCGAAGAAATTGCCGGACATTACTATATTTCAGAAGATGATATGCTTATTCTTTTTACCGCTGCATGGTTTCATGATACAGGGCATTTATTTACCGATCCTCAAAACATGAAGAGATGAGTTGTGAGATAATGAAAAAATTTATGACAGGTAACAGTAGAAGATGAAACATTATGGCTGCAGTTGAGGGATGTATTATGGCAACAAAATTTCCAAGGAACCCTACAAGCCTGTTTCAGGAAATATTTTGCGATGCCGATACGTATCACCTCGGAACCAAAGAATTTAAGGAAAACAATAAAAGAGCTTTGGAAGAATATAAGCTCAGTCCAGGAGAAACCTGAGAAAAAAAATTTGATGAAGAAACGATAAAGATGTTGGAAGAGCACCGGTTTTATACCGATTATGCCAAAGATCTTTTAAATGAAAGAAAAGAAAAAAATATGAAAAAATTACAGAAGAAAACTGCTGAAGAAGAAAAGCAGGAAGATGAAGTAACTACGCTTGCAGGGCTTGGAAAGATAAAAGCGGGCTGATGAGCAAAGGCATTCAAACCATGCTGCGCCTTACTTCTGAAAATCATTTGAAGCTTAGCGACATGGCCGATCATAAAGCCAATATACTTATTTCTGTAAATGCAATTATCATTTCAGTAATTTTAGGTGTTCTGCTGCGCAAGCTAGGAAGATGAATACCTGACTATCCCAACGATTATATTTCTGATAGTTGCAGTGACAACTATTGTTATTTCTATTTTGGCAACAAGGCCCAAAATAAGCGGCGGCAATTTTACACCGAACGATATTGAGCAGAAAAAAACAAATCTTGCTTTTTTTTGGAAATTTTCATAAAGCAACTTATGAGCAATACAATGCCGCTATGAGGGAGATGATGGTTGATACCGATTATTTGTATGGCTCACTTATAAAAGATATTTATTACCTCGCTGTTGTACTCGGCAGAAAATACAGGCTCATCCGGCTTGCGTATAATATTTTTATGATAGGTATAATAGTATCAGTTGTTGCATTCGCAATAGCTGCATTGTTTAATGATGGCTCTTCCGCAGGCACAGTAATTAATGGAAGCGGCTCTCCGCTTTGATAAAAATTTGATGACTTTTTTTAAAAGGATATTTTATTTATCACCCATCACCAGGATACGAGCCAAGTCCGTATTATATATTGCTATTTTCTGGACAATCGTTGATTACATCATTGTTCTTTTGAGAGACGATGAGCATCTTCACGAAAAAAGCATATGGCTTCGGGAAATATTCATGTTCTTTCTTAGCCTTGTAATGGGTTATCTATTTGTGTGCAAGCTTAAAAAATTGCTGAGTAATTATCCTTTATGGATAAACTTTTTATGCAAAAGTCTCATCCTGCTTTCTTCTGCACTACTGCTAACTTTTGTGATACAGTTTGCCACTACATTTTTTTTTCAAAATATAAGCGCTCATCAATCTTTTGAGGAAATAAGATCTTATGCATTATATAAAAACTGGCTGCTGAAAAAAATCATTTATTGGATGATGATTTTTTTTATGACTCAGCTTTTACTTATTATAAATGAAAAATATTCGCCGGGCGTATTTCGCGACATACTCACCGGAAAATACATTAATCCTGTTGTGGAAAAAAGAATCGTTATGTTCATTGACCTGAAAGATTCCACTCCCACGGCAGAAAAGCTTGGCCACTCCATGTATTTTAAATTTATTAGGGATTTTGTAAACGAGATATCAACTGCCATTATTGAATTTGATGGAACCATTTATCAGTACGTCGGCGATGAAGTGGTGTGTTCCTGGAAATTTGCCGACCACAATACACGAAAGTGCCTCGATACCATTATTCACGCTAGAAAAAATATTCAAAAGAAAAGCTCTTATTTTAGGGATGTATATGGCATAGTGCCTGAATATCGTGTAGGCATTCATATTGGAGAAGTAACTATCGGAGAAATTGGTGTGGTGAAAAAAGACCTTGCTATGAGCGGCGATACAATGAACACTACTGCACGCATTCGAAGCGCCTGTAATGAGCTTAAGCATCAATTTATTGTATCAAAAGCATTCGTAGATAATATAGATCTTAAAGAGTGGCAGACCGAAAGTCTTGGGCTCACAGAGCTTAAAGGCAAAGGCACTGAAATCGAACTTTTTTCGTTGAAAATTTAGCACATCCTGGCATCCAAAAGCAACCGCTTTCCTATTATTTCTGTCTATCGTTTTCATAAACAATTTCAATTGATATTATTGGTTTAAATTTTGTTAGTAAGCGTAAATACCACAGGATAATATATGGAAACGAATAAAGAAACTGCTCCCAAAAAGAAAAGATCATTATTAGCTAAAACAGGTCGGGTATTTTTATGGATAATCGGATGCCTTATTTTACTGATCATCATTATTGCGTTGCTTATACAA
Organism: uncultured Chitinophagaceae bacterium; assembly: GCA_963823975.1. Lineage (GTDB taxonomy): Bacteria > Bacteroidota > Bacteroidia > Chitinophagales > Chitinophagaceae > Ginsengibacter. Next base: position 343,038 of record CAWGNP010000002.1, on the reverse strand, counting down.
ACGGCACCTGTACAGAATTTCGCCCGCAAAAAAGTAGTAGCCTACCTGGAAAATAAATTAAAAACCAAAGTTGAAATAGGCAAGTTGGCAATAAAATTTCCCACATCACTTTCATTGCAAAATGTATATCTCGAGGATCAGTCAAGGGATACGCTGATTTATGGTGGTGAACTACGGGTAAATCTTAGCATGTTAAAGCTCATACACAGTGATATCAGCATTAATGAAATTTACCTGGATAATATTGTTGTGAAAGTAAAACGGCTTCCGCCGGACACAACTTTTAATTTTCAGTTCATAGTAGATGCATTTGCCGGCAGCAAACCGGCTACGCCTAAGAAAGAAGATACCTCATCCCTAAAAATGAACATCGATAGAATAATTGTCAAAAACACACGTGTAGTTTATAAAGATGCATTCACAGGAAACGATATGGATATTGCCATTGGTGATCTTGATACAAAGATTTCCACATTCGATCCTTCGCATATGATTTTTGATATTCCTGATATAACCTTGAAGGGTTTGCATGGGCACTTTTATCAGCTGGTTCCTTTGCAGCAGTCTGTGGCTAAAACCGTTGCTGTTGCTTCATCTCAGCCACAGACGTATCTGCAGTTTATGAATAAGGAAATGAATTTTTCAGATATCAATTTTGCTTTTAAAAGTGATCCTTCGCATTTAAATTCTTCATTCATTATTGGAGATGCTGTGATACATCCGAAAAAGTTTGATTTGAAAAATGGCGTCTATGCTTTAGATGATATAAAAATGGATGATCCTGTTATTGCTGTGCAAATGGATTCAAAAAAAGCCGCGCAGCCTGCGAAGGATACACTCACTGATTCTGCTGTGGCGGCCATGCCATTTAAGTTTCTTGCAAATGAAATAAAAATAAATAATGGTAACCTGAAATATGATGATGTATCTGCGCCTCATGTTGCGAAGGGCATGGATTTCTCCCATCTTAATCTTAGCAGTCTTGGGCTGGATGTTGCCAATATTGAATATAATTCTGATACAACTCTTGCATCTATAAAATCGGCAACCTTTAAGGATCAAAGCGGCTTTGCGCTCAATCAGTTTACTACAGACTTTTCCATGTACCAAAATGGCATTTCTATAAAAAATTTATTGATCGAAACTCCTAATACGCTTATAAAAAGATCTGCAGTTCTCTCCTATCCTTCTCTTGCAGCTATTCAAAAAGATCCTTCATTGATGAGCGTTGATATTGATCTTGCTGATAGCAAGATTGCAGTGAAAGATATAAAAATGCTCGCTCCGCAAATGAGTGCTCAATTGGCTTCTTTGCCTGATAATGCGACATTATATGTAGACGCAAGAGTAACGGGAAAGGTCAATAATCTTGATATTCAAAAATTGATTTTAAGAGGATTAGGCTCAACGGACATTAGTGCAAGCGGCGTTATTAAAGGACTTCCTGATCCCAAAAAAGTGGATGCTGATCTTACCATTACAAGGTTTCAAACAACAAGAAAGGATTTGGTTGCTATTCTGCCAAAGGGTGCTTTGCCAGCAAACATAACACTGCCTGAAAACCTCGCTGCTTCAGGATTTATAAAGGGCGGAATGGAAAATCTTACAACCGATTTAAAAATAAATTCAAGCCTTGGAAATGCAACGATAAAAGGTACACTTGCAAATATTACGGATAAAGTAAGAGCACGTTATGATATGGCTTTGAATGCGCAAAGTTTACAGTTGAGCACATTAATGCAAAATCCTCAACTTGGCTCTCTTACAGGAAATTTTAAAGTAAAAGGCAGTGGCCTGGATCCGAATACCGCTAACGCAACGTTTGATGGCTTTATACCCAACATAACCTTAAATAAATATAATTACAAAAATATAAAAGCGGATGGAAGCATTGCCAATAAAGTTTTTAAAATAAATGCTTCTATTCATGACCCTAACGTAAGTGCTAATATTGCTGCAGGCGGTACAATGACCAATAAATTTCCTTCGATACAAATCAATGCAACTATTGATAGCATAAAGGCCCAGCCATTGCATTTGTCCACAAATACTTTAAATTATCATGGAGAAATTAATGGAAATTTTTCAAGTACTGATCCTGATAATCTCGCAGGAAATTTGTTAGTCACCAACTCATTGCTAGTTACAGATAGCCAACGTATAAGCATGGATTCGATAAAGATGATTGCTGATAACAGTAACGGAGAGCATAGTCTTAGCCTGCAGGCTGATTTTCTTTCATTTTCAATAAAGGGACAATATAAACTAACGCAACTCGGTGATGTTTTTCAACAGGCAATTGATCCGTATTTCGCTTTAAGCAGTCAAAAAAATACAGCGAAGGTTGATCCTTATCATTTTAGCATAAGTGCAGGAGCGGCTGATAATGCTACATTGCGGGCGTTTTTACCAGACCTGAAACAGTTTAAGCCAATAACACTTAACGGTAATTTTGCAAGTGATAGCGGATGGAGTGTTTATATAAAATCTCCTTACGTTGTTTATGGTACTAACATAATAAACGATGTAAACTTGACGGCGGGCACAAAAAATGGTGCTCTCGCTTTCAATACATCATTAAAACAATTTAGTAACGGTACAAGTTTTAATATTTATGCCACTACTTTTAGCGGCACTTTACAGAACAATAATATCAGTTTTACTTTAGATGTAAAAGATCAAAAGGCTGCAGATAAATATGTTTTAAGTGGATTGCTTTCACAGCCATCACCAAACAATTATTCATTTAGCCTAAAACCAGATAACCTTTTATTAAATTATAATAAGTGGAGTGTAAACGCTGATAATTCTATTCAATATTTGAACAAAGATATTGTTGCGCATAATTTTATTTTAAGCCAGGGAAGCCAGGAACTTGGCATTAACACCATCGGAAGTGCACCGAACAGTCCTTTACAAATTGACTTTAAAAATTTTAAAATAGAAACCCTAACTGCCTTTGTTCAAAGCGATTCGTTATTTGTAAACGGAATGCTCAATGGAAATGCTGTTGTTAAAAACATTCAAACACAACCAACGTTTACAACTGATATTACTTTAACTGATTTAAGTGTTTTTAAAGATACCGTTGGCGATTTAACAGTGAAGGTGAATAACAGCGTCGCCAATACATATGCAGCAAATGTAAGCCTTACCGGCAGAGGCAACCAGGTAAGTATTAATGGCAATTACAACGTGAAGCCTGATAATAGTACGTATGATTTCGTAATGGATGTAGCGGCCCTTCAAATGCTGTCTGTAGAAGGGTTTACAAAAGGAGGTATTAAAAATGCAAGAGGATATTTGTCTGGTAAAATTGCCTTGAACGGGAGCCTTAAAGCTCCAAACATTGACGGCAGAATTGGTTTTAATGATATAGCTTTTAATGTAAGTTCTGTGAATAGTGTGTTCCGAATAGACCAATCTGCCATTGCCATTATTAATAATAAGGGAATAGAATTAAATGCATTTACTATACGTGATACAACTAACAATACATTGGTACTTGACGGAGCAGTGAATACACCGGACTTTTTAAATTATACTTTTAACCTTACATTAAAAGCTGATCATTTCCAGGCAATAAATTCTACGGCAAAGGATAATAATATTTTTTACGGCTTATTTGTTTTTTCAACCAACCTTTCAATTACAGGAAGTCCTACACATCCGGTGGTGGATGGCACTCTTACCATTGATGATAAAACCAATTTTACTGTAGTACTTCCTCAGGCAGATCCCGCAGGTGCAAAGCAGGGAGGGCATTGTAAAGTTTGTTGATTATAGTGCTCCTGCAGATAGCATTATTGAAAACAGCGTATGATTCTATGAAGGTGTCGCCGCTCATAGGCTATGATGTTTCTATAAATATTAATGTAGGCAAAGCAGCTACTTTCAATGTAATTGTTGATGAAGCTAATGGCGATTTTCTTAAGGTAAAAGGAACTGCGGAACTTACTGCCGGAATAGATGCCAGCGGAAAGATAACTATGACAGGCTCTTACGAAATAGACCAGGGTTCTTATAATCTCTCATTTAATTTTCTAAAGAGAAATTTTCTTATACAACAAGGAAGCCGCGTAATCTGGACAGGCGATCCAACCAGCGCCCAGCTTGATGTCACAGCAATATATGTCGCTAACACGGCACCTTATGATCTTGTGTATCAAACTGCATCAGATGCCAGTGATGCCACTTATAAACAAAAGCTGCCCTTTGAAGTACACCTTTTATTAAAAGGTGATTTGATGAAACCCGATATAACTTTTGATATTGTGTTACCTGAAGATAAAAGCTATACAGTATCAAAAGATATAATTGATAATAGTGAAACAAAGCTTGCGCAATTACGCCAGGAGCCAAGCGAAATGAATAAACAGGTTTTTGCATTATTATTATTGAATCGCTTTGTGGGCGAAAATCCTTTTGATAATGGCGCGTCAAGTCCTACAAGCGCCTCAAGCGTTGCGAAGCAAAGTGTAAGTAAATTATTAACGCAGCAATTAAATAATCTTTCTCAAAATTTGATACAAGGTGTTGATATCAATTTTGATGTTGCAACTACTGACGATTATACAACAGGCACGCGGCAAGACCGTACTGATTTCAATGTAGGTGTTTCCAAAAGTTTATTGAGCGATCGCCTTACAGTTACGGTTGGCAGTGACTTTCAGCTGGAAGGACCAACAGTTGCAAATAGCCAGCAAAATAATCTTGCCGGCAATATTTCAATTAATTATAAGCTGAGTAAAGATGGCAGATATATGCTGCGGGCATATCAGGAAAAACGATAATACCGGCACCATTGAAGGTTATGTAATTGAAACCGGTTTAGGATTTATAATTTCAGTTGATTATAACAGGTTTAAAGAAATTTTTTCACAAAGAACAAAGAAGAAAGAAAAAGGAAATAAAAAAAGAGAACAAACAGGAAGAAAGAACAGCAATGATAATAGATGAAAAAGTTTCTGCAATGAAGGCAAAATGAACAATCAATAGCAACTCCTGTTAAAGCCAATGAGAATTAATTATGATGTACCGTTACAAGCTAATTATTTTTGTTACTATTATTTTTATAATAGCCTCATGTAATACTACCAAGCTCGTTCCCGAGGGCGATGCTTTATATACAGGTGCAACCATTAAAGTGGATGATAGCACCCTATCAAAAAAAGAAAAAAATAAGATTGTAGATTTAACCGAAGGATCTTCCAAGGCCAAAACCTAATAGCAAATTTTTAGGTATTCCTTTTAAGCTTGATCTCTACAACATGGCTGGTGACCCTAAGAAAAAAGGATTTATAAGAAAGTTTTTAAGAAAGTTAGGCGAACCGCCCGTTCTTATGAGCACTGTTAAGCCCGAGTTTAATTCAAAAATTATTGCCAATTATCTTCAGAATATAGGATACTTCCACGCAGTTGCAAGCGGAGACACTGTTGTAAAAAAGAAAAAAGGACATGCAACATATACTCTGACTGCAGGGCCTCTTTATACTATTAAAAATGTAAATTTTAATACAGATACTTCTTCGCTTGGAAAGGTGATTGGTGATACGAAATCTAATACTTTATTAAAGTCCGGAGATGCATTTAATCTTGATGTTATAAAAGCGGAACGGATAAGAGTAGATGGAAATTTGAAGGAAGAAGGTTATTATTTCTTTAGTCCGGATGACATTATCGTAGATGTATGACAGCACTATAGGAAATCACAAAGTAAATCTGTATTTGAAAGCAAAATCAGAATACACCAGGGCTTGCAAAAAAACCTTACATCATTAACAACGTTTACATCTACCCAAATTTTCATTTAAATTCTAAAAAAATAGATACTGCCAATAATCCTAAACATGCATTTGACAAATACTATATAATTGATCCTTCAAGAAAATTTAAGCCAAAATTATTTCCTTCTATTTTGCTCTTCGATTCAGGCGATGTGTATAACAGAAGCGATCATAATCTTACGCTGAGCAGGCTTATAAATCTTAATGTTTTCAAATTTGTGAAAAACAGTTTTGAAAATGACAGCACTTATATTAATAGTGATACAGGAAGACTTAAATACGTCTTATTACTTAACTCCGTTGCCGAAAAAATCGCTTCGTGCAGAGTTAACCGGTGATACAAAGTCAAACAATTATGTAGGATCACTAGTAACGTTAACCTTTACAAATCAGAAATATTTTCAAGGGCGCAGAGCGGCTCGATCTCCATGCTGATGTGGGAAGCGAAGTGCAATACAGCGGATATCAAAGCGGTTATAACACTTATCAAACAGGTGTAGGGGCTATTTTTACTATTCCAAGATTTGTCGTTCCTTTCTTTACATTCAATACCAGCAATGCTTACGTACCAAGCTCTAAAATAAATCTGAGTTATGATCTTTTGAATAGAAGAAAATTATACACGCTCTATTCTGCCCTTGGCGAGCTCGGATATTCATGGAAACCAAACATGAAGACTCAGCAGGATTTTAATCTTTTCTCGATAAATTATGTAAGAGCTTTAAACGTTACTCAATTGTATCTTGATAGCATTCGAAAGGATCCTATTTTAAAGCACACAATAGATACACAATTTATTGTTGGTACTAATTATACTTATACTTATGACCAGCTTTCGAGTAATCTCAATTGGTTCAGGCTTTTATTTTAATGGTCTAGCAGATGTTTCCGGAAACATTGCAGGCGCTGTCATTTCACCTGATCCTGATGGTAAAAAAAGAATTATCGGTACACCTTTTTCGCAGTATATAAAAGGCCAGGCTGATGTAAGATATTATTATGCTATAAACCCGAAAACGAGATTAGCAAACCGTATCATTTTAGGTTTGGGAATTCCTTACGGAAACAATACACAGCTTCCATATATCAAGCAATTTTTTATAGGAGGCAATAATAGTATTCGTGCATTCAGAAGCCGTTCATTAGGACCCGGAACCTATAGAGATCCTGCTGCTGATACTTCCAGCGGTTTTTTTCCTGATGAATCCGGCGATATAAAGCTTGAGATGAATACTGAGCTTAGGTATAAGATAAATAACATTCTTGAAGGCGCATTATTTATAGACGCAGGAAATATTTGGCTGTATAATAAAGATTCAACAAGGCCTGGCGCTGAATTCACTAAAGATTTTTTAAACCAGCTTGCAGTAGGAACCGGTGTCGGATTACGAATTAATCTCACAATACTTTTACTAAGGCTAGATCTTGCAATGCCTGTAAGAGAGCCATGGCTGCCTGCGGGACAAAGGTGGGTGCTTAATCAGGTTGATTTCGGCAGTAGTGAATGGCGAAGAAAAAATCTTATATTAAACCTTGCGATCGGCTATCCTTTCTGATTGACAATTGGTCTATCTGATAACAGTTATGGTAAACGAAACACATTTGTTTAAGATTCGCATAAGCTAATATACTTCTATAAACATTTTTTGCAAAAAAAAATCCGTTATTATAAATAACGGATTTATATAAATAAATCTTAAGATTTTATTTTACTGGCTTTGCTAATTTAGCTGCAGAAGCTTGTTTCAGTTTCTCCGTTGCATGATCAGCTTCGCCCAAAGGCTTGTCCTTTGCAAAATCAACAAGATATCGGTGCTGCAACAAATATAGATGAATATGTACCGGTAATAACACCGATCAACATTGCAAATGCAAAGCCCCTTGTTACCTCACCACCAAAAATAAATAAGATTAACAAGGTTAGAAATACTGTAAGCGAAGTCATAATGGTTCTGCTTAAAGTTTCATTGATTGCACGATTGATAATTGTTGGTTTGTCGGCACCTTTCATATGTCCTGCTGTACTCACGTATCCTGTCAAACACAATTACTGTATCATTCATTGAAAAACCAATTACCGTTAATATTGCAGCAATAAAATGCTGATCTATTTCAAGCGGGAAAGGAACAACTTTTTTAAAAAATGAAAACACAGCAAGTGTTACAAAAACGTCATGCAATAATGCAATGATAGTTCCTAATGAATATCTCCAGTCTCGGAAACGAATAAAAATATAAAGAATAATAGCAATTAATAGCAAAAATGGTTGCTTTTTTTGCACCATTTTTAAGGTCATCAGAAATGATAGGCTGTACCACTTGTGAACTTTGAATGTTATTTTTTACAAATTGTGCATAAGTTGTTCCGGCAGGAAACTGATTTTTCAAACCCTGAAACAAATGAGTCTGAACAGTGCTATCAGCATTTTCCACACCTTTAAGATAAGCAGTGGTTATATTTAAATGCCTGTTGTCGCCAACTGTTTTAATAACCGGATATTCGCCACCAAGGCATTCTTAAGACTGTTCGTTACATCATTCATTTTTACATGTTTATCAAATTCAACAGTATAACTTCGGCCACCTTTAAATTCAACACCTTCATTCAAAGCCATTGAAAAAAGAACCAACGCCTAAAATCAACACAACAACAGAAATACCATAAGCTACTTTTCTATATTCAATAAATTTAAAGCTTGCATGTTTAAATATCTTCTTGAGAAATGCCTGTAAAATATTCAAAATGTCTTTGTTTATTCGTATAAACATCTGTTACTAATCTTGAAACAAAATACCGCAGAAACAATGATAACGCTATACCAAGCATTTGCGTGGTTGCAAAGCCAAGCACAGGGCCTAAGACCAAAATAAAATAATATTGCAGCAGTTAAAAAAGTAGTTACGTGGCATCAATTACAGGTGCAAGGAACGTCTATAACCATCGTTTACCGCCTGCTGATAACTTTTGCCTCTTGTTAATTCTTCTTTTATTCTTTCAAAAATAATTACGTTGGTATCTACAGCCATACCAATGGTTAACACCAAGCCCGCAATGCCTGCAGCAGTTAATGTTACACCCAATGCACTTAAAATACCAATGGTAAAAAGAAGTTTAATATCAATGCAATATTTGCAACCCAGCCTGCTGTATTATAATAAATAAGCATTAAAGTAAATATTACAATAAACGAAATAAGAAATGCTTTAGCACCGCCATTTACCGCATCTTGCCCAAGGTAGGACCAACAACCTGCTCCTGCACAATTTTTGCCGGGGCATCCAGTTTTACCTGATTTTAAAATATTGGCAAGATCCTGTGCTTCCTCAGCTGTAAAATTGCCGCTGATTTCTGAATTACCACCTTCAATAGTGTCCATTTACATTATGGTGCACTATACACAACATCATCCAAGGACAATTGCAATAGGTTTGCCCACATTATCGCCCGTAAGTTTGGCCCATACCCTGGTGCCTGTTGGAGTCATCTGCATTTTAATTGCGGGCCTTCCTTTCTCATCATAGTCCTGCCTTGCATCTTCAACGCCATCACCTTCAAATTTTGCCTTATCGTCCGGAAATGGTTTTTATAGCATACAAGGTAAAATATTTTCTTCGCTTTTATCATTTTCTCTTCAATACCATATAAAAATTTAAGATCTGCAGGGAAATTATTTTTTACCACTTCCAGATTTAAATACTGCATTTGCCTTGGCAGTATCTTTCAACCAATATTTGCCAAGTTGCGGATAATACCGTGTCTTGCCGTTTTTAGTCTGCTGCGGGGGGATGAAATGAATGGTATTTAACAAGTGGATTGTCGTTAGCAGCAATATTGGTGAATCATTCTCTTTTAGTGGTATCAGTTGTGTTCTTTGAAGTATCCGGTGAAACGCCATTTAAATATTGCTGCAACGCTTTATCCGCATTTTCGATGTTTTTGTCTATTTCACCTATATTATAAACTTCCCAAAACTGCAGATGTGCAGAAGACTGAAATATTTTCTAACCCTTTCAGGATCATTACGCCAGCAAGTTCAACAGTGATTATTTCTTTGGTTTCATCAAGATTAATATTTGGCTGCGCAACGCCAAACTTATCAATACGCTTAATAATATTTTATATGTTTGATTGATAGCGCCTTTCGCAATTGTTCTGAGCTGCATCAGTTACTTTATCATCGCTATCAGTTACTCTTAATAGTTTTACCGGCACCTGCAAATAAAGAAGACAAGCTTGCAGATGGATTTTGTTGTTTAAATGCCTCACAAATAAGGTTATATAATCCGCATCGCTGTTTACTTTTTAGCTTATCGGCGGTATTCAATGCATTTAGTAAGCTGCTGGATCTTTTGGATTATTACTTAAAGATTTTATTACACCTTGCAAGGCTAACGTTCATCGTTACGCTCATTCCACCCTGCAGATCAAGGCCAAGATTCAATTCATTTTCTTTACACTTTTCATATGTAGTTCCGAATACGGGATAAATTTTTGTATCTCTTGTGCTATCAAGTAAACGCGTAGCTTCGCTTTTACAAGCTCTTCTTTTTCATCACCTTTTATGCACCGGGATTGGTCATTTTTACAGGCTTTTCAGCCTTTTGCTTTCATCTTTTTTTCATGGCTGTTAACCACCCATGTAAATGACAATTGGTATAGTGAAATAATAATAAGCGCAATCGCAAAAAACCAAACCAAACCTTTCAGTTTCATGAATAATTTTTAGAAGTTTGCAAAGATAAGGTTTTGAAAGTAAACCTTCTTATCAATTTAAGCTATTAAACGTACAAATGCCATTAAATATGATTGAGGATTTTTCTAAAAATTTATCGTTTTAAGATTTAAGAAAACCTAATTAATCTCAACATTCTAAAAACGATTCACAGGTTTTGCATGTTGCAAAAAGTCATTCGCTTATTTTTGCAAAAATTTTTAATAAATAAACATGCAACTTTCTTTCAACTTACAAAGATTTAGTGAACCCGAAACTTTAAAAATGGCCAAGCTTAGCCGTGAACTTAAGTCACATGGCATTGATGTTGTTGATTTGAGTGTTGGCGAGCCCGATTTCAATACACCTGAACATATAAAAGAAGCTGCAAAAAAAGCAATTGATGATAATTGGAGTCATTATACTCCGGTGGCAGGCTATCTTGATTTGAGAGAATCTATTTGCAGAAAATTTAAAAGAGATAATAACCTTACTTACACGCCAGACCAAATCATTGTAAGTACTGGCGCCAAGCAAAGTATTGCTAATGTGATGATGAGTATTTTAAATGATGATGATGAAGTAATTATTCCTACACCATACTGGGTCTCGTATTCTGAAATAGCACGACTAGCCAGGGGCAAAGTTATATTTGTTCATACCACTGCGGCCACAGGTTTCAAGATGACACCGGAACAACTTGAAGCTGCTATTACAGCTAAAACAAAGTTGTTCATTTTTTCATCGCCCTGCAATCCTACTGGTGCAGTATATTCAAAAGCAGAACTGGAAGCGCTTGCAAAAGTTTTTCAGAAACATCCCGAAATTTTTATTATCAGTGATGAAATTTATGAATATATAAATTTTGCAAAAGCCGGAGGAGAAGGACATCAAAGTATTGCTCAATTTGATTATCTGAAAGAGAGAACGATTATTGTAAATGGCCTCAGCAAAGGCTTTGCAATGACGGGCTGGCGACTTGGCTATATTGCAGCGGCAACAGAGATTGCTAAAGCATGCGAAAAAATACAAGGACAATTTACCAGCGGAACAAATTCTATTGCACAGCGTTCAGCAATCGTTGCGCTTGATTCGCCACTTGATGCAACACATGAAATGGTAAAACAATTTAAAGAACGCAAAGTGCGTAGTAATGGAACTGATCAACGATATTCCGGGAATAAATTGTGTGAACCGGAGGGCGCTTTTTATATTTTTCCTGAAGTAAAAAAATATTTTGGTAAAAAAGCTGGCAGCGAGCAAATAAAAAATGCAGGGGATTTGTGTATGTACTTATTAAACACTTCGCATGTTTCTACTGTTAGTGGCGATGCATTTGGCGAGCCTTCCTGCATAAGAATTTCTTTTGCAAATAATATGAAGAATATTGAGGAAGGATTAAAAAGAATAAAGAAAGGATTGGAAGCGCTTAGCTGATGAGTGTTTCCTTCTGAGCAATCAGTAAAAGCTTTTTATGGAGAGCAAGTGTCTGTGGTAACAGCCCCTGTTGTTCATCGTTTATTATAACAAAATCACACAAGTCGATTTTTTCTTCTTCATTCATTTGCTTATTCATTCTTGCTTTTACTTCTTCTGCGGTTATGTGATCCCTTTGCATAGCACGTTCCATGCGCAAACTTTCTGGCGCCTGCACACCTATAACATAATCCAGTGCTGCATTTGAACCGCTTTCAAAAATAAGAGCAGCTTCTTTAATTACGTAAGGCGCCTTCTGAATTTGAAACCATTGTTCTGCATCTTTTATTGTAGCAGGATGAACGATTGCATTTAAAGTTTTTATTTTTTCTTCATCATTAAAGACCTGCATTGCTACATATTCCCTATTCAAGCATCCGTTGATGTAAGCATTTTCCCCTAATGATTTTACAATTGAAGCTTTTAATTCATCATCTTCATTCATCAATCTCTTTGCAGCAACATCGGCGTAATATACAGGTGTCCCCAACACTTCAAAAATGAGCGCCACAGTGCTTTTGCCACTGCCGATACCACCGGTAAGGCCAATCTTTAGCATGTAACAAATGATAAAAGTGAGATGCCTGTTTACAATAAACTATAAAACGTATCCATCCGGTTCATTATTTATTTAACAGGAGCAGCAGTTGCAGGTTTGTTTACATTCGCAGTCCATTCCATGCTGATAGCGGATTTCTCTATTTTGTTGTAACTGCCAGGACTCGTTTCAACTATTAAAGTGCTATCATCATTCACTTTATTTATTGTACAATGAATGCCTGCAATCGTTACAATCTTATCTCCTTTTTGCAGGTTTGCAAGAAACGATTTTTGCTGTTTTGCTTTCTTAGCCTGCGGCCTTATCATAAACATATAAAACACCAAGATCATAAGCCCGATGAAAATAAACTGGAAACCGCCGCCACCGGAAGCGCCCTGTCCCATCATTAAAAAAACCATTGCTATATTCATTGTTGTATTGTTATTTAAATTTTTTATTTAGCCTGGGCTACTTGTCCTGTCAAAATTAGTTTGGGAAATTTGGGGTATGCGTTGGATGTTACTGTAATTTCTTTATGCACTTCGCCGGATCTTCCTTTACTATTGAATACTACTTTTATAAATCCTGTTTCGCCTGGCTTTATGGGTTCTTCAGGCTTTTCAGGTACTGTGCAACCGCAGCTTGCCAATGCAGATGAAATGATCAAAGGTTTGTTTCCGGTATTTTTAAAACGATAGCTATATTCTACTTTATCACCATCTGTTACGCTTCCAAAATTGTATGCTGAATCAATTACCTGAACTTGTGTGGTATCAGTAAAAGCAGCAGGAGTAAGGCTTCCGGTTATATCACCATGCTTCCTCATGTTTCTTATGTCACACGAAAAAAACATAGTTGTACAAAAAAAAGCTATTAGAATCCTATTCATTATTCATGAAAATTTTTGCAAATGTATAATATTATAAAGTGCTGTTTTTATAATTCTTTTTATGCAACTTGTTTTGCGCCAGCAATTCCTTATGTATGTTATCGAGTATGCCATTTACAAAGTGGCCGCTTTGTTCTGTACTATACTCCTTTGCAAGATCAATGTATTCATTAATGGTCACTCTCGGTGGAATGGTTTCAAAATATAAAAATTCACAAACACCCATTTGCATCAATATCATATCGAGCGATGCGATACGATCCGGATCCCAGTTTTTTAATCTTGGCTTTATGAGATCGGCGCAAAAATCTTTTTTATCTATAACGCACTGCAAAAGTTCAATTGCAAAATCCATTTTTTCTTTACCCACAATGTCATTAAAATTGAATGAGGTCGGTTTTTGCAAAAAACTATTCATAAGCGCTATCTCCATTTCTGCATCATCGTCCCAGTTAATAAATTTCTCTTCTACATCACTGATAAAATTTTCATTGTCTATCATAAGCGATGCAAAAATGTATTCCAATATCTTTTTTTCCGCTTTTTTATCTCTTGCCTGCACAATAATATATTCTTTATACTCATCTGATGAAACCATTGCCAGATAGCACTTTTTAACCAGATCTTTATCTATTATATACTCTGTTTTAAAATGCGCAGCTGCTTTTTTATAAGAATCATTTTCCAATAAAGCCCATACGATTTCATTACCTGCAATTTTGGTATTTATATTTAAGTCATTAAAGCTTGGCAAATGTTTTTGCGCTTTTTGTATTGCATCTTTTTCGGCATACAAAGCAACATCCTTTAAAAAATAAACCAGGTAAGTAAATAAAGATTCTGACTGTTCAATATTTTTTTTAAGAATAGATAAGGGCTCACCGGTGCGGGTGTCGTTCATAGATTCCAGGCTATACAACGTTTGCATCACTTTCACACGTATATTTCTCCTGTTGAGCATGAGGCTAAAGAACTTTTTTTAGGCCGCAAATATAGTGCAATGCAAATGTTATAACCCTATAATCTTTTAAAAATTAAGTCAATAATAACGCAATAAATTATTAAAGAACCATCAGTTTTTTCCTAATTTTTCCTGACCCGTCAAGGTTGCTTATTTGTATAATATATAATCCACGAGATGCAGGCACGGCAACGGTTGTATGCTGTTGAGTAATTGTTTGTACGGATATTTTTCTTCCTGTATTGTCATACATAAACATAAGAACAGGTTGCGTATATTCATTCAGATAGATCTGCACTTTATCTTTTGAGGGGTTCGGAAAAAATATAAAACCATTCACAATTTTATCAGCATTTATAAATAATATATCTGAATAAGTAAACGAACCATCTGCATGCTCAATCTTTAAGCGATAAAATAATTTTGTATATACTAAAGCAGAAGAATCGATAAATGAATAAGCGAGCGATGAAACCGAATATCCATTTATTGATTTTGTTTTTATAGAATCAATATCAGAAAAAGATGTTTCATTATCTTTTCTTCTTTCAATTATATAGTTGGTAATGTTTAGCTCTGAAGATGTATTCCAGTTTAACTGAATAAAACCACTTGGAATCTTTTGCGCAGCAAAGGAAATTAAATTAATATATGAACCTACGAGAAATGCATCGGATGTGTCTTTTAAAGATAAAGTATTGGTGACTTCGACTGTATATTTTCCTATAAGCGAAGTGCTGAAATCTTGACTGGTGGCTCCTTGAATGGCTGTATCATTTCTATACCACTGATAACTAAGATTCCTTCCTGCAAGACCGTGAAGTGTATATAATCCATTGGTACTATCTGCCGACATAATAAAAGCCTTTGGCCTTCTTGCAGCGCTGGTATCTTCTAGTTTATAGAGCGTTCCATTGGCATAAAACATTATGTATTGATCTCCAAACCTGTCTTCGCCAAAGGAAACAGGATTACCTGTGGCTTGTGCTGCAGTAATGAGATGGTTCACATTACCTGAAACCATTCCATTGCTTAAATTAAATGCATCTATGAACTTCAAAACCTCATCAGTAAATATGTATTGCCCCCACAATGATTTTGATTGAGCGCTTCGCACTACATATCCGCCAATTACAGCAGCGGAGGCACCATTGTGAAAGTATTCATATATGGGCATTGTTATTCCTGTTTTATTACAGCCTGATGCCGGATTATAACAGGAATCACCTTCAACTATATTCCATCCGTAATTTTCTCCACCAGTGTCATTGGCTTTTTGAAAATCTATTTCTTCCACTTTATTCTGTCCTACGTCTGCTATTAAAAGATCGCCGGTTAATTTATCAACACTGCATCTAAAAGGATTGCGAACACCATAAATCCAAATTTCTTTTTTAATACCAGTAGTTGTATCACTATAAAAAGGGTTTGAAGGAGGAATAACATAACGCATTGTTGAAGAAGAATTACTTACATCAATGCGCAATATTTTAGCGAGGAAAGTCTTTTTATTTTGCCCATTGCCATAAGGATCGCCGCCACTTCCGCCATCTCCAAAATTGACAAACAAATATCCATCTTTACCAAACATTAAATTACCTGCTTTATGATTCGTAAAAGGTTGTGATTGAGTAAGCAATGTCAATGCAGAGGATACATCCGCAATGTTTGAATCAGCAGAACTTACCTGGTATTCTTCAACAACTGAGGTCAACTGGCCGCCAGGTCTTGCAGTATAATCAACAAAAAATTTACCGTCTTTTTTATAATTAGGGCTGAAGGCAAAACCAAGAAAGCCTTCTTCACCTTCCGTCGCAGAGGATATTTTTGAAGTGATATCCAAAAAGGGAGTAGGCCGTAAAGTACCATCGGCATTTACGATTAGAATTCGGCCACCTCTTTCAGCTACAAACAATCTGTCATCCCCACAATTTTTTAAATCAATAGGTGCATTAATGCCCGACACATATGCAATGGCAGCAAGCTTTTGAGCCGTTACATTCTGAAGAAATAAAAAAGCAAAGATGAGCAGTAAATATGATTTCATTGTAGATTAAAATGATTGTAAATATTATTAAGTTACGAGATATTTTGTATTCAAGTTTAAGCTATACACAATTTAGACTATAAAAAAAGGCATCAAAAAAATTGATGCCTTAATTCATTTACTGCAAAACTATAAGCCGGATTTTGTATTCGCTTTTCAGCGAATGACTATCATTTATCTGGCTGATACATTACTGCATCAATCTTGCTGCCTACCCTTCAGCGTTGTTTTGCGACATCGGACGAACAGCCCTCAAACGCTGATGTACATGGCATTGCAGCACACAAGGTTTACCCAAAACCATTGTTATCAATAGCTTTCGTAAGCTCTTACCTTACGTTTTCACCTTTACGTTTTTTATAAAAACGCAGTAATTTTCTGTGGCACTTTCTTTACGAATAAATTCGTAACCGGCCATTAACCGGTGTGTTGTTCTATGCTGTCCGGACTTTCCTCACCGGCCCGAGCCGGAGCGATAGCCTGTTTTGCAGCAGCATAAAGTTACAAGGTTTATCGGGCAAAATATTTCATTAATATTGAAAATAAATTTCTGTAGCGCCAAAGCCATAGTTGTGATGGTATTGGTTTACGTAGCTTTTCACTTCTTTTTTATATTTTAAAATTTCATGAATTTCCTCTTTGAGCTTTCCTTTACCGATGCCATGAACTACAATTAAATTAGGCTGATGGTGAACAATAGCAAGGTTATAATATTTTTCAAAAGTGTTGAGTTGCAGCGTAAGTATTTCAAAGTTTGAGAGCCGCTGCCAGTTGTCGGATAATTTTTCTATATGCAAATCTATTACCGACCGTGAGGGCTCAAGCGCTTTCCTGGCTTGAGTTGCATTATATAAGTATGAGCTGGTGTTTGCATAATCAGGTTTTAAATCAATGGCTTTATCAGGATATTTTTCAAAAAACATAAATGAAAAAGTAGGTTCGTTTTTCATCTTCATCTCCTCTATTTTTTGAAATAATTGCTTTGCCTTTATTTTTACAAATGTTTCAAAATGATCAGCTTTATTTTTATTTTCTTTTATTAAAGAAAAATCGAAATTGAATTTTGGGGCATCATTCATTTCTTCAAAGGGAATATCATGAATATAAAAATCGGAAAGAGGTAATATCTGGTTGGTAAGCGTAAAATCCTTTTCTCCTGAAAAGGTAATTTGATAAGTAAAATTGTAAGCTTCTGCCGTTTGATTGATAAGATATAATTTTATAGTTTCCACCACATCATCATCAAAAACGTCTTTATGAAAGACTGGTAAAAAGGAAAGCCACACACCTTCGCCAACTTTATATTTAGCTGTTGCTTTATCCTTTTTTATATTATCTATGTAAACCTTCTCCTTCTTTTTTTCAACAATCTTTTTTTCTGAAAATCTTTTGAAATAAGGAAAATCAATCTGATCCATAAACACAGGGAAGCGGATTCCTTTTACATCTATCAATACCATTTTGTTATTAATGATTTCCACCACTTCTCCTTCTTCATTGGAATGAAGCACCAATACTGTATCTCCGGGCTGGTATTTCATTTTACAAAGATACTCAATGAGACAGTTTTACTGATCTTTTAAGTCTTTACTCAGCGGGAACATTCTTCTTTGCAAGCTTGCTATTCCTGCGACTATACAGGAAATAAATCGTTAGTCCTATCACTAACCAAATAATAAAGCGGAGCCAGTTGGTGTGACTTTCCTGGGCCATAAGATAAAAGCAGCTTAGCAAGCCAAGTACTGGTATCAGTGAGAAATCTTTCACAAAGGAAAGAACAGAGATGATGGTCGCAACTATCCAGAATATCAGCATAGGAAAATTTTCCTTTAGCAATAAGCCTTTAAAATGCTCAGGAGTATACACTGCTGCAAGTGAAAATGAAATGAGAAACAATATTGGTATGATATATTTACCGCTTATCTCCGGCACACGAAATTTAGACTCAGGCCTATCCGGGCTTTTTTGCAATACCAATACGCCACCGCATACCAGAACAAATGCAAACAAAGTTCCTATGCTGGTTAAAGCAATTACCACATCCAGGTTCATAAACAATGCAGGAATACCTACCACGAAACCCGTAAGCACTGTGGAAAAAGAAGGTGTTCTATATTTCGGGTGAATACGAGAAAACACCTTTGGCAAAAGGCCGTCACGACTCATGCTCATCCAAATGCGCGGTTGTCCAAGCTGATATACCAACAGAACGGATGCAATTACTACTATGGCACTTACTGAAACGATTCCACCAATCCAATTGGTAAGCTTGGAATGCTGATCCTGGAAAACAAATGCAAGCGGATCTGCAACATTAAGTTTAGTATAGTTTGTCATGCCAGTAAGCACGAGCACCAACACTATGTAAAGCACTGTACAGATGACTAAAATATTAAACATGGCCTTTGGCAAATCGCGCTGTGGATTTTTACATTCTTCAGCGGTGGTAGAAATAGCATCAAAGCCAATGTAGGCAAAGAATACAGCAGAAACGCCACTCAGCACTCCTGAAAAACCATTGGGCATAAACGGATGCCAGTTAGCAGGGCTTACATAAAATGCACCGGCAACAATAACCAGTAAGATGATAGCTAATTTTATAATAACAAAGATATTGTTGGCGTTCTTTGACTCCTTTATACCTATATATACTACATATGTTATCAAAGCAACTATGCAAAACGCAGGCAGGTCCATGATAATACGAAACCCGCCGATGACCGGCGCTGAAAGCCATGCACGATAGCCATCCATCATGTTTGGATCGAACGTACTCATAATAGAAGTGCCGCTTTTAGCCACTGCATCCATCACTGCATTATAGCCCTTATGAGCAGACACATAATCTGTAGCCAGCCACAAAGGAACATGTATATGAAAGCCTTCCAGCACATGGACAAAATACTGGCTCCAGGATATGGCTACTGCTATGTTGCCAATAGCATATTCCATCAGCAAATCCCAACCGATGATCCACGCAAACAGCTCACCGAATGCAACATAAGAATAGGTATAAGCACTGCCAGATACAGGAACTGTAGATGCAAATTCTGAATAACAAAAAGCTGCGAAACCGCAAGCAACAGCGGTAAGCCCAAATAAAATAATAACTGCCGGGCCGCCATGAAAACTTGCTGAACCGATGGCAGTAAATACACCGGTGCCAATTACGGCTGCTATTCCAAAGAAGGTGAGGTCTTTTACAGTTAATACTCTTTTCAGATCCTCATGGTGACCATGCGAATCTGTTAGCCCTTCTTCGGCTTCCTTCAAAATATTATGAACGGATTTTTTACGAAATAAAGAGTTTGACATGCAGTCGATTTAGTATGTTCTGAAAATTAAATAAATAAAGTCAGAACCAGATAAAACCTTGATGAATAACACTTCAAAAATCTTTAAAAATAATAAATGAGCTGAGCAGTAACCTCTGATTTTGTATTTCCATTAATTACATCAAGCCCGCTGCCGATGCTTTTTACATCAGGATAAATAGTTTGAGCGAACCGTACCCAAAAAGAAAGTTTTTTAGTAAAATCATAATTTGCATTTACATAATACCTATACCCTTTTCCATAAAAAACAGGAATAGAATACGCAAACAATACATCGTCTTCAAAAGAATACATACGACTATTATATCCGTCTGTTTCAAAATATTGCAGCCGTACATTTCCGGAAAAAGAACTGTGAAAAGGCTTATACAATACATCTGTGTAAAAAAGAAAGCCATTCTCTGCAGCAGGCCCACGTTTATCGTACCACGTAAGCTCTGCCCGTGATCGAAGTGTAGTAGTAGCGCTCACCTTGTAAGTAAATTGCGACCGCAATCCCTGCCTCGGTTGAACAACCACGGGATTCAATGTAAGCTCATCAGGATTATAATTAATGGCTTTCTTTTCTGCACGGTATCGCACATAGACCTCAGCCACCTTGTTCGGCCTGTATGTCAGTTGGAGAAAATAATCATTGCCGGAAGTAGGCGCATCTATCCTATATTTCACCCAGGGGAAATTATAATAATCTGCGTAAGCATCTATTCTTATTATATCTACAGGCGTAATGGAAATGCCGGTGTAAAAGCCGCTTTCATTATTCGGATAGGTGCTTTCAGTAAAGGCATTGCTGTACAAAGATTGGTAGCCACGTGAAATTTTTCTATATAAGAAACTCATGTCCACATGCTGATCCATGCTGATGAGCAAACCATCTATAAATGCTTTATTAGTATGATTATCGGTTGCAGCTTCGCCAAAAAAATGCATGTTCTTGTAAGTATAACTGTAATCAATACTATAATCACCTAACGTTTTTCCTGAAAGTGAATAAGCATTATACAAATAAGCTGCCTTAGTAATATTATGCTGAAAATTATAATGAACTGCATTCAAACCTATATGCAATTTGTCATCAGTATAATTCAGGTTGCCACCAAGCGTAAGTTGTCCCTGTGATCCTTTATCAGCAACCTCGCTCGCTGTTCTGTGATATCCCGAAGTTTGAAGAGATGAAACATAATCTTCAATGTTTAAAGTATCTGTATTAAAGTTCCCATCAATCTTTCTATAGCTTGCAAATGCAGTAGCTTCCCAGCTATGCTTTTGTAATGTAATGCCAGCGCCGCGATTAAAGAAAATTTCTCCGGCGGAGTTATAAGGCCGCAATATATCTGATTGCCTTTTAATGTTTAAAATCTGCGAGCCTTTATTAAAAGCAAGACTTCCCCATTGCGTTAAGCCTTGACCCATATTTACAGTAAAATCACCAAGTACAAGTGATTTAATAATGCCCAGATCTCTTGCATACAAATGAGCAGAATAAAAATCAAACCCGTCTTTTTGGGCTCCTTTAAAAAATTGCTCACCTGCATCTTTATCTCCGGTAATGCCATACTGTAGCAGGTTTTTGAAAGTATATTTATACCTCACAAAAAGATGCTGAGGGCTGCCGGGATAAAAATTTGTAGCAGTAGAGCTATTCAGCTCATAGCCTTTTGATTCTTCAAGTGTTTGTGTAACACGTGCCAGCAGCGTGTTTTGACCATTCTTAAAGCGGCTGCCTAATCTATTAAAAACATCAGCCTTTGCAGCTACCGTCACATAAGGTCTTATCCTTCTTATCAGTGCAAGATTCCAATCAGGTATTGCCTGCAGCTCATAAATACTTAAAAAATTACCAAGTAATTTACGGTAAGTCATCAGGTTACTTATTTGTACTGGTGTTAATAATTGTAACTGCTGAAGTTCACCTGCATCTGCATAATTTAAATTGATAGGATTCTTTATTAAAATGAGCAAGATCTTGCAGATAAGTGTCATCCTGTATCATTGCGTCATCATTTGATTCAGTAAGGTTTTCAAGCTGCTCTTGAATAACTGGTGGTGGCTCAAGAGGCTCGCCAGGTTTCACCTGTGCATTCAAACGCAATGCAGGCAAGCATTGCAGGCAAATGAATACAGCCGCGCAATACTTCAGGCTACTGAGCATTCTCATTTTTATGAGATTTAAAATTTACAATAACCATTAGCCCTGGCGTAAAACCAAGTTGCGGATGATAGCTTGCGCTTACATCTACCCGTATATCATTCCAACTCAAACCTGCGCCTGCATAAGGCGATTCATTATCCGATGATATACCAACTCTTACAAAAAATTGTTTTTGAAAATTATATTGAATACCTGCATCAACATTTACAGGAAGATTTTCTTCTTTTATAATTTCGGCACTTACTAAAAAATTTTCCGAGGCTTCATAACCCATTCCGAATTTATAAACGGAACTAAGTTTTTCATTATCTGTTTTAGATAAACTGCCTCCAACAGGATTGTATAAGTGAAAGCCCACATTGAACTTATCAGTAAGATGTGCAATAGCACCTATTTCAAAATCAACCGTGGACGATGATTGATAAGCAGGAATTCTAAAGGAATAATAGTTAAACTTTACACCAATGTCCAATGCTCTGCCAAGGCTTCTTGCATAAGCGATTCCAAGCTGTGATTCATTATAATTTTTGAACCCAAAATAATCCGCCTGCACTCCAAAGTTTCCCTGGCTGGAAGGCAGCACCAGCACAGCAGAATACATATTTGTTGCATTCAGCAAAAATCTTTGCTCGCCATATACACCTATTGCTGCATCTTTTACCTGTGCGAGCGCTGCCTGGTTAGCGGTAAAGGAAAATGCATCCACATGATTGATGCTATAGGCACCAAGGCCAATGTAAGAACCTGCTATAGGCTTATGCAGCGCCTGTGCCCAAAGAGAAATATTTACAAAAAGAAGCAGGGATACGAAGTATAATTTTTTCAAAGTATAATTTTGGCAAAAAAATAAAAATAAAGATTAAAACGATACTTTATTCTCTCATTGCAAAAAATAATATTAAGTAAATACATGTAGTTAATTTTGAGCATGGAAATTTTAGATGGAAAGCTGGCATCAGCAGCTATTAAAGAAGATCTTAAACTTAGAATAGAAGCACTAAAAACAGCCGGTAAAAAATTGCCACATCTTGCTGCAGTGCTTATGGGAAATAATTCTGCAAGTGAAACTTACGTAGCTTCCAAAGTAAAAAATTGCAATGAGGTTGGCATCAAATCTACATTGCTTAGACTTGAAACATCAGTTACTGAAGATGAACTTTTGCAAAAAATAAACGAGCTAAATAATGATAAAGATATTGATGGCATATTAGTACAGCTTCCTTTACCAGCGCACGTTTCAGAAGATAAAGTGATTAACACAATTTCTCCGGAAAAAGATGTCGATGGCTTTCATCCTGTTAATGTAGGTAAAATGGTTCTCGGGCTTCCGTCATTTATTTCGGCTACGCCTTATGGTATTTTATTGTTGCTGCAGCATTACAAAATAGCAACTGAGGGCAAGCATGTAGTGGTCATCGGCAGAAGCAATATTGTTGGCACACCCATAAGCATTTTATTAAGCCGGAATACAAGCTATGGAAATGCAACGGTTACGTTATGCCATTCGCGAACGCAAAATCTTGAAGGCATTTGTCGCCAGGCAGATATATTAATAGCAGCTATTGGCAAGCCATTATTTGTAAAAAAGAATATGGTAAAAAAAGGTGCAGTAGTTATTGATGTTGGTATAAACCGCATAGGGGATAACACAAAGAAAAGTGGTTTTGCTTTGGTTGGAGATGTTGACTTTAATGAAGTAGCTCCGTTTACAAGTTATATTTCACCTGTGCCCGGTGGCGTTGGATTAATGACCATAGCGGCTTTGCTTACAAATACTTTTAATGCGTGTAAAAATAAATGACTGTATTTAATAAATCAACAATCAATCATTCATTGAATTTTATTTGATGAACATTGATTATTCAAGAATATGACAGAACAACTTATTCATACTGCAACTTTATTACCTGTGATGGAATCATTCTACACGCTGCAAGGCGAAGGATTTCACCAGGGAAAAGCTGCTTACTTTATCAGGCTTGGAGGTTGTGATGTAGGTTGTGTTTGGTGCGATGTAAAAGAGAGTTGGGATAAAGAAGTGCATCCTTTATTAAGAATTCAAGACATTGTTGCTAACGCAAAAAATAATCCTGGAAGACTGGCTGTTATTACAGGCGGCGAGCCTCTTATGCATAACCTTGATGAACTCGCTAATGCGCTGCACGAGCATGGCTTTGAAACCAACATAGAAACTTCCGGCTCTCATCCGATAAGCGGAAAGTGGGACTGGATATGCCTTTCCCCAAAAAAATTTAAAGAGCCTTTAGCTGATATTTTGCCGAAGGCGAATGAATTAAAAATAATTGTGTTTAATAAATCCGATTTTTCATGGGCTGAAAAATATGCTGCTCTTGTTTCCAATGAATGCAAGCTATACCTGCAACCTGAATGGTCGAAAGCCGCTGAAGTTACTCCGCTTATAGTTGATTACATTAAGGCAAACCCGCAATGGGAGCTGTCTTTACAGATACATAAATATATTAATGTGCCATAATGTTTATTGGCTAATTGCATTAATCAACGTTAAAACAATAACAAGCTCTTAAATAATTACCGCAGAATTTCGTTTTAATTTTATTGAAATAAGATTCTATGCAAAGATGGTTTACACTTTTGCTTTTCACATCTTTCTTTTATAATACGCAAGCTCAGTGGTACGATCCTGCTAAAGTGAATGATAAGGCTTCTACGATTTATTCACTTGCTTTAAATAAAGCACAGAATGATGAATATCCAACATCTATAAAAATGATCAATGAAGCGCTGAAAATAGATCCAAAGTTTGTAGATGCATATTTATCTCTTGCAGGTATTAATGCTAACATGAAAAATTATAATGAATCTGTAACGCAATTTGAGAAAGCGTTTGCCCTTGATTCTATTTATACTGCTAATTATTTTTTACCATATTCTATTTCTCTCGCGGGTTCGGGAAGATTTAAAGATGCATTGAATGCCGTTAATAAGTTTTTAAACGATACAAGTATCAATGAAAGAAGCCGCAAAGCAGGTGAATTCAGAAGAGGCACTTACCAGTTTGCTGTTGATTATGCTGCCACACATCCTGATAAAAATTATGTTTTTGATCCTAAAAATTTAGGCGATAGCATTAATACAAGCGACCTGGAATATTTTCCTTCTTTAACTATTGATGGAAAGAAAATGATCTTCACAAAAAGAATAAAAGGCAATGAAGATTTTTATGAAAGTGATTTGAATAATGGTGTTTGGAGTAAAGCCTATCCTTTGCCAGGCAATATCAATTCTACGACTTACAATGAAGGTGCACAAAATATTTCTCAGGATGGTAAATGGCTCATCTTCACCGGTTGCAATTTCCCTGAAGGCCTTGGCAGCTGTGATTTATACATTTCTTATTTAACCAAAAAAGGATGGAGCGAACCAGAGAATTTAGGGCCCAATGTAAACTCTGAATTTTGGGAATCAACACCTTCTTTATCTCCTGATAAAAGAGATTTATATTTTAGCAGTAATGTGCCCGGAGGCTATGGAGGTAAGGACATTTGGGTATGCCATCGCAATGATAATGGCAAGTGGAGCGAGCCGGAAAATCTTGGGCCTGAAATCAATACAGCGGGTGATGAAAGCACTCCTTTTATTCACGCAGATAACCAGACATTATACTTCAACTCCAATGGCCATGAGGGTTACAGCGAAAAGCCAGATCTTTTTGTAAGCAGAAAATTGCCTAACGGCAAATGGAGCAAACCGGAAAACCTTGGCTATCCTATTAATACAATTGATGATGAAGGCTCAATGATTGTAGCTGCAGACGGAAAGACAGCCTATTATTCAAGCGACAGGAATGATACCAAAGGTGGTCTTGATATTTATACTTTTGAATTAAGACAAGATGTGAGGCCTTTAAAAACTTTATGGGTAAAAGGAAAAGTATTTGATAAAAATACACAACAAGGCTTGCCATCAACAGTGGAGCTAACAGATATAAGTACAAGAAATATTATAAGCAAATTGCAAACAGATGAAGATGGAAATTATTTAGTAACACTGCCTGTTGGCAAAGATTATGCTTTCAATGTAAGCCGAAAAGGATATTTATTTTATTCAGAAAATTATAACATCAGCGCTACTGCTCCGGATTCTACATTCCAGGCTGACATTGCTTTACAGCCTATAGAAGCCAATGCACACATCATTTTAAAAAATGTTTTTTTTGATACAAAAAAAACAGAACTGAAGCCTGAATCAATTACAGAACTGGATAATGTTGTAAGGTTAATGAATCAAAACCCGGGCATAAAAATTTTGATAAGCGGTTATACAGATAATGTAGGCAAGCCTTCAGATAATCTTAATCTTTCCAAAGGAAGAGCAGTTGCAGTAGTAAATTATTTATTAAACAAAGGCGTAAAAAATGAACGGCTAAGTTTTAAAGGAATGGGCGAAACGAACCCTGTGGCTGATAATAAAACAGAAGAAGGGCGGGCGCTTAACAGGAGAACTGAATTAAGCGTGGTTTCTGTTCAATAAATTTTTTATTATTGCTGATATTTCAGTATTTGTCAGCAGAACTTCTATACCAGATTGCCTTATCACTTGTCCCAAATATTGGCAGTATTCATGCAAAAGCGTTGATCAATCACTTTGGCAAAGCCAGTGAAATATTTTCAGCACATAAAAAAGACCTGGAAGCATTAGATGGTATAGGCTCCGTAAGAGCAACATCCATAAAGCACTTTACTGATTTTACAAGAGCAGAAGAAGAAATAAAATTTATAGAAAAATATAAAATACAGGCCCTGTTTCTTACAGATGATGACTATCCCAAGCGATTGCTAAATGTTTCTGATAGTCCGTCATTACTATATTACAGGGGCAATGCAGATTTAAATGCATCAAAATTTGTAGCAATTGTTGGCACAAGAAATAACAGTGATTATGGCAAAGCAGTTTGTGAAAAACTGATTGAAGGTCTTACACACGAAGATATAATTATTGTAAGCGGCCTTGCCTTTGGCATTGATAGTATTGCTCATAAAACTTCATTGAAAAAAGGTTTACAAACCATCGGAGTGTTGGGCCATGGACTTGATGTTATATATCCTTCAGAAAATTCCTCTCTTGCAAAACAGATGATTAGCAATGGTGGATTGCTTACTGAATTCATGAGCAACACAAAACCAGACAGGCAAAATTTTCCTTTAAGGAACAGGATCGTAGCAGGCATCAGCGATGCGATAATTGTTGTAGAAACGGGTATCAAAGGCGGCTCTTCGATAACTGCGGAAATCGGTAATGGATACAATAAAGATGTATTTGCAATACCTGGAAGAGTAAATGATACTAAAAGTGAAGGCTGCAATTTCTTAATAAAAAGTAATAAATGCGGTATGATAACAAGCGCAGATGATCTGCTGGCAAACATGGGCTGGAAAGAGAAGAAAAAAGCACCAGCAAAAAATCAAAGAAATTTATTTATAGAACTCAGTCCTGATGAAAAGATAATAGTAACCATTTTACAATCACATGAACTTATTCATATTGACCAGCTGTATTTCAAAAGTAAACTTAGCAGCAGTGCGGTAGCGGCGGCTTTGCTCTCACTGGAGATGCAGAATGTATTGATGTCATTGCCTGGCAAGATTTATAAACTTGTGTAGGATAACAGTTACCCTACAGACGAAACGATATCATTAATTAATTTATACACGATAAATGTGCTTTTTGCAAATTGATTTGCCCCAACTATCTTTGCACATGGCTACAATAAACAATTCCTCTTTAGTTTCAGAAAAGTTTTTCGGTGAAGGTTTAACGTTTGATGATGTGCTTCTTATGCCATCTTATAGCGATGTACTTCCTCGTGATGTAAGCACTAAAACTAATCTTACAAAATCACTAACATTAAATATCCCCATGCTAAGTGCGGCTATGGATACCGTTACTGAAGCCTCACTCGCAATAGCCTTAGCACGTGAAGGAGGTCTTGGAATTTTACATAAAAATATGAGCATAGAAAGCCAGGCAGCACAAGTAAGAAAAGTAAAGCGAAGCGAGAGCGGATTGATACTTGACCCCATAACCTTAAGCGTGGAAGCGAGTATTGGCGATGCTTTGAAGCTTATGCGGGAAAATAAAATTGGCGGTATCCCCATAGTTGATAATGTAGGAAAACTAGTGGGCATTCTTACCAATCGTGATCTAAGGTTTGAAGATAATTTTGAAAGAAAAGTAAGCGAGCTGATGACGAAAGAAAATCTGATCACTGCACCCGAAGGCACGGATCTTAAGAAAGCGCAGGCGATTTTACGAAAATATAAAATTGAAAAACTGCCAGTGGTAAGTAATTCAGGAATACTAAAGGGATTGATTACTTACCGGGATATTTTGCAGGTACACAATCACCCAAATGCAACTAAAGATTCATTTGGAAGACTATTAGTTGGTGCAGGTATAGGTATCACAAAGGATATAAGTGAAAGGATATATGCCTTGCAACAGGTAGGTGTTGATATAATATGCCTGGATAGCGCTCATGGGCATACGAAAGGTGTAATTGATGCATTAAAAAAAGCGAAAAAAGATTTTAAAAATCTGAAAGTAATTGCAGGCAATATTGCAACAAGTGGTGGCGCAAAGGCTTTGTCAGATGCGGGCGCAGATGCCGTGAAAGTGGGCATTGGTCCGGGTTCCATTTGTACTACGAGAATTGTTGCAGGCGCTGGTGTTCCCCAGATAACTGCCTTACTTGAAGTTGCAAATGCATTAAAAAATACGGATACAGGCATCATTGCTGACGGTGGCATAAGATATACGGGCGACATGGTGAAAGCTATTGCATGCGGTGCTGATTGTGTAATGATGGGCGGCGTGTTTGCAGGTACTGAAGAAAGCCCTGGCGATACAATCATTTATGAAGGAAGAAAATTTAAGCAATATCGCGGCATGGGTTCTTTGGGAGCTATGGCACAAGGTAGCAGCGATCGTTATTTTCAAAATGGTGATGAGCAGGCAAAAAAATTTGTACCTGAAGGCATTGAAGGGCGTGTTGCTTACAAAGGCTTCTTAAGTGAAGTAGTACACCAGTTCACAGGTGGATTGCGGGCCGGCATGGGTTATTGTGGAGCGAAAGATATAGCTGCTTTACAAAAAGCGAGTTTTGTAAAAATAACTAATGCAGGTATGAGAGAAAGCCACGCACATGATATTGAAATAACAAGAGAAGCTCCCAATTATAGCAGGCAATAATTTTTATGAAAGACATCTTCCCTTTTATGAAAACAAAACCTGTTTTTTTCTTACTCATTTTTATTATAGCATTTTCTTTAAAAGGCTTTACACAAGGTGATAGCTGCAATGTAACCGTAAGCCTGCTTACTGTAACGCCTGGAGAGGAATTATATTCAACCTTCGGCCATAGTGCTTTACGTATACAAGATAACAGTAACCATACAGACGTAGTTTACAATTATGGCACGTTCAACTTTGATGAGCCGGATTTTTATATAAAATTTATCAGGGGCAAGCTTACATTTTACTTGTCAACGGATGACTATGATTCTTTTAGAAATGATAATTATGAGGATGGCAGAGGCACAATCGAACAAGTATTAAATTTAAGCTGTGCCGAGAAATTCAACATCGTAATGCTACTGAAAGCAAATATGATGGGTGAAAACAGAAAGTATAAGTATGATTTTACTTTTGACAATTGCACAACCAGACTTCGTGACCTTATAAAAAGATCTGCGAATGAACCTGTTCATTTCGGAAATGTGTTACAAACAAAAAAAACTTTTCGTGATCTCATCTATGAATACCTTAATAAAAATGATAAACAATGGAGCAAACTTGGCATAGACATCTTGCTTGGGAAGCCTACTGATGCTGTAATGCAGCCGGAACAAGAAATGTTTCTGCCTGATTACTTGTCGAATGCTTTAGATAGAACAACAATTGGATCAACACCAATAGTGAGCGAAAAACACGAGTTGTACAACATAGCTGTTGTGCAACCAGAAGTACACTTTTATACACATCCGTTGTTTGTTTTTTCCTGCCTTTTCGTTTTAATTGTTTTGTTGAGTTTTTCTAAAAATAATTTTATAAAAAGAATTCTTATTGCGTTTGATGGCTTTATGTTTTTTTTTACGGGATTGCTTGGAGTATTGCTTTTGTTCATGTGGTTTGGCACTGATCACAGGATGACAAAAGATAATTTCAATTTGCTTTGGGCATGGCCAACTAATCTTATAGCCGCATTTTATATACATTCTTTAAAGAGGCCAGGCACTAAATATTTTATGATTTATATAGTGTTCAACCTGCTCCTTCTTGCATGTTGGTTTATGTTGCCGCAACACTTAAACCCGGCATTAATGCCAATTATAGCCATTTTGATTTTCAGAAGCATCCTTTATGTTTCAAAGAAAAAGAACTAATGAACCAAATAATTTTTAGAGATAAAAAAATATTTTATACAGTACAAGGAACGGGAAAGCCGGTGATCTTAGTTCATGGCTTTGCAGAAGATAGTAATATATGGCAACATCAAACCGAGAAATTAAAGGATAATTTTTATGTAATAGCGATTGATCTTCCGGGCAGTGGTCAGTCAGAAATACTTGATGATAATGCCAAGATCGAAGATTATGCCGATGCGGTTAAAGCTATTGCTGACGCAGAATCCGAAACAAATGGCTTTAGATCTTTCACAATCCTTGGGCACAGCATGGGAGGATACGTTACGCTCGCTTTTGCAGAAAAATATCCTTCTCTTGTAGAGGCTTTTGGCTTATTTCATTCTACTGCTTTTGCAGATGATGATGCAAAAAAAGAGGCTAGAAAAAAAGGAATAGAGTTTATAAAAAATAATGGAACAGAGCTATTCTTACGATCGACAACACCTAATCTTTTTTCAGAGAAAACAAAAAAAGAAAATGCATCATTGTTACAAAAGCTTGTGAATGATTATAAAAATATATCGCCAAAATCTTTGATACAATATTATTATGCAATGATGACAAGGCCTGATAGAACACACGCTTTGCAAAATGCTACAAAACGTGTTTTATTTATTTCAGGCAAAAATGATAGTGTTGTACCCTTGCAAGCATTCTTGCAGCAGTGTCATTTACCATCCATCTCACATATTTATATTTTGCAAAACTCGGCACATATGGGAATGTGGGAAGAAGCTGATGTTTCGACCAGAAGATTGTTTGAGTTCCTTGCAAATTTATAGTATAAATACGCTTGTAAGTATTAACAATTTTTTCATTCTTTACCCTGCCTTTCATTGTAAATTATTCTCATGGTAAAAGGTTAAATTGCATAGAATACTGATGAAAAAGATCCTGCTCATAAGCCTGCTGTTTTTTTACTTTCTTCCGTGCAGGGCATCTCATATAGTAGGCGGAGAAATGATTTATACTTATGTTGGCGCAGGTTCCGCAGCTAACACCAAAAGATATAGTATAACACTAAAGCTTTTCAGGGATCAGACGTGCGCATCTCAGCCTGGTGGCTGCGCGTTAATGCCTGATGATGTGTTTATTGGTATTTTTAATAATGATAATGGAATTCAATTTCCCTCCCAGAATCAATACTATGATATTGCAAAAGATGGTGAAAGCCAGGTGGCTGTAGATCCTTTTCCGCCTTGTATCAGCGATCCGCCTGTGTTAGATTATCACGTGGCTACTTACACGTTCACTGTTGATCTGCCTGCTAATACTAAGGGTTATACTGCCAGTTATCAAACCTGTTGTCGTGTTCACCCTTTGGAAGATGTATTGAATAACAGTGGCAGCCAAAACGGTGGCACCGGTTCTACCTATAGTTGTTCCATTCCCGCTATATTGGATAATTGCCCGCAATTTTCAACGAGCGTAGATGCCATTTGTCAAAAGAAAAAATTTACCTTGAAATTCAATGCTATTGATCCCGATGGTGATTCATTAGTATATTCTTTTGCGCCCGCATATAATGGAGGTGCATCAGTGAATGCCTCTAATGTAAATCCTAATGCTCCACCATATGGCTCAGTAACTTACATTAACAATTATAATTACAACAGCCCGCTAGGTACCAGTGCTTTCATAGATTCCAAAACGGGCATCATTAGCGGTATTGCACCTGAAGTGGGAAAGTATGTAGTTTGTGTTTCGGTCTTGTCTTATAGAAGTGGAACTTTAGTTGGAGAGCATAGAAAAGACTTTATAGTAAACGTAACAGACTGTGACTTTGCAGGTGTTGAGCTGGATCCGCAGCCAGTAAGCTGTGATGGCTTTTCTGTTTCATTTGCAAATGGAAATAATTCATCTCAAAACAAAACGTATTATTGGGAATTTGGAGATCCTGCCAGTGGTGTCATGGATACATCGACATTGCAAACGCCCACACATATTTACAGTGATACAGGAACTTTTACATATCAGCTTGTTATTAATCGGGGCCAGCCATGTGCCGATTCTGCTACGCAAATAAGAAAAGTTTACCCGGGCTTTTTTCCAGGCTTTAGCACAAAAGGGTCTTGCGTAAAAACAAACATTCAGTTCACTGATACTACGAAATCGAAATATGGATATTTAAGCGCGTGGCACTGGGATTTCGGTGATCCTTCGGCCAGCAACGATACATCTGATGTAAAAAATCCTGTATATGCTTTCCCCGCTCTTGGTAATTATCCTGTACAGCTAGAAGTGAGCAATAGCAAAGGTTGTGTAAAAACTATAACCGATACCGTTGCTATTATCGATAAGCCCATATTTTCAGTAACGGATGATACGTTGATATGCTCAATAGATACTTTGCAGCTTATGGCAACGGGTACTGGAAACGTAATGTGGTCACCGGCTTATAACATAAGTAACACATCAAGCTTTACACCTTTGGTGAGCCCAAAAACTACCACTACTTATTCTGCTACATTAACTGAAAGTCCCGGCTGTTTCGCCACAAAAACCGTTACAGTAAATGTTGTTGATAAGGTTACTTTAAATGCAGGAAATGACTCAACTATTTGCCAAACGGATTCAACAAGAATAAATACAGTAAGTGATGGATTACATTATTTATGGTCGCCCGCTGCTTACTTAAACAATAATACATTAAAAAATCCTTTGGCTGCACCACCTATTACTACTACGTTTCATGTGATAGCAAGCATTGGCAAATGCAATTCATCCGATGATATTACATTTAAAGTTGTACCCTATCCTAAGGCTAACGCAGGTAATGATACTACCATTTGTTTTCCGTCCAGTCTTCAGTTGCATGCTTCGGGTGGCGTATATTATTTATGGTCGCCCACAAATTTTTTAAATAACCCGAATATTTCCGATCCTGTTACCATACCGCCTTCTTCTATAAGGTATATTGTTGCCGTTACAGATATCCAGGGATGCCCTAAGCCTGCTTTTGATACTATATTGGTTGCTGTTCAAAAAATTGTTGCTGATGCAGGACCACGGGATACAAATATTGTAATTAATGAACCATTGCAGTTGAACGGAACCGGTGCAGAAGTTTTTAAATGGAGTCCAAACACGGGCCTCAGTAATCCTGACATTGCCAATCCTATAGCAACGCTTTCGGATAACCAGCAATATGTTTTAAAAGTCACCAGTGCAGAGGGATGTTCCGGCACAGATACAATTGATGTAATAGTTTATAAAGTAGATCCAGGATTGTATGTGCCTAACGCTTTCACACCAAACGGAGATGGAAAAAATGATACATTCAGGCCAATTCCTCTTGGCATGAAATACATTAAATACTTTAAAGTATACAACAGGGATGGGCAATTGATCTTCTCAACATCCACACAAAACTTAGGCTGGGATGGTACCTTTAAGGGAAAGCCACAAGATGCCGATGTATATGTATGGATAGTGGAAGGAGTAGACTACCAGAATAAAGTGGTATTTAAAAAAGGAAGTGTTATGCTTATAAGATAACATTTACTCAATAAGCATTTCCTCGCTCATATTTTCTTCTTTTTTGAAACAAGCCAATGTTATACCCTGCACGAATAACAGGAATGCTCCTGCCATAGCTATCAATGTATGGCGAATTCTTATCTCCCAATACATCCCATGATATAGAAAGATAATAATAAGTATTGCTTGTCCTGCTCCTTCCTCCTGCATAGCCTGCACCTAATAAAAGACTGCTGGCATTTGTATTACTTTTATAATTGGTATAACCGCTCCCCTCAGCAGGTATATAATTAAGATGAAGGAAGTTATACTCATATTGAGCCGTTGCAAAAAGAAAATTGACAGGAAATAATCTTACAAACGCACCAGGACCATAAACAGTTTCCCTGAGTTTGTCACCATAAATTTCGTAATCACGCTCAGAAGTGTAATCGAAATTTAATGTAATGCCTACATCTGCCCAATGCGTTAGCGTGTATCCTAATTGCGGTGCTACCCCAAGCTCGGTGAAATAACTTGAAAAAGTTGCTGACACACTTCCGCCTGTAAATAAACGCTGCTTATCAAACCCCTTTTTTACTTCTTTATTGTCTTCATCCTGCGCCCTTACTGCAACGTGTAATGATGCAACAAGAACTAATAACATTACAATCTTCTTCATATTATTTATATTCTAATTTTTACATGAACTTTTGCCATATAAAATTCCGATAAATATGCACGCAAAAAATAATACGTGTGCATTTTATATAAACTTTAAAAAAAATATTTTCATTAATGATTGAAATACGAATTTCCTCGTATATTTGATCTACGATATATTTCGTAGTAAATAAAAATTAGTTTATGAAAACAATTACCAGCAAATTCTTTATTGTATCTCTTTCAGCGGCAATACTTATAATGGCTTGCTGCACTGCATTCCGTAATCCCTTTATTTCGCATGCACCTACAACTTTAAGCGAAACAAAAGACACAGTGCCGGATAAACAACTAAATAGTTCTTTGGATAAGCAAAAAGCATTGGACGAAGCTAACAAAGCACTTGCATCTATTGATATGAATAAAATAATGGAACAGGTTCAACAATCGTTAAAAACAATAAATACACAACAAATACAGAAGCAAGTGCAAGAGGCGTTGAAGCAAATTAATTTTGAAAAAATTCAGCAAAGTATAGAGCAATCACTAAACAATATTGATTGGAAGAGTATTAACTTAAGCATTGACAATGCGCTAAAAAATATTGATTTCAAAAAGATGAATATTGACATTGAGAATAGTATGCAACAACTACAAAAGGAAATGAACAGCAAGGAATTTCAGCAATCGATTCAACTGAAAAAAGAAGATATAAAAAAGATGCAGGAAGAAATGAAGAAAGCGCAATCAGAGCTTAAAAAAGCACAAGAGGATATGAAAAAGGATATGAAAAAAAGGAAAAGTAACGAAGATGATGCGGCTTTTAACAGCACAGGATTTCACAGGACCGGCTTTATAATCATTTAACCGTTTTAGCTCTTCGCAATTTTATTGTAGCTGACAGCAATTCCTTTTATTAAGGATGAACTAAAACCCTGGTGTTCCATTTCGTTTAATCCCGCAATGGTACACCCTTTTGGGGTGGTTACCTTATCTATTTCCTGCTCAGGGTGTGTGCCTTTTTGCAAAAGCAATTCAGCCGCACCCTTCACCGTTTGAGCAGCGATAAGGCTGGCCGTTGCCGCATCAAAACCTATTTCAATGCCACCTTGAATATTTGCCCGAATGTAGCGCATGGCATAAGCCGTACCGCAAGCGCCTAAAACAGTTGCCGCTTCCATAAGTTTTTCATCGATCATTGCAACTTTACCGAGAGTTTCAAATATATTTTTTACATAACTAATTTGTGCATAGTCCGCATTTGCTGAGCTAAGGCATGTAATGCTTTCCTGAATGGCTATTGCAGTGTTTGGCATTGCCCTGAAAACAGAAATACTTTTTTTAATGATTTCTAAAATTTCATTTATTAAAACACCCGTAACTACAGATACAATAATATGTTTTTCGTTCAATTCATTTTTGACACTATTCAACACATCGCTGACCTGGTAAGGTTTTACAGCAAGTATAATTAATTCACTATTGGCGACAGCCATTGCATTATCCGAAGAAACGTGGACACCTTTATCGCGAAGACTTTCTAATGTTTCTAATTTTCTTTTGGTGATTGTGATATTAGAAGGCTCGCAAAAATTACTTTTCAACAATCCCTCCGCTATGGCTGTTCCCAAATTTCCTCCACCAATAATTGCAATGTTTTTCACCATTATTTATACGTTTATAAATAACACAAAATAACATTATAATTTAAACATGATTCTTTTACAAAAAAGAGGACGCTTTCTAATAAAGAAAAGAAAGAACAAGATTTTATCAGAAGGTAGGGCAGAGTGCTTGTTTGCGATCCCCATTGAAGTCATTATAAAAGCCTTTCTTCAGCACGTTGAATTCATCTGCACCCATTGAATGATTAAAATTCTTTAAAGACGATGTGGTAACATCATAGCTAAAAGTAAAATAGATGTTATTAATAGAAAGCCCTACCATTGGAATAAAGGCGTCATTATATCTATAGTATAAACCTGCCATTATTTGTTTTTCCCCATGCTCAGAAAGATTGTAAGAAGCATTCATGCCCAATTGAAATTCACTGGCACCAGCCTGCGTTGTATAATAAATATTAGGATTTATAATTACATTATCGCTTACTTTAAACAATCCATTCAGGAAGGCAATGTGCCTCATGGAAATAAGGTCATCAGAATTATCTTCGAAAAAAGTTTCCTTTGGCTGGTTCACATGTTGAATGGAATAACCTGCATTAATATAAATATCCTCGGTAGGAAAATACGCATAGTTCATGCCTACCTGCAGATCAAAGTAACTGATATTATTATTTTGCAAAACAACGGAGGTAGGCTGTGATCCATCAAAAAATTTTCCATCAAACTGATCAGGAAAGGTAAGCTTGCTTTGATCTATTCTTTTGTTAGCCCAGCCAACATTAAAACCGGCAGTTAATAAACTGCTTAAGCCAAGCTCCTGGTGATAAGCAATGGATGCATACGCTTTCGTAGAAGTAAGACTTCCTGTACCAGCAACATCATACAGCAAAACGCCTCCAAGGCCCAGCCAGCCTGTTTCGATCTTATTTCTAAAAACCTGTGCATCGCCGAATATACTCATGGTTTTATAAGGCACCGCCATTATGTTAGAGTATTGGTTGCGATAAGACGCACCAAGCCTGTAATCCGCATCTGGTATAAATCCTGTGTTGGCAGGATTTGTAAGCAACGGATTATTGAAGAATTGCGAGAAATGAAGATCCTGAGCATAGGTTTTATTTATAACAAAAAATGTTATCGTTATAAAAGCATATAATTTAAAACACCTTTTCATGATGTAACTCCTTATCTTAATAAAGTAATGTCACCTGTTTTTCTATATTTTTTTCCATTGGAAAAAGTAACGTCCAGTGTATATGCGTATACATCAAGAGGTTGAATTTTTCCATTAAATGTTCCATCCCAGGCACTCTTAATGCTATTTGCCTCAAACACCTTTTGCCCCCAACGGTTATAGATCTGCCAATGCATTTCGGTAATACCAAAACCTTCGACTTTTATCCTGCCATTAACGCCAAACTTTCCAGGCGTAAATGCAGATGGCACATCAACTAATGGGTTTATAATTGAACTCACATCAGCACAATATGTTGCCACACAACCTGCGTCATTATAAGCATTCAGGCAAACATGATAAGTAGCCGTAGCTGGAAATATATGAGTTGGATTTTCTTCATTGGAACTGTCACCATCTCCAAAATTCCATACATATCTTGTTGCATTGGTAGACTGATTTACAAAATTCGTAAAAGTATTTTCCTTTGGAGGGTTTGGATTGTAAGTAAATGAAGCCGTGGGCGCAGGTAACACACTTATTGAAAAAGACATCGAATCAACTTTATTACAAGAAGTAGAATCGAATGCCTCAAGCTTTACTATATAGGTTCCAATATTATTGTATAAATGAGATGGATTAACATCAGTAGAAGTGGTACCATCGCCAAAATCCCAAAAGAAATTAAGGCCTCCTAAAGAATTATTAGAAAATACTGCTGTGTAGGGTGCGCAGCCACTGGCAGGCGTAGAAAACAAAGCTTTTACCTGCGGTGATAATCTAACGGTTTTTGAAGTATCTGCTGGTGAGTTGCAGAATGTAGTATCATCAATAGAAAGCTTTACGACATAGGTGCCGGGTCCGCCATAAGTGTGCGTAACAGGCGGAGTCTGGCTTTGCGTGACTAAAGGAGTATTATCTCCAAAATCCCAAGTAAAAGTATTTGGATTAAATGGCCCCCTTGTATCAGTGGATGTATTAGTAAAGCTATAAGTGAGGTTAGTGCATGGAGGCAGCTTATTAGAAATAAAATCAAGGTAAACTTTATTATCACCCACCTTTATATGCGTGTAAGCCGTATCAGAGATATTACAGGTTGTACTATCAATAGATATTAACCTTACGAGATAAAAACCTGTTTTTGTATAAGTATGTGAATCATTAGGAGAAGTAGTAGTATCCCCCGCTCCATCCCCAAAACTCCAATAATACAGTTTTCCTTTATTAAGTGTATCAGTAAAGTCAACTTTAAGCGGTACGCAACCGGTGGTATCATTAGGCACGCCATTAATAGACGGGCGAACAGTTGCCTGCACACCAGCAAAGTTCATTGCTATTTTGAGCATTCCAAGATTACATTGACCGGTATTGCCAGTAGCATTATCTGTTGTAGACCAGGTGCCTGGTGTGCCCGGGAAAAAAACAGTTCTGAAACAGTTAGCACACATTGCTTCATAAATAACACCATTCTTATCAAACCGGCTGGTACCGCCATCAACATGATCGCCAAATGTAAGCGGGTTGCCACCTTCAGGGGGGTCTTCTTGTCCGAAGAAAGTTCCATACAATTGTGAAGCTGCATCTTTTTTCAAAACGAAAAAATAAAAATCACTTCCTGATGCATCTGTCTTAGGTTTAATTGCATCCGGCGTCACAGGCATTCCCATAGTATTTCCTTCACCAAATCCTGTATTCGATTTACCACCCCAACCCGAAACATATACATTTTGACAGCGGTCAACTAGAAATGCAGTTGGAGAAATATTTGGCAAAGTAGAACCAGAACCAAACACAGTCGAATAAACGTAAGCACTCAAATCAGGCTTTATTTTGGAAATAAATTGTTTAGAATTTGGATTTGAAAAATTCGCATTGATTACAGGCCATGTGCCATCAGTAGTGCCAGTAACATAAATGAATCCGAATTTATCGGCATCAATTCCATATACCTGGTCAGTGCCCGGCGTGCCAAGATATGTACCCCTTATTGCTGCAGTGCCTGCACTATTTAATTCAACAACAAAACCATCACAGATACCACCTGCAAAAACAGAGCTTATAACCGATGAGGCTGAGATACCATTAAGGTCTGCGCTTGCCGTACCACCCCCGACATAAATATTATTATTAGCATCAAGAACAAGAACATAAGCAGCATCATCACCCTTGCCTCCTATGAGTGTATTAAAAATAAGACTATTACAGGAAGGATTAATTTTTAAAACAACTCCATCCTGACCGCCGGCAAGCGATCTTTGAAAAGCACCGGCCGTGGTAATATCGCCATAATCCGGAGATGAAGTACATGAAGCCAGGTAAATGTTTCCTGCTGCATCCAGCAATACTTCACTTCTTGCATCATCGCCATAATTTCTTTTTAAAGATCCTGCACCGGGCTGCGATTCATCTTTAATGTTAAGTCCATCATCGCCTGAACCTCCTATGCGCATAGAACCAATAAGACCGGTTCCGGACGCATTTAATTTTGTAACAACAATGTCCCAGCCACCGCCTTTGCCAACGATTTGGGAAGTCGAAGGATACGTTGGATAATCAGAAGAATTGCTACGGCCTGCTATAATAAGTTCTCCCTGCGGATCAACAATAAGACTGTGAGGCTGGTCTGCTCCAACACCGCCAATATATGTTGCATATACCCTGTTTTTTCCATCAGGTGTAAGCTTTATAATTGCAATGTCAAAGTTGCCATTAAATGATTCATCATAAGCACCTGTAGATACAGGGAAGCCATTGTTAAATGCAATTCCACCGCCGTAAAAGCTTCCATCAGGTCCATAGGTTGCAGTAAACCCCCAGTTATCAGCTGTACTTCCTGAATAAGTAAAAAATATTTCAGTAGGATCGATTATTAAAACTTTTGATGGATCATAATCTTTTACTTTAAATCTTACAACATCTTTATCAATAACATATCTGCAATCTAGCTCCTGGCGCTTACTATCATTTACCTGGTACGTATAGGGAGAAAGTTCCTTATTTTCTCCTAAAGATGTAGAAACAACAAGCTGCCTGTCCTTAACAGAAATTTTATCAGCGCCGGTATATTTCATTGCAATTTTATTGATATCAGCACCGGGATTAATTATAAAGTCGTATTTTAAATTACTGCCAGCATCAGAGTAATAGCGCACATCAATGCCAGGATAAACATTTTTATATGTAATGCCTTCGTAGGTTTTACAGCCCGATACCCATTTGCTTTTATCGTTACCTATAAAATAGTTGCTAATGCCAGGAAGCACTTTGTCGGGAATTATTTCCGGATCATTTGAATTTACAAACTCAACCGAGTAAGCATGGGAATGAATCTTTCCGGAAAATTGACCTATCTGCTTTGCAGAGCCATTAATTGAACCTGTATGCCGCTGTAATTTTATATTTTCAATATCAGAGGGATTATGCTGGGCAACTGTAAATCCATTTTTTTGTATAAAAAAAGAACCGCTGCCAGCAAGCGTCATGAATTTTACTTTACTATCCCACTGACCTTTGTTCTCAATAAATTCAACCTGGCAAAAAGATTTTTGCATAGCAGCAAATGATGCAACTACGCAAAAAAAAGTGCAGAGCGAGTATTTGACCGATCTCAAAAGAATATTTGTTTTATGACAAAAAATTTTTAAAAAAGTTTATACGGATTGTAAGCAATGAAGAAAAAAAATTACAACAATAAATTTACGAAACAATTATTGAGAAGTTTCTAAAAAATCGTTTTACCGGATAATTTTAAAATGAATTAACAAATTTTGAAACTCGAAATATTATGATATTTTGCTCCATATTGTTTTTCCCATTTTATACATCAAAAAATCTTTAAACTGGGAATATTCTGCTGATAGTAATTCTGCATCTTCCTGAACGATTTTGTCGGCCTCATATCTTGCCGTCTCCAATATATTTTTATCTTCAATAACGTTGGCAATTTTTAAATTAAGTAAGCCGCTTTGCCTTGTCCCTTCTATATCTCCGGGCCCGCGTATCTCGAGATCCTTCTCTGCAATTTTAAATCCGTCATTGGTTTCGCACATAATTTTTAAGCGCTTTTTCGCATCGTTTGACAATCTTACTTTCGTTAATAAAATACAATAACTTTTTTGATTGCCTCGCCCCACCCTGCCGCGCAACTGGTGCAGTTGTGGAAGCCCAAATTTTTCAGCGCTTTCAATAACCATCACGCTTGCATTAGGCACATTTACCCCAACTTCAATTACTGTTGTTGAAACCATGATCTGGGTATTATTTGCTATAAATCGTTGCATGTTTTCATGTTTCTGCTGCGGCTTCTGGCGCCCATGAACCATACTTATATAAAATTCAGGCTCAGGAAAAAATGCTTTCACTTCTTCATAACCTTTCATTAAATTCTCAAAGTCAAGTTTTGCAGATTCTTCTATTAATGGATAAATAATATATGCTTGTCTTCCTTGTTGTATTTCCTTTTTAATAAAATCCATTACCTGCGGTCTTGCATATTCTATCCGGTGAACAGTAGTTATTGGTATTCTTCCCGAGGGCAACTCATCTATCACGCTGTAATCAAGATCACCATAAGCCGTTAAAGCCAATGTACGGGGAATCGGTGTAGCAGTCATTACGAGCACATGAGGATTCACTTCGTTTTTTTTCCAAAGTTTTGCCCGTTGCGCTACACCAAATTTATGTTGCTCATCTACTATTGCCAGTCCAAGATTTTTAAAAATTACACTATCCTCAATAATTGCATGTGTACCAATCAATATCGTAACCTCACCGGCTGAAGTTGCCTCAAGAATTTCTTTTCTCTCTCTGGCAGATGTAGACCCGGTAAGAATTTTTATGGTCACCGGAATATTAATGAGTAAGTGATTTAAACTATCAAAGTGTTGCCTGGCAAGTATTTCAGTAGGTGCCATAAAGCAGCCCTGGTAACCATTATCAGCTGCTATAAGCAAACTCATTAATGCTACAATTGTCTTACCGCTGCCCACATCTCCTTGCAGCAAGCGATTCATTTGCCTGCCGCTTCCCATATCATTTCTTATTTCTTTTAAAACTTTTTTTTGAGCATTAGTAAGCTCAAAAGGAAGATTATTGTTATAAAAGTTATTAAAGCATTCGCCTACTTTATTAAAAACAATTCCCTTTGAAACTTCGTGTCTACGGTAACGATTACGTAACAAACGAAATTGAGAAATGAACAATTCTTCAAACTTTAATCTCCGCACTGCTTGCTTGTATTCTTTTTCATTAGCGGGAAAATGTATTTGTATATATGATTTATACCTGCTGATCAATCTATATTTTTTTAATAAAAAAACCGGAAGATTTTCAGGCAACTCTTTTTCATTCAGTAGTTGCAGCAGCGCATAAGTAAGCTTCGATATTTGTCTTGCTCCAAGTGCTCTTGTTCTTAATTTTTCGGTGGTGGAATATATCGGCTCCATGTACAAAGCTTTTTCCGTGATTGAGCTTGTTTCTTCAATTTCAGGATGAGTTATTTGCAGGCTATTCATAAAGAAACTAACTTTTCCAAACACCCGATAAGTGCTGCCAACATAAAGCATTTTTTGAATAAAAGAAATGCCCTGGAACCATACCAGCTCTATCTCTCCTGTTGCATCTGAAAGACTTGCCACCAGGCGCTTTGCGCTATGCGTTCCTATTATTTCAATGGAAGTTATTTTGCCGATAATTAACACGAATTCTGTAGTATCCGTGATGCTGCCGATTGAAACGATTTTTGTTTTATCAATATGCCGGAAAGGAAAATATTCCAAAAGATCATTAAAGATATAGATACCAACTTCTTTTTTTAAAAGATCGGCTCTTTGCGAGCCTACACCTTTTAAGTATTCAATAGGATTATTTAATATGGAGTTCTGATTGTTTATTTATTCTTTTTACAAATATAATTTGCTTTAAAAGAATATCGAGATTGAAGCCAGGTTGCACAATAAAAATTTAAAAAAAAAGTTATATACTTTATAAATCCGTACCCTTTCCTTAAGATGTTAAAGAAGGTATAAGAAATTGATACAATTTCGAATTAATGAATGGAATAATAGGACACAAAACATCGATATATTACTTTTGCGTTCCTTTAAAAATAACATTCGCAGATTAAAGGTCTTTTTCTTAGCTAACCGTTTATAAGGTAGTGAGCTTTTTAAGCTCCCGTTTTCGGAAAATTTAAATTGTTTAAAAGTAACATTGAATGAATAAGTCACTGAAGAGAATAGCCATTTTTGCTTTATCGCTGTTGGTTTTTTTTACTCATTTACCTTTTGTTTTTGCCAAAGCGAATTCTTTGGAAGTGCCTGCTGTTGCTCATGCCACACCTAACCCTGTATCATTAAAAATTTCTGTTTATGATAGCCTTCATCTGGAAAACATGGGCCTTTCCAAAAATGCCTATGATGATGCTATGAGAGGCTTTGGCTTCCTGCTTTCTATGGGAAAGCTTAGCAATGATTCTGTTATTTCTATTGTTGATTTTACTTTATCATCTGCAAAAAAAAGATTGTTTGTTATTGACACAAAAAATTACAAGGTGCTTTTCAACACTTATGTGGCTCACGGCCGCAATTCTGGTGAAGAGTATGCTACGCAATTCTCCAACAATCCGCAAAGCAACGAATCAAGTCTTGGTTTTTATGTAACAGGAAATACTTATAAAGGGGAACATGGCTTTTCATTGCGGCTTCAAGGCGAAGAAGATGGTATAAATGATAACGCTTTTCGCAGAAACATTGTAATGCATTGCGCTAATTATGTAAGCGAAAATGTAATTAAAAGTAAAGGCTATATTGGCAGAAGCCTTGGCTGCCCTGCATTACCGCAAAAAATTTATAAGTCCGTTATAAGTAAAATAAAGAATGGCTCCTGCCTGTTTCTTTATGGCA
This sequence comes from uncultured Chitinophagaceae bacterium, assembly GCA_963823975.1. Lineage (GTDB taxonomy): Bacteria > Bacteroidota > Bacteroidia > Chitinophagales > Chitinophagaceae > Ginsengibacter. The sequence continues at coordinate 298,872 of CAWGNP010000002.1, read as the reverse complement.
ATGATGCTTATTACCTTTCTCATTCTGCATTCTTGCAACAATTAGCAACCTCTTAGTTTAGCTTCAATTTTTTTTAATGGAGTGATGAGCATTAAAGCTTAATCGTTTCTCTTTTATCTTTATCACAATTAAAAATTGTGAATATGCTGAAAGTAGGTGTGTTTGGTGTGGGTCACCTGGGCAAGTTTCATATAAATAACTGGCTGGAAATAGATGGAATAACGCTTGAAGGTTTCTATGATCCGTCCGATGAGAACGCAGTGTTTGCCATAGAAAAATATAACTTAAAAAGATACCAAACTCCCCAGGATTTAATAAGTGCATGCGATGTAATAGATATAGTTGCACCAACAACTATGCATTACGAATTGTGTAAAATGGCTATTTTGAAAAGCAAGCATGTGTTTGTGGAAAAGCCTTTGGCGAACACAATGTCAGAAGCGAAAGAAATAATAAAACTTACAAAAGAAGCAAATATAAAATTACAGGTTGGGCATGTAGAAAGGTTCAATCCGGCATTTCTTTCGGTGAAAGAATATGACCTGAATCCAATGTTTATAGAGGTTCACAGGCTTTCACAGTTTAACCCCCGAGGCACAGACGTGAGTGTGATTCTTGACTTGATGATACATGATATTGATATTATTTTAAGCCTGGTAAAAAGTGATGTAAAAAATATATATGCAAATGGTGTAGAAGTATTGAGCGATACGCCTGACATAGCCAACGTCCGCATTGAGTTTGATAATGGCTGTGTTGCCAATCTTACCTCATCAAGAATAAGCATGAAAAAGATGCGGAAAATGCGCCTGTTTCAAAAAGACTCTTATATAGGCATTGACTTTCTGGATAAAAAAACTGAGATTATTAAATACAAAACTCCTGCTGATAAAAATGTTTTTGCTTTTGATGTAGAAACTACTGCTGGCAAAAAAACGATTGCTATTGCTGCACCAATGATAAAAGAAAACAACGCAATAAAAGAGGAGCTCAAAAGCTTTGTAAATGCTATTGTAAAAAATAAGACTGTAGCAGTTACAGAAATTGATGGCTATCGTGCAATGGAAGTAGCACATGCCATACTTGATAAAATTAACCGTAATAAAATAAAATAACTCTCAACATACTTTGGGAAAGCAGTTGCACATAAGCTTTTACATGCTTGGCGATTTCATTGCTGCGACTATAAGCTTTGTGATTTTATTTTATTTAATAAAAGGGCCTTTGTCTTTGAATTTCTTTTTAAATAAAAAAATATTTGCAGAAGTTATTTTTTATACATCTGGCTGGATTGTTTTATATCACTTGTTCGGCTCTTATAAAAACATATATTATAAGTCTCGTGTAAATGAAATGCTCTTTACATTCATCAGTGCCTTTACTGGTTGCATTATACTATTGGTGGTAATTATAATCTACAACAGTGAACAGTATATTTCTTTTTATAAAATCTTTTTTTCGCTTTTCATAATGCATTTTTTAATAACGTATTTTTTCAGATCTATATTATTATCAATTGCACATAATCAGCTGCAGAAACAGATTGTATGGTTTAACACCTTGATAATAGGCAGCAATAAAAATGCATTACAATTGTATAATTCTATCACTACCAATCATGAAAAGTCGGGTTATAGAATTTGCGGTTTTGTACATGTCGACAACAACGTATCCAAAGAACTTATCCAGCAAACGCAGCAGCTTGGGAGCATACATTCCGTTCAAAAAATTATAGATGATAATGACGTGAAAGAAGTAATTATTGCGATAGAAGAAAATGAGCGACCAGATCTCGAAAAGATATTGGAGCAGCTAAATGAAAAAGAAGTAAATGTAAAAATGATGCCCGACAAAGTTGATATTCTCAGCGGTGCATTAAGAACGAATAATGTAATGGGTACGCCATTGATTGAAATTCATCTTGGGTTAATGGATGCATGGCAGCAAAATATTAAACGGTTGATTGATGTCCTCATTTCTATCGGTGGCCTTATATTGCTCTCACCTTTGCTTGCATACTCAGCGGTAAGAACCAAGCTGTCTTCAATTGGTCCCATATTTTTTATACAGAAAAGGATCGGCTGTAAAGGAAAGCCGTTTATGATTTATAAGTTTCGCTCAATGATAATGAATGCGGAGCCAAATGGTCCCATGCTTAGTAGCATAAACGATAACCGCATTACAAAATGGGGGAAGGTAATGAGAAGGTGGAGACTGGATGAGCTTCCGCAATTATTTAATATTTTAAAAGGTGAAATGAGCCTTGTTGGCCCAAGGCCTGAAAGAAAATATTATATTGATGTAATTGCTGAAAAACATCCGGAGTATAAACTATTGCTGAAAGTGAAGCCTGGCCTTACCAGTTGGGGAATGGTGAAATATGGCTATGCGGAAAATCCGCAGCAAATGATTGCAAGAATGAAATATGATATAATCTATATTGAAAATATTTCTTTAGCACTTGATTTTAAAATTATGATTCACACAATAAGAATTATTTTTTTAGGAAAGGGAAGGTGATTGTAATACTTACAATTACAACACACTACTTATTTTTATATTTGATGAAACAACTGTTTTGAAAAAAATTCCTGTACTGCTATACTTTTTATTCTGTTATCTGCAAATCACTTTTGCACAATATTCAAATGATTCTTTATTACAACGAAAATATTTTCAACAAAGAGTTGATTACAAAATTGATGTTACGTTGAATGACGTAAATAATACGCTGGATGGTTTTGAAATTCTTAATTACATTAATAACTCACCTGATACACTACGTTATATTTGGTTTCATGTGTGGCCAAATGCATATAAAAATGATAAGACAGCTTTTAGTGAACAGCTGTTACAACTCGGAAGAACAGATTATTATTTTGCAAGCGAAGAAAATCACGGATATATTAACAGACTTGATTTTAAGGTAAACGGAATTACCGCAAAAGTTGAAGACCATCCACTTTATATTGATGTTATAAAGTTAATCTTACCATCGCCGCTGGCTCCTGGCAATGCCATAAAAATTATTACTCCTTTTCATGAAAAGCTTCCATACAATTTTTCAAGAGGTGGATATGTAGGTCACACCTACCAGGTTACACAATGGTATCCAAAACCTGCAGTTTACGATAATAAAGGCTGGCACGAAATGCCTTATCTCGACCAGGGAGAATTTTACAGTGAGTTCGGAAAATACGAAGTACAAATAACTATTCCTAAAGATTATGTTGTAGCGGCAACAGGCGATTTACAAAATGAAGACGAAAGAAAATGGCTGCTTGAAAAAGCAAAAACGTCTTTTAGTAACGCATCTATGATTAATAATAAGGCTAAGGATGTTGCTATTAAGAAAACTGCGACGACAAAAAAACAACAGCCAATAAAAAATAAAAAGGCAATTGCACCTAAAAACAAAAAATTGCAGTTAAAACCGGTTATTAAAACGCCTGTAATCCAGCAACAGCAGACACCACAAGAGATGAAGACACTAACTTATATTCAGGATAGTGTACATGATTTCGCATGGTTTGCAGATAAAAATTTTGCAGTAAAAAATGATACACTAATGCTGCCTTCTGGTAGAATAATCAATGCCTGGTCATTCTTTATTCCTAAAGATTTACGTTTGTGGGGTAACAGTATAGAATTTATAAAAGATGCAATAAGAACAAGATGTAAATGGCTTGGAGAATATCCTTATAACAACGTAACTGCTGTGGAAGCAAGGATAAGTTTTAACGGAGGCATGGAATATCCAACTATTACAAGTATTGCGCCTATCTACTCAGAAAAAGAGCTTGATATGACTATAGAGCATGAAGTGGGTCACAACTGGAATTATGGAATACTTGCAACAAATGAAAGGCAGCATCCATGGATGGATGAGGGCATCAATACTTATTTTGACAATCGTTACGAAGCAATAAAATATCCAAAAAATGAACGTCTAAACTCGAAAAGTATTATCCAAAAAAAGATAGGTGACGATGAAACCGATTTATACTACAGAACGGAAGTCGTCAACAAAAAAGATCAGCCAATTGAAACCAGCTCAGAAAACTTTTCAGCACTTAATTATGACCTGATCGCTTATTACAAAACGGCTAAATGGATGAAAACACTGGAAAACTTTATAGGTCAGCCATTGTTTGATAGCTGTCTTCATGAATATTATAATGAATGGAAATTCAAGCATCCATCACCAAAAGACTTTAAAACGATAGTACAAAATGTAAGTAAAAAAAATATTGATTCGGTGTTTAATATGCTTTATGAAAAAGGTTTTGTGACACCTCAACCAAAGAAAAGTCTGAAGCTTTCAGCATTTTTCAATTTTAAAAACACTGACAAGTACAACTATATATTTTTATCTCCAGCAGCTGGATTTAATTATTATGATAAGCATATGATCGGTGGGTTAATACATAACTATACTTTACCAGAACCTCATTTTCATTTTATCCTTGCTCCCCTGTATGGCTTGGCCAGTAAGGCTTTCAACGGTATAGGCAAAGTTGGCTATAATTTCTTAAGCTATGGATTTATAAGAAAAGCAGAGCTGTCAGTAAGTGCTGAAAAATTTTCTGAAGATGAATACACCGACTCAACCGGTAAAAAAAATTATCTTGGCTTTTCGAAGATTGCACCTTCATTAAAAGTCATCTTTAAAAACAAAATTGCCACAAGCATAATAGCAACCTCAATACAATGGAAAACATTTTTTATAAAACAAACTGGACTACTTTTTACCACCGATAACAGCACTAATATTCAGTATATAACTTATCCGAAAGCAAACATCTATATCAACCAGTTACAGTTTACAACAGAAAATTATCGCGTCCTGTATCCTTATTCAGCGGCATTGCAAGCGGAGCAAAGTACCGATTTCATCAGGCTGGCTTTTGAAGGAAAATATTTTTTTAATTATTCAAAAGGTGGCGGACTTGATGTAAGATTGTTTGCAGGAAAATTTTTGTATTTAGGTGATAAAACGATTACCAAAGAGTTTGAAACTGATCGTTATCATTTAAATATGACCGGTGCCAACGGTTATGAGGATTACACTTACAGCAATTATTTCGTTGGTCGCAATGAGTTTCAGGGTGCAAGTTCACAGCAGATAATGATAAGAGATGGCGGCTTCAAAGTAAGGACAGACCTGCTTTCCAGCAAAATCGGCAAAACAGATGATTGGCTTACTGCAGTAAATTTCAAAACCGACTTTCCAAAAGCTATAAATCCTTTTCAAATTTTGCCCGCAAAAAATCCTTTATATCTTTTTTTAGACGCTGGAACTTATGCAGAGGCCTGGAAGAATAATGCGCCTACCGGCAAATTCATATATGACGCAGGTTTACAGCTCTCGCTTATCAAAAATTTATTGAATATATATGTACCAATAATTTACAGTAAGGTATATGCTGATTATTTTAAATCAACAATTACCGGCAACCGGTTTTGGAAAAATATTTCATTTAGCATTGACATACAAAATTTCAGATTCAATAAGTTTTTTAATCAACCTCAGTTATAACTTTTTATCAATAAAGAATTGAAAATAACTTACCTGCCGCATTCCGATATTGATAAGCAAAAATGGGATGCATGCATTGACACAGCAGGTAACGGACTTGTGTATGCGTATTCATTTTATCTTGATGCAATGGGCAAGCATTGGGACGCTTTAATTCTTAACGATTATGAAATAGTAATGCCGCTGACCTGGAATAAAAAATATACAATTTATTATTTATACCAACCGTTTTTCTGCGCACAATTGGGCATATTTGGAAATAATATTACGGAAGAAGTTTTACAAAATTTCTTTAGTAGTGTGCCGTCAAAATTTAAATATTGGGATTTTTATCTAAACCCTTCCAATTTGTTTTTCATAAAAAATTATCCCCTGTACGAAAGAAGCAATTATGTTGTTTCATTAAAGAAAAGCTATGATGAATTAGCCATTAACTATGCAGATAGTCATGCAAGAAATATTAGGCGTGCATTGGGTTTGCGCCTGACTGTTAAAAAAAATATTTCTTTAAAAGATGTTATTCGATTAGCAAAAAATCAATCGCAAAAATTTTCTCCTGTAACAAAAAATGATTATGATAATTTCCTTTTGCTATTTTCAGTTTTGAAAGAAAAAAATATGGCTGTGACTTACGGTGTATATAATAAACTCAACGAATTAATGGCTTCATGTGCATTTTTTTTTAGCCATAAAAGAATGTATTACATATTAGCAGGCAATCATCCGGATGGCAGAACATCCGGTGCATCTCATGCAATGATTGATGCTGTAATAAAAGAATATGCAGGTCAGGATCTGTTGCTTGATTTTGAAGGAAGCAATGTTGCCAGCCTGGCTTTTTTTTATAAAAGTTTTGGGGCATCTTTAGAAAAATACCCGGGTATAAAAAGAAATACTTTACCTGCGATCGCCAGGTTATTCAAACATTAAAAGCTCCGCAAGTTTTAGATCTTGAGGTGCAGTTATCTTAATATTATTTTTTTCACCTTCAATTAAATGTACTTTTATTCCATACGCTTCTACCACGGAAGCCTCATCAGTAAAGGCTTCTTTATAATCAATATTAAAAGCAGGCAACAAAATTTTGCTATGAAAAGTCTGGGGCGTTTGTATAAGCTTTACTTCATTTCTGTCTACAATTTTATTTCCATCTGCAGTAATCAATCTCACACTATCTGTCGCAGAAATCGCAGGAACAGCATTACCATTAATGACGGCACTTTCAAAACATTTTTGTATAAGATTGACTGTTGTTAAACATCTTACGCCATCATGCACAAATATGATTGCATTATCTTCTTTAATTAATGAAAGGCCATTCTGCACTGATTGAAATCTCGTTCTTCCCCCATGATGTATGCGACATTTTCTTTTATCAAAATATCCATCAATAATTTCCTTGCCTCTACTAATATGCTCTTCCGGCAATACGAGGATGACTTCTATATCATTATAAGCATCGAAAAAAGCTTTTAAGGTATAATAAAGAACGGGCTTATTTTTTATTACTAGAAATTGCTTTGGAGTATCAGTTTTCATGCGGCTTCCCTTGCCTGCAGCTACTATCAACGCTATCTTCTTCATAATGCTTGCAATCAATTATTATAAATAGCCACTGCATTTTCTCCATCGCTGTTTTGCATACCACGATACATGCCGACACTATTGAAAACCATAGCCACATTACCTTTCGCATCTAAAGCTATCATTCCGCCATCACCTTTCATAGCAACTAATTTTTTTAAAACCACTTCATCACACGCCTGCTGCAACGTAAAATTTTTGTATTCCATCAGGCAGCTCACATCATAAGCGGCTACGGCTTTTATAAATATTTCGCCATGGCCGGTGCATGATACAGCGCATGTTTTATTATTCGCATAAGTGCCCGCACCAATCATAGGACTATCACCTATTCTTCCATATCTTTTATTGGTCATTCCACCTGTAGATGTGGCTGCTGCTATGTTTCCTTTGCTATCACAGGCAACTGCACCAACGGTTCCAAACTTTTTGTCTTTCATCAATCCCACCAGTTTATCACTTTTGTGATCGAGCTGATAAAGGTCACTATCTCTTATATCTTTCCATTGATCGTAACGATATTGAGAATAAAAATATTCGTCCGGTTCAAGCTTAATGCCTTGCTTTATGGCAAAATCGTTAGCGCCTTTGCTGCTTAAAAAAACATGACCACTATGCAACATGACTTCTTCTGCAAGTTCAACAGGATTCCGAATGTTTCTTACTCCTGCAACAGCCCCAGCATCAAGCGTGCTCCCATCCATAATTGCGGCGTCCATTTCATTTAGGCCTTTTTTAGTAAATACAGATCCTCTTCCTGCGTTAAACAAGACATTGTCTTCTAGAACAACTACCGCCGCTTTCACAGCATTGATAGCTGTTCCATCATTTTCCAAAACCCCATAACCTACACTCAGCGCCTGCTGTAAGGATGCCCGATAAGCATTTTCAAGTTCAGTTGTCATGTCTTCTTTAAGGATGGTGCCTGCTCCACCGTGAATAGCAATTGAAAATTTCCTCATCATTAAAATATTAATGAACAAAAATTAATTAAACAAATTGTAGCAATTCTTTACATTCTTTAATAAGCGCATCTTTATTGATTGCCACAGTACCTACCTCTTCACAAACAATACCACCAGCTATATTAGCAACCTCAGCTGCAAGATCAATATTTTTAGAAGCAGCATATACAAGTGATGCTACTGCAATCACTGTATCGCCCGCCCCGCTTACATCGGCAATGTTTCTTCGATGAGAAGCGATAATTTTCTTTTCATCATTTTGCTGATAAAAAATTCCTTTTTCAGATAAAGTGATTAAAGAAATTTTATGATTTAATTCTTTTTTTAATTTGGAATGTATCTCCATAAGAAGCCTATCTGTAATAGCCTCGGGAAGCATGTTAAGGCTTGTAAAAACCTCATGAAGATTAGGCTTGAAAAGTGTTGCGTTTTTATAAGAAAAAAAATTTTTTCTTTTAGGGTCAACTGTAACCGTTATATTTTTTTTATTGCATAAAGCAATCGTCGTTTCGATAATTTTTTTTGTAAGAATGCCTTTATTGTAATCCTCGAGTACAACAACAGCAGGCTTTTCAGCATTGATATATTGTTCTATCGTTTGCTGCAAAGCGGATTCATCTGCATCTTTGATATCTTCTGTTTGTTCAGCATCCAGCCGCATCATTTGCTGGTTTCGGCTTATAATACGTATTTTATTTGTAGTAATTCTGCTATTGCTTTTTAAAATAAAATTTGTATCAATATTATTTTGATTAAGCAACTCTGTAAGCTGAAAACCATCTTCATCATCACCTAAAATTGTAAGCATTGCAACCTTTGCGTTCATTGCGCTCATATTCAAAGCAACATTGCCTGCACCACCAATTCTTTTTTCTTTTTTTTCAACCGCAACAACAGGCACAGGCGCTTCGGGCGAGATGCGTTCAACATTTCCCCACCAATAAGTATCCAGCATTACATCACCAACAACAGCCACTTTAATTGAAGAAATATCATTGATCAATTTATCAAAATCAACAGGCATTACCGGACGTTTGTATTAATTTTTTTTGGAGAAACAAAATAGTAAATAGGAATACCAAGCAACGCAATGATGAGACCGGGCCATGTGAAACCGGGTTTATAAATTATTAGCAGGATGCAAAAGGCCGTGCCCATAATCATATAAAGTGCAGGCAATACCGGATAGCCAAAAGCTTTATAAGGTCGCTCCACATCTGGTCTCTTTTTCCTTAAAATAAAAATGCCAAAAATAGTAAGCACATAAAAAATAACCACTACAAATGAAATCATATCCAGCAGGTCGCCATACTTGCCGCTTAAACATAACAGAGATGCCACAACAAACTGCGCCCAAAGTGCCCAGGAGGGAACAGCGTTTTTATTGAGCACTGCAGCTTGTTTAAAAAACAAACCATCCTTAGCCATGCTATAATATACCCTTGCCCCTGCAAGTATCAGCCCGTTGTTACATCCGAATGTTGAGATCATGATCATAATAGCAATAAGATAGGTGCCTATATTTCCAAACATAGAATTGGCTGCAGCAACTGCAACCCTGTCCTGCGGAGCAAAAGCAATATCATGCAAAGGCAATACTGACAGGTACATCAGATTAGCGCTGATATAAATTACGGTAACTGATCAGTGTGCCCAGAAACAAGACTAAGCCCAATATTTCGTTTTGGATTTTTTATTTCACCTGCAATAAATGTAACATTGTTCCATGCATCGCTGCTGAATATAGAACCAACCATGGAAGCCGCAATAGCTCCAAAAATGCCAACGCCTGCAACTGTTTCTGCAAGGCCACCCGCAGAAATCTTTTGCATATTAAAAGCATTGCTCCAATTGGCTTTCCAAACTTCCGGCTTAAAAAAAATAATGCCTGCTATAATCAAGCCAATAAGAGAAATTATTTTTGTTGATGTAAAAATATTTTGGATCCATTTGCCACCTTTCACGCCTTTTGTATTGGTCCAGGTAAGAAAGGCAATAAGCACAATTGCCAATAATTGCGCGGGATACAATTTAAAGGAACCCAATTGAAATAAAATATTTTCATCGTTTAAATCAAGTACAGGAAAAAAATATCCGGCAAATTTTGAAAAAGCAACTCCAACTGCGGCAATAGTTCCTGTTTGTATCACTGCAAAAAAACTCCAGCCATATACAAATCCAGTAAGTGGATTATAAGCTTCTTTAAGATAAACATACTGGCCGCCTGCCCGGGAAACATAGCACTAAGTTCACCATAGCTTAAAGCGGCAGTTAATGTCATAAATCCGGTAATAAGCCATACCACGATCAGCCAGCCTGCGCTTCCTACATTCCTTGTAATATCTGCACTTACAATAAAAATACCGGAACCTATCATGGAACCTGCAACAATCATCGTTGCATCGAACAAGCGCAGGCTTGGATTAAATGAAGTGGCATGTTCGCTCATAAAAAATCCCTTAATTTTTTAAAGGGATTGAAGATAAATATTTATTTGAGATTGCTTTGGCAAATCATTTTTTATTTTCATTGTATAGGTTATTAAGGCCGGTAACTACATCAGGTGTTATGTTCAATGTTGAGTCTTTATAGAACATAAAACCGGGCTCATAAGAAAATATGTAAGAATATTTTCCATCTCTATTATAATCTTTTAAAAAATTTTGTATTCGTGATAAAATATCATCTTTCATTTTCGAATTATAATTATAAAGGTCATTATCAATAGACTGCTTTTTTGCCTGTAGATCTTGCTGCATTTTATTTATTTCCTGCATGGCAGATTCCTGTTCCTGCTGGTTCATCGCTGCTCCTTTTTTTTGCAATTCCATTGCCCGTGCCTGGTATTTCTTTTGAATGTCTGTTATTTCGTCATTAGCCGCTTGTTGCCTGTGTTCAAAATCTGCTTTTATTTTTTTATAATAAACATAATTATTTTGGAGTGAATCAAGATCAATATAAGCAACTCTTGAGCCTTCCTTCGTAGCAGTGTCATGAACCTGCTGTATCGGTTGACGATTTATCTTTTTATCTGTATTAAAATGTAAGTAATATAAATAGCCAACAAGAAAAATCAGAATAAGATTTGTAATGAGTAAAAAGTTTTTCATGAAAAAAATTAAGTGAGGCAAGATAAAAAAACTGAAATGTATAATACATACACGCCTTTTAATTGTGAAACAGTTAACATGAGGCTTAATGCAAGCAAGAAATCACATCAAAAAAGTATTTATACACATAATAGTTTTTACATCACTTAAAATGTAATTTTAAGTAGTTTAAGTTTATGTTTGATAATGCCTGCCGTTTGGATATTAGATATTGAAAAATTATATTTGCCTTATTATCATTCATAAAATTAAGTCCTTATCCATTTTTATCTAAATACTGTTTTAGAACATATCAATATATCTCCAATTTCTATAATAGCCAATGCCGTTGAATTCAAATACCTATAGTTTGAAAACATAAATATTAATTCAATATTACTTCATTAACAAGCTATGACCCGAATTCAGAATTATTTCATTATGGCATTATTTATGCTCTCGTTTGCATCGTGTATAAACACAAAAAAAGCTCTTTATTTTTATAATGTACCCGACACAACTTTTGTTCAAAGAACCCCGGATATAGAAACCCCGATACAGTTCAATGATATATTAGGAATTACCGTTAGTAGTCTTAGTGTAGAAGCTTCGGCAATATTTAATCCGCCTAACTCTAATAATGCAAGATCTTCTACTCTATCTGGAGGTAACGTGGAGCCTGGTGGTTATTTGGTAAATGACAATGGTTTTATAGAATTTCCTGTTTTGGGAAATATTAAAGCTGTCGGACTTACACGAGATCAGCTAACACAAAATATTACTAACTTAATCCTTGAAAAAAAGCTATTAGTGGATCCGTTAGTGAATGTAAGATTTTTAAATTATGAGGTAACGGTTTTGGGAGAAGTTGCAAAACCAACGGTAATTACCGTGCCGAATGAAAAAATTTCGCTTTTAAAAGCTATCGGACTTGCTGGCGATTTGACTATTTATGGAAGAAGAGACAATGTGTTACTTATAAGAGATGAGGATGGAAAAAAAAGGACAAGACATATTAATCTTAATTCAAGTGATTTTTTTAATTCGCCCTATTACTACTTGCATCCAAACGATGTGATCTATGTGCAGCCAAATAAAGCGAAGGTGGCAAGTGGCGGCAGAACTGAACAATTACTGCCTGTTATTTTAAGCGCGTTATCGGTGATTGTAATAGTATTGGATAGGGTTAAATTTTAATACTGAATGCAAAGCAACTTTAGAAAATATAATGAGGAAGAGCAGGAAGAAAATTTGCTGCAACAAACAATAACAAAATATTTGCCCTATTGGCCGATGTTTATTTGTGCTGTTATTATCGGGTTAGGAATTGCTTTTTTTTATTTGCGTTACACGATTCCTATTTACGAAGCAACAGCTACGCTTATAATTAAAGATGAAAAGAAAGGCAATGAAGATTCCAAATTAATGGAATCATTGGACCAGATTTCATCAAAGAAGATTGTAGAAAATGAAATTGAAATTTTACAGTCAAGAACGTTGATGATAAATGTAGTGAAGCAACTTGGCCTATATGCTCCTGTGTACGTAAAAGGAAAGGTTCACGCTATATCCGCTTATACCTTATCTCCCATAGCTATAAAAAGCCCGAACCCGGATTCCGTTTCAGAACACGAAAAAATAAATTTTTCTTATGATAAAAGTAATCAAACGATTACTTTAAATGGTAAAAATACTTATCCATTAAACCAATATGTAAGCACTCCTTATGGCCTATTAAAATTTGAACCTAATAAATATTATTCTCCTGACGATACAATAACTCAAAACCTATATTTTTCCTTATACAGGCCAAAAGATGTAGCGCTCAGCCTCCTTGGAAGCCTCAAGGCTGACGAATCGAGCAAGTTATCTTCAGTAATAGATTTAAGTTACAGAGATGAAGTACCGCAACGTGCAGAAGATATTTTAAATCAATTAATTCAGGCTTATGACGCAGCAGCCGTAAATGAGAAAGATAAACTTGCTACCAATACCCTGGCTTTTGTTCAGGAAAGATTAGTGTCTGTAGCTCATGATCTTGATTCAATTGAGAAAAAGGCGGAGCAATACAAATCCGGAAGAGGAGCGGTAGACGTAAGTGCTCAAGGCCAGCTTTATTTACAGAATGTCAGTTCCAATGATCAGAAAATAGGAGAATTTAATACGCAACTTTCAGTATTGAATCAAGTTGAAAAATTTGTAAATGATAAAGATAATAGTTCAGCAATAGTTCCTTCTAGCTTTGGGATTAGTGATCCTATGTTATCTCAATTAACAGATAAGCTTTATAACGATGAACTGGAATATGAAAAATTAAAGAAAACGGTTGGTGAAAATAATCCTACTCTTGTTTCTCTAAGAGATCAGATAGATAAGATAAAGCCAAATATTATAGAAAATATACATAGTCAGCAGCAAAGTCTTTCTGCTGCAAAGCAAAATCTTTCTTCTACCAACGGATCTTATAATTCTATTCTTCAAAATGTACCTCAAAAAGAGCGAGATCTTCTAGATATAACCAGGCAACAGGCTACACTTAGCAGCATTTATTCTTTTCTGCTTCAAAAGAAAGAAGAAAGTGAGTTATCTTATGCTTCAACAGTATCTGATCATAGGATCGTAGATAATGCTCAGGCCGATCAAACTCCTGTTAGTCCTAAAAGACCATTAATTTATTTAGTAGCAACATTAGCTTGCATGGGTTTGTGTTTTCTAATTATAGTTATTAAGGAAAATCTTACCGGAAAAGTTTTATATAGAAATGAAATAGAATCTCGCACTTCTATACCTATTATTGGAGAACTTGCTTTTACTAAAACTGATAATCCATTGGTGGTAGAAGCTGGTAAAAGAAGTTTTATAGCGGAAGAATTCAGAAAATTGAGAATTTCTCTTTCGTTTTTAGGTATAGATTCGGCTCATAAAAAGATCCTTATTACCTCAAGCATATCTGGTGAGGGCAAGAGCTTTATTGCTGCAAACCTGGCTGTAAGTTTATCTCTTACGGGTAAAAAAGTAGTGATAGTAGATCTTGACTTGAATAACCCAACCATTTCAAAGATTTTAAATGTAAACCAGGAACAGGGAATATCAGAATTCTTAAGAGGAGAAAAGGAACCGGAGGAAATTATAAGGCGAATAAAGGCACATGAAAATCTATTTTTTATTTCTGCAGGAAATTTGCCAGATAGCCCGACTGAACTTTTAGCAAATGGCAAAGTCAAAGAAATTATAGATTACCTTGATAATATTTTTGATATTGTTATAATTGATACGTCGCCAATTGTACTTGTTACTGATGGGTACTTACTCACCGGCTTGTGTGATGCAACCTTGTACGTGATAAGGCATAAGTATACGCCGAAAATTATAATCAAGAGGATAGATGAAAGGAACCAAATAAATACGATAAAAAATCCTGCTATTATTTTTAATGGAGTAAAAACTAGAGGCTTCTTTAAAAATAATTATGGATATGGATACGATTATGTTTACGGAAATAAAGAATTAACCAAGAAAAATAAAAAGTCGATTTTAAATTAATCCAAATCCCAACCTTTGAAAAACCAACAAAATCAATACAAATTAAGTAGTAGCAGAGCAAACACTTAATTGAAAAGCCATATCAATTCCTTTGAATTACTGCAATCTTCAATTTTAAAAATAAAGAAATGCAGAAAAATTGGTATGTAGTGCATACAAAGCCTAACTACGAAAACAGGGCATCCCAGTTATTAACAAAAAAGGGGATACAAAATTTTTGTGCAAAAACGCGAATAAGCACTGATTTACTTAAAAAGAATAAGATTATAGAAAAACCTCTTTTCCCGAATTATGTATTTGTATATATACATTTAAGTCAGGCCAAAATTGTAAAGCAAACGATGGGCATTATTAACTTTGCTTTTTGGAAAGGTAAGCCTGCAGTTATTGATGAACAGGAAATTCAGGTAATTAAAGATTTTACAAGCAATTATGAAAATATTAAATTAGAAAAAGCTACTGTAAATGAAGGTGAAAGCCTACGATATATTGAGGGGCCAAACTATACTGTTGACGGAAATATATTCACTTCCAAAAATAAAAATATAAAAATATATTTACCCTCTCTTGGTTTTACAATGACATGCAAAGTACATGATGAGAGTTTTTACCAAAAAGAAACAATTTTTTCACAGAAGAATTCGTTTACACATTCATAGTCTTATCATAGCATATAAGTAATCAAATAAGATTGAATTAAATTACGTGTTTGTATAGTTAATCATACTAAACAATACGTAAAGTTTTTTTGTAATCTGCCAATATCAAGATTTCGAATTTTATATTATGAGCGATACCACAGATTTGAAATCCAAAGCCATCAGTGGTTCCATTTGGTCTCTAATAGAAACGTTTTCCATCCAAATTGTTCAGTTCATCGTAGGAGTAATTCTGGCTAGAATTTTAGAGCCAAAAGATTACGGGCTTATTGCTTTGACAGGAATTTTTACAAGCATTTCAGCCGCAATTACCGACGGAGGTTTTGAAAAAACTCTTATACAAAAAAAAGATTTAACCAATACTCAAATAAGTACGGTATTTTATATAAACATGATGCTTGGCACTTTAATGACCTTGCTACTCATTTTTATATCGCCTTACATATCCGATTTTTTTAAAGCACCTGCGCTTAAGCCTGTATTACAAGTAACTTCCCTCACAATTTTTCTAACATCGCTTATCCAAACGCAGCAAACACTCATTTTAAAGGAACTTAGATTTAAAATAATATCTAGAGTACAAATTATTACATCAATATTGGGTGGTATAACGGGCTTAATTTTGGCCATAAAAGGTTTCGGAGTCTGGGCATTGGTTTATTCAGCATTGGTTCCACAAATTTTTAAAGTTTTCTTCTTTTGGTTTCGCTCGTCGTGGTATCCACAATTAAAATTTTCTTTTTCATCTGTAAAACCGTTAATACCTTATGGAGTAAATATTTTAGCCAGCAGTATCTTTTTTTTTGTAATACAGCAGTTTAACGTATTTATCGTAGGAAGGTATTATACAAAAGAAGAATTGGGCTTGTTTAATAGAGGCAATAAGTTTCCGGATTTGATCATAAGCATTTTACAAAGTGTTGTTCTCAAAATGTCACTTCCTCTATTTGCGAAACTGCAAGATCAACCTGCTCAACTTTTACAGGTCGTAAAAAAAACTAATAAGATCGTAGCATTTGTAAGTTTTCCATTGCTTATGTTATTGTTGATAAAAGCACATGATATAACTATCTTTCTTTTTACAGAAAAATGGAGTGGTTCTATTATCTTTTTGCAATTCTTTTGCATAGTAAAAATATTTGAACCTTTTATAGGCATACATAGAGAACTGTTACTCGCCCGCGGGATGGCAAGAATGCTTTTAAAAATTTTTATAGTAACGTCTCTTTTTGAAATTTGCCTGATTTTTTTGGTAATAAAATTTGGAATCTTTTATCTTGTTTTAGCAACATTTATAAGCAGATTAGGCCAGTATCTAACTTACACAATCATTAACTCCAAAAGATTAGGAAACTTATGGACAAAAGAACTGCAATGGTTTAGCCCTTATCTGCTAATAACTCTTATTATGAGCGCCGCCGTCTTATTATCTGAATATGTAATTGTTCATTTTAACATACATATTTTATTAATCGTGAAAATTTCGTTTCAATTAATTCTTGGAATATTTATTTATATATATTTTGCTTCCATATTTAAATTAGATGAACTGTCACTCGTTAACTCAATTGTAAGCACAGCTTTACAAAAAGTTGGTTTAAAAAAAAGAACTGTTAGTAAATGAAATTTAAGCATAAAGTAATCCATAAATTAGCGGCCTTTGTGCGTGCGATCAATATTCCAAAGCTTTTTTCAATTAAAAAAAATGATATAAGACAAAGTCCTCCATTTACTTTGGTTTTCTTTTGCGGAGCCAAGGGATTGAATTATTTAAACGCGTCGTTGGTTTCTGTATATAAGCACTGGAAGAAAATTCCCGAAATCTTTATCATCACAGATGGAACTCCAGAAAAAGATATAAAAAAGGAATTGATCCACTGGCCAAAAAAAATTTCTGTTATTTCATGGCTTGAGTGTGCGGATAGTTTCAGACTGGAAGGAAATGATGATCTTTACGCTTTTGCATGCAATGAATTATTCGGTAAAAAATTCGTTGGAGTTATGTATTGTGCAAAACGATTTTGCACCTTATACTCCGATTCTGATATACTTTGGTTTAACTCGCCAGAGGTCATTGGAATAGATTGCAATAAAAAGCCTGCAATACTGATGGGTAAAGATTTTGATCATTTTTATGCCAAAGAATTTTTAGCGTCTATTGACGAGTCGTCAATACTAAATAATGCTCCATTGAACTCGGGTCTTATCTATGCCAATGGAGATTTTTCAACTTTTCCGAAGTGGAAACAATTTTGTTTCTTTCTTGCAAATAATAAAGATTTGGGGTTTTCAGAACAAACAGCATTTGCAATTTTGAGTAATTATTTTAATCCAGGCAATTTCTTTAAACCGAATGAGATTCTTATAAAACTGCATGACGATTTTAGTCTGAAATACACAAGAAAAGAACATCCCGATGCAATTGCCAGGCATTATGTAAGCACAAAATGGACAACATTTTGGAGAGATATCACTTATATGTTTTTAAGAAAATAAAATTTTTTTATAAAAAAATTCTCCGGAAAGTAAATTAATTAAACATGTTTTGTAGATGGTAAAAGTAGTACAGCTACAGTTTTCAAAAGAATCAGCAGGAAGCTCTGCCTTGAGGCTGCAAAATGCTTTTTTAGAAGCAGGCATTGATTCAAATATCATCTCTCTTCTTCCCGACATAATAGTAAGTAAGGATATAAAATATTTGGGTAATAAATCAAAAGTTATTACAAAAATAGATGCTAAAATAAGAAAGTTCACCAATCGGAACGTGATAACCAAAATGGGATTATTCACTTACCCGGTGTTAGGCAATAATGTATCGAAACTAGACGAAGTAAAAAGCGCTGATGTTATTTATCTCCATTGGGTGTTGGGCGGTTTCTTAAATTTTAGAAATATAGAAAAACTTGCCAAACTTAATAAACCTATCGTAGTAATAATGCACGATATGTGGTGGATAACAGGTGGTTGCCATTATAGCTTTTCTTGTAATAAATACATTATAGAATGTTTTAACTGCCCAATGCTTACTGGTGAAAAAAAGAAAGATTTATCTACAAAAGGATTTAATAAAAAACTGAACTTATACTCAAAGTATGATAACTTCTACTTTATTTCACCAAGTACATGGCTGTATAATTGTGCAAAACAAACTGTCCTGACTAAGGATAAGCCGGTGTACTACATTCCGAATGTTATTGATAACAAACTCTATAAACCTTTTGAAAAAAAGGTTGCAAAAAAAATTTTTAATATCAATGATACCACCGTTATAGCTTTTGGAGCGGTGAAAGTTGATAACCCTTATAAGGGTTTCAGTTATTTACTTGATGCGTTGGAACATTTAAAGAAAGATGAAAATTTCAAAAATGCAATAGTGCTTATTTTTGGAAGCGGCTATAATGAAAAACTTGCAGCGGCTATACCTTTTAGAACCATTTTTTTAGGTTTTTTAAGAGATGATTATTCTATTATCGCAGCTTATAATGCTGCAGACGTTTTCGTGGTTCCTTCTATGGCGGATAACCAGCCAACAACTATTATGGAAAGTTTATGTTGCGGCACTCCCGTTGTAGGCTTTAATGTGGGAGGCATACCGGATATGATTGAACATAAAAAAAATGGTTACCTGGCAATTTACAAAGACTCGCAGGATATAGCAAATGGTATTAAATTTTGCATCGAGGAGAAAATTAATGGCTTTATTTTGCCGCAGTTCGATAAAGCTAATGTCGTTCAAAAGCATAAAAATTTATTAGAAACTTTTAGTTTATTAAAAAAGGATTCTCAATAAATGTTATTATAATTTTTATATATCGCTGGGATGAGAAAATTAATAAATACAATGAATTCCGGCTTACATAGCGTATCTAAAAAAGAAGTAAAAAGTATCAAATTATTTTGGCTGGGATTTACCATTTACTCCTTTGCATATACTTTAACTTCCATTCCTTCTATACCAGTTAAAATATCACAGGCCGCTCAGCTTCCAGGATTAATTTTACTTATTGCCGGAAGTGTCAAACTCATTTCCCTCAAACTTGAAAGTATTTACCTCAAGATCTTTTTCAATCTTTATTTCATTTGGCTTTTATTTATTGTTTCCAGAGGCATTGGTTCCGTTCTTAATTATTCCGGTATAAAAGATTTTTTATTTGATGCAAATTTTGGCGGACTAATATATTTTGCTCCTTTACTCGTATTGTTTCCAAAAAGTTTTTATTTCTATAAAACATTATTTAATACAATAATCGTTTTTGCAATCTTATATCTTGTGCTTGATGTAGTTTTTGTAAAATATTTGCTTAATCCTGATAGAACCAGTTTAATAAGTCTTAGTGTAGTTGAAATCTTCTCTCAGCTTAGCTTTCCTTGCGGCTTTCTTTTACTTGCATACTTATACAACCCAAGACAAAAGCAATTTCTTATAGCGGGCGTAATATTACTATCCATATTACTTGCAATCTATCGGGCGCGAAGGGGAATGATTCTTATGTTTTCAGACGTTGCGATATTTTCATATCTATTATACATTCTAAATTCAAAGTTTAAATTTTTAATTATCTATCTAAGCATTCTTGCCATATTATGCACGGCACTTTACGCAAGCGGAATTTATAAACCTGAGAATAGTCACCTATTCGGCTTTTTGGCTCAAAGAGGCAGTGAAGACACAAGGAGTGATGTGGAAATTTATTTTTATGCAGACATGAAACCAAATGACTGGATAAGAGGGAAGGGAATGAATGGAAAATACTTTTGTCCTGGAATCGATGAAGGTGCTACTACTGATTACCGAAACGTAATCGAAACAGGTTATTTGCAAATGATTTTAAAAGGAGGCATTATCAACGTAGTCTTATACTTACTTATTGCAGTTCCGGCAATTTTCCTTGGTTTGTTTTTTTCAAAAAACCTTTTGTCAAAAGCTGCCGGAGTATGGATACTCTTGTCTTTGCTTCATTCTTATCCTACTATCGTAAATAATTTTACTCTGCAATACCTGATAGTATGGATATCTGTAGGCATTTGTTATTCAAAAAAATTAAGAAAACTACAAGACAGGCAATTGCAGGAAATATTTTTACATGAAATATAAACTCATAGAAATTTTATAATTGAACTTTAATGAGAGAACCAAAGGTTTTGATATTCGGGCAATCTTTTAATCGTTATTCAGGTGGCGGAATTACATTAATCAACCTTTTTCAAAACTGGCCTAAAGAAAACCTTGCCGTATTATGCATGGGTCACATGGCCGGAAATATTGATTCCGGAATTTGTAACAATTATTACCAGCTAGGTAATTTGGAACATAAATGGAAATTTCCTTTCAATAAAATTCAGAAAAAATTTGCTTCCGGAGCTCTGACAATACAAGCTAACGAGAATTTGAATAAACCACCTATAAAACAAGGGTTAAGAAACAAATTTGTTGATAGCATATTTTATCCGCTCTTGCGTTATAGCGGTTTGTTTTATACGCTGTCTTCTATACATCTTTCGGAGAAGTTGAAAATATGGCTTAAAGAATTTAATGCTGATATACTATATATACAGGTTTCTGAAAGAGACGCTATTTTATTCGCCAGGGAACTCCATCAATTTTTGAAAATACCTATGGTAATTCACATAATGGATGACTGGCCTTCCACAATAGTTCCAAATGGAATAACTCACAATTACTGGTTTAAAAAAATTGATAGTGAATTTAAAAAATTGTTGAAAGATTGTTCGCTGCGAATGAGTATTAGTGAAGATATGGCGAATGAATATTATGAAAGATATGGTGAAAGATTCATTCCCTTTCACAATCCAATAGATATTAATTTTTGGAAACAATATCAAAGGCAAGTGTATGCCTTAAGCACTTCTCCTACGGTGTTGTATGCAGGCAGAGTAGGTATTGGTATCGATACTTCTCTTGAAGTTATGGCTAAAGCAATTGATATTGTTAATACAGAAAAAAACATTTCCCTACGGTTCATTTTGCAAACACATAAAAAGCCTGAATGGTTTGCCAAATATAAATGCCTTGTTCATTCGCCTTTTGTGCGTTATGATGAGTTACCTAAAAAATTTGCAGAGGCAGATTTCTTATTACTTCCCTACGATTTTTCTAAAAAAGCTATAAAATTCATACGCCTTTCCATGCCTACGAAGGCTCCGGAATATATGATAAGCGGAACTCCTGTTATTGTATTTGCGCCGCAAATTACTGCCATATCAAAATATGCAATGAGGTATAACTGGGCAAAAGTTATAACCAGCAATAATATCAAAAAGATTACTGCATCAATAACTCAATTATTGCAAGATGAAAATGAAAGAAAGGAAATAGCAGAAAATGCAAAAACAATTGCAGAAGAAAACTATGATTTAAAAAAAGTAACTGAAAATTTTTACAATGCACTTACAGCATTAGTGAATAAATAATAAGCGAAAACCTAGATATTAAAGCAAAAATTGAGACCTTTGCACTCAAAAATTTTGAATCCGAAACCCAATCTGATCATTATCGGAGTATCTTTTTTTGATGGTATGGCATCATCAACAAGGGTAAGAAATCTATTGCGCCCGCTTATCAATAAAGGCCTGGTAACAATTTGTAATCTTATTTATAAAAAAGATTCGAATGCTATTACTGCTAATGAAGGCATTATTGACGATGTACCATATAAAGTTATCGGTTTCAGCAAATCAAATCCCTTTTCTATTTTAACCTTTACATGGAATGGCATTAAATTCATAAAACGAAATAAGAAGAAAGAACAAAAAAATATAATTTATAATTATGACCAACCTGACCTCAGGAACATTGTTTTGCTTATGTATGCAAAACTCATAGGCTATAAAATTGTTCTGGACATAATCGAAGACAATAGATTTTATACAACGTTTCCCCGGCTGCTCACAAAAATTAAAATTAAAAGCTCCATATTTTTTATAAAAAGAGCACCTCTGTTCGCAAATGCAATTTTTGCCATTTCTCATCACATTTACCAGGAGATGAAGAAAATATCTAAAGACAAAATAGATGTATACCTGATACCCATAACTGTGAACATGGAGAAGTTTCCTATTAAAAAATATTATGTTCCTGAGGAATACACCATATTCTATGGCGGTTCATTCGGTAGTAAAGATGGACTTGAAAATTTAATTAAGGCTTTTGAGATCGTAGCAAAAAAGCATGATAATATAAAATTGGTGCTTACCGGCAGAGGAGCAGATCATGATATGATTCCCTTACATAATTTAATTACCCGTTCTGGCGTTAATGATAAGATTATTTTTAAGGGATACTTAAGCAGCGATGATTATTATGCAACAATGAATGAATGTGATATATTTTGTATGACAAGAATTAATTCTCAGTTTGCAAATGCAGGATTTCCATTTAAACTTGGTGAATTTCTTGCAACAGGCAGAGCTGTTATTGCTACCCGAATTGGTGAAATTGAAAAATATCTTGTCAATAATGAAAATGCTTTGCTCATACAACCTTCCTCGATAGATGAGCTTAGCCATGCATTGGAACATATTTTACAAAATCCCTTCTTAATAAATGATCTCGGACTAGAAGCAAGAAAAACTGCAGAAACTTATTTTGATTCTGAAAAAGTGAGCAGCAAGTTGTTATCAGTGTTTCAGAATTTATAACTATACTATTTTTTAAATAAAGATTTTTAAAACTTTGCAAAAACTAAAACTTGCTATTGTAAACTCTTCACCCTTTACTACTTCCTATGGAGGTGTTGGGCCTTTTATCAAAAATCTTGACCCATTTTTGAGTGAAGAATTTGATGTAACGTATATCTATCTTCCAGATTCACTTCATAACATAAAGTACTTCCCAAGAAGACTTACTTTTCTTATTTATTTATTTTTTAAAAAAAATATTTTTAAAAAATATGATGCAGTGCTTTCCCATGTTCCCGAGGGTTCTTATATAATTACTTATACGAAAACGCCTTTGCTACACATATTTCATGGCAATTTCAATGCTATGACTCAGTCGAGATTTTGGTACGGAAAATATTTCAAAAATATATTTGAAGTATTTGAAAAAAGAATTTTAAAAAAAGCAAAACTGGTATATACAGTTGGCACAGAAAGGCAAAATGTACCTAAAATACTAAATCCCGATTCATCATAAGGTTGGTGTAAAAAACTTTACAGAAAGATCTGGCTTTATTTTTGGAGGCAGGCTGGAAAAAATTAAGAACATTGATAAAATCATCAAGGTCTATTCAATGCTCGATGAAAAAATTATTAAAGAAAACAAACTGTTTATAGCAGGTAATGGCACACAAGCTGGTAACCTTAAAGATCTTGTAAGCGAGCTAAAACTCACAGAACATGTTGTGTTTACAGGTGAGTTAGCTAATGATGATTTGATTGAACTTGTATCCAAAAGAAAAATCTCCCTGCTTGCATCTTCACAGGAAGGTTTGCCAATGGCAATAGCAGAAAGCTTATCTGTAGGAGTTCCTGTAATTTCTACTAATACAGGTGATATACCAAGAGCCGTGAAAAGTGAGTATAATGGTTATATAGTTCCTATAGAATTTGACTTTAATGATTATATAACCAAAATCGTACAAGTTCTGAATAATTACGAAATTTTTGCAGCCAATGCATTGCAATCTTCGGAAGTTTTCAGGGCAGAGAATGTAGCAAAAAAACTTGCTGAAGATATTAAATCCGTAATTACTCTATGAGTAAAAAGAGAGTTTGTATTGACATTTCAAACGTAATACCAGGCAAAGGTGGTTCCGGTGGTGGCATTGCTACATATGCCATGCATCTTATAAAAGGATTGGATGAAAGCTTTGCGGGTAAAGACTTTCAGCTTTATATAATCATCCATCCTGAATTCAAGGGTTTTGAAAATTTAAAAAATACCAGCGTTAAAAATATTCGTATCAATAATAAGTTACTACTTACAAGAATTTATTGGACACATTTTTATCTTCCTGTTTTTTGTATAAAAAATAAAATCAAAATACTACATAGAGTAAATCCGGAATTGCCTTCAGTAAAAGTTTGTAAGTATGTCTGTACACTTCATGACCTCATGTTTGAATTCTATCTTTCTCATAACGAGATAAAGAAATTTTTAAATAAAAAAGACGTTCTAAAATATAAGCTGTTTAATTTAATAAGCAGGCACGCTGCACGAATAAGCGATTATACCATTGTGCCTAGTTATGCAATAAAAAATGAACTGGTTAATAATTATAAAATAAAAAATGATAAAGTAATTGTTACACACCTGGCATCAGAAAAAATAAATAATATAAATATGGTTTCTGAAAAAAAAGATAAGATTTATCATTTTGGTGTTATAGCAGGTTTTTATCCTCATAAAGGCCATAAAAGAGTAATGCAGCTTGCAAAGAAATTCATTGAGAATGGATTTACAAATTTTGAGATCGGTTTTCGAGGCAACCCTGCTTTTTCTAATTATATAGAAGAAATAAAAAAGCTTATAAATGATTTTCAATTAAGTAAGTATGTATTCATTGTTCCTTATGAACAAAAGGCAAGCCTGCAAGAAATCTATTCTTCATTTGATATAATACTTTTAATGACAGAGTACGAAGGTTTTGGCCTTCCTGTGCTTGAAGCGCAGGCATATAATATTCCGGTTTTTTGTTCTGATATTCCTGTATTCAGAGAAGTGCTGGAAGATTCAGCTTATTTTATTTCTGAGGATGTTGAAAGAGTAAATATTTTAAAATTAATTGAGAATATTAATAATCCAGCTTTATTAAACTCGTTAAAAGAAAAGGGAAAAGTGAATCTTGAAAAATTTTCATGGCAAAAAATGACGAATGAAACCAATGAAGTTTATGACAAACTTCTTCATGTTTAAATGATAAATTAATTTTTCTAATGAATAATATTTTGATTACTGGCGGTGCTGGATTTATAGGTTCTCAATTGTCGATAAAGCTTACTGCTATTGGTTTTACAGTAACGGTGCTGGATAATCTTTCACCTCAGATACATGGCAGCAATCCAGAATCGCAATCTTATACTTATAAAAAAATTCTCGAAGCCGGCGTACGTTGTATAAAAGGAACTGTTACTGAAAAACAAGACTGGATAAATGCCCTCGAAGGGCAGGATGCAGTGATACATTTAGCTGCAGAAACAGGGACTGGCCAGTCAATGTATGAGATCAATAAATATATTAATGTAAATATCCATGGAACAGGCTTACTGCTGGATTCGCTGGCTAATTCAAAACACTCAATAAAAAAAATGGTTATTGCCTCATCGAGAGCAATATATGGAGAAGGAAAATATAAATGTTCTGTTCATGGATTTGTATACCCGGAAGCAAGAACTGATAAAGACATGGCACAAAAATTATTTGAATGCAGGTGCCCTTTTTGTGATGAATTTGTTGCATTAACAGCGACTGATGAAAGATCGGCAATTCATCCAACGTCAGTTTATGGAATTACTAAACAAAATCAGGAACAAATGATTTTGACAGTTGGTAAATCTCTTGGAATTCCTTCAGTTGCTTTAAGATATCAAAACGTATATGGACCTGGCCAATCTTTAGCTAATCCATACACAGGTATTTTGTCAATATTCAGCACCCAAATAAAAAACAATAACAACATAAATATTTTTGAAGATGGAAAAGAAAGTCGCGATTTTGTTTATATAGATGATGTAGTTAATGCTACTATTTTGGCGCTGACAAAGGATGAAGCTAATTATGAAGTGTTTAACGTAGGAAGCGGTGAAACAACTGATGTAAGTGCAATAGCTGCTTTATTAAAACAAAATTACAGTTCTGATATTGATATTATAATATCCGGCAATTATCGTCTTGGAGATATTCGTCACAACTATGCTAATTTAAGTAAAATTGAAAAAACGCTTGGCTATAAGCCCGAAGTATCATTTAAAAAAGGGCTGGAGAATTTTTGCAGTTGGGTGAACAGCCAGGAAGTGAAAGAGGACAAATACCAGGCTTCGATCGATGAAATGAAATTGAAAGGGCTTTATAAATAAATATGCTTATTAGCTTTTATTGAATACAAATGGCAGAATTATACTAATGAAAACAACAAGCGAAAAGAAAAGGTGCCTGCTTATTACACCATTATCTTTTTATTCTTATTCATCATATCTTAAAGATTCACTAACTCAGCATGGATATGATGTAACAATTGCAAACGACGAGTATCCTGCGAATTCTTTTGGTAAAATTTTAGGCAAGCTCAAGCTTCCCTTATTATTATATTTTACCAGGAAAAAGTTTGAAAAAGATTTTATAGGTGATCAGCATTATGATATAATAATGATTATAAAAGGAAGAGGAATGAGTCCTTCACTTTTAAAAAAATTAAAAACGGTTTCACCGAAAATAATAGCCTATACTTTTGACTCTTTTAAATATCACAGCGCACCAAAAAAGTGGTATAAGTATGCAGATAATTTTTACACTTTTGACTATGCAGATGCAGAAAAAAATGGTTTGGATATAATTGAGCTTTTTTCATCAATGGCCGACAATACAAGCGAAAAAAAAATAGCCTATAATATATCTGCCATTGCCCGAAATCATTCAGGAAGACTTCGTTTTATAGATGATGTTTTTAAAGCTTTGAATGTACAAAAAACATTTGTTTATATATATGAGCAAAACATTTTCACATTTATTCCCAACTTTTTAAAAAATCCGTTACTCTATATAAAATACAAAAGAAATATTTTTTTCAAACCCATTCAGTACAAAGATTATTCGAGAATATTGGAAGAGTCTGATTTTGTTATTGACTATGCACATCCGAGCCAGTCAGGCATTACTATCAGGTGCTTTGAAGCATTGAATGCAGGTACAAAAATTATTACCAATAATCCATACACATTGCGATATAACTATTTTAATGAAAGCAATATAATAGTGTATGATACCAAAAAAAACGTGGCGGATTTAAGAACAAAATTTGAAGCAATAAAAGACAAACCTATCGTTAGACATAATAGAAACATCAACAACTTTATTCAAAATATGATTTCAAAAAGCTTAACTTCCTGAGATTGTCAATGACGCGTAACTAACCTCATAACTTAAATGATTATTAACCAACTAAAATGAAAAAACTAAAGGGAGCAGTAATTGGGCTGGGGAAAATGGGCTTATCACATGCCAGCATTGTAGGTGCAAATGCTGATGTAGATTTATCAGCAGTGTGCGACACATCTTCCCTGATATTGGAAGCTTTTAAAAAATACACGAAAGCAAATACTTACAGCGATTATGAAAAAATGCTTGACAAAGAACAGCTGGATTTTGTGGTAGTAGCTACTCCTACAAAATTTCATTATCCAATAGTGAAACTGGCTTTAGAAAAAAATATACATGTTTTTTGTGAAAAGCCCTTCAGTCTTACGTCTAAGGAAGGCATCGAACTTACAAAGCTCGCTGCAAAAAGAAATCTTGTAAACCAGGTAGGTTATCACAACCATTTTATCGGCACATTCAGAGAATTGAAAAAATTACTCAATGCAAAAATTATTGGAGACATCGTTCATTTTACCGGCGAGGCTTATGGCCCTGTTGTAACAAAAGAAAAAGGAAGTACCTGGAGATCTAATCCTGGTGAAGGAGGTGGTTGCACTTCAGATTATGCAGCTCATGTTCTCAATCTCATTCAGGAAATATTAGGCAAACCTGTTAAGATTAATGGTACGCTTTTAAAAAGCATTTATTCAAAGGGGGTTGATGATGCTGTTTATTCCTTATTGACTTTAGAAAACGGAATTTCAGGTGTGCTGCTTGTGAACTGGAGCGAGGATACTTATAGAAAAATGTCAACTTCCTTGACAATTTTAGGCAAAAAAGGGAAAATCATTTGCGATGCTACGGAAATAAAAATATATGTAAAGGAAGAAAATAACGCTGAAAAGCTGGATAAAGGATGGACAACAAAATATATAACTGATTTCGCAATTCCTGTTGATTTTTATTTAAGAGGAGAAGAGTATAGCGCACAAATGGAATACTTTGTAAGCAATGTAAAAAACAAAGTACAGGGAAGCTATAACACCTTTGAGCAGGGAGAATATACTGATAAAGTAATAGAAATGATTTTTGACAACGCAAAACAAAATTAGAAATGGATAGAATACTTTTTGGAGATAATCAGTTTTTTGCTGTTAACCATATAAGTGATGAAAAGTCACGGGCACAATCAATACGGTTTAGAGATGATGAAGCAATTATTAAAACGTTGGATGTGGCGCGGGAAGAAGGCTTAAACACCTTTATGTGCACCACTCACGATAGGATAGCAAATATTTGCGATGTTATACGGAGCAATCCTTCAAAATATCAGGGTTATAAAATTTTTCCCTGCATGCCTTACGCACACAAATATGCCAATGCAGTAACAGAGCTGGGTATAGCAGGATCATTAAAACAATACGTTCCCGGTAATTTTTTCGGCTCATTATTTAAAGGAGGTGTTGCTTACCTTTCTAAAGATTACACGTCTATAATGGAGTTGCTTATTGATGCTGAAATGAAAATGTTTAAAGGAATTGATACACCGGTTATTTTTTTACAAAATGTGGTTACTGACCTTTTACTTGGTCTTGGCATGACAGAGATTTTAAAAGCTTTTCATGATTATGTGCAAAAAAAATATGATGCGGAGGCAGGCTTTATCACTATGAATATGCCAAGTCTATTGGAAACTCTCGAAAATGCCGGCATTAGTAATCCTATAATATGTTCATCAATAAACCTTGCAGGTTTTAGAATGTCTGGAGGTAAAGAAAAGTACGAGCATGTTTTAAAAACAAAAAAATTTCGGGCGATTGCTATGCAGGTACTTGCAGGCGGTGCTATTAACGCAAAAGATGCGCTAAAATATGTTTGCGAATTACCCAATATTGAATCAATATTATTTGGTGCATCATCAAGAGCAAACATAAGTCAAACAGTCAAGTATATTCATGAGTTTGATAGTATGGTTAATATATAATTCTATCAAAGTTTCATGCTAAACATAACTTTTAAATAGTTTACAATAAAAAATAAATGAACAGGCAGTTTGAACGAAACTTACAAACTTCACTAGTTGTATTAGATTTTTTAATACTAAATATTTTGTATTTGGTAATAAAAATATTTTTTAGCGACTCTATTAAAAATGAAACCCTATACATTTATTTGGAATACCTCGCTGTTTCTAATTTTTCCTGGCTCTTTTTATCTTTTGTACTAAGAACGTATTCAAATAAAGTAATTATGAGTTTTGAGATTTTTACAAAAAGAACCATACAAGTATATATTATATGGGTTGTTTCTATTTTGTTCTACCTCTATTTTTCCAGGGATATTATCATCTCAAGATTGTATATTCTTGTAACCGTAACCTTGTTTGGTGCTGGCCTTATTACTGATCGGTTTCTTTATTTAGGAATAAAGAATTATTTCAAGACAAGGGATTATTTGCAAAAAAAAGTAATCATCCTCGGGTACAATGATATAAGTAAAAAGCTGGCTAAATATTTTGAAGAAAACAGTTTAAACACGCAGGTAATCGGCTATGTAGAAAATCAAAACAACATACATGAGCTTTCTAATTATCCTGTGCTTGGCAATGTAGATGAAACTTTAAACGTAGCTAAAGAATTCGGGGTACAGGAAATATTTTCAACCATTACACCTGAAGAAGATAAAAGTATCTACAGCCTTATGTACCAGGCAGAGAAAGAGTGCATTCGATTTAAAATAGTTCCTAATCTTTCTATATTCATTACAAGCGAGGTACATATTGATTATTTCGGCGATTTACCTGTTCTATCTTTAAGAAGCGAGCCTCTTGATGATGTAGGAAACCGCATTAAAAAAAGAGCGCTTGATCTTACAGTAAGCTTGTTCGTCATTATATTTTTCTTATCATGGTTATTACCAATTATAGGGTTACTCATTTTTATTGAATCAGGGTTTCCTATTTTCTTTAAACAACTGCGTACTGGAAAAAATAAAAAACCATTTTACTGCCTGAAATTCAGAAGCATGAAAAACAATAAAGAAGCTGATCTGAGGCAAGCCACAAAAAATGATTCCAGGGTTACCAAAATCGGCAAGTTTTTAAGAAAAACAAGCCTGGATGAAATACCCCAGTTTTTAAATGTTTTTGTTGGCGAGATGAGCCTTGTAGGTCCAAGGCCTCACATGCTAAAACATACTGCTGACTATTCAAAAGTAGTTGATGATTATATGATTCGGCAATTTATAAAACCAGGCATAACAGGCTGGGCACAGATAAACGGATATAGAGGTGAAATAACAAACCCGGAGCAGATAAAAATGCGTGTGGCTAAAGACCTTTGGTATTTGGAAAACTGGACGTTTTGGCTGGATATTCAAATTTTATTTCTTACTGGTTATTATATTATCAAAGGCGATAAAAATGCTTTTTAAATTGCAGGTGCAATATGTTTTAAATATGTATCGTTAATGATACATCAATCTTTTAAACTCCAGATAATAACTAACATCAGATAAAATATATGTGCGGATTTGTAGGCATACTTGATAAAACCCAAAGAAAGGTAGATAGTCATCTCCTTACTAAAATGGCAACTACGATTCATCATCGCGGCCCTGATGAAGATGGAATATTTGTTGACAAGAATATAGGTTTCTTTCACAAGAGATTTTCAATAATAGATCTTTCAACAGGTCAGCAACCAATGACCTATAACGATTGCACTATTGTATTTAATGGTGAGATTTATAACTACATTGAGCTTAGGAATGACCTGATAAAAAAGGGTCATCAGTTTAAAACTACCTCCGACACGGAAGTGATTTTACACTTATATGCTGAACATGGAAACGATTTTGTAAACCTTCTTAATGGAATGTTTGCATTCATCATTTATGATAAACAAAAGCATAAGATTTTTGTAGCAAGAGATCATTTCGGAATAAAACCTTTGTACTGGTTTCATGATGAAAATAAAATTGTATTTGGAAGTGAAATAAAGGCGCTGCTTGCTCATCCGGAAATTGAAGCAGCATCTGATACAGAAAACCTATATGAATACCTTACGTTTCAGTTCATCTTGGGGCAAGGAACAATGTTTAAAAACATTTGTAAGATTCAGCCCGGCCATTACATGATCATTGACTTGAACTCCTGGAAAATAACTGAAATAAAATATTGGATTCCCAATTTTAAAATTGATCAGTATCATAATGAAGAATATTTTATAACTGAACTTAAAAAAATTCTCGATGAAACCATCGCTCAACAATTGCGGAGCGATGTTCCTGTTGGAACCTATTTAAGCGGAGGTATCGATTCTTCGCTTGTAACAATAATGGCTTCTAAATTTCTTAATAAATCTTTTAAATCTTTCAGTGGTGCTTTTAAGGAAGGCCCTGAATTTAATGAGCTGAAATATGCGCGTATTGCCGCAAGGGCCGCCCATTCTGAATTGTTTGAGATTTTTCCAACCGAACAGGAATTTATTGATTTGCTTCCAACATTAATTTACCATCTTGATGAGCCTGTTGCAGGCCCGGGGCTATTTCCGCAATATATCGTTTCAAAGCTCGCTTCCAAACATGTAAAAGTTATTTTAGGCGGTCAGGGCGGCGATGAAATTTTTGGTGGATATGCCAGGTATATGATTGCTTATCTTGAACAGGCGCTTAAAGGGTGCAATAAACGAATCTAATGAAGAAGAAGAGCATATTGTGTCGCTGGATCTCAATCCTGCCAAACTTCCTTCATTAAAACAATATATTCCCATGATGAAAAGCTTTTGGAAATCTGATGCCTTTGAACCAATGGACAGGCGCTATTATAATTTTATAAACAGGATGGGTGCAACAACGGAATATCTTCATAAAGATATTAACCAAGTTGCCATGATGCCATAATGTTTAAAAAGTTTGCCCATTATTTTAATGACCCTGATACAAAAAGTTATTTTAATAAAATGACCCATTTTGATATGCAGGGCAGCCTTGCCTGGCCTGTTGCAGGTTGAGGACAGTGTAAGCATGTCCGTTTCAATTGAATCAAGAGTGCCTTTGCTTGATAGAAGAATTGTAGATCTTATATCTACAATGCCCGCCAGCATGAAATTTAAAGGAGGAGAAATGAAATATTTACTTAAAAAAACAATAGGAGATATTATTACCGAAGAAATCATGAAGCGAAAAGATAAAATGGGATTTCCCGTTCCATTACATCATTTGGTCAAAAAATAAAAGCAAAGATTTTATTATGGATGTGTTGTTATCTAAAAAAGCAAAAGAAAGAAATATTTTAAATACTCAAAACATAGAAAAACTTAATCAATACAGAACAGCCATTTGGAAGAGGCCTGTGGGGAATCTTATCATTAGAGCTATGGTACAATCAATTTATTGATAAATAATTTTATTAAAATATTTACGTTACATATTTAAATCAATATTAAATAGAATTCAATTACAATTTTAAAAACATGAAAGAAAATAAAGCACCTATAAGTTTAGAAACATGGAAGGTTGAAAAAATAGGAGTTATAGGGCCAGGAATTGTTGGTATGCCAATGGCTGCAATGTTAGCCGATGCAGAAATAAAAATAGGTACTGATCAGCCTGCTAAAGTGATTGTCGTGCAAAGAGATTCAGTAAATTCAGGATGGAAAGTAGAAGCAATCAATGAATGGAAAATCTGTTATAGGCGGCATCGAACCGGAACTGGATGACATTACCCATGAAGCAGTAAAAGCAGGACTCTTTCTGCCAGTTCTGATTTTTCAGTTCTTTCAGATGCTGATGTTATTTTAGTTTCTGTTCAAACTGATAAAAATGAAAGCGGCTTCGAGCCAGATTATGGGCCTATGTTCGGTGCGTCTTGAAAAATTGGGCGAAGCTTTAAAAAATAAACCGGCTTCAAAAATTCCTTTGATTGTTTTTGAATCTACTCTCGCGCCAACAACAATGGATACACTGTTCAGAGAATATTTTAAAAAATACGGATTGGAAGAAGGGAAAGATATTCTTTTAGGGAATAGCCCAAACAGGGTAATGCCAGGAAGGCTTGTTGAAAGAATCCGTGAATCAGATAAGCTTGCCGGTGGCCTTCATCCGGAAACACCAAAGCTTATTGCAAAGCTTTATAAACACATTGTAACAAAAGCGGAACGTTTTTCAAACAAATAGTATCACTGCTGAAATTGTAAAGACACTTGAAAATGCATATCGGGATGTGAGAATTGCTTTTTCAACTGAAATAGTAAGATACTGTGATGAGCACAATATTGATTTTTATAAAGTAAGAGACAAGGTAAATGATCTGCTTTCGCAATCGGATAATGCAACTACTGATCCGAATGCGGTACCAAGCGGTGGTTTGTTGATTCCTATGCTGGGAGTGGGCGGGCATTGTTTGCCAAAAGATGGCATTCTACTGTGGTGGAGAAATTTCCAAAAAGGAAATGATACATCTACAAGTCTGATACTTGCATCCAGATTAATCAATGATGCTTCGCCAGCCATACTTTTAAACAGGCTGAAAAAACATTCGGAACTTTCAGGATAAAAAAATTGCACTTCTTGGAGTAGCCTATCGTTTCAATTCTGAAGATACGCGGAACTCTCCCACTCTTGCTCTTGCAAATTATCTAAGGAAAAATAATGTGCAATATTTAATGCACGATCCTTATGTAAAATAAGATGATCAGAATTTATTAAAGTATCAATCAACAGGATCATCTTACTCATGATTTGAACAAGGCTTTGGAGTTTGCAGATTATGTTTTTATATGTTCAGCACATAAAGAATACATTGATAAGTTTGATACTAATCCTTTCAGCAAATAATGTGCAAGGCATTTTGGATGCATCAAATATTTATAAAAAATGCCAGTTCAAAAATGATGTGAAAGAATATGCAGGTATTGGCAAAGGAACAGAAAATCCATCCGATGATTTTGTAAAATTTGTGTATGAAAGCTTCCGCACGATGGAAAAAGGATTAGCTTATGAACTGCTTGGTTTAATTAATTTTTATAATGAAAATTATGCGTTCGATGAATATAACAAAGTAAAGTTTGAAGATGTACAAAGACTTGGCAAAAACTTGTTCGACAGGTTGTGAAATTGCCGATGCAGATCCTATAGAATCTGTTCCCTCCTTCAATGGCTTCTCAAGTGTGCTTGCTCAAAAAGCTTATTTAAACGCTAAATAGATTTACTTGAAAATCTTTTCCATTGTTGGTGCAAGGCCGCAGTTTATCAAACTTGCACCTTTATCATCAGCGCTTGCAGGCTTCGCATGAAGAATTTATTGTTCATACCGGGCAGCATTATGATTATGCCATGTCGGAAAAAATTTTTCATGGATCTTGGAATCAGGAAACCTGATATTCACTTGAATACTAGCACCTGGCACACAAGCTGCACAAACAGGAGAAATGATGAAGCATACTTGAAGCTGCTATGTTGAAAAACAAGCCTGATATTATTATTGTGTTTGGTGATACCAATTCAACCCTGGCAGGAGTAATGGCTGCATCGAAGCTAAATATCCCTATTATACATATTGAAGCAGGCCTGAGAAGTTATAACAAAAATATGCCTGAAGAAATCAACCGTATTGTTGCAGATCATGTTTCCAAATATCTTTTTGCTCCTACACAAACTGCTGTTGATATTCTTAAAAAAGAAGGGCTGAAAAAAAACACCTTTTTTACCGGGGATATTATGGTAGATACTATGAAAAACAATATTGAAATCGCTCTTGAAAAATCTTCTGTTATTTCCGATTTACATCTTGAAAGATAAAGAATATAACCTGCTTACACTGCATCGAAATTACAATGTTGATAATACAAACATTTTGAAAATATCTGCTTGATCAATTAGGTGAGCTTGGAGAAAAAATAATATTTCCTGTTCATCCAAGAACAAGAAAAATGCTCGCAGATTCATTTTCAATTTCTGAAAGCATCCAGATAATTGAGCCATAGGATATCTGGATTTTATTGCTCTTGAAAATTCTCAAAAAGAATCATAACTGATTCCGGCGGCATTCAAAAAGAAGCTTATATTACTTAAAAAGCCCTGTATTACTTTACGCACGGAAACTGAATGGGTAGAAACGGTGGAAGAAAAATGGAATTTGCTGGTTAATCCTTCCGATGAAAAAATCGCCTCTAAGATTTCTTCATTCAAAACTCCTAAAAAACAAAAGAATGTTTTTGGAAAAAATGTAACAAAAAAAATGGTAAGAATAATTAACGATTTAAATTGAGATGATGCAAGGATAAAAAAACATGGGCAATTATTGGTGGCGGCATGCTTGGAATGACCCTGGCATTGCGGCTTTCACAGCAGGGATATGACGTTACCATTTACGAATCGGCAGATAAAGTCGGAGGACTTACCAGCTCATGGCAAATGGATGATGTTATCTGGGACAAATTTTATCATGTGATCCTTATGTCGGATTTGAATACCAGGAAAATTCTTACAGAGATTGGACTTGGAAGATGATTTGCGATGGGTTGAAACGAAGACAGGTTTTTATTCAGGAGGCAAATTGTATTCAATGTCCAATATTATTGAGTTTTTTAAATTTCCCCCAATTAATCTCATTGATAAATTCCGGCTTAGGATTAACAATTTTTGTTGCTTCCAAAATAAAGAACTGGCAAAAACTTGAAAATATTTTGGTAGCTGACTGGTTAACTAATGGTCGGGAAAAAGGGTATTTGAAAAAATCTGGCTGCCGCTTGCTTAAAGCAAAGCTCGGCGAAAATTATAAAAATACTTCTGCAGCTTTTATCTGGACGACTATTCAACGCATGTATGCAGCAAGAAAAAGCGGTTTAAAAAAGGAAATGTTTGGTTATATAACCGGCGGTTATGAAAAAATAAACAACACATTTACAACTTATCTTATTGAAACAGGAGTTGCCATTAAATATAATTCACCAGGTAAAATCGATCTCAAAAAATTCCAGCGGAAAGATAGAAGTTGTAACAGACGAAAATTCTGAAACATTCGATCATGTTATTTCAACCTTATCGCCACAGGTTTCTGTAAGTCTTGCTCCGCAATTAACTGAACAGGAAAAACAAAAGCATAATGATGTAAAATATCTTGGAGTTATTTGTCCATCTGTTTTACTTAAAAAAATCATTTCTCCTTATTACGTTACAAATATCACTGATAACTGGCCTCCGTTTACAGGTGTAATAGAAATGACGGCGCTTATTGATAAAAAAGAAGTGAACGGCAAGCATTTAATCTATCTGCCTAAATATGTAGAATCACGATGATCCGTTGTTTGATAAAGATGATGCATCGCTTCGTAAAATATTTCTTGGTGCATTATTTAAAATGTACCCGCAAATTTCGTGAAGATGACCTTCTTTTTTGGGGAGTTTCAAAAGCGCGTGTTGTGTTTGCATTGCCTACTATTAATTATCTCAAAAATGTTCCCGGAATTACCACTTCCATTGACAATTATTATATAATTAATTCTGCACAGATCATTAATGGAACACTGAATGTGAATGAAACCATACAGGTTGCAGAAAATAAACTGAAAGAAATATTAAAGAATAATGGCTAAAAAGAAAACCAATAGCAAGCATTTCACTTGACCTCGATAATCAATGGTCATACATGAAAATTCACGGCGATGAAGGATGGGATAAATATCCTTCCTACTTCGATATTTTTATTCCGCATGTTCTTGATGTTTTGGATGAACTCAATTTAAAAATTACTTTTTTTATTGTGGGAAAAGATACCGAATAGGAAGATAACAGGAAGTATTTAAGAATGATTACAGAAAGAGGCCATGAAGTTGGCAATCATTCTTACCATCATGAATCATGGCTGCAAACATATAGCTATGAAAAAATAGAGAAAGAAATTCAAATGCTGAAGAAGCTATATTTAATGTTACCGGCAAGCGTCCTATTGGCTTTCGCGGGCCTGGCTTTAGCTGGAGTAATGATTTGCTAGAAGTCTTGAAGAAAAGAAACTATTTGTATGATGCTTCTACTTTCCCAACCTGGATAGGGCCTTTGGCAAGAAGTTATTACTTTGCGAAATCAGACTTACCCTGAATCAGAAAAGAAAGCAAGAAAAGAATTATTCGGAAAATTTAATGATGGCTTGAGATCGAATAAACCATATTTCCACCAGTTTGAAAAATAATAATAAATTGCTTGAAATTCCGGTAACGACCGTGCCTGTTTTGCGCATTCCATTTCACCTAAGTTATCTTGTTTATTTAAGTGGCATTTCAAATGTGTTAATGAAAACCTATTTAAGCCTAGCTCTTTTGTTATGTAAAATTACTTCTACCAGCCCAAGCTATTTGTTACATCCGCTTGATTTAATTGGAGGTGATAAAATCAAATCGTTAGCTTTTTTCCCGGGTATGAATTTGAAAAGTGATAAAAAAATTAAGGTATTCAAATATGCCATAAAAAAGTTGCAAGATCATTATGATCTCGTTAATATGTCTGAGTTCTCAAAAAGTGTTGCTTAATCATACCGATAACTTTAGCAACCTTTTGTATGTGATAAATAAATTCTAACTATATTTCTTTTTATAAGCCTGGATATTTTGAATCTTCTCTTATGAGCTAATTGCTTGTGCTGCTTATAGTAGTTATATCTATAAATACTTTGCACATTTTTTCACGCAGTTTTAAGAAAATGACGTAACTTAACCTTCCTTCCTATTTAAAAGCCGGATACATTCTTTAAAATTTGTTTTATCCTCTTATAAAATAATTAAGATTGAATTGTAATGGCTGAAAATTCTGAGAGTGATATACCGCTGATAGTGGATCTTGATGGCACTTTAATCGAAACAGATTTATTGTATGAGGCTTTGATTTTATTATTGAAAAAAAATCCACTTTACATTTTTCATTGTATTTTTTGGTCATTCAAAGGAAAAGTATATTTAAAGAATAAAATATTTTCTATCGTTTCTATAAATCATGAATCGTTGCCCTATAATGCTGAATTACTAAGCTTTCTTAAAAAAGAAAACAGCAGGGGAAGAAAACTTGTATTAGCCACTGCATCTTTGAAAGCGAATGCTTCAGAAATTTCGAAAGTATATTCCATATTTGACGAAGTATATGGCACGGAATCAATAAATCTGAAAGGGAAAAATAAATTAGATATACTTATCAAAAATTATGGCGAGGCTAACTTTGATTATATTGGAAATTCTAATTCTGATTTGGTAATATTGGCTTCATCGCGATATTCATATTTGGTAAATCCAAATTGGTCCTTAGAAAGAAGAGCAAGAAAAAAATCTAATCTTAAATATATATGGAACTCAAAAAAAGGTTCCTTAAAAACTTATGCAAATGCTGCCCGGGTTTATCAATGGATAAAAAACTTATTATTATTTGTTCCGCTGATAACATCGCATACGTTTCATTCCGTTGATTCATTTTTCAAATTAACGCTGGCATTTTTTGCATTCAACTTTGTAGCATCTGCAGGTTATTTATGCAACGATCTATCAGACCTTGAATCTGACAGACTACATCCCCGAAAAAAATACCGGGCTTTGGCAGCGGGAAATTTACCTATTTCATCAGGTATTGTATTAGCAGTGTTATTTTTAATTGGAGGATTAGCAATTGCTGCAGAAATCAGTTTATATTTTTTAGCTGTAGTATTAGTCTATTTTATTATTTCATTTCTTTATTCAGCACGACTAAAAAAAATCGCGATATACGATGTATTTATTTTAGCATTATTATATTCGGTCAGAGTGTATGCGGGCGCTATTGTTATTAATGTTGCTTTGTCATACTGGCTCATTTCATTTTCCACATTTATGTTTTTAAGCCTGGCGCTAGTAAAAAGATACGCAGAACTTATGCTTATAAAAAAAGAATTGACCCGACAGAACAAAAGAAGAGAATATTCAATAGAAGATCTTTCGCTACTTCAAACAATGGGAATAGCCAGCGGTTTTTTAGCAATCATTGTATTTTCTCTATACATAAATAGCCCTGAAGTAGCGTTGCTTTATTCAAAGCCAAAATTATTGTGGACTATAAGCCTGTTATTTTTATTTTGGATAACCAGGATATGGCACATCACTAATCATGGTAAAATGACTGACGACCCTATTATTTTTGCTATAAAAGATGTAACCAGTTATTGTATTTTTTTTATTGCAGGATTAATCTTATTTCTTTCAATATAAAATTGAAAACACTATTGAGTTTACCTTGACGAAGAAATATGTTTGAAAAAGCTTTCCCAAAGAATCATTTTATATCACTGTTTTGGATAATTATCGGTTTCTGTATTGGCTTTCTATTTCCACTTTTCTTTTACTTGCTTAAAGTAAATCCGTCCTATTTCAAGCCTTTACTTTTTTTTACTTGCAGCATCTTGTTTTACTTTTCTACTTTCAGGCAAAACAAGTTTGAACACCTACTTACCGATATAACACTAGGTATTTTGCTTTTCCTGTGCTGCTATCTTGTATACACACTGGCACTCACTTTCCTTCATATACCTCAATGGGATTTCATAAGCTTTTATTTGTTTGGGAAAGTTGGAATATCCAAAGAAAATTTTTACGATCCACACGTATTTATGAATTTTTATAACGAGCTCAATTTGCGGGCAAAGGTAGATGTGGGCTTTATTCCTGAAATTGTTAATGTAGGTTTTTGGTACCCGCCACCCTCAATGTTTCTGTTTTTACCGCTTGGCATGTTTGATCTTAAAACTGGCTATCTTATCTGGCAAACATTCATTGTTCTCTTTTTAATCGCAGATGTATTCTTATTAGCAAAATATTATCGGGTTAACATCAGTAAAATTTATAATAAAAACATTACCATCTATTTTTCACTAATTCTGATTTTATTGTTTCCCAGTATAACTTCAGCGATAACTTATAGCCAAACAATAAGTGTTTTTTTGTTCTTTTTAATATTATTAATTCAGCATCTTAACAACTGGAAAGCGGGAACTTTCCTGGCGATTTTAGTAATGATTAAACCATTGGCCATTATACTTCTACTGTATTTTATTATTTATAAAAAATGGAAAATAATCCAATCTTTCGCTATAATGGGATTGATAATTCTCATAATATCCTTTGCGTTTTTTGGCTATAGTGCCTTTGCGAATTATTTTATATCACCGCCTACAAGTCGCATTCCCGATAACTTATTTTATGAAGACACCATCGAATCTCTTAATGGAATTCTGCTAAGATTACAACTTAGATTTTTTGGCTATGCAAATTTTAAAAGTGCCAAAATCCTTACATTTGTTTTAAGTATTCTAATAACTATAATAACGATTTTTTCATCGAAAAATTTAGCCAGAAAAGCGGGCATTTTTTCTTTTTTGGTTTTTTTGCCAATGATGCTCTTGATATATCCTAATACACAAGATTTTTATATTCCTATATTGCTTCCTGCCCTTTTGTATCTTCTAATTCAAAAAAGGTTTAGGCATAATATATTTAATATAATGTTGCTGTTTGTTCTATATGGAATTGGTTACTATAGCCTCTTTCTTCTCAGTTTATTTTTATGGATTATTTTGATGCTGTGGGCCTTTTCAGACAAATACATCGGTGCCAGATTTCATTATGGATTCAGCATGAGAGCTGTGAATAAATTGGAGTTGCTTGAAAAAAATTGGTTTAATTTTTAATAAAATGACTTATTCTTCGTTTAGATTAAAAACATCTGCCAAAGAAGTAAAATTTAAAAGTAAATAAACCCATTACTTTTTAATTTTTACTTAAACAATAAGATTATGGATCTGCTGAAAAAAACGTCTCTTAGCATCATATTGCCTTGCTATAATGAGGAGGCTATCCTTGAGATAAATTTAAATACTATAACAAAATTTCTTGAGAGTAAAGCAAATAAATATCAATGGGAAATATTAATAATAAATGATGGCAGCAAGGATAAAACAGGAGAAATTGCAGATCATCTTGCTGAGCAAAATAGTAACATAAGGGTTATTCATCATCCGGTAAATCTTAATCTTGGCCATGCCTTACAAACCGGGTTTCGTCATTCCAAAGGAACAATACTAGTTGTTCTTGATGTGGATCTCAGCTATTCTGTTGAGTATGTAGAAATTATGGCTGATAAACTTATAGAAAGTGTTGCAGATATAGTTATCGCTTCCCCTTATATGAAAGGCGGAAAAGTAACGGCAGTACCTTTCTTAAGGAAAGTAATGAGCAAGTGGGTCAATAAATTTATGAGGCTGGCATCACAAGATAAGTATCATACATTTACAGGCATGGTAAGAGCCTACAGGCGTTCATTCATTCAATCGTTGAACCTAAAAACCAAGGACTACGAAATAAATCCGGAAATCATTTATAAGTCTATGATACTTCGGGCAAGAATTATAGAAATACCTGCACACCTTGACTGGACAGAGCAAAATAAATATGCTGGCAAAAGACAGTCAAGTTTGAAAGTATTAAGAGGATTTTTTTCTGGCCTGATGTCTGGATTTATTTTCAGGCCCTATATTTTTTTTATGGGAATAGGAGTGTTCTTACTACTGTTGTCACTATATGAGCTTGTTTGGCTTCTTTACGACACCTTATCTTATATAACAGCCAGCAATTCCAGGAGTTCTTTTTCCCAAAGCTTATACATTCAATTTCAAAAAAATCCTCAATCTTTTTTAATAGGAGGAATTACATTTATCATAGCCATACAATTTCTAAGCGTAGGCTTTTTATCATTACAAAGCAAGCGATATTTTGAAGAGCTTTTTCACTTAGGAATTTCACAAAAAAAAGAAAAAAATAATTTATAGTTTGATAGAGATGATATTAAATAATATGTAATGATAGATTCTTTGAAAAAAATTAGAAATCCATTTCTAATTTTTGCCCCCTTTTTAATTCTTTATATCATTTTAGTTCTTATTTTTCCTACAGAAGGCATGTCAGGAGATGAAGGAAGATATTTATTATACGCCAGGTATCTTTATGATGGCACTTTGCCTAAAACAGACATTGATTTTAATATTTTAGGAAACGGACCTGGCTATTCTATCATATTAATTCCGTTTGTAGCCCTGCATCTTCCTCTTATTTGCATCACTTTATTCAATGCAATAATTTATTACTTCTCAGTGATTTTATTATTTAAAGCTTTGAAAGACCTTGTCTCCTTTCGTATGGCTTTATTATTAAGCCTCTTTTGGGCATGTTATTACAATTCTTACGAGAATATAATATTTATTTTACCTGAAGTTTTTACTACGTTTTTAATCTGCTTATTAATTTTTAATATGGTGAAATTATTCAACCATGGAAAAATTAAAAAGCTGAAATTTTATATTACATATACAGGCATTGTGATGGGATACATTGCTTTGACCAAACCTATCTTCGGCTATGTAATGCTGGTAATGATAATTGGTAATGGTCTGCTATGGCTTATAAAACAAAAAGCCGGTAACTATAGGCGCGGCATCACTATAACCCTTATTGCACTTATTACAACAGTGCCTTATTTAATACACACTTACAACTTAACAGGCAAACTATTTTATTGGAGTTCGTTAGGCGGTAATAATATGTATTGGATGAGCACGCCTTATGAAAATGAATATGGTGATTGGAATGCAAACCCCAAACCCTTAAACGATACAAACTCAACCAGGTATCATTATAGCCGCTTTGAATTGTACAAAAATTACGGGAATGCTGAGCACATACCTGATTATAACTATTTTATTTCTCAAAATCACTGGCAGGATTTCGCAGAGCTAAATAAGTATTCCGTATTGAAACAGGATAAAAGATTTACAGAAATAAGTATCAAAAATATTCAAGAACATCCTTTGAAATATGTAAAAAATTGCATTAGTAATGTTGGCCGCATTCTTTTCAACTATCCATATTCATATAAGCTGCAAACACCCGGCACGCTTTTACGTCTGCCACTTAACGGAATAGTTGTATTGCTTTCATTATTTTGCTTTCTTCCAACAATCATAAATTGGAAAAAATTGTTTTACCCGGTACGATATCTTTTATTTTTTGCAGCTATTTATTTTGGTGGTAGTATCTTAGGAAGTGCTGAAACCAGGATGTTTTCGGTGATAGTGCCTATCTTATTAGTTTGGATTGGTTATATACTCATTCGAACAATCAAGATTAAATTAAAATTTGAAAATTCTACCCAAGAAGTGAATCTATAATTATTATATATAAAACTCACGTTTATTTTTTCATCACCTCAGCCATTGTCTTCCCTATATCTGCGGGACTTGCCACCACATGAACGCCGCATTCAGCAAGTATTTTCATTTTAGCCGCAGCTGTATCTTCTGCGCCGCCAACAATAGCGCCGGCGTGTCCCATACGTCTTCCCGCAGGAGCCGTCTGTCCGGCAATGAAACCAACTACAGGCTTTCTTGAATTTTCTTTAATCCAATTTGCCGCATCGGCTTCCATGCTTCCACCAATTTCACCAATCATTACAATGCCATCAGTTTCTTCATCATTCATAAAAAGCTCGACCGCTTCTTTGGTGGTTGTTCCAATGATAGGGTCGCCTCCGATACCTATCGCCGTTGATATGCCAAGACCTGCCTTTGCAACCTGGTCCGCAGCTTCATAAGTCAGCGTACCAGACTTTGAGACGATTCCTATTTTTCCCTTTTTAAAAATAAAGCCCGGCATAATACCAACTTTGCATTCATCGGCAGTAATAACACCAGGACAATTAGGTCCTATCAATCTTGAATTAGTATCTAATAAATAACTCTTTACTTTTACCATATCCTGTACTGGAATACCTTCGGTGATGCAAACTATTAACGCAATTCCAGCATCAGCCGCTTCCATAATTGCATCGGCAGCAAAGGCCGGCGGAACAAAAATAATACTCACATCAGCACCGGTTTCTTTTACGGCTTCTGCCACCGTATTAAAAACGGGTTTATCAAGGTGCTTTGTGCCGCCTTTATTTGGAGTAACTCCACCAACAACATTAGTTCCATATTCAATCAT
This sequence comes from uncultured Chitinophagaceae bacterium, assembly GCA_963823975.1. GTDB lineage: Bacteria > Bacteroidota > Bacteroidia > Chitinophagales > Chitinophagaceae > Ginsengibacter. The sequence continues at coordinate 254,417 of CAWGNP010000002.1, read as the reverse complement.
TTGTGTAGCATGAAAAGTACCTTCAGTTCCGGTAAAGCCTTGCACAATGATCTTTGAATTTTTATTTACTAATACTGACATGAAAAAAATTTAAGTTGGCAAATATATGAAGTAATGCTTCATGCTTTAGCCACAATTAATTTATAAACCTAAATGCATTTACATCAAATAAACCCAAATCGCTAAGCTTAATATCAGGAATAACTAATAAAGCCATAAATGATAAAGTCATAAAGGGCGCTGATAACTGTGAACCAAGTCGTTTGGCTGCAACGTCAATGTCAGTATACATTTCAGCTATTTTATATCCATCCTCATTACTCATTAAACCTGCAACAGGCAACGGCAATATTTTCTCAAATTCATCACTTATGCAACTTATTCCACCCTTGTTTTCTATAATCACATTTACTGCTTTGCATATACTTTTATCATCTGCGCCTACCACAATTACATTGTGACTATCATGAGCAACTGATGAAGCGATAGCTCCTCTTTTTAAACCAAAATTTTTTACAAATGCAATGGCTGGCGCAGCTTCTTTATAGCGATTGACAACAACGATTTTTAAAATATCATTTTCTAAATCACTTATACAAAGACCATTTTCTGTTTTTGGCTTAACGAAAATTTTATTGGTTATCAATTGTCCATCCAATGCTTCGATAACAGCGATTGGCTCGTCATCATTTTTTTTGTATAAAAAATCAGACACATGTTTTTTATTACAATTAAAATTATTTATTAAAGATGCTTTATGGGTTCCAATCTTTGATATACCATTTTTTGCAACAAGGTTTCCGTCAATATAGGTTGATATCACATTGAAATCTGTAAGATTATTAACCATAATGAAATCTGCGCTGTCATTAAGTTTCAGCATTCCAACCGCCATTTTATAATGCTTTGCGGGATTAACACATGCAGCTTTCAGTATTTTAAAAACATCAATATTTTTTGCAATGGCTCTCTTGCATAACTCATTAATATGTCCGTTTACAAGACTATCCGGATGCTTATCATCACTGCAAAACATCATGCTATCTTCGTGATCATTTAGCAGATCAATCAATGCGTCAAAATTTTTTGCAGCGCTCCCTTCACGAATTAATATCTTCATTCCATATTGCAATTTTTCACGTGCTTCTTCTTTCGTAAAGCATTCGTGATCGGTACTCATACCTGCTTCAATATATTTTTTGGCATCTTCTCCTCTTAAACCAGGTGCATGTCCATCCACCGGCTTATCATATATTTTTGCAGAATCAATTTTTGCCATCACTTCTTCATTATGATGAAGCACGCCTGGAAAATTCATCATCTCACTTAAATAACCAATCTCATCTTTCTTAAGAAGCTCATCAACTTCTTTTGCATTTAATAATGCACCGGCAGTTTCGAAATCCGTTGCAGGCACACAGCTTGGTGCACCGAAATAAAATTTAAAAGGAACAGTTTTACCATTATCAATCATATACTGCACCCCTTGAAGCCCGCATACATTGGCTATTTCATGGGGATCACTTACTGTCGCAACGGTACCATGAACGACGGCAAGCTTTGCAAATTCTGATGGAACAAGCATGGAGCTTTCTATGTGAACATGCGCATCTATAAAGCCGGGTAAAATGTAAGTGTGCGTCTTTTTGTTCAGTCATCAATTTTATCTATTGATTTTATTTTATCTTCAATAATTTTTATTAAACCGTAATAAATTTTTTTGTTTTCGATATCAACAATATTTCCCTTTACCTCAAACGTCATCGTTTTATTTTTAAAAATGAATGGTTTAATTTTTTACTAAAATAAACCTGAAAAAAGTAATGCATTACTGTATTGGTTTATCTTGCAATAAATTTTTAGCATGAAAAACATAATTATTTTTATTGTTTTTATATTCTCTTTAGTAGTAGTACAGTTTGTTAATGGCCAATCGGTAGATGATGTTATCAACCAATATATTGCTGCACGTGGCGGAAAGGACAAACTTACAGCTATCAAAACTTTGTACCTTGAAGGAACAAGGCAAATGATGGGAAACGAAGTGCAGGTAAAGGTTACAAAGGTTAATGGCAAGCTCAATCGTGTTGATTTTGAATTTGGTGGTAATTCAGGATATACGATTATTACTCCTGACAAAGGCTGGACGTATATTCCTATGCGCTCTGATAAGGCTGAAGATATGCCTCAGGCAAGACTAAAAAATTTGCAGGATCAGCTTGACATTGCCGGCCCACTTGTCGATTATGCGGCCAAAGGTTATAAAGCAACGCTTGATGGCAAAGAAACTATCGGTGGCAAAGAAGCATATAAAGTGAAACTTACTAATGCAGCTGGGAAAGAACTTACTTATTACATTGATACAAAAACCAACATGCTCATACAAACAAGACAGATGAGTGATATGGGCGGCCAAAATGGAGATGGTAAACCGGTAGAAGTTATAACCGACCTGAGCGATTATAAAGATTTTAATGGTGTTATGTTTCCACAAACGATTACTACCGAAGGAACCGGGATGGGCGCAGGTTCTATGACGTTTGATAAAATTGAAATTAACCAGCCTGTGGATGATAAGCTTTACAAACCATCAAATTAAGTATCGAACTTTTAGTGATTACTGGCTGGCTCGGTTCATTTAATAATTAAAGTGCTTTCCCTACGATGAACATGGAAGGCACTTTAATTTATAAATATCAATCTAATAAATCCGGTCGTCTTTCTTTAGTTTTTTGTATTGATTCATCGTATCTCCACTGTTCAATCTTTGCATGATTACCACTCATTAAAACTTCCGGCACTTTCCATTCACGAAATTTTTCTGGCCTTGTATAAACAGGTGGTGCTAATAAATTATCCTGGAAGGAATCCGTAAGTGCAGACGTTTCATCATTAAGAACACCTGGCAATAATCTTCCAATAGCATCTGTAAGTATTGCTGCGCCCAGCTCCCCGCCACTTAACACATAATCACCAACAGATATTTCTCTAGTAATAAAATGATCACGCACTCTTTGATCAATACCTTTGTAATGTCCGCAGATCAACAACAAGTTTTTTTTTAATGATAAAGCATTAGCAGTTTTCTGATTAAACTTTTCACCATCAGGTGTCAGAAAAATAATTTCATCATAGACGGTTTTTGTTTGCAACGCTTCAATAGCATTTGTTAACGGCTCTATCATTATCACTAAACCTGCACCACCGCCAAACTGGTAATCATCCACCTGTCCATGTTTATAATTTGTATAGTCACGAAGGTTGTAAGTATTCACTTCAAGCAAAGCTTTCTCACGAGCTCTTTTCAAAATGGAATGAGAAAAAAAACTTTCCAACAATTGAGGAATAACAGAAATAATATCAATTTTCATACATCAAATGTACACTGCAAAAAAAATCATCACTTATTCCATAAGCTCATCCAGGTTACTCTTTTCTTTTTTGGTAGGTCTTCCCTGTTTGCTTTTTCTTTTGCCGGTATTAAAAACAAATGATGAGGCGTTTATCTTGCTTTGTCTTCTTCAGGTGTAAGATCAATATAAAATTTTATGGCTTCTGAATACTGAACCCTTGAATGGAGCAAACCGGTAACTTTTATCAGCCATTTTTTTGCTTCTGTTTTTACTTCATATTCATCGCCAATGTTCACTGTTTTCGAGGGTTTTACTGTTATGCTATTGCATTTTACTTTTCATGGTTACAAGCATCAGCAGCAAGGCTTCTTGTTTTAAAAATACGAATAGACCACAAATATTTATCCGCTCTTACTTTTTCTTTTTCACTCATACTTACAAATTTAAAAACACATTTACACAAATGGTAAAGCTCATAACGCCTGATTAATTATTTTTAATTTTAAAAAAAAATAATGCTTAATAAAAAATATTTTTTAGTCATCTTCTATTCTTGCTTTATTTTATTCAAAAGGCTTTTTCCAATTTCGTGCAAAGGAAGTTAACTGGACAGCATGATGGAAATGCTTTCCTGCATTTAAAGAAGGTAATATTGTAAGAACGGATTTAAAACAAATGCTGAAACCATTATTGTTAAAAAAGAGCAACTGACACCTGCAGGTGCTATGCACCATTAAAATTCGATATCTATAGCTTTTCACCTGATTATAAAATGTACTCATTTTCACCAACACTGCCAAAGTTTGGCGCTATCATACACGAGGCGATTACTGGATGTTGAATATTGCTACAAACCAGTTAACACAACTTGGAAAAGGATTGCCATCACAATCATTGATGTTTGCAAAAATTTCTCCTGATGGTAACAAAGCTGCTTATGTAAGTGAGCATAATATTGTATGTTGAAGATTTATCAACTCATGTAATTACGCCACTTACAAAAGATGGCACTCGAAAATTTATCAATGGCACTTTTGATTGGGTGTATGAAGAAGAGCTGGATTGCAGAGATGGATTTCGCTGGAGCCCTGATAGCAAGTGATTGCCTTTTGGCAGGTGGATGCAACAAAGATCAGGGATTACTACATGCTCAATACAACTGACTCGGTATATTCAAGAGTTATTCCTGTTGAATATCCAAAAGTTGGTGAGCCGCCATCGCCAGTTCGCATTGGGGTTATCACTGTAAGTAATGATAATATTAAATGGATGGATATTCCCGGAGATCCGCAGCAGCATTATCTTCCACGAATGGAATGGGCAAATAATTCTGATGAATTAGTTGTTCAGCAATTAAACAGGAAACAAAATGAAAGCAAACTTTTCTATTGCAATGTCACCACGGGTGCCGCCACTGAACTTTTATACTGAAAACGATACAGCATGGATAGATATTAAATCGAGATGGAACGATGGTGATCCAACAGGATGGGAATGGATAAACAATGGAAAAAACTTTTTATGGGTATGTGAAAAAGATGGATGGAGGCATATTTATTTAATAAGCCGCGATGGTAAAAAAGAAACATTAGTTACAAAAGGAAATTATGATATTGCTAACATAAAATGCATAGACGAAAAAAATAACTATGTATATTTTATGGCTTCGCCAAATAATGCTACTCAATTATATTTATACAGAGTAAAGATGGATGGAAAAGGAATCTTGGAATTGGTTTCACCGCAAATGAAAAAGGCACGCATGAGTATAACATTTCTCCTTATGCAAAATTTGCTTTGCATACTTTTTCCAACTATAAAACTCCTTATGTTGGCAGAGAATGGATTTCTTTACCTGATCATAAAGCTTTGGATGAAGGAAAAAGTATTGCAAAAACATATGCGGATGATGAAAATAACAATGTTGAATACTTTAAAGTAACTACTGAAGATAACATTACTCTTGATGGATGGATGGTGAAGCCAGCATAACTTTGACAGCACAAAAAAATATCCTGTTGTTTTTTATGTATATAGCGAGCCCGCTGCATCTACAGTTGGTGATAGCTACGGCTCACAGTTAATTTTTTATACGATGGCAATATGAAAAAGAAGGATATTTCCAGGTTTCTGTTGATAACCGTGGCACGCCTTCTTTGAAGGGTGCTGCATGGCGCAAATCAATTTACGGGCAAATAGGAAGACTCAATATTCATGACCAGGCAATGGCTGCGAAAAAACTTATTGCAGAACATTCTTATTTTGATAAAGACCGCGTAGCTGTTTGGGGTTGGAGTGGCGGAGGCTCATCTACATTGAATCTTATGTTTCAGTATCCTGATATTTATAAAACAGGTATTTCCATTTCTGCAGTTGATAATCTTTTATTTTATGATAATATTTATGAAGAAAGATATATGGGATTGCCACAGGAAAATATGGATAATTATGTAAAAGGCTCTCCGATATATTATGCAAAAAACTTACAGGGAAATTTATTATTTATACATGGAACAGGCGATGATAATGTGCATTATGATAACGCTGAAGCGATGCTGAATGAACTTGATAAAATATGATAAGAAATTCCAGTTTATGCCTTATCCAAACAGGACGCACAGTATATCAGAAGGAGAAGGAACACGCAAACATCTGTCTACTATTTATACAGATTTTTTGCAAAAGAATTGCCCTGGCGGAGCCAGATAATTTTAATGAATTAATAAAAAAAGCTGCATAAGATTATGCAGCTTTTTTTATAATAATTTGTTCTATTTATTTATATAAATCTTCCAATTCGTTTTTTAAATCTGTAACTGATGATGCTGTAGTTGCTGATGAGTTAGAAAACAACTCCTCTGAATCTGCGTCATTATTATAAAAAGCTTTATCAGCTTTATTGTCAACATCAATAGCAGCGCCGCTTAAGCTTATACCTGCAAACAATCCCTTTGATCGTGAGTACGAATAAACTTCTGCCTCCATTTTATAATCGGTGCTTGCTGTTGAATTTCTTCCAACAGGGCCTGCGGTTGCAGAGATATCGCCACCTAAAGTAAAACTGCCGTTACCAATCTTTTCAAGCGTGCTTCTATCTTTAAAGATCAAAACAAGATCAACAGATTGAACACCTGCCTGCAGGCCAATGCTGCCACCAGTAATGGTTACAAATACAGGATTGCTCCATGTGCCATCTTCCATTTTTACCATCGCAATGCCCTTACCTCTTTTGGCAGCCAACACAAATCCACCATTGATAAGCCTTGGCACAATAATAATTCCTTCGGTAATTTTTAAAAGATCTTGCGGAATACTTTCCTTCATGTTTCCAAAATCTTTTAAAACCTTTATTGATGCTGTTATTTTATCTTCCTGCTTTTCCTGGCTTTTTGCGTTAGTTACTAATAAGCTTAATCCTATGAGCAGGGAAAATAATTTTATAGATCCTTTTTTCATTCTGAACATTTTAAAAGTGAAATAGTTTTCTACATGTTGCAACATTAGTGCCATGAGAGCAATAAATGTTATGCAAGCAATTAAATGATAATTATCAATGCAGGAGAATACCTAAAATGTCTAAATAAAAAAAGCCATCATTACTGATGGCTATGAAATAATTATAAATAGAAATTATTGTTCAGTTCTGTCGCTGGTGTTTACAGCTCCGCCTGCATTTTGAGGAGCTTGCCTTGGAGGCCCTGATCTGCGAATTGGCTGACGACTGTTAGGTCTTGTTTTTCTATGCGTTTCCTGCCTTTTTGCAAATTGCGCATCATGTTCTGTACTCCATTTGGTGAACTTTTCCATTGCAGCAGCTTCATCAAACAAACCAAGAGTAACACCTCTTAGTAAATGCTTTAAATATAAAACACCTTTAAAGCTTAAAATACGCCTTACAGTATCAGTCGGCTGTGCACCTTTGTGCAGCCATTCTAACGCTTTTTGCCTGTCTATTTGAATAGTAGCAGGAACAGTAAGTGGATTGTAAGAACCTAATTTTTGAATAAATTTTCCATCACGCGGGCTACGGGCATCTGCAACAACTATAAAATAAAACGGTCTTTTCTTAGACCCATGACGTTGCAATCTCATTTTTACAGCCATAAAAAATAGAAATTTTTTTTGGGTTGTTAATTAATTTTGTTACTAAAGGAGAGCGAAGATAAGAGGTTACAAACAAAATACAAAATGATTGTAAAATTATCTCCCGAATTCCTGCTTATTATAACTGAAAGTTTTAAAATTAATTGTGTATTCGGAATTATTTTTTACCTAAACCAGCGAGCTTGCCCATAGGCATTTTATTCATCATCTTCATCATATTTTTCATCTGTTCAAATTGTTTCATAAAATGATTAAGCTCTGTAATATCTTTACCGCTTCCATTTGCTATACGCTGTTTTCGACTTTGATTGATGATGTCAGGGTTTCTTCTTTCTTCCAACGTCATTGAATTGATCATTGCTTCAATACCTTTAAAAGAATCATCATTCATGTCCACGTTCTTTAACTGGTTTGCCAACGCCGGGTATCATACCCATCAGGTCTTTAAGGTTACCCATTCTTTTTATCTGCTGCAATTGAGTTTTGAAATCTTCGAAATCGAACTGGTTTTTCCTGATCTTTTTTTCAAGCTTCGCGGCTTGCACCTCATCAAATTGTTCCTGTGCCTTTTCAACAAGCGTTACGATATCACCCATGCCCAGTATCCGTTGCGCCATACGCTCAGGATAAAACACGTCCAGCGTATCCATTTTTTCTCCGCTGCTAACAAATTTTATAGGCTTATTTACGGTCGACTTAATAGAAATGGCAGCACCGCCGCGTGTATCTCCATCAAGTTTGGTAAGCACCACGCCTGTATAATCAAGTCTTTTATTAAACGCCTCAGCAGTGTTCACCGCATCCTGGCCTGTCATACTATCTACAACGAACAAAATCTCTTTTGGAGTAACAGCATTTTTTATGTTTGCTACTTCGGTCATCATCACTTCGTCGATAGCAAGGCGCCCGGCAGTATCGATGATGATAACGTTTTTATTTTTTGATTTAGCTTCTTTTATTGCATTTTGCGCAATGGCAACTGCATCTTTATTTTCAGGTTCGCTATAAACTTCAACGTTTATTTGTTCTCCCAATATTTTCAATTGATCAATAGCAGCAGGCCTGTAAATATCTGCTGCAACAAGTAAGGGCGATTTGCCTTTTTTAGTTTTAAGATAATTGGCAAGCTTTCCGCTAAAAGTAGTTTTACCACTTCCCTGGAGACCGGCTATTAAAATGATTGAAGGATTACCCGAAAGATCAAGCTCAGCTTCAGTTCCACCCATAAGATCTGCAAGCTCATCTTTTACAATTTTTACCATCAGTTGCCCCGGGCTTATCGCATTGATCACCTTTTCTCCGGTAGCTTTTTCTTTGATAGCATCAGTAAAATCTTTGGCGATCTTATAATTAACATCAGCATCTACCAGAGCGCGCCTTATTTCTTTAACTGTTGAGGCCACATTTAATTCTGTGATCCTACCCTGCCCTTTAAGGTTTTTAAATGCGCTATCTAACTTATCACTTAATGATTCAAACATATATTAATTAGAAATTTTTTTAATAAAATTATTTAATTGAAATGCAAATTTATTGAAACTGAATGGCTGTTTGCATCTCTTTAAGTAACTTTTATTAAACTATATTTCTTTTATTTCTACAGTTTGTTTAGATATTTTATCATCCGGTATATTTGTTTTGCTTCTTTCGCCATTAAGAAAACTTTTATACCACTTTCCTGAAGATTTTATAATTCTTTTTTGTGTTGCAAAATCAACATATACTAATCCGAAACGCGGATAATATCCTTCTGCCCATTCAAAATTATCAAGCAAAGTCCATACAAAATAACCGGTAACATTTACACCTTCCTTTTTTGCTTGCAATAGCTGTGCAATATTATCTTTTAAATATTTTCTTTTCAATGTCATGTATCTCATCATTTTTTACGATCATCAGTAAAGGCAGCCCCATTTTCAGTAATAATTATTTGAGGTATGTTTTTATAGCAGCAATACTTTTTTAATACATAATAAAGTGATTGAGGATATACTTCCCAATTCATTAAGTGTGGGCTCAACATTTCTTTTGTTTGCCTTTATAATTTTTGCATTCATGTAAGGCATGAACGAAGCGTGTGCTAACAATTTCTCTCGTATAATTTTGAAGTCCAATAAAATCCATATTGAAAGCAAGTCTTTTTCATCATTTGGCTTAATAAATTTTTCAATTCGTTGTAATAGTTTTAAATCTTTTACAGGATAACCCAAGCCGAGTAACGGTTCAACAAACATTCTGTTGAACAATGCATCTATTTTCTTTGCAGCAATAATATCTTTTTCAATATTTGTTGCAACGGTTCTATATGAGAACATGAAAATGTAGTGCCTACTGCTTTGCGGCTTGAGAGATTTTATTAATGCAGCACTTTCGCTTGGCACAACGCTGCGTGATGAGCCGCAGCAAGAAATTTATAAAGGCCTTTTTTTCCCGGTGCATGAACTCCTAAAAAATATCCTGCTCCTGTAAAAACCATTGGTTCATTTAATACCATCCAGTTATTTACCCGATCGCCAAAATTTTTTATGCAAAAAGTTGCAAATTCAGCTAAACCAATCTATGATGTTCCTGTTTGCCCATCCGCCTTTTTTTTGCAGTGCCTGAGGAAGATCCCAATGATATAAAGTAACCCATGGTGCAATGCCAAATTCAAGGCAAAAATCAATAACCCGGTTATAAAAATCAACGCCCTTATGGCTTACATAACCTGTACCGAATGGAAGTATTCTTGTCCATGAAATAGAAAAACGATAATTAGGAATATTAAGATCGGCTATCAGGCTTATATCATTTGCATAGCGATTATAAAAATCGCATGATATTTTGCCTGTTTGTTTCTGAAAAATCTTTCCTTTTTGCTTTGCAAAAACATCCCATATAGATTCTCCTTTTCCATGCTTATCGCAGTTGCCTTCTATCTGATAAGCAGCTGTGGAAACGCCCCATGTGAAATCAGTTCCAAAATCTTTTCTCTGCAACATTATACTACCCTGTTATTTGATGAAGAAGGCTGCCGGCGGCTATTTTTCTTAATTTTTTTCTCACTATAATCAATGTTTGTAGATTCTTCTGTAAGCGCATTTTTTTGGCGCAGATCAACGGCAGGAGTAGCATACTTTTTAAAAATCTCATCAATAATGTTTCCGGTTATATCCGGATAATCAACTTGAATATTTACGTCGCTTTTTATCCATCTTTTAATTTTTTCAATATTTTTTTCTTGAGTTTTTTTAATACAGGCACACTCATTTCTTTAAGAGCAGCAGCATTGCATTGTTGTTCGTATTGGCCTTTCATGGGAATCACCATTAATTTTTTTTGTAAGAACAAAGCTTCTGCAGGTGTTTCAAAACCCGCACCACATAAGACTCCTTTGCAAGTGATCAGGCTTTTTATAAATGCATATTGCTGACGGGACAGATATTAATATTTTTTTCTGCATATCTTCTTCGGTATGTTTTGAAAACACTTCCCATTGTGTATTTTTATTTCTTTTAAAATTTTTATTATTCTTTCATCATTATATGCAGGAAGTAAACAGTATAATGAGTCGTTGTTATTGAGTCGCATCTCTTATTTCTTTTCGGATAACAGGCGTAAAAATATTTTTATCGTATGCCTTAAAATGAAATCCATATTTGTCTGTAACAGGTGCATAATTTTTCAAAATAGATTTTCCTATTATGTCTTTTTTCTTTGGCTGCGGGCTTTGCTTATTTAGCACAGCAGCCTGGTGGCTAAGACCTATGCACTCTTTATTATTTAAATCACATGCCCATGCACAAACAGGTTCAAAATCATTTATAACAACATCATATTTTTCAACGGGAAGCTTTTTATTTCATTATATAATCTTTTAAGCTTGCTTTTTTATAAGTTTCTAAAACATCTATACCGCCTTTTTTTCCAAAAATAAAACTTAAGCCCTTGAATTTATAAGTAACGGCAAAACCGGAGATCAACATCTGCCTGGTGCCGCTTATAAGAATATCAAGTTCGACCTCTTGTTTTGCAACAATGGGAATGATGTCTCTTGCCCTGCTTAATTGCCCGTTGCCCGTACCTTGTATTGCATATAAAATTTTCATGAACTGGTTCATCAGAGTTAAATTCCTGAAGCATATTGCTGAACAGTTCTTTATTAACCGGCTCATCATCTTCTTCATGTTCTTCCGAAACTGTTTTCAATAGCTTCTTCTTCATTGTATTTATAAATATTCCAGTGCATTATCATTATTCAAGCGCAGTTAGGTTTTCAATCCAGTCACCTGAATTTAGATACATTATAGAACCATGTGCATTATTGATTTGCCTCATTTCAGGATGATGAATATGACCGCATATAACATAATCGTATTTATTTGAAATACCAATGTCCGCAGCAGTTTGCTCAAAATCATTAATAAATTTTACCGCACTTTTTACACTGTTCTTTATTTTTTTTGAAAAGAGATAATTTTCCTTTCTTAAATATTTTTTCTGAAATAAAATTTGCAAAACGTATTAATAAAATAAGTGTATCATAGCCAATAGCACCAAGCTTTGCAAGCCATTTTGAATGCTGCATGGTAACGTCAAAAACATCGCCATGAAATATCCATGCTTTCGTTGTCATCAGCCATTGGAAGCACCACTTTATTTACAATGCGCAATGAACCCATTTTAAAGCCAACAAACTTTCGCATCATTTCATCATGATTGCCGGTGACGTAATATGTTTTCACTCCTTTGCGTGATCCAGTTCATAATGTGACGAATCACTTTCATGTGGCTTTTTGGCCAATAGCTCTTACTGAATTGCCATACATCAATAATATCACCGTTTAACACAACTGTTTTTGGCTTTATGCTTTTAAGATAAGCAAGCAATTGTTTTGCATGGCAGCCGTATGTGCCCAAGATGCACATCGCTAATGACGAGTATCTCTAACTTTCTCTTTTTTTGATGCATTATAATTGCACTTTAAAGAACCGAAGGGGAGAATAAAAGACTGATAAACGATGTATAAAAAGCCTTACAATAACCTTTTGAAAAAACCAGGAGATTTTTTTCATGACAAGGGAATTTAATGGTAAATAATAAGGTCAAATAAGTGTAAGCACAAACAAAATAACTATTTGTATATGACCAAAATGTTAAGCAGGTATTATGAGATTATTAAATAATAATAACATGGTGGTAAAAGTATCTTTACGAATTTTATAAGTTGATGCAAGCTAATTATTTAAGGCTTCAAATTGGATTGCTTCGCCTCCGCCGGGAGCTAAATCAATCGATATGGTATTAGTAGCAGTTACTGTTCTTTGTTCTTTTATAAGCTGATTAGGATAGTTTACTGCATTTGTGGAATCTTTGTATATCGTTGCTTTATAATTGCCTGCTGATAAAAACTTCAGCGGAATAGTTACTGTTCTTTGCTTGCTGTTATTAATGATTCCCGCATACCAGGTTGTTCCTTTCCTGCGCGCAAGACATACCCATTCGCCAACAGATGCACCAGGAACAACAGTTTCATCCCATACGGTAGGCACTTTTTTTAGAAATTCAAATCCCGGTTGTCCTTCGTACGCTTGCGGTTCATCACATACCATTGCCATATGATTTTCCAATACTACATACATAGCAAGCATGTGGCAACGTGTTCCCAATACATGCGGCCGGGTTGCCTGCACTTTAAAATTTGATTCAGGCATTGCCCTAAACCCACCCAAATGATAATCAGTTGGGCCGGCAAGTGATCTTGTGAAAACTACATTTATATCATCCTGTGGAGTAATTAAATTTCCCCATTTATCATTCTCATAATTAAGCGTTCCTTCACGGGTAGATTCATTAGGATATGTGCGGCTTAAACCTGTAGGCTTATAAGCTCCATGAAATTCAATTTCAAGATGATGCTCGGCAGCTTTCTGCAAAATCTCTTCCTGTATTTTCACCATTTCCTGGTCATCCCTGTTTAAAAAATCTACCATCATTCCTTCTATATCCCATTTTTCAAATTGTGCAAATGCACTGTCAATTTTTGGGTATAATGCTTGCCAATGAACCCAAAATCTTAATTGAACACCTTTCGATTTTGCATAATCGCTTAATGCCTGTATGTCGAGACCAGGCCTCGGTTTCAAAATGTCTGTATTTGGGCCTGGCTGATAATCCATTCCATCATTTTGATACCAGGCTACCCTTCGATAACCAATGATAGTATGATATTCTATATGATTTCTTGCACAGAAATCAATGTAATACTGGTTAAATTCAAAGTCAACACCAGGTTCCCACGTTGTATCGGGTGATACGTCGCCATTCCACCAATGAAAGGTTGCCTTGCCAGGCTTCAGCCATGATATATCTTTAATAGCACACGGATCACTCAAATTAGTAAGAATGTTGGATGAAATAAGATCGCCGATTTTGTCACTTATCATCATCACACGCCATGGCGTATGATGTGGCAGTAGTGCTTTTACTTTTATAAGCTGCTGATCAGGTAATGGTGTAAGCTGGCTGGTAAGTAAACCGTTTCGTTTTATCAAGCTCATCCCTGCATAATTTCTAAGATTTGCTTCTGTTATTGCCAGGAATACGTTGTTCGAAAAATGAAACAACACGGGCATATCTATCAGTGTATCATTTGGAATATCTTTTAAAGCCATTACACTGTAAAGATGCTCATGAGCAGTAACATAATTTTCCAGAAAACCCACTGTGGCTATAGGATTGCGAGAAATATTGAAACTCGTATTTTCATCAGTAAGCGTATAACTCTGCCAATTCTTTTGCAAAGGAAATTCATAGCGAAAAGCTGCGCCGTCATTAAACACTTTTACATGAAGAATAATCAGTCTTTTCCTTTCACTCATTTCCTGCATCGGTATGCTTGCTTCTTTATAAGTATCATGTACGCTGCTTGTTTTTCCTTCAGGCAAACTGTAATCATCTATACCATTCGAGATGACAGGCTTTCCCATTTTTATATTATTGCCAAATGAATCATTATTTATAAATGACAAACTGAGCTTACTATGCTCTATCAATAGCTGGTCTTTATATTTTACTGAATACTGTGGGTGACCTTCAACTACATCAAATGAAAAAGATATTTGCCCGTTTGGCGAAGTGAGGTTTATTTTCTTTTGTGCGAATGATAAATCTGCGAAGGCAAATAAAAAAAGAATGGTTCCAATAAAGTATCTGTTCATATCATGCAAATTATAGGTAAAATGCCAGGATGAAATTATTGTATTTTAATAGTAATGCTTGTTTTAAAGGTTCAAGCAACTGTGTATACTTAACATCATGTTCGTTTGCATACGAAAATTGTATTAGTCTTTCTTGCATTCGCATATAGCAGGTGACTGGGGAACACAATATAACGGCTATCGGATTGTGGAAATATACAATAATGGCAACCTACTGACCTATCAAATGAATGGAAGCAATAGTGCTCTCTTAAATAAGCTAATAATAAACGGATGATATCAAGTTCAAAAATTGAGCTTGCTTACAGGTTCGCAGCATCATTGATCTTTTGCGCAACTTGCGTTTGGTTGCCAAAAATGAACGCAAACTTTGGCTCTAATTAATGAAAAATTTATTGATTGTTGTTGCTCTTGAAATCGCCTCTCTTCCAAGCCTTTATAAACTCCGCCCATGCAAGAGGATTAAAAATGTTTTGCGGTGGCAATTGTCCCTGTGAGTAGTAATGTTGAGCATTTTGTTTTAGATAATAATTAGTGGCTTCACGGCCGTCTCTGGGATAAGCAGCCATTAATGCGCGAAGGTTTTTCTCAGACAAATTTTCTCTCGCTATTTCCTGGTCATCCGCGGG
Organism: uncultured Chitinophagaceae bacterium; assembly: GCA_963823975.1. Lineage (GTDB taxonomy): Bacteria > Bacteroidota > Bacteroidia > Chitinophagales > Chitinophagaceae > Ginsengibacter. The sequence goes on along the minus strand of CAWGNP010000002.1, from coordinate 239,131 downwards.
TACTTTAGTATTTATAAAATCTCTTTCAAACTCTTCTCTGGATGGCCTTTTTCTAATAATCGTCGCAGGCAAATAGACAGTATCCTGCACCATAAGTTGTATGATACTTTGCTGGTTTCCATCAAGCGTTTTAGGAATAGCCACCGATTTTGGCTTATAGCCAACACTTGTAAATTCTATCTCATCGCCTTTTAAAACGACAATAGAAAATACACCCTGATCACTGGTGATAGTCCCCTGGTTTCGCCCTTCTACCACTACGCTCACAGCAGGTAATGCTTTCAAACTATCAGCTGACATAACCACTCCATACAGCTCAACAACGGAATCTTTATATCTTTCAAACTGTGCTTTAACTATCGAAGGTGTAAAGAAAAAAATTAGCAGGAAGTATAGTAAAATTCTTTTCATGAAGTATAATCTATAAACGAATTTATAGCATGTTTAGTTGTAAAATCACCAAAGTAAAGTTATCAATCTTTAAATTTGCCAATGATTATCCTTTTTAACAAAAAATTGAAATGATGCGTGAAGATGATGTATTGAAGGCGCTCAAAAATGTGCAGGAGCCCGACCTTAAAAATGATCTTGTTTCTTTAAATATGATTGAGCAGCTGGTTGTAAATGACCATAACGTTTCATTTACTGTAGTTCTTACAACACCTGCTTGTCCGCTGAAAGATAAAATTAAAAATGATTGCATAGATGCAATCCATGCTGTGGATAAAGATGCAATTATTCATATCAATTTTACCAGCAGAACAACCACTTTAAGGAATGATAAAAGGGATGTTTTAAAAAATGTAAAAAATATTATTGCAGTGGTTAGCGGCAAAGGCGGTGTGGGCAAAAGCACGGTGGCGGCTAATCTTGCACTTGCTATTGCTGAAGGTGGTGCAAGCGTTGGGTTAATGGATGCAGATATTTATGGGCCTAGCGTTCACATCATGTTTGGCATACGCGGCGAAAGACCTATGATGAAAAATGTTAATGGTAAAGGCATGATAGCACCCATTGAACGATATGGTATAAAACTGATGAGTATTGGTTCGCTGGTAGATGAGAAGCAGGCTGTAGTTTGGCGCGGACCTATGGTAAGCAGCGCTATCCGGCAGTTTGTATCCGATGTGGATTGGGGCGATCTTGACTACCTTATCATTGATATGCCCCCTGGCACCGGGGATATCCATTTGACCATTGTGCAAACTGTTCCCGTAACTGGTGTGATCGTTGTGACTACGCCGCAGCTCATTGCCCTTGCCGATGCAAAAAAAGGTATTGCCATGTTTAACCAGGCAGGCTTGAAAGTGCCTGTAATAGGGCTTGTAGAGAACATGAGCTATTTTACTCCTGCAGAATTGCCCGGTAACAAATATTATATTTTTGGTAAAGCAGGAGGCCAGCAACTTGCCAGTGAATTTGATATTCCCTTTCTTGGTGAGATACCCATCGTTCAGTCCATAAGAGAGGGTGGCGATATCGGCATTCCTGTTATGATGAGTGATGATGAAGTATCCAAGAAAGCGTTCATAGAATTTAGTGATAATGCCATCAGAGGAATATCTATGCGTAATGCTCAGCTACCTGCGGATGAAGTAACGGAAGCGCTTGAAACTGTGTGATCATTTATGTAATAACTTATTAAATCGTTGGAACATTTTTCTGTGCGTTGCAACGAAAAATTTTTCATCTCCGGTGCGCTAATCCCATTTTGAATAATAAGTTCTTCATTGGTTATAACTTTTGCTTCATCCCATAAACCCTTGTCAATAAAGGATTGGAGCGTTGTTGCTCCTCCTTCTATCATAATGCTTTGAATGTTCATTTCAAAAAGCGATTGAAGCATTTCTTCTGTAAAATCATTATTATTTATTTTGATAAAAACAATATTTCCTTTTGTAGCATTTTTTAATGAGTTGTAAATAATTGTTTTTGCATCGCTATTAAAAATGTTTAACGAAGACGAAAGTTTAAGATTTTTATCAATGATAATTCTTACAGGATTTTTTCCTGTCCATAGCCTGTTTGTCAATAAAGGATTGTCTTTTAAAGCAGTATTGGTTCCGATTAAAATGCCTGATTCCTCGCTTCTCCATTTATGTACGACCCTATTCGTATATTCATTGCTTATAAAAATTCTTTCATTACTTTTTGAACCGATTTTATTATTTAAAGTTTGCGCCCATTTTAAAATTATATAAGGCCGGGACTTTTTATGAAAAGTAAAAAAGCGCCTATTGGTGTGTATACACCTATTTCCCAAAACGCTTGAAACTACTTCCACGCCTGCATTTTGCAATTTTTCTATTCCTCCCCCTGCTACCTCTTTATAAATATCTATGCAGCCAATTACTACTTTTTTAATTTCACTTTCTATAATTAGATCCGAGCAAGGCGGGGTTTTTCCATAATGCGAACATGGTTCAAGAGAAACATATAAAGTGCTTTCTTGAATTAAGCTTTTATCTGCATCGCTTACACTTTTTATGCAGTTAACTTCTGCATGAGCCTGTCCATATATTTTGTGATAGCCTTCGCCTATAACTATGCCATCGTAAACTAATACAGCACCAACCATAGGATTGGGTGAAACGCTTCCTGCGCCCAGCTCTGCAAGGCTGAGGCATCTGCTCATGTATAGCTCATCAATTGTCAATGCTTATAAATTAACTGCATAGCACAAAATAATTAAGTTTGCTTTAATGACCATAGACCAGTGTTATAATGATTTTTTCATCCAGTTGCAATCTGTTTATAATGCAAGAGAAGCAGATAATATTACAGATTGGGTATTTGAAAAGATAACAGGATTGAAACGATGGCAAAGAAGAACAAATAAAAATATGGTATTGCAGATGAATATAAATGATTGCTTAAATGCTTGCCTGGAGCAGCTTCTGCAGCATAAGCCTGTTCAGTATGTATTGAATGAAGCATGGTTTTATAAGATGAAATTTTATGTAAATAAGCATGTATTAATTCCAAGGCCGGAGACAGAAGAGCTTGTAAGCTGGATCATCAACGATATAAAAGTTAGGAATATAAATAAAGTTAATCATATCATGGATATAGGCACAGGCAGCGGCTGTATTGCTATTTCTCTTAAAAAAAATATTGCTTTCAGTAATATTGATGCAATAGATATAAGCAATGAAGCCTTATTTGTTGCAAAAAAAAATGCAACAGATCTCAATGCAGAGATCAATTTTTATTGTGCTGATTTTTTAAAAGAAGAATTTTCGTTTATGCATAACTGTTATGATGTATTCGTAAGTAATCCTCCTTACATTCCTTTTGCAGAGAAAGAAAAGCTTGCAAAAAATGTAACTGCTTTTGAACCGCATGAAGCCTTGTTTGTAAAAGACGATCCTTTTATTTTTTATAAAAAAATTGCATTGTTTGCGCATACGCATTTAAAGGAACAGGGAAAAATATATGTTGAGATTCATGAAGAATATGCAAAAGAAATTGCATCCGTTTTTCATGAAAACAATTTTACAACAGAAATAAGAAAAGATATTTATGGGAAGGAAAGAATGATAAAAGCATATAAATAGCAGTTGCTTATTTAGTATTGCTTACGCTCGCAGATGTAGTGGCACCCAGCTTTTTAGCTATTTGCATAATGTGCACGATATCCCTCCATTCTACTATGGAATCAGCATTAATAACCACTGCAGGCTTAGTACTGTCTCCAACCCGCAACTGCCTTTGCAAGGCAGGTTCCAGTGAATCAAATGCAATTTTACGCTGGCCTATAAACACATCTCTATGCTTGTTGATGCTTACAATCACGCTTTGCTTCGCTTTGGTTTCACTGGTAGCTTTTGGGTTACTCATCTTTATCACATTCGGGTTAGCCAGCGTGGAAATAATTAAAAAGAAAAACATAAGGATAAAAAGGATATCATTTAGCGGACCAGTATCCAACTCTGTTTCAACATTCTTATATTTCTTTCTTATGCTCATAATTCGATAATCGTTTATCTTGTTGGTTCCTGCAAAATATCTGTGAATTCAGCGCTTGCAATCTCCATCTTGTTTTCGATGTGATTGATTTGTGCAGCAAGATAACTGTGCCCGAGGTAAGCAAGTATGCCAATGATAAGACCTGTAGCAGAAGTGATCATTTTTATATAAATACCATCGGCAATAGTGTTGGGTGTATATTCTGTGCTTGATGCAATGCCTTTAAATAACGCAAGCATACCAATGATGGTTCCTAAAAATCCAAACAATGGAGCAATACGTGCAACAATAGAAATAATAGAAAGATTCTTTTCCAGTTTGTACAACTCAAGTACACCAACGTTCTCCATGCTTTTTTCAATGGCGTCCATCGGCTTGCCTATTCTTTGAATACCCTTATCAATAATTCTTGCAACAGGGTTATCATTGTTTTTTGAAAAGCTTCTTGCTGCACTTATATTACCTGTAATTATGTGGTCACGAATAATGCGCATGAAATTATCATCCGTTTTATCGGCTTTTCTTATAGCGATCAACCGCTCAAAAAAAAAGTAAACGGCAAGAACAAAAAGTAGCCCAAGCGGTATCATTATTACGCCGCCTTTTTCCAATATATCCCAAAGGCTTTGTGTTTTTGTACCAGCAGATTGGTTTAGAGAGCTTGTATCCACCTGTAAAAAAAATAGATCCATTTATGTTGTTTGGTAACAAATGTAAAAAGTAATTTAATAAATGAACAGGTGGATAAAAATGAAGGGTAAACTTTAACTTAATGTTTCTAACAGGTAATAAGTATAGTGTTATTCTTCCTCTGCCACCCATTTTTTTGCAACATCAAGTTCTGAATGCTCAAATGCTTTTGTTTTACCGGGAATCAAAACGCCAAACTTATCTGTAAAAGTTTCTATTACTTTTTCATCCGTTACAATTGCAATTTTTCTCCATCCTCTGAAATGTTTTAACCCCATCCATGCATCCTGCATCCAGGCACCAAGAGAAAAATTTTTAACCGGTGTCTCCAATACCATTAGTAAATGAAGATGGCCATGTTCTTTATTAATCCGCTCCAGTTCAGGTATCATTACGGACTTATAATCATTTTCATCTACTTCGCCGGTCGCTTTAAACGCTGCTACATAAGCAGGCATGTTTTCTATTTTTGCAAGCATATTATTTGTTTTATGAAATATGTTAAACAAAATACCTGCCAGTCAATGTTTATCAAAATTAAAAAAGCACTTTAAGATGACTTTTTTAACGAATCCAAGAATTAATTTGTAAGTATATTTGCAAAGTAACCTTATAAGTTTACCTTACTATTATGATTGATACAAATAATGATCTTCAGCTTGCATCAGGCTTGCGTACAGTTGTAAGCAGGTTGATGAAAAAACTCAGGAATAAATCTTCTGCCAGCGAGAATCTCTCACTTACAGAGCGCTCTGTATTAAAGATGTTGGATGAATGTAAAGAATTGCAGCCCGGTGATCTTGCTTTGATGGAAAAGATAACGGCACAATCCATGTCGCAGATATTGAACCACCTGACAGAGCTTGGTTATATTACCCGTAAAGTATCAGACACTGACAGGCGTAAGGTATTTATATCGCTTACAAAAGCAGGACAGAAGCTGCTCTATAAAACAAGAAGCGAGCGGGATGAATGGCTGAACAGGGCAATAGCAGAAACGCTTACTGCACGCGAACAGGAGCTTCTGAAAAAAGTATTAGAGCCATTAACGAGGCTTACAGACTATGATTAAAAAATTATATTAACGGAAGAAAACAAATAAGAAGCAATGAATATATATTTTATTGTATATGCATTTGCTAATAAGTAATTATGATTAATACCTTCAACGCTTTTAAAAGCCGGAACTACCGGCTGTATTTTACAGGGCAATCTATATCTCTCATTGGAACATGGATGCAAAAGACCGCTGTAAGCTGGGTGGTGTATTCGCTTACCCACTCTAAGTTCATGCTGGGTGCCACCTTGTTTGCCACCATGTTTCCTTCTTTTCTTTTTTCATTTATAGGCGGCGTGGTTTCCGACAGGTATAACAGGTATAAAGTGTTGCTCACTACGCAGGTTATATCCATGATACAGGCAACACTGCTTACGTTTGTAATATTTTCCGGGCATTATAATATTGCAGGGATTATTGCGCTTAGCGTGTTGCTGGGAATAGTAAATGCATTTGATGTGCCTGCAAGGCAATCACTCGTGTATGAAATGGTGAATGATAAAAAAGACCTTCCTAATGCGCTCGCTTTAAATTCATCTATGGTAAACCTCTCCAGGCTTATTGGCCCCGGCATTGCAGGGCTGGTTATTGAAAAGCTTGGAGATACTGTTTGCTTCGGGCTGAATGCTATCAGCTTTGTTGCTGTTATATCTTCTTTGTTACTAATGAAGCTGCCGCAATACAAGGCAAAGCCTCATACTAAAAATGTAATTGCAGAGCTTAAGGAAGGCTTCGATTACTTAAAGCACTCTCCTGAAATTTCTTTTGTTATTTCAATGTTGGGTTTTGTCAGTTTGCTGGTGTTGCCTTTCAGCACGCTGATTCCTGTGTATGCTAAGGATATATATCATGGCACTGCTACTACGTTCGGTGTTATAGATAGTGTGATAGGCCTTGGTGCTTTTACAGGCGCTATATTTCTTGCATCGCTGCGGCCGGGACGAAACCTGCATAAGATACTGGCCGTAAATACCTTGGTTTTCGGAACAGGCCTTGTTCTTTTTTCGCATGCCAGCTTTTACTTATTGGCTTTGCTGTCTGTAGGCGTCGGAGCGTTTGGCATGATGAGCCAGATAACCATTACCAATACCCTTGTGCAGACCTCTGTAGATCCGGCCATGCGAGGCAGAGTAATCAGCTTGTATGCCATGGCGTTTTTTGGTATGCAACCATTAGGAGGCCTGCTTGTTGGGTTTGTATCGCAGCAGATTGGTGTGCAGGATACCGTGCTTGCCGAAGGTATTATTGCGCTGATTGCAGGTTTGTTGCATTTCCGGTTTTTGCACAGGAATGCGTTATACAAAAAGACTTCCCAATCGATAGCCGCACCGGTAGAAACAGAGGCTGTATTACACGCATAATCCGCTTAAGTATATCATCATTTTTTTCGGTATAGTTTTATATGGTAATATAAATTGATCATTTAAAGCTTTATATATGAAAACTAATAATGAAAAAAACGATGCAAATGAGCTGCATAATGAGAAAAATGGCAGCAGCAACAAACATAGGGCTGCAAAAGAACATGAAGCATCTGCAGACGAATATAATTCAGGGTTTGATAATAAACGAAATGATTACCGTAGCGGAATGCATAAGGAACAAAAACACGGGGCATCCAGCCACACAACTGCGGAAGGCAATACCCACAGGGCAGAACAGCACAAAGGCAATCATCATGACAAAAGCGATGATAAAGACAGCATATACGAACGCTAAAATATGCTGATGCTTTTGTAAACATAATTATTAATCGATATAGAGTGTCGGCTCATCATATTATTTTAAATAAAGCTGCCTTGATTGTTAAGGCTTCGCTAAATACACTCTAAACCATGTATAATTAAGGTCGACAAAGGGCCATCGTGAAACTTTTATAGGGAAAAATCCTACTTTTAAATTCGATCTGTCTATTTATTATTTTAATTACAAATCAACGCTAATACAATTATAGCCGTATGAAAAAAGTGATCCTTTATATGTTTTGCCTGCTAAGCAGCCTAGTTTTTTTTGGATGCACTTCCAGCAGAGATACCACCTCCGCAGCCATGTATGTGCCCTTTACCACTGCCCTCCGCCAAAGAATATTGAACAACAACCTGGATATAAAAAAGGTGCAGTTTTTTATTGATCAAAAACTGGTTTTACGAAGATCTTTAGGCACAAAAAAAGTAGATATTAAGTCGGGTGTGCTGTTGTTGGAAAACGGGGAATACATCCAGGAAGTGATCATTCCTAAATACACTCCGGGCATTTGCGAGGGCATGAATGGAGATGACCTGTTGATAAGCTTTGAATCACAAAATAATAATATCGAATTTGGCCCCGGGGAATACACAAAGAATTATTTCATGCTTTATGGAAAAAACTGGAACAATGGAACCGGTGAGCTTGCGTACGATAATGCCACTTACAAAGTTACCTGTGGCTCCTGCTACAACGCTCAAGATGCAAAGCTTGTGGTTAAAAAAAGCGAAGCAGATAAATATAATCGTTACCAGCGAGTGGTGAAAGGAAGAAAAGTAGATTAAACTGTTATTGTAAGAAACAGTTTTAGCCGTATTATGTTATTATTCAAAAACGTTATGGCGAACTTCTTAACTGCAAGGTGGGCAAATCTTATTATGGCAAACTATGAAGTCAGTCCATCTTTATTATTGCCTTACATTCCCAACGGTACTGCCTTGGATTACTATAAAGGCAAGACGTATGTAAGCCTGGTAGGTTTCCGGTTTATTAACACAAAGATCTTTCGCATCCCTATTCCACGGCTTGGTAATTTTGAGGAGATCAACCTGCGCTTTTATGTTACAAGAAAAGAAGGTAATGCTGTGAAAAGGGGTGTAGTATTTATTAATGAGACTGTACCCTATAAACCCATAGCTTGGCTGGCTAATAAACTTTACAAAGAACATTATATAACGATACCTACCCGCCATAGCTGGAAAATCGGCGCTGATAGCAAGAGCGTGGCCTATGAGTGGAAAATGAATAATAGCTGGAACTGCCTTAAAGTAAATGCAGGTATGCAGAAACAAACAATGCAAGAAGGTAGCATCGAAGAATTTATTTTTGAACACTATTACGGTTATACCAAAGTATCTCACCTGGTAACAGAAGAATACCAGGTAGCTCACGCACGGTGGGTAACAAACCCGGTAAACAATACAGAAATCAACTGTGATTTTGAAGCGATGTATGGCAAGACATTTAGCGGACTTTCATTAGAACAGCCCTCATCTGTGCTGCTGGCGGAGGGCTCTGAGATTGCCATTAAATGGAAACGCAGGCAACTGGCATAGAGATATTGGAGGCACTTAATTATTGGTGCAGTACTTGTACTGAGCATTTTAAAAATAAAAATGAAAAAGCTCGTTGGCGGCCTTGCAGGTGCGCTTGCTCTAAACATCTTACATGAGACCTACAGAAGATTGGATCACGATGCGCCACGTGTTGATCTTGTTGGTGAAGAAGCTGTATCAAAAATATTGGAACAAACGGGTAACGAGTCGCCCAAGGGTAATAATTTATATGCTGCAGCGCTTGCCGGAGATATAATTTCTAATGCTTTATATTATTCATTAATAGGCTTTGCAAAGAAAAAGAATATTATGATGACCGGCGCGTTGTTGGGGGCCGCAGCCGGAGCAGGTGCGCTTACATTAACCAAGCCATTGGGTTTAAGTGATGCGCCTGTAACGAGGAGTAAGAGAACAATGGCACTTACCGTGGCATGGTACCTGGCTGGTGGACTTGTTGCCGCATATACCATCCGGGAATTAGATAAGTGAACTTCTGCAGCATGTTAATGTATGCAATGAAATCATATTATCAAGACCTGTGACGTTTCGTATCACATACAATAGCTTAAGAGTATATCAATTAATACATCATTATATTTATAAGCAAGTCATCATTCGGCTGTACAAAAGCCACGGGTTTGTAAAATTAACCCTCTATATGTGAACGTTAGGCTAATTAATCGTTCAGGCAAATGCTTTGTAAGATAATCTACATTCATTACTAATAATTTTGCACGCAAATACAACTCGCCAACGTTCCCATTAGATACCTTGTTGAAAACTGATTAAATGCTTAAAGCTGCCTTATCCATTCTTTTTTTATCTGTTTTTTATTTTGCCGTGGCACAACAATATACTATCAGCGGCACTGTTAAAGATCAAAAAACTGGCGAGGTTTTAATAGGTGCAAGTGTTATTTTGCTGGAGCAAAAAGGGCATGGCGCTGTAAGCAATGAATATGGCTTTTTTTCTCTCACTGCCCCAAGGGGTAATTATACACTGGCAGTAAGCTATTCAGCTTATGTAAATGATACTATCAAAATTGCTCTCAATAAAAATATAACATTCCCGGTGAGGCTGCTGCCCGGTGGTTCTGTGTTGCAGACCGTAACCATATCCGGGCGAAGCAATGATAATATTATAAGAAGTTTGCCGGGAGTACAGTCATTATCTGTGCAGGAAATAAAAGATGTGCCGGTAATATTTGGGGAAAAAGATGTATTGAAAACCATTCAGCTTTTGCCAGGTGTAAAATCGGGTGGTGACGGCCAGGCCGGTTTTTATGTTCGTGGTGGCAACGCAGATCAGAACCTCATATTACTGGATGGCGCTACAGTTTATAATGCTTCCCACCTGCTTGGCTTTTTTTCTACATTTAATTCAGACGCCATTAAAGATGTTACTTTATATAAAGGTGATATGCCTGCGCAATATGGCGGGCGGCTGTCTTCTTTACTGGACATCACGATGAATGATGGCAACAGTAAGGAATATAAAGTAAGCGGCGGCATTGGATTAATCGCTTCCCGTATTAATGTAGAAGGCCCTATTGTAAAAGATAAGGGTTCTTTTATGATAAGCGCAAGACGTACTTATGCTGATCTGTTTCTAAAACTATCGAAGGATACCAACCTGAATAAAAGCATCCTTTATTTTTATGATATAAATGCGAAAGCCAATTATGAGTTGGGAAGCAAGGATAAATTATTTTTCTCCGCTTATCTTGGCAAAGATGATTTAGGCTTCCTCGGCCTTTTTGGAATTACATGGGGCAATACTACTTCCACGCTTCGTTACAACCATATTTTCAACAATAAGCTGTTTTCAAATACATCACTTATTTATAGCAATTATAACTACACGGTTAGTGTGACTCAAACAGGTAATCCCGTAACAGATATCTCAAAAATAAAAGACTATTCTTTAAAGGAAGACCTTCAATATAACGCAGGAATTAAACACAAAATGAATTTTGGATTTGATATCACCAAGCATGTATTTGCACCCGGCATATTCAACACTACGCAAAACTCAAACTTTAATTCCTTAACGCTTCAAAACAAATATTCGCTCGATCTCGCAGCCTATATTTCTGATGAATGGAATGCAACTGAAAAATTGAAATTTAATTATGGCCTGCGATTATCATCTTTCATACTTACCGGCCCGGGAAGTTTTTATACTTATGATAAAAATGGAAACCCAATTGATACTGCCACTTATTCTTACGGGAAATTAGTAAAAGCCTACATCAATCTGCAGCCGCGCTTTGCAGCCACGTACCAATTGAACAAGGTAAGCTCCGTAAAATTTTCCTATTCGCGTAATGTACAATACCTGCACCTGCTTTCCAATTCGACCGGCAGCAATCCTACTGATCTTTGGATACCAAGCAGTAATAACGTAAAGCCTGAGCTTGCTGACCAGGTATCTGCAGGGTATTATCGTAACTCCAATAACAATCAATATGAGTTTTCTGGCGAGCTGTATTATAAATATCTTCAAAACCAAATAGATTATAGGAATGGCGCCATACTGGTTGCAAACCAGAACGTGGAATCGCAACTGGTGTATGGCATCGGGCGCGCTTATGGTGTAGAACTATTTGCAAAAAAGAAGTTTGGTAAATTTACAGGATGGTTTAGCTATACGTTATCTCGTACGGAGCGCAGGTTCGATAGTATCAATCACGCGTCATGGTTTCCTGCAAGGCAGGATGAAACGCATAGCCTATCATTAGTAGCTATTTTTAAAGCGAGCAAAAGATGGACCTTATCCGCAGATTTCGTTTACAATACCGGTAATGCAGTAACCTGGCCTTCGGGGAAATATACTATTAACGGCAACACTATATTTTATTATGCAGAAAGAAATGGGTATCGAATGCCGCCCTATGATCACCTGGATGTAAGTGCAACGTTACAAGGTAAGATAAGGCATGCATATAATCATAGCTGGACGTTTTCCATATATAATGTGTATGCAAGGGAGAATCCTTATTTTGTTCAATTTCAAAATGACCCTAACGATCCGCAGAAAACGCAAGCTGTGCAATATGCGTTATTCAGGCTGATACCTTCTGTAACTTATAATTTTAATTTTTAGTTGTAATGAAACTGTTCAAATCTATTGTAATTGCCTTCTCTCTTTTTTGTTTCGCATGCCAAAAGATCATTCATGTAAATCTTAAAAATGCGGCTACGCAAATCGTTATTACCGGTGCTGTAACCAATCAACCCGGGCCGGATACGGTTACCATTACCACTTCAATTAATTATACCGCAGAAAATATTTTTCCGCCGGTTTCCGGAGCATTGGTTACTATTAGCAGCAATGGGCTTACTGATACACTTTTAGAAATAACACCCGGAAAATACATAACCCATTTTATAACAGGTATTCCGGGTAACAGTTATGATTTGTATGTATCGGCACAAGGAAAAGTATATACATCCACATCAGTAATGCCTCAGCCTGTACCATTAGATTCGGTTGGCTATACTGCGGATCGTGATAATAAGAGATATAATGCGGTAGTTTATTTTCAGGATCCGCCGGGTATTGCAAATTATTATGAGTTTATAGAATATAATAACGGAATACAATTTCAAAATAGCCGGGGAGTATCTGTCTTTAACGACCGCCTGTCCGATGGAAAATACATCAGCCATCAATTGTATGATGACAGCACAGATATAAATAAGGGAGATACAGTCACTATCCAAATGAATTGCCTGGATGAAAATGTCTATAATTATCTTTACCAGTTAAATCTTATAACAAGGGGAACTACTTTTCAGTCGCCAACTCCCGATAATCCGACCAGTAATATTAGCAATAATGCTCTTGGATATTTTAGCGCTTACACTATTGAGAAAAAAACAGTTTTTGTACCTTAAGATTATATAAGGTGGTTATGAAGCATTATACAAAATCATTGATCAGTCAACAAAGCAGAAACAACGAAATATTAATAAAGTCATTCATTATAAATTTGCCTTATGCTGAAGTTCCTTCTATATTTTTTTCTCCTTTCGCCCTTGCTGGCATCAGCTCAATCAAAGATTGACAGCACTGGAAGTAACATTACCAGGGAAGATGCGCAGGCTGTATTAGATTTTCACAATAAGGTGCGTGCAGATTTAGGCGTACCTCCTCTCACCTGGAATGCCCAGATAGCCGCTTTTGCTCAGCAATGGGCTGACTCATTAGCCAATTTCAATAATTGCAATATAAAGCATCATTCCAACCAGTTCAATTATGGAGAAAACATTTTCGGCGGCAGCTCAGCTAAATTGTTCAAAGGCATTGATGCAGCAAATGCATGGTACCAGGAAAAAAATAAATATACTTATTCAAAGTTGGGGCAAGGCAATTGGTATGAGACAGGTCATTATACACAAATGATCTGGAAGACTACGACGGAAATTGGTTTAGGCATCGCTACCTGTCCATCAGGAGGTGTAGTGGTAGTAGGTAATTATAGTCCTGCTGGAAATATATTTGGACAATATCCATATTGATTTTAGAAAAAATAGATGCTCTTTTTTGCAGAACTGTTGGTGAGTATGATTCAGCACAACAATCACGCGGTTTGTACATGCATACAGTTGCAAAGCATTGAGATTAATGGATATAGTTTTCAAAAAAAATACTTAATCAGTGAATATGCACTTTACAATTTCTCCACTCTCTGAGAAAGGATATTGCCGTTGTCAAGGATAGCGGTAACTGTGTAGGTGCCAGAATGAAATAAGCTGAGATCAATAGTGTTCACACCTCCATGCAAAAAACCACTGAAAACTATTTGGCCTGAAGAATTAAAGATCACTATCCGGTTATTAGGCTCGTTTGTAATGGTGTTAAGCTGTACATGCAAGGTGTTTCGCACAGGTACAGGCCAAATACTAAATCCATTGCTTTTACCTGCCATATTTACTATTCTGATTTCAGAATAACTCATCTTTCCACTCATTGTTGTCGCTTCTATTCTATAATAGTGTATGCCAGCTTTTACATTCATATGTTTGAAGGAATAATTTTCCGCGCCGGTTAAATGATTATTGCTTTGATACCCAATAATTTCCCAACTCCGTCCATCTGTACTGTGCTCAATATAATATCCCTTGTTTTGATCCTGGAGGCTTACAGACCAAATAATCAGCACTTTGTTTTCAAATTGCGGAGATGCACTGAAAGCTAACCAGTGAATAGCCAGCACATCGAATGGATAATTGCAGGAAGTAAGATCATCACCTATGCCTGGTACACTAAAAGTAGCCAGGTGAGTAATTGAAAAATCATTTTGCAGCAGGTACAGGTCGTTGCCGGTGCTTAGATATATCTGGCCGGTAGCATTGTATGCAATGCCTGCAAACTGAGTGCCTGTTGGCGTTGGTTGTGTAGGCGGAATCATCTCGGTTAGTTGCACTGTGGGAGTAGCTGCCACGGGCAACGGTCCTTTTAATTCATACAAGCCCCATTGGGATGGGCTGGATACTATAATCCATAAGTTGCCTAAGCCATCAATAGCAATATCACCACTGCCCAGTGATGAAAGCGTATCCGCCAGGCTATTGTTATTTTGGTCTGTAAGATCGCTGCTAATGAGTGTCCATGCGTTTGCAGCTATGTTATAATAACAAAGATCTCCATCTCCATCAATGCAATAATATCCAGTTCCATCTGCAGTAACGCAGCCCTTTACTACACCACCGCTGATGGGGCTTGCGGCAAGCATTGTATATTGGTTCGTTACCGCATTAAAGGAAACAAACTGTTGTGTGGTTGTACCATTGTTTTGGAAAAAATAAAATGTATTAGTTTCAATGTCAAGTCCAATTGCATTAGCAGAGCCGGTGGAACCTGGGTAGCCTGCCGAACCGGAGTTTGTTATAGAAGAATCAACAACTCCGTTGCTTACATGAATGGGCTGTATCTTTCCGTTTTGCCCAAGGCCATAAATAACATTCAGCGGGTCTGAACAAATTTGTGCAGAAAGGCTTTGAATGCCAAACACAAAAAGGGCAATAACGTAGAATATTTTCAGATGCATTTGCGAAATAGTACCTACTTTAACGTTGCAAGGCGCTTTATTATTATCATTATGCCAATCGCTCCAAGCAACTAACTTGCCTTTGCACGTGTAAATGCTACCGACGTAGCAATCTACCAGGCAGCATGATAATGCTTTTTAATAAATTAAAAATGCCTTCTACGGCTATACCGAGTAACCGGAATGGAAGCGCAAGTATCCAAACGACAGGATATAGAACCAAAGCCAGGATAGCCAATGGCCAGCAAAGTATAAAAAGAATGATCCAGGCAATAAATGTAAACATAGAATAAAACTTTTTATAGAAAGTGTTGGTGAAACACTATATCCGGAGCAACTCTTTCAATAAATCTACAGCCCTTAAATTTTTAATGCATCTTATCAACAAAAGCAATGCTTAGCAGTATGCTGCAAGCAACAATGCCAACAAAAAAAATTAAAAGCGCCAATCTATTATTTCTAGAAATTTTACTGCCTCTGTAGAGCAAATAACCAATTAACAAATTAAGCAATGCCCACAATGTATTTACCATTGGAGATGATAGACCTTTGCCCGGAGGGTTTGCAAACGGTGTAGGAAAGCTGTCACCTGAAATTCCATGAATAAGATGCGGAATTACATTGGTTAAAAAAAATCCTGCAAAGAAGCATGCTATGTAATTGTACCATTTCATTTTATTATTGCCAGTTATTATGATGCTGGCGCTGCATCTTTTGTGCTTATGCTACTATCAATACGCTTTTTACTATAGGCGCTGCCTTACTTTTAAAAATTATGAAGCACTCTAAGATAGCCCCGTTCTATTTAAGTTGGTCCCGTCTGGTTAACTCGTGCAAAATAACTCACACAACGGTGATTCCTTTCTTTTTCAGATAATCAATTATTGCCCGTGAGATGTCACTCTTAGCAACATCTACTTTAGTCACATCAATGCACCAGAACATAAAGGAAAGCTGGATACTATTAGCGGCAATATTATTAACCAGCATTTCCGGTTCGTGGGTCTTCACCACATTATCGTTTCCTTTTATAATGTCCCCAATATCTTTTTTTAACTCACCTTCGCCGGGCAGGCTTTCCACGGAAAAATTAATGACCGCCCTGATCTGATTATTGGTAAGCGTCCAGTTAACAATATTGTGAGAAAGGATATCTCCATTGGGAATAATCACTTCAGCGCCATCTTGTGTGATTAAAGTACTTGCCCTTATGCCTATTTCTTTTACTCTTCCTTTTTTATCGCCCAGCTCTACCACATCGCCGATGCGCAATGGCCGGTCAAATATCAATACTACGCCTGACACAAAATTGTTCACAATATTTTGAAGGCCTAAGCCAATACCCACACTTAGCGCACCTAAGATGACGGTGATTCTGTCAACCGGCAGGCCCGAAGCAACCACTGCCAGTAAAAAACCTCCTATTAATAAAATAAGCCTGGTAATAAGCAACCGTGACCTGGAACCGTGATGATCAACGTCAGTATCTTCCCCTGTGTCCCCAAAAAAGTAAGCAATATATTTCTGCAACGCATTAGCAAGCCAGATGATGCCGGTAAATAACACAATTTCCCAAAGAGTAAAATTGAAACTACCTATTTGCCTCTGCGTGGTAAAAAATGTTTGCAGCGCATGAAGAATGGTGCTATACAAATTGATATTGGTGGTAAATACAATAAGCCATAGCAAGATAGATAAGCCAGTAGCAGCCTTATTCAGCTTCTTTTGCACTTTAGCAAAATTAAATTCGCCCGGGTAATTTTTGCGAATCCGGCTCGCGAAGATTTGCAATATAAATGCTTCCGTTATAATTCTTACAAACACAGTCAGACTTATCATTTGTGCAAAACCATATACGGCAGTGGTGCCTGCGATTTTTGTGAGCGTCAGCCTTCCTGAAAAGTTGGCTATTACGGCTGCAAGATTGAGTAATGCATAAAAGCCTGCAGCTATTAAAAGATTCGGGCGAATGCGCAGATCTTCTTTGTAAATATGCCTGAAAAAATAGACTCCAAATAAACAGGCAGCTCCATCGTCCAGTACCATTAGCCAGCGCTGCAATACAAAGGGCAGATTTAATAAATTGGCAAGTGGCACCACAAGGAATAACGCAAATATGATACACCAGCCATAGAACAAATTTTTTGGCCAGCGCTTCCAAAAAACACCAGTTAAGATAACCATCAGAACAAACTGCACAGATTCCAAATAAATAGCGGGTGCATTTAGATCCATTAAGGGCGCAATGGTAAGCATTACAATTAAAGAAGTGGCGACAGGCAAAGGATTTACAAAAATGAAATGAAACATTTCTGCAGCTTGCTGCTTATTTCTTTTTACTACAGTTCTGAAATTATAAAAGATCCAAAAGAAAAACAGGATGGCGCCGGCAAACAGCCATAAGCGCTGGCTTCTTGTATTGATAAAATAATAATGGCCCGCTTTGTTAAGGTTTTGCGCAGATTGATTGTAATCGTTTATAAGCACAGTACCTTTTTGCTGCATTGATTGCCATAAAAAAGGAACTTCCTTAGAAAAGGCACGCGGGCCAAGTGTTTGCAGCCGCATTCCTGTTTCGTAGTCCAGCTCTTTTAATGTGATATCATTTTCTGAAACCTGCGCTCTGAGATCGTTTAGCAGCACGGTAGCTTTGCGCACAAGCGTATCGGTAGCCCTCCATTTTAAGCGTATCGGTTGCAATTCCTTTGTGAAGTTTTTCCTGAGAACAGTATCTATAAACAAGTGCCTCAGCACCGTGTCTTTTCTTATTTGCAGAATATTCTTTTTCAGCGTATCCAGTTGCTGATCGTAACCTTTAAGGGTTTCAATATTTGCTTTATTGTCTTCCTCGAGATTGTCTATCAGCGTTTGAAACATTTGGATATTTCTCAGGCTCAGCACACGGCTGTCAAATGACAATCCCTGTTGAATAACCTTGATGGCAGAATCTGTTTGGCGAATGCCTTGTTGAATGCCTGATGCCTGGTTAAATGAGGAAGTAATCAGGGGAACCTGGTTAAGTGTTTCCTGCATTTTTTCAATGGCAGCCAGGTAATCGCTGGTTGTTAACACATTTCCATCTGAAAAAAGACTGCTATCGAAATACTTATTTGGGTGGTTAGTTGAATCAACGCGTCTAAGGGAATCTCTTATCCGTTTCTCCGTATTTTGTGCATGCAGAAATGAGCAGCTATATAATAACAAAAAGCATAACCAATAACGCATGTGCAATATTAAAAAAGTTTCCGTTCAAGGCGGACAAAAACTTAGTCATCTCATGAGGATAGGTGTTTGCTTAATGGTTATTGCATGCGGATAAAACAATTTAGTTAACAAAAAATATTCTTTGTATAGTCCAGTATCCTGCTATTAAAGCAATCAGGGCTGAAATGGGATATACAATATATTTTTTATATCCTGGTTTTTTTCCAAAGGGAATTATAATGAATAGAAATACTGCTGAAATCACTGTTATTTGACCTATTTCCACACCTACATTAAAAGAAAAGATAGAAGTAAAAAACTTATTTCTTGGCAGTCCGATTTCATTCAGCGCACTGGCGAAGCCCATGCCATGCACCAGTCCAAACATAAACACAATAGCTATTCTCCATGGTTTTAGCTGACTTAATAAAATGTTTTCAATGGCCACGAACATGATGGACAAAGCTATCAGCGGCTCTACAATATCCGCCGGCAGTTTTATAACGCCTTTCATGCTGAGTGCAAGTGTAATTGTATGCGCTACAGTAAAAGCAGTTGCCTGCCAGAGTATAGTTTTTATTTTTGTATTTAAAAGACAAAGACTTATTACAAACAAAATATGATCAAAGCCTAAAGGAATAATATGTGCAACACCCATCTTGAAGTAAAACCATACCACATCATTTACCGGCGCTTTTTCCAACGCATAATTGATTGTATGTGCAAGCGAAGAATAGGGCAGTGAAAGTAAAATAACACAAGTAAGCAAATAATATCCTCTTTTACTGACGCTTTGCATACTATAGTGTTTTCAGTACAACCTCACTTTCGTCTTTAAGCTCCGGATCAATATTAGGATTATTTTTTAGCGCTTCCTGTAAGGTAGTTTTGGAAAGCTCAGTCTGGTTGGCTTTGGAAAAAATCAATCCTGCGTTACATAACAATACCGGATTTTTACAATTGGTTTTCAAAGCAACTTTTATGTAAGGCAGTGCTTTATTGTAATCTTTCATTTTATAATATACCCATGCTACAGTCTGGTTAACGTCTATATTGTCAGGACGGCGATTGTATTCCACCATTGCATGAGCCAGTGCATCCTGCATGTCATTTTTCAACAAGTAAGCATACGCAAGTTCTCTGTCTGAGTAGTGACCGATACTTTGATCCTGTTCTCCTTTTTTGCCATCTTTGTTCATGCCATTAATGATCTCTTGCAAAATACTATCTGCCTTTGCAGTCTTACCCACAAGCCTGTATAATTCGGATAATTGCTCCCTTATTGCATAATCATTTACTGAAGATGCGGCTTTTTCATAATAACTAATGGCTTTATTATAATCTTTAGATGCTATAGCTATATGCCCAAGACCTGCTGTTGCATAGGGAAAATCTGGTCTTTCGTTAAGAGCTATCAGGTAGTTCATCTCAGCATTTTTAATATCGCCTGTGTTTTCGTATAATCTTGCGAGTTGTATTCTTGCCCATTCAGTTGGCTCGTCTCCTTGTCCACCGGCTTCCACAGCCATTTTCATCGCTTGAATGGCACCGGGATAATCTCCATATATTTCCCGCAGGTAAGATATTCTTGAATAAGAACGGATATCTGGCCTTATTGAATCCATTTCATCGGATCTCTTCACGGCTTCGGCATAATTGCCCATTTCTACATTTCCATCTACCAGCATTCCATAAATCAAAGAATTATAAGGATTAATTTCCTGAGCTTTTTCCGCTATCAATAGCCCATCAGCAAAATGATGCTGTGACATATAGAGTAAAGATTTCAAAGTAAGCGCCTCAAAATTATCGGGCTGATCATCTAATATATTGTTTATATATTTCATTGCTGCTACGTCATAATACACATAGTTCCCCGTGATTCTTGCTTCCTGTATGTAAAGGCTTGCAAGGGCTATAGCAGCTTTAATATCTTTAGGGTTGTATTGTAATCTTTTTATAAGATTCTGTGACGTTTGTTTGGTATCTTGCCATTCTACAGAAGTGGCCAATATATTACTTCTTTCAAGCAAGGGATAGGTAGCTTTTTTAAGCTCGGATTGCCGCATCGAATATCTGATCACTACAAAAGCAGAAACAGAAAAGAAAAAAACAATTAGAATCAGATATATAAATTTCTTTTTCATAATGAGCTTAATTATAATTCGTTTTATAAAGTAAGCCCGCAGCTTTCACTGCGGAACTTACTATTGGTATCTAGAGATAAATTTTTATTGCTTTACAATAGTTAATGATTGTTTTGCCCCTCCGTCTTTGTTTCCAGAAATAAAGTAGGATCCTTTGGCCAATGCTGATGCATTCCATTGAGTAGTATATGTTCCTGCCTGAACTCTTTGGTTCACTAACACTTTCAATACATTTCCTGTTGCATCATATAGTGTAATATTTACCAAAGATGGCACAGCTACGTGATACCTTAAAGTATTGGTATTGTTGCCAACAGGGTTAGGAGTATTCGCTATTTCAAGACCTGGAGAAGCAAAACCAAGTGGCTGCTGATCCATTGTTTTGATAACAGATGCACTATTCATAGAAGGTGCCGCTGCGCTTGAAGGAGTGGTACAACTGCAATTGTGTGTTCCTTCCCATGGTGTTTGCACAAATGGGAAATGATGTTTTGAAAGTAGTATCATTGCCATTAACGCCGGTACTGTAAGTAAGTACATTCAAAAGATCTGGCGTTACAGGACTTGCTGTATTATTAGGTACGTAATCATCGTACCATAAGCCGATGGCAGCTAACACCACGCCGCTCACAGCCTGTAGCTCTATGCGCGTAACATCATCTTCCAGCCTTCTTCCATTAGGAAATCCATCCATATTTGGTATCCATTGCATACCTTTTGTAGCATTAAATCTTGAATCGGTTAAGTCCTAATACCGCAGCCTGAACCAAGCCTTCATTGCTAAAATCCGCTGAGTTACGATCAGTTGTAGGCACTGCCATATTAAGACGTAACATGTCGCCACCATTAGGTAAAAAGTTACTTATGAAAGGTTTACCTGATGCAAGTACATTTCCATTTTTACCGGTAGCTAACTGGTAAGGGCCAGGTTGGGAACACCTGTATGAAAAATTGGCCAAAGGTCAACTGACCGTGGAGAATTTGCCGCTGGCAACAATAAACCTCCGAAATTTGCTTCGCTTAATGCTGTTCCGTTTAAAGCTGCATTGCCTTTCAGACCATATAAACCATTTTGGCCATCGCCAAATCCAAACTGTCCTAACGAATTTTTCTGTATCCTTAATTTTGAGAAACCAGGAACTGCGCCACCAAATTGTGCATCATCCATGTATAAGGCCAGCTCAGGATTATAAAAGAAATTACCAAAGGTGCTTAACTTGGAGAGGTCCTGGTAAGGTGTAAGGCTGTTCCAATAATCTTTGTATCCTATAGGCACCACTGCTTCATTGGTAAGAGGCATTCCCAACCTTGAAACCTGAACCCATTTTCCGGAATTGGTTTCAGTGCCATCTCCATTCAAAGTTCTTATTTGTTGCCTGCTTGCATTTGCCCAAACTCCTATCACATAATTTGGATCCAAAATATTTGCAGCTTTGCTTACATCTTTATGATCTTTTTGCAAAGTAGCAATATCAATTTCCAATGCGAGTGTTGAAACGTTTTTGCATTTCAACGCATCTTCTGGATGTGTATTTCCCTGGCGTGGCGCATCTCCAAGATCAAATATGCCACCCAGATCTACAAAGAAAGGATCATCTGCAGTGCCTGCAAAAACCCTTTCGCCAGTAGACGTTGGAGTAATAGCTGCAGTCATTACATCGTAATAATTAGTTTTGTTTAGTCCAACCGGAGAACTGATTGAACGAGGCCCGATATTGTACGGAGGAACAACTCCATTAGTAACAATAGTGGTAAAGCTCTGGCCGCCATCCATACTTCTTTCTAAAGTATAACTGGTCTTTAAATTTTCTTTCCCAAGACGAATGTTGAAGAAAGTAGTTGGGTCTTCATTTGTTTTGTGAAATGTAAATCGGTAAACGATGTCATCACCTGTCGTCGCAATATTATTATCAATATGGATTTCGTAGCGGACGTTTTCTCCAAAAGAATAATAATTAGGACCACCATTAGGTAATTGACCCGGAATGTAATTAGCAATGATAACAATTTTGTTAGCATTTGTTGGGCTTCTGAACGCGTAAAGATCGGTGTTGTCAGCGAGGGGATCATTAGCAATCATTGGAGCCTCCCGGTGACTTGAAGACATTAGTATAACTGATGATACTGCAGCTAACGAAACGACTGCCAAAACCTTCAGCTTACCAATTGTAAAGCTTTTTTTCATTTTTAAAAGTTTAATGTTTGAAACAATGTGTAATTGGATCTCATAATCAAATGGATTTTAGTTTTTTAATAAATAAAATAACAACGTTGCTTGCGCTGCTAGCAAAACCAGCTTTCAAATAATTATTGGATAGTGTAAACTTTCAAAAAGAGGTAAAGACGTAATAAGCTACGTAAAAGAGGTTAACGTAGTTTTAACAAAAACAAAAAAATGTCAATATAGTTGAGTGTACCAAAAATTGAGATTCATAATTGTAAGTACATACAAACATGAAGCAAACTATTTAATAATGGAAGTGGAGAATACCGGGCTCGAACCGGTGACCTCTTGCATGCCATGCAAGCGCTCTAGCCAACTGAGCTAATCCCCCTTCTTGAAGCGTTATGTTATAGACGAAATCAATCGCCCCATATTTCTTCCTTACCTTCAAGCCAAAGTTTTACCAGCCTTGTTGACACCGATTTAGGTCTTTCCAGAGGAAATCCTAAAGCCCTGTCCCAGCAAAGGCTTGCGAGCACACCAAGCGACCTGGATACTCCAAATAATACTGTATAAAATTCATATTCCACCATACCATAATGCACCAATAATGCGCCGCTATGTGCGTCAACATTAGGCCACGGATTTTTTATTTTAGCGATTGACTTCAGCACAGGCGGTACTGCTTCATACACATTCCAAACGGTTTGCACCAATGGGTCATCAGGCATGTGAGCCTTGCCAAATTCCATTTGCGCTTCAAACCTAGGATCTGTTTTTCGAAGCACTGCATGACCATAACCGGGCACTACTTTACCTTCCGATAAAGTTTTCTTTACATATTCTGTTATTTCTTCTTTCGTGGGTAAGTCAGTTTTTAATTCATCCCGCATTTCAAATATCCATTTGATCACTTCCTGGTTAGCAAGGCCGTGCAGCGGACCTGCAAGGCCATTCATTCCCGCGGCAAAAGATAGATAAGGATCGCTTAATGCCGAGCCAACAAGATGTGTAGCATGTGCGGAAACGTTACCACCTTCATGATCACAATGTATCGTCATATACAATCGCATTAGTTCCCGAAAGCTTTCATCTTCATAGCCCATCATGTGAGCAAAATTACCTGCCCAATCCAGCAAGCCATCCGGCTGGATGTGAACGCCGAACTTATATTTACGGCGATAAATATATGCTGCTATCCGCGGTAGCCTTGCAATAAGATCCATTGAATCATCAAACACTGAAGCCCAATAATCTTTCTTGCTCATACCCTCCGCATATTTTTTTGCGAATCGGCTTTCTGTTTGCAACGCCATTATACCTACTACAAACTGAGTCATCGGGTGAGAAGTTAAAGGCAACGCATCTATTGTTTGAAACACATGACTGGGCACATGGCTTCTGCGCTGCCATACATTGCTCACATGGTGTACGTCTTCCTCGGTAGGCAACTCACCAACCAACATTAAATAAAACAAACCTTCAGGGAGTGGCTCTGTGCCCCCTTCTGCTTTCGGTAATTTCTGTCGAAGCTCTGGTATTGAATAACCCCGAAACCTAATACCATCCTGCGCATCAAGCAATGATGTTTCTGTAACTAGCCCTGTAATACCACGCATTCCTTGGTACACCTGGGCCAGCTTTACTTCCCCAATAGTTTTATCGCCATGCTCTTTCAGAATGTCTTTTACTTCTGCAGACATTGCATCTGCTTTTTCCTTAAACTTATCTTTTATTATACCCATGATTCAAAAAAATTAAATGATCTGCTGATATGAAATGCGAGGCTATAAAGTTACCATTACACCCATTGCGAAACAAATGAAAAAAACATTAATGATGATTTTGATAAAAAATTATTGAGAATATTTTTTATATAAATACCATGCAAGCCCTCCAAAAACTACGTTCGGAAGCCACGCTGCTATCATAGGATCAAAATTTCCCTTCATGGCAAATACTGCGGCAAACCGGCCGACTAAAATGTATAGCACACATAGCAACACACCCATGGCAAGATGAATGCCGCTACCACCGCGTATCTTACGGCTGGCAATAGATGCACCAATTATAGTAAGTATGAATACAGAAACAGGGTTGGCATTCCTGTTATGTTTTTCAAGAAGTAATGTATTTACATCTTCAGCACCGCGTATCTTTTCAAGGGCAATAAATTCATTTAGTTCAGGTGTTGATAATTTATCTTTCATATACTCATCGCGCTGCAGATCACGTGGCTTGAAGTTAAAGTTCATCTTCATTTCAGGAGATTGCTTCAATGTTTGCCGAAGCCCGTCAATAGTGCGCTCTATTACATTTAGCAGTTTCCATTTTCTTGTAGCAGTATCCCACATAATGGTTTGTGCGCGCAAATTATAAGCAAGCTTTGTGTTATTAAATTTTTGTATAAAAAAAGTATTACCCCGGCGATTGATTGTATCGTAATATTCGACACCTGCGTAGGAAAAAGAATCAAGCTTAAAATATTTATCATGTATCGTAGAGGTGTTTTCATAAGCAGCATAATTCATATCAATATATCTTGAATTGAAGGTCGCCCATTTATTATTCGCTTCAGGGAGCACATATTGATTGCACCACCATAGAAACAATGTAAACAACATGCCACCCAAAGCATAGGGTTGCAAAAATCTTCTGAAACTTACACCACTGCTGAGTATTGCAATAATTTCCGAACGATTCGCCATTATAGATGTAAAGAAAATCACCGCTAAAAAAATAAAAAGCGGGAAAAGCATCGCATCCATCCTGGGAATAAAGCCGAAATAATATTGAGTAATGATCTGGCTGTAAGAAAGGTTTGCTTTCGCAAAGTCATCCGTCTTTTCGCTAAGGTCAACAATGACTACAAGCAC
This sequence comes from uncultured Chitinophagaceae bacterium, assembly GCA_963823975.1. Taxonomy (GTDB): domain Bacteria; phylum Bacteroidota; class Bacteroidia; order Chitinophagales; family Chitinophagaceae; genus Ginsengibacter. The sequence goes on along the minus strand of CAWGNP010000002.1, from coordinate 213,667 downwards.
TGTAAGTGCTATAATAAAAAAGAAAAAAGTAAGAAAGAATTTTTTAAGTATATACCAGTCAATAATTTTCATACAACCTTTTGCGGAAGGCAATTTCGGTCAAATGTACAGCAAAGTATACCGAGCTTCTTTATATAAAAAGTTATTTCTTTTTTGCAACAAGATTATAAGAATCTTTAATAAAATCTTTCACTTGCTTTGTTTGTAATTCACCATTTACTACAATGGTGTTCCAATGTTTTTTATTCATGTGATAGCCGGGAAGCACGGATGAATATTGCTCTCTTAATTCAATAGCTTTTTCAGGATCACACTTTACGTTGAACTGAAACACTTCTGATGAAAGAGATGCAAGTAAAAAAATTTTATTGTTTACTTTAAACACCATAGTATCATTCCCGAAAGGGAACTCTTCGGAAACATTTTCTAATGATAAAGCATAAGCTCTTAATTCTTCAATGTTCATTGCTAATTGTAATTTGTCAAATAAATTAAACATAAAAAAAGCTGCTTTTTGAAAGCAGCTTTCTATGTAAACTAATAATTTTATTTATCCGGCATTAAAATTCCCGTGACAACGTTATCCGTTGAAAGCAGCGTCTTTGCTGCATCCTGCACATCTTTTATCGTTAAGGCATCTGCATATTTTTCAAAATGAATAAAATAATCAGGATCATATTTATAAAAGTAAAAATCCTGTAGCTTGGTCAGCCACACAGAATTTTCTTTGAAGTTTGTTTTATGTTCTTCTTTCCATTGCTGCTTCACTTTATCAAGATTTTCCTTTGAAGGGCCATCTTTTATCAAGTTTTGAATTTCATTATTTGCAGCATAAATAAGTGTATCCACTTTTTGGGGACCACAAGGCAACTGCAAAAAGAATGAATAATGAGAATAAGGATATTTTTCAAATCTTACCTGGGTGCCGCCTGCATAAATACCTTGTATCTTTTCACGCAGCTCTTCTATAATTCTTATGTTTAAAATTTCGCTTATAGCACTGGCTTTCATGTATAAGGCATCGCTGTAAGGCTGTTCCCCGCTATACACAGCCACGATAAGGCTTTTCTGCTCTTTTCCTTTGTTTACCGTTACATTCACCTTTCCATTTACCATCCTTAATTTATTATCGGTATAAGTAAACTTCTTTTCTGAAGAAGGAAGGCTCGCAATGTATTTTTCAATTAAAGGCTTTAAATCATTCTCTTTAAAACTGCCTACAAAAGTGAAGTGCATACCGTTTGCATTACCAAACCTTTCTTTATAAATCTGCATTACGCGGTCGAAGTTTATTGCATCAAAATAAGCCGGCTTTGGCACTGCAACGGGAGCAAGCGGGCTATTATGATATAAAGTTTTATACAAAGTATCAATAAAAACTACCTGTGGATTAGCACTCAGAAACGCAAGCTGGGCCTTGTTTTTCTGAATAAAAGAATGGAACAAAGCAGTATCACTTCTTGGCGATGTAAAATATAAATAGGTGAGTTGCATCATGCTTTCAAGATCCTTCACAGAGCTATTGCCATTGATGCCTTCTGAGATATTTGTAAATACAGGATTTATATTTACTGTCTTTCCGGCAAGCGCTTTTTGAAGATCAACCGGAGAAAAATTTCCGATGCCCATACTTCCTATAACTGCAGTGGCATACTCAGCATTGTACTTATCATTTAAGCCATAATTATTCTTACCTCCTGGTCGTATAGCACTTAATAAAATTTCATCATCTTTAAAATTTGTTGGCTTCAAAGTAACCGTTACACCATTGCTCAGCGTATAATCTATAGTGCCTAACATTGCATTAGTTGTTGTACTTATTATTTTGCCAGGCTTTGGCTCTGTTGTCATTAATGATGTTGCAACAGCCTTTTCTTCATACGGTTTTATATCCATTTTATCAACAGAAGAAGCTACAGCAAGCAAATCATCAGAGGTTGGTAAAACCTTTCCTGGCGCAGGTTCTGGGCCGAGCAATGCAATGAACTCATGAGCATTTTCATATTTCTTGCCAACATTATTTACGTCGTCAAGTGTAATCGCAGGCAATAATTCTTTATAATAATTAAATTCATTTGCTACTCCAGGTATGGGTTCTTTATCAAGAAAATTGCTGATATATTCTTCAACATAATTTGCAGATTCGGTTTTATTCCGCTCATTATATGCTTTCTCTATTTCTGAAAGCATATCTTTTTTTTCGCGATCAAGCTCCGGCTGAGTAAAGCCAAATTTTTTAATCCTTGCCATCTCTTCTTCAAATGCAGCAAGGCCACGGGTTGTATCACTGTTGCCCATTGATATGCTCGCGGTAAAGGATTCATAACCCCTTACAAGATTGCCAATATCAGTAAATGCATTTACAAAAGGAGGGTTTTCTTTTTGTGTAAGCTCTCTAAGCCGTTTATTCAACAGTGATGTAAAAATTTCCTTGGCAAGATCATTTTTATATTGTTCCAATGTAACAACCGGATGCATTTTTTCAGAAGACTTAATAATAAAATAAGTATAGGTGGTAGCTTCTTTATCTGTTACCACTTTTGCCTCATCCTTAGCGTAGGCGGGCACTTCAGGCTGAAACCTGTTTCTTTCATTTACAGGATTTTTTAACTCTCCGAAATATTTTTTTATTAATGATTCTGCTTTTGAGGGTTCTATATCACCCACGACAATCACAGCCATCAAATCAGGCCGATACCAATCCTTATAAAACTGCCTGATGGTATCATAGCTTGCGGTTTTCACAATACTATCTATTCCTATGGGCAGGCGGTTTGCATACAATGAGCCCGCAAAAATATCAGGATATATTTTTCGAAACATGCGCTGGTTGGCGTTTTTACCCAGCCTGCTTTCCTCAAGAACCACAGGCCTTTCATTATCTATGTCTTCACTTTTGTAGGTAACATTATGGGCCCAGTCTTCCAATATTTCGAAACCTTTATCAATATTATCAGGCTTATCTGTGGGTATTGGAAGTATATAAATTGTTTGATCAAAACTGGTATTGGCATTAAGATCGTTCCCAAAGCCAACCCCAATAGATTGTAAAAAAGAGACTATATCATTTTTTTGAAAATGTGTAGTGCCGTTAAAAGCCATGTGCTCGCTCAAATGCGCAATGCCTTGCTGGCTCGCGGTTTCAAGCACCGATCCTGCATTAACTATCAGTCTTAGCTCCACTTTCTGCTCCGGTTTTTTATTCGGTCTTATATAATAAGTGAGCCCATTGGGAAGCTTGCCAATAATAACATTTGGATCTACGGCAAGCGTATCATTATTGTTTTTTTGTGCAAAAAGAGAATGGGAAATTATAATGAAGAAAAGTAAACATCTTCCATATTTCATAACATGCTTTTTTTAATGAAGCGCAAAGATAATTTACACAAATGCAAATTATTTTAAAAACCCAAAGCATTTTGTTTAAATAAAAAACGGAATGATTTTTATCACTGAGCAGTCAGCAGGTCAAGGCATTTATGAAGGCTGTCCTTCCAAAATGGAATAGTTATGTGCAACGCATTTTGAATTTTAAATGTGTCTAAAACCGAATATAGCGGCCGCTTTGCCGGCGTTGGGTATTGAGACGTGGGAACTGCACATAAACTTATGGGACTATTAATATATTCCTTTATTGCTATAGCAAAATCAAACCATGTAGTCACACCGCTATTACTAAAGTTCATAATACCATCACATTCATTTCCCGCTTCTATTTCATCGATACATTTCATAATTACAGTTGCAAGGTCTGCCGCGTATGTTGGGCTTCCATACTGATCATTAATAATGTTAAGGCTATCTTTTTCTTTAAAAAGGCGCAGCATTGTTTTTACAAAATTATTTCCATAAACAGAATAAACCCAGGATGTTCTTATAATTAATGAAGAAGGATTTTTATGAAGAACCAGTTGCTCGCCGTGTAACTTTGATAAGCCATATACGTTCAAAGGCGCTACAGCATTGGTTTCCTGCAAGGGCTTTGATATAGTGCCATCATAAACATAATCCGTAGAAATGTGTATCAGTTTTGTATGATGCTCTTTGCAAACAGTTGCTAAAATGCCTGGCGCATCAGCATTTATAAGAAAGGCTTTGTCCTGCTCTGTCTCTGCTTTATCTACTGCTGTATACGCTGCACAATTAATGCAATAATCTATCGAATGATTTTTAAAAAAATCTTTTACTGCATTTGCATTTTCGATGGCAAGATCTTCTTTGGTAGTAAATAAGAATTTGTAAGGATATTGAGATGAAATATTTTTTATATCACTCCCAAGCTGGCCACCAGCACCGGTTACAAGAATAGTTTTTGTAGAAGGCTGAGATGAGCTCATAATTTTTTAAGCTTTAAAAACAAAATTATGATTGCAGCTCTTGAGAACCGGATTCAATGCATCTTTCTCTGAAATTTTTATGCTTTCAGCAGGCACTTGCCAATCTATTGCCAGTTCAGGATCATTCCATGCAATACCACCTTCACTTTCTTTATGATAAAATTCATCACACTTATAAAAAACTTCCGCAGTCTCACTAATTACTGAATAGCCATGAGCAAAGCCTTTGGGTACTAATAACTGCTTTTTATTTTTGGCAGATAATAATATGGTAAATGCTTTACCATAAGTGGGCGAACCTTTTCTTATGTCAACAACGGCATCTATAATTTCACCACTCAATACTCTTATCAGTTTTGTTTGCGCATGCGGATTAAGCTGATAGTGCAATCCTCTGATAACGCCAAACATAGAGCTGGCCTGGTTATCCTGAATAAAGTTCATTGTGATACCTTCCTGCTCCAATGATTTTTTATTATAGCTTTCAAAAAAATAACCCCTGTTATCTTCAAAAACCTTTGGTTCAAAGATTAATAAATCCGGCAATGGAGTTTTCGTTATTGGCATCAAAAAATTTGTTATGTTTTAGATAAATGGTACGAATGCAAAGATTTAAAAAATTCAATTGTTTTAATAAGCCCTTCATTAAATTTAATTGAAGGCTCATAATTAAGAAACGTTTTCGCCAAAGCAATATCTGCGAGCGAATCATGAACATCTCCCGAACGCTGCTGCCTGTGAATAGCTTTTACATTACTATTCAGATATTTTTTTATTGTATCATATAAACTATTAATAGAATAACTTTCACCGATAGCTACATTATACACTTTATTTTTTGCAGCAGCATTTTCTGTAAGCATGCCTTTAATATTTACCTGCACTGCATTTTCAACGAAAGTAAAATCTCTCGTTTGTTCGCCATCGCCATTGATAAATGCAGGAGAATTATTCATAATTGCATTTATAAAAATAGGTATTACAGCCGCATAAGGTCCATCAGGATTTTGCCTCGGGCCAAAAATATTAAAATACCTGAAACCCAGTACAGGCAATGCCATACAACTTTGAAAACACATCTGCATATAGTTCATTCGCTTTTTTACTTACAGCATAAGGCGATAAACAATTTCCTGTTTTTTCTTCCTTTTTTGGAAGTGAAGATTCATCACCATACACTGATGATGAAGATGCATAAACAAACTGCTTTACATTCTTTATCAACCGAAGCATTTAAAATATTTACAAATCCACCCACGTTTACATCATTGGTATATATAAGGCTCCTTTATTGAACGTGGCACAGAACCCAATGCGGCCTGGTGACTTACATAATCAATGCCATTACAAGCATGCCTGCAGGTATCAATATTTCTTATATCACCTTCAATAAATTCAAATGCATCATATTGCCTTAAAATATCAAGATTGCTTTGAAAGCCATTGGATAAATTATCAAGCACTCTTACTTTGCCTGCATTATTTTTTAGTAAATATTCGGCAATATGACTTCCAATAAAACCCGCACCACCTGTACTAAGAAATGTAATTACTTATATCTTTATTATGAATATATTTTACTCAAAATTTATTTTTTAAAAACTCCAATATGTTCTGCTTATAATTTTATTTCGATAAATTCCTTTGATGTCAGCAATCAGTGCATCGATCTTTTGAGATACTTTTAAAAAATGTCATCATTCATATTTAAATAAGCAACTATGCGGCACTGCAACAATCACTGCATCATAATCTTCAGCTAACTTTTCTGTAAGTCCAAAACCATATTCATGTTCTAATTCATCGCTATCAGCATGCGGATCAGTTACATGAACTTGCAATGAATAAGATTTCAATTCCTTTACCACATCAGCTACTTTTGAATTGCGTATATCACTTACATTTTCTTTAAATGTTGCGCCCATCACCAATACTTTTGCATCTTTTACATCACCATTATTTTTAATTATATGCTGCAAAACTTTTTTGGCAACATAAGCTGCCATGCCATCATTAATGGATCTTCCAGCAAGAATTACCTGTGAATCATATCCAAGTTTGTTTGATTTATAAGTGAGGTAATATGGATCAACACCAATGCAGTGGCCACCAACAAGCCCTGGCTGAAATTTTAAAAAGTTCCATTTTGTGCCTGCTGCTTCCAATACTTCATAAGTATTGATGTTCATTTTATCAAAGATGATTGATAACTCATTCATCAATGCAATATTCAAATCACGCTGTGTATTCTCAATAATTTTTGCAGCCTCTGCCACCTTTATTGATGATGCCTTATGAACACCTGCTTTTACAACTAACTCATAAACCTTTGCAATTGTCTCAAGACTTTCAGCATCGCAACCACTTACTACTTTTATAATGCTGCTTAATGTATGTTCTTTATCACCCGGGTTTATTCTTTCAGGAGAATATCCCAATTTAAAATCTATTAACATTTTTTAATCCTGATAAATTTTCTATTATCGGCAAACAATCTTCTTCTGTGCAACCAGGATATACGGTGATTCAAACACAACGTAATCGCCACTTTTTAACTACTTTACCAATTGTTTCACTCGCTTTTTTAACAGGTAATAATATCGGGAACATTATGCTCATCAACAGGCGTAGGAACTGCAACAATAAAAAAATTTGCCTGCGCAAAACATCCAGGTTATTGGTAAATTCTATATCACAATTTTTAAAATCTTCTACCTAGTTCTTTACTTGGATCAATGCCTTGCTTCATCAATTCAATTCGTCTCCGCATTTATATCAAAGCCAATAACAGAAATTTTCTTTGCAAATTCCAATGCAATCGGCAAGCCCACATAACCAAGACCAATTACTGCTAGTTTCTTTTTTTTATCAACTAATTCCTGGTACATATTAATTTTTTATTCATCTACTTAATTCGATAATGAATAATTTTACTTATAAGCATTATCTCTTCTGCTTTCAAATTCTTTTGGAAGCTTATATAAATCTTCCTTTGGCAATGATTTGAAATATTCATATGTTATCTTCAAACCCTCTGCCCTGCTTACTTTCGGCTCCCAACCTAAAATTTCTTTTGCCTTTGTTATATCAGGCTGGCGTTGTTTAGGATCATCCTGTGGCAAAGGCTTATATACAATTTTTTGCTTTGTTTCAGTAAGCTTAAATAATTTCTTCTGCAAAATCTTTTAATGAAATTTCTGATCGGGATTTCCAATATTCACCGGCATTGAATAATCACTTAATCAGTAAACGATAAATTCCTTCTACCAAATCATCAACATAACAAAAACTTCGTGTTTGGAACCATCTCCAAATACAGTAAATCTTCACCACGCAATGCCTGACCAATAAATGCGGGCAATGCCCTCCATCATTCAACCTCATGCGCGGACCATAAGTATTGAAGATTCTTACGATCCTTGTTTCAAGTCCATGAAATGTATGATACGCCATTGTTATAGCTTCCTGGAAACGCTTCGCTTCATCATATACACCTCGCGGCCCAACAGGATTTACATTGCCCCAATATTCTTCTTTTTGCGGATGCACCAACGGATCACCATACACCTCGCTGGTTGATGCAACTAATATCCTCGCTTTTTTTGAAAGTGCCAATCCAAGACAATTGTGCGTACCAAGAGAACCAACCTTTAATGTTTGTATGGGAATTTTTAAATAATCTATCGGGCTTGCCGGAGATGCAAAATGTAAAATGTAATCAAGCAGCCCGGAAACATGAATAAATTTTGATACATCATGATTATAAAATTCGAAATTTTTAAGCTTAAAAAGATGCTGAATTTTTTAAGATCGCCGGTAATGAGATTGTCCATTGCCAATAACATGCATCCCTTCTGAACAAACTTATCACACAAATGAGAACCAAGAAAACCAGCGGCACCTGTTATTAATATTCTTTTTTCCAGCAATAATTTTACTTTTATAAAAATATTATCAGTTGTATTATACATTATCCAGCTGTATTGCTTGCCTGCCTACGCTTTCATAGTGAAAGCCTTTTTCTTTCATCTGGTATAGATCAAATAAATTTCTTCCATCAAAGATTACTTTGTTTTTCATCAATGATATCATCTTATTAAAATCAGGTGTCCTGAATTCACTCCACTCTGTTGCAATAATTAATGCATCTGCATCTTTTAAAGCATCATACTGATTGTTCGCATATATTATTTTATCACCAATTTGCTTTTGTATATTATTCATTGCTTCAGGATCATAAGCAGCTACCGATGCACCTGCTTTGATTAATTCATCAATGATATTTAATGCAGGCGCTTCTCGTATATCATCAGTGTTTGGCTTGAAAGCCAAGCCCCACAAAGCAATCGTTTTCCCTTTATATCATTATCAAAATAAGAAAGCACTTTTGGAATCAGATGAACTTTTTGATTTTCATTTACCTGCATTACTGCATCGAGTATTTTAAAATTATAATTTATTTCTTTTGATGATTTCGCCAATGCCTGCACATCTTTTGGAAAGCAGCTTCCGCCATAACCTATTCCGGAAAATAAAAATCTTTTTCCAATGCTATCATCACTTCCAATTCCCTTTCGTACCATGTCCACATCAGCTCCAAGCCTTTCGCACATTTGCGCTATCTCATTCATAAAAGAAATTTTTGTGGCAAGAAAAGCATTGGCAGCATACTTTGTAAGTTCAGCAGATTTTTCATCCATAAAAATTATAGGATTTCCCTGGCGAACAAATGGTGCATACAATTCGCCCATTAATTTTTTTGGCCTTTTCTGACTCTGTGCCAATCACTACTCGATTAGGTTTCATGAAATCTTCAACAGCTACACCTTCTCTTAAAAACTCAGGATTGCTTACCACATCAAACAATAGTTCTGAATTTTGTATATTTCTTTTTTTCAGTATAGAGTAACAGTTTCCTGCACACGTTATCGCCGTGCCAACGGGAACGGTGCTTTTATCAACAATTATTTTATATTCATTTTCCTGTAATAAATTACCAATGTCTCTTAGCCACCTCCAATACATATTTCAAATCTGCGGTTCCATCTTCATTTGGCGGTGTAGGCAATGCAAGAAAAATAATTTTTGCATCTTTTATTCCTTCTTGAAGTGAAGTGGTAAAATGTAAGCGGTCTTCTTTTTCATTTCTTTCAAAAAGCTTTTCAAGGCCCGGTTCATAAATTGTTATTTTGCCTGAAGATAGATTTCTCAACTTTATTTTCATCAATATCAACGCATGTCACCATGTTGCCCGTTTCTGCAAAGCATGTTCCTGTTACAAGACCCACATATCCTGTTCCTATAACTGCTATATTCATTTTATTTATTGATAAACTCTAATACTTTTTCTGCTATAAATGTTTGTTGCTCATCATCAAGCTCTGTATGCATTGGCAAAGAAATTACTCTTTGTGTAAGCCAGTCAGTTTTTTCAAGATTGAAATTTCCGCCACCAAATGATTCAAACATTTTTTGCTTGTGAGCCGGCACAGGATAATAAATCATTGACGGAATATTGTGATCTGCTAAAAAGCTTACAAGCCCATTCCTGTCTATGTTTTCGAGTATCAATGTATATTGATGAAAAACATGTGTAGCAATAACCCGCTCTGAAAGGAGTAGTTATCTTTTCGTTTCCAGCAAATGCCTTATCATAAAAATCTGCCACTTTTATTCGCTCATTAATATAGCCATCTAATAACGGAACTTAACATTTAATATTGCTGCCTGGATAGCATCCAGCCTTGAATTACAGCCAACCATATCGTGATAATATCTTTCACTTTGCCCGTGATTGGCAATCATTTTTAATTTTATCTGCAAGCTCATCATCATTGGTAAATACTGCTCCGCCATCGCCATAGCAGCCCAAATTTTTACTTGGAAAAAATGATGTACACCCAATATTACCAATGCTCCCTGTCTTCTTTACACTTCCGTTTGTAAAAATATAATCACTGCCAATTGCTTGAGCAGTATCTTCAATTACGAATAGATTATTTTCTTTTGCGATAGCCATTATCTGTTCCATGTTTGCTGCATGACCATACAAATGAACAGGTACAATTGCCTTCGTTTTTGAAGTGATAGCCTTCTTTATAGCATCGGGATCAATACAAAATGTTTTCGTATCCACTTCTACAAAAACCGGTTTCAATTGTAATAAAGCAATGACCTCTGTGGTGGCTACATAAGTAAAAGATGGTGTTATTATTTCATCTCCAGGCTTCAGATCAAGAGCCATCATGGCTATTTGCAATGCATCTGTACCATTGGCACAAGGTATTACATGCTTTACACCAAGATATTGAGATAAATTATTCGCAAACGCTGAAACCTGCGGCCCGCCAATAAAAACAGTAGCTCTCCAAAACACCGGCAACAGCTGCATCTATCTCATTTTTTATTTTGAAATATTGCTGCTTGAGGTCAACCATTTGTATAGGCTTCATATTAATATTTTAAAGGCCGCAAAGATAATAATTGAAAAAGGGAAAGAGAAATTTGAGATTCATAAACAAGATTTGCCTATAAGAAATAGATTTGTGATAAATATTTCTTTTGATTGTACTCTACAATTTGTTTCTCATTTTATATATCACTGGCATTCGGATAGTTGCTATCTGGAATAAAAAAGCCTCTTTATGGCTGAGCGGAAGAAACGGTTTCTTTAAAAAATTACCAGCAGTTTTTGATGACGGAAAACAAAAGAAAGTATGGATGCATTGCGCTAGCCTTGGCGAGTTTGAACAAGGAAAACCTTTACTGAAAAAAATTGAAGAAGCTGATCCCCAATACAGCTCTTATCATTACTTTTTTTTCACCATCAGGTTATGAAATCGCAAAAAAACAAAACGAGTTCCGATATATTTATTACCTGCCAATGGATAGCAATTCGAACGCGAAACAATTTTTAAGCTATTTCAATCCTGATCTTATTCTTTGGATAAAATATGAATATTGGTATTATTATTTAAAGGAAATAAAACAAAGAAATATACCATTGCTTATGGTTTCCGGGGTGTATGAAAGCAGGCAGCCTTTTTTTAAATGGTATGGAAAGTTTTATATAAAAATGCTTGAATCATTTACACATTTTTTTGTACAAAATGACGCTTCAAAAAATTTATTAGAAAAGTTAGTTGCTTCGCAAAAAATTACTGTTTCCGGCGATACACGATGCGATCGCGTCATCAGCATAGCAGAAAACTTTACAGATGTAGAGGGTATTACAGCATTTTGCGGAAATAATAAAGTAATTGCTTGCGGCAGCACATGGGAAGATGACGAGGCGGAATGGGTTCATTTTGTAAAAACGCATCCTGACATAAAATTCATTATTGCACCTCATGAAATAGATGAAGAAAATTTAAATGATATAAGAAAAGAATTCCGAGGCTCAGCCTTTTATTCCGATTGGATAGAAAGTGTGCATGATAACAGTTACGTTACAAACGAAACTTTAAACTGCCTTATCATTGACAATGTTGGAACACTTTCCAGGTTATATCATTATGCCACTATAACCTATGTTGGTGGCGGATTTGGTTATAATGGATTGCATAATATTCTTGAAGCTGCTGTATTTGGGAAACCTGTAATTTTTGGCCCCGAATATGAAAAAAATTTTGAAGCAGAAGAATTGATTGATTGTGGAGGGGCCGTTAGTATTGAAAATGCATTGGAACTTGAAAAAGTTGTAAATGACTTATTAAAAGATGAAGCAAAGTTATTTTTAGCAGGTAAAGCTGCTAAAGATTATGTTTATAAAAACGCAGGAGCTTCGCAAAAGGTAATCTCTTATATTCAGGAAAAACGCCTTCTTACCAGCTGATCAAATTGTTTTACAGCAGGATCATTATCATGCCATCCGATTTTTACTTTTAATTCCCTTTTTATCCAAAATTCGGCTTCGGCAAGTATAGAAAAGTTCTGGATAGTTTTTATGCTACGCTCATACATCGCTTCATCACCACGAAACAATTCGTTGATAAATAAAAAACGGTCATTAATCCCGATTGCTTTTTTGAGATCTTTTATAGGAGCCTCGGTTAGCTTTTCCGAAAGCTCAACACGCACTTCTTTTAACCGGTCATTTAATGATTCCGGATAAGCGGCCTGTTCGGTCTTTTTTGTATCGTTTACTTCTTCTATCGGTGTTTGGTGAGCCAGCGTTGGCACTTCATCCTCTGAATCAAAATAGAAAGATGGACGTGTGTGTGTTCCCAAAGAATTCATAGCTTCTGCATTCCGCTTTATCTGCTCCAGCTCTTCTTCTATTGCTTTTTCATCCACCTGCAAAACCTCTATAATTTTTTCATCGGCAGGCGTATCACCATTGTCCGAATCACTTAAATTTTGATTTTTAAACAAATGAAAAGAAGAAGGAAGTATTACAGATACTTTATCGTAAGTGGCTGGCACTGCATCATTTTCATAGCTTTGCAATTCTGAGTGAAGCATTTGCACTGTATGCAAAAGAATTGAAACTGATACTTTTTCATCCAGCTGCTGTTGTAATTTTTTTATGAGAGTTGACACCCTTTCCATGTAAATGTGTGTGCTAATTCAAACCTGTTTTCTTACAATATATTAAATGTTTGTTTTTGAATTAATCTAAAATCCATTTAACCTTGCAGTGAAGGCTAAGATACTAATTGATATTAAAATGAAATACAAAAATGTTTATTGAACCTGGGTTTACAGGAGAAAGGCGTGGCTGGATCGAAGTAATTTGCGGCAGCATGTTCAGCGGCAAAACCGAAGAGTTGATACGAAGGTTGAAGCGGGTGAAAATTGCTAACCTTAAAGCAGAAATTTTTAAGCCATCTGTTGATAGAAGATATGATGAAATAAAAATAGTAAGTCATGATGAAAATAAAATTCAATCAACACCGGTTGGCAATTCACAAACCATTTTATTACTTGCTCAGGATGTAGATGTGGTAGGTATCGACGAAGCCCAGTTTTTTGATGACCAGATTACAAGCGTTTGCGAGCAACTTGCAACGAACGGCATAAGAGTAATTATTGCAGGGCTGGATATGGATTATAAAGGCAATCCATTTGGTGCAATGCCGCGGCTACTTGCGATTGCTGATTACATTACCAAGCTGCATGCAATATGCGTAAAGTGTGGCAATATTGCGAATGTGAGCTATCGAAAAGTTGCAGGTGATTCACAAGTTTTGCTGGGCGAAAAAAATATCTATGAGCCGCGATGCCGTGTTTGTGCGGCTTTAGGAGATAAGATTTAATGGCAATAGCGATTAACTAATTTTTTAGTTTGTTTAAAGTGATAGAATTTTTTTTAACGCACAGCTGGTAAACTTTTAAGTTTAATGAAAAATGAAGTGATTACTTTATTAAAAAAAGATGTGCTGCTGGAACTTCGCCAAAAGCATACCTTTTATGGAATTCTTTTGTATGTAGCCTCTACCATTTTTGTTTTATATCTTTCAATGGGTGAGCCGGAAAGCTCTGTGTATAACGGGCTTTTCTGGATGATGCAATTATTTATCTGCATTAATGCTGTTGCCAAAAGTTTTTTGCAGGAAGGTAAAGGCCGAATGCTCTATTATTTCACACTCACGAGCCCTGTAAATTTTATACTTGCCAAGCTTATTTATAATACTATATTGATGCTTTTGATGACAATAGTCAGTTTATTATTGTTCGCTTTTTTATTAGGAAACCCTGTAACAGATTATTTTAAATTCGCAGCTATCGCATGCTTTGGCGGATGCAGCATCAGCTTTGTATTTACTTTAATGGCTGCTATTGCAGCTAAGGCGCAACAAAATGCAGCCGTGATGGCCATTCTCGGTTTTCCCTTAATTATACCACAATTATTATTATTAATAAGGCTTTCCAAAGCTGCATTTGGCGAGGCTTTCAGAGAGGGAGCATTACTGCAAATTATTTTATTACTACTTGCTTTAGATATAATGATAATTGTGCTTGCAGTCATACTCTTTCCTTTTTTATGGAAAGATTAAACAACGAATTGATATAAAAAGAGTGAGCCGGAATTTCGACTCACTTTATAAAATTATAAGCAAACTCTATCTACATTTTTACTACCTGTATTGACTTAATAAGCTTTTTATTATTATAAACACTTATTATATAAACGTCTTTTGCAAAATTGGTAAAGTCAATTTGCTGAGTAGTAGTTGAAATACCGGTTGCTATTGTTTGCATATAAACGATTTTACCCTCTGTTGTTGTTATCACAATATGCAATGAAGCATCCGGCTGTGTAGTGTTCACTTCCAGCGTAGCCAGCGATGTTACAGGGTTGGGATAAGCCTTCACTATATCAGCCTGAGGGCTAACATTAAGTCTTGGCTCCGCTACTGCTATAGTCACTGTATCTTTTCCAATACCACCATTATTATCAGTTATCGTCAGCTCAAATTGATAGTTGCCACCAACAAGGCTATCAACAAGAGTAGCCGAGCTATCGTTTGAAACAATCGCAGCATGCGATGGTCCTGATATTTGAGCCCACGAGTACGATGTAATAACCCCATCTGAATCCTCACCATTACCATTAAGTGTTACACTATTTTGAGGCAGTGTTATTGTTTGGTCAGCCCCTGCGTTAGCAATCGGCGGCACATTCGCAGATACGACAGTTATTTGAACGGTGTCTCTTGCAACGGCCCTGCTATTATCAGTCACCGTAAGTTCAAAAGTATACACGCCCTGTTGAAGATCCCATATGTCCGTAACAGGTGAGCCGATATTTACAATTTCATAAGTTGCCGGGCCTGATACCTTTGACCATTTATAACTTGTGATAGAGCCATCTGCGTCGTTGGCACTACCCGCAAGTGTGGTTGAGTTTACAGGCAATATTAATGACTGATCCGGACCCGCATTTACAGTGGGCGGAATATTTGGAGCCGCATTTACAGTTATAACAATCGTGTCCTTTCCGCTTGCGCCATTATTATCAGTTACTTTCAATTCGAATTTATAAATACCTGATGTAAGGCCGTTAATGTTTGTTGTTGCCGATGAAACATTTACAATATTAAAATTTGCCGGACCTGAAACCTTTGACCATGAGTAGTTAATTATACTTCCATCCACATCGGTTCCAATTCCTGAAACAGTAACATAATTGACTGGCAATGTTATTGATTGATCAGAGCCTGCATTTGCTGTTGGTGGCTGGTTAGCAGCAGCGTTAACAATTACTTCCATAATATCTGTACTTGTTGCACCGCTATTATCAGTAACCTTCAATTCAAATTGATAAACACCTTTCACGAGTCCTGTAACAGGAGTAGTAGCTAATGATGAATTAGTAATTGTAGAACCAGATGGCCCTGAAATTTTTATCCATGTATAACTTACTATCGTTCCATCTTCGTCTGTACCATAACCGTTAAGCTGTGCATTATTTTGTGGTAATGTTATAGTCTGATCATTGCCGGCGTTTGCTGTGGGTGGTTGATTTGGCGCAGCATTTACAGTGATTTGAATAACATCTGTGCTTGTCGCACCATCATTATCCGTAACTGTTAACTGAAACTGATAAATACCCTGTACAAGACCTGTAACACTTGTTGATGGAGACGAAGCATCACCAAATGTATAAACCGAAGGCCCTGATATTTTTGTCCATAAATAACTTACAACTGTTCCATCTTGATCTGTTCCGGAACCTGTTAATGTTACTGAATTAATTGGCAATGTAATTACCTGGTCTGCGCCTGCATTAGCAACAGGTGGCTGGTTTGGTGCAGCATTTACCGTTATTTTTATAATGTCTGTATTGGTAGCTCCATCATTATCTGTCACCTTTAGTTGGAACTGGTAAGTACCTTTAACAAGATTATTAATGAGCGTAGTTGCGGAAGATGGATTTGCAATTGTATACCCTGAAGGGCCAGAAACTTTCGTCCATAAATAACTAACGATAGTTCCATCTTCATCTGTTCCTGAACCATTAAGTGTTACACTATTTGTTGGCAGAGTAATCAGCTGATCTGTTCCGGCATTTGCTGTAGGAGCCTTATTTGGTGCAGGATTAACGGTTACTTCCACTATGTCTGTACTAATTGCTCCATCATTATCCGTTACCTGAAGCTGAAACTGATAAGTGCCTTCAGCGAGATTGTTCACATTCACTAAAGCTGATGTAGAATCTGAAAATAAATAAGATGCGGGGCCCGAAATTTTTGTCCACAAATAATTTGTAATTGAACCATCGGAATCATTTCCACTACCAGAAAGTATAACAGAGTTTGTTGGTAAATTAACAGACTGATCAGGACCTGCATTTGCTACAGGCACTTTGTTAGGAGCCGCATTTACAGTTATCTGTATGTTATCAGTTCCTATGGCACCGTCGTTATCTGTTACTTTAAGTTGAAACTGATAAATACCTTCTGAAAGCCCTGTCAAATCTGTATTTGCGGAAGTTGCATTTACGATATTATATGATAAAGGGCCAGAAAGTTTTATCCATGAATAACTTACAATATTTCCATCAGCATCGGTTCCGCTTCCTGTAAGCATTACAGAGTTAACGGGCAATGTTATCGATTGATCTGTGCCTGCGTTTGAAACCGGTGGCTGATTAGGAGCGCTATTTACAATAACAATTATTAAATCTGTTGATGATGCTCCCTCATTATCAGTGACCTTTAATTGAAATTTATAAACGCCTTTCACCAATGATGTAATATTTGTTATGCCTGAAACTGGATTTATAATATTATAAGATGAGGGGCCTGAAACTTTTGTCCATTGGTAACTTGCTATTGTACCATCGGCATCACTGCCACTGCCACTGGTTGTTATAGTATTTACAGGTAATGCTATCGTTTGATCAGGACCTGCAGAAGCAACAGGAGGTTGATTTGGCGCAGCATTTACAGTTATTTGTACGACATCGGTTGCTGTTGCACCATCGTTATCTGTAACTTGCAATTCAAATTGATAAACACCTTCTGTAAGGCCGCTAACACTTGTTATAGCTGCATTGCTATTTTGAAAATTATAATTATTCGGTCCCGAAATTTTTAACCATTCATAACCTGCAATTGTTCCATCAGCATCGCTGCCGCTTCCTGAAAGTGTCACTGAATTTATGGGCAATGTTATTGTTTGATCCTGACCAGCATTAGATATTGGAGAAATATTACCCGGTGAATTTACTGTTATCACTACTGTATCTACTCCAACACCAGCACTGTTATCAGTTACTTTTAATACAAACTTATATACGCCTTGTACAAGATTATTAACGGCCGTATTTTCTGAGGAAGCATTTCCAATAGAATAGCCTGAAGGTCCGAAGATTTCTGACCATGAATAGCCCACTATAGTGCCATCTTGATCAGTTCCACTACCATTGAGTGTTACACTATTTTGTGGAAGAGTTATCGTCTGATCAGGACCTGCATTGGCCACCGGTGGTATATTCACAGGAGCATTTACTATTACCTGCATTGTATCAGATGTAGTGGCACCATCATTATCGGTTACCTCCAATTCCAAATTGTAAGTGCCTTGAGAAAGCCCATTGATGGCAGTTACCGCCGATGAAGCATTTAAAATTGAGGATGAAGGGCCGGAAATTTCTGACCATTGATAATTTACAATGGTGCCATCCACGTCACTTCCAATTCCGGAAAGCATAACGCTATCTTGTGGTAAAGTAATAGTTATATCGGCTCCTGCATTAGCGACTGGTGGCTGATTAGGAGCAGCATTAACTGATATTTGTATTATTGCTGTTCCAGTAGATCCTTTATTATCTGTAACCTGTAATTGGAATTGATAAACACCTTCCGTAAGGCCACTAACATTCGTTTCAGCAGCATTGCTGTTATCAAAATCGTAATTGCCCGGGCCCGAAACTTTGGTCCATGAGTAGCTAACTATAGTTCCGTCAGGATCGTTTCCGCTACCAGAAAGAGTAACAATATTTGTGGGTAATGTGATGCTTTGATCAGCACCCGCATTTGCTGTTGGCGGCACGTTCAAGGCAGCGTTTACCATTACCTTCACTATGTCTGTAGCAGTAGCGCCATTGTTATCAGTAACTTTTAGTTGAAACTGATAAGTACCTTTAGTAAGATCACTAATATTTGTAACAGCGGAATTTTTACTTTCAATTGTATAAATGCGCGGCCCTGAAATTTTTGTCCAGGTATAATTTGTAATTACGCCATCAGTATCATTGCCTGAACCATACAGCGTTACAGAATTGGTTGGTAATGTAATATTTTGATCAACACCAGCATCTGCCGTCGGAGGTATGTTTACAGCTCCATTTACTATTATTTGAACAATGCTTGTTCCAGTAGCACCATCGTTATCTGTGACTGATAATTGAAACTGGTAAACACCTTTTATAAGACCTGTAACTGCTGTAGAAGGTGATGATGGGCTTATTATATTAATTGCAGAAGGACCAGATAATATTGCCCAGCTATAACTTGCTATAATACCGTCACTATCACTGCCGCTCCCTGAAAGTATAACCGAATTTAAAGGCAAATTAATGCTTTGATTAGAACCGGCATTTGCAACGGGAGGCATATTTGTTGCGCTGTCAACTGTTACCTGTATTACATCTGTAGCAATAGCACCATTATTATCCGTAACACTAAGCTGAAACTGGTAAACGCCTTGTGAAAGCCCCGTGACGTCAGTGCTTGCCGATGTATTATTTGCAATAATAAAATTTTGCGGGCCCGAAATTTTTGTCCACAAATAATTTGTAACTGTACCATCTTTATCGCTTCCAATTCCTGAGAGTGAAACTGAATTTACAGGTAAAATTATTACTTGATCTACACCTGCATTGGCGGTCGGCGGTATATTTTGAGCCGCATTTACAGTTATCTGAACTACATCCTTTCCAATTGCTCCATCATTATCAGTTACATCAAGCTCAAATTGATAGACACCGCTTACAAGACCAGTTACACTTGTAACAGTCGAGGAAGGGTTTGTAATATTATAACTACCAGGTCCTGACGTTTTGGTCCATGCATAGCTTATAACTGTACCATCACTGTCACTGCCACTTCCAGATAGCAATACAGAATCAAGTGGCAAAGTTATGTTTTGGGCTGCACCTGCAAAAGCTACAGGAGCCTTATTTGTGGCAGGATTCACGGTTACAATTACTATGTCATTTCCAGTCGCACTATCATTATCCATTACTTGTAATTGAAACTGGTAAACACCTTGTACCAGGCCGCTTATATTTGTAACAGCAGATGATGGATTTTGAATATTATAATTATTGGGGCCAGCAATTTTCGTCCACAAATAATTTATTACTGTTCCATCGGGGTCGTTTCCGCTACCGGTGAGGGTAAGAGAATTTGTTGGTAAATTAATACTGATATCTGGACCTGCATTAGCAACAGGAGATTGATTAGGTGCAGGATTCACAGTCACTTTCATAGTATCTGATGCAGTGGCGCCGTTGTTATCTGTAACCTTCAAAGCAAACAAATAAACGCCCTTTGTAAGTCCTGTAACTTTCGTTGTTACTGCTGTTGGGTTCGCAATAGAATCCTGAGATGGTCCTGAAACCTTCGTCCATGAATAAGCAGCAATTACTCCATCAGAATCGGTACCGCTTCCTGAGAGAGTTAAATAATTAATGGGCAGTGTTATTGTTTGATCTTGTCCTGCATTTGCTTTCGGAGGTATATTTATAACCGCTCCGTTTTTTATTAATACAGCTGAAGTATAAGGATTTAAAGTAATGCTTCCATTAAATGATTTCCCCGTAACGTCTATGTAATTGGCGTCAAGGCTTATTGTTTCGGCAGATGCTGTAGCATTGTATTCAAATTTTAAATCGTTTGTATCAGTAATTGCTTTAGGCGATTTTTTTGAATGCGCATCCTGGTTGTTTAGTGTCTTCCATCCTGTTAAGGTTCGGTTTGTATATGCGTTTGAAAATTTCGTTTGAAATGTTAAACTGTCGTTTATAGGTCTTGCCCAATAATTGCTATCCGATGCAAAAGGCGCATCCATTGCTGCAGTATTCAATGTTTCAAAATATCCGACATTTTCTGACGCATTTTTTGCAAAAAAAATATTATTCCTAAAAGTTATACCGCTCGTGATAACTGAAGTATAATCATTTACAGAAGTAACCAAAGCCTTGCTACCGGAAAAGCAGGTATTGTTATGAACATTAATACTCCAGTTATTATGCAAATAAATATTTCTCTGGCAGTAAGCAATTGAATTGCTATATACTTCTGCATTATTAGTTTTTTCGTCTAAATAAATTCCGGCATTCTGACCAATTGCATTTATAATAATATTGCTATAAATTTTTACACCGCTCTGCGTTGCACTTGAACTTCCATTGTATGTATAGATGCCACCACCATCAGTAAACATTGCACAAAAATTCTGAATATTATTATTATAGCAGGAAGTGTTGTTCCCATAAAGTTGTATTCCATTGTAACCCACGCTATCGATTACATTGTAACCAATGCTTGTACCAGCACCTTCTGCATCTATTGCTATTGCTGTACTTCCACCCGGCGCAATCATGCCAATAATTCCACCTGTATTTTTTACTGTATTATTATTAACTACTGCATTGGTACAATTACTACTAAGACTAATAGCAACATTATTACTATTATTAAATGTGCAATTCTGTACCGCAATAGCATTTTGATTAACTCCATAACCTGCGTGAACGCCAAAAACTCCCGAGTAATTGAAATCGCAGTTTTGAATAGTAATGTTTTGGCAATATTGGATTTCTATAGAACTTTTATTTGAACCCGTAAAATTGATATTATCAAACGTTATATAATTATTAGCATAAGTAATCACCTTTACCAAAGTATCAATAGTTGATACCTGCACATTTGAGGGAACAGATTTACTGTAAATCCGAATCTTTTTTGTAGATGGATTATAATACCACTCATTAGTGGTATCAAGGGTTCTTGGATCGTTTTGAATAAAACACTCAGGAATAAGGTAACCTGGCGCAGATTCCCAATCGAGATCAGAAGAATTGTGAGCAAAAGTAATAACGTTGCCGCTATGGGATGTAATAGGATCTCTAAGTATGGTATATGTAGTATTAGCTGCTACAAATTCGGCTCCAGTCCAGTTTGCGTTAGATGATGATAATGATGTGCAGGTGACTGTATAAGGATTGCTTGTAGGATTTGTGTATAAAAAATAACCGGTATTGGGATATCTTCCCATAGGTGTATTGATACCATTTACCACCACCATATTAGTATAAGATAACGACGAGATTGTATTGCTGCTTTCCCAAATGTTAGCTCCAAGATTTGTCCAGGATGATATTGTTGTAAAACCGGTAATAATGGGCTTGTTTCCTGTACCGTAAGCACTGAAGGTAATAGGACTACCTGCAGATCCACTGTTATGTAGCGATATAATGCCATAGAATATATCGCCTCTATTAAAAAGTACATTGTCCCCTGCGTTCAATGTTAGCGAATTAAGTTTGGCTATTGTTTGAAAAGGAGAACTTAATGAAGTACCTGTATTATTATCACTTCCTGAAGAAGAAAAATAATAAGTCTTTGCATGTAATGCTAATGTGCAAATAGTAAAAATTACTAAAAAAGTGGTTTTCATAGGTTATATTTTCAGTTACCTGAATGCGTTATAATACGTTAGCATGATTGCATCAAACCACCAAAAATGGCTATATCAATCAATGCTTAAGAAATTCTTACGATGATAAGAATTACCCAAGCGGGTAAGTGTAGAGTATGTTAGGGATGTGCAGTTGCTTAATGGTAATTTTCCCGGATTGTGAAATTTCACGAACCTGATAACATTAAGTGACTTTCTTCTTTTAAAATAATTACTGTGGCTTAGGATGCCATACGGTAAGATTTATGTATTTATATAAACGCAGCGCTAAACAAAAAATTGCCTTTTTTTAATTGAAAACCGTATATTTTTTTTAAAAAAATAAAATAAAAAAAGGTGATATTTCTACCACCTTTTTAAGACGACAAAAACTAATTATTCTTTTTCAAGCTTTATTGTTGTGGTTGTATTATCTGCTAAGATAATTTTTAAAAAATAAATTCCTCTTTGCAGTGCTGATGTATTAATTGTTTCCAGATAATTTCCATCTGGTTTTGTTGCGGACTTAATAGATATTATTTGTCCTGCAACGTTTACTAACGCTAGTTTATAAGCGCCTGCACTACCGGCAATATTTACATTAACAATGTTTACAAATGGATTTGGATATGCTTTCGTTGTTGTTTTATCAAGATCACTGATAATAGAATTGTTATCACTAAAAGAAGTACCTGAATATGACACATGATACAACGCAGAGGATGGTATTGCGATCTTTGCAATTCCAGGACCAGCATAGCTTACAGTAAAAACTTCACTACCATATTCCTGAAAATAACCGGCAGATATATAATGAATACCAGCCTTTAATCCTATCGTTCCCGAAACTTCAAGTGCTCCATGCAGACCATCATTATTCACTACAAGATTTCCGTCAACATAAAAGTTGCTTCCATCATCAGAATTAGTATAAAATGTGTATTGACCATCCGTGGGAACTTTAATATATCCGGTAAAATTAAATGCAAAAGCTGTTGACACATTAGCAAGTGAAATATTAAAATTAGTGGTACTGGAAGTATTTACGGGTGCCAACGTATAAAATACAGGAATAGAGGTAAAACTTGTTGACTCGTAATATTTATAATCTATACCGTTAACCAAGTTTGCAACATTTAAAGCCGGTAAGAGGTTACCTGAAGATGCATTTACAGTTATTTGAACTGTATCTTCATCAGAATTACCTGAATTGTCAGTAACTTTTAATTGAAATAAATAAGTACCCTGAGTAAGATCTGTAACAGTAGTAGATGCTGAAGAGGCAGATGTAATAGTTCCTGAAGAAGGTCCTGAAACCTTGGCCCAACTATAAGAAGATATAGTACCATTCGCCTCACTTCCGCTGCCTGATAAAGTCACAGAACTTGTGGGCAACGTAATTGTTTGATCTACACCTGCGTTCGCTACAGGAGTACCATTAGTTGCTGCTCCGGTTCTTACTAAAACTGCTGATGAATTAGCTGCCAAGGTTATTGATCCACTATAACTCTTACCCTTCATATCCATATAAGTACCATTCAAAGAGATCTTTTCACTAATCGACGTTGGATTATAAACAAAAGATATATTGCTGGTATCGGTTGTAGTTACTGGAGATGTTTTTGAATGGGCATCTAAAGAGCTTAAAGTTTTCCATTGCGCAAGTGTATAATATGCATAGACGCTTGCCAAATGTGTGAATATTGTTGAACCTTCTGAAAAAGGTCTTGCATAGTAATTACTGTCAGCCGTTAAAGAGGAAGGAAAGATTCCATTTATTAAACCGTAATAGCCCGTATTCTGCTTTGCAGTTTGAGCCACTAAAATATTGTTTTTTACACTGATATTACTTGTAGCTACATTACCGTCAAAATTATCAATATAAAATCCTGCACCGTCTCTTGTTCCGTTTGCATAAGTAGTATTATTGGAAACAGTTATACTCCAATTATCATGTAAGTATATTGCCCAATTACAATATGCTATTGAATTTCCGGACAACAGCACATTATTCATTTTTTCATCTAAATAAATTCCATTGTCTGCAGGGCTGTTCATTATAATATTGTTTAGAATTTTTACTGCGCTGAGTGTTCCTCCAGATACATTCGGAGCATAAATTCCACCACCATCTACAAGCACTTTACAAAAATTTTGAATAAAATTATTCTGTACCGTAAAATTGCTTCCTGAAAATCTAACTCCAATGTATCCAACATTAATAATGCTATTTCCTGAAACAAGGCTGCCAGCTCCTAATGCATATATACCGCCCGAAGACCCTGATCCATTACTACTGCTGGGATTTCCCATCCCCTGAATCATACCTGAATTAGTTATTGTATTATTTTGGATTATAGCATTACCAAAATCACCTGATAAATCTAATCCTGTGTTATTAGAGTTATTAAAAGTACAATTTTGTACCAGCAAGTTTGAAGAACTTCCTCCAAATGGTCCAAATATTCCGTCGCTTCCTGTAAAGTTTACATCACAATTCTGAACAGTTATATTTGGAGAGTTTATTATATAAATTCCGAAACTGTTAGCACCGCTTATTGATAAATTGTCTAAGGTTATATGGCTAATACCATTTATGTTTATAAGGTTATCAATAGTGGATATGGATACATTTGATGGAGTAGAAGTGTTATAAATTCTTAACTTTTTTGTCGAGGGATTATAATACCACTCATTCAACGAATCCAAAGTTCTTGGATCATTTTGAACAAAAAATCTGGGGTAAAACCATCCGGGAGCATTTTGTATGGCACCATCACTTGCTGAATAAGTATACGTTAAGGTTCCTCCGGATTGCGCAGTAATTTTATTTCTGCCAATATGATACGTTGACACATACAAAGCCAATTCAGCACCTGTCCAGTTTGTTGAACCTGAAAGTGAACTTGATGTAATCGAGGTACCATTCGCATAGTTTTGATATGGTAATGTTGCTGTGCCGTTGGGATATCTTCCCATTGGAGTATTTACGCTATTTACAGTTACCATGTTAGTATAAGATAAAGATGACACCGATGAACTACTCTCCCAAATATTACTTCCAAGGTTTGTCCAGGAGGTGATTGCCTTAAAACCTGTAATGATTGGCTTCGCACCACTTCCGTATGCACCAAAAGTGATTGGGCTTCCAGATGAGCCAGACGCTTTTATAGTAAGTGAACCATAAAATGTCTCGCCACGGTTGAATAATATCTGATCGCCTGCTGCAAATCCTGTAAAGGAGTTTACTTTATCTAAAGTTTTCCATGGAGTTGATGTAGATGTACCATTGTTTGAGTCACTTCCACTACCAGAAACATAATAAGTGATTGCCGTCTTTGCAGCGGATGTTAAGCAGATAATTAAGGCTAAGAATAAGAGAGATAAGGTTTTTTTCATAATTACGTTTTATTAGTCAATATTCATTTTTATTAGCTGATGCTTATTTCATCTAACCTTTCGTATATGCATTGAAATTTAGCGAGGAGATATTATCACCCCAAAATTTATACTGCCTATAGATAATGAATGCTATATTAAAGGGACAAGAAAGTCAATTAACATTCAAAGGGTCATTGGTTAAAATTCACCTCTAAAGTCAACTTTTGGGCCAAAATACTTATTTCTTTTAAGTAAAAAAAATGGAAACACTTTTATTAACAAAGTGGTCTGTATAAATGTTAAATAAATATAAAAGAATACGTAAAAATATGTAAATTAATGTTTTATACTAAATATAATATTTAATATTAAATAATACTATATGTGTTAAAGAATAGTTAAGAAAAATAAAAAAATTGGCATATAAAAATAGACGAATATATCCAAATAAAAAATCCTCTTGAAAGAGGATTTGGTATCGGGGAGCGGACTTGAACCGCCGACCTTCGGGTTATGAATCCGATGCTCTAACCAGCTGAGCTACCCCGACTTTAGCCGGCAAAGATAGTTGGATTGAATATAAGAGACAAGAGATTACCAGTCATTTATAATCTACCGGGATATATTTGTAAGGCATTAGATAAGCAATTCATTGATGCTTCAATGTCTTTTAAATTTAGAACATAAGCTAATCTTACTTCTTGTTTTCCAAGCCCAGGCGAACTGTAAAAACCAGAAGCTGGTGCCAGCATCACCGTAGTATTATTATAATTAAATGATTCCAAAAGCCATTGACAAAATTGATCAGCATCATCCACTGGGAGGGATGCTATTGCATAAAAGGCTCCTCCCGGGTTAGGGCAAAAAATACCGGGTATTTCATTTAGTTTTTTAACAATAAGATCTCTTCTTTGCTTATATTCATTTTTGATTTTTTCAAAATAATTTTTTCCCAATTTAGTTGCCGCTTCTCCAATCATTTGGCCAAAAGATGGCGGACTAAGCCTTGCTTGTGCAAACTTTAGAACTGTTTCAATAACTCTTTTATTTTTTGTTACCAATGCTCCAATCCTCGCGCCACAAGCACTATATCGCTTGCTAATTGTATCCATCATTATCACATTTTCTTCTGCACCTTTCAGTTGCATGGAACTGAAATGTTCACCTTCATAGCAAAATTCCCTGTAAGCTTCATCTGAGAATAGAAAAAGATTATACTTGAGAACAATCTTTTGAAGTGTTTTTAATTCCTCTTCGCTATATAAATAACCTGTAGGATTATTTGGATTGCATATTATTATAGCTTTGGTTTTTGACGTTATGGCTTTTTCAAACTCTTCCATAGGTGGCAAGGCAAAACCCGTTTTTATATATGAGGTTATAGGCTTAACAACTACACCTGCCGCTATTGCAAAACCATTGTAATTTGCATAAAAAGGTTCAGGAATTATTACTTCATCTCCTGCATCAAGACAACTCATAAACCCAAACAGAATTGCCTCACTTCCCCCTGTGGTTATAATAATATCATTATAGCTTACATCAATCTTTACAGAACTATAGTATTCTACGAGAGCTTTACGATAGCTTTCGTTACCGGCACTGTGACTATATTCGAGAATTTTAAAACTAGAATTTCTTACTACATCCAATATTTCTTTAGGTGTTTCTATATCGGGTTGACCAATATTTAAATGGTATATTTTTATCCCCTTGGCCTTTGCAGCTTCGGCAAAAGGAACCAGCTTGCGTATAGGTGAGGCTGGCATCATGCTGCCTCGATGGCTTATGGATAACATAATATGCAAATATAAGATTGCATAATTTCTAAAAAGAAAAAGCCCTGAATTTTCAGGGCTTTTTGTACCACGTACGGGATTCGAACCCGTGATTCCTCCGTGAAAGGGAGGCGTCTTAACCCCTTGACCAACGCGGCCTCTATAAAGGGACGCAAAGATAACCTGAGGCATTTGCGTTGCCAAATTTTTTCTTTTTTAAAAATCAAAAGCTTAAAATTTTGGACAAGGAATGCCTTTATATCCTGCAGCCTTTTTTACATAAATAATGGAAATCTCCATACCTCCTCGGCTTTCCGAACCAGCCTTTAAACTAGATACATTTACATCGTAAGTAGCGCCAATACGAAATCCTGCAAACTCAAGCCCCAGATAAGGAATGATGGCGTCCTTAAGGCGTAGCCATGACCCAATATAAACATTGGACGGATTATCACTATCGGGATCAATAGCAGCAGCAAGAGCAGCCCCCACAACCGTTTCCGAAGCTTTGTTCTGCAATTGATAAATACCGCTCGTATGTAAAGTAAGAATATCAGATACTGGAAAATAACCGCCTGCATTTATGGTAGTGCGTGTTGCGATATTCCAGCTACCACCCTGAAAACTTTCGCGTGGACGGTTGATATGATACATAGATGCACCGATATAAAAGTTATTAGTTTCATCGGTAGAACTACTGAACAGGATGCCCGCGTTCATATCGAAGTAATTAATATTAAGATTATTGGTATTAAAAATATCCTGCGTTACTCCGGTAAAACCAAAAGGAGTTAACTGGTCCTCGAACACAAGCTTACTATTATCCAGCCGTTTTTGACCATAAGTACCTTGAAAGCCTATGCCCAGCTGTTGAAAACCATTTTCATCTAAAGCTTTATGATATGATGTAGACAAGCCTAAATAATTATTAGTAAGCACGCCGCCACCCGCTTTATCTGTCAAGGCTAAAATGCCTACTCCCCAGGTATCATAGTCCGGTATCTTGCTTTTCAAAATAGGAAAATCTACACTCAATGTTGATGTTGTATACACATTATTAAATGCCGGCCACTGATTTCTATAGTTCCCTGCAACACGCAATGTTCCATCAAATTTGCCTGTGAATGCAGGGTTTAAAGTAAGCGGTGAAGCAAAGAATTGTGAGAAATGTGGGTCCTGGGCTTGTGCAAAAAAAATGGTGAATAAACAGGCAGCTAAAATTGGTATTCTCTTTTTCATTCAGCAATTCTTGAGATACTTAAAGATAAGTTTAATTTCATTTTTATTAAAAATAAATTTATAAAAAACGTCACTATTAAATGAGTTGGGAAATCATATCTGTACTTTTATTCCATACGCAAGATCACCTGCATCCCCTAAGCCTGGAACTATATAACCCTTTGCAGTTAGTTCATCATCAATATCTCCACACCAAATGGTAGCTTTAGGTTCAGCACGCAATACATACTCAATGCCTACGGTACACGCAAGAGCGCAAACAATATGAATTTCAGAGGGATTTCCTTCTGCCTTAATAAACTGAATAGTCTTTACTAATGATGAGCCTGTGGCAAGCATTGGATCCGAAATAATAACCACACGACCTTCCATTTCAGGACAGCTTATATAATCAAGACTTATATCAAAACTACCGTCAGCATTGTGTTTGCGATAAGCGCTTATGAATGCATTATCTGCTTTATCAAAAAAGTTAAGCAATCCATTATGCATGGCAAGGCCGGCTCTTAATATGGTAGCAACCACAGGCTGTTTCTCTAATGTTTTACAAACAGATATTCCCAATGGCGTGGTAATTTCCTTTTCTATGTATAACAACTTTTTACTTATTTCATAAGCACATATTTCCGCTATCCTTTCAAGATTTTTACGAAATCTCAGCCGGTCTTCCTGCACATGAATATCCCTCAATTCACTCAAATAGTTACTAACAAGAGAATGCTCTTTGCTAAGATTAATTACCATGGTTAACTTTTTAAATTGATGCAAGGCTGGCCAGCGCTTAAAGTTATACTTTTGGACAAATGTAAATTCTTAATCGTAAAAAGAATTAATTATTAGAGATGCTTTACAAAGTAATCGGTATTATGAGCGGAAGCTCACTTGATGGGCTTGACATTGTTTTTGTTGAAATACAAGAGCAAAGCGGCAAATGGAATTATGATGTTGTCCATGCAACGTGTATCCCTTACACGAAAGAATGGGAAGACAGGCTTCGAAATGCGAGCGCTCTGAGTGCAAAAAACTATTTGTTATTGCATTCAGATTATGGAAATTTTATTGGCAAAAAAATTAATGAATTTATTGATGAAAATAAATTACATCATCAAGTAACGCTTATTTCTTCTCATGGACATACCGTCTTTCATTTTCCCGAAAACCGGATGACCCATCAGCTTGGTGACGGAGCTACGATTGCAGCAAAAACACAACTTGCAGTCGTAACAGACCACCGCTCAATGGATGTTGCTTTGGGCGGCCAAGGCGCTCCTATAGTTCCTCTGGGGGAAAAAATGTTTTTTAATAGTTACGACTTTTTCCTAAACATAGGCGGTATTGCCAACATTTCTATTCATGAAAAAAATCAAGTTATTGCTTATGATATTTGCGCAGCAAATCGTGTTTTAAATATGCTTGCATTTGAAAGAGGATTGCCTTATGATGATAGAGGTATCATTGCTGCAAATGGTAAGGTTTATAATGAGTTATTGGATAAATTGAATGGGATAGATTTTTATAAAAAGGCTAATCCAAAATCGCTTGATAACAGTTTTGGCGTTGATTTTATTTATCCTTTGATACAATCATTTTCTATAAGTATTGAAGATAAAATGTGCACGTACGTGGAACATGTTTGCATTCAAATAAAAAATTCTTTGAAGGCATATGAGAGCGATTATTCACAAAAATTATTTATTACTGGTGGAGGCGCATTCAATAATTTTCTAGTTGAAAGGCTGATTTATAATTTACAACAAATCAATTTTGAAATTTTTATACCTGATAATCAAACTGTAAAATTCAAGGAAGCAATCATAATTGGTTTGCTCGGTGTATTAAGATGGCGCGAACAATATACAGTTTTATCTTCGGTTACAGGCGCTGCACGAAATAGCATCGGCGGCGCTTTGTGGCTGGGAACAGAAGCATAATTGTTATTAAACGTAATATTTCATAATTAAATTGATAAAAATTTTTGATGAAACAAATTTTAATTTTCGCAATACTTTCGGCAATTGCATCTTCGTGCGATAACAATGCTAACAAAGCTGCAACAGAGAAAGAAACTTATAAAAAGCAAAAAGAAACTTTGCAAAAAGAAGAGGAGAAAAATCCTGAAAGCTTTCTTGCTGTTTCAGGTTTTAATAAAAAAAATATTTTAGGACAAACAGTCGTAAAAGGAGACATCATCAGCAGAGCGTCTATCGCTATTTTTAAAGACGTTGATCTTCAGCTAAGCTTTTATAGCAAAACAAGTGCATTACTTGAAACAGATAAAGAAACAATTTTTGAAGTGATTCATCCAGGAGAAACGAAAGATTTTAAAACGAAATACTTTGCACCCAAGGGTACGGACAGCGTTGCACTGACAGTTCTTTCAGCTAAAATTGTAACTAATTGATCTATAACCTATCAATAAAAATGGAGCAACAATTAATTGCTCCATTTTTTTATTTACTTGAATACTAATCTTTATTCTTCTTCATCAAAGTTCATTGCTTCCTGTGTAGTCATTAGTAATTCATATTCTTCTTTGCTACCCACTATCATGTTTTCAAAATCGCGTAAGCCTGTACCAGCAGGTATCAAATGGCCTGTAATTACATTTTCCTTTAATCCAAGCATATCATCTGTTTTGCCCTGAATAGCTGCAGAAGTTAATACCTTTGTTGTTTCCTGGAATGAAGCTGCAGATATCCAGCTTTGATACACCAAGAGAAGCTTTGGTAATACCCAACAACAAAGGTGTTGCAGTTGCAGGTCTAGCATCCCTGACTTCAACTAGTTTTTTATCAGTTCTGCTTAACAAGAATTTTCTTCTCTTAACTCACGTAAAGTAACAATTTGACCTGGTCGTATTTTGGTACTTTCGCCGGATTCAGTAACAACTTTCTTTTCAAATATCCAATCATTTTCTTTTAAAATCAAAACTGTCTTCAGGTATC
This sequence comes from uncultured Chitinophagaceae bacterium, assembly GCA_963823975.1. Classification (GTDB taxonomy): domain Bacteria; phylum Bacteroidota; class Bacteroidia; order Chitinophagales; family Chitinophagaceae; genus Ginsengibacter. Next base: position 182,353 of record CAWGNP010000002.1, on the reverse strand, counting down.
TTCTTCAAGAAATTTAGTGTCGCCTGCATCTACAATGTTCAACTTTTCGCATCATTTGACGAACAATAACTTCAATATGTTTATCATTGATTCGTACACCTTGCAAACGATATACTTCCTGTATTTCATTTACCACATATTCCTGCACTGCAAAAGGACCTTTAATAGAAAGAATGTCAGCCGGTGCAGTTTGACCATCAGATAAAGGCGATCCGGCTTTTACAAAATCACCATCCTGCACAAGAATTTGTCGTGTTAAGCGGAACAAGATATTTCTTTATAATACCATCTTTTGCCTCAACAATTATCTCACTGTTACCACGCTTGATATTTCCAAAAGCTACTACACCATCAATTTCAGAAACAATTGCAGGATTGCTCGGAGTTACGTGCTTCAAACAATTCCGTCACTCGTGGCAAACCACCTGTTATATCTCTGAGTTTACGAAGTACTCTTGGAATTTTTACAATTACCTGTCCTGCTTTCACTTCCTCGCCTTCTTCAAATATAAGACGGCTGACCAACAGGAAGATTGTAAGTTTGGTTTCCTTCTTTACCTTCAACAATAATAGAAGGAATTTTTGTTTTATCTTTTGTTTCGATAACAACTTTATCGCGATGTCCTGTTTGTTCATCAGCTTCTTCACGGTAAGTAATACCTTCAATAACATTTTCAAATTTAATTGTACCTGCTATTTCAGAAACAACAACATTATTAAAAGGATCCCATGTGCAGATTACATCACCTTTCTTAACTTTCTGTCCATCTTTTACATTAAGGATAGCTCCATAAGGAACGTTATTGGTGATAAGTAAGCGATCATTTTTCACATCCATGATTCTCACTTCACCAGTACGACCAATAACAACCTGTATTTTATCACCTTCATTATTTTGTGCATCAACTGTACGTAAATCCATCAAACTGAATTGTGCCATCAAACTTTGCAGCAATGTTGATTCTACAGAAGCAGAACCTGCAACACCACCTACGTGGAATGTACGTAATGTTAAGCTGTGTTCCTGGCTCACCAATTGATTGTGCAGCAATAATACCAACTGCATCTCCTTTCTGAGCGAGATAACCTGTTGCAAGATTTTTACCATAACATTTTACGCAAACACCACGTTTACTTTCGCAGGTAAGTACAGAACGTATTTCAACATTTTCAATTCCTGAATCATCAATCTGCTTTGAGCAACATCAGCAGTAATTTCTTCACCCGCTTTAATAATTAATTCATCTGTTTGCAGGATCATATACATCATGTAAAGATGTACGACCTATAATTCTATCTGCGAATGGTTCAATTACATCCTCATTATCTTTTAAAGCTGATGTAGCAATGCCACGCAATGTGCCACAATCTTCTTCAGTGATTACAACATCCTGCGCAACGTCAACTAAACGACGTGTTAAGTAACCGGCATCAGCAGTTTTCAACGCTGTATCGGCCAAACCTTTTCGTGCACCATGTGTTGAAATAAAATAATCCAACACATTCAAGTCCACCTTTAAAATTGGAAAGAATTGGATTTTCAATAATTTCAGAACCTGCTTGAACCTGCTTTTTCTTGGCTTCGCCATTAAACCACTAATTCCTACAACTGTTTTACCTGTTGCTTTAGAACCACGGGCACCGGAATCAAGCATCATATAAACTGAATTAAATCCCTGTTTGTCTTTTGCAGCATTTCAAGAATTAAAGTTTCAGTAATACGTGTATCCACACGGCTCCAGATATCAATTATCCTGATTGTATCTTTCATTATTTGTGATAAGACCCATATTATAGCTTTCCCATACTTCCTCCACTTCAGCCTTTGCATTTTCAATCATTTCATTTCTTATATCAGGAATAATAAGATCATTTACGCTGAATGATAAGCCACCTCTGAAAGCCATTCTGAAACCAAGCTGTCTTTATATCATCAAGAAACTTTGCAGTTTTTGGAACGTCTGTGATCTTAATAATATCACCTATTATTTCGCGTAATTTTTCTTTGTAAGTAATGCATTTATAAAACCTACTTCTTTTGGTACATATTGATTAAACATTACACGACCAACAGTTGTTTCAATCAGCTTCTTTTGACAAGTTCCATCCTTTTTCGCGAACATCTGCTTTTACTTTTATATCCTGCATGAAGATCAACTGCTGCCTTCATTATAAGCAATCATTACTTCTTCAGGATTATAAAATGTTTTTCCTTCACCTCTTACTTTAATTCTTTTGTTAGACTTTTTTCCTTTGGTAATATAATATAAACCAAACACCATGTCCTGTGAAGGAAGCGTGATTGGTGTTCCATTTTGTGGGTTAAGAATATTATGTGATGAAAGCATTAATAATTGCGCTTCAAAATTGCAGCGTTGCTCAACGGAACATGCACAGCCATCTGATCACCATCAAAATCCGCGTTAAAAGCTGTTGTTACCAAAGGATGCAATTGTATTGCTTTACCTTCAACTAATTTTCGGCTGAAAAGCCTGTATGGATAAACGGTGCAGTGTTGGGGCACGGTTAAGCATTACAGGATGTCCCTTCAAAATATTTTCAAGAATATCCCAAACAACAGCTTCTTTTTTATCAACTAATTTTCTTGCAGATTTTACTGTTTTTACAATTCCTCTTTCAATAAGTTTACGAATAATAAATGGCTTGAATAATTCTGCAGCCATATCTTTTGGCAAACCACATTCGTGCATTTTTAATTCTGGTCCAACAACAATTACAGAACGACCTGAATAATCAACACGCTTACCTAATAAGTTTTGACGGAAACGTCCTTGTTTTCCTTTAAACACATCACTCAAAGATTTTAATGCGCGTCCACCTTCTGCTTTCACAGCATTTGATTTCCTTGAGTTATCAAACAAACTGAATCAACTAGCTTCCTGAAGCATACGTTTTTCGTTACGTAGAATCACTTCAGGAGCTTTAATTTCTAATAATCTTTTTAAACGATTATTACGAATAATAACACGACGATATAAATCATTCAAATCAGATGAAGCAAAACGACCACCATCTAAAGGAACTAACGGGCCGAAGTTCCGGTGGAATAACCGGAATATATTGCATTACCATCCATTCAGGACGGTTGCTGATCCTTGTATTAGCATCACGGAAAGCTTCAACAACGCTTAATCTTTTTAAAGCATCTGCTTTTCTTTGTTGAGATGTTTCATTGGCTGCAGCATTACGCAAATCATAACTTAACTCATCCAATCAATTCTTGCAAGCAAATCATGAACTGCTTCAGCACCCATCTTCGCAATAAATTTCTGCGGATCATCATCAGGTAAATACTGATTATCTTTTGGAAGAGTATCCATAATATCCAGATATTCTTCTTCAGTTAAAAGATCACCATATTTCGCCCTTTATCTTCACGAATACCAGGTTGAATTACTGCATATCTTTCATAATACACAATGGTTTCTAATTTCTTTAGAACTCATTCCAAGAAGATAACCAATTTTATTTGGAAAGATTTAAAGTACCAGATATGCACAACGGGTACAACCAATTTAATGTGCCCCATTCTTTCACGACGCACTTTCTTTTCAGTTACCTCAACTCCGCAGCGGTCACACACAATCCCTTTGTAACGAATTCGTTTATATTTACCGCAGGCACATTCGTAATCTTTTACCGGTCCGAAAATCCTTTCGCAAAATAAACCATCACGTTCGGGCTTGTAAGTGCGGTAATTAATAGTTTCAGGTTTTAATACTTCACCAAAACTCCTTTCAAGAATACTATCCGGAGAAGCAAGGCCAATAGTTATTTTAGAAAATTTAGACTGGGACGATTTTCTTTTCTTATCATATTTTTTTTACTTTGATCTGCTAATTTTCGTATACTAACAGAACGACTTTTTTAATTTAAAAACTAAATACAATTTATTCAAATTGTAAATCCAAACCCAAGCCTCTAAGTTCGTGTACGAGTACATTGAATGATTCTGGAACACCTGGTCTCGGAATGTTATCACCCTTCACAATTGCTTCATAAGTTTTTGCACGACCAATAATATCATCTGATTTTAATGTAAGTAATTCCTGCAAAATGTTTGATGCACCATAAGCTTCCAAAGCCCATACTTCCATTTCACCAAAACGCTGGCCACCAAATTGAGCTTTACCACCCAGAGGCTGTTGCGTAATTAAACTATATGGTCCGATAGAACGTGCATGCATTTTATCATCAACCATGTGATGCAACTTGATAACATAAATGATACCTACAGTTGCCTTCTGATCAAAACGCTCGCCTGTTTCGCCATCATATAAAAAAGTATGTCCGAAAGTTGGCAAATTTGCTTTTTCTATCTGGTCTGCAATTTCATCCACAGAAGCTCCATCAAATATTGGTGTTGCATATCGCTTGTCAAGCTTTTCACCTGCCCAGCCTAAAACGGTTTCATATATTTGACCAAGATTCATACGACTTGGCACACCCAATGGATTTAAAACAATATCAACAGGAGTTCCATCTTCAAGGAAAGGCATATCTTCCTGCCTTACAATTTTTGCAACAATTCCTTTATTTCCATGGCGACCAGCCATCTTGTCTCCCACTTTAAGCTTACGCTTAACTGCGAGGTAAACTTTTGCAAGTTTTAATACACCAGCAGGCAACTCATCACCAATGGAGATATTAAATTTTTCCCTTTTGTATCTTCCTAACTCTTCGTTGTATCTTATATTATAATTGTGCAAAAGAGTATTGATATAATCATCAGTCTTTGCTTCACCGGTCCAACCTAAAGGATTGACGTTTTGATAATCAATATTGGCAAGATTTTTTGGAGTAAACTTTGCGTTTTTGCCTATTAACACTTCGCCAAAATTATTCGTTACTCCTGCAGAAGCTTTGTCTTTTAATAAAACAAGGAGCTTGCTTATTAATAATTCTAAAATATCACTTTCTATTTTTTCATGTGCTTTATCAATCTTTTCAAGAGAAGTTTTTTCCTTTGCTTTACCACTCTTATCTTTCTTCGCACGCTGAAATAATTTTTTATCAATTACTACACCTTCTGTGCCACTTGGTGCCTTTAAAGAAGCATCTTTTGCATCGCCTGCCTTATCACCAAATATTGCTCTTAACAGTTTTTCTTCAGGTGTTGGATCGCTTTCGCCTTTCGGTGTTATTTTTCCAATAAGTATGTCACCTTCTTTTACATGAGCACCAATTCTGATAACACCAAATTGATCCAAATCCTTTGTTGCCTCTTCGCTTACATTTGGAATATCGGCTGTTAATTCTTCCTCGCCTAATTTGGTATCTCTTACTTCCAGCTCAAACTCATCAATATGTATTGAAGTAAATAAATCTTCCTTTACAACTTTTTCACTTATAACAATAGCATCTTCAAAATTGTATCCCTTCCAAGGCATGAATGCCACTTTTAAATTACGCCCTAATGCTAATTCACCATCTTTAGTTGCATAACCTTCCGTAAGGAAATCACCTGATTTTACGGTTTGTCCTTTCTTCACAGCAGGACGAAGATTAATACATGTACTTTGGTTGGTTTTAATAAATTTAGTAAGCTTATAGATAATCAAGTCTTCCTCGAAGCTAACTAACTTTTGAGCCTGATTCCTGTTATACCTAACATGAATCTCATTGGCATCAACATATTCCACCACACCATCTCCATCTGCATGAATTTGAATTCTTGCATCTCTTGCAGCTTTGGCTTCAAGACCTGTTCCTACAATAGGAACTTGTGGTAAAATCAATGGAACAGCCTGCCTTTGCATGTTTGAGCCCATCAATGCACGGTTAGCATCATCGTGTTCGAGAAACGGAATTAATGAAGCACTTAATCCAACGATTTGGTTAGGAGCAACATCCATGTATTCCACTTCGCCTTTATCAAGTATAGGGAAATCACCGGTTTCACGTGATTTCACTTTATCATTTACAAAATTAGAATTTGAGTCAAGAGGCGCATTTGCCTGGGCAATCTTTGCAGTATCTTCTTCTTCAGCACTTAGGAAAAACACCTTCTTCATGTCTACTTTGCCATCAGAAACTTTACGATACGGCGTTTCAATAAAGCCCATTTCATTGATCTTTGCATGAACACAAAGCGTTGAGATCAATCCAATATTCGGACCTTCAGGGGTTTCAATTGTACAAAGACGACCATAGTGAGAATAGTGAACGTCACGAACCTCAAAGCCTGCTCTCTCACGACTTAGACCACCGGGTCCAAGTGCAGAGATACGACGCTTATGCGTTATCTCACTTAATGGATTTGTCTGATCTAAAAATTGAGATAATTGAGATGTTCCAAAGAATGAATTAATAACGGAAGATAGAGTTCTCGCATTAATCAAATCAACTGGTGTGAACACTTCATTATCTCTAACATTCATCCTCTCACGAATAGTACGTGCCATACGAGCAAGACCAACACCAAATTGTGCATACAATTGTTCACCAACCGTACGTACACGGCGATTGCTTAAATGATCAATATCATCTATTTCGCTTTTAGCATTTGTAAGTAATACTAAATACTTAATAATAGAAATGATATCTTCCTTAGTCAAAACTTTTTTCTCGATAGGATAATTTAAACCAAGCTTACGATTGATTTTATAACGGCCAACTTCACCAAGATCATAACGTTTATCACTAAAAAACAATTTATCAATAATTCCACGTGCTGTTTCATCATCAGGCGCGTCTGCACCACGTAACTGGCGATAAATATGCTGCACTGCTTCTATCTCGCTATTGGAAGTATCCTTATTTAAAGTATTATAAATAATTGCATAATCCCCGCTTACTTCTTCTTTCTGAATAAATACACTTTTCACTTCAAGCTCAAGAATCATTGCTATGTTATCTTCATCTAAAATAGTATCTCTTTCAAGAACGATTTCATTTCTTTCAAGGCTTACTACTTCACCGGTATCTTCGTCTACAAAATCTTCAACCCAAGTACGCAAAACCCTTGCTGCCAAACGCTTTCCAACATTCGCATTTAAAGTTTTTTTATCAGCCTTCACCTCTTCAGCCATTCCAAATAATTCAAGAATATCTTTATCAGTTTCATAGCCGATTGAACGCAATAAAGTGGTAACAGGAAATTTCTTTTTGCGATCAATGTACGCATACATCACGTTGTTGATGTCAGTTGCAAATTCCATCCACGCACCTTTAAAAGGAATAACTCTTGCGGAATAAATCTTTGTGCCATTTGGATGAATTGATTGACCAAAAAATACACCCGGTGAACGATGTAACTGGCTCACCACAACTCTTTCAGCGCCGTTAATTACAAATGTCCCTCTCGGAGTCATATATGGAATATTTCCAAGAAAAACATCCTGAACGATTGTTTGGAAATCCACATGTTCCTCATCGTTACAGCTCAAGCGAAGCTTGGCTTTGAGAGGAACAGCATAAGTAAGACCTCTTTCAATACATTCTTCAATCGTATACCTTGGAGGATCTACAAAATAATCAAGAAACTCCAGCATGAAAATATTCCTGGTATCTGTTATAGGGAAATTTTCTTTAAACACACGAAATAATCCTTCTACATTTCTTTTGTCCGGTGTTGTTTCCAACTGGAAAAAATCTCTAAAAGATTGTATCTGTATCCCTAATAAATCAGGGGTTTCAGCCAAATGTTCAATTTTTCCAAAACTGATTCTTTGTGCTGGAGCTACTTTTGTTGAAGCCATATTTTAGTTAAAATATTTTAAAGTGAGAGCATCTTTATTAAGGTAACTTGCATGGGAAAACTTGTTACCTAAAAATAAAGGAGTGCAAAGTTACATATATTTATTGAAATATTTTGCATGCCAAATTGCTTTCCGGCATTTTATGTAAATTTTACATTTAAGAATAATATCAGAAACCAAAGGCCGAAGTAAGCTCCGGCCTGTTACTATCTTAAAAATAAAAATTATTGTATTTCTACATCAGCACCCGCTTCGGTAAGTTTATTCTTAATATCTTCTGAAGTTGCTTTGTCTACTCCTTCTTTGATTGGTTTAGGAGCACCATCTACAAGCTCCTTCGCTTCCTTCAAGCCGAGGCCTGTAAGTTCTTTTACGATCTTTACTATGCCAAGCTTATTAGCTCCGGGGGCTTTAAGAATTACATTAAACGACGTTTTTTCTTCGGCTACTGCTGCTGCGCCGCCGCCCTCAGCACTTGCTACAACCGTAGCTGCTGCCGGCTCTATTCCATATTCTGATTTTAAAAATTCAGCTAATTCCTGAACTTCTTTAACTGTTAAGCCTACTAAACTTTCAGCTAATGATTTTACATCTGCCATTTTTTTTGATTTAATTTTTTCCGCCTTCTTTGCTGTTAACTCCGGCGGAGTGTTTAAAAAAATTATTATTAATGCCTTTTATTTTATAAAACCATCCGGCCAGGCTTAAAGTTTTTATCATGCTGAAGCTGTCTCAGCTTCTTTTTTATCTTCATTTCTATTTTGCAACGCACCGATTACTCTTTGAATAGGAGACATCAACAAACCAATAACTTCTCCAATCAATTCATTTTTGGTTTTAATTTTTGTAAGCGTTGTTAATTGGTTATCGCCAACAAAAACATCTCCGTTTAAAAAAGCAGCTTTCAATATGGGTTTTTCTCCATTTAAGGTTTTTCTAAAACTGCTTATGATCAATGCTGGCTCTTTCGGGCTTTCACTAAACATGAGCGCAGTAACTTTATGTAAAGAATCATAAACACCGGAATATTTCTGTTCATCAAGGCTTTCAAGTGCTTTTTTTATAAGCGTATTTTTCGCAACACGCATTTCTACTTTCTTATCAAAGCAATGACGGCGAAGGTTGGTTACCTGCGCTACTGTAAGGCTTTCTGTATCCGTAATATAGAAATTAGAATACTGCGAAAATTTATCTTTCAGCGTATCTATTACTTCCTGTTTTTGTTCTTTAGTCATATAACTTCTTTTGCTGCTTGCTAAAGCAAATTTTTAATTAAGCTTGAACTGATTTTGCATCGATTGTTATGCCCGGGCTCATAGTACTTGCCATACTCAAACTCTTTAAATAAGTTCCCTTTGATGAGGATGGCTTAAGTTTAATGATTGCATTTATTAGTTCCTGGCTATTGGCTTCTATTTTTTCAGGAGCAAAACTTACCCGCCCAATTGATGCATGAATAATACCAACCTTATCCACTTTAAAAGCTATTTTACCACCTTTTACATCATTCACAGCTGCAGCTACATCATTGGTTACTGTTCCTGTTTTCGGATTTGGCATCAGGTTTCTTGGTCCTAATACTTTACCCAATCTTCCAATTTTAGGCATTACGGAAGGAGTTGCAATAATCACATCAACATCTGTCCAGCCGCCTTCTATTTTCGAAATAAATTCATCAAGGCCAACAAAGTCAGCGCCTGCATCTTTAGCAGCTTGTTCCTTATCCGGTGTGCAAAGAACTAAAACTTTTTTTGTTTTTCCTGTTCCGTGTGGCAATGATACCGTGCCTCGTATAGCCTGATCTGCTTTTTTAGGATCTACGCCCAGCTTGATGTGCAGGTCAACAGAACTGTCAAACTTTGTTGTATTGATATTTTTTACAAGCGTGGAAGCTTCTTTGAGAGAATATAATTTAGCCTGATCAATTTTTGCGTTTGCTTCTTTTCTTTTTTTAGTAATCATTTCAAAAGGTTTACAATTTGCTTATGGCAAATCTTTTACAATTAATTTTTTTGCCATGGAGCTGTTCCATCAACGGTAAGGCCCATGCTGCGGGCTGTGCCCGCTACCATTTTCATAGCGCTTTCCAAAGTGAAAGCATTAAGGTCGGCCATTTTATCTTTTGCTATTTCTTCAACCTGTGCCCACGAAACTTTACCAACTTTATTACGATTAGGTTCTTTGCTTCCGCTTTGAATTTTTGCAGCATCTTTTAATTGTACTGCAGCAGGTGGAGTCTTAATGATAAAATCAAAAGACTTATCGCCATAAACTGTAATGAGAACGGGGAGAACTTTTCCTTGTTTGTCCTGGGTTCTTGCATTGAACTGCTTACAGAACTCCATAATATTAATACCTTTTGAACCGAGCGCAGGGCCTATTGGTGGTGCAGGATTAGCCTGTCCTCCTTTACATTGGAGCTTGACATAGGCTGTTATTTCTTTTGCCATAATTAATTTTTTGGTGTTAGCGTTCCGGGTTTTACCGAAACTCCCATATAATGATTTCTACTAAAGAACTTTTTTTGGGAGGGCAAAGGTAAGGGAATAAATTATTATTGCAAGAAGTTTTTAAGAAAGTTGTTAGCATATCTTATTTTTTCATTGAACCCAATACCAATCGAAGATCACCATAACCAATTGATGATGGCAAATTATCTTTTAAAATTTTAAGATTTTCGGAGCCATATTCTTTTATAGCAGCCTTAATTAATACCTGCTTTTCCATACTTACTAATTTATTTATATCAATATCCTCATTAACTATAAACCACGCAAGATGACTTTGAATAGTGCTTACAGAAAAATTTCTTTCTTTAGCAATTTCATCTACTGATTTGCCTTGTTTAAATAAATTATAAGAAATCGTCTTGGTATCAATTTTATCTTCATTACTTTTTTCTTTCCTTTCTTTTTTAGGATTCGCTTCTTTAGCAGCCATATTAGTTTTAATATTATTTTGAAAACAGTATTTTTCTACCGCTTCCAAAATATCATCGCCATATTTATCAACTTTTGCTTTTCCCAATCCGCTTATCTGCAATAGATCTTTTTTATTTAATGGAAGATAAGTAGCGATTTCAGTTAAGGTAACTTTATTTGCTACAATGTAAATCGGCATGTTTGCTTCTTCACAAACCTTGTCACGCCAGCTTTTCAGCGAATTATATAATTCAGTATTCGGAACATCTGTGTACGATTGTTTCTTTCCACTTGCATAAATCGAAAGATTAAACCTTGGTTGTGCAAATTTTAATTTATGCTGCAAAAAAGAAGTAACGGAAAAAGGATTTTTACAATATTGTAAAAAATAATTGGCTGTATAAACTGCTAATATCAGTTGGTTTAGAGATTCATTAATAATATTTGCTGTTTCCCTGTGCTCTGTAATAATCGGGTGGTTTTGTAATGAATGCTGGCAGGAAGAAAATTTTATTTCAAAATGATTAGCGGCGGCATTAATTCTTTTTTGCAGCGCTTCATTTTTTTCGATAACAGGTTCATCTTTCATTAACGAAGCAACCTGGCTGATGAATTTTAAACCTACTTTTTTATCTTCTAAAATAGTATGCTTTAATTTTTCAAACCAATCAATCCCTTCACTATTTAATTTATCCTTATGCTCATTAATTTGGTAAGACAGAACATTAATAATAGCTTCTACTTCATTCAAAGAGAAAATTTCTTCGAGCAACTGCTGCGTAAAAATTTGCCTTGCTCCATTAAATCGTTCTGCCAATGAACCTTTGTGTGTTAATGCTTGCTGGCCTTTAATTACATTATCATTACTATAAATTGCAGCAGCAGGAATTTTTGATAATAACACAATACCATCAAGGCTGTTGCATCTGCTCAACGCAACATAAACCTGTCCGCTGCTGAAGGCTGCACCTGCATCTATCATTACTTTTTCAAAGGTTAATCCCTGGCTTTTATGAATGGTAATCGCCCATGCAAGGCGCAATGGAAATTGTGTAAATGTTCCTAAAGTTTCCTGTTGCAATTTACCATCAACTCTATCCAAAACATATCTTGAGTTTTCCCACGTTTCCATAGAAACAGAAATGTTTATATCATCACATTCTACAATTATTTCTTCATCGTTTAAAGATTTTATTACTCCAATTTTTCCATTGAAATATCTTTTTAATACCAAATCATTTTTTAAAAACATAACCTGTGCTCCAACTTTTAAAACCAATGAACCTTCAGCCGGATAATTATTTTCAGGAAAATCTCCATCAATTATGGCTTCATACTTATAAGATGGATTTAATAATTTTTGTAGCTCTCTTGCATTAATCTGATCTGCCTGATTATTGTGAGAAGTAAGCGTAATATATTTTTCTTCCAGTTTAGAGCGAAAAGAAGGATTGTACCGTAAATGCAGATCTTCAAAATCATCTGCATTCATATAATTGTTTCTTACTTTATTCAGTAATTCAACAAATGAATTTTCTTTTTGGCGGTAAATTTTATTGAGCTCAATCAATAAAGGCATTTGCTCTTTAATAACAATGCTATCAAAGAAAAATGGTGACGAATAATATTCCTGCAAAATATTCCATTCATGATTTTGTGCTACCGGGGGTAATTGATGTAAATCACCTATGCATAAAAGTTGAACGCCGCCAAAAGGCACATCATACTTTCTTCTTACAGATTTTAAAATAGTATCAATTGCATCCATGGTATCGCAACGAACCATGCTTATTTCATCAATAACTAATAGCTCTACTTTACGAAGTAATTGTTGCCTTTGCTTGTTAAACCTGATTTTTGCAAGCAGTTCATCTTTGTTATTTTTTGTTGGTAAAAAAGGATGAAATGGCAATTGAAATAAACTGTGCAACGTAACGCCACCAGCATTTATAGCAGCAACACCTGTTGGTGCAGCAACAACAATATTTTTAGAACAATTTTCTTTTAAATATTTTAAAAAAGTAGTTTTGCCCGTTCCTGCTTTGCCGGTTAAGAAAATATTTTCACTTGTTTCTGTAACAAATCTATAAGCAAGATCAAATACTTCGTTGCGTTCTATGGAATTAATATTTTGCATTAATTTATTTTTTTTATAAAAATAGATTGCCACGAATTGTATAAATCAACATTAATGAAAGTATTCAATTCGTGGCAAAAAAATAAACTATGCAGCAGGCTTATTACCTAACAATAATAGTTCGTGTACTTGTATTTCCGTATTGTATTTTTTATTACCGTCTTTATCGGTGTAATTGTTATTCATTAATTTCCCTTCAATAGCAACTTCGCTTCCTTTCGTTAAATATTTTTCAGCTATGTCTGCTACTTTGCCCCAGGCAATTAAATTGTGCCATTGTGTTTCGGTAACTTTTTCACCTTTGGCGTTGCGATAGCTTTCATTGGTAGCAATTGAAAAGCGCACAAGTTTTTTTCCGCTTTCTGTGTTGCGCACTTCCGGTGCGTTACCTAAATTTCCGATCAATTGAACTTTGTTTTTTAATGCATTCATGACTTTGAGTTTTGCGCTCACCATTTTTTGATGAACATGTTTTTAAGATTTTTTATTTCAGTTAATGAATCATTCGTTTTGTTTCATCAACACCACAAAGATGCAATGACCGAAAAGCCTTACTCGTATTTTAATCGTTTATAGTTGTATATAACCGTTTGTAAGCGCTTGTACATGAAATTATTTATTGTACCTTTCTTCTAAAATCAATAGCAATGAGCATTGCAGCCGAAACTAAACTTTGCCTTACCTGCTCGAAGCCAATCAAAGGCCGCACAGATAAAAAGTTCTGTGACGATTATTGTAGAAATAATTATAACAATCAATTAAAATCAACCACAACTAATCTTGTGAGAAACATTAATAATGCGTTGGGAAAGAACAGGCGTATCCTTGAAAATTTTTTTAAGGAAGAAGACACTATAAAAACCACCAAAGATAAATTATTAGAAAAGGGATTTCAGTTCAAATATATAACCCATACTTATATGAATAAAAAAGGCAATGTTTATTTCTTCTGTTATGACACTGGATATCTTCCTTTGGAAAATGATTGGTATTTATTAGTTAAACGAAAAGAGGAATAAACTAAAAAAACAAAAAGTCCATTTCAAAACGTGAAATAAATTTTAAAACAATATATAAATTATCGTTATGAGATTTTTTCTACCTGCATATAACTTAATTCAACAGGAGTAGCACGTCCAAATATTTTTACCTGCACCTTCAGCTTTTTCTTTTCATCAGTTACTTCTTCTATTACACCATTAAAATCATTGAAAGGACCATCAATAATCTTGATTGTTTCGCCGACAATAAAAGGTTCACTCATAGTTACACCGCCTGCATCACTCATTTCATCCACTTTACCGAGCATCTTATTTACCTCTGCCTTTCTAAGGCTTATAATGTTTCCTTTTGAGCCCTTTCCATCAGTTAAAAAATGCATCACATTGCTTATGTTACTAAGATGCTGAACTATTTCATCAGTCAGTTTTCCGTCCACTACTTCTATCATTACATAGCCGGGATAAAAATTTCTCTCACGCATTACTTTTTTCCCATTCTGCACTTTATAAACTTTTTCAACCGGTAAAAAAACCTGGAGGATTAATTTTTCCCAGCCATTTCGTATAATATCTTTATCAAGATACTCTTTTACTTTTCTTTCTTTACCACTTACAACTCTCAGCACATACCACTTGGTTTCTTTTTCAGGAACTGCAGATTTTACTTCGGTGCTTTCACCTTCTTTTATTTCTTCTATATTGTTCGTCTCTGTCATTGTTATTTTTTAAATAAAGAATAAATAAATTTTAAAACACCATTAGAGCTAAAATCCATTACCCATACCAGCGCTGTAATGATAATGGTTGCAGCTAACACAATCATAGTGGATTGTTGTAATTCTTCCCAGGATGGCCATGAAACTTTTTGCATCAGCTCCTTATACGAATCCCTGATATACATTGATATTTTATTCATAAATATTTATTCTAAATGACTATATAATTTTTCAACCGTTGCACGGGCACAAGGATTCGAACCCTGATCAAAGGTTTTGGAGACCTCTATTCTACCGTTGAACTATGCCCGTAAAACCAAATTAGCTAATTAGCAAATTGCTAATTAGCTAATTTATTAAAGATATAAAAATCTTATTTTAATATTTCTGTAACCTGGCCTGCTCCTACTGTACGTCCACCTTCACGAATGGCAAACTTCAACCCTTTTTCCATAGCAATAGGCTGAATCAGCTTTACAGTAAGCGATGTATTATCGCCAGGCATTACCATTTCAGTTCCTGCGGGTAATTCAACTTCGCCAGTTACGTCTGTAGTTCTGAAATAAAACTGCGGACGATATTTATTAAAGAACGGAGTATGACGGCCACCTTCTTCTTTGCTTAACACATAAACTTCACCCTTAAAATCAGTATGAGGAGTTATAGAACCTGGTTTGCAAAGTACCATACCACGACGGATCTGAGTTTTTTCAATACCGCGTAATAATAAACCAGCATTATCACCTGCTTCACCTTCATCTAGCAATTTTTTAAACATTTCAACACCTGTAACGGTTGATGTTAAAGGCTTTTCCATTAACCCAACTATTTCAATTCCTTCGCCCACTTTAATTCGGCCTCTTTCGATACGACCAGTAGCAACTGTACCGCGGCCTGTAATTGAAAACACATCTTCAACACTCATCAAGAAAGGCTGATCAACGGGGCGCGGAGGCAATGGAATATAAGAATCAACGGCATCCATTAGCTCATCAATTGCTTTTACCCATTTTTCATCTCCGGCTAAAGCACCTGTCGCAGAACCTTTAATGATTGGTGTATTATCACCATCAAAACCGTTCTTGGTAAGCAATTCACGAATCTCCATTTCAACCAGTTCAATCAATTCAGGATCGTCAACTAAGATCAACTTTATTCATAAATACAACCATACGTGGAACACCTACCTGGCGTGCCAAAAGAATGTGTTCTCTTGTTTGAGGCATAGGGCCATCAGTTGCAGCCACTACCAATATTGCACCATCCATTTGCGCTGCACCTGTAATCATATTCTTTACATAATCAGCATGGCCTGGGCAATCCACGTGTGCATAGTGACGATTAACTGTTGCATATTCAACATGCGCAGTATTAATTGTAATACCCCTTTCTTTTTCTTCTGGAGCACCATCAATATCATCATAATTTCTTTTTTCCGCCAAACCTTTTTTTGACAAAATATCGGTTATAGCGGCAGTCAATGTTGTTTTACCATGATCCACGTGACCGATAGTACCAACGTTAACGTGGGGTTTATCCCTTTTAAAATTCTCTTTTGCCATTTTATTTGTTTTTAATATTTGATTTTAATATTATATTAAAATTGTCAACCTGACTTTATATTTTATAAATTGAGCTGTTGATGAGAATTGAACTCACGACCTCTTCCTTACCAAGGAAGTGCTCTACCCCTGAGCTACAACAGCTTGTTATAGTCAGCGGTCATTGGTCAATAGCCAATAAAACAATTCTCAAATGACTAATGTCTTAATGACTTATAACTATTGAGCGGAAGACGAGGCTCGAACTCGCGACCTATAGCTTGGAAGGCTATCGCTCTACCAATTGAGCTACTTCCGCTTATCAATCCGGAAATTTGCAAACGGCAAATTAAAAATGCAAAGAACTACTATTGATTGAGCAAATCTATATGAAGAAATTTGCTAAATCAAGTCTGTGGGCAGTGGTGGATTCGAACCACCGAAGTCGAAAGACAACAGATTTACAGTCCGTCGCCTTTGGCCACTCTGGTATCTGCCCTTCTCAACTGACAACGATTATAACAATAACATTTTTATTGTTACTTGTTGAGCAGAGCCAGTGGAGGGATTCGAACCCCCGACCAGCTGATTACAAATCAGCTGCTCTGGCCAACTGAGCTACACTGGCAATTGACGTTTATAAAATAAATGAACTTACCAAATAAGCACACTTCGCGAAGGGTAATTTTTTGGGAAGGCAAAGGTAATGGAATTTGTTTAATGGAAAAATTTTGTAAACTATTTTTGTCGCACATCTCAATAAAAAAGCCTCCAGTGAAGAGGCTCTTATTTTTAATATAACTATACGATTACGCCGCTATCTTTTCTTTTTTTCTTTTTATTTGGTTAATAACAGAATCCAGAGCAAAATCAAAACTTTCTTCAAAAGACTTTGAACAGTGCTTTACAAAAAAATTGTGGCGGGGCACATGCACTTTTATTTCTGCTATCTTATCCTTGATGTTGTGAACAACATTGTCAAGTTTTAAGAAAACATCAACCTTCGTTATTCGTTCATGAAACTGTGTAAGCTTTGAAAGCTTTTTTTCTACATAGTTAACGAGTTTTGAATCTGCTTCGAAATGCAATGCGTGGATGTTAACGTTCATAAGAATCATAATTTTTGAAGTGAATAATGATGTTTATTTTTTGTATTAAACTTAAAGACATAAGTAACAAAAAATTATTAGGATGAGGCGAAAATATCTTAAAATGAAATTACATTTTAATGGTCATTTCTCAAAAAATAATAGAGATTTTTATCTTAAGATATTATGACTTAGGATGAGCAAGCTTATAAACTTCTTTTAATTTCTCAATAGAATTGTGTGTATAAACCTGCGTAGAAGCAAGACTGGAATGACCAAGCAACTCCTTTACTGCATTGATCTCAGCGCCGTTGTTGGTTAAATGCGTAGCAAAAGTATGTCGAAGAACGTGAGGACTTTTTCTATCAAGGTTGTATTTTGCTAAAGTTTCTTTTACAACTTTATAAACATACTTTTCATACAATTTTTTATTCTTGTCGCTTATTAAAAGATATTCTTCAGAATTTTTTTCAAAAAGAGTTCGTTTTTCAACGACATAATCATCAATCTCTTTTAGCAATTTATTGCTTACCGGTACAATGCGGTTTTTATTTCCCTTACCCAATATTTTGATGTTACTATTGCTTTTGTCAATATCTGATTCTTTTAAATTTATGAGTTCACTCAGGCGGGCGCCGGTATTATAAAACAATAATAATATTAACCTGTGCAATTTATCTTTCCAGGTTAAAGGAGCTTTAATATCATTAAAGATTTCATGTACAATATTCTCTTGAATAAATACAGGAAGCCGCTTATTAACCTTTAAACTTGCAATAGCTGACGCAGGATTGATTTCAATTTTATTTATTCTTAATAAATATTTGAAGAACGATTTTAGGCTGGATACTTTCCTGTTAATCGATTTGGGAGTAATTCCTTTTTCTTTTAAAGAAGCCAGCCAGGAGCGAATAACAGATGAAGAAATTTCTTTTATCTCAATTGCTCCATATTGCACTTCTATAAAATCCAAAAAATCTTTTAAGTCATTTTCATAAGAGACAACTGTATGCTTTGAATATCTTTTTTGAAAAGAAATATAATTGAGAAAATCATTTATATAGTATACTTCGTAAACAGGCATAAAAAAGGATAGCATAAAGTTAACAAACCAAAGCTATCCTTAAAGAATATAGTAATATAAAACTTAAACTTCTATTTTGCCACTGGCAATTTGCTGCTTGTAAACAGCTTTCAAAACCTCACCCCGCCTTTTCACAGAAGGTTTGGTATACGACTGGCGCTCACGAAGCTGCAGCAACGTCCGGCTTTTCTCAAATTTTTTCTTATACTTTTTGAGGGCTTTATCAATATTTTCGCAGTCTTTTGAATCAATGATGAGCATAAATATTTTTTCCTTTTTTAAATTTTCGGAGCGCAAATATAATGCAATTTTCTAAACCTAAAAAGATAACATAATTAAAGCAACACAAAAATGTTTACGGGTATTATAAAAGATTTAGGCACTGTTGAAAAAATAATTGATAACAAAACAAATAAAACGTTTTGGATAAAAAGCAATCTTGTGTCAGGATTGCATGTTGATGAAAGTGTAAGTCACAATGGTGTTTGCCTTACTGTTGAACAGATAAAAAATGAAAGTTATCAGGTTACATCAATATACGAAACGATTCGTAAAACGAATATCAAATATGTAACAATTGGTGACATTATAAACCTTGAACAATCTATGCAGATCAATGACAGACTTGACGGTCATATTGTGCAGGGTCATGTGGACGGAACTGCGGAATGTATTTCAAAAAAAGATTTTGATGGCAGCATTGAATTCGTTTTCAGGTTCGATGAAAGCAATGCTGCTCTAATCATAGAAAAAGGTTCTGTTTGCGTAAACGGAGTAAGCCTTACCGCGTTTAATGTTACAAAAAATACTTTTACTGTTGCAATAATTCCTTATACGCTCGAGCATACAAATTTCAAAAATATACAACAAGGATATATAGCCAATATTGAATTTGATGTTTTGGGGAAATATGTAAACCGGCTGTATTCCTTAAAACAATAGTACTAGTTCAGTATTGCATGAATCATAAAAATAATTTTAATTTTTTAAGAATTTTCGCTGCTTTACTGGTTGCTGTTACCCATTCCTATGCAATTACAGGCCACGGTTTTCAAGAGCCGTTTTATATACTCAGCAATAAACATTTTTATTTTTCGAGCGCAGGCTTATACATATTTTTTTTTACAAGCGGATACCTTGTAACCCGCAGCGCTGCTGATTCTGCAACTGCTCTACTGTATTTACAAAAAAGAGTTTTAAGAATTTATCCTGCGCTAATATGCGTAGTATTCATAAGTGTTTTCATTGCCGGCCCTTTACTTACCACATACAGCATTAAACATTTTTTTAAAGATCATGATTCATGGAAATATTTATTCACAGCAACAGGATTAGATATTCGCTTCAGGCTTCCAGGGGTTTTTGAAAATAATAAATTTTCCATGACTGGCTTTAACGGCTCATTGTGGAGTATAAAGCTAGAGCTCGAAATGTATGGATTACTGTTTATCTTCCTGGTAAGTAAAGTCTTTAAAAATAAAAGGCTTCTTATAATATTTTTATTTGCATCAATAATAATTTTATTAATTATTAATTTAAAAAATCAATATTTTCTTCTAATTCCCGATCATAAAAATTCTCTTCTTGCCTGTACATTTTTATTTGGCGGAATTGTACAAACAAAAATCTTTAATGATAGAATATTACTTTATACATTTATTATAAGTACAATTTTTATTTTATTAAAAATAACAGGAATAACAAAGCTTGATGTATTGCTTGATGAAGTAGTGTTTTTTAGCCTTCTTACTTATTTTGTTGCTTTCAGCAAATGGTTCACTATAAACTTAAAAACAGATATTTCTTACGGAGTCTATATTTATACTTTTCCATTGCAGCAATTATTTTTCCAGTTATCGGGCTTTACGCAATCAGTTTTTATAAATTTATTTTTATCAGTAAGTTGTTCCGCTATACTCGCATTTATTTCATGGAAGTTTATTGAAAAACCTGCTCTTCGGTATAAAACTTATTTGAAACACAAGCAATAGTGTTTAAGGCTTTAGTAAAAATCTTAAACAAATTTGTCTTAATTTTTTTGCAATCCGAGCTGGTAATTTACCTTATCTAAAAGATTAGTGACATCAAAAGGTTTGGAAATGAAATCGTCTGCACCATAATCAGCAATGGTAGAAGCCGCGCCAGGATGGGCGGAGAACATGATTACAGGAATGTGCTTTGTGTCTTCACTCGATTTTAATTTTCTACAAATCGTTCTTCCATCATGCCCTGAAATTAGTACGTCAAGCAAAATAAGATCGGGCTTAAAGCTTTCAATTTTGGGAATGGTATTTTCGCCTTTAGTAGTTACTTCCACCTGAAACCCTTTCATAGTTAAAAGTATTTCCATTACTGAAAGAATATCGGTGTCATCATCAACTACAAGAATTTTGGACATAACTTCTACTTGGTTCAAAGGTTTAGAAGGACATTAATTTAAATTCGAGTATTCATTAAAAGAGGTAACGTTTATAATAGAAAAATATTTGCTAAACCGAACAAAAAAATATAACCGACGCACAATCTTAAAGGCAATTATTTAAGAAGCTTTACGAAGCAGTCTCAAATTTTGACAAATTTTGTCCTCAAAATTTGTTCCGAAATTGAATTAAAAATATAAGCAGACGAAATAGTGGGCGTATAACTTATTGTAACCTTGCCTGTAAATTTTCATTAATCGCATCTAAAAATTCTTCCGTATATAAATAATCTGTTCCGTGCTCAACCTTGCTTCCATGATACATACGGCAAGGTCTTTTGTCATCTTACCACTTTCAACTGTTTCAATACAAACCTGCTTCAAGTGCATTGACAAAAATCAATCAATGGTCCTGATTGTCATCCAGCTTGCCTCGAAATGCCAAACCTCGTGTCCATGCAAAAATAGATGCAATAGGATTGGTTGATGTTGGCTTTCCTTTCTGATGTTCACGATAATGGCGTGTTACTGTTCCATGTGCAGCTTCTGCTTCCATTGTTTTTCCATCAGGTGTAACCAATACTGATGTCATTAAACCTAATGATGCCAAAGCCTTGTGCAACTGTATCGCTTTGCACATCGCCATCATAATTTTTGCAAGCCCATACAAAATTGCCATTCCATTTTAAAGCGCTTGCAACCATATCATCAATCAGACGGTGCTCATAAGTTATTCCTGCTTCTTCAAATTTTTCTTTAAATTCTTTCTCATATATTTCTTCAAAAATATCTTTAAATCTTCCATCATATTTTTTAAGAATCGTATTTTTTGTTGAAAGATATAAAGGCCATTTTTTCATAAGTGCCATGTTAAAACAGCTCCTTGCAAAACCCGCTGATACTTTCATCTGTATTGTACATGTCAAGGCAACACCATCGCCTTTAAAATTATATACTTCAAATGTCTTGCAGTTCGCCACCTCTTCAGGCTTAAAGTTCATTGTAAGTTTTCCTTTGCCTTTTATCACAGTATCGGTTGCACGATACTGATCGCCAAAAGCATGACGGCCAATACATAATTGGTGCAGTCCAGTTGGGAACCAAACGCGGAACATTTTTCATAACAATTGGCTCACGAAACACAGTTCCATCGAGAATATTTCGTGATAGTTCCATTCGGGCTTTTCCACATTTGTTTTAGATTAAATTCCTTTACCCGTGCTTCATCAGGAGTAATGGTTGCACACTTTATTCCTACACCATATTGCTTTATAGCATTTGCTGCATCAATGGTTACCTGGTCGTTGGTTTCATCACGATATTCAATACCAAGATCATAATATTTTATATCAACATCCATGTAAGGAAGTATCAGTTTGTCTTTTATAAACTTCCAGATTATTCTGTCATTTCATCTCCATCCAGTTCCACTACCGGGTTGGCTACTTTAATTTTTTCCATTTAAGATTGATATTTTATTGATGTATGTTTTTTAAAATGTTATTTAAATCTTTATCTTTTTATTAAATAAGAATCCTATAAATTTTTTATTACTTCATCTGCAAATTCACTTGTTTTAAAAGTGTTGCATCTTTCATTAAGTTATAAAAATCTATTGTCACTTTTTTACTTTTGATAGTTTTGCTAACTCCATTTGTTATCAATTCACCTGCATCTTTCCAATTGATATAATCCAGCATCATTACTCCGCTTAATATCACTGAACATGGATTCATTGTATTAGTGTTTGCAAACCTTGGCGCAGTACCATGTGTCGCTTCGAATACAGCATGGCCAGTTAAATAATTTATGTTTGCGCCCGGCGCAATACCAATGCCACCAACCTGTGCAGCCAATGCATCACTTATATAATCGCCATTCAAATTTAGGGTTGCAATAACAGAATAATCTTGTGGCGCAAGCAATGCCTGTTGCAAAAAATTATCTGCTATAGCATCCTTTATAATAATTTTTCCGCCTATCCGGGCAATGCGCATTTCTTCATTAGCCACTGCTTCACCGCTTTCTTTTTTTGTAGCCTCCCATTGATTCCATGTGTACACATAATTTCCAAACTCACGCACGGCAAGATCATAACCCCAGTTCTTAAAAGCGCCTTCGGTAAACTTCATGATATTACCCTTATGAACAAAAGTTACAGAAGGAAGTTTATTGGCAATAGCATGTTGAATGGCAGATCTGATAAGCCTTTCCGAGCCTTCTTTACTGACAGGCTTTATACCAAAAGAAGCTTGTTTCAGGAAAACGAATTTTTTTTATATTCAATTCATCCTGTAAAAATGAAAGCAATTTTCTTGCCTCAGGAGTTCCTGTCATAAATTCTATACCCGCATAAATATCTTCTGTGTTTTCCCTGAAAATTACCATGTTCACTTTTTCCGGTTGCCACATAGGCGAAGGCACGCCTTCAAAATATCTTACAGGACGAAGGTTCACATACAAATCAAGCTCTTGCCTCAATGCAACATTCAGACTGCGAATGCCGCCACCAACGGGCGTTGTAAGTGGGCCTTTTATGGCAATTAAATATTCTTTAAAAGCATGCATTGTTTCTTCAGGCATCCACTCACCGCTATGATTAAACGCTTTCTCGCCAGCGAGCACTTCCATCCATTCTATTTTTCTTTTGTCTTCATACGCTTTATTAACGGCCGCATCAAATACACGAACACTTGCCTTCCATATATCGGGACCAATTCCATCTCCCTCAATAAAAGGAATAACAGGCCTGTCCGGAACATTTAATAGACCATTTATACTCATGGTAATTTTATCAGGCATCTTAATTAATTTAATTAACGGTTTATCAGCATCAAAAATTTATAGAGCAATTCAGCCAACCCTTATCAAAATGAACACCTTCATATTTTTTATAAAAATTAATAGCGGGCTCATTCCAATCGAGCACCTGCCACACTATGCCAGTAAATTTTTTTTCTTTCGCTTCTTCTAATAATTTATCGAATAATAATTTGCCAATGCCATTACCTCTTGATTTTTCATTTACTATAAAATCTTCCAAATACATTCGTTGGCCTTTCCATGTAGAATAACGGATGTAATACATTGCAAAGCCTTCGATATTATTGTTCACTTCCGCTACAAACCCCCACCAAACTGGCTTTTCGCCAAAGCCACTTTCTTCAAAATGCTCCAGTGTAGCCGTTACCTCATTAGACGCTTTTTCATAAGTTGCGAGTTGGTGAACCAGCTCCATAAGCCTGCTGCAATCTTTTTTTTCTGCTTTTCTTATTACAATATTCATCGGCAAAAATTATGCAAGCGCCTGCTCCAGGTCGTTTAAAATATCCTCTACGTTTTCTATTCCTACGCTCATTCTTATAAGTCCATCTGTAATTCCGTATTGCTCTCTTTTTTCCTTTGGCACACCATAATGCGTCATAGAAGCCGGGTGAGAAAGCAGCGTATCGCATGTGCCCAGGGAAACTGCTCTCACACACATTTGTAATTTATCAATAAATTTTTTTCCTGCGTCCAGTCCATCTTTTAGCTCAAAGCTTAGCATGGCTCCAGGATGCTTCATTTGTTTTTTTGCTGTTGCAAAATCATGATGCGATTCGAGCCCGAGATAATTCACTTTTAATATGGATTCATTTTTTTCAAGAGCTTTTGCAACCTGCATGGCATTGTTACAATGTCTTTCCATTCTTACTTCAAGAGTTTTCATTCCTTGCGTTAATAAGAACGCATCAAAGGAATTGCTATTTCCGCCAAGCAGCCTGTGCACTTTGGTCATCCGGGTTTCCATGTGTTCAACATCCTTTCCTGTTAAAGCTCCGCCGATAGCGGTTCCATGGCCATTTAAAAATTTTGTTGTTGAATGAAAAACATAATCAACACCATACTTAAAAGGTTGTTGCAGGTACGGAGTTGCAAAGGTGTTATCTACTGCAACTATTAAATTATTTTTTTTACCGATTGCTGTTAGTTGTTCAATATCTACACACTGAATCGTAGGATTGGCGGGCGTTTCAAGATATAACATCTTAATGCTGCTATCTTTTTTTATTGCATCGTCAGCTTTATCTAAATCGCTTAGATCCACAATGACGGCTTCTATACCTAATGATGGCAACACTTTTTCCATCAGCTCCTGCGTGCCGCCATAGAGAGAAAAATGAGAAAGAATTTTATCACCGCTTTTTAAATTACCGAGCAATAAGGTTGACAATGCTGCCATGCCGCTTGCATGCAATAAAGTTTTCAATTGCAATGGATTGCCATCTGCATCATTTAATTTGAAACTTTCCAGGGCGGAAATTTTCTGCTCAGCCTCAGCCATCGTTGGGTTGCCCCACCTGCTGTAAATATATCCTTTCTCTTTCCCGCTAAAACGACGCATACCTTGCTCAGCATTATCGAAAACGTAAGTGCTGCTGGCATAGATGGGTGTAAGATGGGCATTGCTGCCATCATTTTCATGGCCACTATGAATGGCTACAGAGCTAAAGCCTGTGAGAGATTTTTTTTGTGAAGGCATGCAACAAATGTAGTAAAAAGGTAAAAAGCAATATCAAGCGCGGGTATCATACGCCCACTTCACCAGCGTAGCGCCCCAGGTGAAACCACCGCCAAACGCAGCCAGCACAATAAGATCGCCTTTCTTCAACTGTTTTTCCCATTCCCAAAGGCAAAGAGGAATAGTAGCAGAGGTTGTGTTGCCATACCGTTGAATATTTAGCATCACCTTATCAATGGAAAGCCCCATTCGGCTTGCTGTTGCATCAATTATTCTTTTATTAGCCTGGTGCGGCACCAGCCATGCAATGTCTTCGCCCGTTAATTTATTTCTTTCTAATAATTCATAAGAAACATCGGCCATGCCCTTCACGGCAAACTTAAATACTGCCGGGCCTTCCTGGTAAATATAATGTTCCTTCGCCATTACGTTTCTATTGAAGCAGGCTTTACAGAGCCGCCTGCAACCATCTTTAAATATTCAACCCCGCTTCCATCTGTTTTCAAAAGACTATCCTGTATTCCATACCCATCTTCGTTCGGCTCCAGTAAAATGGCACCGGCGGCATCGCCAAAAAGCACACAAGTTTTACGATCGCTATAATCTACAATGCCGCTCATTTTATCAGTGCCTACCACTATTACTTTTTTATATCTCCCGCTTTCTATAAGACATGTGCCCGTTGTAACCCCAAATAAAAATCCGGAACAAGCGGCTGAAAGATCAAAGCCAAATGCATTTACTGCGCCTACTTTATAAGAAATAATATTGGCTGTTGCAGGAAAAGTCATGTCGGGGGTAACGGTGCAGCAAATCATGCAGTCAATTTCAGCAGGGTCGATACCTCTTTTTTCGCATAGCTGCTTTACGGCAGGAATGGCCATTTCAGAAATGCCTTTATTTTCCCCTTTTAAAATTCTTCTTTCTTCTACACCGGTTCTTGTTTTTATCCATTCATCGCTGGTTTCCACCATGGTTTCCAGCTCTGCATTGGTAAGTACATATTCAGGCACATAGCCACCGATAGCAGTGATGGCGGCTGAGATTTTTTTATCCATATTTACTTCCGGGGTCATTAGTAAAAAAATAAAAGTACAACATACTTATTATAATTTTTTGGGGAAAAAGAAAAAGCAGTTTCATGTTTTTCCATACGCATGAAAGCCTTACATTTGATGCTGCTTAAAAACTATGATAGCTTATCTGTCGGGAAAATTTTCTTATAAAAATCCTGCTGTTGTTTATGTAGATGTTCAGGGGCTTGGGTACGAGGTAAACATAAGCCTGAATACTTTTTCGCACATACAAAAATTAACTGAAGGAAAATTATATACTTATTTGCAGATAAAGGAAGATGCACACACTTTGTATGGTTTCTTCGACGTGTTAGAAAAGGATATGTTTGTAATGTTGATAAGCGTTTCGGGCGTAGGTGCAGCTACTGCAAGAATGATGTTGTCTCATATAAAGCCCGAAGAGATTACTAAAGCAATTATGCAAAACAATGCCCGCCTGCTGGAAAGCATAAAAGGCATTGGGAGAAAAACTGCAGAGCGACTGGTGCTCGAGCTTAAAGATAAAGTGTCAAAACTTTCCAATGTTACTCATGAAAATTTATTAAATAACAATACTTTTGAGCAGGATGCGTTAAATGCTTTAGTGGCTCTTGGTATATCAAGACCTGTGGGAGAACAGGCCATAAAAAAAATACTGGTTTCCAACTCAACCATTAACAACCTTGAAGAATTAATAAAACAAGCATTAAAAGCTATTTGATAGAACTCTACCTTAATTAATTGCGGGATGTTGCTGAAAAGAAAATTGGCACCGAATTTTTTTGGGGTATGTATAGCTTGTATGCTCACTGCATTAGGCAGTTGTGTGCTGAATACCGCATCTGCGCAGGATTCCACGAGGCGCATTACTTCCAGCGATACTTTACATTATCCCATCCACGATACAAGAGGAGATTTTTACACCAATCCCAAAAACACTTTTGATCTTTCCACTCCTTCCAATATTTCAGATTCTATAGCTTATAATGCGGATACAAAAATGTATGACGTTTATGAAAAAATAGGCACTAAATATTACCGCACACCTACATCCTACACTCCGGAAGAATTTATGGAAATCCAGGCGCACCAGGCTGAAACGGATTACTTTAAAAAAAGGGCCAACACGCTGGACATATTAAATCGCGGGCAGGTAAAGCCTAAACTGAATGTGTATGACAATTTATTCAACAGGCTTTTTGGAAATGGCAAAGTAGAAATACAGCCACAGGGAAATGTGGATATAACTGCAGGATATCAAGGGCAAAATATTGAAAACCCTACCCTCGCAGAAAATGCGAGAAGGAACGGCGGCTTTGATTTTAATATGGCTGCGCAATTAAATGTAAATGCTAACATTGGAGATAAGCTAAAATTTCCTATTAGTTATAACACATTGGCAAATCTTGATTTTACCAATCAGCTAAAGCTTGATTATAAAGGAACGTCTGATGAAATTTTGAAACGCTTTGAAGCGGGCAACGTTTCTTTTCCATCACGAAGCACATTGATACCGGGCGTGCAGTCATTATTTGGTTTAAAAACAGAATTGCAATTTGGCAAGTTATATGTTACTGCAGTTCTTGCGAATCAAAAATCGCAACGTCAATCGGTAAACCTGCAAGGGGGAAGCGCAGCCCAGCAGTTTGAAATTAAGGCAGATGAATATGAAGAGAACAGGCATTTTTTGCTTGCGCAATATTTTAAAAATAATTATAATAAAGTAATGAGCAATTTGCCTGCTGTTACCACACCAGTGCAAATTTTAAGAATGGAAGTTTGGGTGACCAATAAAAATGGAACCACCACAAATGCAAGAGAAATTGTAGGATTGATGGATCTTGGAGAATCCAGTCCATATCACAATTTCCAGGTAACAGGATCACTGCCAGCTAATGCAACTAACAGCGAATATTCCAGTATCATAAGAAACCCCAGCAGCCGCAATTCTGCATTGGTTACTAACTATCTTCAAAGCTCTCTTGAATTGAATCCTGTGCAGGATTTTGAAAAAACATTTGCAAGAAAACTGGATTCATCTCAATATTTTTATAATCCTAAAGTCGGCTTTTTATCATTAAGTCAGCCACTGCAGCCAGATGAAGTTTTAGCTGTTGCATTTCAATATTCTTATAATGGACATATTTACCAGGTCGGAGAATTTTCCCAGGATGTTCCACCGGATTCAACATCAGGAAATCAAAATGTTCTTTTCCTTAAGTTATTAAAAGCAACTTCTCAAAGGCCTGATCTTCCTATTTGGCAACTGATGATGAAGAATGTATATAGTGTTGGTTTTGGAAGTCTTTCCCAGCAAAACTTTTATTTGAATGTATTGTATAACCAACCGGGTCTTGGGGAAAAAAGATATTTGCCTTTTGGTGATCTTAATTTAGGCACACCCATTTTAACTTTGGAAGACCTTGATAGGCTTAATAACCAGCTTGACCCACAGCCGGATGGAGTATTTGATTTTGTGGAAGGCTATACGGTTATATCTCAATACAGCAGGGTTATCTTTCCGTTATTACAACCTTTCGGAAGAGATATTGCAACAAAAGTGTTTACTGATACCACCAAAGCAAAGGATAGTTTATATTATCCTTTATATGATTCCATAAAAGTGATCGCCCAGCAACAATTTCTTAATCTTGACAGGTTTGTATTAAAAGGCTCGGCAAAAACGTCGGGGTCTTCGGATATTAGCATTGGATATAATATTCCACCGGGCTCTGTAACCGTAAGTGCAGGCGGGCAGCAACTTAGTGAAAATATTGATTATACTATTAATTATGATCTTGGCACTATAAAAATTATTAATCAATCTATCATTAATGCGGGAGTGCCTGTGCAGGTAAACTTTGAAAACAATGCCTCGTATGGCTTGCAGCAAAAAAGTTATCTCGGTTTGCGATTGGATTATCAATTAAAAAATACAGCGCACGAACAATTGAATATTGGTGGAACTATAGTGCGACTTAGTGAAAGGCCTTACTTCACAAAAGTTGATTATGGCGAAGATCCGATAAGGAACACCATGTTCGGCATGGATGTAAATTATCATAAGGATGTGCCAAGGCTTACAAAACTTTTGGATAAACTTCCTTTTTATTCAACCACAACACCATCTGCCATTAACACTTATGCGGAAGCTGCTTACTTAAAGCCGGGACATGCTCCGCAAATTGGCAAAGGAAATAATGGTGTGGTATATATTGATGATTTTGAAGGAAGCCAAAGCAATATTGATCTCCGCTTTCCACCGATAAGCTGGGCACTTGCATCAACACCTTTTGGTGCTACCGACTCTACAGGTAATGTGGTTTTATTTCCGGAAGCCGCAGATAACGATAAACTTGATTATGGAATGAACCGAGCTAAAATAGCCTGGTACCAGATAGAACCAACTTTGCAGGATCCAAAAAATATAAACAATCCTTTAAGGGATAATAAAAAAGAATTGTCCGATTCCAGGGTAAGGGCCATTTCACAAACTGAAATATTTCCACAAACAACAACCGATTTTGGACAGAATCAACTGATAACTTTTGATCTTGCTTATTACCCAACTGATCGCGGACCGTATAATTATGATGCCTCAACCATTGATGTAGATCCTAGCGGCAAACTTACAGATCCGGGAAGGCGCTGGGGTGGTCTTATGAGAAGTCTTGATCAGACAGATTTTGAAACCGCTAATATCGAATATATTGAGTGCTGGATACAAGATCCTTTTATCAATAATCCAACAAGTACCGGTGGTAAATTTTATATAAATCTGGGCGATATTTCTGAAGATGTTTTAAAAGATTCAAGAAGATTCTATGAAAATGGTTTGCCTACTCCAAGCATTCCTGCTGTTGTAGATACTTCCATCTGGGGTGTAGTGCCCGATAATCCTATACAGGTAACCAATGCATTTAGCAATGATCCAAACGATCGGCCTTACCAGGATGTAGGCTTTGATGGATTAACCGATAGTGCTGAAGTTGCCAAGCGCAGAGTGGATTATCTTAATGTACTTGCTGCTAATTTTGGAGCAGGATCAAAAGCTTACCAGGATGCTCTTGCAGATCCTTCTACTGATAATTATCATTATTATCGCGGCAGCGACCTCGATGCTGCAGGCGCAGGAATATTAACCAGGTATAAAAATTTTAATGGCCCACAAGGCAATTCTCCCATAGCAACTTCCAATTCAGAGTATTCTTCTGCAGCCACCTTATATCCAGACCAGGAAGACCTTAACAGGGATAATACCTTAAATGAAACAGAAGAGTATTTTCAATACATGGTAAACTTAAAGCCGCCAACCGATCCTTCAATGGCTATAGGGCAAAATTTTATTGTAGACAAAAAATCAGTTGGAATAAATTTAGCTGATGGCACCTCTCGCACTGAAACCTGGTACCAGCTTCGTATTCCTATAGAAGCTTATAATAAAAAGATCGGTAACATTCCTGATTTCAAATCTATTCGCTTTATAAGAATGTTCCTTACTGGTTTTACTGATAGTGTTGTCGTTCGCTTTGGTGAACTTTCACTGGTAAGAAATACCTGGAGAAAATTTGATTATAAAGTTGATACAACCGGTAATTATAGCCCTGAAATTACTACGGATTTTAATATAGGTGCTGTAAACATAGAAGAAAATGACAAGCGCTCACCATTACCTTATCGCACGCCTTCTGCTATACAGCGTGAACAAACATTAAGTACTAACGGCGTAAACCTTTTGCAGAATGAGCAATCTCTTACGCTTCAATTTTGCAACCTGGCAAAAAATGATGGTAAAGCGATATATCAAACATTTGCCAATAGAGACCTTAGGGAGTTTGGTAAGCTGCAGATGTACATTCACGCTGAAAAAAATATAACGTCTCAATTAAATGATGATGACCTTACGGCTGTAGTTAGAATAGGCAGCGACTTCGTGTCTAATTATTATGAAGTTAGAATTCCTTTAAAACTCACTCCCTTAAATACCGGCCTTAACCCGGACAGCAAAGCTTATAACGATACACTTTGGATAGAACAAAATAATCTTGATGTAGATTTAAATGCTCTTACCCAGTTAAAAAATGCAAGAAATTTATCAAGCTTCGCGCAAAATGTGGTGTACTCGAAACTGCAGTCAAATGGGCAAACGTATGCTGTTATAGGAAATCCAAGTCTCGGGGAAGTTACAGGTATCTTAATGGGTGTAAAAAATGTAAACGGCGGCTCCGCATGCGGTGAGCTTTGGTTCAATGAATTAAGATTATCTTCTCTTAATGAAAAAGGGGGTTACGGTGCATTAGCCAGGGTGGATGCAAACCTTGCAGACCTTGGAACTATATCACTTTCAGCAAATGCTCACAGTAATGGATTTGGTACTTTGGAACAAACAGTTGACGAACGCTATAAAGATGACTTCGTTCAATTTGATGGTGCTGCTACTTTGGAGTTGGGCAAACTTGTACCAAAGAAAGCAGCTATGTCTATTCCGTTCTATGCAAGCTATACGCAGGCAGTAAGCACACCGCAATACGATCCATATGATCTTGATATAACTTTAAAACAAAAGCTGAGAGAATCACCAAAAAGTGAGAGAGATTCTATAAAACGAAATGCTGTTGATTTTACGTCAACAAAAACTTTAAGTTTTACCAATGTTCATAAGAATAGGACAGGCAAAAAAAAGCCAAAGCCCTGGGACGTAGAGAATCTTGATTTTAGTTATTCGTTTACCAAAACGGAAGCACATAATCCGCTGATTGAGTATAATAATGTAACGAAACAGCAGGCTGGTTTAGGTTATAATTATACGCCACAGCCTAAATATTTCCAGCCATTTAAAAAGATTTTTAAAAAAACAAAGACGCATTGGTTTGATCTTGTAAAAGATTTTAATGTAAATCCTTTGCCAAGCCAGATAAGTTTCAGGGCAGATGTATTCAGGCAATTTGGCGTAACAAAACCTAAAAGCATTGGAGATGATAAATATGTAATTCCTGAAACTTATGATAAATACTTCACTTTTAACAGAAACTATATTGTAAGATGGGACTTGACAAGATCCTTAAATATTGATTATACGGCATTAAACAATGCAAGAATTGATGAGCCATACGGAAGAATAGATACCAAAGAAAAAAAAGATTCTGTACTCACTAATTTTTTTAAGGGAGGGCGTAATACGGCTTTCACGCAGACAATAAATGTTGCTTACAATGTACCATTGAGCAAGTTGCCATTAACTGATTGGACTACTTTGCGACTTGGTTACAATACAAATTATCAATGGATAGGCGCTTCAAGGCTTGCAGTAAATCTTGGCAACTTTTTGGAAAACGGCCAGCAGGAAGAAGCCAAT
Source organism: uncultured Chitinophagaceae bacterium (assembly GCA_963823975.1). GTDB lineage: Bacteria > Bacteroidota > Bacteroidia > Chitinophagales > Chitinophagaceae > Ginsengibacter. The sequence continues at coordinate 149,814 of CAWGNP010000002.1, read as the reverse complement.
CTACAACTTGATTTTACAAAGCTATATAGCAAATCAAAATGGTTAAGAGCCATAGAGCAGCCAAGACAAAACAACAATACACAGCAAAAAACTTCGCCAAAAGATTCTGCTGCCGCAAAACGGCAACCTCCTAAACCACAGGTAACAACTGCAAATAAAAATGCCGGTGCATTACGGGATGTAAGCGGTGCTGCAAGAGTGATTGGAAAGATACTTACCAGCATCAAGTCAGTAAATGCATCTGTTTCTGAAAACACCCACACAAGATTGCCTGGCTATACAGATAGCACACAATTTTTCGGACAGAACTTTAGAAGTATGGCTCCCGGATTAGGTTTTATATTAGGTAAACAACCAGATAGCAATTGGCTAAACCAGGCAGCGCGAAGAGGACTCATCACGCGAGATTCGACATTTAATGATTTATTTACTCAAAGCTTTGATCAAAGAATAACAGTAACCGCGCAGATTGAGCCGGTAAGAGATTTAAACATTGACTTAAATTTAGATAAAACGTTCAACAAAAATTACTCAGAAACATTTAAAGATACTACTGGCACAGGCTATCACTTCGGGCACCTTAGTCCTTATGTGCAGGGTGGCTTTAGCGTTAGCTATATTTCATTCAGTACATTATTTGGAAAGTTTGACCCTAATCAGGTTTCATCTACTTTCTTAAAGTTTGAAGATTACAGGCAGGTATTATCCAAAAGGCTTGGCTTATTAAATACTTATAATAAGCTTTCGGGAAATCCTACCTCGAGCGACGGTTATGCAGTTGGATATGGAAGATACGCGGTGGATGTGCTTGTACCAGCGTTCATTGCTGCGTATAGCGGTCAGGATCCTACTAAAATATCTTTGATTGATGAAAATAATTCTAACACGAGATCAAATCCATTTAAGGGCATCTTGCCAAAACCTAACTGGCGTATATCTTATAATGGATTAAGCAGAGTGCCTGGACTTGATAAAATATTTACTAACTTTTCTTTGACGCACGCTTACAACTCAACCCTTGGCATGAACAGTTTTACATCCGCTCTTTTTTATGAAGATGCATCAAGGTATGGGTACCCATCGTTTATAGATACTACTGCAGGAAATAATAACTACATACCTTATTTTTTAATTCCCAACATAACTATACAAGAACAATTTGCGCCCTTGCTCGGCGTAGACATGACATTCACGAACCAGCTAAGCCTGAAGTTTGATTTCGTAAAACAAAGGCAGCTAAGCCTTAGCCTGATTGATTATCAGCTAAGCGAGGTAAGGTCAACTGAATATACTTTTGGAGGTGGTTTCCGCAAGCGGGGACTAAAATTACCGTTTAAAGTACCCTTCACTAAAAATGACACAAAGAAACTTACCAACGAGATAAATTTTAATCTTGCTTTCAGTGTAAGAGATAATGTAACATCCAATAGCAGGCTGGATCAGAACCAGGCCTTTGCCACAAATGGAAGCAGAGAAGTAACCATTGACCCTACAATAGATTATTACCTGAATAATCGCATTAATATAAAATTATATTTTAGTCAAAGAAGAGTGCATCCGTACATTTCTTCTTCTCCGCCAACGGTAGATACAAGAGCCGGCGTACAACTTAGGATTTCGTTAGCACAATAATTAATTGTAAATTTTAAACTAAAGTAGCGTTCGATAATGAGGCAATTAATGCGTATGTGACATGATATAAAAAACCCGGGGTTAATCACGCCCCGGGCTCAGTTATCAACAAGCATACAAAAAAACTATTTAATTCTTTTAAACATCATTATATATCCGCAGATATCTTTCTTTTTTATTTTATTTACCTGAACAGGTTTTATAATGTGATACTCTGAAAATTTTGGAATATATGAGTAATTGATAATGTTTGCATCCTTATCAGCACCAAAATGTTTTACATATACTACCTGCTTTTCATTATAATCATACATCCGCAATTCATACAACTTTGAAGTAACATCACCAATAAAAACGAACTGGTACCAGCTGCCTTCATTCAACGGAACAATAACAGGCATTTCATATTCGCTTTCCATCGTCATTGTTGCCTCTCTTACCAATATAAATCCCTGGGCTACCAAACCCGCTTTAATACTATCAGCTTCTTTTTTTAAGGTGGAATCAAAACATGATACCTGCCTTATTACATCCTGAGAAAAAACAGGAAAGCCGAATAGTAATACCATTAAAAGCAATACGAGATTTTTCATCCGGCTTTTCATGCAGTACAAAGGAAATTGGTTAACAATATTACAAAAAAATAATGATTTTTGAAATCGAAAAATAAATAGTTTTTAGATTTATTACCACTAAAGTTATGGGTAACGATTACGATACAAAAGCCAAATGTTGCAGCACTAATTATTTCTTATAGAAATAAATACCATTTGCCTGCTGAACCGGAGTAATTTCCAGCTCATTAATACAAACGTTTTTAGGGAGCGAAGCACAATAAAAAATGCTATCTGCAATATCATGCGGAGATAATGGGGTAAAGCCTTCATAAACCTTTGATGCTGTTGCTTCATCTCCTTTGAAACGTACAATACTGAACTCAGTTTCAACGGCACCAGGTTTTATATTAGTTACTTTTATGTTATGCTGTAACAAATCTATGCGCATGGAGCGGCTTATAAAGGCAACAGCAGCTTTGCTTGCGCAATACACATTTCCTTTTTCATACACTTCGTCACCAGCTACAGAACCCAGATTAAAAATATGACCATGTTTTCTTTTCAATCATTAATGGTATAATTGCCTTGCTTACATACAACAACCCATCCACATTGGTATGCATCATAGTTTCCCAATCTGTAAGGTCCGCTTCATTAAAGTAATCTCTGCCAAGTGCAAGCCCGGCGCTGTTTATAAGAACATCAATTGCCTTCCAATTTTCTTTTAGTGTAGCAATTGCATTAAAAACTTCATCTTTAGTTCGCACATCAAAAACAAGAGAAAGTACTTGCACACCAAATTTTTTTTGCAGTTCATCTTGTAATTCGTTTAGTCGCTGCTCTCTTCTTCCGGCAATAATAAGATGATCACCTGCTTCAGCAAATTTTTCGGCACAAGCTTTACCAATGCCGGATGTAGCACCTGAAATAAAAATGATTCTGTTCATGTTAAGATTTTATATGTTTAAAACAGTTGAAAAATTCAAAATGTTTTTATATAAATTTATTTACGATTTGTAAATATCTATGATATACACCTGAGATTATTGTCGATGTTTTTTATTTACCTTGAAATAAAATTCAAACAAAATCTGTATTTCCGGTTTTATAATAAATACTTTGAAACATTCTGTTAGACGTTAAATTATTCTATGTCGCCAACTGTTCTGCTTTCTTTCATTATCGGTTATTTTTTGTTGCTCATTTTTATATCTTATGCCACTTCAAAAAAAACATCCGATAACACGACTTTTTTTATAGCGAATCGTTCTTCCCGGTGGTATCTTGTTGCATTTGGAATGATAGGAACGGCACTGAGCGGTGTTACTTTTATTTCGGTACCGGGCGAGGTGGGAAATGCTGCTGGCTCACAGTTTCGCTATTTTCAATTTGTTCTGGGCAATGCAGTTGGTTACTTTGTCGTTGCTTTTGTTTTGCTTCCATTGTATTACAAAATGCATCTTATTTCTATTTATGAAGTAATAGAAAGAACACTCGGAAAAGTAAGCCATAAAACCGCCGCTGCTATCTTTCTTATATCAAGAACAATAGGCTCTGCATTCCGGCTATATCTTGTTGCCATTGTACTGCAGCATTTTATTTTTGATGCTATGCACGTACCCTTTTGGCTTACCATTGTATTATGTTTATTGCTTATTTGGGGTTATACTTTTCGCGGTGGACTAAAAACAATTATCATAACGGATAGCCTGCAAACGTTTTTTTTAGTTGCTTCCGTTTTTCTTTCTATTTATTTTATTTGCAACAATCTTCATTTAAATATTCAGTGAAGCTTTTACAACAATCAAACAAAGTAATTATTCAAAAATTTTTTTTACTGATCATTTTGTAACAAGCAAGTTTCATGTAACCAAACAATTTCTTGGCGGCCTGTTTGTAACCATTGGAATGTTTGGCCTTGACCAGGATTTGATGCAGAAAAATCTAAGTTGCAAAAACTTAAAAGAAGCACAAAAAAATATGCTGTCTTTCACATTTGTATTTGTTATCATTAATTTGTTTTTTTTAAGCGTTGGTGCTTTGTTATACATTTATGCCAATAAAAATAATATTGCTATTCCTTTAGATGCAATAACCCATAAGCCGCGTACAGATTATCTTTTCCCTGAAATAGCATTAAATCATTTCAAAGGCGTGCCTGCTGTTGTTTTTATGCTAGGCTTAACAGCTGCAACCTTTGCTACCACTGATTCCGGGCTTACAGCGCTCACCACATCTTTTTGCATAGATTTTTTAAAATTTGATAAAAAGAAAAATGAAAATGCTCCGCAAATGATACGCACCAGGCACTATGTGCATATATTTTTTTCTTTATTGATATTGCTGGTTATTCTTTTATTCAATGCAGTAAATAATGCGTCTGTTGTAAGCGCTATATTTAAAGTAGCAACCTTCACTTATGGGCCGCTGATCGGCTTGTATGCCTTTTCATTATTTGCAAAAAATAGGAAAGCTTTTGATGCAGCCACACCATCCATTTGTATTCTTTCGCCATTAATTTGTTTTTTTATTGATAGGTATTCAAAACAGCTTTTGCATGGCTATGTATTTGCTGAAGAACTTATAATTGTAAATGGAGCTATAACTTTTTTTGGTCTTTTATTATTATCAAAAAAGAAAATACCTGTTTAACATTTTATGGAAATAATAAACAAAAAAGCAGAAGATTATGCAGCATGGTTCACCACGCCAACTGATGATCTTTTAATAGAAATAGAAGAATACACATTGCATCATCATGAACATGCTCACATGCTAAGCGGGCCTGTGCAAGGCAAGCTTTTAGAAATGATAAGCCGCATGATACGACCTGAAAAGATATTAGAGATAGGCACTTTCACAGGATATAGTGCACTATGTCTTGCACGTGGATTAAGGCCGGGTGGCGCATTGCATACATTGGAACTAAGAAAAGAAGATGCCGATCTTTCGAGAAAATATTTTAGCAAATCATTATATGCTAATCAAATATTTTTACATGAGGGCAACGCATTGGATATTATTCCAACGCTGCATGAAACCTGGGATCTTGTGTTTATTGATGCGGACAAAGTAAACTATATTAATTATTACGAATTAACTTTGCCCCACTTAAAAAAAGGCGGCTTTATGCTGGCGGATAATGTGCTTTTTCATGGTGAAGTATTGCAGGAAAATGTAACGGGCAAAAGCGCCAAAGCTATTCATGCTTTTAATGAGCATGTATTTAAAGATGAAAGAGTGCAGCAGGTAATGATAACTGTAAGAGATGGATTATTGCTGATACAAAAGTTGTGATTTTTTAAGTTCTAATCGTTGTTTGTTTGCGTTTTTTATGAAAAAAATTATAAGCTTATTAATAATTTCCTTTTCTTTTTGCAAAATTGCTGCTGCGCAAAACGTCATTATGACTCCTGCGGATTATATAGCACAATATAAAGATATTGCCATGAGGGAAGAAAAAAAGGATGGGCGTACCCGCTGCAATCTCTCTCGCACAAGGCATACTGGAAACAGAATGCGGCAACGGCGACCTCGTAAAAAAATCTAACAATCACTTTGGTATAAAATGTAAGGGCACCTGGACCTCCGGCTCTGTAGCACACGATGATGATGCGCCAGGCGAATGTTTTCGTGTTTATAAAACTGCTGAAGATTCATACCGCGATCATTCCAATTTTTTAAGAGGTAATGATAGATATGCTTTTTTATTTAACCTTGATCCACGCGATTATAAAGCATGGGCTTACGGATTAAAAAAGGCTGGCTATGCTACGAACCCTCATTATCCTGATATTCTTATAAAAAATATTGAAGATAATAACCTCGAGCAATATACTTTACTTGCAGTAAATGATATGCCTCATTTTGACGCGACTAAATATACCAGTGACCCTGAAGATAAAGAGGAAAAAGAGGCACCGAATACTTCCGGGCAAAGCAATGGAAATCTAACTACACCGCTAAAACTTACGATTAACGGCTGCAAGGTATTGATGGTTCCTAAGGGAACTTCTTTGCTCGCCATAGCTACGCAAAATAATATTAATCTTAGCCACCTTTTGGAAATAAACGATATGAAACAGGATGGGCTGTTAGATAAAGACCAATATATTTTTTTAGAGAAAAAAAAGAAAGAAGGGAATACCGATTATTATGTAGCTCAGGATGGAGAAACCCTGTTTGATATCGCACAGAAGAATGGCATTGCGCTAAAAAATCTTTTCGAGTATAACAATCTTTCTGATAACGATAATATTACTGCCGGAAGAAGACTCTCATTAAAGGCGGGATCAGCAAATGCGGTTTACGGCAATCAAGATGCTCCTTCAAAAAAAGAAATAAACAGTTCTCCGCAGCCTGTTCATGCAGAGCCGATTACTCATGTTATACAACCAAAGGAAAGCTTGTATTCTATTTCAAAAAAATATAACGTATCTATAGATGAGCTTAAAGAATGGAATCATTTACCTGACAACAATCTCAAAATCGGGCAGCAACTGATCGTTTCAAAATAAGTTATGGCCAACGTAAAAGTTCATGATAAAGAATTTACACCTTACCTCAGTGCTGAAGAAATTGACGAGGCGGTGCGAAGAGTAGCTGATGCAATCAATAAAGATTATGAATTAAAAAGGCCTTTGTTCATTGCTATACTTAATGGTGCTTTTATGTTTGCAGCAGATCTTTTCAAACATATAAATATTAATGCTGAAATTTGCTTTATAAAACTTGCTTCTTATAAAGGTGTGAAATCGACGGGAAAGGTGATAACTGCTATCGGCCTTGATACGGATGTTTATAATAAAGATGTGATCATCATAGAAGACATTGTAGATACAGGAAAAACGCTTTCGCAGTTTTTGCCGCAATTGGAACATCAGCATCCTGCGTCATTGAAGATAGCCGCCTTGCTGCATAAGCCGGAAGCTATGATTCATAATCTAAAAATTGATTACCTTGGCTTTACTATTCCCAACAAATTTGTAGTAGGCTATGGTCTTGATTATGATGGCCTGGGCAGGAATATAAAAGAGATATACCAGTTGGTGTAATATAAATGTAATACCATTTTAGCTGAAAATAATTGCGATAATACAGAACCTTTATCGTCAACATAATTTAACCGCTGTGCTTTGTTAAAGGCAATTTTTACTTACTGCTTAGTAATACTGGCATTGTGTTCCAATGGGCAGTACTATATACGCGGCGATGTAAAAGACGAGCGTAACCAGCCACTGCAGAATGTAAAAATATACATTCCTGCCAATCGGGGAGTTTATTACAGCGGAGGTTCAGGAGGCTTTGGCATTCCTTCTTCTAACTTATATGATTCGCTTGTGTTTTCTGCAGAGGGCTATGAAACTAGATCCTTCAAAATAAAATCTACCACTTACCAGGAAATAACTCTAAAGCTACTCAGTTCACAGGTAAATAACCAAAAACAAAAACTCGCGTCTGTTACTAGCGGCACAGAAGGGCACATTTATCCTACTGCATATTATAACAATGAAAGCTACAGCAGTTTGCTGGAAAATGATTACATAAAAGCAGGAAGCGGACATGTCACCTCCTTCGCTATGCGTGTTGATAAAGCTTCCTATAGTAATGTGCGCCGCTTCATTAATCAGGGAGACAAAGTGCCCGTTGATGCTGTGCGAATCGATGAAATGCTTAACTACTTTAATTTTAATTATAAAGAACCGCAGGGAAATGAGGTATTTAGGATTGAAAGCCAACTTACAGGCTGTCCCTGGAATACTAATCACCAGCTTCTATATATAAGTCTCTCCGGGAAGAAGCTAGATCTTGATAATGTACCACCTTCTAATTTGGTATTTCTTATTGATGTTTCCGGCAGCATGGACCTTCCAAATAGATTGCCACTTTTAAAGGAAGCATTTCGGCTTCTTGTAAAAAATCTTCGTCAAAAAGATACTGTTTCTATTGTAACATATGGTGGCACGGTGGGCGTGTGGCTGCAGCCTACCAGCGGCGATAAAAAAGACGTGATTACCAAAGCCATTGAAGAACTGGTAGCTTCAGGTGACACTCCGGGCGAAGCCGCCATTCGCTCGGCATACAAGCTGGCAAATAGTACTTTCATAAAGGGCGGTAACAATCGCATAATACTCGCTACCGATGGAGATTTCAACGTAGGGCAAACAAGCGAAAAAGAGCTGGATGAGCTTATAAGCAAGGAAAAGCAATCGGGCATTTACCTTACCTGCCTTGGCGTGGGCATGGGCAATTACAAGGATTCTAAAATAGAAATATTGGCTAAAAAAGGTAACGGCAATTTTGCTTACCTGGATGATATAAGGGAGGGTGAAAAAGTACTTGTCAAAGAGTTCACGCAAACTTTATATTCCATAGCCAATGATGTGTATATCTCCGTTATGTTTAATCCGGCTAAAATAAAACAATACAGGCTGATAGGTTATGATAACAAGCGCTCCGTACTCGAAGATAAAGGTGACCAACTCGAAGGTGGGGAAATAGGCGCAGCCACCGGCAATACTGCAATCTTTGAATTGGAAGGTGTGCCAAAAGATAGCGTCCTCTCAGGCAAAGCGAACGAAGCTGTTGCCTCGCTGCAACTTCATTACAAGCTGCCAGACGATTCACTTTCTCATGTTATGAAATATAGTTGTGCAGACAATTATATTCCTTTTGATTCTTTACAAAAATGTCTTCGCTTTGCCGCTGCCATTACTATGTTTGGCCTAAAGCTGCGGGAAAGCCCTTACATTCAAAATGTAGATTGGGATTTAATTAAAACTATTGCGCAGTCTTCTATCGATTCCTCTGACTACCTTCAAACGGAATTTGTAAGTATGTTAGATAAATGCAAGGGTATGTATGGAGAAAAGAGAAAGCGAAAAAAAAAGACGGACGATTAATTGAGAGAGGGTGATTGTTATTAAAAACGTTTGCGTAAATAAACACCTTGTCGTTATAAGACGACTATAGTAAATCTTTCACTCTATAATTCTCGTGCACCTTCCACCAATACGGTTGCTTTGTTATTCAGTACTTCTACGAAACCGCTTTGTACATCAAACAACAAAGTTGCAGATTTATCTTTTAAAATTTTAAGTTTCCCGTTCTTTAGAGCGCTTACTAAGGGCGCATGTTTTTCGAGCACTTCAAAACTTCCATCAATGCCGGGAAGCTGCACTCCATATACATCTCCGCTGAATATTTTTTTTTCTGGTGTAAGAATTTCGAGAACCATTCTATATTTTTTACTTTCTAGGCATTGGCTGCGTCCATCATTTTCTTTCCTTTTGCAATTGCATCTTCCAGGTTGCCAACAAGATTAAACGCTGCTTCAGGATACTCGTCTACTTCGCCGTCCATAATGGCATTAAACCCGCGGATAGTATCTTCTATGGAAACCAATACACCTTTCAATCCTGTAAATTGTTCCGCTACATGAAACGGCTGAGAAAGAAAACGCTGTACCCTGCGCGCACGGCTAACCGTAAGTTTATCCTCATCACTTAATTCATCAAGCCCAAGAATGGCAATAATATCCTGCAATTCTTTATAGCGTTGCAATGTTAGTTTTACACGGTTTGCACAATCGTAATGCTCTTCACCCACAATCGCTGGAGTTAAAATTCTTGATGTAGAATCCAACGGATCAACAGCAGGATAAATACCTAAATCGGCAATCTTTCTGCTCAAAACTGTTGTCGCATCAAGATGTGCAAAAGTAGTTGCGGGCGCTGGATCGGTAAGGTCATCAGCAGGCACGTACACAGCCTGAACTGAAGTGATAGAACCGTTGCGTGTTGAAGTAATTCTTTCTTGCATCAATCCCATTTCAGTTGCAAGCGTTGGCTGATAACCTACTGCACTTGGCATACGCCCAAGCAAGGCAGACACTTCTGACCCTGCCTGCGTAAAACGAAATATGTTGTCTACGAAAAATAAAATATCTTTTCCTTTACCCGTTCCATCGCCATCGCGAAAATATTCTGCAACAGTTAATCCACTCAAGGCCACTCTGGCTCTGGCTCCGGGTGGTTCATTCATTTGACCAAAAACAAACGTTGCTTTGGAATCTTTTAGTTCATCCATATTTACGGAATCCAGATCCCAGCCTCCCTCTTCCATGCTATGGATAAACTTATCACCATATTTCATAATGCCTGCCTCTATCATTTCACGCATCAAATCATTACCCTCACGTGTTCTTTCCCCCACACCGGCAAAAACTGATAAGCCACTGTAAGCTTTTGCAATATTATTAATAAGCTCCTGTATCAATACTGTTTTGCCGACACCGGCACCACCGAACAAACCAATCTTTCCACCCTTTGCATACGGTTCAATAAGATCAATCACTTTTATACCTGTAAATAATATTTCAGATGCTGTACTTAAATTTTCAAATAAGGGTGGTTTGTTATGAATAGGCCTTCCGCCACTTTTATCTACTTGTGGCAAACCATCAATAGCATCGCCGGTTACATTGAATAAGCGGCCATTAATTTTATCACCTATTGGCATCAATATCGGCGAACCAAGATCAGTAACGGTAATGCCTCTTTGCAAGCCTTCAGTACCATCCATTGCAATGCAGCGAACGCTGTCCTCGCCGAGATGCTGCTGCACTTCCAGGATAAGCTTATCGCCATTCTCTTTAGTAATTTCCAATGCATGAAATATTTCGGGAAGCTTATTATCGTTTGAAAATTCCACGTCAACCACCGCACCGATGATCTGCTTTACTTTGCCGGTATTTGCCATAAAAAATAGTAATTAAATACGGTTTAAATTTGGCCGCAAAGGTAAGGGTATGCATACAAAAATCAAACTAAAGCGAAACATTATTTATATCGCTTAGCAGCTTATCCAATGCCACTTCTTCCAATACTACTCTCTCGGAAGCATCGTTAATCCAATGCCATTTTATAAGGCTTATTTTTCCTTTGGAAATCTCAATCCCGGTAATGTCGGCATCATTGTAGCAGCAGCATCCGCTGTTAAAATAAGAAGGTATAACGGTATTTCGTTTCGTTGTTCCGGTCAATTCTTTTAAAGGAATCTTATTGCTTGGATGGTCCGAATATAATCCGGAGGCAAACACAGGTTTATGAGTATGTCCTGTTATCAGCACAGTATTTTTTTGCAAACTACTCCATTCATACATCATTATATTATGCCGGTCTCTCAGCACATAATCTTTCGCAGGTGTATTCACATTCAGCTCAAGATACCGCTGAAACGGTTGCCAAATATGGCTTACGAACCATGTGCTTGCTGCGTTGTTATCACTCATTTTATCGCCCTGGTGGCCATGCGTTAAAAAAAAAGATAAAGGGTTACCGTTAATTTTCGTTTGCAAAACTATACCTTCATACACAGGCAAAGGCATTTTAAAAATGTTCCTAAACCAGAACTCAACCGATAGCATATCCTTCCAAATAAGATCATGATTGCCAAAGGTTTTGTAATATCTTTTTTCTTCATGAAACCTGGCTTCAGATTGCAAAGCCTTTTCATTTTTTGATATCACTTGTTGAGGCTTATATTTCCATAGCTCTTCAGCATCACCAAGGTTTATATAAATAAATTTTTTATTAAAATAATAATCAAGAGCTGCCAAATAATTTTTTTCATTGGATGCAAAATCATCTCCAGGATCTTTATCACCTTTATGATGATCACTGAAAATTATGTAAGATTCTTTATCAAAATCCGAGTTGATGCTCACACCACTGCTTCCATTTTTTTCTTTTAAAAGCTCATACAAATCGCTTAGTGATTTGAATACTGCATCTTTATCCGGTGCCTCAGCATCTGATGCAATTTTTGTGAGTAGCGGACCTAATATTTTTCTTAAAAATTTTCTCAAGTAATATTATTTTATGATAAAGCAGTTGCATTGCTCTTTGATAAAAATCTTGCAAACACTGGTATCCGCTGCATTTCTTTTTTTTCCACAACAATGATTAACCACAAATAGATAAACAGCAATAACGTGGCTGAGAGCAAATTAATAATGGCATTTTTTGTAAAGTAAATGATACCCTGGTGCACAAAATATAATGCAACCACTATCAAAATATATGCACACAATTTTTTCCATGGATAAGGAACATGATAAGCTTTTTGCCCCCATACATAGGAGATAATCATCATGCTTCCATAGCATAAAAATGTTGCCCATGCGCACGCCATATAACTGAAATATGGTATAAAAATAAAATTAATGGCGAGTGTGATACCAGCACCAATTAAGGTAATGTAAGCACCGTCAATTGTTTTATGCGTAAGCTTATACCATATGGATAAGTTGTAATAAATACCCAGGAACATATTAGCCAAAAGCAAGATGGGCACCACTTTCAAGCCTGTCCAGTATATATTTAATTTACCAGGTTCTCTTGCTAAAAAATGTTTCCATATATCAAGATACATTGCTACCACAAGGAACATTATAGTAATAGTTATCACAAAAAATTTCATTACTCTTGCATATACTTTTTGCGGATTTTGACCTTCAGCCTGCTTAAAGAAAAATGGTTCTGCTCCCATTCTGAATGCCTGTATAAACAGCGTGATTAAAATAGATAATTTATAACATGCTGAATAAATTGCCACCTGTGTTTTTGCTTCTGCAATATTGCTGACAGGCGCAAGCCATGTAAGCATAATCCTGTCAAAAGTTTCATTAATCATTCCACCAAATCCTGCAATGATCAATGGCAGCGAATACACCATCATGTTACTCCAAACTTTTTTGTTAAGTTTTAATTTGAAAGAAAAAAATTGTTTTGATAAAAGTAAAAAAACAAATATGGAAGCCATGAGATTGGCAATGATTACGTATCCAACTCCATAACTTGTTTTGTAATAAGTAGCAACAAACCCGTCTGGATTTTTTTTAGCAATTTCAGGGCATACCGATATAAAAAAAAACGTAGCTGCCATCTGCAGTAAAATTGCTGAAACCCTTATCAGTGCATACTTTCGTGGCCGCTGTTCCAATCGCAACTTGGCGAATGGCAAAGTAGATAAAGTATCAAATGCAATGATTAAAACGGAATAAAGTAATCAGCTCCGGATGATTATCAAGCCTTAGCCAATGCGCCAGCGATGAATGCAATGAAAGCAATAGAGCCGTTAATAAAAGGGTACTGCATATTATGGAAATTGTTGCGGTACTATAAATATCTTTTTTGTATTCTTCTTTTGAGGCAAAGCGGAAATAAGCGGTCTCAATTCCATAGGTAAAAATCACATTTAGAAAAGGTATGGCAGCATATAAAATGCTCATGTCGCCATAGCCCGTGGGAGATAGTTTATAAGTTAAATATGGAGTTAATAAATAAAATAAAAACCTTGCCGCTATTGAGCTCACGCCATACCACATTGTTTGCCCGGCAAGTTTTTTTATACTGCTCAACTAAAAATTTTTTTAATGAAAGCGCAAATTTACTTGTATAATTTTTAAAGACGATTACCACTTACATCATGGCTGTGAAAATCTTTTATCATCCAGGAAAGAGGTGTCTTTCAAAGTTTTTAAAAAGCGAACAATATCATTCTTTTCATCTTCAGTAAAAGGAATTCCCTTTCGCAGGCTGGAATCCAGGGTGGCACTCCTTTGTATTCCCTTGCTGTAATGATCTATTACTCTGTATAATGAATTAATGCTTCCATCATGCATATAAGGAAATGTAACCGAACAATTCCGCAAGCTGGGCACTTTAAATTTCAATGAATCTTTTGGATCACCGGTTACTTTCATTCTTCCATAGTCTTTCAAAAAATCGTTTATAGGTAAACCGTTATTGCGAAAAGAATAATCTGTGAACAAAGGCTCTTTGTGACAAGTGTTACATCTTGCTTTGAAAAGCTCATAACCTTTTTGTTCATTATCGTCAAATTTATCCTCACCCCTTTTTACCTTATCATATTTTGAATTCGAAGAAACGAGCGTTCCTGTAAACTGGGCCAATGCTTTGAGCATTCTTTGACTATTGATTATCGGGCTGCCAAAAGCTACTTTAAACATGCGCTGGTAAGTAGTATCATTTTTTAATTTTAATAAAACAGAATCTACATTTTCTGCCATTTCATTAGCTGCCGTCATTGGTGATAAAGCCTGCAGTTCTATGTGATTGACACCTCCATCCCAATTGAAAGTGGAAGCCCATGCAAGATTGAATAAGGCAGGCGCATTGCGGGTTGTAAACTGATCATGAAAGCCATGGCTCAAATCGTGATCATAAGTTGCAAAGGCTGCAAACTGCTGATGACAGGATGCACATGCAAAGTTCCCATCCTTACTTAATCTTCCATCATAAAACAATTTTCTTCCGAGCTGAAAACCTTCTTCGGTTAAAGCATTATTTTTAAAAACATCATCAGGCTTTGGCCATCCTTCCGGAATCTTTAATCGTAATGGAGTAGTATGAACAGCAGATAAACTTTGCAAATTTTTTTTTCCTGCTTCCAGCATAAAAGCAAATGCTGCAACAAAAAAAATAATAAATATTGAAATCTTTTTTTTTCAAATTATTCAGTAATAATTTTTTCTATATGAAACATGTTTGCATAGTTATCACTCATGTTCTTTGCATTGATGCCGGGAGAAGTAATAGCAGGATGCTCTGCGATTTTTAAATCGTGTGCACCTTGCCACCACGCGTTTGATATTAGCGTGTATAACTATCATGTAGTCCTTACCAGCATTGAACTCTGTAGGATGCGTGGGGAAAAAAATATGTATATTTTTAAGCACATTAAATAAACCTGAAAAACTTCCAATATGATATTCAAACTTATGATTTACTAAAGGAGATGCACTGAATTGCCTTCCATCTTTGCCATCACATAGCCGCTGTTCCATGTCCAGAACATATCGTTCGCAGGATCCAATGCATCTGTTTGCGCACCTGAAACATTATGCAAACTATCAACTCCTAATAAAAGACTAAGGCTTAAGTATTTACCTTCAGGTATTGATAAATGAATAATCTGTGAAGCTGAATCACTTTCATCAACCAGATGATAACTGTTATCTTCTTTATATAAAACGTTGTTGCCTTGAAGCTCTATATTGGTAACATAATACCTAAGCTTCGTAATAGCATATTTTTCATTAAAAGGGTTCGTGTAAACTGAATCATTTAAAACTATTTTTTTATCTTTTACCTTATTAATAAAAACAATTTTTA
This sequence comes from uncultured Chitinophagaceae bacterium, assembly GCA_963823975.1. Lineage (GTDB taxonomy): Bacteria > Bacteroidota > Bacteroidia > Chitinophagales > Chitinophagaceae > Ginsengibacter. Next base: position 134,426 of record CAWGNP010000002.1, on the reverse strand, counting down.
CTAATGCTTTTGTATCTTTTTCCTTTGCTTTATTAAAATAAAAAGATGTAGAGATAACAAACAAAAAAGAAAGCAAAACCCAATACGATTTTAAAAATTTATTCATCATAGTTCCTGATTTTTTTCCTGCCTTCTTTTATTTCACCTTTATCTTTTTTAACCTTTATCCTGTTGGCTATTGATGCGTTTGATGGTTTGGTAAGCTTTCTTTTTTTTCTTTTTATCAAAGCAATATTTATGAAAGCATTTACCTTTTTTACAACGTTTTCCTTGTTACCCAATTGTGATCTGTCAGTGCTGCTTTTCACCAGCAAGTAACCGGATGCAGTTATTTTATTGGCAAGTTTGATTGTAATAATTTCTTTCTCTTTATCGTTCAAAATATCGGAAGATGCAATGTGCAACCAGCCTTCAACCATGGTTTCTACCTTATTCACATTTTGACCACCTTTGCCACCGCTGCGTGCAGTTTTAAACGTTATCTCTTTTGATACATCTACCATAATTAAAATTACAAAATTTAAAAGTTGCGTTGCACTGGCAGAACATTACAAACATTTAATACGTAACTTGTTTTAACGTTAATTTTTATAAATACAAAAAATTTGACATTTTTGCATTAATCACTATTCATGAAGATAAAAGGCATATACAATTCGCTGTGCGAAAGAAAAATTTCAGGTAAAAAATCTTTTGCCGTTTTAGTAGATCCTGATAAAGTAGATGATGAAAAAATGCAGCAACTGGTGGAACTTTCACTAAAAGCAAAAGTCGATTATTTTCTTGTTGGCGGCAGTCTTGTTGTGTCCAATTATATTGATGAATGTGTACAGGTGATCAAAAAAAGTTGCAATATACCCGTGATACTTTTCCCCGGCGGAGCGAACCAAATATCCAGGCACGCTGATGCGCTATTGTACCTGTCCTTGATAAGCGGTCGCAATGCAGACCTGCTTATTGGACAACATGTAGTAAGCGCTCCCGTTGTAAAACAAAGCGGCCTCGAAATTATGAGCACCGGCTACATGGTTATTGATGGCGGTGCGCCCACTACTGTTTCTTATATTTCTAATGCAAGCCCATTGCCTTCGGATAAAAATGAAATAGCTATGTGCACTGCGATGGCTGGTGAAATGCTCGGCATGAAACTTATCTACATGGATGCCGGAAGCGGCGCCCGACGAGCTGTTGCAGAAAGTATGATTGCAAAAGTTGCTGATTGCATTAGCGTTCCCTTGATTGTTGGCGGAGGCATTGTACACCCAGAAAAAGCATATCTTAATTGCAAGGCCGGAGCGGATGTAATTGTTGTAGGGAATGCTATTGAAAAAGACGAAAGCCTCATACAGGAAATGGCTGCTGCCGTACATTCAGTGCCTGTAAAGGTTGTATAATTTTTGTAAAATTTGCGGGGCTCTGAGCCATAGATTTTTCTTGAGCTATAGCTCGGGCTGTTCGCTACAAGTCCGGCACAAAGCCGTTTCACAAGCCTTCACCGTGCTTTCCGCTTCCATCCCGCAGCCCCTCAGCAATTGTTCATTATTCAGCATTCGTTACATTCATCGTTACAAGCTCATCATCTCTTTAAACTTCACAGCTTGTCTCCTGCTTACCTCTATTTTTTCTCCGCCTACCAAATCCAGCAGCAAGCCCCCATTGAAGTAAGGCTCAATTTTATCTATCATCCTCAGGTTAATAATATGTTTCCTGTTTGCCCTAAAAAAAACCTTATCATCCAATCTTTCTTCCAAAGCATTCAATGATTTTAAAATAAGTGGCTTATGATTTCCAAAAAAAATTTTTGCATAATTACCTACACTTTCAAACAGTCGCACGTCTGATAACTTTACAAACCAGCATCTTTCACCATCCTTTACAAACACCTGGTCTGTTTCATGAAGCGTGCCTCGGTTATTATACGAAAGCATTTCTTCCTCATCTTTTTGTTTCACTTTCAATAGAGCATCGGCAAGCCTTTTAGGCTCTACGGGTTTCATTAAATAGTCAAGTGCATTTACTTCAAAAGCTTTCAATGCATACTCATCATAAGCTGTTACAAAAATTACATGTGGTGCTTTTTCAATTTCCGTAAGCATATCAAAACCGGTTTTGCCGGGCATTTGTATATCCAGGAAAATAAGATCAGGATTGAGGCTTTCGATTTTTTCTATTCCTTCATTTGCATTGGCTGCTTCACCAATCACTTCCACATCATCAAAGTCTTGCAACAACTTTCTAAGTTCGTTCCTGGCAAGCCTTTCATCATCTATAATAATTGCTTTTTGCATAATTAATTTTTATCGTATTATGGAAGTCGCTATTTTTTCGTATAAACATCGTGGTAGGTAACAGGCATAATTATTTTTGCCTGCACTTCATTTTCATTTATATCGTTGATGTGAAATTGTGCCTTACCATGAAAAACCAATCCCAGCCTGTCTCGCGTGCTTTTTAATCCAAAGCCTTCCGGTGATGTTGCATTTTCAAGCATGCCGCTGTTGCGGACAATAAGTTCGAAATGATCATCTATAAATCTTGAAATTATTTTTATAATTCCTCCCTTTATTTTTTTACTTATACCATGCTTAATTGCATTTTCTACCAGTGTTTGCAACATCATTGGCGGCACAGGTTGCTCCAGCGTATCCTCATCGATCTCCATTTCCACTTTTAATCTTTCTTCAAAACGCATATGCTCCAGCGCGAGGTAATCCTTTACAATATCAAGCTCTTTATGCAATGGAACTGTTTCCAGTTTTTCTACCTGCATACTGCTCCGCAAAATGTTTGAAAGCTCCGTAATGGCAGTTCTTGCACGCTGGGGATTTTCATCTACCAACGCACGTATACTGTTTAAAGAATTAAAAATAAAATGAGGGTTGATATGCGATTTTATAGTGCTTAGTTCCAGTTCTTTCACTATTTTTTCGAGGCTGATCTTATCAAGTTCATCTTTGCGGTTTCTTTCGAGATAATGCCATACCATGTATAATAAAAGCCACAACGCAACTAATAAATTAACAACTATAATCTCCCACCAAAATCTTTCCTGTTGCTGATCTTCATATTGCCAGTTCCCGTTTTTATCCCTATACCATCCCGTACTTTGTTTAATTTTCTTTGCCGACGCATAGACTAATGAATCTGCTGACTTATTGGAAATAGCAGTAAAATAATCGGTACCAGCAAGGTTCAATTCTTTTTCCTTTGTTATAGCGGATTGCAGGCTTTCTTTTTTCTCATAATTAACCAATGAATAACCTGTAACCACAGCAGTTGCCCGTGCACCATAATAACTCAAAAGCCCTGTAAGTATTACGCTAACGATAAATAAACCAATCACCTTCTTCAAAGAAAGATTTATCCATTGAATTTTTTTTAGAACAAATCTTAATATGTGCGTTGCTAAAATATTCCAGAAAAATTCTATAAAAAAAATTGCAAACAAAACAGTTCTTTTCTCATCTGGCTTGAAGTAAGCATCATGAGCGAAAACATAAATAAAAAAAAGATTAAGCGACGTCCATCCTCCCCAACCTAAAACCTGGCATATCCAATAACGAAAACTGGTTTTATACATATTTGTTGCAAATTTACCTTTCATTTAATTTAATATGCAAACACTTTTATTTAGTGGCTAAATTGAATTGGTGTAAGAGGTTATTCAATACTTATTTATAATTTATAAGTTTAGTTTTACAAGCCTATATTTCTATGCCCAATCAAAATTTAAAAAAAGAAAAAGAATTGCTGAGCCCTGCGGAGAAGGAATTTGAAAATAATATTAGACCGGCTGCCATTGAAGATTTTAGCGGACAGGCGCAGATCATTGAGAACCTTCGCATCTTCATACAGGCTGCAAAACAACGTGGTGAAGCATTGGATCATATCTTATTTCACGGACCACCAGGGCTTGGTAAGACTACGCTTAGCCGTATCGTTGCCAATGAATTAGGTGTGAATATAAAAGAGACCAGCGGGCCGGTAATTGAAAAGCCCGGCGATCTCGCAGGCTTGCTTACCAACCTTGAAGCAAATGATGTTTTGTTTATTGATGAAATACACCGGCTTAGCAATGTTGTTGAAGAATATTTGTATGCAGCCATGGAAGACTACCGCATTGACATTATGATTGATACAGGGCCAAATGCAAGAAGCGTTCAGATCAATCTCAATCCTTTCACATTGATCGGCGCAACCACACGCAGTGGCTTGCTTACAGCACCTTTACTTTCAAGGTTTGGCATTAAATCAAGGCTTGAATATTATGATAAAGAAGTGTTGCAAAAAATTATTCTGCGATCATGCACCATCTTAAAAACAAAAATCACTTCGGATGCCGCTTCTGAAATTGCCGGCAGAAGCCGCGGCACGCCAAGGATTGCCAACGGCTTACTAAGAAGAGTAAGGGATTTTGCACAGGTTTTGTCTAACGGCATTATTGATTTTGCTATAACCGAACATGCATTGAAAGCATTGAATGTAGATGAATATGGACTTGATGAAATGGACAACAGGATACTAAGCTGCATTATTGAAAAATTTAAAGGTGGGCCTGTTGGCATCACAACGATTGCTACCGCGGTTGGTGAAGAAACCGGAACACTTGAAGAGGTATATGAGCCGTTTTTAATTCAGGAAGGATTTATCATGCGCACACCACGAGGCAGGGAAGCAACAGAAAAAGCCTATAAACATTTAGGTAAGATACCGCATAGTCATTCCCGTGGGCCACAATTATTTTAACCACTTATAAAACATCTATAGCATAACTGTTATCCTACATACGAGAATTATGCTTGTAATAAAAAAATAGTTGGCTTTTTGTGCAGGTCTATTCTTTCTTTTTTCCACTCTGAAACAGCTTTTGTTTTTATGATCTCGGTAGGCGAAGTAAGTTCGGATGCGATACAAATGAGTGTTTCGGCTTTACATACCTGTAAAATATTTTCAAATAATTTATTATTACGATAGGGTGTTTCAATAAAGATTTTAGTGCAGCCACTTTTGAAAGACTCTTCTTCCAGTTGCTTAATCTTTTTATTTCTTTCCATATTTTCTATAGGAAGATAACCTTCGAATGAAAAGTTTTGCCCATTTAATCCGCTTGCCATCAAAGCAAGAAGTATGGAACTTGGACCGACCAATGGCTTAATTGAAACGTTTAATTTTTGAGCTTCATAGATCAAAATTTGTCCCGGATCTGCAATGCCTGGACAGCCGGCTTCACTGATTATGGCAATGTTTTTTTCTTCTTTTATTTTTTGTTTAAAATTTTTTATTTGCTCCTCTTCGGATTTGTGTATAGCATACCATTCATAATTATCAATTACAATTTCTTTATCCATTTTTTTTAAGAAACGGCGTGCGGTTCTTTCGTTTTCAGCAAAAATTACCTGGCAATTTTTTATAGCTTCCATCAAATATGGCGGGATAGTCTCAATGGCGTCATCATATAAAAATGAAGGAATTAAATAAATCATTAGTAAGACTTAAAATAAAACTTAAAAGCTTCGGTTAACATATTTTCAAACTTAAAAAATATATTTAGCTTTTATAGTTAAACTTCATAAAGCCTTATGCAAAAAATTCCTATATCATTTTACCAGAGAAAAGATGTTGTTGGGATTGCAAAGGAACTCATCGGGAAGATATTGGTTACTAATTTCAAAGGGGTTATTACTTCCGGAAGAATTGTGGAGACTGAGGCTTACGTTGCCATTACAGATAAAGCATCACATTCTTATAATGGAAAAAGAACTGCAAAAAACGAACATATGTATCACACTGCGGGCACGGCTTACGTCTATATCTGTTATGGAATTCATCACATGATGAATGTGGTAACAAATGATAAAGATATTCCTGATGCTGTGTTGATAAGGGCTGTTGAGCCTTTGCAGGGTATTGATATTATGCTTATAAGAACCGGTAAAAAAAGTTTGGATAATACACTTACCAAAGGCCCGGGAAATGTTGGTAAAGCTTTCGGAATTTTTAAGCATCACTCCGGCAGTCATTTGCTGGATGGTGAAATTTATTTGGCCGATGATGCTTTTAAGATCAATGATTCAGATATTGGTATCAGCAAACGAATAGGTGTGGAAGGCGCAGGTGAAGATGCATTATTGCCTTACAGATTTTACCTAAAAAAAAATAAATATGTAAGCGGTAAAAACCAGTAACCATTTTTTAAGTGTGTTATTCTTTTAATATAAAAAATGTATTACAAAGCTTAATTTTGCATCTCAATTTTTAAAATTAAACATACAGTTATGAGCACAGTTAAAGTTGCTATTAATGGTTTTGGAAGAATTGGCCGTCTTGTTTTCAGACAGATATATAATATGGAAGGAATTGATGTAGTAGCTATTAATGATTTGACAAGCCCGAAAGTATTAGCACACTTATTAAAATATGATAGCGCCCAGGGCAGGTTTAGTGGTGATGTGAAAAGTACAGATAATGCAATAGTGGTAGATGGTGAAGAAATAAAAATATATGCACAAAAAGATCCTTCTCAAATACCATGGGGCAGCGCATGATATGGATGTTGTGATTGAAAGCACAGGTTTTTTTACTGATAAAGATAAAGCAGCAGCACATTTAAAAGCAGGTGCTAAAAGAGTAGTAATATCTGCCCCTGCAACCGGCGATCTGAAAACAATTGTATTTAATGTAAACCATAATATTCTTGATGGCAGCGAAGAGATTATTTCTTGTGCATCTTGCACTACCAACTGCCTTGCGCCTATGGCAAAAGTTTTAAATGATAGCTTTGGTATTGTTGTAGGTTTAATGACCACTATTCATGCATATACAAACGATCAAAATACTTTAGATGCACCACATCCTAAAGGTGATTTAAGAAGAGCGAGAGCTGCTGCAGCCAACATCGTTCCTAATAGTACCGGTGCTGCAAAAGCTATAGGACTTGTGCTTCCTGAGTTGAAAGGCAAGCTGGATGGAGGGGCGCAAAGAGTACCTGTAATTACTGGTTCATTAACGGAGCTTTCATCAATACTTAATAAAAAAGTAACTATTGAAGAAGTGAATGCTGCCATGAAAGCTGCAGCTAATGAAAGCTTTGGTTACAATGAAGATGAAATAGTAAGCTCCGATGTAATAGGCATGCATTATGGTTCCTTGTTTGATGCTACGCAAACAAAAGTGATCGCTTCAGGCGATGGTCAACTGGTGAAAACTGTTAGCTGGTACGATAATGAAATGAGTTATGTATCTCAGCTCGTGCGAACTGTAAATTATTTTGCAGGACTTATAAAAAAATAATTTTTGAATAATTTATATATTATTAAAGCAGCTCAATAAAGCTGCTTTTTTTATTACTGTAATGATTATTTTATTTTTTCTTTAAAGAAGAAAGATAGCTTTCCAGAGCTGAGACCATGCTTGGCATTTTAGGTTGGGGAGCCACAATATCTGTATGTAAACCCGCTGCAGCCACGGCTTTGCAGGTATTATCACCAAAAGCACCTATCAGGGTTCCGTTTTGGTTAAAGGCCGGACAATTTTCTATAAGACTTCTCACTCCAAGCGGAGTAAAGAAACATATAATATCATATTGCCTGCTTCTTAAAATATCTTTTACATCCGTAGAAATTATTTTATATAAAACAGGAATAGCGTATTCGCAATTATTTGTAATAAGCCAGTTAGTTATTTCGCTATCGAATGACTGAGAGCATGGATACAAAAACTTTTCCATTTCCTTATGCTTATTAATTACATCGAAAAGGCTCTTGTTTGTTCCATCAGCTCCATAAAAAACTTTTCGCTTGCGATATAAAATAAATTTTTGAAGATAAAGAGCAACAGCCTCTGTAATGCAAAAATATTTTGTGTTTTGAGATACAGCTATTTTAAGTTCTTCACACGTTCTAAAGAAATGATCTATAGCGTTACGACTGGTGAAAATAATCGCAGAGTATGCAGTAATATCAATCTTTTGCTTGCGAAAATCCTTTGCTGATATAGCTTCTACTCGTATGAAGGGAAAAAAATCCAGCTTAATATTAAATCTTTTTGCCATATCGAAATAAGGAGATTTTTCCCCTTCTGGCCTGGCCTGCGTGATAAGAATATTTTCAATTTTTTTCAAAATTTTTGGCTGCTGTAGTTCACTCTTCATATCTATATAATCGTGCGGAAAGTGCAAAGCTACAATTATTTTTTTGTGAAATATAAGTTGCATTAGGGTGCACGCATTATTAAATTGTGATGGGTACTAAATCACATAATCCACGACCACCTTATATATCAGGAGCAGCGGCACTATCTCAATAGCTGTTATATAAATGAGAAAATGTAAGGGTCTCAGCGGAAATTTATACTCGAGAAGTCCATAAGTTTTTATATATCTTGATAAAAAGAAAAGCGCTGTTATAAGCAATGATAAAGTTGTAAGATAGTTTATCCATTGAGGTACAGCGAATGCAAGAAGGACAACAAACGGTACCAATATTATTCCTGCAATTTTATTTACAAGGAAAATTACAAAGATGTAATCACTTGCAGCTTGCTGCATTTCACCCATCCACCCTATGAACTTTAGTATACAAAATTTTACAGAATAAACAGCACTTATACCAACAATGCATAAAGGCAAAAGCCATTGAGTATTGAAAAATTTGGGCGCATGATAATTTTTAAATAACAGCCATACATAAATACCAGCGGTTATTGAAAAGAAAATGTTCAACATAAAAGAGGGCAACTTAGCCTGCAATAATTGGTCTGTAAGTTGTGTTTGTCTTATAGATGTATTAAAAAAAACCCTGAAAACGTTATTAAAATATGTGCTGTAGAAAGTTTTAAATAAGCCAAGAACAAATAATAAAATACATAACACATAAAATGTAAATTCTTTCCCGGAAGCTTTCCTTTTTGATGCGATAAAAAGTACCGGTTTATCTTTTACATTGATAAATTTATTGACGCCTAATAAGGAGTCGGTAATTGCCCAGCCAGCTTTTACAACAGGAGCATTTGTTTTAATTGTATCCACTAAAGCCCTTGCTGTATCAGCGTTTGCAACAGATATAGTTTCAGATGAGCTATCCTTTTTTATAGTATCTTTCTTTGGGGTAACAACAATTCTCTTCGGCTTACTTATACTTTTTTTAATTGAAACAGAACTATCAGGTTTTTTTATTGATGTATCCAAAGCCGGCCTGCGCGTTGAATCAATTTGCTGACCATAAATAATATTGATACATGCGCTTAGAAAAAGTATAGCAGTTAAAATAATAATTTTCGTTTTCACAGCTTCAAAAATAATTGATATATCCAAAATGAATTTTAGATGAGTTCGCTATATCAAACTTCACATCGTTTCTTTTACCAATTGCATAACTAAGATTCAATAAACCAAATTTTGTTTCAAATGCAAGACCAGCACCTACGCTTATAAATTGATTACTAAATTTTGTGCTTTCAAATTTTGTCTGTGTCAATGCTGCATCACTAAAACCAAAAAGGTAAGAATTAGTGCCAACAAGATAATGGTATTCAATTGTGGCAACTGCATATTTATTCGCATAAATACTTTCTTCATCAAAGCCGCGCAATAATCTGTACCCTCCAATCTGAAACAATTCATTTCTAAAAATTTGCGGGCTTTGATACCAGCCAACATTTACGGCAGTCTTCAAAGCACTTGCCTTACCAAGTGGCAAATAATGTGCAGCAGCTAATTGCAGCTTGATCCTATACGATTTCAATTGAATAGAATCATAAAGAGAAGCATAATTGAAAGATGGATCAGACGGGTCTTTCAGGTTAATGATATCATTGTTACGATTCACTTTTTTTATTCCTGCAGCACCAGTTATTGCAAGCTCATTTCCTTTCCTGGGGTTAAGTCTGTAATTGGTATTTATAAAGCTATAACTCACACCAAAGTTCCCAGAACCTACGTCGATATTGGGCGGCAGCGTTTTAGAAAGTAACACTGAATTAGTATCTACGCCGCCTGAAAGCAGGTAACTGCGCTCGCTTTGGTAAAAAATCGTTGCCGTCTGGCTAACCGATAAAAGATATTGAAGGCCTATAATAGCATCGAGCTGAAGATAAGAAGAATCTCTTTTCAACAGATCAAAAGTGGCATCAATACCATAGCGTGAATTAAAAATATAAGGATGATTATAACCAAGATTAAGCCTCGGTGATTGCGCCTGCAACTGTTGCCAGTTCACTAAAATATTTTCTCCCTGCCCCAACGCATTCTTAAGATTCAAATGAACATCACCTGTTACTTGCGTTTTGCCCGTAACAGTATTTGGCAGAAAACCAACTAACACATTTATCTCACTGCTTCGCTTTGGAGCAAGATATAAGTTAAGCACAGAGCCACTTCCCAGCATTGTAACATCTGATGGCTGCACCTGTTGCAGGTAAGGCAATTGCTCAATGCGCGTTCCTATCTTTTTTATTTTATCTGCATTATATATACTGTTGTTACTAACATCGAGATAATGCTGAAGAAACAAATTTTTAATCTTCGCTTTACCAAAAATCCTTACGCTGTCTATGTGATATAGCGGTCCTTTATTCACTATCAAATCTCCTTTGACCATGTTATTGGAAATGTCAACATGTTGTAAAGAGACTTGAGCAAAAGGGTAACCAATGTCCTCATAATATTCTATAATGCGTTCTTCCTGCGCATAAAGCCTTTTAAAATCTATATTCTTATTTTTAAATTGCTTTGCATTCCAGCCGGTTGCATCAAGCGCTTTAGTGTCAATGCTATCCGTAAAAATTTGCACCCATTTATATTGCTCACCTATATAGAGTTTCACATTGGCATGTCCTGCTTCATAAATTACTGAATCAACAGATGCTGTTGCAAATCCTTTATTCATAAGTGTTTCAGGCAGCTGGCTTATATAAATATCAGCTTCCGATTTGTTGCTGAATGATGTAGTAAGTGCAGGCTGCTGTACTTTATTCAAACTATCTTTGCCCTGGATAAGATAGGTGACAGTGAAATTTTTTTGGCTATAAATAACCGGGTTAAATAAAAACAACAAGAAGGTAATGCAACAAATAAACCTAAAATATTTTATTGTTGGGGATAGCATTTTAATCGTCCAAATCTAAAATGAATATTCGAGATGAAATGCCTTCTGCATTTTATACATACATAAAACAAATATAATTTTTGGCAGGTATTTACATCCATATTCCCTTTTGCAAAAAAGCCTGCTTCTATTGCAATTTTCATTTTTCAACATCTCTTGCTTTAAAAGATGAAATGATAAATGCTTTGCAAAAAGAAATTATGCTTTCGTCTCATGAAGGCATAAACGATAATGTTGTGCCTGAAAGTATTGAAACTATTTATTTTGGTGGCGGCACACCAAGTTTGCTTTCGGAAAATGATATCAAAAAAATATTGGAACAAATAAAAAAAAATTATACCGTAAATGACAACGCTGAAATAACGCTGGAAGCCAATCCTGATGACATCAATAAAGAAAAATTGTCTTCATGGAAAAATGCCGGCATAAATCGGTTAAGTGTAGGAATTCAATCTTTTAAAGAAGCGGATTTATTATGGATGAACAGGGCTCACAATGCAACGCAGGCATACTCCTGTATACAGCTTGTAAAAGATGCAGGCTTTACAAATTTTTCGTGTGATCTTATTTATGGCATTCCCAATCTTTCAGATGATGAATGGAAAACAAATTTTGAAACTCTTGCCCGGCTTGATGTCCCTCATATTGCTTGTTATGCGCTTACTATAGAAAAGGAAACTGCGTTAGACAAAATGATCCTTTTAAAAAAGAAGGAGAATGTGAGCGCTGACGACCAGGCAAGACAATTTTTATTGTTGATGAAATGGATGAAAGAAGCAGGTTATGAACATTACGAAATATCCAACTTTGCAAAAGAAGGTTGCCGAAGTAAGCACAACAGTAGTTATTGGAAAGGAAAAAAATATATTGGCATCGGGCCTTCTGCACATTCATATAATGGCATCAGTCGCAGGTGGAATATCGCTAACAATGTATTGTATATTCAATCAATAAATAATGGTATTGTTTCTTATGAGGAAGAAATTTTAAGTGATTCGCAAAAATTGAACGAATACATCATGACTTCTTTGAGAACGCTTGAAGGACTTAACCTGGATAAAATTGAAAAAGATTTTTCATTACAAAAAAGAAAGAAGATTGAAAGTGCAGCACTTCGTTACTTGCATAAATGCTTAATGGAAAATATCACCGGAAATCTTGTGTTAACGGATGAAGGAAAATTATTTGCAGATGGAATTGCTTCTGATCTTTTTATTCTATAGATTAAACGAGCAGCTTTTCAATTTGTTTAAAAGCCTCTCTGGGCTCAAGTTGTTCCCATAAAATTTTGTATACAATTTCTGCAATAGGCATTTCTGCACTCATTGTTTTATTGATATTGTAAATACACTTACTAGCATTATATCCTTCAGCCACCATATTCATTTCAAGCTGAGCGCTTTTCACCGAATAACCTTTGCCGATCATATTACCAAAAGTCCTGTTGCGGCTATATAAAGAATAACAAGTAACCAGCAGATCGCCAAGATAAACCGACGCGGCATAGTTAGTAGTATGATTGCTTTTTTGTTGATAAGATAACGTATGTTCAATATTTCCAACTCCTACATTTCGTATTCCGGCCTTTCGGAGAAAGATGGCCATTTCATCTGCACTATTGGCAATTAAAACACTTAAAAAATTATCACCATATTCCAGCCCATGGGCAATCCCAGCGCCCAGTGCATATATATTTTTCAATATGGCTGCATACTGTACGCCATACACATCATTATTATTTATTACATTGATGTAATCATTTTTAAAATAAGAAGAAATGTGCTTTGTTTCTTCTTCGTCTATTCCTGAAAAAGTCAGGTACGATAATTTTTCCGATGCTATTTCTTCTGCATGACAAGGACCCAGTAAAGTAAAATAATTTGCAAGCTCTACATCGTATTCTTGTATGAGATAATCATTAAGTAAAATATTTTTTTCAGGTAAGATTCCTTTAATAGCAGAAATGATTTTAGTTCCCCTAAAAAAATTTTTAGACAAGCCTAAAAAAGTATCTGCAATATATGCTGAAGGAACCACAACGATCAGGCAATCGGATCCCTTAACTACTTCGACAATATTGTTTGTAAGATGGAGAAGCGTTGTATCAAAATATGCAGAACTTAAGTATTGAGGGTTGTGATGCCTTTTTTTAAAATGGTCTATCAGGCTTTCATTCCTTATCCACCAGTTTATTGCGTGTCCATTATCAGTTAAAACTTTTGCTAACGCCGTGCCCCAGCTTCCACTTCCTATAACTCCAAATTTCATATCAAACCTAATTTTTCAACAGCTATCTGGGCCGCAACCTGGCTTGCATCTTTTTTATTAAATGCTTTTGCTTCAGCAATCACTACTCCATCCACTTTTGCACCTATGGTAAATAACCTTCTTCCATTTTCAATTTTTTCTTCCAAAGTTTCAAATTCGAGGTTTTTTCCATTTTTATTTGCCCAACCATACAACTTATTTTTTTGATTTATGTCGAGATTCTCCAAATCTTCCATAAAGAAATGCGGCTTGATTATATGATGATTTACCCATTCGTGGGTTTTTGCATATCCTTTATCCAGGTAAACTGCGCCTACAATTGCCTCCAGCGTATTGCCGAAAATTTGTGAGATTTTTAATGAGTTATCAAAACGGTTGTAATATGTAATTTTTTTCAATCCGATTTTTAAAGCTATATCATTAAGCTGGTTTCGGTTCACCATCTTACTTCTCATTTCTGTAAGAAATCCTTCATCTTTATAAGGATACCGCATAAACAAATAATGCGCTATCAATGAGCTTAATACTGCATCTCCTAAAAATTCAAGGCGTTCATTATTTTCATCTGCTCCTTCTCTTATCGAACGATGGCTTAAAGCAGTTTTATATAAACTTAATTTATTGGGAGACAAGCCAAGTACGTTTCGCAGTTGCCTTTTAAAATCACGGTTTGCCTTTGAAGAAAAAATGTTTCTATAAAAATGCACAATTAAAGTTTAAACAATAGTTTTCAAGTTACTGAAATAATATTGAAGAAAGCTTTTTGCAAAAGTGGTAAACTCAGCATTCTGTTATTAAGAACAATTAAGCTTTGAACTTTTTAATTATCACCGAAGCATTATGGCCGCCGAAGCCGAAAGTGTTACTAAGCGCGGCATTCACCTCTTTCTGCTGTGCTTTATTAAAAGTAAAATTAAGCTTCGGATCAAGTTCGGGATCATCTGTAAAATGATTTATTGTAGGCGGGATGATATCTTTTGTAACTGCGAGTATGCATGCAAGAGCTTCTATCACCCCTGCAGCACCAAGGCAATGGCCCGTCATGGATTTTGTAGAGCTTATATTAAGATCGTATGCTTTGTCACCAAACACACTCATGATTGCTTTCGTTTCTGCAGATATCGCCCAACGGAGTAGATGTGCCATGAACATTAATGTAATCGATATCTTCCGGTTTCATGCCTGCATCTTTCAAAGCAGCTATCATTACATTTTTTGCACCAAGTCCGTCAGGATGCGGAGCTGTTATATGATGAGCATCAGCAGTGGCGCCGCCGCCTGCAATTTCACAATAAATTTTTGCGCCTCTTGCAAGAGCATGTTCTAATTCTTCTAGAACGAGAACACCAGCGGCTTCACCCATCACAAAGCCATCCCTGTCTTTATCAAAAGGACGTGATGCAGTTTTTGGATCATCATTTCGTTCGCTCAATGCTTTCATTGCATTAAAGCCACCAACGCCGGCTTCGCTTATCACTGCCTCACTTCCACCTGCAAGTATTATGTCTGCTTTTCTAAGCGTATGTTATCAAACGCATCAATTATGGCATTGGTGCTGGCTGGCGCATGCACTTACCACTGCGAAATTTGGACCGCGAAATCCATGACGCATGGATATTTGCCCAGCCGCAATATCAAGTATCATTTTCGGAATAAAGAAAGGATTGAAGCGCGGAGTTCCGTCGCCCTTAGCAAATTCCATTACATCATCCTGGAATGTAGTAATGCCCCCAATGCCACTTGCAAAGATTACGCCTACCCGTCGGTATTGACATTGTCTTTACTAATGTTGGCATCTTTTACTGCCTCGTCGCTTGCAATGAGCGCAAACTGTGTAAACCGGTCAATTTTGCGCGCTTCTTTTCTTTCGAAGTAATTGTGTGGGTTCGAAATCTTTAACCTCGCAGGCAAACCTGGTTTTAAATTTTGCAACATCAAATTGATGTAATTTTATCAGCCCCGGACATACCATTTTGCTAAACCCTCCCAATAATCTGGAACTGATTTTCCTAATGGCGTTATGGCACCTAATCCGGTTACAACTACTCTTTTTAATTCCATAAGCTTGCCTGCAATGTTAAATACGATGATTACTTAGCATGCTCTTCAAGGTATGCTACAGCCTGGCCAACAGTAGTAATGGTTTCAGCCTGCTCATCCGGAATAGAAATATTAAATTCTTTTTCAAATTCCATGATCAGTTCAACGGTGTCCAAACTATCGGCACCTAAATCGTTAGTAAAAGAAGCTTCAGGTGTTACCTCAGCTTCATCAACTCCTAATTTGTCAACAATGATTTTTTTAACTCTTGTTGCAATGTCTGACATGATGGTAAAATTTAGTTAATACGGCTACAAAAATATACTTTTTGTAATAAAAAAAAATAATAGTAAACTCCAATCATTAGCACTATAAATATGTTTTACTTCTTGGGTTATAACAAATCCTTGATGATAACCCTATAGCATTGTTCCTGGGTATTAAATTACATTTAAAAGGAAATCAATCACTGTAGTTATATCATTTTGCACTTTCAAAAAAATATAAAATTGTATATTTAACCCGTTTTCTAAAAATAATTACGATTGTTTTTTATGCCAATTAAGCAAATAGATCACGGCACGAAAGAATATGAGCAAATGCTTGCATTACGCTACGAAATTTTGCGTAAGCCACTTAGTTTATCTTTCAGCACAGAGGAACTTGATAAAGAGAAAAATGACATTCTAATAGCCGCTTTTGAAGATGATACCATGCTTGGCTGCTGCCTGCTTACCAAAACGGATAAACATTCTGTAAGGCTTCGCCAAATGGCTGTTCAAAACAATCTGCAAGGCAAAGGTATTGGCGCTTCTATGATGAACTTTGCTGAAATGATTGCAAGAGATGCAGGCTATAGAAAGATAACTATGCATGCAAGAAAATCGGCTATTGGCTTTTACGAAAAACTAGGTTACAGAGTCACTGGAGAAGAATTTCTTGAACTTTCAATACCACATGTTATTATGGAGAAAAAAATAGTCCATTACTAATTTTATCAAGCCAATTTCTCATTAATTTTTTCTTTTAAAAATTGTCTTGCCTTGGGTATCTCTTCTTTATCAAATGCCTCTTTCGGTATTATAAAAAATGAACGGCTGTCAAAGTATAAGTGAAAAAAATATGGGCTTTCAATCATGCTGCTAAAAGCTTTCCAGGGCCAGCTTCTGCTGCCTTTTTCATTCTCCAGAAACAAGTGTTGTTGCTCAAGACTGACCTTAAAACGATCTTTAAAAGTGGCTGCTTTCCGGTAAATAATATTGGGCAAAATAAACCAGAAAGAAATCATTAATGCAAACCAAAGAAATGAGCTACCAACAAATGCATATGCCGATATCTTTTTCAAAAAATAAAAGGCTGCAGCGATAATCGCAAATACATTTACAGCTATTATTAAAACTTTTATTTCCCTTCTTGTGATGAAATGATAGCGCAGCGCCTGCAAAACTTTTGCTTTATTATAAGTAAAAAAAGAAGACGTCATACATTAACAAATGTACGTTGAGCAATACTTAATTAAAAACTGTTATTAGCAAATCAAGAGAAGATCGGCAATTATTTTTTATTACTGCTCATCCAAAATTTTAACTTCTGTTCTGCGGTTTTTTTGCCTGCCCTCTTCAGTATCGTTTTCTTCAATCGGATCTTCAGCACCATATCCTTTCGCAACCAGCCTGCTATTATCTATTCCTTTGGCTGTAAGATAAGCTACTATCGATTTTGCGCGCTCCAATGATAAAACCATGTTCTTTTCATCACTACCAATATTATCTGTATGGCCGCCTATTTCTATACGCTCGTTTGGCTTTCGATTCAAATATTCTACCAGCTCATCAAGCGTTGCATAAGAAGATGCACGCAAAGTAGCTTTACCAAAATCAAATTCAACATTATCGAGCACGAATGTTTTTGAGGGTTCAAATTGCAGGTTTACTTTAAAAGGATCTTTAAAAAATGAATTGGGCTTTAATGAAGGTATCTCCAATACATTCTGGCTTACTGAATCCTTGAATCCCATTATGTAAATATCATATTTATCGCCTGCAGGAAGTTGTGTAGAAAACTTGCCGGTAGCATCACTTATTGCCTGGTATTCATTAGTATTTTTTTGGCTTCGGAAAACTATTAGCTCATTATTTTGAGGCTGTTTTGTTTTCATATCCACAATAGTTCCTTCCACTTTTGCATCCTTTGGGAGATTCAATGCGGGCGAAGACTGTGCATATATCTGCGATAAAATGGAAATAGAAAAAATAAAGAAAATAAGTTTTTTCATAAAGAATAAACACTTTTATGATGAATGAAAAAATGCTATTATGACAACGAAAAAAGACTGCTTTTATTTCTTATTACTTACAAACGTAAATTAAAATAAAGAGGCCACCCTGTAAAGAGTGGCCTTTGTATGCTTGAATGTTTATTAACTGCATCCCATGCTGTTGCCGCAATTCAGGCATTTGTAACAAGTGCCGCTGCGAATGGTAATATGCCCGCAGGTATTACAGGCAGGTGCATCGCTCTGCATATTTTTTGCCGCAGTATTTACAGCATCATAACTGCTGGTTACTTTTTTCACATCACCCTGTGCTTTTGCTGGTGTGCACTTTACCACTCGTAGAACCAATTACTCTTACCTCACTCAATTCAGGAACACGGTCTGCCAATAGTTGGTGTGCTCTCATCCCATGGCTCATTGCCAAGATTTTCAACTTCAGGTTTATCCAGTACATGAACCAGATCAGTTCTTCCTAAATATTCATAAGCCAGTGAACGAAACATAAAATCAATAATAGAAGTAGTTGTTTTGATATTCGGATGATCTACCATTCCGGCTGGTTCAAACTTGGTGAATACAAATTTCTCAACAAACTCTTCCAACGGAACACCATATTGCAAGCCAATAGAAATAGCAATTGCAAAACAGTTAAGCATGCTGCGCATGGTTGCGCCTTCTTTTGCCATATCAATAAATATTTCTCCTAATGTTCCATCACTATATTCACCTGTTCGCAAGAATAATACCTGCCCGTTGATTTTTGCTTTTTGTGTAAAGCCTCTTCGTTTTGCAGGCAATGTTCTTCGTTCAACAATCGTTGCCAGCTGGCGTTTTAAAGTTGTATCGGCGATGCTTTGCACACGTTTTTGCACTTCTTCCAGTAAGTTCTTCAACAGTAAGTTTGCTCATATCAACAATGTGTGCTTCAGGCTTGTTCGGTTACTGCATTCGATCTTGTTCGTTATCTGCATTGCTATCTGCTTTTTTCTTTTTATCTGATTTTATTGCTCAGTGGCTGTGATAATTTAGAACCATCACGATATAATGCACAAGCTTTTAAACCCAGTTGCCAGCTTAGCATATAGCATCTGCTATTTCTTCAACAGTTGCTTCATTCGGAAGATTAATTGTTTTTGAAATAGCGCCGCTGATAAAAGGCTGTGCTGCAGCCATCATTCGGATATGCCCATGTGCATGAATATATCGCTCGCCTTTTTTTCCGCATTTATTGGCACAATCAAAAACAGAAAGATGTTCTTCTTTTAAATAAGGTGCGCCTTCAACTGTCATGGTTCCGCAGATATAATCATTGGCTGCTTCAATTTGTTCATCTGTAAAGCCTAATGCTTCCAGCAGGTTCCATTCAAAATTGTTATATTGTTCTGGTGTAAATCCTAATCGTTGCAAACATTCTTCACCTAAATGTATAATACATTAAATACAAAACCAATTTCAAAAGCAGATGCCATTGCTGCTATCCAGTTTTTTAATTTCTTCTGCAATAAATCCTTTCTCACTTAATGTTTGATGATTGATGAAAGGAGCACCTTCAAATGTTGCATGCACCTACTGCATATTTTACAATTGCTTCAATTTCTTTTTCAGCTATATCCTAAATTTCTTCAAAGCCTGCGGCACACTTTGGTTGATGATTTTAAAATATCCACCGCCGCTAAGTTTTTTAAATTTCACCAAAGCAAAATCAGGTTCAACACCTGTTGTATCGCAATCCATTACCAAGCCAATTGTTCCTGTTGGTGCAATCACTGTTGTTTGTGCATTGCGATAACCATATTTTTCTCCCAATCTTCACTGCATCATCCCATGCTTTTGTAGCTGCTTTCAATAAATAATCAGGACAATATTTTGCATTGATGCCTTGTGGTTTTATTTCAATGCCTTCATATGCATCCTGCATCATATGCAGCAGCACGATGATTGCGCATTACGCGAAGCATGTGCTTCTTTATTTTCTTCATACTTTGGAAATGCGCCCAAGATGCGCAGCCAGTTCTGCAGAAGTTTTATAAGCAATGCCTGTCATGATTGCTGTGATTGCGCCTGCAATGCCTCGTGCTTCTTCACTGTCATAAGGAATGCCGCTCACCATTAGCATGCTTCCGAGATTTGCATAACCCAAACCAAGTGTTCTGTAATCATAAGATAATTGTGCAACTTCTTTGCATGGAAATTGCGCCATCAAAACAGAAATTTCAAGACAGTTGTCCATAAGCGGACAGTATATTCAAAACCTTCCACATCAAAAGTATTATCACTTTCATTAAAAAATCTTCTAAGGTTTACAGATGCAAGATTGCATGCAGTATTATCCAGGAACATATATTCACTGCAAGGGTTGGATGCTCTGATTGCGCCACCTTCAGGGCAAGTATGCCATTCATTGATGGTTGTATCATATTGGTTCCGGGATCAGCACAACGCCATGCTGCATAAGTAATTTGATTCCATAATTCTTTTGCTGGTATTTTCTTCATGACTCTTCCATCGCTTCTTGCTTTCAGTTCCCAATCTTCATCTTCTTCAAGTTTTTCAAAAAATCATTCGGTATTCGAACAGAATTATTTGAAGTTTTGTCCGCTTACTGTTTTATATGCTTCGCCTTCATAATCGCTTGCATAACCTGCAGCAATTAATGCAGCAACCTTCTTTTCTTCTTCCACTTTCCAGTTTACGAAATTTCATATTTCAGGATGATCCAGATCAAGGCAAACCATCTTTGCTGCACGCCTTGTTGTGCCACCACTTTTAATTGCACCTGCAGCACGGTCGCCAATTTTTAAAAAGCTCATCAATCCGCTGGATGTGCCACCACCACTTAATTTTTCTCCTTCGCCACGAATGCTGTGAAAAGTTTGTTCCTACACCTGAATTCCATATTTAAAAATTCGTGCTTCACGAACCCACAGATCCATAATTCCACCTTCATTTACCAGATCATCATCAACACTTAAAATAAAACATGCATGTGGTTGTGGACGCTCATAAGCTGATGTAGATTTTTTTAATTGCCCATCATTTGCATCAACATAATAATGCCCCTGTGGCTTTCCTGTAATGCCATAACTTCATGCAAACCTGTATTGAACCATTGCGGGGAATTAGGAACACATGCCTGGTTTAAAATGCTATACACTAATTCTTCATAAAATATTTGTGCATCTTTTGCAGAAGCAAAATAATTATAACGTTCACCCCAAACCCTCCAGCAATTTGCCATACGGTGTGCAACCTGTTTTACAGATGTTTCTCTTCCTAGTAGTTCCATCTGGCTTGCGGAACACCTGCTTTGCGAAAATATTTTTGTGCAAGAATATCTGTAGCAATCTGGCTCCATTGTTTCGGCACTTCCACATTATTCATTTCAAAAACAATTTCACCTGTTGGATTTCTTATTACCGATGTGCGGTAATCATATTCAAACATATCAAAAGGAGAAACATCTTCTTTTGTAAAGTGCCGTGAAAACCGCAGTCCGGAAGACAGGTTGTTATTATTTGACATGAGCAATAAATATTTTAAGTTTAAAAATTTTCGGTAAAGCAGGAGAACGAAAATATTTTTTCTAATGGATAAAAATTATTTGAAAATATTCACCTTCTGTGGAAAAGAAATGTTAAGAATTGCTACACATTGATTTTAAGAATTTTTGCACACTAAAGCTTATAATTTTTTTAAAAAAGAACAAATTATTTTTAATAAGTAAAATATAATTTTTTAAAGAGTATGAGAGCAGTTATACAAAGAGTTTCGCAGGCATCAGTAAAAATTGATAACGATAGTAAAAGCGTCTATTAACAATGGGTTTGCTTGTGTTTGTTGGCATTGAAGATGCGGATACAGACGAAGATATAGAATGGCTAAGCAATAAGATTGTTAACCTTCGGATTTTTAATGATGAAAACAATGTTCCCAACATTTCTGTGAAAGATATTGACGGCGATATTTTAGCTGGTAAGCCAGTTTACTTTGCATGCGCTAACCAAAAAAGGAAACCGCCCATCATACATAAAAGCAAGCAAGGCTGAGATCGCTATTCCTCTTTATGAAAAGCTGGTGGTGCAATTATCAAAAGACTTAGGAAAAATAATTCAAACGGGTATGTTTGGTGCAGATATGAAAGTGGAATTGATAAATGACGGACCGGTAACTATTTGGATTGATACGAAGAATAAAGAATGATGTTTTAATAACGATGTTATGGAACATTAAAGAAGCTCAAACAAAAGTGGATGAATGGATAAAAACCAATGGTGTAAGGTATTTCAGCGAGTTAACAAATCTTGGAATACTTGATGGAAGAAGTTGGTGAGCTTTCAAATTGATGGTGAGAATTTATGGTGAGCAATCTTTTAAAGAAAATGAAAAGCCGTTTACTTCTGAAGAATTGCGATTAAAGATGAGTGATGAAATGGCTGATGTGCTTTGGGTTTTAATATGTCTTTCTAATCAAATGAATATTGATCTTACAGAAGCTTTGGAAAAAAATTTTGAAAAGAAAAATGTGAGAGATAAAGAAAGACATCAGAATAACGAAAAGCTGAAATAGAATATATAACTCTTATTAATTTCAAATCTTTTGGAAGAGTTCGTTCCATTCTCCTGCAAAGTTTTTCCTAACAATTTGATTTATGTAAGTACTTAAGCTATTTCCTTCTTATTGCTTTTCTTTTCATTTCATCAACTTGCTTTTTCCCTGGTTTTTGTTCATCATATAAATAAATTCTTTTTCCTAAATCAAATTGAACTATAATAAAATTTTCGCCAATTTCAAAAGCTGTAACACCTGATTTATCTGCGCCATGAATAAGGTTCCAAATGAAAATGCTTTGGGAAATCCATCAGATTTTCTGTTCATGATTTCTCTTTTCATTTTTTGCAACAACAATCATTCCTTTCGTAATTGATCATTTATTCAATCACTTATCTTTGCCGCCTTATGGCAAATGAACTAAATAATTTTAGCGAAATCATTGCGCACTGCAAAGAATACGGATACATTTTTCCTTCCAGTGAAATATATGATGGACTAAGCGCTGTATATGATTATGGACAGAATGGCGCTCAGTTAAAAAAGAATATTCGTGATTAGTGGTGGAAAAGCATGACACAACTAAATGAAAATATTGTGGGCATTGATGCTGCCATATTTATGCATCCGCTTACATGGAAAGCGAGTGGCCATATTGATAATTTCAGCGATCCGATGATTGATAATAAGGATAGCAACAAGCGCTATCGTGTTGATCATTTGATTGAAAATTTTGCTGATGATTTAAAATTGAAAAATGAAGATCAAAAAGCAGATTCATTAATTAATGAAATGGAATTATTGTTATCAAAAGATGATTTTGCAGGATTAAAAAAATTAATTGATGATAATAATATAAAATGTTCAATCAGCGGAACCTGCAACTGGACTGATGTTCGGCAGTTTAATTTAATGTTCTCAACCGAACTGGGCAGTGTTGCTGAAGAAGCGAATACAATTTATTTACGCCCTGAAACTGCACAAGGAATTTTTGTAAATTTTTTAAATGTGCAAAAAACAGGAAGGATGAAAATTCCTTTTGGAATTGCACAAACCGGTAAAGCATTTCGCAATGAAATTGTAGCAAGGCAATTTATATTTCGCATGCGTGAATTTGAGCAAATGGAAATGCAATTTTTTATAAAGCCCGGCACCGAAATGGAATGGTATAATTACTGGAAAGCTGAAAGATTAAAATGGCATGAAAGCCTTGGTATTCCTGCATTTAAACTTCGCTATCATGATCATGTAAAGCTGGCTCATTACGCCAATGCTGCAGTGGATATTGAATTTGAATTTCCCTTCGGATGGAAAGAGCTGGAAGGTATTCATTCAAGAACTGATTTTGATTTGAAGCAACACCAGGAGCTAAGTAAAAAGAAATTGCAATATTTCGATAACGATCTTAAAGAAGATGGTAAACCTGTCGGCAATTATATTCCTTACGTGGTGGAAACATCTGTTGGTTTAGATCGTTTGTTTCTTACTGTTATTAGCATGTCTTATGCAAATGAAAAATGGACAAAGGAAGATGGAATCGAAGACAGCCGTGTGGTTTTAAAAATTCCTGCAAAGATTGCTCCTTATAAATTAGCTATTCTTCCATTGGTAAAAAAAGATGGACTTCCTGAAATTGCGAAGCAATTAATGAATGAATGCAAGCAAAGCTTTCATACTTTTTATGAAGAAAAAGACAGCATTGGCAAGCGTTACAGAAGAATGGATGCAATTGGAACTCCTTTTTGTGTAACAATAGATCATCAGACAAAAGATGATAATACAGTTACCATAAGATACAGGGATAACATGCAGCAGGAAAGGATATCATTAACGGATGTAAGAAAAATAATCAGTGAAAAAATTAATTTGATTCAATAACCGTAAGAAGAATTAGAGATTTTTTTACAGCTTTTATTTGATAAGGAATTTTTTCATGAAGCGTTATTATTTGATCTTTCCCAGCAACTATATCATTGCCGTCAGCTGTTACATTTATTTTTCCCTTAATTACCTGCAAGCTTAAAATATGTTCCGGGTGTTCAGTTTTCATAATGGCCTTACGATGCAAAGCGACGAGCACAATGCGCATCTTATCTGATTTGAAAACGGTAATTGCATTGCGGTCATTATCTTTCCATGCGCTTTCATCTTTAATCTCATCAATAAATGATGCAAGATCTATTTTAAGAACCGGCGAAATCAATTTGCCTTTCACCTTCAGGCCTGTTATGCGTTGCATCAATATTTATATTTTCCATTTTACTATTTATTTGAGTATATAAATCAAAAACCATTCCTGCGAAAATTACTAATATTAACCATACAACTCAAAATGAATGGATTTTTTATCATAACCTAATTCTGTAATTTTTTTTCTTGCATCATCTATCATTGCTTTCCATCCGCATAAATAAAACAATGCAGGCGCACGTTCATGAAGGTCTTCGCAGGCTTCATTATTTTTTTTGCAAATTTCTTCATACAAACTATGCACATATCCTCTGTGTCCATCCCATCCTTCGCGACTTAGTGTAGGCATATATTTCAGCGATTCTAATTTACTTTCCAGCACTTTCATTTCCTGGTGATACAATAGATCCTTAGTAGTGCGACACCCAAAAATCAGGTACAAATTTTTATGAGCAATATTATGTAATTGTATATAATTAAGCATGCTCCTGAAGGGCGCAATGCCCGTGCCCGTGCAAATAAAAAAAACATCTTTATCAATAGCATCAGGTAAAGTGAAAACACCTTGCGGCCCGCGCAGTGTAAGCTCACTACCCACTTTCGTTTCATTAAATAAATACGTAGTACCGGCGCCTCCTTCCAGCAATACAATTAACAACTCAAATACATTGCTTCCATCAGGCCAGCTTGCAATAGAATAGCTGCGCCATCTCTTATTTTTTTGCTCATGAATCGGAAGATCAAGAGTTACAAACTGGCCAGCCTTAAAGTGAAATGCGTCCAGCTCATTTACTTGTATAAAAAATCGTTTTGTGTTGTACGTCTCATCTTCAATGTGTACAATCGTTCCCGTGCGCCATGGTTCAGGCATGCAGATAATTTTCAGAAAGATACAAAGCAAATGTTATAAACGTGATAAAAGCAACATCGCATAATGCATCTCTCATAGTAATTTTTTAGGAATAGATGTCCATGCGATTTACCTTTGCAAGCCGTAAAAGACCTGATGAATTTTGATGTGCTGATGGATATGTATGCAAAAGATTCCCGCATTTTTTCAATTGCGGACAGGCTTACTATGTCAAAGCCACAGCACATGCATCTTTCAGGGCTTAATGGCAGTGCCTCGCAATTTGCTGTTTCCGCCGTTTTTAATCATTCGCTTGCATCGCAGCTCAATCATTTGGTTATTTTAAGAGATGCCGAAGAAGCGGCATATTTTCAAAATACCATTGAGAACATCACCAATGCGATGGACGTTTTCTATTTCCCTTCTTCGTTTAAAAACAAAAAGAATTTTGCATTGCTAAATAGCAGCCATGTAATGCTGCGCACTGAAATGCTTACCAGGCTTAGCACTGGTGGCAATAAAAAAATTATTGTTACTTATCCTGAAGCAATTTTTGAAAAGGTGATTGTGTCGAAAACACTTTCTGAAAATATAATTTCTTTCAGGCAAGGTGAACCAATTAACCTGGATGCATTGCTTGCGCGCTTTGTTGATCATGGTTTTAGCAGGACTGATTTTGTTTATGAGCCAGGGCAGTTTGCTATGCGCGGTGGCATACTGGATATTTATTCTTATGGCAATGAAAAGCCCTACCGTATTGAGTTATTTGGCAATGATGTGGACAGCATACGCATTTTTGATCCTGAAACTCAACTAAGTGAAAGGAAGCTTTTGCAGGTAAATATTATACCAAATGTGGAAACACAATTTGAATCCGGTGAAAAGGTTTCTTTATTAAATTTTCTGCCTGATAATGTAATTGTGTGGATGGAAGATTGGGAGTTTATTAAAGAAATTATTGAAGAGCAAACGGCAGATGTTCAACAATTTTTAAGTAATAAAAAAAATATAGAAACCAATAATACTGAAGATGAATTAAACCTGAAAAAAGATATTTCCAAAAATGATTTTGCTGCCGCAAATGTCTTAGAAAACCAGGTAGCTCAAAAACATATTATTGAATTGGGAAGTAAAGCTTTTTTTGTAAAAAACACAGAATATTTTCCTGCAGAAAAAACGGTTATACCATTTCATACAAGTCCGCAACCCGCATTCAACAGGCAGTTCAGCCTGCTGATAAACAACCTTAAAGATTTTGAAACAAAGAAATACAGTCTTTTCATTTTTGCAGAAAATCCAAAGCAGCTCGAAAGATTATACAGCATTTTCAAGGATTTGAATGCTGAAATAAATTTTACGCCAATACCCATATCTATCCATGAAGGATACATTGATGCTGATCTCAAAATTGTTTGCTATACCGATCACCAGATTTTTCAACGCTATCATAAATATCGTGTAAGGCAGGCTTTTAATAAGAACAAAGCGCTTACTTTAAAAACACTTCGTGAATTGCAGCCTGGAGATTATGTAACGCACATAGATCATGGAGTTGGCGTATATAGCGGGCTTCAGAAGATTGAGGCAAACGGCCGGATACAGGAAGCTGTAAGAATTGTTTATAAAGACAATGACCTTTTGTATGTAAATATTTCGTCGCTGCATAAAATAAGCAAGTATAGCGGCAAAGAAGGAACAGTGCCAAAAATGAATAAGCTGGGCAGTGATGTTTGGAATAAATTAAAAGATAAGACCAAGAAACAGGTAAAGGATATTGCCACTGATCTTATAAAATTATACGCACAACGAAAGAGTTTGAAAGGGTTTGCGCATTCTCCCGATAATTATATGCAAACAGAGCTGGAAGCATCTTTTATTTATGAGGATACGCCAGATCAAAATAAAGCAGTGATTGATGTAAAAAATGATATGGAAAAGCCCTCGCCAATGGACAGGCTGGTTTGTGGCGACGTTGGTTTTGGAAAAACAGAAGTAGCTATACGTGCTGCTTTTAAAACATGCCTTGACGGCAAACAGGCTGCAGTATTGGTTCCTACAACGATTCTTGCATACCAGCATTACAAAACATTTAGTGAGCGTTTAAAAGATTTTCCTGTTACCGTGGATTATATTAATCGTTTCAAAACTTCAAAAGAAAAAAAAGAAACGTTAATAAAATTAAAAGAAGGAAAGATAGACATCATCATTGGCACACATGCTTTATTGGGCAAAGATGTACAATTTAAAGACCTTGGATTGATGGTAATTGATGAAGAGCAAAAGTTTGGTGTAGCATCTAAAGAAAAATTAAAACAACTAAGAACAACGGTTGATTCACTTACGCTAACGGCCACGCCTATTCCGAGGACATTACAATTTAGCCTGATGGGCGCAAGGGATTTAAGCATTATCAATACACCGCCGCCAAACCGACAACCGATACAAACTGAAGTGCATGTATTCAACCAGGATTTTATAAGAGATGCTATTTATTATGAAACAGAAAGGGGCGGCCAGGTTTTTTTTATTCATAACCGTGTACATGGACTTGCAGAAATGCGTGCGTTGCTTCAGGGGCTTTGTCCCGATTTAAGCATTGCTTATGCGCACGGGCAAATGGAAGGTGACCGATTGGAAGAAACTATTCTGGATTTTATGGATAAAAAATATGATGTTTTGGTATGCACGAATATTGTTGAAAGCGGAGTAGATATTCCTAATGTGAATACCATTATTGTAAACAATGCGCACCAATTTGGGCTAAGTGATCTGCATCAATTAAGAGGAAGAGTGGGAAGAAGCAACAGGAAAGCTTTTTGTTATTTATTGGCTCCGCCTATGAGCACATTACCCGCAGATAGCAGAAAACGGTTAACCACTCTTGAACAATATAGCGACCTCGGAAGCGGCTTTCAGATTGCGATGCGTGACCTTGACATAAGAGGCGCTGGTAATTTATTAGGTGGTGAACAAAGCGGCTTTATTGCAGAGATAGGTTTTGAGATGTATCAAAAAATTCTTGATGAAGCCATAAGAGAATTGAAACGAAAAGAGTTTAAAGAGTTGTTTAAAGAAGAAATACAAAAGCAGGATGACTACGTTTCTGATTGTACAATTGATACTGATCTTGAAGTTTTAATTCCCGATGAATATGTGGAAAGCATTACTGAAAGATTAAGCTTGTACTCAAGACTTGATAACTGTGAAAATGAGAAAGATCTCGCTGCATTTCATGAAGAATTAATTGACCGCTTTGGGCCGGTGCCGCCGCAGGCCGAAGATCTGTTCACAACTGTTCGTTGCCGCAAATTGGCTGTGGGCTTAGGGTTCGAGAAAATGATTTTAAAAGATAACACATTAAAATGCTTTTTTGTAGCTAATCCTGAATCGCCCTATTTCACCAGCAATGTATTTCTAAAAATATTAACCTTTATTCAAACACAAACAAATAAAGCAAGGTTGAAACAAGTAGGTAAAAACGGGATATTGATTGTGCGGGATATTATAAACATGGAGAGTCTTCATGAGTTTTTAAGTAAAATGCACAGCAGTGTTTTTGCAAGCAATGCACTTAAGCCCGCAAAAGAGCTTATATAATTTTATAAAACAAAAAGCGATACATTTTTGCATCGCTTTTAAAAAAGTATCGGTATAGCTTACCAGCTTTTTTTGGCTACGCCATCTTTCACTGCTTGCAAAGCTTTTTCTTCACTGAGCATAGTGGTCATTTTGTTGCCTTTTCCATCATCGCCTTGTGCCATGTAGCCACCGCGGGAAGTTTTTGTTATTACTGCGTTCTGCATGGGCACATTCTTTTCTTTTGTTTTCATGCAATAGGCTGTTAACATTTTTGACATTGTAATTAAGTTTTTTTGTTTATAAAATTAGTGGGTCAGTTTCCAAAACACCTGTCACTGGTTTTCAAATGTAGTAATTTATATATATTTCACCTTAAATCTTTACTCATTGATTGCGAAAGTCGTTTTTAATTTTTAATATATTGAACTTAAGGTCATACTTTATATACATCTCATAAGAATATTCCAGGCCTGTACCACTTGTGATGTGCTCAAGAAAATCCTTGTAAGGAATGATTCTAAAATCAAAATGTACGTTCCTGAAAATCTCTTTATCATAAATAAAACTTACAATCAGCAACTCACGATGCTTTTCTGTAAGGCCAGGATATTTTTCAGAAACAGATTGAAATAAAGACATACCTCTTGGAGCAATATATCCTTGTGCATTCCAATATCGCAGGTCAATGCCCACATTCTTAAAATCAAATAAAAGGTGAGAGAGATAGCCATTGCCTTCATTAAAAGGCTGAATTTTTGTTCCTGAAATATCTTTATAATTCACATAATAATTATCAAAGACAATTCTCTTTAATAATTTGTGCCCAAGGTTATAAGTTATTGAAGCGCCAACTGCACTATTTACAATTGAGGTAAGAGGTGTATTACTCAATGTATCATACTGCCCACCCTTATGAGAATATAGCATTTGCAATGGTATAGCCAGATTAATTCTTCCCTTTTCTATCACGTTAATTTTAGAAGAATAGCCAATATCAAATTGCTCCTTGAATGGATCGCCAGGGTGAATAGCAACTCTCCAATTTATAAAGAAATCATGCCAATATTGTTTTGTATCTACTTTAAATTGAAAACCATTTTCAAGGCGGTAATTGATAAGATTTTTATAGTCATAAATCGGTTCTATGTATCCATGATTGATATCTCCCTCAAGCGTTCCAATTAAATAGCTCGAGTGCTTCGCTTTATATTTTACCGTGAATGTGGGGTCAACGGAAGTGTAATGAGGACGGCCGAATTCTTTTTGCAAATAAATACCTCCTTTAATAATCAGCTTTGGCGAAATTTGGTATTCAAGCTCAGGAATTATTTCATAGCCAAACAAAGTCCCGCTTAGTGGTATGTTACCAAACCATTCTGTATTATTTATATAATTTAAATTATACATTGTAAAGGAAAGCTTTTCGCTATCTTCCGGTATTACGGGCATAATGCTTTTGAATGTAGGATAATCAACCTGAGCGTTTGCATTAATGCTTATTAAAAAAAATAATACAGTTATAATCTTTTGGTAATTGATTTTCATAAGAGTCTTTATGTAAAACATCTTTTTAGTTTACAATAATACATTACCGCTAACTAACAAGCATTTAATTAATGTAATAAGTAGCCAATATAATTTTTACAATTAAAATAAAAGAGAAAGCTTTTTCATTACGGAAAAAGCTTTAATAAAATATATAATTAGGAATTATACATCAAGCTTGGCATACTTTGCATGTGTTTCTATAAACTCTCTTCTCGGTGGCACTTCATCGCCCATAAGCATACTAAATACACGATCAGCTTCTGCAGCGCTATCAATGGTTACCAGCTTTAAGGTGCGCGTTGCAGGATTCATCGTAGTCTCCCAAAGCTGCTCTGAATTCATTTCGCCAAGGCCTTTGTACCGCTGCACATTTATTGAATCTTCTTTACCATCAGCTACCTTTAAAACAAATGCTTTACGGTCGTCGTCATTCCACGCATAAGATTGTTCTTTTCCTTTTTTAAGTAAATATAATGGCGGCTGCGCAATATATACATAACCTTGTTCCACCAGTTCTTTCATATACCTGAAAACAAATGTAAGTATCAGCGTTGCAATGTGGCTTCCATCAACATCGGCATCCGTCATAATAATAAGTTTATGATACCGAAGCTTTGTAATATCGAGAGCTTTTGGATCTTCCGGTGTTCCTATTTTAACACCAAGCGCAGTGAACATATTTCTTATCTCCTCATTATCATAAATACGATGTTCCATTGCCTTTTCTACATTTAAAATCTTACCGCGCAAAGGAAGTATTGCCTGGTAACTTCTGTCTCTGCCTTGCTTAGCTGTACCACCGGCCGAATCTCCTTCTACTAAAAATATTTCGCAACGAAACGGATCTTTATCGCTGCAATCAGCAAGCTTGCCTGGTAAGCCACCACCTGTAAGAACACTTTTACGCTGCACCATCTCCCTTGCCTTTTTTGCAGCAGCTCTTGCCTGTGCAGCCAGTATTACTTTTTGAATAATAATCTTAGCATCTTTAGGATTTTCTTCGAGGTAAGCATTGAGCACACGGCTTAGCGTAGAGTCCACCACGCCCATCACTTCATTGTTGCCAAGTTTGGTTTTGGTTTGCCCTTCAAACTGTGGCTCGGGTACCTTCACAGATATGACAGCGCTCAATCCTTCACGAAAATCATCACCTTCTATTTCCACTTTCGCTTTTTCAAATAATCCTTCTTTTTCTCCATAATTTTTGAACACTCTTGTTATGGAACGGCGAAAGCCTGACACATGTGTTCCGCCTTCAATGGTGTTAATATTATTTACATAACTAAATAAATGCTCCTGGTAACCGGTATTATATATCATAGCAACTTCTACGGCAACATTGGTTGCCTCATCGTGCGCATCACAATAAATAACTGATGGAAGCAGAGCCTGTCGGGAACCATTTTTATCAATCAACTCAACAAACTCAGTAATACCACCTTCACTGTAAAATGTTTTAGAATATGTTTTGCCCTCTTCATCTTTTTCGCGAAGATCATTTAATGTGATCTTTACTTTTTTATTTAAAAAAGAAAGCTCTCTTAATCTTCCTTCGAGTATCTCACGGTTATATTCCGTTACAATAAAAATTGAACCATCCGGCCAGAAGCGAATCTCAGTGCCGGTTCTGTTGCTTTCTCCAATTTCACGAACGGGATATTGCGGAACACCTTTAGCATATTCCTGTTCAAAAATTTTACCTTCACGATTAACGGTTACTTGAAACTTTGTACTAAGTGCATTTACGCAACTAACGCCTACTCCATGCAGGCCACCACTTACTTTATAAGTATTTTTGTCAAATTTGCCGCCGGCATGAAGCACCGTCATCACCACTTCGAGAGCGCTCTTTTTTTCCTTCTTCATTATACCGGTAGGTATGCCACGACCATCATCTTTTACGGTTACTGAATTGTCTTCATTTATTGTAACCATAATATTTGTACAATACCCGGCAAGCGCCTCGTCGATAGAGTTGTCCACTACTTCATAAACGAGATGGTGAAGCCCTTTGTTACCAACATCACCAATATACATGGCAGGCCTTTTTCTTACGGCCTCAAGGCCTTCCAGAACCTGGATGCTGTCTGCGCCATAACTATCTTTTTGTGGTGTAATTAATTCTGCTGTATCTGCTGTCATTGGTGAGGGATAAGAGCTTTGAAAATGTAAAATTTTGAATGTGGCAAAGGTACGCATAATGATCTAAAAACGATATATTATATCGAACGCATTGGCGCTATTTTAATATTATATATTATAACACGTTACAGTGTAGTAACATTCATCAAAATTGCATGGAAAGGTTGTAGGAAAAACTATTTATCTTTGCGCCTGCGTTTATGGAAATGACTTACGATATTTTATCTGTTGCCCGTGCCCAACCCGTTATGGAGAATGATATGGAACTGGTGCATCATAGGATTCAAAAAATTCCCGGAACTGTTCAATATGTAATCAACCGCTATACCAGGCCTGCAAATCTTCATTTTGAAGATACCGGAATGATGGTCTATAATTTTAAAAACGATGATAAAAAAAATAGCACGCTTGATTTGGTTTTTTGTGTAACCGGCAACAGGTATTGTAAACAAAAAGATACTGAATGCAATTTTTGCAGGCATTCAAACTCACAGCATTGCCAGGAAATTGTTGATACGGTTGATGTTGCCAGTTTCCGCTTTAATGCTGACCATCTTTCTCAATTTGTAAAAAATATTAAGACTACATCTTTTTCTGAAAGTATTTTAAACTTTAGCCATACTTCTTCTTTTTCTAAATCATTGCCCTTATGCAGTAAAACAAAAAGTGTTTTAAGTGCTTTGCTGAATCACTCCTATACCGAAAGCTTTGAAAATATTTTTATAAATGCGCAAACGCAAATGCTGCTTTTGTACAGTATGGAATGCATGGGCAGCGAAGGTGAAGAATCTTTTTCCTGCAAATTTTTAGCAAATGATGCCGACAGAGAAAAGATAGCATTAGCAAGAGAAATTTTGCTCGAGCACATCAGCGAACCTTTAACCATCAAGGAACTTAGCAGAAAGGCAGCGATTAACGAGTGTTATTTAAAAAAGGGATTTAAGGAATTATACGGCACTACTATTTTTGATTTCTTTCAAAGCCAGAGAATGGAACATGCCAAATATCTTTTGTATGAAAAGGAATTGAGTGTTACCGATGTTTCTGCATTGCTTGGCTACTCCTCTATCTCACATTTTTCTACCGCGTTTAAAAAACATACAGGATTAAAGCCTTGCGAGCTTTTATTTCATTAAAACAGTTTAAGCTTTATGTATTTTTTTATAAGCTTTTATTGCTATTATCAGCAAAAAGATAAACAGAATTAATCCAACAATTCCCCATACAACATTTAGTAATTGCTTTACTACAACAAGCATTACAATACATAAAAGAAAAACTGTTGCGAGCTCATTCCACATCCTAAGCTTTTGTGAAGACCATTTGAAATTTCCTTTTTGTTGCTGAAGAAAAATAGAATGTATGCTTAGATGATAAACAAATAAACCAAGGACAAAGAAAAGCTTTATTATCAGCCATGGCGGAAGGCTGCCATACAAAATTCCAATCCATGCTCCAAAGATCAAAGTGAGAATAGCCGAAGGCCATGTGATCCCATACCAGAGCCGCTTTTGCATAATTCCAAATTGCTTTACAAGAATACTTCGCTCAGGCTCTGTTTTTGTATTTGCCTCCGCACTGTATACAAATAATCGCACAATGTAAAAAAGCCCGCTGAACCAGGTCACGACAAAAATGATATGCAAAGCTTTTATGTAAAAAAACATTCTTGAAATTATTGTGTTGCTGTTACACGTTTTTAAAGACAAAAAATACTGCCTTATTAATTATGTCAATTATAATCGGCATTAGTAACATAACCTGCCAAAGCATTTATCCATAAAGGATTTACATTCAGGCAAGGTATCATTGTGAAAGATTCGCCACCAGCTTTTATAAAAATCTCCCTTCCTCTTATCTCAATTTCTTCCAGTGTTTCAAGGCAATCGCTCACAAATGCAGGACAAAGAATTAAAAGTTTTTTTATTCCTTCGCCAGGCATTTCAGCAAGCCTTATATCAGTAAAAGGGGTAAGCCATCCTTTACCTAATCTTGATTGAAATGAAACGCTGTATTTATCTTTTGGAATATTTAGAATTTCCGTAACGCTTTTTGTAGTTGTAAAAACCTGGTGCCGGTAACAGTGTGCATGTGCTGTTGAAGCCACTTGGCAGCAATCCGGAGATTGCAAACAATGTTTTTTTGTAACATCACTTTTTAATATATGCCTTTCCGGAATGCCATGATAACTAAATAAAATATGATCATAAGGCTTCGCTAAATAAGGCTTCATATTTTCTGCAAGAGCATGTAAATAATCAGCATCATTGTAAAAAGGTTTAATGAAAGAAAGCTTGAACGAATACTTCTTTCTTGCATGGATTTCTTTAGCATATTCAACAGCAGTTTCATAACTGGACATGGCATAATGCGGATACAAAGGCACTGCAATTACTTCCTCAATTGATGGATTTATTTTTAATAATGCTTCAAACCCGGCTTCGGGACTGGGTTTGCCATATCTCATGGCTATTTCTACAGGCTCCTTTACTTGCTTTTGCAATACTTGTTGTAATTGCTTTGTTGTCTCAATTAAAGGAGATCCGTTTTCAGTCCATATAGCTTTATAAGCTTCGGCTGATTTAGGTGCACGAAACGGAACGATAATTCCTTTAACTAATAAAGCTCTAATAATCCATGGCTGATCAATTACTCTTTCATCCATCAAAAACTGATCAAGATATTTTCTGAGGTCCTTAACTTTTATTGAATCGGGAGAGCCCAAATTCATTAATAAAACTCCTTTATTCGTAGCCAAATTTTTTTATATATTTTGCAAATGTAAGTTGCTTTACAAACAAGGCAACTGTTTATTGCTGCAACACGTCTTTATTAATTTGAATTCTAAACTCAAGGTTTTTTGTAAATAACGCCATTTTCATATTATTTTTATGACATGTTAATGACCTTTTAAGGTATGTATAAAAATACTTTTGCGAAACAAATGATAACAGAGGAGCCCGCACATCAATTCTTAGATTCTTTCTGCATTGCCGGTATCAATTACCGTAAAAGCGATATCAATATCAGGGGTAAATTTTCGCTGCTGCCAGAGCATTCTGTTTTACTTTTAAAACAGTCCGTTCAAAAAAAATTTCCTGGCTGTATGGTTCTTTCTACCTGCAACAGAACAGAGATTTATGGTATATGTGACCATCCTCACGAGTTAATAGAAATGCTTTGCATACACACGCATGGCACTATGAAGGAATTTATTGACCATGGATATCAGTATAAAGGTCTTGCTACTGTTGAGCACTTGTTCAAAGTGGCTGCCGGCCTGGATTCGCAGATAATTGGTGATTATGAAATTTTGTTTCAGCTAAAGCAGGCAGCCAAGCAGTCGAAAGAAAATGATTGTACCAATAACTTTATGGAGCGTGTGATCAATTATGCATTACAATCTTCAAAAGAGATAAAAACAAAAACGAAATTAAGCACCGGAACAGTATCTGTTTCTTATGCCGCAGTGGAGATAATAAGACAAAAAGTAGCGGACTTAAATGATAAAAAAATTCTTCTTGTTGGCACTGGAAAATTTGGTCATCATATTGGAAAAAACCTAAGAAATTATTTACCTGCCACTTCTTTATATTTTACTAATCGCACCGATAAAAAAGCCGCTGATCTTGCCACGGAATGTGGCGGAAAATTTGTTCCTTATAAGTACTTACAGCAGCAAGCGGATGAAGCAGATATAATAATAGTAAGCTCTGCGGCTGAAACATACACAGTACAGCCATCTTTTTTTATAAATCAAAAACCAAGATTAATTCTTGACCTTTCAGTTCCGCAAAACGTAGATCCTGCTGTAAAAAATTTAATCGAAACAACTCTTTTGAATGTTGATGAAATATCAGTGATTCTTGATAAAACAATCGCTCTTCGCCAGGCTGAAATTCCTGTGGCATCTGCCATTATCAGGGAAACGATGCTGGAATTATGTAATTGGTATCGTAAGCAAGCAATCAATCCTTTGTTGCGTATCGTTAAATCCCAGCTATATGAACTAAGTGAAGCACATTACATCGGCGATAACTCTGAAGCAAGAATACATAAAGCCGTATCTTCGCTTGCAATACAGCTTC
Source organism: uncultured Chitinophagaceae bacterium (assembly GCA_963823975.1). Lineage (GTDB taxonomy): Bacteria > Bacteroidota > Bacteroidia > Chitinophagales > Chitinophagaceae > Ginsengibacter. Next base: position 97,795 of record CAWGNP010000002.1, on the reverse strand, counting down.
ACAAGCAAAATAACAAAGGCTGCCAGTGCATCAGCACTTTAAACAGCTATCTTCACATGAATTGAAACGCATATTAAAGATAGGGACGAGAGATAGTGAGCTTGCTGTCTGGCAGGCTACAGAGGTACAAAATCTTTTACACAAACAAGGTGTACAATCAGAATTAATTTTTATAAAAAGTGAAGGTGATAAAAATTTGATTACACCTTTATATGCGTTGGGTGTTCAGGGAATTTTTACAAAGGCGCTTGATACAGCATTGCTTAATAATGTTATTGATATTGCGGTTCATTCAATGAAAGACGTGCCGGTGCAGTTAGCGCAAGGAATACAACAAGCGGCTGTTTTAGAGAGAGGTAATTGGAAAGATATACTGGTTATAAAACAGGAATTATTCAATAAAAATATTGCGCCTAGCAACATCCCTTTTTCACCGTTCGTTGTTGCTACTTCAAGTGTTCGGCGCATTGCACAATGGTTGCATCGCTATCCGGATCATACTATTGAAAATTTACGTGGGAATGTAAACACGCGTTTGCGTAAGCTAAATGAAAGCCACTGGCATGGTGCAATATTCGCTGCCGCTGGCTTGGAAAGAATTAAGCTGCGCCCAGAAAATGCTATTGATTTAGATTGGATGTTACCTGCTCCTGCTCAAGGCGCAATTATGGTTGTATGCAGGGAAGATGATAAATATGCATTTGAAAATTGCCAACTTTTTAATGATGAAAAAACGGCTTTGTGTACAAAAATTGAAAGAGATTTTTTAGAGGAATTAATGGGCGGCTGTTCAACACCAATAGGCGCAATAGCTGAAATCAAAAAAGATAAGCTTGATTTTAAAGGCAATATTTTATCTGTTGACGGGAAAGAAAAAGCGGACGTAAGTAAATGTGTTTTTGTAAATGAAACAAATAATTTTGGGTCAATAGCAGCACAGGAATTATTACAGAATGGCGGCAAAAAAATCCTTGAAGGCATTCGCAATGCAAAATTGTAAAGCACAGATATTATCTACACGACCTATAAATGAAGCGCTTATTAACCAGGCTGCTTCGCAGCACATTTTAATTGATGTCCTTTCTTTTATTGAAACAGAAAGAATTGATTCACTGGAAGTGCATGGAGAAATTGATAATGCTTTATTGAAATCCGCTGTTGCTGTTTTTACCAGCATGAATGCCGTGGAGGCCGTGGCCGCACACATAGATGAATACAAACCAAACTGGAAAATTTATTGTATCGGAAATACAACTAAAAAATTAGTTATAGATTATTTTGGCGAAGAAATGATTGTTTCAACAGCAACCGATGCAGCAGAATTGGCTAATAAAATTGTTGAAGACGATTTAACAAGTCAAGTAACTTTTTTTTGTGGTGATAAACGTCGTGATGAATTGCCTGTAATACTACACGATCATAATATTGGAGTGCATGAAATCAAAGTTTATCAAACAATAGAAACGAATCATGTTGTTGAAAAAAATTATAATGGTATTTTATTTTTTAGTCCGAGCGCAGTTAAAAGTTTTTTTTCGAACAATGTAGCTGATGCACAAACAATATTCTTTGCCATTGGTACTACAACAGCTACTGCAATAAAAAATATTCAACCAATAAAATAGTAATTGCTGAACAAGTTGGTAAAAATAATCTTGTTGAAAAAGCAATACATTATTTCAGTAATAAGTCAATTTATTTTTGACTTTTCACGATTTAAAATATGAATGATTTATTATTAAAAGCTTTGCGCAAAGAAAAAGTTGAGCGCCCACCGGTTTGGATGATGCGACAGGCTGGAAGGTATTTGCCGGATATATTAAGCTGAGTGAAAAATATGATTTTTTTACACGTGTTCAAACTCCGGAACTTGCAACGTGAAATTACCTTGCAGCCGGTTGAACAAATTGGTGTTGATGCAGCAATTATATTTTCAGATATTCTTGTTATTCCGCAGGCAATGGGCTTGGAAGTATTAATGGAAGAAGGCAAAGGCCCTTTTTTCCAAAAACAATTAAAACAAAAAAAGATATAGATGCGCTATAACACTATAGATGCAGGAGTACATTTAAATTATGTATTGAATGCATTAAGTCTTACAAAAAAAGAATTGAATGGCAGTGTTCCATTGATAGGTTTTGCAGGCGCACCGTGGACAATTTTTTGTTATATGGTGGAAGGAAAAGGCAGCAAAACATGGGATAAAGCAAACAATTTGCTTACACAGAAACCGAACTTGCACATCGAGCTTTTACAAAAAATAACAATATTACCATTGACTATTTAAAAGCTCAAATAAAAGCTGGTGCGGATTGTGTGCAGGTATTTGATAGCTGGGGCGGAAGTTTATCACCAGAAGATTTTAAACTATTTGCACAACCTTATCTGTTACAAATTGCTGATGCAGTGAAGGATTATGCTCCTGTAATTTTATTTCCTAAAGGAAGCTGGTATGCATTGAAAGAATTGAGCGATAGCAGTGCTTCAGGCATCGGAATCGATTGGTGCTGTATCTCCGAAAACAGCGAGAGAATTGACGAATAATAATATTACATTACAGGGAAATTTTGATCCTGCAAAATTATTGGCGCCAATTCCTGAAATAAAAAAAGGGTAAAGGAAATGATTGATGAATTCGGAGTACAAAATTATATTGCAAATCTTGGGCATGGCATTATGCCTAATGTGCCTGTTGATCATGCAAAAGCATTTGTGGATGCGGTTAAAGAATATAAAATAGTGTAATAAAAAGTATGCATACATTAATTTTTAATTGAATGATTGATAACTTTCATAAAAGAATACATGGATTAACTTTATTCAGCAGTTACAAAATAATATTTGCAATGCATTGGAAAAAGTGGATGGTAAAGCAAAATTTTATGAAGATAAATGGCAGCGTGAAAGATAACGGCGGTGGTGGCAAATCAAGAATAATTCAAAATGGAAATGTATTTGAAAAAGGCGGCGTGAATACTTCTGTTGTGTATGGCGAAGTAACCGATGTTATGCGTAAGCAGCTTAAGATAGAATGGTGATAAATGGTTTGCTGTGGATTAAGTTTGGTATTGCATCCTTAAATCCTTTTGTGCCAACAGTACATTGCAATTATCGCATGTTTGAATTGTATAATGCATGATGAAACACTTGTGACAGATGGTTTGGCGGCGGCACAGATCTTACTCCTTATTATTTGTTTGAAGAAGATGCGAGACATTTTCATCATACATATAAAAATACATGGATGAATTTGATAAAGATTTTATCCATCATTTAAAAAAAATTGTGATGATTATTTTGTAAACACACATCGCAATAATGAACGCAGAGGTATTGGAGGAATTTTTTATGATTATAAAAGAGCAGATGAAAATCATGATACAGAATTTTGGATGAATTTTGCAAGAAGCATGCGGCAATGCCTTTATTGATGCATATATTCCTATCGTGAAAAAAGAAAAAATACATCATATAATGAATAAAATAAGTACTGGCAGGAAATAAGAAGAGGACGATATGTTGAATTCAATTTAGTTCATGACAGGGGAACATTATTCGGATTAAAAACAAATGGCAGAACGGAAAGCATCTTAATGAGCCTTGCCGCCAACAGTAAGATTTGAATATAATTATCAGCCTGAACCAGGAAGTGAAGAAGATAAATTATTGCAGGTTTGTTTGCAACCGAGAGATTGGGTGTAAGAATTATTGAATATAATGATATTTACAAAGAAGAAACAGAATATTAGCATTAATCCAGCTATAAGAAGTTTAGTTGCAGAAACTATTTTAACCCCAAATGATTTTATCGCACCATTATTTATTGATGAAGGCGAAAATGTGCAAACAGAAATTGCTTCTATGCCAGATTATTTTAGAAGAGTCTTGATTTGACAGTTAAAGAAGTAAAAGAATTATAGAGTCATTGGGTATTAAAATGCGTATTGCTGTTTGTAAAAGCAAAGGATGAATTAAAAGATAATACCGGCAAGGAAGCATGGAATAAGAATGGGCTGATGCAACGAAGCATTAAAGCGATTAAAGATGCAGTGCCCGAAATGTTTGTGATGACAGATGTTGCGCTGGATCCTTATTCATCTTATGGTCATGATGGCATTGTAGAAAATGGTGAAATTGTAAATGATGAAACTGTGAAGCATTGGTAAAAATGAGTCATTCAGTCATGCGGAAGCAGGTGCCGATTTTGTAGCGCCAAGCGATATGATGGATGGCCGTATTGCTGCAATACGAAAGGCTTTGGAAGAAAATGATTTTACTAAAACTGGCATCATGGGATATAGTGCGAAATATGCTTCCTGCTTTTATGGACCATTTCAGGGATGCGCTGGATTCTGCACCGGGTTTTGGTGATAAGAAAACTTATCAGATGGATTATGCAAATCGAATTGAAGCCATTAAAGAAACACTAATGGATGTGGAAGAAGGCGCTGATATTGTAATGGTAAAACCTGGCTTTGCCTTATCTTGATATTATTCGTGAAGTAAAAAATGCGGTGAATGTTCCGGTGAGTGCTTATAATATCAGTGGTGAATATGCCATGATAAAAGCCGCCGCTAAAATGGGCTGGATTGATGAAAATAAAGCTATTCTTGAAACACTGACTTCTATAAAAAGAGCAGGCGCAGATTTGATTGCAACTTATTTTGCAAAAGATGCAGTCAGATATGCTAAATTATGCCATTCAAACTCATTAAATGAATTATTATGATAAAATAATACAGCAGAAAGAACTTTTTGAAAGAGCGCAACAATCCATTCCTGGTGGAGTGAATTCCCCTGTCGTGCATTTAAAAGTGTTGGAGGAACTCCCATATTTATCAAAAAGGCAAAAGGTGCTTATCTGTATGATGCAGATGGCAATAAATATATAGATTATATCAATTCATGGGGACCGATGATTCTGGGTCATGCGTTATGAACCTGTTGTAAAAGCAATACAAGAAAAAGCTATTGATTCTACTTCTTTTGGCGCACCAACAGAGCTGGAAATTGAAATGGCCGAGCTGATCAAAAGCATGGTGCCGAATGTTGATTTGATACGGATGGTGAGCAGTGGTACGGAAGCCTGCATGAGTGCTATAAGACTGGCAAGAGGTTATACAGGAAAAAATAAAATCATCAAATTTGAAGGTTGTTATCATGGCCATGCAGATTGCTTTTTAGTGAAAGCAGGAAGCGGTGTGGCTACATTTAATATTCAAACTGTGCCTGGTGTTACAGCAGGAGTTTGCGAATGATACACTTACTGCGCCATATAATGATTTTGAAGCAGTTGAAAAATTAGTTGATGAACATAAAAATGAAATTGCTGCAATTATTATAGAACCTGTTGCAGGTAATATGGGATGCATTTTTCCTGCAGACAGGATTTTTGGAAAGGCTTCAGAAAAATTTGTGATGAAGAAAATATTGTTTTGATTTTTGATGAAGTGATGACTGGCTTTCGGCTTGCAGCAGGTGGTGCGCAGGAAAGATTAAATATTGATGCAGATCTGATAACTTATGGAAAAGTAATTGGCGGAGGAATGCCTGTTGGTGCATTTGGCGGAAGAAAGGAAATCATGGAACATATTGCACCACTTGGAAATGTATACCAGGCTGGAACTTTAAGTGGTAACCCGATTGCTATGATTGCAGGGTTACACTTTAATACTTATTTAAAAAATAATTCATCTGTTTATAATGGACTTGATGAAAAAGGAAAATACCTTAAAAGAGGGTTTACAAAAAGTTTTGATCAGGCAAATATTCCATTTGTAATTAATCAGCTTGGGTTCAATGATATCAGTCTTCATTTTTGTAATAAGCCGGTAAATGATTTTCATGATGCATCTTCAGCAAATAATGCATTGTTCAATAAATTTTTTCATGCAATGCTCAAAGAAGGAATTTATTTCCACCATCAGCTTATGAAAGCTGGTTTTTAAGTAATGCCTTAAACTATCAGGATTTGGATAATACAATAAAAGCTGCAAAAAAATTTGTGACTGAGATATAAAAAAAGAGCGAAGAATTGATCTCCGCTCCACCCTAATAAAGCCATTCAAAGCCTCTTATATTAATTTACAATTTACTATACAATTCAGCCTGGTAAGATTTATCAGGGGTTTTTCTGTTAGCAACGGCCATCATATTCTCAGGAATATAACTATGTACAGTAGGCTACATCTTTCTAATATTATGCCAAAGGATTATCGTTTTTTTTCAATAATGGATTCGCATGTTTCTTTTAGAAATTATTAACAGCTGATCCTTCACTTGTTTCTGTAATACCGATTGATAGATTCACAATCAGGGTGAAGTATTTCTTAACTTTGCAATCTTTTTTTGTAAAGGCTCATAGAAATGAAAAAGAAATATACGGAATATAACCAGTTACAACTTACAAAAATTGCGGAAGAAGTTTTAAACGAATGGTCAAAAGAAAAAACTTTTGAAAAAAGTATTACAAATAGAAATGGCAAAAATGCGTTTGTTTTTTATGAAGGCCCGCCAAGTGCCAATGGAATGCCTGGCATTCATCATGTAATTTCCCGAACACTTAAAGATCTTGTTTGCCGCTATAAAACCATGCAGGGCTTCCAGGTAAAACGCAAAGGTGGCTGGGATACACATGGCTTGCCGGTTGAATTAGGCGTTGAAAAAGTTTTAGGCATTACAAAAGAAGATATTGGTAAAAAAATTTCGGTCGAGGAATATAATGAAAACTGCCGCGAGAGCAGTGCTTCGTTATAAAGATAAATGGGATGATCTTACGCAAAAAATGGGTTATTGGGTTGATCTGGAACATCCTTATATCACTTTTGAAAATAATTATATTGAAACACTTTGGTGGTGTCTAAAGAATTATATAATAAAGATTTGTTGTATGAAAGTGTAAGCATTCAGCCTTATTCGCCTGCAGCAGGAACAGGTTTAAGCTCGCATGAACTTAAACCAGCCAGGAACTTATAAAGATGTAAAGGATACAGTGTGTTGCGATGTTTAAAGCTAATTGATGAATGATAGCCAGCAGTCATTGGTTTGAAAAAATGCATCTCAAGGACTTACTAACTAATGAGATTTTCTTTCTTGCCTGGACAACCACACCATGGACATTGCCTTCAAATCTTGGCATTAACTGTTGGGCCAAATATTGATTATGTTTTAGTGAAAACATTTAATCCCTATACTCATATACCTGTAAATGTAATTCTTGGCAAAAGCTTTATTACATAAATATTTTAAAGCAGAAGAATGAAAATGGCGATTTTGAAGATTATCATGAAGACATCCAAACATATTCCCTTGGAAAATATTAGCGAATTTAAAGGAAAGGATTTAGAAGGAATGAAATACGAACAATTACTTCCTTATGAAGCAAATACTCTCGAAAAAATCAGGAAATAACACCCGGTGCTGAGCCATTTAAAGTTATTACTCGGCGATTTTGTAACCACAGAAGATGGAACCGGCATTGTGCATACCGCACCTGCTTTTGGTGCAGATGACTTTAAAGTTGGAAAAAAAAATAATATTGGCATTTTTACCCTGGTTGACAAACAGGGAAAATTTGTAGATGGCGTTGGGGAATTCAGTGGCCGCTATGTAAAAAATTATAAAGATGATCCGAATTATGAAGATGTAAATGTAGATATTTGTGTAAAACTAAAAAAGAAAACCGGCTTTTAAAGTTGAAAAATACGAACATAGTTATCCGCATTGCTGGCGCACCGATAAACCCATTATTTATTATCCTCTGGATGCCTGGTTTATAAAAACTACTGCTGTAAAAGACAGAATGGTTGAACTGAATAAAACCATTAACTGGAAACCGACATCTACCGGTAAAGGCAGGTTTGGCAACTGGCTGGAAAATATGGTGGACTGGAACCTGAGCCGCAGCCGGTTTTGGGGAACGCCCTTCCAATCTGGAGAACAGAAGATGGGAAGGAAGAAAAATGCATTGGCTCCATTGAAGAATTGAAAGAGCATGAAAGTTAGAAAAAGCAGCTGCATGAATGTAGGTGCCAATGAAATGAAAAATTATTTACATGAAGGCATATCTTGATCTGCATAAACCATATGTTGATGAAATTATTTTAGTAGTCGAACAGCGGGCAAACCAATGAAACGAGTTCCTGATCTTATCGATGTTTGGTTCGACAGTGGCGCAATGCCTTATGCACAATGGCATTTTCCTTTTGAAAATAAAGAAACATTTTAAGCAAAATTTTCCTGCAGATTTTATTGCGGAAGGTGTTGACCAAACACGAGGCTGGTTTTATACTTTGCATGCTCTTGCGTGTATCTGCTGTTTGATAGTGTTGCTTATAAAACTGTTGTTTCCAATGGGTTGGTGCTGGATAAGAATGGCAATAAAATGAGCAAGCGGCTTGGGAATGTAGTTGATCCGTTTGAAACAATTGAAATTTTTGGCGCCGATGCCACAAGCTGGTATCTTGATTACCAATGCATCGCCATGGGATAGTTTGAAATTTGACATTGAAGGCATTAAAGAAGTTCAACGTAAATTTTTTGGAACATTATATAATACCTACCAGTTTTTTGCTCTGTATGCTAATGTGGATGGATTTGCTTTTAAAGAAAAATATATTCCTGTTAAACGAAAGACCGGAAATAGACCGATGGATTTTCTTCACTAAATACTTTAATTAAAAAGGTAACAGAAAGCCTGGATGATTATGAACCCACACATGCAGGCAGGCTGATTGAAGAATTTTGTAGATGAGCATTTAAGCAACTGGTATGTCGGCTTTGCCGCCGCCGGTTTTGGAAAGGCGAATATGAACATGATAAAATTTGCGCTTATCAAACCTTGTATGAATGCCTTGGAAACGATTAGTCAGTTGATTGCGCCGGTTGCGCCGTTCTTTGCGGAATGGCTTTTTACCAATCTTAAATAAGTTACAACAGAATAAATCAGACTGTTTCGGTGCATCATAGCGATTTTCCAATGGCAGAAAATCATTTATTGATATCGACCTGGAAGAAAGGATGCAATTGGCACAGGATGTTTCTTCATTAATTTTATCGCTTCGCAAAAAAGTAAATGTTAGCGATGGACAAGTAGGTATTAAAGTGCGTCAGCCATTGCAAAAAGTTTTCATTCCTGCAATTGATAATTCTTTTGCTCAAAAAATAAAAATGGTAGAAGACATTATTAAAACGGAAACAAATATAAAAGAAGTAGAAGTGTTACCTGCCAATAATAATTTTATTAAGAAAAAGGCAAAAGCCAATTTTAAAACATTAGGTAAAAAACTTGGACCGAAAATGAAGTGGGCTGCAGAGAAAATACAAAATTTCACTGATGTTGAAATTAGTGAGGTACTAAATGGCAGTTATGTGCTAGGCAGTAATCATATTGCAAAAGATGAACAGCCGATTATAATTACAGCTGAAGATCTTGAAATTTCTACAGATGAAATTCCGGGATTCGAAGTAGCTGTGAAGGGAAATCTTACAGTAGCGTTGGATATTGCTTTGACAGATCGATTAAAAAATGAGGGATTTGCGAGAGAATTTGTGAACCGAATTCAAAATGTAAGAAAGGAAAAGAATTTCGACCTAACTGACAAAATATTGGTAAAACTTGTTAATAATGAAACTGCCGCAATAGCAATTAATGAATTTTATAACTATATTTGCGCCGAAATTTTGGCAGATAAGGTCGAATTTGTGTACGAATTGCCCGATGGCATCGCAATTGATGTTAACGGTAACTCTTTACTAGTTTCGGTAACAAAAAAAGGAAATTAATCAAAACATGGCAATCACTAAAAAAAAATCAACTGCAGTTGCTAAAAAAGCGCCTGCAAAAAAAGCGGCTAAGAATGCACCTGCTAAAAAGGTGATTACCAAATCCGTAGCTAAAAAAGCGATTGCCAAGAAAGCCCCAGTCAAAAAATCCGCATCAAAGAATTTAGCGGCTAGAAAACCACTGGCTAAAAAGAGCACTAAACCAGGTGTAAAATTTACTCCTGCTAAAAAGGTAGATAAGCAGGCGTCTGTGAAAGCAGCTCCTAAAAAATTGTCGACAATAAATTTAAATAAGAAAACCGCTAAGGTTGCCCTATCCAAAAATAAGAAGACAATCAACCCTCCTAAAAAAGAAAGGATCTCTTCACATAAAAAAGTGACTGTTGGCAGCAAAATTGCTTCTCAAAAAAGTGCTGTCAAAGCAACCGAGAAAGCTCCAGTTGTAAATATTAACGATCATAAGAAAGAATTGAAAAAAGCTTTGAAAAAATCTAAGGCAACCGAGGCAAAAAGTAACGAGAAACCTTTTGTAATGCCTAAAACAAATACAAACAAATCTCTTAAATATGAACCGACTTTTGTAAAGTCAGTTTTAGATCATTCCCCTGAACAAAATAACGGACCAGCAATGCGTTATAGCGATGCAGAACTTAATGAATTTAGAGAACTGATTTCACGCAAACTCGAAACGGCTAAAAAAGAATTGGGTTACCTTCAAGGTCTTATTACCCGTAAAGATGAAATGGGTGGCGATGAAACAGATAACCGATATATGACAATGGAAGATGGAAGCCTTAGCATGGAAAGAGAACAACTGAGCCAGATGGCCAGCAGGCAGATAACTTTCATTGACCATCTTGAAAAAGCAATGATGCGCATCGAAAATAAAACTTATGGTATTTGCCGTGTAACTGGAAAACTAATAGATAAAGCAAGGCTGAGAGCTGTGCCGCACGCTACTTTATCAATTGAAGCTAAGATGGGCATTGCGAAATAATTCTTACCGAATATTAAAAAAAAGGAACGATTCTAGAATCGTTCCTTTTTTTTAAGAATTTTTATGTTTAAAAAACTAAGAACGGTTATTTATCATGTAAATGATATTGAGAAAGCAACACAATGGTATAAAAAAATTACCGGTGTGGTTCCTTATTTTAATGAAAGCTTTTACGTAGGTTTTAATATTTGCGGATGCGAACTTGGGCTTGACCCTGATATGAATAATATAAGATCAGGTGAACAATCAGTGGCTTATTGGTCAGTAGATGATATTAATTCATCTATAAACGATCTGGTTGAAAGTGGTGCTGTAATTATTACTGCTGTACAGGATGTAGGTGAAGATATTAAAGTTGCAGTACTGCAAGATCCCTTTGGAAACCACATTGGATTAATAGAAGAAAAGATAACTACTGTATGACTTGTACATGTTATTTTACTTCCTGCATATTTACTAAACGCTTGTAAAAGCCATCTGCAAGCATCAGGCTTGTATGTGTTCCTCTCTCTACAATTTTTCCTTTATTGTAAAACTATTATTTCATCAGCATGGCGGATAGTGCTTAGCCGGTGTGCAATTACAATGCTGGTTCGGTTCTCATCAGTTTATTTATTGCATCCTGAACCAGGCGTTCACTTTCTGTATCCAGCGACGAAGTAGCTTCATCAAATATTAATATTGGTGGATTTTTTAAAACTGCCCTTGCAATAGTTACTCTTGCTTCTCACCGCCGCTAAGTTTATTGCCTCTGTCGCCAATATTGGTTTGATATCCATTTTCTTTTTGCAAAATAAAATTGTGGGCATTCGCAATTTTTGCAGCGTGAATTATTTGTTGTTCGGTATGAGCATCATCCATTCCTAAAGCAATGTTATTGGCAATAGTATCATTAAAAAAAATTGCTTCCTGTGTTACAATACCCATCTGGTTCGCGATAGAATCAATAAAATATTCTTTTATATTAATATCATCTATTAAGTAATTCACCGGAGCTTACATCGTGAAAACGGGGAACAAGATCGACCAATGTACTTTTTCCCGACACCTGAAGAGCCGACAAGAGCAATAGTTTTACCCTTTTCTATAAGTAAGATTTATTTTATCCAAAATGAGCTTATCATCGTAATAAAAAGACTAACATTTTTAAATTCTATACTTATCCTTGAAATGTTTCAGAATCAACTGGATTATCAGTTTCTCTAATAGTCATACATTTTCATTAATTAAATGCTCAATTCTCTCAATACTTGCAGCGCCTTTTTTAATATTGTAAGATGCGGATGATAAAGATTTTAAGGGTTGAATGACCTGGGAAAAAATTACAATATAGGCTAAAAAATCCCCGGGATCTAAAAAAGTATTTCCTAAGCACCAGCCTTCCACCATACCAAAGCACACATACAACGGCAGTAATCGCCAACACTTCAGCAACAGGCGAAGCTGAATCTCGCTTATGTTTGCCCTATTTTTTATGATAAACAATTCATCATTTTGATTGCTTAATTTTTTAAACTGTTTTTTTTCTGCATTAAACGCTTTGATAATTCTTATACCTCCAAGAGTTTCATCAATAGTGGAAAGTATCGCTCCCAGCTTTTCCTGCACTTGTGTACTTTGCTTTTTAACGATCGCCCATTCTGCCAATAATCAATCCTGATATGGGCAAAAAAATAACAAGAAAAAGTGTAAGCTGCGGGCTTAATATAACCATGTAAATGAAAAAAAAAAGTATTGTTATCAGGCTCCCTAAAAACGTTTCCAATAACATTTATCACCGAAGTTTCCACATCCCCAAGATCATTGGTGAGCCGGCTCATAATATCGCCCTTTCGTTGTTCATTAAAATATCCAATTGGCAATGCCAGTATTTTTGTGAACATCTTGCTGCGCATATCATTTATAACATCATTTCGTATAGGGTTTATAATAATAAATAGATAAGTATAGAAAAATATTCTTTAAAATAATAGCCGCAACAACAATCAAAAGGCAGATAACCGCCAAAGCCTTTATTTCGCCGTTTGGCGATTGTATAATTTCATAAAACCAGGATTTTAAAATTAATTAACGGGATTAAGTTTTGAAAAAAAAGTCCTGGATTACTACTCACGTTTGAAAATGTATCTTCTTTTTTAAAAATCAATAATAAGAAAAGGGCTTAACAAGCCAAGTGACATAACAGAAAATATAGATGGATAAAATATTAAAACTAAAATAGGCAACAATTAATTTTGGATATCTGGATATGTATCTAAAAATTGATCGTAAACTCTTCATCTAATTTAAGGGAATAATCTTATAAATATAATAGAGGCAAAGTAACTAATTTTACAAAGATTAATATGTTAATAAAATGACAGAAGGTAAAAGACAAAAACAGGTTGCAGGAGTTATTAATCAAGAGTTGAATGATATTTTTTTACGCATGGGATTGAATATGGGTGATGGCGGAATGGTCTCTATTTCATCCGTAAAAATTACTCCGGATCTTTTTGAGGCAAGAGTTTATCTAAGTTTTTTCCAGGTAAAAGATAATGATGCAATGCTTACAAAAATTCAGGATAAAACAAAAGAGATAAGAAAAGAATTTGGTAAAAGTGTTCGGCACCAGTTGACGCAGTATTCCGCAGATTACTTTTTATATTGATGATACGCTTGGATTATGTTTTTAAAATGGAAGAATTGCTTGAGAAAATAAAAAAAGATGACAACGATAAAAAACATGAATAACTTTTACATCAATGTTGCTGTTTCATTTTTAATTTATTACTAACATAAAATTAAATTTGTACTTAATATTTGCCTGGCGATATTTTAAAGCAAAAAAAAGCACTAATGCGATCAATATTATTTCCTGGGTTACCGCAGGTGTTATTGCTTTTTCAACAATGTGCCAGGTATTGGTGCTTAAGTGTTTTCAATGGCTTTGAAGATCTGGTAAAATCTCTTTACTCTAATTTTTATGCTGATGTAAAAGTGCTTCCTGCAAAAGGAAAAACCATCACGCTTTCTGCCGGCACAAATAAATTCACATTAAAAATTTGCAAGGTGTAAAAAATATTTCTCTGATTGCAGAAGAAAAAGCCTTGTTGCAAAATGGCGAATTAGCAAACAGTTGTTTTCTTAAAAGGTGTTGATGATGATTATCACAATGTTTCAGGTGTTCCTCAAAAAATGCATGAATGGCGTTTTTGACAACAGGCAATGCAGATAATCCCAACTGGTATTGGCTCTGGAATTGAAAATGCCATTGGTGTTGAGGCCGATAAAAATCTTTCTACCATTAACCGTTTTTCTTCCTAAAAAAACTGCCAATCGTCTGATCCTTTAGCATCGTTAAGCGAAGGCAATGCGAATACATCTGGCAGCTTTGCAATTCAGCAGGATTTTGATAACAAATATGTGATCACAAATATTGGTTTTGTAAAACAACAAATGAATTATGCACCTGATGAGTATAGTGCAGTTAGAAATTTCTTTAAGCGATCCCAATGCTGCAAAACAAGATTTAGCTGAAAGACTTGCAAAAAAAATTAGGGAATAAGTATAAAGTTGCTAACAAAGTATCAACAAAACAGCAAGTTTGTATAATTCAATGCGATTAGAAAAATGGGCCATTTATGCAGTACTTACACTTATCCTGGTAATTGCAGCATTTAACATGATAGGTGCATTGACCATGCTGGTGCTGGAAAAAAGAAAAGATATCAGTGTATTGCAATCTTTGGGAGCAGATAAAAATTTAATAAAAAAGATATTTCTTAAGTGAAGGCTTGCTGTTAGCCGCAACCGGCGCTGTTACAGGAATTTCACTTGCATTTACTTATTTGTTTTTTGCAATTAAAATTTAAAATTATAAAGCTGTCAGGTACTTCTTTTTTAATAGATTATTTTCCTGTAAAGCTTGTTCTTACCGATTTTATAATGGTTGTGCTTACAGCGTTCATTATCGCTTTTGCGGCATCATGGTTTCCGGCAAAAAAGGCATCACAGCAAATCTTTAATTTAAAAGTATGATAAAAGATTTTGCTTTCTTTACTTCATCTCTGTAAGTCTTTTTGCATCCTGAACATTTCATCTCGCAATCTTGCAGCTTCCATAAAATCAAGGTCACGTGCGGCTTTTTCCATCTGCTTTTTGATTTGGCTAATCGCTTTTTCCATTTGCGGAATCGTTTTGTATTCTACCTGGTCTTCTGCAGCAATTGTTATTAATATCATCAACAGCATAAGGCGATCTGTCATCGTAGCCTTTTATATCAAGCACAGAAGTTTGCCCCATGATCTGTTCAATGATTTTTTAATTGTTGTTGGTGTAATGTTATGTTCAATATTATAAGCAATTTGTTTTTCCCTTCGGCGCGTTGTTTCATCAATTGTTTTTTGCATGCTTTCCGTCATGTTATCTGCATAAAAAATAACCAGGCCTCAACATTTCGTGCAGCCCGTCCGGCAGTTTGTGTAAGTGATCTTTCATTGCGCAAAAAACCTTCTTTATCTGCATCTAAGAATGGCAACTAAGGAAACTTCAGGAAGATCAAGTCCTTCACGTAAAAGATTTACGCCAACCAATACATCAATTTCACCGAAACGCAAGTTGTCGCAAAATTTCAATCCTCTCCAATGTATCAACTTCGCTATGAATATATTTTGATTTGATGTTGATGCGCTGTAAATATTTATCCATTTCTTCTGCCATTCGCTTGGTCAAGTGTTGTTACCAACACGCGATCTCCTTTTGTAACTCTTTTATCAATTTCATCCAGCAGGTCATCAATCTGATTTACAGAAGGCCGGATTTCAATTGGCGGATCCAACAAACCTGTTGGCCGTACTACCTGCTCCACCACTATACCTCCGGTTTTTTCCAGTTCATAATCTCCCGGTGTTGCGCTTACATAAATAGTCTGATTGAGCATACTTTCAAACTCATTAAAATTAAGCGGACGGTTATCCAATGCAGATGGCAAACGAAAACCATAATCAACCAAAATTAATTTTCTGCGATCGGTCACCGCCATACATACCACTCACCTGCGGAATGGTTTGGTGGCTTTCATCTATCACGCATAAAAAATCTTTGGGAAAATAATCAAGCAAACAAAACGGCCTTGTGCCTGGTTCTCTTCTGTCAAAAAATCGTGAATAATTTTCAACGCCATTGCAATAGCCCAGCTCACGGATCATTTCAACATCATAATTCACTCTTTCAGTAATTCTTTGTGCTTCAATATATTTTCCCGATGCTTTTAAAATAATCCGTTTGCCTTGCCGCATTCATCCTGTATTTCATAAAGTATCTGCTGCAGTTTATCTTTTGGCGCTATGTATAAATTTGCAGGAAAGATTGCAGCATTATCCACCTTCATAATTCGCTTGCCGGTGCTCAATTCCAACGTTTCAATTCTTTCAATTTCATCACCAAAAAAAGTAATGCGGTAACCATTATCCACATAAGGAAGATTGATATCAACCGTATCACCTTTTACCCGAAATGTTCCTCTTGCAAAATCTCCCTGTGTTCTTGAATATAAACCATTCACCAGTGAATGCAGAAATCCCTGCCGGCTAATTGTCTGTCCTTCTTTAATGCGTACAACGCCTTCTGCAAAATCTTTCGGGTTACCAATACCATAAATACAGCTCACACTTGCCACAACAATTATATCTCTTCTGCCTGTTAAGTAATTGTGAAGTTGCCTGCAACCTTAATTTATCCAGCTCTTCATTTATGCTCAGATCTTTTTCAATGTAAGTATCACTTACAGGCATGTATGCTTCCGGCTGATAGTAATCATAATAAGAAACAAAATATCCAACCGCATTATCAGGAAAAAATTGCCTGAACTCACCATACAACTGTGCCACCAAGGTTTTATTATGTGTAAGCACCAGTGTTGGCCGTTGCACATTTTGAATAACATTGGCCATGGTAAATGTTTTACCACTGCCGGTAACGCCTAACAATGTCTGGTATTTTTCTCCTTCCAGAATTCCCTCGTGTTAGTTGTTCAATTGCCTGTGGCTGATCACCGGCAGGCTTATAGGATGAGTTGAGTTGAAAACGCATAAGGGTATGCAATTTACAACTGAAAGATGAAAATAAAAGGAAGAAATTATATTTTATGAATGTGATAAACGTTGTCGTTGTGGATGAGTTATTTGTTAAGACAGTACTACTTTTTAGGATTCTTAGTGGTAGTTGCATTAAAATAATCTGATAGCCTATTAATAACTTTCGCATCTGTTGAATTTGTTCCTGTGCTTCTTTCCAGTTTCGTTGTTCGATGGCTTCACGGATACCCGGCATTGTTTTTACACCATATCCTGTATAAAAACCAGGAGCATACAAAGTATGTTTATACCATGCTCTTCGCGGCAAGTCCTGTTCACTAAGTAATTGTTGTTCGGCCCGATAAAGTGACTGGTTAAAAGCAACGGTTACAGCTATTGTCTTTTATTCTGCTTTCAAAGACTATTTGCAAACTATCTGTACTCTTTTTCAATTGCTCCAATGCATTTTGCAACGGAGAAAAATCAAGATAAGGAACTTCAGCTGTTTTGCAACAGGAACAATATATTTTTTTGTTGGATCTTCACCTACATTGTAATCACCCGGATCTGATAATCTGGTTTTCAATGTCAGTTGATTCTCTCATTTTTTGCAAAAGGCTTATCAATTCATTTGAATAATCATTTACAGTATTGTATAAATGTGTAAAATCAAAAGGCAATACATCGGCATCGGCCATTCTTAAAACGGCATGGCCTGCGGTTTGCGCCAATGTTACACCATATTGAAAACCCGGATCTTTGAATTTGGAGATAATCATCATAAGAATCATAAATAGAATGGTATTCACCGCCATTATCTTCTCCGCCATATCCAAGATTTAATGCAGGAATACCGGCATGCTGAATAAAAGAAGAATAATCGGAACCGGAACCCATCGCACCTAATTTCAGTTCTTTTTCATCCAATGTTTTTTTCTTTGCTTCTGTTGCCGTTGCTGATATGACCTCGTTGGCTTTTTTGCGTTCGAATACACTTACATTTGTTTGCGGATCTTTAATACCTTTTGCAATTTCATCCATTAAAGGTTCCAGAGCATGTGAACCTTCAGCAGCTAAAAAACCGCGCTCATTTCCATCTGAATTAATATACAACACCGCTTTTTCCTGTAATTCTTTTTGATGTTCTTCCACCCATTCTGTTGAACCAAGCAATCCAGGCTCTTCTCCATCCCATGCACAATAAACAATTGTGCGGTCAGGTTTCCATCCGGTTTTTAACATTGATCCAATTGATTTTGCTTCTTCAAGCATTGCCGACAGCCCGCTGACCGGATCTGCCGCACCATTTACCCATGCATCCTGGTGATTGCCCCTTATTACCCATTCATCAGGAAATTTTGAACCCTGAATTTTTGCAATCACATCATAACAGGGAACCATATCCCAGTTAAAAGCAACTTTCAAATGAACTTTTGTTTTACCAGGTCCAATATGATAAGTAAATGGCAAACCACCATGCCAGTTGTCCGGAGCAACAGGGCCATCAAGTGCTTCAAGCAAAGGTGTTGCATCATGATAACTTATAGGCAATACAGGAATTTTTAAAAGATTAGGCGCCTGCAACCTGTCCAGTCTTTTTGCATTTTCAGTAGCACCAATTCCCGGTGTTAAAGGATCGCCGGGATAAATCACCATATCCATTACTGAACCTCTCTGCACACCATATTCATTTTTAAAAGCGCCTTTTGGATATACATCTCCCTGAAAATATCCATCATCTGCCGGATCACTGTAAATAATGCAACCAATAGCGCCATGCTCCTGCGCCACTTTTGGTTTTATGCCACGCCAGCTATGGCCATATTTTGCAATTACAATTTTTCCTTTTACATCAATTCCCATTTTATCCAGCACTTCATAATCTTCCGGCAAGCCATAATTTACAAATACCAGTTCAGCCGTAACATCACCATCTGCGCTCCATGCATTGTAAGTAGGCAACTGGTCCTGCTGGCCGGATGTTGCATCTTCTTTTAAATGCAGGTTCTTTTAAAAATGCTTTGTATGATGTTGGAGATGTCATTTCCAGCAACCTTGTTTTTGGTGTTGGAAACAACACATGAAAGGTTTCAATTTTTGCA
The DNA here is from genome assembly GCA_963823975.1 of uncultured Chitinophagaceae bacterium. Taxonomy (GTDB): domain Bacteria; phylum Bacteroidota; class Bacteroidia; order Chitinophagales; family Chitinophagaceae; genus Ginsengibacter. Next base: position 78,856 of record CAWGNP010000002.1, on the reverse strand, counting down.
TCCCATCCCCATTTTTTAAACTGAGCTTACAATATATTCGGCATTTTCTTTACTGCCGGGAGAACCATATTGATGTGGCTTTGCCGAAAGCCTTTTAATATTTTCACCAATATTTTCTTTGCTTAAATTCTTATCGAATGCTGATTCAAGGTTTAGCTCGTTCAACATTTTTTTCATAAAAACCCGTGATTTTTTTTGTTTGGGCAAATGATAGGTTGCAAAATAAAAACAATAAAATTGAACGCATTGCTTTGTAGTATTTTATGATTTTATTGCATTGACAAATAAAATTCTTTCCTAACATCCTATGAAGATAATCATGTACGCAAATTTTCAACTTTTATTCTTTTATTTAAAAAAATCCGGATGCATTTTATTCCATTGAGTGGCATCCTGGTAAACTTTTGCAATAGCAAGTATTGTTGCTTCATCATATAATTTTCCCACAAGAGTTATACTTGTAGGAGCATTATTTTTATCAAATCCTGTAGGAATGCTTATAGCAGGATTTCCTGTTAAGATTGGTAATTGCAGCCTGGTTGCCTACCCATGTTGGGCAAATGATCGCATCATATTTTTCAATTACTTCATTTACTTTTTGCATCAGCAAATAGCGATGCCGGTTTGCATTTATATATTCCACAGCAGGTATAAATCTTGACGCCCTGAAGTAATTGGGCCATTCTCCTTTTCCCTGCCGGTTCATTTTATCATCAAGCCCTGTTCTTGTAAAGCCATCAAAAGCAGCAGCGCTTTCAGAACCTATTACAATTCCAATCATATCAAAATTATATATGCCGGAATCAGGAAAATCAACGGGAATCAGATTGTGCGCCTGCTTTTTTAAAAACATCCAGCACTTCATTTTCATTTCCAAGTGTATCCTTTTTACCAAAATAATTTCTTGCATAAGCAATTTTCATTTTTGACAGATCTGCTTTGCCGGTATAATTAAATGGCATATCTACTGCGGCGGCATCTTTTCCATCGGTGCCATGCAAATAATTAAATACGATTGCAGCATCTTCCGCACTCCTGCATATCGGGCCCGCTTTATCAAGGCTCCAGCAAAGTGTCATTGCCCCGCTCCTGCTTATTGAGCCGAATGTTGGACGTAAACCGGTAGCCCCGCAAACCGTTGAAGGCGATATTATAGAGCCATACGTTTCTGTACCAATAGCAAAAGGAACAAGCCCTGCAACTGTTGCCGCTGCCGAGCCCGCCGAAGAACCACTGGAGCCTTCCAGCATCTTCCAGGGATTTTTTGTTCGGCCGCCAAACCAGTAATCATCCATGGCCAGGGCGCCTAAAGTTGAGTTTTGCAATCAGTACTGCACCTGCTTCCGTGAGTTTATTAAATACATAACTGTCATTATCAATTACCTGGTCTCTGTAGGTTGCAGCTCCCCAGGTTGTTTTTGTTCCGCGTACCGCAAATAAGATCCTTTAATCCATAAGGAATGCCATGAAGCGGGCCGCGATATTTGCCTGCGGCAATTTCTTTATCAGCCGTGCTGCCTGCTAGCATGGCAATATCAGCCGTAAATGAAATAACACATTGCAAGTGTATCACCATATTTTTTTAGCCGGTCAATAAAAAATTTTGTAAGAGTCAACAGAAGATATCTTTTTGTTTTTTATCAAGATGCGAGCTGAGAATGGAATAAAATGCCAGGTCATTTTTATTTGCCGGAAGCTTAATGCCAGCAGGGACTGATGAATTTTACAGGCAATTGTTTTTTGTTCAAATCCATGTACGGCAACACCGGGCTTTGTGCCATGGTATAGGCACTGCATTGTTCAAGAGAAAAGTGATGCATCGTTTCAAAAGTTTTTTGATTCGGATTGTACATTATCTAACAAGAGAATCTTCTTTGGCTTCAGTAAAATGCAGCGAAAATTTTTTCAGCAGAGCGTATGTCGGTAAGTGTTATGCTGTCCTGTGCATTGCAGTAGCTACAAATAAGTAGCAAGGGAAGTAAATATATTCTCATAAAGTATTTGATTAAAACTAACTTAACTTTTTGTAAGCGTATAATTTTTATAAGAAAATATTGCTTGGTGCCCAATGAAATAAAAGCTGAAGAGCTGCCCGGCAGAAGCAAATACCCCGCTGAAGCTTTGTGCGGCAGCCTCGAGGCGGAGTATTGCGTATGACGGGAACTGTAGCTTAGCAAAGAACCAAATGCTGACAGCCATAATAATTGTTATATAAATAAATAATTATGCTTTCAATTTCCACTTGCCTTAAACGCTTATTTACAGTACCTTTGCACACTTAAAAAATAAGGCATATTATTAAATCACCCGTATGGAAATAAGGAACATTGCAATTATTGCGCACGTTGACCATGGCAAAACAACTCTGGTAGATAAAATTCTACACAGCACAAAATTTTTCAGGGATAACCAGGAAACCGGTGAACTGATAATGGACAGCAACGATCTTGAAAGAGAACGAGGCATTACCATTTTTCAGTAAAAATGTTTCCGTAATGTATAAAGGTGTTAAAATAAATGTGATTGATACACCTGGTCACGCTGATTTTGGCGGTGAAGTGGAAAGCGTTTTAAAAATGGCTGATGGCGTTTTGTTGTTGGTTGATGCTTTTGAAGGACCGATGCCGCAAACACGTTTTGTGTTGCAAAAAGCATTGCAGTTAGATCTTCATCCAATTGTTGTTATTAATAAAGTTGATAAACCAAATTGCCGTCCTGATGAAGTGCATGATGCAGTGTTTGAATTGTTTTTTAATCTTGATGCAACCGAAGAACAACTTGATTTTCCAACTATTTTATGGCATCGAGCAAACATGGCTGGATGAATACGATTCATTAACACCTTCAGATAGATATTATCGCCATTACTCGATGGAATTTTGAAAATATGTGCCTGCACCAAAAGTAAGCTGAAGGAATCTTGCAGATGCAGATCACTTCGCTTGATTATTCTTCTTTTCTTGGAAGAATTGCAGTTGGTAAAGTTGGCACGCGGTACGATAAAAGAAAATCAGCCAATTTCATTGATGAAGCTAGATGGAACAATTGAAAAAAGCAGCGGTAAAAGAATTATATGTTTTTGAAGGAATGGGAAAAAGAAAGTTACCGAAGTAAATGCCGGTGATATTTGTGCTGTTGTTGGCATTGAAGGTTTTAATATCGGTGAAACCATTGCTGATTTTGAAAATCCTGAAGCATTGCCTGTTATAAGTGTTGATGAACCAACTATGAACATGCAGTTCAGCATTAATAATTCTCCTTTTTTTGGAAAAGATGGAAAATTTGTTACATCAAGCCATTTGAACGACCGGCTTGATGAAAGAAACTGAAAAAAATCTTGCTTTAAGAGTTGAAGATACTGATAGTGCTGATAGCTTTTTGGTATTTGGACGCGGTATTTTGCATCTAAGTATTTTGGTTGAAACCATGCGCCGTGAAGGTTATGAAATAACCGTTGGGCAGCCGCAGGTTATTAGTAAAAGTATATTGATGGCAAAAAATGTGAGCCTTATGAAAATCTTGGTGTTGATGTGCCTGCTGAATATAGCGGAAAAGTATTGATCTTGTTACCCAGCGCAAAGGCGAAATGCATGTCATGGAAACGAAAGGGGAAATGCAGCATCTTGAATTTGAAATTCCTTCAAGAGGATTGATTGGCTTGCGTTCCAACATGCTTACCAATACTGCAGGTGAAGCAGTAATGGCGCACCGGTTTTTTGAATATAAGCCATGGAAAGGCAATATTCCCGGGCAGAAATAATGGTGTGCTGCTTTCAAAAAACCAGGAAAAAACAACAGGCTATTCTATTGATAAATTGCAGGATCGCGGAACATTTTTTGTTGATCCGGGTGAAGAAGTTTATGCAGGGCAGATAATTGCCGAGCATATTAAGCCAGGTGATCTTGTTGTAAATGCAACAGAGCCAAAAAAACTTAACCAATCACCGCGCAAGCGGCAGTGATGATGCTTCACGCATTGCGCCTAAAACTTTAATGACGCTGGAAGAATGCATGGAATATATTCAGCAGGATGAATGCATTGAAGTAACGCCAAAACATATTCGCATGCGAAAAGTTATTTTAGATGAAGATGAAAGAAAGAAAACTCAAAAACAGCAGGTAGAAGAGGTTGGATAAAATGATGCTACTGATATAAGTTTTGTAAATTTGAAGAAATTATGAAGAAAGCATTTATCATATTTTTTACTATCCTCTTCATTTCACTTCTTTTCATAAATAGTTCGTTTGCACAATGTTCTATTTGCACAAAAACAGTTCAGCAGATGGGCAGCAAGCCCGCTCAGGGCTTTAATTCCGGAATTATTTATTTAATGATTGTACCCTATGCGGCCATTGGTGTTATTGGTTACAAATGGTGGAAGAACAATCATTAAAATTTTTTCAATAATACTTTTCTGCAAAGCGATATAGATTGAACCCTGGCTGTGATGCAGCTTCATGTACCTCTTTTACAAACGCTGACTTATCAATATCTTTCATTTTTTGTTGCTGAATAATCATCCAGATTTTTTCGGCAAACAAATTCATTTTCTTATCACTCATATCCTCAAATTTCCAGGCAGAAAGAATGGTGAATAGTTCATGAACCCCTTCTTTTTGCGAAGCAATCGTTTTTAATACAGGAATCTCTTTCTTGCTATAAGCATAAGCAGGCGCAAGCATTTGCTGCAAATTTTTAAAATAGCTATCGGCACCCGGCCGGTCGTATTTATTTATTACAAAAATGTCCGCCACCTCCATAATGCCGGCTTTCATAGTTTGTATCACGTCACCGCCTTCAGGAACAAGAACGACAATCGTAGCATCGGCCAATGCTGCAATATCTACTTCACTCTGACCAACTCCAACAGTTTCAATAATAATATAATCAAAAGCAGCACTTTTCATTACATCTGTAATTTCAATAATCTTCGGATGAAGACCTCCAGCGAACCCTTGCTGGACAAGGACCTTATAAAAACATCCGGATGATTATACCATTCGCTCATGCGTATCCTGTCACCAAGCAATGCACCATGATTGAAAGGAGATGAAGGATCAACGCATAGCACACCAACCTTTTTATTGTCACTAATCATTTCTGCAATGATCGCATCTACCAACGAACTTTTGCCTGCCCCAGGCGCTCCTGTAATACCAATAATTTTTGCATTACTAAATGATAAATTTTTTAAAAAATCAATGTAGCCTTTTGCTTCATTTTCTATTAACGAAATCACTCGTGAAAGTGAACGAAAATCGCCGCGATGAAGCATGGCAACTTGTTCATTGTCAAAATACATATTGCTTTTGAAATGTTTTTTTTATAACCATACAAAATAAGATATATGAAGTTATTTATAAGCATTCTTATTTTAGTTTTACACTCATTTATTATTTAAAAATGATAAGCATTATCACCTCAGTTCATAATCAACTTGCAATGAACAAGCTTTTTTATGAATCTTTAAAGGTCAATACCACCTTGCCTTTTGAGCTTATCGTAGTGGATAATAATTCAACGGATGGCAGCCGTGAATTTTTTGGAAGTAAAGCAGATGTTATAATAAAAAATACTGCTAATTATTCTTATCCGCATTGCCAGAACCAGGGCATTGCAGTTGCAAAATTTGATTACCTCGCCTTTCTTAATAACGATCTCATACTATCAAAAAATTGGGGTGAAAGAATATTAAAAATCATGACTGAAAAAAATATTGATGTCATTTCTTTTGCTACCAACGATCATCTCGAAAATAAAATACAGCAGCGAAAATTGCATAAGAAATGGAAACGTATAAAATATATTGTCCGTGCATTAATGGGTACAAACACTCTGGCATTAAAACTCATGTTAAATCTTATGTATGGCGACTTTCAGAGATTTTGTGATCAACGTTATTCAATATTTTCTGACAAAGTAATTGAAGGTTTTAGTGGTTCATGCATTGTCATTAAAAAAGATGTTTTTGATACACTTGGTTTATGGGATGAAAGAATGCAGTTTGCCGACTTCGATCTTTTTTTTAGAACAAAAGAAAGATGGCTTCAATATCATGATGTGAAACCTATACAACTTGCATTGGGTATTTATTTTCATCATTATCAGCGACTCACGTTGCGCTCAAAAAATCTTATTCCATTCGCTGATAAAAAAAATATTATTTCACTGGAAGAAAAATGGGGATCTAAAAAAGATATACTTTATAAAGATGTTATCGGGTAATTAAGGCTTTATCAATTTATAATTTTTGAAAGTTGCAATCTGTTGACCATTCAATAAATACTCTTCAATTAAGCTTATTAACCTGTTTTTTAATTTGTCGTGCTTATGCTTTTTTAGTTTTTTATTATAAGGATATAGCTCAAGTTGCCAATTCATTCTTTTAATAAAATCGTTCATCACTTCTGGATGTGTTCCTTGAAAATTTTTTAATCTGCTCAACTTTCCATAGTTAAATTCGGAAGAATCATTTAATAAAATCGATGTTGCTTTTTCAGTGTTGCCCATGTGATTTTCAAATGAAATTCTTTTCTTTTGCATTAGTTGCGGTGGCCTTACCCAACCATAATGATAAATATCTGCAGGTACTTTTGTTACATGAAGTTTAGATGTATTTTTTTTTTGAAAAAAATCTTTTCCATTGAAACCAGGAATACGCCTGAATGATTGCGCATCCCGCCACGAGTGGATTTCAGGGTCATTGCGGATGATCCTTACTTCATTTGCATACCACGCATGTGAAACAATATAATGGATATAATCGCCCCAAAAATGCTTATAGTTAAATAATAATCCCTCAACTTTTTTATTACTCAGTAACTCTTCACATTTTTTTTTAATTACAGACAAATACTTTTCATGTACTACCTCATCGCTTTGTAAATAAAAAAGCCAATCACCTTTGCAATGCTCTTTAGCAATATCCGTTTGATGCGCATACTCTGCACCATTCGCATAAGTTTCCATATCCCATTTTGTACGAATAATTTTTATTTTATTAGACGATATGCTTTGTATTTCTTCAAGCGTGCGGTCGTCTGCATCGCAATCTCCTAAAGCAATTACAAATTCATCTACAATGGGCAAAATGGATTCAATAGAAGCTTTGACCGGATAATACAATTTAGTAGCATTACGCACCATGCTAAATCCACTGATCAACATCCTTTCATTTATAGTTATGTTCAAATGTAAAGATTTAATGTGTTGTAATTATGATAATACAATTGTATATAATTTCCTGTTACACTGCATGATTGTAAATTTGCTTTTTAAAAAAATATAATGACCAATTTCGTTCCTATATTTCCATTGTCTATTGTGGTCTATCCCGGTGAAAGCCTTAACCTGCATATATTTGAGGCCAAATACAAACAACTTATTTCTGAATGTGCTACGCAAAAAAAATCTTTCGGTATTCCTGTAGTTATTAATAATAAAATGAATGAGCTCGGCACATTAGTAGAGGTGACGGAGATTTCAAAAACATACGAAAATGGCGAGATGGATATTAAAACGCGCGGCCAGAAAATTTTTAGGGTGCTTGAGATAATAAATGAGGTGCCTGAGAAATTATATAGCGGCGCCATTGTGAGTTATCCGGCAAATAACTTTGAGGGCCGACAATTACTTTTGGAAAAAGTGGTAGCTGCCATAAAGGAGCTTCATAAACTTTTAAAAGTGAATAAACCTTTTCAAAAAACTGATGAAGAACTTGGAGCGTATGATGTTGCACATCATGCAGGGCTTACGCTTGAAGAGGAATATGAATTTTTATCGCTTACCACGGAATTACAGCGGCTGGAATATTTGAAACGGCATCTTGCAAAAGTATTACCTGTAGTAGCCGAAATGGAATTGTTGAAAGAAAAAATAAAGCTGAACGGACATTTTAAAAATATAAGCGGCTTTAATATTTCTTAAAAAAAGATCTTTTAAACTATAGCATTTTGAAGAAAACTTTATGTTTTGATTTTGGCAATACACTTCTTAAATGTGGAGTATTTACTAACGACTCTCTCACAGAAACAATTGTTTTGAAAGATAGCAGTGACAGTACTTTGCAAACATTGCTTGAAAAATATACACCGCAACAAACAATACTATCGTCTGTTATCAATCATAACCAAAATATAGAGCAAATACTTGCAGAAAAAAGTTTGTTTCATAAACTAAATTCACAATCGAAGCTGCCATTCACAACGCCGGTTGATAAGCCGGAAACCATTGGGGCCGACAGGCTTGCACTTGCTGCTGCAGCCTCTTATTTTTATAAAGAAAAAAATAATCTTGTTATTGCGTCGGGCTCATGTGTTACCTATAATTTTATTAATAAATATAACCAGTTCATCGGAGGCAGTATTTCACCGGGAATGAATATGCGCTTCGCTTCGCTAAATACTTTTACAGCCAAGCTACCTCTTATAAAAATTGATACAACCACTGCTTTTTCGATTCCTTTGACAGGTTACGATACTAAAACCAATATCATTAGCGGCGTTGTTATGGGGCTTGCGTTTGAGATAGATGGCGTTATAAATGCTTACCATGAAAAATTTAATAATTTAAATGTGATCATTACCGGTGGTTATGCTTCTTATTTTTCACCTTTTATAAAAAGCAAAATAATAAGTGACGCCGATTTTATTTTTAAAGGATTATATGCAATAAGCGAGGCCAACCAGTAACGGATTTTATAAAGATGAATAATAAATTTTACTATAATATTTTGTATAAAATATCTGTAATGCTGTTATTTCTTTCTATAAACTCCTGCGAAAATTCCTTGAAAGATCTTAACCAGTTTACCGAAAAAAAAATTGGCGTTGAAGAAGCCAAACAGGTCACAATTATTTATAGCCTTGCTGATAAAACAAAAGCAAAACTATTAGCGCCGTATATGCTTAGGCATGAAGACACAATACCGTATATAGAATTCACCAAAACATTGCACACTGATTTTTATGATGACAGCCTTCACATAGAAAGCAAGATGGACGCGCATTACGGACGATACATGGAAACAGAAAGCAAGGTTTTTTTAAAAGATAGCGTTGTTGTTTTTAATGTAAAAGGCGATACACTTTATTGTAATGAGCTCTATTGGGACAGGGCAAAAACGGGTCATGAATTTTATACGGATAAGCCAGTAAGAATCCGTACACCTACACAAATAATAAATGGTGATGGACTGGATGCTCCACAGGATTTTAAAAGCTGGCACATTATTAATGGACGAGGATTGGTAAGAGTTCCTTCCTCAGAATTTCCGGAATAATTGTTGTCACTCCATCTTAATTTTGTACAGAAAAATTTAAACTAAATAAAACATGACAAGAAATGCAACTGCCGTTTGGCAAGGTTCCGGAAAAGATGGCAAGGGAACATTAAGTACACAAAGTGCAGTGCTTAATAAAACACAATACTCTTACAAATCAAGGTTCGAAGAAGGTACAGGAACTAATCCTGAAGAATTGATAGCTGCCGCTCATGCTGGCTGCTTTACAATGAAGTTGACCTTTGTTTTACAGGCAGCTGGATTTACGGCGGATGAAATAGAAACTACATGTGATATCACTTTAGATAATGGTGCTATAACAAAATCTCATCTTACAGTAACTGCAAAAATTCCCGGCATTAGCGAGGAAACATTTAATGAAAGTGTGAAAGATGCAAAAGAAAATTGTCCCGTTTCGAAACTGCTGAACGCAGATATTTCGACGGATGCAAAACTGGGATAGAAGTTTAGGTTTTTAATTTCTGGGGGTATTGCTTGGTGAAGGCAATACCTTTTTTATTAAAAAAAATTAATTAAACGTTTGTTTAATTTCAAACAACTGTTTAACTTTGCGCCTTCATAAAAAAATGGATAAGCGGGAAGTAATATTATCAACAGCTATGAAACTCTTTAGCCAGAAGGGCTTTGAGGGAGCATCGGTTAGAGAGATCGCTGCTGATGCAGCTGTCAACCCTGCTATGATAAGTTATTATTTTGGCTCAAAGGAAAATTTATTTCAAAAACTTGTTGAACACAAAATTTCTTATTTACAAGGCGTTTTCCAGGAGTTAGAACACAATACATCGCTTTCTCACCTTGAAAAAATAAATGTAATAGTTGATAATTATATTGAAAGAATGTTTTACGGTCCGCAGTTTCATCAGCTTTTACAAAGAGAATTATCGCTTGAAAAAAGGCCTGAACTTAAAGAAGAAATAACCAGGATATTGTTACGCAACTTTTATTCAATACAGGCAATTATACAAAGTGGCATAAATAGTGGAGAATTTAAAAAAGACATTGATATTGAACTTACAATTGCAACAATTATTGGCAGTATCAGTTATTTACTTTCTTCTGAGACCATGTGCAGGAAAATTTTGCATAAGAGCAAAGATTTTAACCCTTTTCACAGCAAAAAATTTAAGGAAAGAATGAGCAATCATTTGAAACAATTAATGCGTTCTCATTTATTAAAAAATAATAAGCATCAATAAAATATTTTTCGTGAAACAAATAAAAAACATTTTAGCAGCAGCGATTTTAGCAATGTTACTGTTACCTTCTTTGCATTGCCTGGCACAGGATAGCACCATGCGCCTTACATTGCAGGATGCAATAAACCTAAGCGTAAAAAACAGTAAGCAATTAAAAATTTCTACGGCAAAAATAGAAGAAGCTGATGCTGCATATTTACAAGCAAAGAATAACAGGCTTCCAAATGCAAGCATAAGCGGCTCTTATCTTCGCCTTACTAATCCCACTATTGACTTAAAAACTTCGGCTTTCTCTCATCAGGATACTACCGGAGGCTCAGGCACTACTACTAATTCAACAAAGGTAAATCAGGCTTTTTACGGTATGGCTAACATCGCTTATCCTTTGTATGCAGGCGGCCAAATACGCTATGGCATTGAATCTGCTAAATATTTGCAACAGGCTGAAATACTCGATGCAGCAAATGACAAAGAAGCGGTTATTTTAAATACTATTAATGCTTATACTAATTTGTACAAAGCAACAGTAACTGTAAACGTTGTGAAGGAAAACCTGCGACAATCTTTATATCGGGACTCTGTATTATCAAGATTGGAACAAAATGGATTGCTTGCAAGAAATGATTTATTGAAGGCCCAGCTTCAGTCTTCTGATATCGAATTATCTGTGTTAGATGCAGAAAATAATCAAAGGATAGCCAACGTAAACGTGAATTTGATGCTTGGCTTGCCGGAGCACACAGTACTTGTTACCGACTCAGCCAGCTTTGAAAAAAATATAACATTAAAAAACCTGGAAGATTATGAACAGCTTGCGCTGCAAAACAGGAAAGATTTAATGGCACTATCTTTTCGGAAGAAAGCAGCAACCACAGGCATTGCGCTGGCGAAAGCAGATATGCTTCCAAGCATTGCTGTAACAGGTGGTTATGTTGCTGCAGACATTCCTCATTTTTTAAGCATCACTAATGCAATAGATGTTGGCCTTGGTGTAAAATGGAATATAGGTTCGCTATGGACAACGAAAGCTAAGGTAACACAGGCGCAGGCAAGAGAAAAAGAAGTTATTGCAAGCCAGGATCAATTGGATGATGCCATAAAGCTTAGCATTAACCAGGCTTATGAAAATTATTTATTAAGCAATAAAAAAATATCTGTTTACGAACAGGCTGTTGCACAGGCCACGGAAAATTACAGAATAACAAAAAATAAGTACGAAAACAACCTTGTAAATACAACAGATCTTTTAGATGCAAATGTGTCTCTATTGCAGTCACAAATAAATCTTGCAGTCGCAAAAGCTGATGTACTGCTTGCTTACAGCAAATTGCTTCAGACATCAGGAATATTATCAAACCAATAAAAAAGTATATATAAAAAAATTTTATGGAATCAAACGAAAAAAGCACGCCGCAATCTTCGCAGTCAGAAGCTAATAATAATTCAGCTCCGGAACCAAAGAAGAACAGTAAAGTTTTCCTGATCATTCTTATTATGATGATCCTACTTGGCGGATGGTTTGGAATTACAAAATATACTTATGCCAAGCATCATGAGGAAACTGATGATGCACAGATAGCAGCCGATATAAGCCCTGTAATACCGCGGGTTTCAGGTTATGTAAAGGAAGTAAGAGTAAAGGATAACCAATTTGTACACAAAGGAGATACGCTTCTTGTTCTGGACGATCGTGATCTTAAATTAAGGGTAGACCAGGCAGAAGCTGCACTTGCCACAGCACAGAGCAACGTAAATGCTGCACGTGCAAATACCGCAGCAGCACGCTCTGGCATTGCAACTTCACAGCAAGGTGTGCTTACCATAGATGCTCAGATCGCAGCGGCACAAATTAATGTAACGAGGGCGACGCAAGACTATAACCGTTATGCAAATCTTATACAAGATCATTCAATAACCCAGCAACAGTTTGAGCAGGCGCAGGCAGCAAAAGATCTTGCCGAAAGACAATTGCAGATTTTGCAACAACAAAAAAGGCAAGCCTCAACACAGACGGGCGTTGTATCATCTCAAAGCAGTGCAACAGCACAACAAATTGCTGTAGCAGAGGCTGCAGTAAAGCAACGTGAAGTAGATGTGGAAGATGCAAAGCTTAATTTATCTTATGCAATTATTATAGCCCCCGAAGATGGATTGGTTTCAACTGTAAATATACAAGTAGGGCAATTTTTACAGGCCGGGCAGTCAACATTTCGTATTGTTCATAACAGCAACTTATGGGTAGTAGCAAATTTTAAAGAAACTCAGTATAAGAAAATGCAGATAGGACAAAGAGTAGTTGTACATGCAGACGCATTTCCCAAGCACGATTTTGAGGCTACACTTTCTTCTTTCTCTCCAGCTACAGGTGCACAGTTTGCGTTGCTTCCTCCCGATAATGCAAGTGGAAATTTTGTGAAAGTGGTTCAAAGACTTCCGGTAAAAATAGTATTTGTAAACAATGGAGATTCCTTATTGAGCAGGCTTAGGCCTGGTATGAATGTAGATGTTGATGTGCATCTTAATTAAGAATATCTAACCTAAAAGTTATTGAAATGATTCCACAACAAAATTCACTAGTGGAGTATGGTTCACGAAGAGTAATCATCACCATTACGGCTATAGTTTGCGCATTACTTGAAATAGTAGATACTACTATTGTGAACGTGGCAATTAAAGATATGCAGGGAAACCTTGGTGCTACTACCACCGAAATAGGCTGGGTGATTACTTCGTATGCAATCGGTAATGTGATTATTATACCAATGACCAGCTGGCTGGCACAGCAGTTTGGCAGAAGAAATTATTTTGCTGCTTCTATTGTTGTATTTACCATTTGTTCTTTTTTGTGCGGCAATGCCAATGGTATTAATGAGCTTATTTTGTTTCGTTTTTTACAAGGTGTAGGTGGGGGTGCATTATTGGTAACATCGCAAACCATAATTACTGAAAGTTATCCACCTGAAAAAAGAGGTATGGCGCAGGCCTTGTATGGAATGGGTGTTATTGTAGGCCCTACTCTTGGGCCTCCTCTCGGAGGTTACATTATTGACCATTTTTCATGGCCTTATATTTTTTATATCAATATTCCTTTGGGTACTATTGCCACATTACTTTCATTGCAATTTGTACGAAGTCCTCGCTATGGTGCAAAAACTCCAGTCGGTGAAGTTGATTGGGCAGGCATTGGTTTTCTGGCTATGTTTGTTGGTTCATTGCAATTTGTTTTGGAAAAAGGTCATGATGATGATTGGTTCTCCAGTCCAGTCATTATATTTTTTACAGTAACTGCTGTATTAGGAGCATTCTTTTTTATATGGCGTGAGCTTACCTATCACAATCCCGTTGTAAATCTTCGTGTACTAAAAAACGGGAATCTCCGAGTGGGTACTATTCTCTCTTTTATCATGGGTTTTGGCTTATACGGTTCCACATTCATCATTCCATTATACACGCAGGCCAGCTTAGGCTGGACAGCCACACAAGCCGGTTTGCTTTTGATACCTGCTACACTTACTACTGCTGTTTTAATGCCTTTCATAGGAAGGTTATTACAAGCGGGTGTCAAGCAACAATTCATGGCAGCCGCAGGAATGTTTATTTTTTTTATTTTTTGCATGTGGGGTTATAAAATACTTACACCTGATACCGGCGCGGATGCGTTTTTCTGGATGCTGATTATGCGGGGAATTGCTATGGCATTATTATTTATACCGGTAACCACGCTTTCATTAAGCACATTAAAGGGAAGAGAAATTGGTGAAGGAGCAGCATTCACGGGAATGATGCGTCAGCTTGGAGGTTCATTTGGAATTGCGCTTATTACAACATTTATGGCACAGCAAATTATGGTGCATCGTTCAAACCTGGTATCTAATTTAGATGTAACAAACTATACAGTACAATCAAGAGTGGCAAGTATGCGGCAGGCGATGATTGCGCAAGGCAGTACGCCTAATGATGCTTTGCAGAAAGCTTACCAAATTATGGATTACGGAGTAATGAAACAGGCTTCAGTTTTATCTTACATGGATGTGTTTTTTTATATTGGTTTAACGTTTTTGATCTGCGTGCCATTTGTATTAATGGTAAAAGGAAACCGGAAAAAGAAAGTAAACCTTGCTGAAGCAATGCATTAATTTTTAGTTAACGGATATTTTCTTTTTATGATCATTTGTTTTTAACTCTTTAGCCGGAACTATTCAATCGATGCCTTCGTATATATTTGCATTTTATAACAGAATCTTTTTCATTGGCTAATAATACATCAGAAAGAAAAGCTTTTTTTAAGAAGTTCAGAGGCATTCATACACACGATACGGAGATGAGTTTCATCGATCATCTCGAAGTACTGCGCTGGCACATTGTACGTTCCGCTATTGTGCTGGTAGTTATTGCTTTCGTTATTTTTTTTAGAATTGATTGGGTATTTGATAATATTATTTATGCGCCTGCGCGCAAAGATTTTATCACTTATACCGGTCTTTGCAATCTCAGCCATAGACTGCATCTTGGCGAGTCTTTGTGCATGCCTCCTGTGGATATTCCCTTGCTGGGAAGCACAGTCAGTGGGCCTTTCATGTCTGCGATCTCTATATCTTTTATAGGCGCTTTGGTAGTTGCATTCCCATATTTATTTTGGGAATTGTGGCGCTTTGTTAAGCCTGCATTATCTCCCAAGGAGCTCAAATATGCAAGGCATAGCATCGGATGGGTTTCGCTATGTTTTTTTGTGGGCGCAGCTTTTGGATATTATTTGCTTGCGCCATTTACCTTTAATTTTCTTGCCAATTTTCAATTGGGTACATTGAAAGTTTACAAATACTTGCCAACACTTGATGACTTTATCGAAACCCTTACTGATATTATATTGGGATGTGGCCTTGCCTTTGAGCTTCCTGTGCTTGCATTTGTACTTTCAAAACTGGATCTCATCAATCCCAAATTTTTGAAAAATTACCGTAAATATGCATATGTAATCATCTTATTCGTAGCCGCAGTCATCACTCCTTCTCCAGATTGGACCAGCCAAACTATTGTCGCTGTGCCATTAATCCTTTTATATGAGATAAGCATTTTTATAAGTAAAAGAGTAGAAAAACAAAGAGTAAAAGCCGAAGCAGAATGGGATTAATACGCTATAGTATTTTACCTGTTGAAAAAATTCGTTAAATCAACTGCAGCTCCCTGAAATAATTTTGCAAGCCTTAGCGTTTGAAATATATTGCAGTAAGCTTCCGTAAAATGAAAACCCGTACTTCTTTTATATTATCAGCTTTGGCTGTTTCGTTGCTGTTTATTTCTTTTATTCCATTTAAAAAAAATGCTAACGTTTCAGCGACATCCTCAAGACGAATCACCAGGAAAAATTCCGGAGATAATCCTTATTACATAATCATTTCAAAAAAGGATTATGAACTCAAGGTGTTTGATGACCAGGGTTGGTATGCCACTTACCCATGTGTTTTCGGCAGTAATGATTTAAGGGATAAATATGTGGAAGGTGATAAAAGAACTCCTGAAGGGAAGTTTAAGGTATTGCTAAAGAAAAGTAATTCTAAATGGAGCTTTGAATTATTATTAGATTATCCCAACGAGGAAAGTATACAAAAATTTAAACAAAGAATTGCCGAAGGGCTTATACCGAAGAATGCAAAAATGGGCGGTGGTATTGCCATTCATGCTACAAGGCCTCAGGAAGAGTGGACTGTTGATTATTATCAAAACTGGACGGACGGATGCATCTCTCTCAAATATTCGGAAGCAAAAGATTTGTATAGCTATATCCCTGTTGGTACACCGGTTACTATAGAGCAATAAACACTGCTTTTGCTATATGTAACCATTTCTAAATATTAAGCAACCATCACCGTAACTCAAAAATCTAAAGTTGTTATTAAGCGCATATTCATAAACGGTTTTCCATTCGTTACCTATCATCGCTGCAACTAACAATAACAATGTTGATTTGGGTTGATGAAAATTGGTAATTAATCCATCGGCGATCTTAAAAGAATAACCGGGTGCAATGATAATTTGAGTTCTAATAAAGAGATGCTGTAATTTTTGTTTTGATAAATAATCAAGCAATGACTCCAACGCAGCTTTGGCGGTAATACATTCTTCATTCAATGGAGCTTCATACACTTCCCATTGTTTTATTTCCAGTTGGTTGATATTGATATTTTGGTTTCGACCTGTCTTAATGCCCATCCAGTAAAGGCTTTCAACAGTTCTTACAGAAGTAGTACCGACACAAAAAATTTTGTTAGATACATTTTTAATAAGCCTTTCAATAAAATCTATTGATACATCAATCCATTCTTCATGCATCTCATGGTTCTCCATGGTCGCACTTTTTACGGGCTTAAAAGTGCCGGCACTTACATGAAGTGTTACAAAATCTTTGACAATATTTTTTTTAATTAAGGATGAAAATATATGTTGCGTAAAGTGCAACCCTGCAGTAGGTGCAGCCACGGAGCCTTCTTTTTTTGCGTAAATAGTTTGATAAGCTTTTGCATCGCTTTCAGCAGCATCTCGCTTAATATAGGGTGGTAAAGGTGTAGCGCCTGCATAGCTTAAGATGTCTGCAAATGAATGTTCATCGCTATTCCAGCTAATTTCTGTTACATAAGCGTCCTTAAGTTTTTCTATAAGTGTAACTTTTACACTTATTTCTGTATTATTAATTAGTATTGTTTTTTCTAAACATTTTTCTTTCCATTTTCCTGCACCGCCAATCATGCATTTCCATTTTGCAGAACTCTTTTTATTAAAAATAATTGCGTAATCGTTTATTTCTCCATACGGTTCCAGCAAAAAAATTTCGACAACACCGCCGGTATCTTTTTTAAACAAAATTCTCGCTTTTATTACTTTGGAATTGTTGAAAACAACAAAGCTATTTTCTGGTAAATGGCCGGCAATATTTTTATAAATGTCCTCTGTAATTATTCCTTTTTTATAAATCAATAATTTAGAATTATCTCTTTCATTCAATGGAAATGCAGCAATCTTTTCATCAGGAAGAACATAATCAAAATCCTTTATTGATAGGTGCTTTGGATGCATTCTTCAAATCTGAATAAGAAAAGCGACATTATACTTTATTATTTTTTATTTCATCTACCACAGCAGGATCAAGCAATGTAGTTGTATCACCTAAGTTTTCTGTTTCGCCTTCGGCAATCTTTCTTAAAATTCTTCTCATAATTTTTCCGCTTCTTGTTTTTGGCAGGCCTGTTACAAACTGAATTTTGTCAGGTTTTGCAATAGGGCCAATTATTCTTGAAACTGTTTCAAGAATATCTTTCCTGGAACGTTCTTCATCAGCAATTTTTTTTTCTGTAATTACAAATGCATAAATACCTTGTCCTTTAATATTATGCGGATAGCCTACCACAGCGCTTTCCACTACATTTGCATGCATATTGATTGCATTCTCCACTTCTGCAGTGCCAATGCGATGGCCGCTTACATTCAATACATCATCTACTCTTCCGGTTATCCTATAATTTCCTTTATCATCTTTCAAGGCACCATCACCGGTAAAATATAAATTTTCATAAGTGGCGAAATAATTTTTGCGGCAGCGCTCATGATCACCATAAGTTGTCCTCAATATACCTGGCCACGGAGCTTTAATGCACAGATTACCTTTTAATAATCCATGTTCATCTTTTCCTGTTATTTCGTTTCCCCTGTCATCAACCAACACAGGCTGTACTCCAGGCATGGGAAGCGTTGCCCATCCAGGTTTTGGAGGTGTAATGCCTGCCATATTTGATATAAGAACACCAGCTGTTTCTGTTTGCCACCAGGTATCTACAATCGGGCATTGATTTTTACCAATGTTGTCATCATACCAGTGCCACGCTTCTTCATTGATAGGCTCACCTACTGTTCCCAGTATTTTTAAGGTTGATAAATCTTTACCCTTTAACGGATCCAAACCATAACTCATTAAACTTCTTATTGCCGTAGGAGCTGTGTATAAAATATTTACTTTGTGCTTATCAATAATATCCCAGAATCTGCCTGCATCGGGATAAGTAGGAATACCTTCAAACATAAGACTGGTGGCTCCTGCGCTCAACGGGCCGTATAAAATGTAGCTGTGTCCTGTTATCCATCCGATGTCCGCGGTACAAAAATGTACGTCGCCTTGTTTGTATTGAAAAACGTTTACAAAAGTATAATTGGTCCACACCATATAACCAGCTGTAGTATGCACTACGCCTTTAGGCTTTCCCGTAGAGCCAGATGTATATAAAATAAACAATGGATCTTCCGCATCCATTTCTGTAGCGGGCATGCTTACTACATTATCTTTTTCAATTTGTGTTTCGGCAAAATCCATTTCATCTTCCCACCACACGTCGCGCCCTTTAATCATTGAAACAGGAACTCTTGTTCTTGTATAAACAATTACTTTTTTAACCGTTTTATTTCCTATCAATGCATCATCAATAATACTTTTTAAAGGAATGTCTTTACCACCGCGATAAGCGCCATCGCAGGTTACAATATATGATGCTTGTGCATCTTCCAAACGATCCGCAATGCTTTGTGCGGAAAAGCCTCCGAAAATAACGCTATGTATAGCTCCTATACGCGCACAACCCAGCACCGCATAAGCAAGCTCAGGGACCATACCCATGTAAATACAAACACGATCACCTTTTTTTACGCCATTATTAATAAGCACCTGCGCGAACTGGCAAACTCTTTTATGCAGCCTTGAATAGGTTACTATTCTTGTTCTTTCTTCAGGATTATTGGGTTCCCAAATAATAGCAGGTTTATCTCCAAGCGTTTGCAGGTGGCGGTCAATACAATTTTCAGTTATGTTAAGCTTTGCATTTTTAAACCATTCAATTTTTGGTTCTGTAAAATTCCATTCCAAAACTTTATCCCATTTTCTGCGCCAATAAAAATTGTCTGCAACCTGCGCCCAGAAGGCTTCCGGATCGTCAATGCTTTTTTTATATTGTTCTTTATATTCTTCAGCGGATGTAATTTGATAAGGATACGCCATCGTAATTGATTTTATAATATTATTTTTCACGGGACAACAAAAATAAACATTACATTATTTTTCTATTGCTTCATAAATAGCATCCTGAATGTTAGCTCTTATTCTCAGCTTGCTCAGCTTTGAATTATCACCGCCATCAGGATTTACCCTATTGCTTAAAAATATATAGACAATATTATATTTTGGATCAGCCCACACGCATGTGCCTGTATAACCCGTATGTCCGAAAGTGAGTGGTGATGCATACTTACAAGGATATGGCTCTGCATTGGTTGCATTATCTTTCTCAGGCTTATCATAGCCAAATCCTCGCCTGCTCGATGAGCTGTTGTATGAAGTGAAAAGCCTTATTGTTTCTTCATTGATGTAGCGATGACCATTAAATGTTCCTCCATTTAATACCATCTGCATAATGGCAGCAAGATCGCCCACATCACTAAACAAACCTGCATGACCTGCTACCTCACCAAACATGGCTGCACCAGGGTCATGAACATCTCCCCATAAATGCTGCATACGAAAATATTTTTCATCTTCTGTTGGCGCTATCCTGTTGCGGTTAAATTTTTCAAGCGGTTTAAACCCTGTTGATGTAAGGCTCATAGGATTATAAAAATATTTGGCAACATAGTTATCCAAAGTCAATCCTGATAAGGCTTCCACTATTTTACCCAGAAAAATAAAATCGTTATCGCTGTATACATATTTTCCTTCAGGACCAAGCTTGCTATCCAGTATTTTTTTATACATCGTATCGAGATAATCTTTACGCATGTATAAATTTTCTGCAACTCTTACACTGAATGTATCCGTTTTGTATTGAAAAAAAACTGATGGTAATGGCTGTTTGGTTTTTTTATCAATCACATCATAAAAGAAAGGAATGTAAGCAATCAAGCCTGCCTGGTGCAATAAAATATTTCTTATTAAAAGATTTTGTTTGTTGCTTCCACGTACGGATGGCAGATAATCTCCCAACGTTTTATCCAAAGATATTTTCCCTTCATCATACAATTTCATTACTGCTAATGTAGTGGCGCAAATTTTTGTAACTGAAGCCATATCATAAATTGACTGCAGGGAAACGGGTTCAGGCGTATTATAATTATATTTACCATACGCTTTTTGAAAAGCAATCTTCCCATCCTTAGCAATCAATACAACGCAGCCTGGATAAGCTTTTGCAGCAATACCACTTTCAGCAATACTATCAATAACAGAGAGCTTTGCAACATTTAATCCGACATTGTTCGGAGAAACAAAAGGCATCAAAGCGCTTTCAGTTGTAATTCCATATCCGTATTTATATTGATTGCAGACCGTAACCGGTAGCGAGCCTTTGGCATTTATTTTCCCTTCCAGGAAATTTGCAGCAGTTTGCTGCGTTATGGAATCATCTTCGTAACAGGCAATAAGATTTTTTGCCTGGCAAAAATTTTTCAATGCATAAGGGTTTCCAAAATCAAATAAGACGGATTGTTTTATTTCCTGAATTTGATTAATTAATTGTAAAGCATTTTTACTAATACCAAAGTTGTTGCCGGGATAACGTGCATAGTTGTGAACACCTATTACCACTGATTTGTAGCGATTCTTTATTGAATCAATAATGGGAAATATTTTTAGAGAATCATCTTTATAATTAAAATAAAATGTGTTTGCATGGTAATCGTCTTTCATTCTTTTTGCAAATGCATTGCTGCTATCAATACCAATACCAACATAAGCAATGGCTTCATGATTAAAAATAGGCAAAGGAAAAAAAACGCTATCCTTATTATTTAAAACAGTGATTGCATTTTCTGCAACCAGCTGTCTCATATCATTTACATCTTTATTGAGATCATTGGTTAGGTTAGCAGTGTTTACTGATTTTTTCGAAGCACAACCATACAAATATTTGTATATTAAAACCTTTTTACATTTTGAATAAATATCATTCCATGTTAATTTATTACTGTCGATAGCTTCCCTGATTTTTGCAATGCAGTCAGGAATATCCGACGGGAGGCAAAGCATGTCGTTGCCCGCAATTACAGACTGGGCCGCTATTTCGCCGCCAGGAAAATATTTGGCAACACCTTTCATATCCAGTGCATCCGTAAAAGTTAAGCCATCATAATGAAGCCTGTTGCGCAATAAACCGGTTACATTATTTTTTGATAAAGAAGTAGCCGTGTTGGGAGTTGAGTCAATTGATGGAATGTATAAATGAGCAATCATTACACTGCCGACGCCTGCATTAAACATTTGTTTAAACGGATACAACTCCAGTGAATCAAGTTGCGAAATATTTTTACTAATAACGGGCAAATCCAGATGCGAATCAACAGACACATCGCCATGTCCCGGAAAATGCTTGGCGCATGCAAGCACGCCTTCATTTTGCATAGCTTTCATGTAAACAACACCATACTCAGCCACCTTATTTTTATCCTCACCAAATGAACGATCATTGATAACAGGATTATCCGGATTATTATTAATATCAACCACAGGGGCAAAGTTTACCTGTATGCCTTCTCGTTTGCATTGCATCGCAACCAGCTTTCCATAAGCTGAAATAATAGAAGTATCCTTCACTGCGCCAAGCATCATCTGGTGGTCGAGTGGTATCACGCTATCCTGCCTCATCCCCAATCCCCATTCAGCATCGATGCAAATCATTAAAGGCGTTTGCGCAATACTTTGAAAATAATTAATAAAGTTTGCCTGTTTTACAGGGCTTCCCTGGAAAAGAACAATTCCTCCAATATTATATTTTTTTATTGCAACAGTAATTGAAGAATCATAATAAACTGTTCCATTTTTATTGAAGCTGCTTTCACGCAAAACCATTAATTGCGCTATTCTTTGATCGTCCGTTAAGGTATTGAAAACGCTGTCTGCCCAGCGTTTGGCTGCATCATTTACAGCCAATTGAGAAAAAGAAAGAAGAGAAATTTTTATAAAAAATAAAATGAGAAGCAACGATTTATTCATCAGGAAATAAAAATTTTAAAGATCACAAGTTAAACAATAATGAAAAGCATTTTTTTATAAAAAATTAAATATTGATTGCTTGCTTACAATAATTTTTACTGAAAATCTCTACCCTTTTAATTGTTAATTTTACCGGCTAAAAAATACGCGTAAGATTGGCTGACATCATCACTTTATTGCCCGAAAATATTGCGAATCAAATTGCAGCCGGTGAGGTAATTCAACGGCCTGCAAGTGCTGTAAAAGAATTGCTCGAAAACGCTGTAGATGCTGCTGCCACAGAAATTAAACTTTTTATAAATGATGCAGGCAAGGCTTTGATCCAGGTAACTGATAATGGAAAAGGAATGAGCGAAACCGACGCCAGGATGAGCTTTGAGCGGCATGCCACTTCTAAAATAAAAAATATCGATGACTTGTTTCATATAAAAACAATGGGTTTTCGCGGTGAGGCGCTTGCAAGCATTGCAGGCGTTTCGCAGGTAGAATTAAAAACTAAAAAAGCCGGTGAGCCTGTTGGAACTTGTATAGAAATTGAAAATAGTGTAGTGCTTTCCCAGGAGCCGGTTGCAACGAATGAAGGCACAACTATTAGCATGAAAAATTTATTTTTTAATGTGCCTGCGAGAAGAAATTTTTTAAAAAGTAATGCTTCTGAATTGCGACATATTGTTGATGAATTTATTCGTGTTGCAATGGCATTTCCTGATATATTTTTTTCTCTTACATCTAACGGTCAGGAAGTGTTTCATTTGGAAAGAGGATCATTAAAACAAAGAATTATACAAATACTTGGAAACGGCTACAATGCAAAGCTGGTAAGCGTTAAAGAAGAAACGGATTATTTAAATATTTATGGATTTGTTGGCAAACCGGAGACCGCAAAGAAGACGAGAGGTGATCAATATTTTTTTGTAAACAATCGTTTCATAAAAAGTGCTTACCTCAATCATGCGGTGATGAATGCGTTCAATGATATGATTGCAAAAGACAGCTTTCCGATGTACACTTTGTTTATTGACCTGGATCCGTCAAGGCTTGATATTAATGTGCATCCGACCAAGCAGGAAATAAAATTTGAAGACGAAAAAATTGTTTATGCATTCGTACAATCTGCAGTGAAACATGCGCTGGCACAGTATTCTGTGACACCTGCACTTGACTTTGAGCTGGATGCATCCATTCAGCACACTGATGCAGTCAGCAAGCCGTTCACTTTTGATAAACAAACTTCAGTAGCTTCCTCATCATTGTACAAAACGTTTACTCAAAAAAACCAGGCGCATTTTATAGATAATAAAAGCGATCTGGAATATTGGAATGCTTCGCTTACTGAAGTAAAAAAAGAAACCAATGGAATTGAGCATGAGACTGAAAACGAAATCAATAGCTTCCCTTCTTTTGTAAGAACAATACATCAATCGAAGCCCAATAAAAAACCATCTTCAGATGAATTTGTGCAGGTGCATAAAACGTTTATCATTGCTGAAAATGAAAATGGTTTTATTGTAATTCACCAGCAAAATGCTCACGAACGAATTTTATATGAGCGCTTTGTAAATGCGATGAAAGGCAAGCCTATAGCTATTCAACGCAGTTTATTTCCTGTTACATTTGAGCTTGCACCTGCTGATGCAGTTTTAATAAATGAATTGCTTTCTGATCTTCAGTTGCTCGGATACCAGGTAGAGCCTTTTGGAAAAAATACGTTTGTGATACAAGGTTCTCCGGCAGATGTGAGCGAAGGAAATGAAAAAGCATCATTAGAGAAAATGCTGGAGCAATACAAGCATTTTAGCATGAATGTAACATTCAGCAAAAGAGAAAAACTATTGCGCTCGATGGCTTGGCAACAATCCGTGAAAGCCGGTACAGCGATGGCTCACAAAGAAATCGCATCTCTTGTTGAAGATATTTTTACATGTGAAATATGCAATACAACTCCTAATGGTAAACCAGTTTTTTTAGAATTTAAAAAAGATGAACTGGAAAAAATGTTTGGAAGATAATATCTTTAAAATCGTGTAACCTTAAAGGAAACTCAGATTTTAAAACCGGATTAAAGTTTTAATTTTTATTTAAAATATCAATGCAAAGAGAACTTAGTTCATGGTACAGTCCATCAGTATTCCAGGAAATGCCGATAGTAACTTATGGCGATTATGGATTTGCATTATTACTGATACCTACTGCTGCTGCTGATTACCTTGAGTATGAAAGATTTCAACTGATTGATAGTATTGCACCTTTCATCGATTCAGGAAAAGTAAAAGTGTTTTCTATCAACAGCTTAAACAATGAGAGCTGGATGAATAATAATATGCTCGGTGAGCATAAAGCAATACGGCATAACCAGTTTAACCAATATGTTTTTAACGAAGTAATTCCTTTTATAAAAAACAGTACATCATGGGAAACGCCTGTAATTATTTGCGGTGCAAGCTTTGGCGCATTGCATAGCATGAACTTATTTTTGAAACGACCTGATATTATTAATGGCGTTATTGCCATGAGTGGTGTGTATGATTTGCATGAATACACGAAAGGTTTTAATGATGAACAGGTTTATTATAATTCACCCGAAAACTATATGCCTAATCTTACTGATGACTGGTATTTGAGTAACATAAGAAAAAGCCATCACATTCATATTTTATCCGGAAGCGGTGAATATGAAGATCCGGGAGCAGCAGGAAGATTTGCAAAAATTTTATATGATAAAGGCATAAATTATGAGCTCGATATTTGGGGAACGGATATGAAACATGACTGGCCTACATGGAGAGCAATGTTGCCATATTATATTGCAATCAAGATTTTAATGTTTGTATAATTATTGATGCGGTAATTGGATTGATGTCCGATACAATATGGCCAGTAAACTAATGATCCTTTGATAACTGCCAGGATAGTTTTAATACTTACTTAAAAATTCATCTTTAAACATAATCTTACATTTGCAAAATGGAGAAAAAACTTTTTCTGCTAGATGCGATGGCGCTTATTTATCGGGCATATTATGCGCTTATCCGTAACCCGATCATTACTTCCAAAGGAAAAAATACCAATGCACAATTTGGCTTTACCAATACATTGTTTGATTTGCTTACAAAGAAAAACCTACACATCTTGCTGTAGCTTTTGATACATGGGCACCAACAGAACGGCATACTGATTTTGCAGCTTACAAAGCCAACAGGCAGGAAGCACCTGAAGATTTGTTGGCTTCCATTCCTGATATAAAAAAAATTATTGAAGGCTTTAATATTACCTGTGGTGAATGCGATGGCTATGAAGCAGATGATGTTGATTGGCGGCCTTGCACAGCAGGCAGAAAAAGAAGGTTATGAAGTTTTTATGGTAACGCCTGATAAAGATTTTGGGCAATTGGTTACTGATAAAATAAAAATTTATAAGCCCGGCTACCAGGGCGGCAAGTTTGAAATTATGGGGCAAAAGAAGTGTGTGAGAAATGGGATATTGAAAATGTAAGCCAGGTGATTGATATTCTTGGATTGATGGGAGATGCTGTGATAATATTCCGGGCATTGCAGGCATTGGTGAAAAAACTGCTTCGAAATTGTTAGCGGAATATGAAACACTTGAAAATATTTTAGCCGATGCAGAAAATATAAAAGGTGCATTGGGTGAAAAAATAAGAGCAGGAAAAGAAACTGCAATCATGAGTAAAAAGCTTGCAACAATTATTACCGAATGTTCCTGCAAATTTCATGAAGAAAATTTTAGGGTAAAAGCATATAATACTGAAGCACTTAAGAGATATTTTTACGAGCTTGAATTTAAAACTTTGGTAAAAGAATTCTTGGTGAAGAATATAATGTCTTTGTTGTAGAGAAGCAGGTGATTCAAACTGATCTCTTCGGAAATGCAATGGAAATGCCGATTCCAAAGCCCGAAGAAGAAAAAGTTGCGGAAGAAAAACCGGGCTTGACTGCTGAAAAAAATATTAATAATACTCCACATAATTATTACCTGGTTGAAGGAGATGAAGCAATAAAAGATTTGGTAGAAAAATTATCAGCAGCAAATGAAATTTCTTTTGATACAGAAACAACACATGTTGATGCAAATGAAGCAGAGCTGGTGGGATTAAGTTTTTCTTATGCAGATACGGAAGGCTATTATGTTCCTTGCCCTGCATGATGAGGAAACAGGTTATTCATATTTTAAATCATTTTAAAGATTTGTTTAATGATGAATCAAAAATTTGGATTGGGCAAAATATTAAAGTATGATTTGCTGGTGTTGAAATGGTATGGCATTGAGATTAAAAGGAAAAATGTTTGATACCATGCTTGCGCATTATGTTATTGAAAGCGAAGGCAGGCGCAATATGGATTTGCTAAGCGCTCAATATCTTGGTTATGAGCCAATTTCTATTGAAGAATTGATTGGGAAAAAAGGAAAGACACAAGGCAACATGCGTGATGTGGAAGTTGAAAAAATAAAAGAATATGCAGTTGAAGATGCAGACATTACATTGCAATTAAAAAACATTTTTGCTCCACTTTTAAAAACCAAACAAGTAGAAAAAGTTTTTGATGAAGTGGAAACTCCTTTGGTAAAAGTGCTTACCGATATGGAATATGAAGGTGTAAAAGTTGATATGAATTTTTTAAATGTTTATTCAAAAGAATTAGAAAAAGAAGCTGCAAGATGCGAGCAAAGTGTTTTTGAGCAGGCAGGCATTAAATTTAATCTGGCTTCGCCAAAACAATTGGGTGAAGTTTTGTTTGAAAAATTGCAAATTGATACAAGGAAGAAAAACAAAGAGCGGTCAGTATTCTACAGGTGAAGATGTTTTAATGAAACTTGCAAATGAAAATCCTATTGTTGAAGATATTTTAAACTTTCGTGAGCTTACAAATTAAAATCAACTTATGTAGATGCGTTGCCGCAAATAGTAAATAAAAAAACACAGCGTGTGCATACCTGCTATGGGCAAGCGATTGCAGTTACCGGAAGACTTAAGCAGCAACAATCCTAATCTTCAAAATATTCCTATAAGAACTGAAAGAGGAAGAGAAATACGCAAAGCATTTATTCCAAGAGACAGCGATCATGTAATCATTTCTGCTGATTATTCGCAGATTGAATTACGTATTGTTGCAGCTATCAGTGGTGATCCTGCAATGTGTGATGCTTTTAAACAAAAGAAAGATATTCATACGGCAACTGCTGCAAAAGTTTTTAATGTAGCTGAAGAAGATGTTACCAAAGAAATGCGCTATAAAGCAAAGAGTGTAAACTTTGGAATTATTTATGGACAAGGCGCTTTTGGGCTTGCAGAAAACTTGGCATATCAAGAGCTGAAGCAAAAGAAATTATTGATAATTATAAAAAGCAATTTGCCAATATTCAAAAATATATGGATGAATCTATAAACTTTTGCAAGGAACAAGGTTATGTGGAAACGCTGATGGGACGTAAGCGCTGGCTGAAAGATATTAATTCATCAAACTTTACGGTGCGTGGCTATGCTGAACGCAATGCTATCAACTCACCGATACAAGGAACTGCTGCAGATATGATAAAACTGGCCATGATTAAAATTCATGATGAATTTAGAAAGCAAAATTTTAAATCAAAAATGATTATGCAGGTGCATGATGAACTGGTGTTTGATGCACATAAAAGTGAAGTGGAAATAATAAAGCCTATCATTATTGAATGTATGCAAAATGCTTTACTGCTTCCTAATGATGTGCCTGCAGATGCAGAAATAGGTGTGGGAGATAATTGGCTGGAAGCGCATTGATACAGCGTTAATCTTTATTTATACACTGAACTTTTTTGATTTAAGTAAGTCTAAAACCTGATTAAAAATTTCAAATGAACTGGACTAAATATTTTTTTTACATTGAAAAGATTGGACTGCGTTATTTCATTATTGCAGGACTTGCATTTATTATATTTTATTTATTTTAAGAAAAAAAGCTGATCATAAAAAGATTCAAAAAAAGTTTCCACGCACTAAAGATTATGCAAGAGAAATAAGTTATTCAATTATCACCATCTGCATATTTGCATCAGTGCCTTTAATCATTCTTAGTGTGCCTGGAATAAAAAAACATACTTTCTTTTATACTGATATAAAGCAATATGGATGGTTGTATTTCTTCCTTGTCTTCCCATTAATGTTCATTATTCACGATACTTATTTTTATTGGATGCACAGGCTGATGCATCATAAAAAATTATTCAGTTTGTTTCATCTTGTGCATCATCATTCCACCAATCCTTCGCCGTGGGCTGCCTATGCTTTTCATCCGCTGGAAGCCATTGTGGAAGCGGGAATTTTTGCAGTATTTTTATTTACTATTGCCTATCCATCCTTTGCATCTCGGCATCTTCTTTTTTGTAATGATCGTTTATAATGTATACGGACATCTTGGTTATGAATTGTATCCAAAGGATTCAATAAACACAGGATTGGCAAGTGGATCAATACTTCTGTAAATCATAACCAGCATCATCAATATTTTAAAGGAAATTATGGATTATATTTTCTTTGGTGGGACAGATGGATGAAAACACTTCGCAAAGATTATGATGATAAATTTGATGCAGTAAAATCTTCTTCAAAGAAGATGGAAGCGTATGAACTTAGCCGATAAAATCCTTTCCTTTTTACAAAGCCTCGATTTACAAGTGAAGCTGCCAGCGGATGTGGAAGTAATGAATCCATTTAAAGAGAAAGCCACTTTTGATCTTTGTAAAAAGTTTTACAAAAAATTTTATAGTGATAATAATAAACGGCGAATGATCATCGGCATTAATCCGGGAAGGTTTGGTGCAGGTGTCACGGGCATTCCATTCACTGATCCTATACGTCTTGAAAAAGAATGCGGCATAAAAAATTCATTTGCAAAAAAGATAGAATTGTCTTCCATTTTTATTTATGATATGATCAATGCTTATGGCGGCGCTGAGTTGTTTTATAAAAATTTTTATTTCAGTGCTGTAAGTCCGCTCGGCTTTACAAAAAATAATAAAAACATGAATTATTATGATGATAAAAATTTAGAACAAAGCATTAAAGATTTTGTGATTGATTGCAATCAAAAACAGTTAAGCTTTGGAATGCAGAGTGACGTTGGTTTTTGCCTGGGCGAGGATAAAAATTATAAATATATAAGCAAGCTAAATAATGAATTAAATTTTTTGATAACGATAATTCCTTTGCCTCATCCAAGATTTATTATGCAATACAAGCTGAAAAAGAAAGATGAATTTATTGATCGGTATCTTCGTGAATTATACTGTATAACGCTTCATGAATTTAACTTTAATATACTGTTACGATGCATATTGCGGCTGGTGTTATGGCTTTAGTGAAGTAATGAAAAAAATACATTCCGAATATAAAAATACATTGGAATTTGAAGTGCTTAGTGGCGGGATGATATTGCCAGAAGAACCAGTATCCATAGCTGCTTACAGCGAAATATATTGAAGGCGCTTATAAGCGTGTCGAAGAAATAACCGGAGTAAAATTTGGTGAAGATTACTTATGGCATATAAAGCATCCTGATCAAAGTGACTGGTTTCCCAACTCTGAAAAACCTGCCATTGCCTTATGTATTTTCAAAGAATATTTTCCTGATCAACAAGTAAGCTTCGCTTCGGACCTGCAATATGCTTTGCATTTTGAAGGACGCGATCTTACTGATGATGAATGCTTATTATTTGTTATTGGAAAAATACAATATTGACCCAGAAGATTTTTATGAAAAGCTACATGATGAAAAATATAAAGAACAAGCCCATTATGAATTTGCTTTATGCAGGCAACTAAAGGTTATCAGGATTTCCCGCAGTATTTATACAAACGAGCGATACAAAATTTTATCAGTTAGCACAAGGCTATACATCTTTTGAAAAGGTTACAGAACGCATTCAAAATGTATTGAAAGAAATAAACGAGTAGGATAAAATCTAATCTACCTTTTTTTCACCGGCTTCCGCATGTTCAACAATATCGCCCTTCTTTCCGAGAATGTTATTGGCAAGTATTCTCCAGTCATCTTTCTGCCTAAGCAAAAACTCCAGGTCCATACAAAAATGTTTGAACTCTTCCTTTTGCGCATTTATCATTATTGCTTTTGCATCTTTATCTTTTTCAACGCTTATTCTTTGCTCATACCAGTTTATAGCATCGGCTTCTTCCATTAAACCG
Organism: uncultured Chitinophagaceae bacterium; assembly: GCA_963823975.1. GTDB lineage: Bacteria > Bacteroidota > Bacteroidia > Chitinophagales > Chitinophagaceae > Ginsengibacter. The sequence goes on along the minus strand of CAWGNP010000002.1, from coordinate 48,139 downwards.
GTAATCATTCTCGCGAAAGTTCTTGTTTCATGAGAAAGCTCGCTGGCTGGTTCGTGGTATTGATCTGTAGGCATGTTAATTTTTTTGTGAAGATATAAAACGTCTTCTCTTTCACATAAAAATGAATGCGGCAAGATAATATTACAGTCTAAATTTCTTTTTTGATTGCAAAAAAAGTATGAGGTGAATGGCGATAAGCAGTTCGCATACGATCTCTTTAACTATCATAGGTTCAGATTTTTTCTATAACGACTGCATTGCAATTTTTATTTCATAAAAAAGAAATACTGCAATTTTTTTGTTGAGAAAACATCTGCAATTTTCTCATAAAAATATTAATAAAAAAACCTGCACATTACTATGCAGGTTTTAATGTTATAGTAAATTATTTATTTAAAACCAGCTACCTGTCCATCTTTCATCATATTTATTTCCCATCTTTCTTTTTCTTCTTGCAGCCTGCATTCGATGAATGAACATAGTTACCGCATCAGTGGCATAAATAAAATAGTTAACGGCGGTATGCCCATGCATCGAAATCCATTGTACCACCAAATTGCCTGCGCATAGGGCGTCTCAGTCTTTCTGCAATCAGATACATGCTTGGCACCATTATCAATGTCATAAAAAATGCAAAGGCAAGCCCGAAAATAATTGTCCATGCAAGTGGTTTCCAAAATGATGCTCGTCGCCACCAAAAAATATATGTGGATTTAGCTCGAAAACATGGTTACGAAATTAATATTGAAGCCTATTGCAAGTGGTATCAACGCAAGTATGGCTGCAAGGGCCGTAAGCATTACAGGAATAATCCTTGTTTTACCGGCCTGTATCACTGCCTCTCTTGTTTTCATTCCGCGGCTTCTTAACTCATCTGCAAATTCTATTACCAGAATTCCATTCTTTAACACAATACCCGCAAGGCCTACAATACCGATACCCGTCATCACCACTGATACTTCCATACCTGTAATTGCAAAGCCAAGTAAGACACCAATGACACTAAATACAATTTCAGTTAATAATAATTACTGACTTACTAACTGAATTAAACTGCAAGCACCAATATCAAATAGTATCATCATAAGTGCATACAGCAACGCCTTAAAAGAAACGCGCCTGTTTCTGCCTGCTGCTGCCCTTCGCCCGTTTGAGTAATAGTAACGCCATCCCCTTTTTTGGTAAAATTATCAATTGCCGATTGTGATTTTGCGATTTACTTCAGTCGGTGTATAACCTGTTAAGCACATTGGAAAATAATAGTAATTACACGCTTTACATTTTTTCTTTTTATGCTTCCGTAAGTACTCGTATAATCAACATCTACCAAAGAACTGATGGGGATTTGTTTTACCGCGCCACCTGCGCCTGGTCCCGGAAAACAATATTCATATTTAGCAACTCTGAAAGGCTTTGACGTTGTACTTCAAGATTTCGTAACTGTATCTTATATTCATCTTCACCATCTTTTATTTTTGAAACTTCTCTTCCAAATAATGCCGTACGCAATTGCTGCCCGATTTGTGATGTGGAAACACCTTCTATTAATGCACGCTCGCCGGTTTACCGTAGTGTAATTTCAGGATTCGTAAGATCCACATCCATTTTAATTCTTCATACCCGGTATCTGCAGACTATCCAGGTAGGTTTCAAGCGCTTTGGCTGTTGAGGTAAGTTTTTCAAAATCTTCACTTGCAACTTCAATATTTATTGGAGGATCTGTTGGAGGCCCGCTTGCTTCCTGTGCTACCGATATTTCGGCACCGGGAATTCCTTTTACTGCTTTCTATCGAATCAAGATAAGGCTCTGTTGATATTGCCATTTCGTTTTTCATATTCAACAAATGAAACCTGTACCCTGCCAAGATTGGGTTGTGTGCTACGGTCTCCGCTGCTTGGGATCTGAAGCACCGACTGCAACGTTGGAGATAATACTTTCTACAATCGGATTCGGCTTGCCATCCGGGCTCAACTACCTTTGTAACCTTGTTTTCAAGGCTCTTTGTTACCGAATCAGTATAATCAACGCTGGTACCGACGGGCATTTTTAAATAGACATAAATAAAATTAGGATCACCCTTTGGGAAAAAAACCACCGGAACTTTTCTGACAGCAAAAAATACTATAGAAAATATAAATAAGCCAAATGTTCCCAATGAGAAGCCATACAGGTTTCCATCCTGTGAGCGCCCATCTTAAAAAGTTTCATAGCGCCTCATGATTGCCGGCAAAACTCTATTTTGAAATTTATGAATAAGGCCGTAAATACATAAGTATTTAACACAACAAGTAAAGAAAAGAAATAAGAAGGTTTCCTAGAAAAGTAACACGCCAGAGATCAAACAGAATTCCTGCACCAAGTGATATCCAAAAAGCCGGGCTTTTGAATACATCTGATTTTCTCTTTAACCTGCTGCATCTTCAGGATGGTTCATAAAATCCACTGCAAATACCGGGTTCATAATAAATGCAACAATCAATGAAGCAGTTAATGTAAATATCAGCATCGTAGGCAGGTAGATCATAAATTTCCCGATGATTCCCGGCCAGAAAAGTAATGGAAAAAAGGAGCCAGTGTGGTAAGTGTTCCTGAAAGACCGGGATAAAAACTTCTCCTGCAGCCATCTTTGCCGATTCAACAGCAGAAATTTTTCCTTTGTTTTGTACAAAAATCCGGTGTGTATTTTCAATTACTACTATAGCATCATCCACAATAATTCCGAGCCCAAAAAGCAACGCAAATAAGCACCATGAAATTTAAAGTAACATCAGAGCCGGTAATAATAGCTGCCGCCGGCAAAAATAAAAATGCAACGAACATAGCTCAGAGGTACCGACAAGGCAACAAAGAACGCATTGGTAACGCCCATAAAAAACATCAGGATAAGCAACACCAGGAAAAACCCATAACTATTGAATTTACAAGATCATTGAATGAAGTACGGGTTGCACGGCTTTGGTCGCCGGTTATCACCACATTCAGATTTGACAGGTAAATATGTTGCCTTTCATTTCCTCCACCGTATTCTTTACATCATCGGATGTTTGAATCAAGATTTTCGCCTGCACGCTTGATAATATTAAGTGTTACTACATTTTTTCCATTAAGCCGTGCATAGCTTTCACTGTTCTTTACGGTATCTTTTATGGTGGCAATATCTTTTAAATAAATAGGAGCGCCACCTGTATTGCGAACAATAATTTTTTCAATATCAAAGCAGTCTTTAAACTGGCCTTTTACCTGTAAGTTCGTTTCATATTTCCTACATCCAGCAAGCCTCCCGATATGTCTGCATTTTCTCTTTGCACCGCATTTGCAATATCATCAAAGGTTACATTGGCGCTTTGCATTTTGTAATTATCCACATTGATCTGGAATTCTCTTTCGGGGCGCCAACTATGTCAACTCTTGTAAGTTCGGAAAGTTCTTCCAGCTTTCCTTCGCATCATCAGCAAACTTTTTTAAGGCTGATCATGTTATAATCACCACTCAGGTTTACAAACATGATTGGATGTTCACTAAAGCTTACTTCCTGCACATTGGGTTCTTCTGTAAGGTCGGTTGGTAAATCTATCTTTGCTTTATCAACTGCATCCTTTGTTTTTTGCAAAGCAACTTCTGTTTTTACATCGGTTTCAAACTCCACAGTAATGGCAGAATAATCCTGGAGTGATGTACTGGTAATCTTATTAATCTTAGCACCGGTAATTCCTTTCAATTGTTTTTCAATTGGCCTGGTTACCAGGTTTTCGATGTCTCGCGGAGAGTTTCCTACATAAATGGTTTGATACATAAATAGTAGGGATTACTATATCAGGAAACTGCTCTTTTGGTAATGTGGCAAACTGGTAAATACCCATTAACGATACAAAAATGATCAGTCAGGTAAATAGAAGTTTTATTCTTTATTGACCAGCTTGTTGGTCCAAATTCTTTAAATCTTTCTTTTAAATTTTCCATTACACTCATAAATTTTTCTTTGATCAGTTTATCAAAAAATAATGTATATTATACACCTGCTGGGTTGTTATTAATTGCCCGTCATAACATAGACTGATATCCTTCAGTTATTAACTGATCACCTTCTTTCAATCCCTCTTTTATTTCAATGTTGTCGCCGTATAATTCACCAATGACAACTTTGCGCTTCCTGGCAATTAATTTGTCTCCCTTCTTTTGAAGCAACCAATACAAATTTCCCTGCTTCATCAGTTTGCAACGTGTTTACATTAATCACAATAGCATTGGGGACAGAATAATCAAGAATTTTTACCAGAGCAACCTGGTTGGGCTTTAAGTACATGCAGCAGGCACCTGGCCTCTGCTGTAAAGCCACGAGTGTTTACACCAATTGACTGGCTTAGAATGAAATAGTACTGTTAAAAGATTTATTTATATCCGGGATTTGAATTTCTACAGGAGTTCCTTTTGATACTTTGGCTGCATAATTTTCAGGAACGTTGACACTGTAATTTTTAAATTAGCTTCTATTCACAATTTTTATGTAACCTCCTTGCACGGGGTTGCCATGTAAAAGTTTCACCTACATGAGCAGTTATTTCATCTACAACTCCATTAACATCGCTATACACATTGCTTTGATTTGCCTGGCCTGTGCTGCATTTACATTTGCCTGTATGGCCTTAACTGGTTTTCTAGATTTTCTACATTAGTCTTATCCTGCAGTAACTGCACTTCAGTACCAATATGCTGATCCCAAAGATTTTTTTGTCTTTGATACAGATCTTTGCAAGATCAAGTTGTGCCTTTACACTTCCCATTTGTTGCTTAACAGCAATCACATTTTGAGCAGCTACTTCATCATCAAGTTTCAAAACAAGCTGGCCTTATTACATGGTCTCCTTGTTTTACATAAATGGCTCTTATCTGGCCACCCTGACCTTTGGAGTTATGTAAGAAATATTTTTACTATCTACAGTTCCCTGCAGATCAAGATAATGCTTAAAATCCTGCATAGCCAAAGGTAGTAAGAGCCACTAGCTTTGGCTTTTGCTCTACTGCAGTGCTCGTATCCGTCTTTGCAATTTCTTTCTGTAAAGAGGCAATTTTTTTTTCAAGTTCATCTCTTTCCGTTTTAAGCTTTTCAAGGTCGGCTTTTTTCGCTTTTAAATCGTTTCCGGTATTGTTAGTGCACGATACAGCAAGAGTGATAAGCACGAATAATAAACAGGGTTTGGCTATTTTTTGCATTGTGTTTAATTGATGAGATAGTGATTTGTTTTAAAGTTTACCAGCAGCCTGTAAATAATTAATTTTCGCAATAATTGCATCATATAAAGAGCTGTAATAAGAGTTTTGCGCTGTTACCAAATCAACTTCTGCCTGGTTAATTTCCTGGTTGCTGCCAAGGCCTTGTTCATATTTTAATTTGGTTGAATTGTAATACGTTCAGCCAATTCAATATTTTTTTTCTGGCTATCCATCGTTATTACAGCAGATTTCATATTGATCCTTGATTGCGCAACATCATTATCAATTGATGATTTCAATTGCTCAATATTGTTTTGAGTTTTGCGAAGTCTATTCTTGCCGATGCAATCTTTGAATTCCGATTGCCCCCATCAAAAATGGGTACGTTTAAACTAAAGGTTATAAATGATGTGGTAAAGTAAGGTTCGCCATTTTTGAAAAAATTAAATGTAGGCGTTGTGCGTTTTCATTAAAGTTTCCGGAGAAAGTTAATGTAGGTATTTTACTTAGCTGATAACTCTTCACATTATATTGCTGCAATTTACTTTGCAGCCCCAGTAATTGATATTCTTTCCTGTCATCATAATTATAATTTTCATTGAGAATATCTGATTTTAATTCTTCATCTGATAAAGTATCAGTAAGTACAAGGCTGTCTTTTTGCGGCATATTCATTAAAAACTTTAGCCCGGCTGTTCCTGCATCAATCTGGTTTTATGCAGTCGTTTGTTGTGTATAAAGATTATTAAGTTGCACCTGCACTTTGTCTACGTCCAATTTTTCAGCAAACCCATTTTTATAAATCTCTTTCGTATCATGAAGTAGCTTTTCATAATTACTAATATTGGCGTCTACTGTGCCCATCTGCCTTTGACCTACTACAAGCTGATAATATATTTTATAAACGTTTGCTTTTATTTGTTCCTCAGTTACTTCTGCTGTTTTTACATAAAAATCAATAGATGTTTTTCTTGCCTGCAGGCCAACAAACACCTGGCCGTCAAATAATATTTGTTGCAAATGTGCTCCGTAAGTAGCATTGTATTTCGTTCCAAATTTTACTGGGATAAAAGTCCCGGGCGTACCGCCAAAAATTTCCGCTGGCAAAAGGCTTGTTGGTATAGAAAGGTAATCAATTACAGAAGCAGAACCAGTTACCTGCGGAAATGCGGATGCGGTAATTCCCTTATTAGTTTGCTTTTGTGTTTCTATATCTAATAATGCATTTTTTACTGCTGTTGCATTTTGCAGTGCATAATCTACTGCCTGCTTTGCAGTAAAGGCAAAGATTTTTCTATCCTGCTGGGCATTGCTTACAAAAAAAATATTGCACAATAAAAAAATTAAAGCCGGCTGTATAAGTGTTGTTTTCATTATTCTCATGATAGTTTTATATGGCAACTTCTTTGCGTTCTTTCTGGTATTTTAAAATAAGTTTATAGCCCTTCATGCTTACCAGCCCAAAGAGGTAATACTCTGTAAGCTGCTGCTGCAGCATGGTAAGAGAGAATTTGCTTTTGGGAAAAAGCTCTTCGTTAAAGGGCATCATCATTGTTTCCAGCCTCACTCTTGCAACTACGTTTACATTTATATCAGGCCTGTATAATTCTTCTTTTATGCCTCGCTCAATATTTTCTTTTACCATCTCAAAAAGATATTTGTATTTATATTCTTTAAATTTTTTGTAAGTAGCAGGATAGTTTCTTTCAATATCAAATAATATTGCCGGGTTCATGTTGTCAAACATTTCCTGAAGCATTTCCATTGCCTGGAACACTTCATGTATTGCATTTAAAGATTGCACTTTAAAAGATTGACAACACTCTTTGTTATGCTTTAGCATGTCAGCAATTACTGCGTCTACCAGCTCATTCTTATCGGAAAAAGAATGATAAATCGTCTTCTTTGAAACGCCAAGATGATTAGCAATATCATCCATGGTCACTGACCTTATTCCATATTTGCGATATAGTTCATCCGCCTTTTGTTTAACCCTCTCTTTTACTTCTTTTATTTCCATCGAGGCGCAAAACTACGGAAACTTTTTTTGTTGCAAAAGTTTCCAACATTATTTTTTATTAATACACGATTTTTCAGGATGAACGGCACAAGACCTACCTTTAACTTTTTAATTTTCATACAATGCCAAAGTCTGTACACTACCAAAAAATAATTCAATACTTTCTTCAGGGGCTTTTAATCCTTGGCCCTGTTTCTATCACGCTTTATTTTACCTATGAAGTATTTGATAAGATTGACAATATACTTCGCCCTGCCATTAACATACCGGGAATAGGATTTATTATTATCATTTGCTTTATAATACTCACCGGCTATCTCAGTTCCTTTTTTGTACTTGGCAGAGTGCTTTCCATTGTAGATAAATTTTTGGAGAAAACGCCGGGCGTTAAACTTTTCTATTCTTTTCTCCGCGATTTTTTTGAAGCATTTGCAGGTAACAAGAAAAAATTTACCAATAGTGTTCTTGCCAGTGTAGATGATACGGATGTATGGCGTGTGGGCTTTATAACCCAGGAAGATATGAGCAGTTTTGGCATGGCAAATTATGTTGCAGTATACCTTCCTATGGCATATTCTGTTGCCGGCAATGTGTATATTGTATCTAAAGAAAAAATAAAATTTATACCTAACATCAGCGCTACTCAATCAATGAAGTTTGCTGTAAGTGGCGGTGTTACTGATATTTCAACAGATGTAAACGAAAATGCTTTATCCTAATTGATGTTATGTTTTTGAAAAAAATAGTTATTGTTATTTGTCTTGTTTGTATTGTAAGCAAAAGCTATTGCTGGGGATTTTATGGCCATAAAAAAATAAATTATTATGCTGTTTTTTTATTGCCTCCGCAAATGCTCATATTGTATAAACCAAACATAGAGTTTTTAGCTGAGCATGCTGCTGACCCTGATAAAAGAAGATATGCAGTGGCTTCGGAAGGTCCGCGGCATTTTATAGACATTGATCATTATGGAAAATATCCTTATAAGGAGCTGCCGCATAATTATAAAGATGCTGTCGCGAAATTTGGGCAGGATACTCTTGTGCGCTACGGCATTGTTCCATGGCATGTGCAGATAATGCTTGCGAGGCTTACCAATGCTTTTAAGGAAAAGAATTTTTCTGCAATTATGCGAAACAGCGCAGATATAGGCCATTATATTGCAGATGCACATGTGCCTCTTCATGCAAGCACTAATCACGATGGGCAATTGACTAATCAAAAAGGCATTCATGCTTTTTGGGAAAGCCGGATTCCCGAATTGTTAGCAGATAATACTTTTGATTTTTTTATTGGCAAGGCTCAATACATTAAAGATCCTGGCGCTTTTATCTGGGATCGTGTGCTGGAAAGCGGTGCAGAAGCTGATTCCGTTCTATCAATAGAAAGAGAATTATCAAAGCAATATCCTGGCGATAAAAAATATTCGTTTGAACAAAGAAATAATGTTATCATCAAGCAATACTCTTCTGATTATACGATTGCCTTTAATAAAAAATTAAATGGAATGGTAGAAAGAAGAATGAGACAGGCAATATTTGCAGTAGCATCTTTTTGGTACACAGCATGGATAAACGCAGGCCAGCCAGATCTTTCAAAACTTACGAATAAAACTTTTTCCGATAGCGACCTTAAAGAATTTGCCGATCTGAATGAAAAATGGCAAAATGGGAATATAAAAGGAAGAGAAGAATAATCTTCTTTCTCGGAAAGCGCGTGACAATACCGAATGTTATTTCATAAATTTGCGGCCTCAATTTTTTATATGACAGAAGAGGTTATGAGTAATGTTAGTAACAAGAATAAAGTGATGCATAATTTCAATGCCGGCCCTTCTGTGTTGCCAAAGATTGTATTTGAAAAAGCAGCGAAGGCAGTATTAAATTATAATAATACAGGTCTTTCTATTCTTGAAATGGGACATCGTACAAATGAGTTTGAAGCTATCATGAGCGAGGCACGATCTCTTGTGAAAGAGCTCATGCAACTGGATAATGATCATGAAGTTTTGTTTCTGCATGGAGGTGCTTCCACGCAATTTATGCAAGTGCCCATGAATCTTTTGAATGAAAAGGAAACTGCAGCCTACGCTGATACCGGTGTGTGGAGCAGCAAGGCCGCTAAGGAAGCAAAAATTTTTGGAAATGTAGACATCGTGTGCAGTTCCAGAGAGGCCAACTATAATTTTATACCAAAAGATTTTGCGGTGCCAAACGATGCGAAATATTTTCATATTACCACTAACAATACCATTTACGGCACGCAATGGAATAATATTCCTGATGTAAGTATGCCATTGGTTGCAGATATGTGCAGTGATATATTTAGCTGCGAAAGAGATTTTAAATCTTTCGGATTGATTTACGCCGGCGCACAAAAAAACATGGGTCCTGCGGGTGTCAATCTTGTGGTAGTTAACAAAAATATTTTAGGTAAAGTGAAGCGTGCATTACCTACTATAATGGATTACCGCAATCATATTAAAGAAGCAAGCATGCTGAACACGCCGCCTGTATTTGCGGTGTATGTTTCGTCGCTTACGCTGCAATGGTTGAAGGCAAAGGGTGGCATTAGCGAAATGGAAAAGCTAAACAATGAAAAGGCTGCAATGCTTTACAATGCTATTGATAACAGCGAAATTTTTAAAGCCACCGCAGTAAAAGAAGATCGCAGCAAAATGAATGCGTGCTTTGTAATGAGCGATTCATCACTGGAAAAAAAATTCCTTGAATTTGCGCAGCAAAATAATATTTATGGTATTAAAGGGCATAGGTCGGTCGGTGGTTTCAGGGCATCATTGTATAATGCGCTTGATCTTAGCAGCGTTCAGCATCTTATAGATGTAATGAAAGAATTTGAAAATCAATTGTAGAAATAGAGACGCTATTGATATAAAATTATAATCTGATTGCAAAACCATCATTAATATATATTTGCTACCCTTAACTAACGAAATTTCAATTCTATAAATGATTTCCATTTCACCTTTTAAAGCACTAAGGCCGCAACCTCAGTATGCCCGGCAGGTAGCTTCAAAACCTTACGATGTATTGAGCAGTAAAGAAGCAAAAATTGAAGCTGAAGGCAATCCTTTTTCATTCCTTCATATCACCAAAAGTGAGATTGATTTGCCTGCAGTCATTGATGTACATAGTCAAAGCGTTTATATTAAAGCAAAGGAAAATCTTGATGCATTCATAAGCAGACCCATACTTTTTAATGAGAGTAAGCCGTGCTATTACATTTACCGTTTAACGATGAAAGGCAAAAGCCAGACAGGACTTGTATGCTGTAGCTCCGTGAAAGATTATGAAGCAGGTTCTATAAAAAAACATGAATTTACCAGGCCTGAAAAGGAGCAGGACCGCATCAATCATATAAAAACTACGCGTGCACAAACAGGCAATGTTTTTCTTGCATTTAAAGATGAAGATGATTTAAATGAGCTTTTAGAAAAATGGAAAAAAGATAAAACTCCTGTTTATAACTTTACCACTGAAGATGCAGTAGAGCATACAGCATGGGTGATCAATGATGAAAAAATTATACAAAAGATTACTGATATTTTTAAAACAAAAGTTGACTGTACTTACATTGCTGATGGTCACCACAGAGCTGCATCTGCTGCTAAAGTTAAGCTAGACTTACCTTTGAGCGAAGAAGCTGATTATTTTCTTACTACTTTATTTCCTGCTTCTCAATTGCAAATCTTAGATTACAACAGAGTAGTTAAAGATTTAAACGGATTAACTGTACACGATTTTTTTGATCGCATTAATAAAAATTTTTCAATAAAAAAAGAAAGCGAGCCTTATGCACCCACAGCTCCGCATAATTTTGGAATGTATGTGGAAGACAATTGGTATAAGCTTACCGCACTGGAAGGCTCGTTTGCCACAGATCCTGTAAGCATACTTGACGTTTCTATTTTGCAAAATAATTTATTGGAACCTGTACTCGGCATCCAGGACCAGCGGACTGATGAAAGAATTGATTTCATAGGCGGCATACGTGGTTTGTCTGAACTTCAAAAAAGAGTCGACAGTAAAGAAATGGCTATTGCTTTCAGCCTTTATGCGGTAAGTATTCAGCAATTATTTGATATAGCGGACAGCGGAAATATTATGCCTCCAAAAAGTACGTGGTTTGAACCAAAGCTTCGCGACGGTTTGTTCACGCATCTCATTTAATAGCTTTATAATAAAGCCCTCGTCATATTTTATTTTCCTTATCATTCATTCGTAAAACAATTTTTTATCTTTATCACATGAAAAAAATTGTCCTAATTTTTTCTTTGTGCAGTGCAGGGCTCTTTGCTATTGCACAATCAGATGATGCAGAAAAACTTCATGAGAATGCAAAAACATTTATGCGGCAAGGCGATTATGCAAATGCATCACTGGTATTGACAAGGGCCTTGGCGCAATCTCCTAACAATATAGAAATAACCAAAGACCTTGCTTATGATTATTATCTGCAAAAAGAAAACGAAAAAGCGCTTGAAACTATAAAACCTTTATTGGAAAATGATAAGGCAGATGACCAGGCTTACCAGATAGGAGCCACTATTTACAGGTCTCTTGGGCAAAATAAGGATGCAGAAAAAATATATAAAAAAGCCATCAAGACCTTTCCGCAAAGCGGAGCTTTGTATAATGATTATGGTGAAATGCTATGGAGCACGCAGGATTACACTGCTATAAAACAATGGGAAAAAGGCATACAGGGAGATCCGTCTTTTGGTACTAATTATTATAATGCTTGTAAGTATTATTTTCTCACTACAGATAAAATATGGAGCATTATTTACGGTGAAATCTTTATCAATATCGAATCATTTACGGCACGCACTGTTGAAATAAAAAGTGTTTTGCTTGATAGTTATAAGAAGCTTTTCGCAGATCCAAACTTACTGTCTGATGTGAAAAATAAAAACGGCTTTGAAGTAGCATTTCTTACCATCATGAACAAGCAAAATAGTGTGGTGCTTAATGGTTTGAATGCAGAAACATTAACGATGCTGCGCGCACGGTTTATTCTTGATTGGTATAACACTTATGCAAAAAAATACCCTTTTAAATTGTTTGATCTGCAGCAACAATATCTTGAAGAAGGATTGTTTAGTGCATACAATCAATGGATCTTTGGCCCCACTCAAAACCTTGCTTCTTATCAAAACTGGATCAGCACACATTCCGGTGAATATGATGCATTCACCAGGTTTCAGGAGGGAAGAGTTTTTAAAATGCCTCAAGGTCAGTACTATCATTAAGCATCAACAATGCCAACAATTTTGTAAAATATTTTTTTCAATAAATAAAAATATTTTTGATAATGATACAGCCATCTCGATTGTTTGATTGTATAGAAATGCATCTGCAAAAAGGATCAACTCATACCATACTGGCGGCTAAAGAAAATGGCAACTGGCACGAATACAGCATAACTGATATCTCTTATACGGTAAACCAATTGAGTGCAGGTTTACTAAAGCTGGGAATCAGCAGGAATGATGGCACTCCAGAGGGCAGAGACAAAGTCGCTGTCATTGCAAAAAATCGCCCGGAATGGCTGATGTTGGATCTTGCTGTTCAACAAATAGGAGCAGTGCTTACGCCTGTCTATCCTACCATTAGCGATGGAGAACTGGAATTTATTTTCCATGATGCCCAAGTGAAAATTGTTTTTGTAAATGACCTTTTACTGTTTGATAAAATAGATAAAATCAAGGATAGCATACCTTCTTTACAGGCCATTTATTCTTTTGACGAAACGCCTGGCGTAAAGCATTGGAGAGAAATGATGAGTGATGATGAACTATTATTACAACAGGTAAAGTCCATTTCATCAGCTATAAGAGAAGAAGATATTGCAACTATCATTTATACATCTGGCACCACCGGAAAGCCAAAGGGAGTAATGCTTTCCCATAAAAATATTATGAGCAATGTGAGAGATAGTATGCCATGTTTCCCACCGGGTGATCATTTAAAAGCACTTAGCTTTTTACCACTGAATCACATCTTTGAGCGTATGACCAGCTACCTTTATTTATACAAAAGCACAAGCATTTTTTTTGCAGAAAGCATGGATACTATCGCTGATAACTTAAGAGAAGTACATCCGAATTTATTTACCACTGTGCCGCGCCTTCTGGAAAAGGTATACGAAAGAATTATGCAGAAAGGCGAAGAGCTTACAGGAATAAAAAGAAAATTATTTTTCTGGTCTCATAATCTTGCAGCAAGGTTTGAAATAAATAAAAGTTTGGGATGGCTGTACAATGTAAAGCTCACAATTGCAAATAAACTTGTGTTTAGTAAATGGCGCGAGGCACTTGGAAATAATATCCTTTGCATAGTAAGCGGTGGAGCTGCATGCCAGGTAAGGCTTATACGAATTTTTACTGCTGCAAGAATTCCGATAATGGAAGGATACGGCCTTACCGAAACTTCGCCTGTTATAAGCGTAAACCGTTATCAGGAAGACGGAAGAATGTTTGGAACCGTCGGTCCTTTAATACAAAATGTAGAAGTTAAAATAGCTGATGATGGTGAAATACTTTGCAAAGGACCTAATATAATGATGGGATATTATAAACGACCCGATCTTACTGCTGAATGCATGGAAGCTGATTGGTATAAAACCGGGGATATAGGCACTATCATCAATAAAAAATTCTTAAAAATAACAGATAGAAAAAAAGAAATTTTTAAAACAAGCGGCGGCAAATATGTAGCACCTCTTGCAATAGAAATGAAATTGAAAGAATCGCCTTACATCGAAAATATAATGGTAACTGGTGCTGGAGAAAAATTTGTTGGAGCTTTAATAATACCTGCTTTTGACATCTTAAAAGAATGGTGCAGGCAGTGCAATATTAGTTACCATAACAAAGAGGCTGTTGTTCAAAATGAACAAGTAATCAATCTCTATAAAAGTGAAATTGATATATACAATTCGCAGTTTGGTCATGTGGAACAAATCAAAAAATTTATACTACTTTCTCATGAGTGGAGCATTGATGGTGGCGAGCTCACACCAAAACTAAGCTTGCGCAGAAAAGTAATCTTAGAAAAAAATAAAGGCGATATACAAAAGATCTATACTACCTAATTTGTAATATTACCACAACTGTATATAAATGAGAATCGTATCGTACAATGTAAATGGGATAAGAGCTGCGATAAAAAGAGGTTTTATTGAATGGCTTAAGACGGACCCCGGTGATATTATCTGCCTGCAGGAAATAAAAGCTCACAAAGATGACATTGATATCTCTTTAATTGAGTCAGCAGGTTATCGTTCTTATTGGTTTTCTGCGCAAAAAAAAGGATATAGTGGTGTGGCTATTTTATCTAAATTATTACCGGATAATGTAGAGTATGGTCATGCCAATGAACAAAGCGATTTCGAGGGAAGAGTTATTCGTGCTGACTTTGCAGACATTACATTAATCAATGCTTATTTCCCTTCAGGCACCACTGGTGAACCAAGACAATCATATAAATATATATGGCTTAATGAGTTTCTTGATTATCTTAATGAGCTTAAAAAAACAAGGCCGCAAATTATTGTTTGCGGGGATTATAATATTGCTCACCAGGACATAGATATCCATAATCCTGTTAACAATAAAAAAACATCTGGCTTTTTACCCGAAGAAAGAGCATGGCTTTCAAAATTTTTAGAAAATGATTTTGTAGATGGGTTTCGCCATCTTAATAAAGAGCCGCATCAATATACCTGGTGGAGTGTAATGAGGCCAAGTACCAGGCTGGAAAATAAAGGCTGGAGAATAGATTACATCAATGTTTCAAGCAACCTGCGTGATAAAATAACAGATGTAAAAATCTTTCCCGATGTAAAACACAGCGATCATTGCCCGGTATATCTCGAACTTAATCCATAACATGTTTTTATACAACATCACTTATAAAGTGGATCATAATATCGCTGAAGAATGGATCCAATGGCAAAAACAAACTCATATACCTGCAATCATGAACACCGGATGTTTTTATGAAAATTTATTTTATGAATTACTTGATCAGAATGACGCCGAAGGGAAAACTTTTGTAATTCAATTTTTGTCAAAAAATAAAGATCACTATGATCAGTATATCATTCATGATGCGATACATTTCAGAAGAAAAAGCAATGAATAGATGGGGCAATAAGTATATAGCTTTTCGCACACTTATGAAAAAAATATAAGTAATGTTAATGCAATACCTGCAAACGCTTTACCACAAAGCATTTGAGTGTTTCGCTGAAATCGCAAGCCAGTAAAGAGTTTTAAGGATCTCATTTAAAATTTTAATATAAGATACTCAGGTCTGATACGTTGAAACCTTTACCAATAGCGGATTTCAGCACATTTGGTGCAAAAAAATAATTATAAAAAAATTTGTTGGAATAAAAAACCTTCTATATTTGTTACACTTAAAATTTCAAATTAATTATTATGAACAAAGCTGAATTAATCGCCAAGATGGCTGATGATGCAGGGGTTACAAAAACGCAGGCAAACGCTGCTTTAGATTCTTTTGTAGAAGCTGTTACAAAAACTCTAAAGGGTGGAAGCAAAGTAACTCTTGTTGGCTTCGGCACTTTTTCTGTGAGTAAAAGAGCTGCACGCAACGGGCGCAATCCCCAGACAGGTGCAACTATTAAAATCAAAGCTAAAAAAGTAGCTAAGTTTAAAGCGGGAAAAGAACTATCAGCTAAAATCTGATTGTTGGTAAAAATTTTTAAAGCAAGGTGCATAAGATGTATCTTGCTTTTTTTATAGTAATATTTATTCTTTACAAAAAATAAAACAATGGGACGAGGAGATAAAAAAACAAAAAAAGGGAAAATTTTTAAAGGATCTTTCGGAAAAACAAGACCTTCAAAAATTACAATTGCTGCAAAAAAAGCGGCATCAAAAAGTGATGAGAAATAATTTAAGGAGCTAGTCTTTCGATTTTCCAGGTATTATTATTCATCATATATCGTAAACGATCGTGAAGGCGCCCTGGACGGCCCTGCCAGAACTCAATAGCAGCAGGAGTTATCACATAGCCGCCCCAGTTTTCAGGCCTTGGGATTTCTTCCAATTCATATTTAGCTGAGTATTCGATAAAATTTTTATCAAGCACTTCCCGGCTTGATATCACCTGGCTTTGCGGTGAGATAGATGCTCCAACTCGGCTTTCCAATGGCCTTGATAAAAAATAAGCATCACTTTGCTCATTACTTACTTTTTTCATTTCGCCTTCGATTCTTATCTGCCTTTCAAGTTCTTTCCAAAAGAAAACGATTGCTGCAAAAGGATTTTGATTAATTTCTTTTCCTTTGCGGCTTTCATAATTTGTATAAAATACAAAGCCATTGTTATATATTTCTTTAAGTAAAACAATCCGTGCGGAGGGCTTACCGTCAGCAGTACATGTGGCAAGCGTCATTGCGTTTGGCTCCAGTATTTCACTTTCAATTGCCTGCTGCCACCAAATTTCAAATTGTTTTATAGGATCAGCATCTACATCTTTTTCATGAAGGGATTTCATGCGATATTCTTTCCTTATAGATGCTATGTCCATTGCTGTAATTGAAATAAAAATAAAGCTATTAATATTTTTGGTGCGGTTCCTCGTTGATTTCAAAACAAGATTCCTTTAACCACTTATTTATTTATCAATCTAAGCCTTTTTAGAAACAACTTAATTTGTATTGCCTTCAAGTTTCGTTTTTAGCTTTCGGCTTTCTTCTTCACAAAGTGCCAGCTTACTTTCCAGTTCATTCAGCCGCATTAATTTCACTTCGAGATTCATTTCTCGCTGGCTTTGTTCCAATATCCTTTGTTCAAGATCATTTGCTTCCATTTGCAATTTTCCATATTTGCTTTGCAGCAATGCATACTTTTCCCTTATAATTATCTCAGAAATCAACAAATTTTCTAATTCATTTTCTCTTTCTACAGAAGCTGAAATCTGCTTCTGTAGCAGGCTTACCGTATTTTCAAGCTGCTGTACATTATTAACCTTCTCTTCATAATCGACTTGCAATGAAGAAAAATTTGCAACATTTTTTAACGATGTTTCCAAGGCAGCCTGTGCCTCGTCAAATCTTATTCTCGTTATGTCCAGCTCATTTTCAAGTTTTACTTTTACTTCGTTTTCTGCATAATACAATTCTTTCCACTCTTCTATCTCTTTTTCATTAGTGGCTGCCTGGAGCTGCTCCATTTGCTGCCGCAAATTATCCAGCTCATTTTCCAGTTTCTCTTTAGCTTCATTTTCCTGATAATACAATTCTTTCCAATCTTCTTCCTGGTCAAACGAAGCAGTAATTTTTGGATTTGATTTGACGGCAAGAAGATCTTCGATAGCTTTTAGCCGCTCATTAAATTTTGTAAATTCAATCTGGTAAAAAGCACTTGTATCTTCCGAAAATTGCTTTGTATTTCGTATGAAGGAATGAGGTCTGTTATTGCTTATTCTCTCCACCGGCTCGGAATCTTTTTTATAAAAGCTAAAAAAAAATCTTTTGTCGATAGGTAAAAATTCATAAGAGCTAACGATCATACGCCAGGCAAAAATGATACACGAAACAAGAATAAGCAGGGATATAACCCACCACAACCACATGTGCGATTATTTTTAATGCAATAAACAATTATATATTCGGGGGGTTACGCGCAAAGCTTCATAGGTATCAGGTTAACATTATGCCGATTATTGCTGTAAAAGCAATGTGTAAGATAAGAAAATATTTATACAGATACCAAAGTTCCGACTTTCTCTCCTGCAACTACTCGTAACAGTGTACCAGGTGTATTCATATCAAAAACTATAATTGGCAATTGGTTTTCCATGCAAAGCGTAAAGGCTGTCATATCCATTACTTTCAAATTTTTGCTGATGCATTCCGTAAAAGATACCGTGTCAAATCTTTTTGCATTAATATCTTTTTCAGGATCTGCCGAATAAATACCATCAACTCTTGTTCCCTTTAAAATAATGTCGGCCTTAATTTCTATGGCTCTTAATGAGCCTGCTGTATCGGTGGTAAAATAGGGATTGCCGGTGCCTGCTCCGAATATAACCACTCTCCCTTTTTCCAGGTGCCTTATAGCTCTTCTTCTTATATAAGGCTCCGCAATTTGCTCCATTTTTATAGCACTTTGCAGCCTGGTATAAACACCTATTTTTTCAAGACCGCTTTGCAAAGCCATACCATTTATAACTGTAGCAAGCATGCCCATATAGTCACCTTGTGCACGCTCAATACCCGTTTCCGCCTCATTCATGCCACGATAGATATTGCCACCTCCAATAACAACTGCTACCTGCACGCCTAAGTCTGTTATAAGTTTTATATCCTGTGCATACTGAGCTATAACTAAAGGATCAAGTCCGAAATTATTTTCACCCATTAATGACTCACCGGAAAGCTTTAATAGAATTCGTTTAAACTTAGGAAGCATATAGCAGTACAGAAATTTTTTGCGGGGCGAAGATAAAGGATTTATAAGTTGAATTTTATGTATTTCTCATAATGAATGATACTTATTAAAAAAGCCGCTTATGTGCGGCTTTTTATAAATAATTATTATAGGTTATCCCAGTGCTACCCTTTTAAATTCAGTAACTTTTAAATCTTTATCAATATTTTTTAAATAGTCTGCAACCGACTTATTATTATCTTTTACAAATGCCTGCGCTAGTAATGTATTCTCTTTAAAAAATTTATTGATCTTTCCCATTGCTATTCTTTCAGCCATCTCAGCAGGTTTACCTTCGGCTTTTACTTGTTCTATGGCAATATCTTTTTCCCTGGCAATTGTTTCTGCAGAAACTGATTTTTCATCAATAGCAATAGGATTCATTGCTGCTATTTGCATTGCAACGTCTTTACCTGCTTCCTCCATATCTTTATTAAGGCCAACAAGTACGCCCATTCTGTAAGAACCGTGAATGTATGCTGCAACAAAAGGAGCACAAACAATTTCAAATCTTGATACACTTATTTTCTCACCTATTTTTGCTACCTGTTCATTTATCTTATCAGCAATAGTTTCGTTGCCAATTTTTACTTTATTAAGATCATCAACACTGCTTACATTATTAGCAATAGCCGCATTCATTATTGATTGGGCAAACTGGATATATTCTGCATTTTTGCTTACAAAATCTGTTTCGCAACTGAGATTTATTATATATCCCTTTTTATGATCATCAGAAGTTTGAGCAATGATCACTCCTTCTTTCGCTTCACGGTCGCCGCGTAGCGCTGCAACTTTTTGCCCTTTTTTTCTTAAATAATCTATTGCTTGTTCGAAATCTCCATTTGATTCAGTAAGTGCTTTCCGACAATCCATCATGCCTGCACCGGTTTGCTGACGCAGTTTGTTTATATCTGCAGCCGTTATTGTTGCTGTTGTACTCATCTGCCTGAATAATTTTATAACTTGTGATTAATTTTGCTAACTGTATTAACAAGCGTATTAATAATAATACATCATCTGCGCGTGCCAGGAGCACCTCCAGGCCTGCTTCCACCACTTCCGCCAGTGCCTGTAATACGACGCCTTTGAGGTCCGGCAGCTCCGCGACCTTTACCACCGGCTGCATTACCCCTGCGTTTTTCTCTTTCATCATCAGAACCTACGTCAAACTTTACTGCTTCGTTATTATTATCTTCTGCGTGATCATCACTCTCTTCTGACTTCTCCGCTTGTCTTTCTGCAAGTCCTTCTGCTATTGCGGCAACTATATAATTAGTTACTATAGCAATCGATTTTGTTGCATCATCATTTGCAGGAATTGAAAATTCAACTTTATTAGGATCGCAATTGGTATCTACCATCCCGAACGTGGTAATATTAAGCCTTTTGGCTTCTGATAAAGCTATATGCTCATGACCAATATCCACCATGAATAATGCAGCAGGAACACGGCTTATCTGCGCAATACCCCCAAGAACTTTTTCCATCTTTTCTTTATCTCGTGTAAGGGTAAGGCGTTCCTTTTTTGTGATGCTGTCCAGTGTTCCATCATTTAGCATTTTTTCAATGCTCTGCATTTTCTTTACGCTTTTGCGAACCGTATTAAAGTTAGTAAGCATGCCTCCGAGCCAGCGCTCTGTTACAAAAGGCATATTCACTTTTTTTGCAGCTTCTGTTACTATTTCTTTCGCTTGCTTCTTTGTGGCAACAAACATGATCTTCTTTCCACTTTTTGCTATGGACTTCAATGCAGCAGCAGCTTCCTGCATCCCTTCAACGGTTTTGTTCAAATCAATTATATGAATACCTTTTTTTTCAGCAAAAATATAAGGTAACATTTTAGGATTCCATTTCTTTTTTAAATGACCGAAATGAACACCTGCTTCTAAAAGTTGCTGTTGTAAGGAAGTATTATTTTCCATTTATATTTATTAATTTTTTTAATTTAACGAAGAAGTAAGTATCAGAATTTACATGAATATTGTAACAGATTCTGATATCGCTATCTTTTACTAAACTGAAAGCTCTTTCTTGCTTTCTTCTTACCTGGCTTTTTACGCTCAACGGTTCGGGGATCACGAGTGAGCAATCCTGCACCTTTTAATGCAGGCCTGTATTCAGCATTTACCTGCAGCAAAGCTCTCGCAATTCCCAGTTTCACCGCTTCAGCCTGGCCTTTAACGCCACCACCTGTTGCATTCACCACCACATCAAACTTATCAGATGATTCAATACTCTTTAATGGCATTTCCACCTGGTTCTGCAGATATATTAAAGGGAAATAAGTTTTATAATCCTTGCCATTGATGGTAATATTACCATCGCCTTTTGTTAGAAACACTCTTGTTACTGCTTCCTTCCTGCGGCCAACTGCATTTTTTTGTTTTTCCATTATGTAAGTTTAGAAAGTTAAGGTTTGAGGTTTCTGAGCTTCATGGGGATGTTCACCACCCGCATATACATACAGCTTTTTGTACATCTTACGACCGAGCCTGTTTTTTGGTAACATGCCCTTTACAGCTCTTTCAATAACCGCATCTGGTCTGCGTTTCATTAGATCTCCGGCAGACTCTTCTTTTTTACCACCAGGATAACCGCTAAAATTGATGTACATTTTATCTTCCAATTTATTACCAGTGAATTTAACTTTATCACAATTGGTAACAATAATAAAATCGCCGCAATCAACATGAGGCGTGTAATAAGGTTTGTTCTTACCACGCAGAACGGACGCTATCTTAGCGCACATGCGACCAACGGTTTGATTAGTGCCGTCAACAACGTACCAGTTACGCTGCACGGTAGCCTCGTTCGCATGTTTAGTGGTGAAATGTAATTTGCTCATTTTTATTTTTTATGGTTTCATCGTGAAACCGGTTTTAAATCTCATGCCGCTATCCCGGCATTAAAAAAGGAGTGCAAAGTTAAGGTGAAACAAATGAATAAAAATTTTTTTTTGAGGATAAATTTTTACAGCAGCTTTATAACTTATTGATTTTCTATTAAAATTTTATCACAAAAAATAAAAGATAGAAATGTTGATGTCAGATTTATAAATGATAAAACAATAAATTATTTATGGATTTACATTTTATATTTGCATAAATTTATTCTGATGAACACAACCTCCACATCAAAATACTGGCTTTATTTTTTTATCTCGGCACTTTGGATTGTGCTTATGCTTATTTTTCTCAGACCTTATTTTTGGATGGCGCTTCCTTTTGTAACTACAAATTTTTGCAAAGCGCTTAGAATTATGTGATTGCGATTATTTTAAAACTTCATTGAGCTTATCAGTCAGTGCCGCGCCGCGAAGTTCAGTTGCTACAATTTTTCCCGAAGGATCAATCAATACATTAAATGGTATTCCCTGTACGCCATACAACGCTGCTGCCTCGCTATTCCAGAATTTCAGATCACTTACCTGTTTCCAAACAAGACCATCTGCATTTATTGCCTTAAGCCATTCCTTTTTTTCCTTATCAAGCGATACACCCAACACGGTAAAATTCTTATCTTTAAACTGCTTATAAGCCGCTACTACATTTGGATTTTCTTCTCTGCATGGACCACACCAACTTGCCCAAAAATCAACCAAAACGAACTTACCTTTTAAAGAGCTTAATGCAAATGGCTTTCCGGTTGTATCAGGCAATGTAAAATCAGGTGCCATTCTGCCGGGTGCTATTTCTGCATTCCCGGTCTGCGACTGTTGCTGGCTTTGCTGCGCTGCAGCATAATCATTAAATTGTTTTACTACATCTGCAACGGCGCTCTGTTTTGGGAATTTTTTTTGAAGATCATCAATCAATTTTTTCACGCTATCCATATTTATTTCCTGTGAATAGCTTACAGCAAAAATGGATACAATGGGACTCTTAGGTGTATCAATATATTGATATAAAAAATTCTTATACCAATTGTCCGTTTCATTAAAAGCATTTTTTGCAACCGCAGTAAGGCTATCGTTATTTTGCTGCGCAACATCTTTTACATTTCTGTCCTCACCAATTAATATAGTATGAATAGAATCAAGCATTAAAATAAATTTTGTAAGAGAAGCATTGGCCGGCGTGTTGAACCTTGCAGATTGTAGTGTTGAATCCTTAACATCTGCATTAAAATCAATATCCGGTTGATCATTTATAAAAATATATCCTGCGTTTTTCTCAAACCTAAGCCTGTAAAGGCCTTCCTCATTAGCTGTTGTTTTTACTGTAAACTTTCCATTCTTTAATTCTGCCGTATCAAGTACCTGAGGTGGTTGCTGGTTAAAAAATATTTGTTCCAAAAAAACTTTTTGATCCTGGGCCCCTTTTAGCTCGCCTGATACGGTGAAAGTTCCTTTAATTTCATGTTGACTGCATGAAATGAGGAACAGAGCAGTTATATAAATCCATATTTTTTTCATAGAGAAATTAAAGTTATTGATTGAGTTTTTGATTAAGAATTCTATTTACTGTTTGCATATCAGCCTTGCCTTTACTTATCTTTTTTACTTCACCGGAAAATAAGCCAATCAGGGCTTTTTTGCCTTTTTTATATTCTGATACTTTATCGGGCATTTTTGATAAAACTTCATCAATCCATGTGCTGATAAATGTATCATCTTTTTCTTTTATAATATTCAACTGCTTAGCAATATCCAAAGGATCTTTATGAGGCGATTGCAAAAGGGCAGGAAAAATTCTAGAAGAAGCATTGCCAAAACTTACGGCATCCGCGTCCACTAATTGTATCAAAGATGCAATTGTTTCCGCCCTTACAGGAAGGTCTTCTATGCTGGTATTTTTTTCGTTCAAAAAAGATTTTACAGGGCCAAGAATCCAGTTAGCTGCGGCTTTATAGTTATTGGTATGTTTAATAACATTTTGAAAAAACACTGCTGTTTCCCTGTCATCGCTCAACACTTTTGCATCAGCTAATGATAATGAATATTCGTTTATAAATTTTTTTTCAACCGCTGCAGGCATCACCGGCATTGAGCTTTTTATCTCTTCAATCTTTTCTTGACTTATAAAAAAAGGATTTAAATCAGGTTCTGGAAAATAACGATAGTCGTTAGCTTCTTCTTTATCTCTCAATGAAAAGGTGAAGCCTGCGTCTGCATCGAAGCTTCTTGTCTGCTGAATAATTTCTTCGTTATCTTCTTTAAGATTTACAAGTCTGTTGATTTCAAAATCTATAGCTCTTTTTACATTCTTTATAGAATTCAGATTTTTAATTTCAACTTTTGTTCCCAGCTTCGTTTCGCCTTTCCGTCTTATAGAAACATTAGCATCACAACGCAAACTTCCCTGTTCCATATTGCCATCGCATATTTGTAAAAAGCGAACGATTTTTCTTATTTCAGTTACATACGCAAAAGCCTCATCAGAAGTGTGCAAGTCAGGCTCAGAAACGATTTCAAGCAACGGTACCCCTGCACGATTTAAGTCGATACAGGTAAAATTTTCATCTGCATCATGAATGCTTTTGCCAGCATCTTCCTCCAAATGAATCCTATTCAGCAATACATCTTTTTGCTGACCATTTATACTAATCGTTACATAACCATTTTTACAAACTGGCGTTGTATGTTGCGAAACCTGGTAACCCTTTGGAAGATCAGGATAGAAGTAATTTTTCCTTGCGAAAAAATTATTGCGCTCGATGTTGCAATTAAAAGCAAGTCCCAGTTTTATTGCGTAATCAATTGCCTTTTTATTTATAAACGGCAAAGTGCCGGGATGCGCCAATGATATAGCACTTACCTGTGTATTAGGCTCAGCTCCAAATGCAGCATTGTCACTGCAAAACAATTTACTATTTGTAAGTAATTGCACATGCACCTCCAATCCGATAACTGCTTCATATTTTTCTGATACGAACATGGCTGCGAAGGTATGAAAAGACATGTGCAGTTTTATGACAAGAAACCTTAAACAAAACAAAAAGCTGTTTCTTTCAAAACAGCTTTTTTGCAATGCATTGAAAGATTAATTACTTACAGCTCTGCACTATTCAGTTTTTTAGGAATATTAATTTCGAAATTCATCTCTGAATTATTTCTCAATGCTTTTACGTGCACCGTTTTATCATAATTATCATCAAGTTGATCTCTCATTTCGTCTACGCTGTTTACTTTTTCATCATTCACTGAAGTAATAATGTCATCCTTTTTAATACCTGCTTTATCAGCAGCCGAACCTTCTTCTACGTTCATCACTTTTACTCCATTATTACTTTCTGTGTCTTCAATTTTCAATCCCAGTTTTGGCCTATCATTATCATTAAACCTAAAATTATATAGCTTGTTCATAGGTTGTAGTCTTGGCATCTGATTCATTTTAAAATTGAAAGCATCATTATTCATTGCACCATTATTGTTGTCAAATAAAAATGCTTCTGCGGTATTATGGGTAGCGCCCAGCTTAACTTTCACGTCTTTAATTCTATTTTCTCTTATATAATATATTTTCACTTCATCACCAGGTTTATGCTCTTTAATAAGGCCTGTTAAGTCATTGCTTGTAGTGATTTTTGTATCATTCAATTTTGTAATTACATCACCTCTTTGAAGCCCGGCTTTTTCTGCGCTACTTCCTTTCACAACATCTGTAAGCATTACTCCTTTATCAGTTTCATTCATCATAACACCCAGGAAAGCCTTTGGCTTTGCATGGTTAGAATCTTTGGCGAATACTTCAAAATCCTGGTCGTTTTCAGGCAGAAACATGGAGTTGTGAGAACCGCGGTTTATAAGATCACGTTGTATTACAGATATATCTCCATCCTTATATTCTGACAAAGGTTTACCATTAATAGTAACACTGTCTCCGTCGATCTCAATAATGGTTTTAGAGGTGTTGTTACCGTTTTTACGGATAATAATTTCTTCAGATTTTTTGGGAGTTGAAGGCGTCTTTTGTGCATACAAATCGAGAGAAGTGAATGCGGCGCAAATAATAAATACAGCTAAAAATAAATGTTGTTTCATGAAAATAATTTTTGATGTACGAAATGTTTAGTAGAACAAATGTAAATACATTTACTGATCTACGAAATCTTTCGCATAAAAGTATTTTTCTTTAACAACTCTTAATTAATTAATGAAGAATGACGGCCTTATTTATATGATAAAGTGTCAAAGAGATTTTTTTACCTGCTCAATAATCTCTTCAAGGTTGGATACGTCCTGCCCTCCAGCTGTTGCTAAAGTTTTTTGCCCACCACCTCCTCCTTTTATTAAAGGAGCCACTTTTTCCTTTATAATTTTATTTGCATCTAAGCTTCTTAAAACAGCAATTCCTTCATCAATCATGACGGCCACAGCAGCTTTATTATCTATGTTGGCAGCAACAACAATCACATAATCCTTCAAATCATTTTTAAAAAGAAAACATAGTTGTTTTAAGGATTCAATGCTTTCCGCATCCACTATTGCACCTATAAAATTTATATCATTAATCTTTTCGGCTTTTTGCAGAAGTTCCTTCTTTAATAACAATAATTGTTTCGTTTCCAGCTTTTCGATTTGCCTTTTCAATTCACTATTTTCCTGTAAAAAACTATCAATCGCTTTATTAATATCCTTTGGATTTTTAAGAATAGTAGTTATAGAATCAATTAGATCGTTTTGCTCCTGAATAAACTGTTCGGCAGCATTACCGCTTACCGCTTCTATTCTTCTGATACCAGTGCCCACAGCAGCTTCTGAAGTTATTTTAAAAAAACCAAGTTCACCTGTATTACCAACGTGTGTGCCACCGCAGAGCTCAATCGAATAAGCCGGATCCATTGTTACCACACGAACTGTCTCTCCATATTTTTCACCAAACAAAGCCATAGCGCCGGTTTTCATTGCTTCTTCCCTCGGCAAATATTGTATAGTAACAGGAAGGCATAAACGAATTTTCTCATTTACCAGTGATTCAATTTTTTTTATTTCTTCGTCAGTCACTTTTGCAAAATGAGAAAAATCAAAACGCAAATGCTCATCATTTACCAGACTTCCTTTTTGCTGCACATGGTTGCCTAAAATCTTTCTTAAAGCTGCATGCAGCAAATGCGTTGCACTATGATGCACCGCAGTTTTATTTCTTTTATCAATATCAATTTTTGCAATGATATCAGCCGTAATATTAGCAGGAAGTTTTTCAGTAAAGTGAATGATAAGGTCATTTTCCTTTTTTGTATTAGCGACTTTTATTTCTTCTTTATCAAAAATTAAAACGCCTGTATCGCCCACCTGGCCGCCACTTTCAGCATAGAAAGGTGTTACATCCAAAACTATTTGAAATGCTTCTTTTCCCTGCGATTTTGTTTTCCTGTATTTTAAAACTTTACTTTTTGTTTCGTAAGAATCATAGCCAATAAATTTTGACGAACCATCATCCTGCAAAATGATCCAATCTTCTGTATCAATGATGCTTGCATTACGAGATCGGCTTTTTTGCTGTTGCATTTCTTTTTCAAACCCCGCTTCATCAATTTCTAAATTTTTCTCAGAAGCAAGAAGTCTTGTAAGATCGATGGGAAAGCCGAATGTATCATAAAGCTTAAAAACTTCTTCGCCGGAAATGTCATGCTGTATTTTTTCGAAATGTTGCAATCCTTTATCCAGTGTTCTTAAAAAATTTTGTTCTTCTTCATGCACTACTTTACTTACAAAATCTTTTTGCTGATTAAGTTCTGGAAAAACGTTTTCAAATTGCCTGGCAAGTACAGGAACTAACTTATAGAGCATTGGCTCCTTTACATCGAGATAAGAAAAATAATACCTGACTGCTCTCCTCAAAATTCTTCTTATAACATAACCTGCGCCTGTGTTTGACGGCAATTGTCCATCAGCAATTGTGAAACTTATGGCACGAATATGATCTGCAATTACACGAAATGCAACAGCTTCTTTGCTATCACTTCTATCATATTTTTTGTTTACAATTTTTTCTACTTTTTCAATAGTTCCTGCAAAAATATCTGTGTCATAATTACTCTGTTTACCTTGTAATGCCTGAACTAATCTTTCAAAACCCATTCCTGTATCTACATGCTTTTGTGGTAAAGGTTCAAGGGTTCCATTTTTCAAACGATTAAATTGAATAAATACAACATTCCATCTTTCTATCACTTTCGGATGACCAGTGTTAACTAAAGTTTTCCCATCCACTTGTTTTCTTTCTTCATCTGGTCTTTCGTCATAATGTATTTCAGTGCATGGTCCGCAAGGGCCTGTATCCGCCATCTCCCAGAAATTATCTTTCTTATTTCCTAAAACAATTCTTTCTTCATCAATCCACTTTTTCCATTCATTCAATGCTTCATCATCCGTTGGCAAATTTTCATTTGCATCGCCTTCAAAAATTGATACATACAAACGGTTTTTATCCAGCTTAAAAACATCAGTAAGTAATTCCCAACTCCATGCTATCGCTTCTTTTTTAAAGTATGGCTTAGGTTCAGCATCAGCATTACCAAAGCTCCAGTTGCCAAGCATTTCAAACATCGTATGATGATACGTATCCACACCTACTTCTTCCAAATCGTTGTGCTTGCCGCTTACCCGTAAACATTTTTGCGTGTCTGCAACACGTGCGTGGCCAGGTTTTTTATTTCCTAAAAAATAATCTTTAAACTGGTTCATGCCTGCATTAGTAAACATGAGCGTGGGATCATTTTTAATAACGATAGGCGCAGAAGGAACAATGGTGTGTCCTTTACTTTTAAAGAAATCAAAAAACTTTTGCCTTATTTCTGCGCTTTGCATTGAATGATTATTTATGATTGATGTTACAGTTATTATAACTTTTTTTTCTATAAAAATTAAGATTGCAAAGGTATTCGTTTACTGCATTTTTTAAAATAACATAAAGTATATAAAAACAAAACATACATTACTCTTTTAAAAAATTATTCATAATTAACTTTGCAACAAGTTTTACAAATATTATTGCAAAACACTAAAACTGTAATGTATTTTGTTTCATAAAAGATTTATTTTTTGTCTTTGTTTTTCTTTTCTTTTAAATGAATCTTTTGCTCAATATGATGCACCGCTTTACACATCCTACACTACTACTGCTGAAAGAGCCAAACTTCATGACAGGCTTATAAAATCTATTACAAAGAATTTATCTGAACCATTATCAGATTCTACAGAAGAGAACTGGGAAGACGCTTTTAGCGCTATTGAAGTGTTGCAATTCCGAACACCATTCAGCGATGAGAAGGTTATTAATGCAGTTGAAAATTTAGATCAAAGAAGTGCTGATTTTCAAAAATCATTGCTTGAAATGATCTATTCCAATTATCCGATCCAATTTCTTACACAGGTAAATCATATCTTATACAACACAGCAGACACAGGGGTTTTCGCATTATCATCCGTATATCTTTTACAACAAAAAAATGTTGACATTACAAAAAATATCAGTGATCTTCTTCAGACAAAATTTGGTGAACAGGTAAATATTAATCCAATATTATACATGCTGAAACAGGACGTAGCGGATCAACTGAACGGGCCTGTTTTTGCTTCTGAAAAAAAATTTTTTGCACTGTTCAATAAAAATTTTTTAAAAGGAAATACAGTAATGTATTCTTTGCAAAGAAAGAATCGTGATTACCCCGGAATAGTTATTATAAAAGATAAGAACGGGAATTTTATAACGGACAGCAACGGTGTAATTTTTAATGTTCCCCAGCTCGCAAGAAGCATTACAAACCTTCCTTTTTATTTACATTTTGGTAATACGCCTCAAGGCATTTTTTTGATGCATGGCTTCCAGGTTTCTATGAGCAATTTTATTGGCACCACTGCAAACGTCCAATTATCAATGCCTGCAGAAACTAGTATAAAAATGTTTTTGCGGGACAGTAGCATTACGGATACAATTTGGACAATTGATTATTATAAGAAACTTATCCCTGTAGCATTGCAAAATTATTTGCCTTTGTATGATTCATATTATGCAGGGCTTGCAGGGCGCAGTGAAATTATTGCACATGGAACCACTATAGATCCTTCTTTTTATTTAAATAAAACTTATTATCCGCTCACGCCTTCAGAAGGATGTTTATGCACAAAAGAAATATGGAATGGAAAAAGATTACAAAGCGATCAGCAGAAGCTCGTGAATGCTTTACTGAAAGCCGGTGGAGCTGATGGTTATTGCATTGTTATAGAATTGGACGATACCCAATCTGCTGTAACTTTGAATGATGTGCTTCCATTATTAACTGCTAAATGACAGCAATAATTTTAATGTATTAATTTTTATATGGCAGTTACTCCCCTTGCTGAAAGACTTCGCCCGCAAACATTAGATGAGCTTATCGGGCAACAACATCTTACAGGGAAAGGAAGTGTTTTGCGCAATTCGATTGATAATGGAAAAATTCCTTCCATGATTTTGTGGGGGCCGCCGGGCGTAGGCAAAACCACTATTGCTAATATTATCGCACATACTTTACATGTGCCTTTTTATACTTTAAGCGCTATCTCATCAGGTGTGAAGGAAGTGAGAGAAGTAATTGAAGAATCAAAGAAAAAAGAAAATGCAATTTTATTTATTGATGAAATACATCGCTTTAATAAAGGACAGCAGGATGCTTTGCTGGGAGCGGTTGAGAAAGGAATTATTACATTGATTGGCGCAACAACAGAAAACCCTTCGTTTGAAGTAAATAGTGCTTTGCTAAGCCGTTGCCAGGTATATATTTTAAAGCCGCTTGACGAAAATGCTTTGATAAGTTTGCTGCATCATGCATTGAAAGATGATGAGATTTTATCTAAAAAAATTATAGAATTAAAAGAAACAGAAGCGCTGATAAATTTATCAGGAGGCGATGCAAGAAAATTATTAAACCTGCTGGAACTTGTAATTAATTCATCAGCAAATGAAAATAAAATTTTAATAACGGATGAACTGGTAATGGATGTTGCGCAAACAAAAGTTGCCTTGTATGATAAAAAAGGCGAGCAGCATTATGATATTATTTCAGCATTTATAAAATCAGTTCGCGGCAGCGATCCAAATGCTGCAGTGTATTATCTTGCCCGCATGATTGAAGGCGGTGAAGATGTAAAATTCATTGCAAGGCGAATGGTGATTCTTGCCAGTGAAGATATTGGCAATGCGAATCCTACAGCATTGGTTCTTGCCACAAATACCTTTCAGGCAGTGAATATGATTGGTTATCCTGAGGCAAGCATTATCTTATCACAATGTGCTACTTATCTTGCATCATCGCCAAAGAGCAATGCTGCAGTGGAAGCTATTGGAAAGGCACAATCGTTGGTAAAGCAGCATGGTGATTTGCCTGTTCCGCTTGCCATTCGCAACGCACCCACCAGACTTATGAAAAAACTTGATTATGGAAAAGATTATAAATATGCTCACAGCTATGATAATAATTTTATAGCAATGGAATTTTTACCTGAAGAAATAAAAAATACAGTAATATATAAACCTGGAAAAAATGCAAGAGAAGAAGAGCTTAGAAAATTTTTACGGGAAAGATGGAAAGAAAAATATGGATATTAAACAGATGCTGAGTTATGACTGATGAACTTTCAATTACCTGGCTATGCAAACCTTTTGATGAACTAACGAATGAAGAATTATATAAAATTATCCAGTTACGGATTGAAGTTTTCTCAATAGAACAAAATGTGATTTACCAGGATTGTGATGACAAGGATCTTAATTCATATCATTTAATGGCTTTTAAGAACAAAAAATTAATTGCTTACAGCCGCCTGCTTCCAATAGGAATTGCTTATGAAAATGCAACTTCTATAGGCCGAATAGTTACGGCCTTATCGGTGAGAAGACAAAGTTTAGGAAAAGAGCTTGTAGCAAAATCTCTCGAAAATATTTATAAATTATTCGGTAATGTTCCCGTAACAATCAGCGCCCAGCTTTATTTACAGAGGTTTTATGAAGGCTTTGGGTTTATAAGGCAAAGTGAACCTTACCTGGAAGATAGCATCCCTCATATTAAAATGCGTTTGGTTACGGAATTATAAATACAATAAAAATTATTTCTTTCCGTTAATGTTTAGTTATCTGCAGGCAATACTTAACCGTATTATTTGCTTAGAAATTAAACATGAAAATCCGTATGAATAAACCTATACCTCACCTGTGGCTTACGTGTTTCATATCAGCAATACTTTGCTTTTTTTCACCGGTAAAAGGGATATCACAATCCTTGGTATTGGGCAATGAAAAAACAAAGGTAGAAGTTGGTATAAACGTTGGTCCATCTTTTTTTCTTGGCGATTTAGGAGGGCATCATGGTAAAGGCACCACTTTTTTAAAAGACCTCAATCTGCCATTAACCAAAGTAATGAAAGGTGCTTTTCTGGAAGTGTACCCAAATGATTGGCTGGGGCTTCGTTTGGCAGCAGAAAGTGGAAAACTCGAAGGCAAAGATGACATCATAGATACCAAAGGTGTAAATGAGTTATATAGAAAACAGCGTAACCTTGATTTCAGAACTAATATTTCGGAAGCATATTTTGCCACAGAAATTTTCCCATTAATGCTTATCAACAGCAGCTTTGATGATTATCAACCACAGGCTTAGACCATATGGCGTATTAGGAGTTGGAGTGTTCCATTTTAATCCCCAGGGTTCTTTAACTGATGCAAATGGTAACACTACCTGGTATTATTTAAAACCTTTACACACAGAAGGAGAAGGCTTTGCTGAGTATCCCCAAAGAAAAAATTATTCATTGACGCAGGTAAATATTCCCATGGGCTTTGGTGCAAAATATTATGTATCAGACAGAGTAAGCCTAAGCATGGAAGTTTTATACAGAAAAACATTTACGGATTATATAGATGATGTAAGCACTACCTACATTGATCCATCCTTATTTGATAAATATTTAACTCCGCAAAATGCAGCAATTGCAAGGCAGATATCGGATAAAGTTTATGCAATTGTAAATCCGGGGCTTGCAAGAAATGAACCTGGCACACAACGCGGAGACCCGAAACAAGATGATGCTTACTTCAATGTGTTCATGAAGTTTGCAGTACGCATAGGCTCCATACTGAGTACTTACGATAGGCGTGTGGCTAATCACACAAGGTGCCCAGCAAGATTTTAATTTTTTGATGATTACCTCTGATAGCGGCGAAGTGTATGATAAGTTAGCATCGGAATGCATTGCATAGCAATATGTATGTACCTCTGAAACCACAATTATAACTTATTCATATGCTTTGCCTTTTTTTATAGCTTTCAAGTTCTTGCTTCAAAAAAATTGCTGTGAAACTTTCTTTGCTTTTTATGAGTTCTTCAGGAGTACCTTCAAAAAAAATTCTGCCGCCTTCATCTCCGCCTTCAGGGCCAAGATCAATTATATGATCAGCAACTTTTATTATATCCATATTGTGCTCAATTACCAAAACAGTATTGCCCCTGTCAACCAATTTATTCAATACATCCAGCAAATGCTTGTATATCCTGGAAATGCAACCCTGTAGTAGGTTCATCCAAAATATAAAATGTTTTGCCTGTATCTCTTTTACTAAGTTCGGTTGAAAGCTTTACGCGCTGCGCCTCGCCTCCACTAAGGGTTACAGCGCTTTGACCAAGAGTAATATATCCAAGTCCAACTTCCTGCAATACTTTTATTTTACGATAGATATAAGGCACATTCTGAAAAAATTCTACCGCTTCATCAACGGTCATATCAAGCACATCACTGATAGATTTTCCTTTGTATCGTATTTCAAGTGTTTCCCGATTATATCTTTTGCCATTGCACTTTTCACAATGAACATATACATCCGGCAAAAAATTCATTTCAATTACTCGCATGCCACCGCCTTCACAAACATCACATCTTCCGCTTTTTACATTGAATGAAAAACGACCTGCTGTATAACCTCTTATTTTTGCTTCGGGCACTGCTGCAAATAATGTTCTTATATCAGTAAAAAAGCCGCAATAAGTTGCAGGATTACTTCTTGGCGTTCTTCCAATTGGTGACTGATCTATCTCAATCACCTTATCAATATTTTCCAAGCCATTATAGTTTTATATTCCAAAGGAACCATTTTACTGTTATAAGCATGCTTACTTAAAAGAGGATATAATGTTTCATTGATTAATGTTGATTTGCCACTGCCGCTTACACCTGTGACACAAATAAATTTTCCGAGAGGAAATTCAACATTTACATTTTTTAAATTATTTCCTTTGGCGCCTTTTAATATTAAAAATTTTGCCATTTCCTTTTCTTCTTTCAGATGGAACAGCAATATTTCTTATTCCATTAAGATAAGATGAGGTAACCGTATTCAGTTTCAGCAAGATCTGTGGAATGCCGCTGGCAACAACTTCGCCTCCATGCTTTCCTGCTTTTGGACCAATATCAACAAGGTAATCTGCTGCCATCATGATGTCTTTATCATGCTCAACAACCAATACGCTGTTACCAATATCTCGCAAATTTTTAAAGCCTTTATTAAGCCGTTGATTATCTCGCTGATGCAGACCAATACTTGGTTCATCCAGTATATAAGTAATGCCCTGTAGTTGCGAACCGATTTGCGTAGCCAGCCTTATACGCTGAGATTCGCCACCACTAAGGCTTTTTGTAGATCTGTTCAGTGTCAGATAATTAAGCCCGACATCCAGCAAAAATTGCAACCGCTCATTTATTTCTTTTAAAATATCTTTTGCAATTATATTTTGTCTTTTATTCAATCGATATTCAATACCATTAAACCATTGCAAAAATTTACTGAGATCAAAACTGCTGAGCTCTGAAATGTCTTTATCATCTATCTTAAACCAAAGACTTTCTTTTTTTAATCGTTTTCCATTGCAGGAATTGCAAGGCTTCAATTGCATAAATTTTTCAACCCAAGCCCTTAATCCTTCACTGGTATTGCTGAGCTAAACCACCTTCGAAGCATATTTACTATACCTTCATATTCTTCTGAAGCCAATGTAAAATCTTCAGATGTATCCATGACCACTTCAGCTAATTTGGAATGATGTCTCACTATCTACTGTATCAGCAGAAATATCTTCTTTACCATACAATAAAATATTTATTGCTTTCGCCGGCAATTGGGCTACAGGCTTGTCAAGACTAAATCTTATATTTTTTTGCAAGCTGCTGCACCTGTCTAAAGATATAAGCATCTCTTTCTTCACCGAGTGGAGCAATAGCGCCTTCATTAATACTTAAAGTAGTATCAGGAATGATACTCTCAATATTTACCTGGTATACATTTCCAAGCCCTTTGCAGACAGGGCATGCGCCATAAGGTGAATTAAATGAAAAAGTATTAGGAGATGGTTCTTCATAACTTATACCGGTATCTTCACACATTAGCTGACGGCTATATTGTACTGGTTTTTCATCATCATCTAATAATAAAAAGAGATAGATCATTGCCAAGCTGCAATGCTTTTTGAATACTTTGGCTCAAGCCTGGTTTTTTGATCATTGCTTACCTGAAGCCTGTCAATCACCAATTCTATATCATGAATTTTATAACGGTCAACCTGCATTTTTGCAACAAGATCTTTCACTTCTCCATCTATTCTTACTTTTAAAAAGCCTTTCTTTCTAAGGTCTTCGAAAAGCTCACGATAATGTCCTTTACGGCCGCGTATTATAGGTGCAAGAATGCTTATTTTTTTATTTAAAAACTTAGATAAAATATTTTCCATGATCTCATCCTCACTCCACTTTACCATTTTTTTTCCGGTGTTATAACTATACGCCTCTCCAATTCTTGCATACAGCAAACGAAGAAAGTCATATACTTCAGTTACAGTGCCAACAGTACTTCTGGGATTTTTATTGGTAGTTTTTTGTTCTATAGAAATTACCGGAGAGAGGCCGGTTATTTTATCCACATCAGGGCGTTCCATATCGCCCATAAATTGGCGTGCATAAGCCGAAAAGCTTTCCATATAACGTCGCTGGCCTTCCGCATAAATGGTATCAAAAGCAAGCGAAGATTTACCACTGCCGCTAATTCCTGTAAAAACCACTAATTTATTTTTAGGAATAGAAATGTCTATATTTTTCAGGTTGTGCTCGCGTGCTCCAAATACTTCAATATTTTCTTCCGGATGAGTATAGAGTGCATCTGCTTTCCTCTGGTTCTTCTTCATCATAAATAGGAATTGCAAATTTACTATTAAATGTGTGAAGCGATTCGCATGCTTACTATTGATTTGTCTTTTACAAAGCTATTAATCGAAGTAAGCCTTAAAATTTTTTTGTAAAATTGAAACAGATTTTGTCTTTATATTATTATTTATCGTATTTTAGACTTCCCTTATAATCCTTTAGAATTACTTTTTACTATCAAACAAGGAATTTGAAATTTTTTTACAATAATTAGAATACTTTATTCGTTTCATATTTGTTAACTCATGTTTTTGATTTTTATAAATTAAAAAAATGATAACAACCAGAACGTTTTTTAACTTAAATTAATTAATACATTTGTCCTTACCCTTCAAAGTAAAAAAAATGAAAATCAATTTTTTCACTGCGATAGCTATCCTATCAATTATTACGTTTGCCAGTTGCGGCAAATCCGGTAAATCTAAAGGTCTCGCAAACGATGGGCAGTTGCATGGTGTAGCGCCTTCAAGCAGATACAATTTACCAAAGCCTCCGGGCATGGTTTACATTCCACCGGGAACCTTTCACATGGGGCCAAGTGATGAAGATATAAATTATGCTTTCACTGCGCGTAACAAGCAGGTTTCTATCAGTGGCTTCTGGATGGATGCCACCGAAATTACCAATAATGAATATCGTCAATTTACCAACTGGACAAGAGATTCCATTGCTGCAAAATTAATGGGCTTTGTAAAACAGGGTTCTGATGGTAATGAATATATAGACTGGAAAAAAGCTACCACCATTAAATGGAACGATAAAGCAACAATGGAAAAAGTAGATGCTATGATCGTTACTCCTGATAACAGGATATTTGGAAGGAAAGAATTAGACCCTTTAAAAATTGTTTATCATTCAGAAACGTTTGATTTTAAAGAAGCGGCCAAAAGAGAAAATGCTAATGTACCGAGAGGCAAGTTCATTGTAAAGTATGATATACCTGTTTACCCTGATACATTAGTATGGGTGAGAGATTTCTCATACTCATATAATGAACCAATGGCAAAACAATATTATAGTCATCCCGCCTTTGGAAACTATCCTGTAGTAGGTGTGAACTGGAAACAAGCTACAGCATTTTGCGAATGGCGCTCACAATATCTCAATTCGTACTTAATTAGCAAGAACAGGTCAACTGAATCTCCGTTCCGTTTGCCAACAGAAGCCCAATGGGAATATGCAGCAAGAGGTGGCAGGTCACAATCGCCTTATCCATGGGGAGGTCCTTATTTAAGAAATAAAAAAGGATGCTTATTGGCTAATTTCAAACCCGGTCGTGGCAATTATCCTGAAGATGGCGGATTTTATACTGTACGTGCTGATGCTTACTGGCCAAACGATTTCGGATTGTATAACATGGCCGGAAATGTTGCAGAATGGACATCCTCATTATATTATGAAGGTGGCTATAATTTTCAGCACGATATGAATCCTGATATCCGTTACAATGCTAAAGACCAGGATCCTCCACGCATGAAACGTAAAGTGATTCGCGGTGGTAGTTGGAAAGATGTAGGTTACTTTTTGCAAACAAGTACAAGAGCTTATGAATACCAGGATACAGCTAAATCTTACATAGGCTTCCGTTGTGTTATTGATTTACCTCCCGTTACTCAAAAAGGTAAAAAATAATAAATAATATTTCATAGAAAAATTTTTTAAACAATCTTATTGCCTGTATTAACGTTCTTAATATGGGCATTTTATTGAATAATCCGAACAACTTAAAAATTAAAAATCTAAATCACCATGGCTCAACAAAAAAGAAATTTTTTAACTCTAATTGACGTTTTAGTAAGCGCAGGCGCAGCAGTAGTAATTTTTGCAGCCTGGGCAAAATTAACCCACCAGTCTTACGCTGACACATTACTCGGCGTGGGAATGTTTACAGAAACTGGAATCTTCTTAGTATATGCAGGTATAGAATGGGTAAAACCACAGAGGCACGATGAATGTAGCTGTGGAAGAACCAGTTGTAAAAGGAAATCCTGCTTTACAATCAATGGATAAAATGCTTATGGAAGCTGACATTACTCCTGCGAACATGAAAAGATTAGGAGATAATTTTCAAAAATTAGGCACTACTGTTTCGCAGATGGGCGAAGTAGGTGATGTAGTAAAATCCACTGGGGATTTCTCTGCAAAAACCAAAGAAGCCACTTCTGCTTTGGGAATGATGAAAGAAGCTTACGTAAATTCTGCAAATACAATGAGCAATTTCAACAACGCAGCTGACAGTGCAAAAGCTTTCAAGATCAGGTGCAGGTACTTACAAAAAACCTCGGCTCATTAAATACTATTTATGAACTCGAATTGAATGAAAGCAATAATCATTTGAAAACATTGAATAGCTTTTATGGTAAGATGGCCCAGGCAAGTGAAGTGATGTTATCAACTGTGGATGATGCTCAGTCAACGAAAGAGCAAATAAGCGCTTTGGCAAAAAATTTAGGCAAGCTAAACAACGTTTATGGAAACATGCTGAATGCAATGCAGGGCAGATAATTTAATTAAACCAATAAACTCAGTAAAAATTTAAAATACCATGGCTTTACCCAAAGAACCACGGCAGAAGATGATCAATGTAATGTACCTCGTGCTTACGGCGATCCTTGCACTTAACGTATCCAACGAGGTAATCAACGCATTTAAGGTTGTAAATAATAGCTTGATAACTTCTAACAATAATATCACGGCATCTAATGCTACGTTGTATAAATCTCTTGAAGAAAAGTTGGCTAATCCTGAATCAAAAGAAAAGGCAAAAAAATGGGAGCCGCTTGCTATGAAGGCAAGAGATTTCTCAGCCACAATGATGACTTACATTGAAGGATTGAAAGCAGATCTTTATAAAGCTGCGGATCTTAAAATGAAAGCACCTCTTCCCGGAACCACAGATAGCGTGAGAGACTTTAGAGCTGATAATCTAGACGCATCAACAAGAGTATTTGAAAACAATGGAAAAGGTAAAGAACTTGAAGAAAAGCTAAATCAATATACACAGGATATGCTTAATATTGATCCTTCTATTAAGAAAGAATTTGAAAGTACTTTTCCTGTAAATACTACTCCTCCTGTTTCTCAGGATGGAAACAAAAAAGATTTTACACAAGCTTTTTTTCATATGACTCCAACAATTGCGTCATTAACCATTCTTAGTAAATTTCAAAACAATATTAAGAATGCGGAAAGCGAGATTGTAACTTATTGTCATAATCAAATTGGTGCAGTACAAGTTCATATGGATCAGGTTGGTGTATTAGTTGGCCAAAATTCTAATTACTTAATGCCAGGCCAGGAGCTTACTATTAATGCAGGAGTTGGCGCTTACAGCTCGGCTGCTTCTCCATCTATTTCTATCAATGGAAGTAACGTGCCAGTTGCAAGTGGACAAGGGACTTATAAAACCACTGTAAGTGGTGCAGGTGAGCATTCAGTAAATGTCAATGTTACGTTCAAAGATGAAAATGGAAAATTGCAAACAAGAACCGAAACCGTAAAATATACAGTGGGAACTCCAGGCGGTGCAGCAGTAATGCTGGATAAGATGAATGTATTTTATATAGGTGTTGATAATCCTGTAACAATCTCTTCAGGTACAGGCTGGGATAAAACCCACGTATCTATGGCCGGTGGTACATTAGCTCCCGCTGGTGGTCCTGGAAAATTTAATGTGAGAGTATCTTCCATAGGTAAGGCTTCTATAACTGTTAATGCTGATGGCAAAAACAGTTCATATGATTTCAGGGTAAAAAGAATTCCTGATCCGATATTAAAAGTTGGACCAAGCTCTGGTGGAAGAATGCAATCTGTTGTATTTAAAAATCAACAATATTGCAGAGCAGATCTTGAAAATTTCGAATTTGATGCTCGCTTCAATGTAGTAAGTGCTACGGTTTATTTTTCGGGAGCCAACTTTCCAAGTGTGCAGACGGCAACAATTTCAGGAGGTAATCTTGCTGGTTTATCATCACAATTATCAAGATGTATTCCCGGTACTTCTATAAATTTTGACAACGTAAGAGTACAAGGTCCGGATGGTGCTGTAAGAACTATACCAGGCCCGGGTTTTATACTTTATTAATAGAATAATACACATGACTATGAAAAATGTAATTATTAAATGCCTTT
Organism: uncultured Chitinophagaceae bacterium; assembly: GCA_963823975.1. Lineage (GTDB taxonomy): Bacteria > Bacteroidota > Bacteroidia > Chitinophagales > Chitinophagaceae > Ginsengibacter. The sequence continues at coordinate 8,121 of CAWGNP010000002.1, read as the reverse complement.
GTTTAGCGCTGTTCTTTGGTGTGGTAAGCAATACAACATTTGCCCAAACGACAAAAAAGAAAACATCACGCTCCGTGAAGAAGCGCACAACAGCAAAGAAAACTACCAACTCAAAAACGAAGGCAGATATTACACCAAGCGCGGCTGTAGATACTGCAGTAGTAATTGCCCCTCCAAAAGTTGACAGTCTTCCTATTGCAGTAATAAAAAAATCTTTGAGGCCGGACGATGCAGTTGATCGTAACCTTATTAAAGACAGGGCACCGCTCCCCTACGAAAATATTCGCGAGGATGATGCTGTGTATCGTGAAAAAGTATGGCGCGAGATAGACACAAGAGAAAAGATGAATCTTCCTTTCCGTTACTCTGCAAACGAAGATAATGGCAACCAACGTTTCATTTCTATTCTGCTGAAAGCCATACAAGATGGCCCTGATAATGGCGGTGTCACTGTTTTCAATGCAATTGATGACAGGTTCACCACGCCTATGACTATAGCCGAAGTAAGCAAAATGATTGCAGGCGATTCTGTATCAGTACCAATGTATGATTCTTTAGGAAATATAACCGGATATAAAGTAACCCGGCCGGAAGTAAACCTTGATTCGTTTTACAAATTCAGAATAAAAGAAGAAGTCATTTTTGATAAGCAAACATCAAGATTGTATTGGAGAATACTTGGTATTGCACCCGTAAAAAATGTTTATACATCACAGGGAATCCCTTTAGGCGAAACAGAATTATTTTGGGTTTATTACCCTGACATGAGGCCAATCTTTTCCAAATATGAAGTATATAATGGCAAAAATTATGGTGCCCGCATGAGTTGGGAAGAGCTTTTTGAAAGCCGAATGTTCTATGGGCGAATTATTAAAAGCACTTTGGATAATCCTTTTGATGAAACGTTATCTCAACAACAAGGCTTAAAAGAACAGCAGTATATTGCAGTTGCTGGAAGGCGAAAAAATAAAAGATAAAATTTTTAATTACGAACAAAACTTGTGGAGTTATTAGTTAATTAAATTATTTATACTAATAAAAAAGGAAATGCAAAACATTTCCTTTTTTTATTTGGTAAGCAAATGAATTAAATGATTTCTGAATTGTCTGCATTGTCATTTTTATTATTGGAAGAATTAAAATAGGCACGTATAATATTTGCTTTTGACCTTCCTGCTGCTTTTTCGAGTTCTTCAGGCGAAAGCTCTTTTATTTTTTTTATCGATTTAAATTGTTTTAAAAGATTATCGGCTGTATTCTTACCAATCCCTTTTATCATTTCCAGCTCATTTACAAAAGTGCCTCGGCTTCGTTGGTTGCGATGAAACTTAATGCCAAAGCGATGCACTTCGTCCCGTATTCTTCTTATCAACTTCAGGCTTTCGCTATCCCATGGCAGCTTTATCGATTGCTGATCACCAGGAAAAAAAATTTCCTCTTCATTCTTTGCCAATCCTATTAGAGTTGTTTTCCCTGCCAATCCCAATTCTGCTATTGCTTCAACCGCCGCATTCAACTGGCCTTTGCCACCATCGATAATTACAAGTTGCGGAAACGGCAGGCTTTCGTTTTGCAGTCTTTTATATCTCCTTGTAACTATTTCTTTCATGCTTGCAAAATCATTGATACCTGTAACAGTTTTAATATTGAACTTTCTATATTCACTTTTTTCCGGTAGCCCATTTTTAAAATAAACCATTGCTGCTACAGGATAGCTTCCTTGAAAATTAGAATTATCAAAGCACTCGATATGCTTTGGTATATCCGGCAAACGAAGGTCCTTTTGCAATTGTAACAAAACTTCTTCCCTTACTTTATCCGATTTTCCTTCCAGCTGCAGCATCTTCTTTTTTTCCAACTCATCTATAAAATAATTTACATTTTTTTCAGACAGCTCTAAAAGCTTTTTCTTATCGCCTGCTTTAGGAATTGTAATTGTGATTCCTTCTTCAGGATACTCCATTTCAAAGGGAACAATAATTTCTTGTGCCTCACTCGAAAAAGTAGAACGCAAATTTGCTATCGCAAACGCTAAAACCTCTTGCTCTGTTTCATCAAGCTTTTGCTCCAGCTCAATAGTTTTTGTAAGCACTATAGTGCCTTCATTTACCATTAGATAATTTACATAGGCAGTATCTCTTTCTTTCAAAATAGAAAATACATCCAGGTTGCCCAGGTGCTCATTCACTACTTTTGATCTCGCTTTATAGCTTTGAAGGTGTTCAATTTTTTTCCTTAAAATTTCTGCTTTTTCAAACTGCATTTCAGAAGCACATTGTTCCATCTCTCTTCTAAATTGGTGTATAACCGGATTAAGATTTCCCTTCATAAGATTTTTTAATCTTATTAATCCATTGGTATAATCTTCTTCGCTTTGCAAACCTTCACAAGGTCCTTTGCAGTTGCCAAGGTGGTATTCAAGGCATACCTTAAATTTATGCTTCTCAATATTAAATTTTGTAAGATTAAGCTTACACGTACGCAACTGTACATTTTGTTTTATAAAAATCAGCAACTCTCTCACTTTTCCGACAGAAGTAAAAGGACCAAGATATTGAGAGCCGTCATCAATCTTTGAACGTGTTAAAAACACCCTTGGAAAAGGCTCATTTTTAATAACAACATAAGGATAGGACTTATCATCTTTCAGGTTAATGTTAAACCTTGGCTGAAATTGTTTAATCAAAGAGTTCTCCAGCAAAAAAGCATCCTGTTCACTATCAACGATCGTGAATTCAATTTTAGTAATTCTTCTTACAAGTTCATGCGTTTTATATCCTGTAAACGTTTTAGTAAAATAAGAACTTACCCGCTTGCGTATATTTTTTGCTTTACCTACATAAATAAGTTCGTTGGAATTACTATAGTATTTATAAATCCCGGGAAGGTTTGGTAAAGTTTTTACAACTACTTGAAAATCCTCAGAGGTCATGTGATCATTTTTTTGAACGCTATTCTTCATCAAAGTTCCATACGAGCTTTTCCTCTGAAACCTTTGGTGCCGCAGTGTTTTGTTGCGTAATGGTTCTTATGCTGCACCATTTATTTGCTTTCCATGTTAGCTGCCTGGAAATTATCATTCCATTACCATCCTTTTGTTTCGTAATGTATATCCGGTCTACAGCATTTTTTTGCGGATTAATATAAACGTCCCAGTGCGTAAGCTGCATTGAATCCGGAAGCGTCTTTACAGGATCGTAAGAAAGTGTTATAGCATTTATTGTTTGATCCATAAAAGACTTTTCTGCAAACCAGTTCTGAAGATTTGCTGAATCAATAAACGGATGAAGAAATGGTTCTGCAAAAATTCTTATGTCTTTTCTCGTCATCCAAATGGAATCGGTTTTACTGTTTATTGTTATTAATTTAAGAGGAGTTACAGGCATACTGTCGATTTCGTTCAGCTGGCCAAGAATAAAATGAGTAACAGGGAAAAACGATTGCTGTTTGTTATCGGCTGCCCGCAAAGGCAATGCTGCTTTTTTTGAAACGTTATTGCAAGCCGTGGCATTAAATAAAAGGAAACAAAGAAATGATACCAAAGTCTTTTGCATCAGCAAAATTATGAATAAACGCCTAACACAATTCTTAATTAGGATGCAAAATAAAAAAGTGAAGGACTATTTGGTGATCGCGATTCTTAAGCCGTAGTCAACGAGATGTTCTTTAATTGTGTAATCACTTTTATAGGTTGAAAACCACTGATAGCGCATATTTGGTCCTACCTGCCATTTAAGCTTGCCTAAAGAAAATGAAATAGAAACTCCGATATTACTGCTTGCATTGAATTTGCGAATCAGTGTTGGATCATTTACATAGTTATCGCCTTCTGATGAAAGAAGAAAAGAATTGCTTTTTAAAACAAACGAAGGTTCGATGTTTGCATTTGTATTAAATTGTATTTTATCATTTCCAAACATTACATATTGAAATCCGACAGGCAGGGAAACCTGCCAGCTAAAGTTGCGAAGCGAAACTATTGCTTCACCATTTCCATTACCATAATGTGTTACATAGCTTTTAGAATAATCGTAATCGGTTTTATGATCTTTCAATGTCAAGGTGGCAAAGGTAGGATGCACTTCATTGGAAGTAATTCTGTATCCGGAATAAGTTAATTCAAATCCCGCTGTAAATTTTGTTTTATTAGAAAGCTTGCGATTCATTTGCAGACCAGCGTCGAGACCGAATGCCGGATTGTGTAATACTTTACTTTTACGAGCATTCATACCTATTGTTGGAGTTATATTATTAGTATTAGCAGTAATGCTATTTACCGCTTTTCCTTTAAATATAACGCCACTCACTACAGGTGCAGCATAATACGTCCAGCTTAAGCTTTCATTTTGTTTTTTGTGCGAAAGCTCTTTTATACTTTTTTCCGAAGAAGAAGTCGTTTGTTTAGCAGAATTTTTTGCATCAATAGTTCCGTTTAAAGAAGTATTGTTTTGGCTCCTATTATTTTCTTGGGATACATTTTTATCAACGGTATTGTCTATCTGTGGTTCTGCCAAAATATTAGTAACATCGGTACTTATATGAGTATTTAAAAAATCATTCTTACTATTTACGGCGTTACTATTTTTATCTTCAATCCAAGTAATTTTTGTTGTGGGTTTACTTTCGCTGGATGTGTTATTATTTAAAAATTGAGCATCAGTTATCGGTTTGCCTTCATTGATAGCATCTCCGGAAATGGCAACATTATTATCTGAAAGCAGTTGTTTAGTTACACTTTTATTTGTTGGATTGTCATCTTCTGAAAGCAACAAAAGTATAGGGCTTTTACCTGCGCTAAATGCACCAGCATTTGTTGTAACTGGAGAAACTTTTCTTTTGCCTTTAAAATTATTTGCGATTGCTTCAGGTTCTTTTATAATCGCTGATTTTGTGGAAACAGACTTCGTGTAAGAGATAACAGTATGAATGCCATTATGCGTATTCAAATGGCCAACAACCACAAGCGTAAATATAAGTAACAGCGCCACTGCAGCAGATGGCCATCTTCTCCCGGGATGTATATCATTATAAATTCCATACCAAACCCTTTTGGAAGGAGTCATTTTGAAATCATCTGCATGTTCTTTTAAAGAGTGCTCAAAATCATTCAATGTAAATTTTCTTCTCATCATTCACATAGTTTCAGTAATTGGCAATAAAGGTTAACATGTCTTTCATAATCGAAAATTCTAAATGCCTGCAGAAGCTAACTTGATAGTTTCCTTGGGCTGCTGAATAATTTTCTTTTTTATTAAAACATCTTCCAGCATTGATTTAGCCCTTGTATATTGAGAGCGGCTGGTGCTTTCTTCAATATCAAGTATTGCAGCAATCTCTTTGTGCGAATAACCCTCAATGGCATAAAGATTTAAAACAGTTTTATATCCAAGAGGAAGCAATCGTATACATTCAACTACTTGTTTTGCCTGAAGTATAGAAGGAATATTATTTTCATTCAGATATACACTTCCGGCATGAAACAAATCAACACTATCAGTAAATTTTTTATTTTTCTTTAAAATATTAATACATGTATGAACAATGATTCTCCTTATCCATCCCTCCAGGGCACCCTGACTACGAAATTGATGAATTTGTGTAAACACTTTAATAAATCCTTCCTGCATCATATCTTCTGCATCTTCCCTGCTTTTTGCGAAGCGGTAACATACGCCTAACATTCGTGGACTAAAGCGATTATATAATGCTTCCTGCGCAGAAGCCAAATTCTCCAGACAACCTTGGATCATGATATCTTCTGTCATATAATTGGTTAAGTTTACCACACTAAGATAGAACAAAAAACCGCTGTAAGCGCTGCTTGCAGCAGAAAATATTTCACCTGATCTGCTGAAATATTACTTTATTAAAATGTTTCCTGTCATAGCTGGTGGTATCCGAAGATCCATCATTTTTAAAATGGTAGGAGCAAGATCGCCAAGTTTTCCATCAGCTATTTTTCCTTTCCAGTTATTATCTATTATAAAAAAAGGAACCAGGTTCAAAGTGTGTGCTGTATTGGGAGTTCCATCTTCATTGACCATATAATCAGCATTACCATGATCTGCAGTTAAAAAAATAGTATACCCATTATTAAGAGCAGCCGTAACAATTTTTCCAACGCAAGCATCTACCGTTTCGGCCGCTTTTATCACAGCATTCCAAACTCCTGTATGGCCCACCATATCTGTGTTTGCATAATTCAAACAAATAAAATCTGCAGTTTTATTTTCTATTTCAGGCAATAAAGCTTCTGTAACTTCATTCGCGCTCATCTCCGGCTTAAGGTCGTATGTTGCTACTTTTGGAGAAGGTATCATTATCCTTTTCTCACCTTCAAAAGGAACTTCGCGGCCGCCGCTGAAGAAAAATGTTACATGCGGATACTTCTCTGTTTCTGCTATGCGAATTTGCTTTTTGCCATTAGCTGCAAGCACTTCACCAAGGGTGTTGCTAAGATCATCCTTTTCAAAAATTACATGGATATTTTTATAAGCATGATTATACAAGGTCATTGTGGTATAATATAATTGAAAAGGGCTCATATTATATTCAGGAAACGCAGTCTGGGTAAGGACTTCAGTGATCTCCCGGCAGCGATCGGTACGAAAATTAAAACTGATCACCGCATCGCCATCATTTATGGATGAGCCTGGAGTGCCAGCATTTATAATTGGTAACAAAAATTCATCGGTTATATTCTTTTCATAAGAAGCATGCACTGCGTCAAAAATATTATTGGTTACTTCTCCTGTGCGATGTACTAAAGCGTCATAAGCAACCTTTACACGTTCCCATCTTTTATCTCTGTCCATAGCATAGTAGCGGCCAGTAATAGTCGCAATTTTTCCTGTGCTTTGTTCAAGATGTTTTTGAAGATCTTCCAAAAAGCCTAAACCACTTTTAGGATCTGTATCTCTGCCATCTGTAAATGCATGTATGAAAACATTTTCAATTTGTTTTTCTTTACAAAGAGATGTGATTGCTTTTAAATGGCTGGTATGAGAATGAACGCCACCGTCGCTCAACAACCCCAAAAGGTGTAAAGTTTTGTTGTTGGTTTTTGCATAATCAAGTGTGTCGAGAAGCACCTTGTTTTTTTGAAATGTTCCTGTTTTGATTGCGACGTTTATTCTCTCCAGTTCCTGGTACACAATCCTTCCTGCGCCAAGATTCAGATGACCGACTTCGCTATTTCCCATCTGGCCATCAGGCAAGCCCACTGCGCCTCCGCATGTTACCAGTGTAGCATGAGGATATTTTTTATATAATGAACTTACAAAGGGAACATTTGCATTTTGTAAAGCGTCACTTTCCTTTTTTTTACCAAGGCCCCATCCATCCATTATAATCAATATTACTTTCTTTGTTTCCATCGGTCAAAGTTATTTAAACTTCTAACATAAATGTTTTATCTTAGTCACACTTCAAACATTGAAACCATTATGGAATATCAACTTCAGAATGGCATTTTTTTCTTAATAATAAAATCCCGTCTATGAAAAAAGTTATACTTTTTATTTCCATTGCCTTTTTACTGTCTTCCTTTTCCTTTCAAAGTTTCGATGACATTGTAAACGCCGTAAAGGCCGGAGATGCATCACAGGTATCCAGGTACTTTGACAATACAGTAGAGCTTACGTTTCCTGAAAAAAGCAACTCTTATAGTAAGAGCCAGGCCGAACTCGTACTTCATGATTTCTTTACTTCAAACTCTGTAAAAAATTTTGAAATACTGCATAAGAGCGATAACAGTGGCTCTTTATATTGCATTGGCAACCTGCAAACCAGCGGCGGCACTTTTCGAACCACCATTTTTATAAAGCAAAAAGGAGATAGAGAAGTACTGCAGGAGCTTCGCTTTGAAAAATAAGCAATAAGCTTTTATAGATATCCCGGATTTTGCCGGGATTTTTATTTTAATAAACCATTATACTTTTGCCTGCATGAACTTTGATGAACACTACGAATCGCAACTTCATCATTTGATAAAAAATGCTTTTGCGGAAGACATAGGCAACGGCGATCATTCTACTTTATCGTGTATACCAGCTTCGACTGCTGGCAAAGCATTACTAAAAATAAAAGACACAGGCATTTTAGCGGGAATGCATGTTGCAG
>CAWGNP010000001.1:0-1079949 GCA_963823975.1 uncultured Chitinophagaceae bacterium | reverse complement strand
GAAATAAATTTTAATTTAATTAGAGAATAAAATCATTGTTTTATAAATTGCAATGTTGCTTGTAATTGCCTGAACAGATTTCACTAAGACACCCTGAAGCCAATTCCAGAATACCAATTGAAATAATACAATTGCCACCAGCAATTGCCTGTTGTTTTAATATTTCTCCATTTTGACCAGTAACGCTTATGAATGTTTTGCCTGCAAAAGTTGACGGCAACTGTACATATATAGTTGCTTTGGATGGGTTCGGAAACAATTTTATAATCGATGTATTATTATCTTGAGTAAGCACAATTATATTGCTATAGGTAAACTTCCCATCGTTATCCACACTCTTTAGCCTGTAGTAATATATAGGAATTATAATGCCTGTGAGGCGATCAGTATAAACATAGCTGCCATTTGCAGTATTACTTTTTAACCTGGAAACTTCAACAAAATTCTGACCGGTAGTGCTTCGCTGCAGTTCGTAATATTGTACATTTTCCTCATTTGCTACCTTCCAGGTCAACTGGTTAGCAGTGCCGGAATGCTTACCATTGAAACTAATCAAGTTTACAGGAAGTGCACCTGCATCAGGCACCTCCACAAACCCGTAGTTATATGCCGGCACCTGGAAGTTCAAATAACTAAAATAAGCATTGCCCGTTTGTGTATTCCAAATCTATTATTTTAGTGAAAGAAGAGTCAGCAGGATCATAAGAAAAAATAACCCCGCTACTATCGCTACCCCCGGCTGAGGTAAATCCAGATATATTTTTCCATTGTCTGCCCTGTACAAATCTCCGTATGGATCAGCGCCGTCTGTGAAGTTAAAGGTGTGTATTACCTTATAATTGTTACCCAAAGAATCCAAAGAAAATATAATACCATTATTATTATTACCACTATTAACGGTTGTTCCATACATATAACCACTAGTGTCCTGAATGAGTGTGGTAAAGGGAGATGCTCCATCAGAACCTGAAGAAAATTGTTTAACGATGTTCAATTGGGAAGAACCAGGAACAAAAGAAAAAATATTTCCGAAACCATTACTGCTTCCACCACCTCTTTCAGTAGTGCTTCCATAAAGTAAACCGCTCTTTGCCTGTAATAAGCTGGCAAATGGGTTAGTGCCGTTCATGCCGTTGAACTGAACAATATCAGTAAAGATTGAGCTTATCGGATCAAAAAGAAAATACCAATCCCGGGTTGCCATACTTTACTTCCGGATCATTTGCGCCGCTGGGAGTAACCCCATATAATTTTCCATCAATTGCCTGCACAAGACTACATACCGGATAAGCTCCCTGGGTACTGTTAAAATCGTGTAAATTGATGTATACATTTGTTGATGGATCGTAACTAAAGATTACCCCAAAATTATACAATCCACCGGCAGAAGTTGATCCGTAAAATTTACCATCGGTGGCCTGCATAAGGCTTCCCATTGGATTACCCCCGTCAGTCCCCGTAAAATCTTTTAGCTTGACGTAATTTAAGGTAGCGGGATCAAGTGAAAAAATTACACCAAAACCATTACCTCCGCCATAGGTTGTCATTCCATATAGCAATCCATCCGATGCTTTTAAAAGAGCGCCGGCAGTCGTAGTTCCGTCGCTATTGGTCCCAAAATCTTTAACTTTTGTTATAGTATTGGTTGTATCATTAAAAAAAATATATAACCCCGCTTTTGCTATTGCCACCGGAAGAAGTAAGCCCATACATTTCTCCACTTTGATCAACAAAAAGACTCGAATAGGAATAGCCGCCATCAGTTATATTAAAATCTGCAACCTTATTAAAAGTTGATGTAGATGTATTAACGTAAAAATAGTACCCACACCATAATTACCACCTGCGTACGTAGTACCGTATAACAGGCCATTGAATGCCTGAACCAGGTTTCCACTCGGATTAATACCATCAGCGGTTGTTAAATCTCTTTCTTTATGATATACATTAGTTACAGGATCATATGAAAAAACAACTCCCAGCCCATTAATTCCACCGTTTTCAGTGGTGCCATACAGTTTGCCGTTAGATGCCTGAAATAAAGAACCGTATGGATTATCTCCATCACTGTCTGCTAGATCTTTTAGTTCTTCATATACGGAATCTGACGGATCAAATGAAAAAATAAACCCATTATGCCCTGACGCGATGCCCCCTGTCGCAAGCCCGTATAGCTTGCCATCCGAAGCCTGAGTAAGGCTTCCGTGGGAGTTTCCATAGCTCATATCGTATAAATTTTAATAGTTCTTGTGGCAGGATCAAATGAAAAGATATAGCCGGAGGAGGCAAAGCCTCCGTTAGAACTCAGCGCATATAACTTGCCATCTTTACCCTGTATAAAACTTCCATAAGGGAAATCCTCATTATTGAAATCAAACAACTTTGTGTAAGTATTTGAAGTTATATCAAATGAAAATATAACCCCTTGGCCATTAGCACCGCCCTGTTCTGTCATACCATAAAGTTTTCCATCGGCAGCCTGTAAAAGACTCCCATAAGGCATACTCCCATCTACTTTATCAAAGCTTTTAAGCCGTACATATATGCCACTTGCAGGATCATAAGAAAATATCACTCCATAACCATAAAAACCACCCCCGAATGTCATTCCATACAGTTTGTTATCACTTGCTTTTATCAGGTTTGTATTATAGGGATTCTTATCAAGGCTTTGAAAAGACTTTATTACACTAAGCTCGTTAGCAGGAGTTATCAGCCGGTTGATAACACCACCATTATCACTGCCACCGGAAGGTGTAGTGCCTATTAATATCTGAGCACGGGTGTTAAGTATATTTCCTGTTAGAAATAAATATATAAATAATATTTTTTTCATGGCAATTGTTTGAATTTATAAACAGTAAGGTAAGCTGAAAATGCTTTTTTTGCTTCGAATATTTGTTCACATGCGCGTAAATATCTATCCCAGATACTGCATATCTGCGCCAGTGTGGGTAAGTAACATTTTACTGGTCTTTCTATCTCGGCGCAGGTCTCTGACCTGTGCTTACTCGTCACTTAGCTGAAAACTTCTTCCCACTTAGGTGTTTTTCCAGAGCAATAAGTGCATTATTTTATTCTTGCGTAGTTAGCAGTAAATCCGGGGATGTACTCATCCTGAATTCTTAAAGAATCCATAGCAAACCATATTAGTTTTTCGCTTTCTAATGTCATTCCTGCATCTGTTATTTGCGTAAAACTGATAACTGAATTATTCTGTCCTGTGAGGTGATACGTGCCATGTGCCCGTAATTCGTTGTTAGTGTAAAAGCCATAAGTAGAATCGGTATTAAAAGATACTGTTTCTAAAGAATCAGCGGATGGCTTTATAATGCCGGATCCCAGCTCACCGCCAATGGCATAAATAAATTGCCACTTTCCATTTAGGTTATTTGTACTCTCATTATTATCTAGTTTTTTGGAACATGAAACAGACACTAATACGGTAATGACAAGAGATAATACATAACTATAGTATTTCATACACTTTATTTTATGACAAATAAATATATGGGAACGTTGCAAGGCAGTAATTTAAAGCGCCAGGCTGTCTGCAGATGTTCAAATAAACAATACTGCTATAGGAGTTTGCAACTCAGGTTAATAATATAATACTGGCAAAAAAGCTGTCGCGAGCACGAACATGATAGCGGTACAAAAAAAAACGCCCTGTTTCCAGGACGCTTTTGCAAAATTTATTTTATTTCATGAACCGATATTATGACGGATAAAAAAAACTTTATTGTATTCAGCCTAACCCGGCCAGGGTTGCATATCTACAGGCTTCCCTTACTTTGCAGCGTCGCGCAAAGCTTTAATTTCATCATGAGATGCTTTTAATTTCTTCCTGTTGCTCAGCAATCATCTCTTTAAGGTAAGCGGGCAAGCTATCAGAATCTAAAGCGGTGGAGTATGCTTTTTGCGCAGCATCTTCCCCGGATTCGCAGCTTGCTAAAATAGCATGCCTGGTATTGCCTGTAAAAGCATTCTTAACATCCATCCATGCCCGGTATATTTTACCACTTGCGGTGGTGCCTTTATCTATATCTTCCCCTGCAACTTCTATTTCCGTTCCCAACGCCATTTTTATCTGCCGACTTTGATCTATAAAGCTTTCGAATAACGTTTTAATATCGTCATCATTATCCTTTAATTCTTTTAATGCACGTTCATAACCAATAATACGGTCGTTATTAATCTGTATAAGATCATTAAGAATTTCAGCTGTTTCTGTTGTTGTTTGCATAATTATTTTTTTTTAGTTAGAATACAAATTCATGCCACATTTCAATATGGCCTTTCCAGCCAATGTAAGTGCTCCCCCTCTTCGCTGCCCTTAACCCGGCGAAGTTTTCAATTTCGATGTATCTAAAAGTTGGTAACTGCATCTCATGGCAGATGATTGGGTTGATCTACTTACAAGAAAAGAATATTTTACCGGATAGATGTGTCAACACCGGCATCATGCAATACTTCTTTGTTTAAGCGAATGTACGGCTATAATAACCGCCGTCAAAACTGAAGCAGGCAGCCAGCAATATATTTACAATGATGTTATTGCTGATTTAAACAGTAATGTTATTTATTATCGCCTGAATGTCGTTGATAAGAATGGTGAAAACATTTTAAGCAAAGTTGCAAGGATTAATGTCGGAAAGGAAACAGGAATTGGGCTTAGCCCTAACCCTGCAAACGATATAGTACACTTATCTGTTCATAATTTGACAGGAAATGCAATTATTAGCTTATATGATGTAAAGGGAAGATTACTGCGCAGCTTCAATGCAGATATCGGTAACACATTAGTTATTCCTCTCAGTGTATCTTCCCTTCCAAAAGGCATTTATTATATACAGGTGTTTGTGAATAACAAAGTATACAAGCAAAAACTTATTAAAGAATAATTTCCCCCTTCCATGGTTTGTATTTCACGAAACACTTTTCTATAATCCCCTGGTCGCTTATTGCAATAACACCTTGTCAAAGATAACCGTCAGTTCGCAACCCATCCCGGGAGACGATGTTATGGCTACCTGGCCATTGAAGAGCGATGCTCTCGTGCGCATGTTGATGAAGCCGATACCTTCTTTTTGAAAGGAGGTATTAAAGCCTACGCCATTATCTTTTACAATTAACAAAATCTCGCCGGTTTTTTGGAACAGTTTCAACTGTATGATGCTGGCTCCGGCATATTTGATAATATTAGTAAGTTGCTCCTGTACAATCCGGTAGATAGCAAGTTTAAATTTATCGGGTAAAGCGTTTTCATCAATGCCACTTATTTCTTTTTTAATTTTTATCTCGTTGGTTTGCGATATCGTCTTTAATAAATGCTCCACACACTCAGCAAGCCCATGACGTTTCAAAAAAGGAGAGATGAGCGCATGAGATAAATTCCTAATTTCAATAATGGCACTATCTATCAGGTTATCCACTTCATTCAGTGCCACCATCTTTTTTTCTGCATCTCCTTTTTTTGCCATAGCTATATACAGGCGGCTTGTGGCCAATAACTGGTTCACATTGTCGTGCAATTCCATTCCGAGATTATGGCGCTCATTTTCTTCAGCGGTTATAATAGCATCCGATATTTCCTGTTGCTTTTTTATGGTTTCCTCTTTGAGTTTTTGCTCCAGAACTATCTTTTCTGTGATGTTAGATACTGCCATCATTACGCCATAAACCTTATAATCGCCTTTGGAAATGGGAAACAATTTTACATGATACCAGTTCATGCCACCATTGGGCTGGGGATAGCTTACTTCATATTTTACATGCTCGCCTGCAAGCGCTGTTTTCATATAGTTTAACAGGGGAGGGCGCTTTTCTGCAGGAAAATAATCCAGGAAGTATTCACTTATTTCAATATTGTGATTCAATTCATTTTGTGCAAAAGCAAAGGCACGCAAATTATAAGAAATGATCTTCAGGTCGTGATCGAGCAACACATAAATGGTATCCGTAGTATTCAAGATGGTATGAAGGTTAGCTTCCGATTTTCTTAGGACTTCGTCAACAAGCCTGCGTTCGGTAATGTTACGGGCAATAACCATTATCCGGTTATCCATAAATTTTTTTGCATTTGCTTTCACGTAAACGGGGGTTCCGTTTTTATGGATCATTTTTCTTTCGCTAAAAATATTTTCACCCTGTGCCAGCAGGTCCAGGCGCAAAGGCTTTAGTGCCAGCATTTCTGCATCCAGTAAATCTTTTACATTCAAAGAAAGCAATTCATTTTTTGTATAGCCAAACATGATACGGAAGCTGGAATTCATATCTATAAAATTTCCGTGAAAATCTGTAACCATAATAGCATCAGTAGCTTGCTCAAATAAGGCATGATAGTTTTCATTGCAATCCTGAGCTTGCTGCTGATGCATGGCTGATATGGGGTTTTCGTGGGAATAATCACTTTTTTTGGAGGAATCTTTTTCCGGGTGGTTCATTAATATTTCTTCTTTGTTTGAAAATGCAAAGATCAACATGATGGAAAAGAAAATTCTTCACTAATCAAATGAACATCTTCGATTTTCAAAGAAACGATGAACGGTAAGTGCCCGGCGACATGTTTTCGAAGCGGGTAAAGAAAGAGGTAAGATAATTGGCGTCCTTAAAGCCCAATTGGCTTGATATCTCCTTTATTGAAAGGTTGGTAGAGTGAAGCAAGTATTTCGTTTCCAGGTACACGCGGTTTTGAATGGACTCCTTGGCCGTTAATCCTATGTGTTTTTTGATAAGAGCGTTAAGATGATTGGGATGCACAGACAACTTCTCAGCATAAAAACCTACTGAACGTTCACGCAAAAAATTTGCTTCCAGCAGATCAATAAATTTTCTGGGAATATCTATAGACGGTTTATTGCACTCAAAATGCAGTTCATCATCAAACAGCCGCTCACACAATATTACAAGCTCCGTTATTTTTAAGGCCACCAGTTCTTCCGTATGCTTTTCTTTTGATTTTCGCTCTTCAAGTATTGTTTCAAAAATGTTTGCAATGTTTCTCGTCTGTTCGTCAGTGATATGGATATACGGACGGAACGATAACTGTAATATGTTTTTATTCTCAAGATTTTTATAAGGAAAATTATTTCGCACAAAAAAATCCATGTTGAACACCATTACATATCCTTCCATATCCATTGACCAGTTTTTGCTGGATGTGATCAGGCGTGCAGGCATTACTATCAGCGTATTTTTCACTGCCTTGAATTTATAAACGGCTGTGGTGAACTCGCCCGAGCCTTTTTTTATCAATGCAATGCGATGATAAGCCCACCTGTTTGGCGGTACGGTTCTGTTGGTACCCCTCATCACGTCTTCGAACCTGTGTACCTGGAGATCAAACTTATATGTGAACCTCTTATCGAAATCTATAAAGCTTTCACCTGGCCTTCTTTGAAAAGCCTTTTGAAATTCGTTTAATAAAAATTCGTCGTCGTACATACTATCACATACAAGATAATTTTTTATAAACACTTTGCAAAGTCTCTTCTTATTCCGCTTCCCTGGTTCGTACCTCAACGAAACACTTTTCTTATATTTAATCCGGGAATACACAAATAAGAAAGTCTCATACTGACCTTCACAAAATTTATTTCTTAACGCGGCGAAGTTTTCAATTTCGACGTATCTAAAAGTTGGTAACTGCATCTCATGGCAGATGCATTCAGAATTAAAGATCAGCAGTCAACTTATTTTATCACATTGTAATTCATGCTTCACGAACCATTCTTATTCTAATAAATTATTGTAAACCGGGTATTTTTAAAGTGCGCTTTGCTGCAGTAGCAAAAAGTAGTGAGTAAGGCACGTACCACGGACTACTGTAACGGAAATTGTTTTAATCTTAAAAGAAGAAGGGCAGTTTAGTTTTTCAAAAGGTAAAGGAATATCCTGCATAAAAAACGTAGTTCGCAAAGTGGCCTGGTGTAATGGTCGCCGGCGTTTCGGTAATGGCAGCCTGCCTTTTATCTTCCACTGTTTCTATAGTTCTTCTATCCACCGGAACCGTAACATATGCATATAAAAAAGACTTCCTAAACTTATAATTAATACCGGGCTCCACAGAAAATATATGACCAACTCTGCGCAGGCCATCATTTTCACCAATAAGATCATGGGCCGGGCTCCCTCATAGCGCAATCCTGCCACTGCCACAAAATTATTAAAGGTAAAATCCGCTCCTGCTTTACATGAGTAATTATCAGGAACACTGTTTACATCATAAGTGGTTTCATGATACAAAGCCGCGGCATCAGGTGGAAGAAGGCCGGGAGGCCAGCTTGCAACACCATTTACATCTTTGGGGCTTATAAGGTAGAAAAAGTTTCCATAAAGGCCGACGGTCTTACTAAAAATATAAAAAGCATTTAATTGTGTTACAATACCTGTTCCGCCATCGCCGAGCTGTATGGCTACATTTACAGGTGCCAGCTCTTTATAAGATTTATCAGTGGCACTGGTATAAAAGTAATCCTGCGTTTGATAATTTCCCGTTGGAAACTTAATACCAAGGCCAAACTGTATGTTGCCTTTATGAGACACTTCTGTATTGAGGAGCCATTTATAAAGGGTAACCCGCATATCCCCTAAACCATATGCATGAGTGGCATGAACATCCCCGGAGGCATGTTCCAATGCTCCCTTGCTTTGATTGGCAGAAATGGGCATGTCCAGGCTTATCTCCCAACCTTTATCCAGTATCCTGCTTAGCTCCATATTCATTGTATATTCATACAAAGTAATACCGCTGCTGAGGTCGGAAGGTGTAATATTCTTTGTTCCTTCCAGGAAATGATACGCTTTAAAATACCTGTTGTCTATATCGAGGCTCCATTTATCGGTTGTTTGTTTATACCCTAATTGTGCAAATTGCCCAAGGCCGGTAAGGTTGCGAATGGCTACGCAGCCCTGTGAGTCAGCATGAGCAGTGAATAATAAGAAAAGAGCTAGTGCGGCAATGATCTTTTTCATGATGTATAAGTTTGGTGATACAATATACCATTTTCGTTATTTATTTTTTCATGGTTATCTTAACACATTTCATATTTTTAAAGAAAGGCCCTGAGAACAAGGCCTTTTTTTCCTTATATAACTAGTGACAGAGAAAAAACACTTATTTCTTTACATCTGGCGCTACATACTCACACTTAAAGCTTATCTGTAAAATCTGGCCTGCACCAGGTGCACCAATACCCCAGTTGGATACATACAGTTTTCCATCGGGACCGAAAGTTAATGCCGTAGGCAAATCCAGGCCACTTGTAATTACCTGCCTATTGCCGGACTCATCTATTCTTACAATATCACCGGTGCCAGGCGTTAAGCCACCCGCAGCAGTATTTGCTTCGAGCACATATAACCTGTTTTGGTCATCAAAAGCCAGCCCGAGTACGTTTGTAAAGCCTGTAGCAATGGTTTTAATTTGCCCGCTTTGTGTAACCGTGAATATGCTGGAGCTTCCTGGTACAACAGGAAACAAATCCAGATTACTAATATAAAATACCCCGTTATGAGCTACAAGTGCTGTTGGAACAATATGGCCTTCAGCAGCAGATATATCTATCACACGGCTCACGGTTCCATTAGGTGTAATTTTATCTAACTCTCCGTGATTGGGTTCTACTGAATAAAGATTACCGTCAAAATTTATCATGCTCCACCATGTGCCATCAGGTTCAAAGTCACCGGCATTAGGGTTTTTTACAGGATTATTCATCAAAAACGCACTAAGGTTTGCAATCATTTTCCACGTTCCGTCGTGAGCAATCTTTATTACACCATTGGGAATATTAGGCACACCATGGGAACAACCAGCGCCGCCCAACACTGCATACATATCGTTGCCAATAAATGATACATCAGCTACGCCTGAAATACCACTGCCTGATGCAGGACTGGTAACGCTTGATGGGAGATAATTGACAAAAGTAGTGCGGTTGCCTTGCAAATCTATCCTGGAAATGCGGCTGTTAGAGTCGTTGCCCATATCTGGCCCGGGACCTGCAGGGCCGCCAGGTACCTGCATACATCCTGTAGAAATATTTGTTCCTCCGGTACCGCCCTCTGCTACATACAAATTTCCATCAGGACCAAATTTTAAGCCACGCGGGTCATTTAACCCTGTAGCAAAAACTTTAGATGTTGTAACGGTTGTGGTGTTTCCCCCGCAAGATGGGGTCGGATTTTTTTTACACCCGGCGAAGAGTGATGCTGCGATTGCAGCAAATAGTAGCAATTTTTGTTTCATGATTGTATTTTTTTTTATTATTAGAAAAGATTTATGTATGATAATTTTCATTTTTTAGTTGCTTGTGATTTGGTTCTAAGATCATCGTTCATAGCCGGCTCTTTTTGATGTGCCAACATTGTTTCTCTTTTTAGCACACTGCGAATTTCAGCGGCGGTTTTACTGGCTTGGATCGCATTATCTGCATTTCCTGTTTGCTTGTAACATGCTGATAAAGCTGTATAGGTATCTGCTACGTTGGGGTCGTATATATTTGAACCGATTACTGACTTGCAGGATCTTTCATAAAACGGAATGGCTTCTTTGTCTTTGCCTACCATTCTTAAGAGGTCTCCCATTGCAGCGTAGGCAACAAAAATTCCAAAAGGCAAATTTGTTGAATCAGCAATGATGACTGCATTGCTGTCTAATTTTTTCGCTTCATTTATTTTGCCCATCATTGCTAAAGCCCCGCCTGCGTATGATAAATCAGCGGCTTCCCACACATTGTAATCATACTCAGCGGTTTTTGCTAACTCTGCTGCATTCATAGCATAGGTGTAAGCCTCATTATATTTATGCATCCCGATGTATGCCTGGGCTACCAGAGTACAAGCATACCCTTCTGCTGATTTCTCATTTGTTTTTTTTGCTAAGTGTATTGCGGATGAACCATATTGTTCGGCTTTTGCAAAGTCTCCCATTGTTTCAAAGGTATTTGCCATGTTTCCATATAAGTAGGCTTCGAAATTTTCATTATTGGTGTTTTTAGCGACGGCCAAAGTTTTTCGATAATAAGTTAGGGCATCGGAAAATTTCGTTGCTTGCAGATATGCACCTGCAATAGTCATATAAATGCCCGGCATCCAGCTTGTATCGGAACCTGATGGAATGGCGTAGAGCTCCTTTTTATAGAATACCAGGCTGCTGTCCGGTTTCGCTTCCAAACCATACATATCCCCATAATTTTGATAGTAGTTAAAAATCGCAATGGTATCTTTTGTAGTTTTTAAAAATTGAGATGCTATATCAAGATTTTTCTTTGCCCCGGTAGAATCTCCTTTTGCTACGTAGGCAGCTGTTAAGTACACCAGTGCCCGGAATTCGCCAGGTTGATAATTAATAGTTTGACTTTCCTGTACTGCTTTGTTTGCAAGCTGCAATACTGAATCGACACTTATATCGTAAAATGCCGCAATTTTTTTATTAATTAAATTGATTCTTTGTGTATCCGATGTGGCCGCTGATATGAGACTGTTTAAACTATCTATTTTATGTTGCTGTGCATGGCAAACGGCTGTGACAAAAAGAAATGACATCCATAAAATGATCCGGTTTTTACGCTTCATAATTTGTGGTATGTAGATGAATTATTTTTTATAAGCAAACTCTGGTTCTATAGAATGAATTTTGGAAGTATCTACACTAAAATCGACAGCGAGATCATTCAAAATCTCTGCGGCCTCAAACTTAGCATTGGCGCTATTATCAGTCATTGGGTGCAATTGTACAGTTGGCTCTGCCAGTATCAGGGTGTCTTTGGTGAGCACTAATGCATTCAAAGTATTATCCACTGTTATACCGGTTGGAGGCATCAAAACAATACGTTTGCCGGATTCATAAAACTGAAATGTTCCTGAGCCCACAATGTAATCACTATAAGTATAGTCTGACCTGAATGTAAACGTTGACCACTCAATTGTTGCTGTCTCCTGGCTCGCGTAGTTAAAAGTTCCCAAATCTGTTACTATTGATGCAGAGTAAATATTCCAGGGGTGAGCTGTTAGTGTATCAACATAAACAGGGCTGGGTGGGGCTGATGGAGAATCGCTTGATTTTTTGCAACTGGCTGTTGCAAGTATTATAATAAAGCCGGTCAATAATACTCTTTTCATAGATTAATTTTTAAAAAATCAAATCTATCTACAGCCACTAACTTTTTTCTATCATTTACACCAATAACATGGTTACATCAACACTTTTCATTTGTATACACTATATAGCGCTTCTTTGGTGATGAATGACATCTGCATACGAATTGGTTAATTCCGTTAAAAAAGTGCTTTTCGGTATACGTTGCTGTTTATCTTTAGTAAACAATTCTCCGCATGACAGGATATGAATTTATATTTTCCAATAAACCTTTAAACCGCATATCCCGGCATTTCCTTTTTTGGCTGCTGTTGTTGTTACATTTTATCATTCAGAATTTATTGGTTGGCGGCACTAATGAAGCGCTTCAACATCAGCAGCTTTGCTGCAACCATCTTTTATGCACTGTTCTTTTTCCCTGTTTACATTGCATGTGCTTATGTTTTGATGAACATTATATTGCCTGTTTACTTTTTCCGAAACAGGTATATTCCTTTCTTTTTGTGGATGACTGGTATAATAGTGATTGCTTTTGTTGCATGCTCGTTATCGGGAATGCTCTACATACATTATGAATGGAGTGTGCCTTATAATAAAATAACATTCAATACAGATAAATACAATATAGTAGTTAACGCTTTATTTTTCCCGTTAACTATCCTGGGAATTTCGGGAGGAATTAAAATTGCCAAAAACTGGTATTATGAGCAGAGAGAAAATGAACGTCTTGCGAAAGAGAAAATTACCAGGGAACTACAATTGCTAAAAACGCAGCTTCATCCACGATTCCTGTTTTATTCTTTACACACTATTAAAAAAAACATTGCTTTACATCCTCTATTGGCTTCGGAACTTATTCTTCAATTATCTGATTTATTAAGTTACATTTTGTATGAAAGTGACCGTGAGTGGGTATCGCTGGAGAAAGAAATTGAAATAGTAAGGAATTATGTGGAACTCCAACAAAAAAGCAGGGGTGGCAAGCTTGACATTCAAGTTGACATTTCAGGCGTTGTAAAAGAAAAATATATTTTCCCTCTCCTACTCTTATCATTTATTGAGAACATTTTTGATTTTGTTATGAAAGAGAATCAAAAACATCCTTCACTGAAATTGGATATAACGGTTTGGGATAAACGCCTGGATTACATCCTGACCTGTAATCATTTTATAAATAAGCTGCAAGATCCTTTGGAAGTAAAACAGCAATTTTTTAATCTTGAAAAGCAATTGCGTTTTATCTATCCTGATACGCACCGGCTTATGGTGGAGAGTGATGAAGAGAATATGACCATTACAATAAGCTTACCACTGCTTATAATAAAGGCAAAGGAGGATGCAGTTATAAAAGACGAGATACATGAACTTTTATAATTTCATATTTTCTGAAAAACTGGGCTACCGTTTTAAACGCCATTTTACATTTTGGCTGGCTGTTTTTTTATATCATTTCATTCGTATCAGTATTTTTTATCCGCCTGCTCATCTTTTTGAAAATATTTCATCAATTACTATTGGCGCATTAATGTGGGGCGTTCTTATTAATGTTGCAGTTTCCTACACTATAGTATATTACCTCGTTCCAAAATTTTTTGTAAAAAGGAAATTTTTTTATTTTACCTTATGCTTACTGGCCTTATTTATCATTGCGTTTGCACTATCCATCCTGAATTTTGTAGTCAACGGGCAAATGTACAGTGCGGTTGGTTTTTTAAACGAGAGCTCGCTTACATACATCAAAACTACCAGCATACGACTTATTGGAAATCCACCCCTTATCTGTTTGACATTATTATCTTTAAAAAAAATTAAAGACTGGTATATAAAGCAACATGAAAACAAAATACTTGAAAGAGAAAACAGCAATGCAGAACTGCAATTATTAAAAGCTCAGATACATCCACATTTCTTATTTAACACTTTAAACAATATTTATTTTTTTATACTTTCCGAACCGGTAAAAGCAAAAAATCTTGTAAGTAAGTTGGAGAATTTATTGCATTACATGATCAATGAATGCAATGCTCCTGTTGTGCCGCTGAGCAAGGAAATAAGCATGATCACTGATTATTTTGAACTGGAAAAAGTTAGGTATGATAACCTTAATATTGAACTAAAAGTAACGGGTAATCATAGTGATAAAATGATTGCACCTTTGCTGATGATTCCTTTTATTGAAAACAGCTTTAAGCACGGAACAAGCAAAGTGCTGCGGGATCCCTGGATAAAATTATTCTTACAGATAGATGCAGACACACTCTATTTTACACTTGCAAACAATAAACCCGGTGAAACTGAAGTGATCAAGAACACAGGTATTGGCTTAAATAACGTAAAGAAGAGGCTCTCTTTGTTGCATCCTAAAAATCATTATTTGGATATTAAACCAACACCCAATTCCTTTACGGTAAATATGCAAATACCCCTGGCATATAAAATAGTAGGGTATCAGAAAAGTTACTTATAAATCTCTTTCGGAAAATGCAAAATCAAAAACCCATAAGCTGCATCGCTGTTGATGATGAGCCGCCTGCATTAAAGCTTATAGAAAAGTATATAAAAGCCATTCCTGTTCTTGACCTTAAAGGCACCTGCAATAATGCTGTTGATGCATTTTCCCTGCTTCAAAACACTTCTGTGGATCTTTTGTTCCTGGATATACAAATGCCTCACATACTTGGCACCGATTTCATGCGAACGCTTTCTAATCCTCCCAAAGTAATATTCACAACGGCTTTTAGAAAATTTGCTGTAGAAGGCTTTGATTTAGATGCTGTAGATTATTTATTAAAACCCATTTCATTTGAAAGGTTTCTGAAAGCAGTAAATAAGGTAATGAAATTAAATATTTCGGCGGCTGATAAAAATGTATACAATGAAGTTCAAAATAAAGAAAAAGAAACGAGCTTTCTTTACCTGCGTGCGGACAGAAAAAACATCAAAGTAAATCATACTGATCTCTTGTTTATTGAAAGCCTGAAGAACTATATAAAAGTGGTTACAACAGATAAAACCATTATAACTAAATATCCAATTTCAATGATTGAAGAAAATCTTCCATCTTCATTTATACGCATCCACAGATCTTTTATAATATCAAAGGGAAAAGTAGACTCATTCACAAACGAGTTTGTACAGATAGGTAAATACGAATTGCCCATCAGCAGAAGTTACCGGCACGAGGTTGAAAAGATATTAAAGAGTGAACAATAAAAAAGAAGCTATCACTGATAAAAGATGGCTAAACTTGTTACATTAAAAGCAACCAAACGATACACTGGTCATTTTCCTATACAGAAAGTGAAAGTAGCTGATTCTAGTGGCATACAAAGAAAATTGTAACAGATTAATGAACAAGAAGCTGTCCTTACATATATTCTTAAAACCTTTGGTTGATATTTTCAAAGATGATAATCAATTTATACAAAATATTAATTTGTGGATATGTGTTTTACTTCTGCATTGTTTGCAGTGCTCACAGCCATCTTTGCAAAGGTTGAAATAAAGGGTGTGGATACTGATCTGGCAACGGCTATCAGAACGGTTGTGATATTAATACTTGCAAGGAGCATAGCCATTTTTCGTGGAGGTGTTTCAGGCATAACAACCTCATCACGGCAGAACAATATTTTTCTTTGCTTATCAGGCATAGCGACTTGCTGTTCATGGATATTTATTTTAAAGCTTTACAAATAGGTAAGGTATCGCACGTGACTGCTGTCAGTAAAATGAGCGTTGCAATTGCTATAACATTATCGGTAATATTTCTTGGAGAACCACTAATGCTTAAAACTACTATCCGGTGCTTTATTAATTATTGAAGTAACACTGGTTCTTATCTTTTAACCAACATATTGCTCCCTTTCACTTAAAGGTTATTTTCTTCGCTAAAACAAAATTTACAACGCCTGTTGGAACAAAGTATTCTTTATAAGAATAAGTACTCGCTACATATAATGCATTACCGAGAAGTGTGGCACACAGCGTCCATTTATTACTGTTATAGCCTACGGCTACTTTATAAACACCGCCTGGAAGTATTTTAATTTTCGAAGTTTCACCGCTCACGTTTTCTTCTTTGCACACATTAACTTCAGCAATACCGATCAGCAAACCGGTGATAAAGAAATGCTCGCTTAAGGCCCATGTATATGCGTAACCAATGCCAGGCCCGATACTAAAGAAATTTATCTTATTAACTCCGGCCTGTGTGTAACTAGTTCCAAAACCAGATGGCACAAATGCGCTATCAGCATTTATTATTCCGTAGTAAGCGGAGGCCCCCAAAGAGAAGTGATCCTGCGGATTTTGTTTGCCAGTCGTTTTGGTTAAAAGCAGCTTTTTAAGAAAACTTGTCAGAATTGGATACTCTGAAAATAGATAAGCCTAAAATATTTCTGCTTATATCAGGACGCTGATAGTATTTGGTTAAATCAAGGCCATTATTTGCTTTAGGATCAAGATAATAACCCTTAAGAAATGAACCTAATAGATCAATTGCCCATCTTTTAGGGTAAATGTGTAATTGGAGATCGAGACCTTTGGTATCACCTCTTCCTTTATCTTTATTTAAAATATTAAAACCGTAAGAAAGGTTAAGCGTTATAATTATATGTAAAGCCTGCGCCAAGATTTAGCTTTGGATTAGTCTTATAATTAAGATCTTCCTTGTTATTGGAAGAAATAGTGAAAGGAGCAAATTTTCGGTCAAGATATAATCGAAAAACTAATTTATCGGAATAAGAAATAAAATATTTAGTAGTTGAAAGACTATCCTGGGCGTAACCGCCGTGCGTTGAAATAAATGCACATAAAACTATAGGACATCGATATTGATAACGGTTAATATATTTAAGCACTACGGTATCTTTAATATAATCTATAAATTAAACTTGGAACAAGATTTTCGAAATCATGAACAGTAAATTGCACGCACTTTCTGTAGTAATTCTGTAGTTTAATGCCAGTTGTTATTTAAGAAACGTTGCACTTCAGTTTTCCTTCATAATCACTTCATACTTTTGAGCATAAAAATTATCAACATGAAAAAAATAGTAGTGTTTTTATTGTTTTTCTATGCTTTGAAATTAAATGCAGTAGCTCAATCCTCAGGTTATCATGTAACGGACACTTTTCATATAGCCAGCTCCGGAGGCTGGGATTACATTGCTGTAAATAAAAATAGATTATATGTTTCTCACGGTAATCAGGTGAATGTCCTTGATAAAAATACGGGTGATTCCCTCGGTGTATTACTTAATACCAACGGAGTTCATGGGATCGCCTTCGATAATGAATTGAATAAGGGATATACCAGTAATGGCCGTCTGAACAATGTAACAGTATTCGACTTAACAACTAATGCTGAATTATCACAGATCGCAACTGGAAATAATCCGGATGCTATCTTCTACGATGATTATTCCAAAAAAATTATCACCTGCAATGGAAGAAGCAATAGCCTTTCAATAATCGATCCTTCCACCGATAAATTGATTGATTCAGTTGCATTAAGCGGCAAGCCAGAAACGGCCGTAAGCGATGGCGCTGGAAAAGTTTTTGTTAACATTGAAAATAAAAGCGCCATAAGTGTTGTTAATATTAAAACATATAAGGTAGAAAATACATGGTCGATTGCACCAGGCGAATCGCCTTCAGGTCTTTCTATTGATCGTAAAACAAAAAGGTTGTTTGCAGGATGTGATAATAAAATGCTTGTGGTGCTTGATGCCTCCAACGGAAAAGTTATTAGTACACCTGCAATTGGGGACGGTTGCGATGGTACTGCCTTTGATCCGGAACTAAACTATATATATTCATCTAACGGAGAAGGTACACTCACGATTATCAAAGAAAATGCAAACGATAAATATACAGTAGTAGATAATGTGCTAACAAAACGAAGTGCAAGAACCATTGCTTTAGATCCTCAAACACATGTCGTTTATTTGCCCGCAGCTAATTTTCTACAAGCACAAACAGGGGAAAGAAGACCGCCAATGATACCAGGTAGTTTCCAGGTGTTGGTCGTAGCGAGGAACTAATTATAGGAATCGTTATTAGAATGTATACAGTTAGGGCCGTTATTCTGGTCTTACAATCGAAGGCTTTATTATTTGAATTGACTTGAGATTCCTTTCGTAATTTTTCGAAAACATTTATGTGAAAATTTTAATAATCGAAGATGAAAAAGAATTGAGCAATAGTATTGCTGGTTACCTTAAAACCGAAAATTATATCTGTGAAATTGCGGTGGATTTTCGCAAAGCTATTGAAAAGACAGAATCATATGAATATGATTGTATCCTTTTAGATATAAGCCTTCCCGGGGGTAACGGCTTGGAAATATTAAGACAATTAAAGGCTGATAACAAATTAGATGGGGTATTGATCATCTCCGCAAAAAACTCTTTGGATGATAAAATAACCGGCCTCAACTTGGGTGCCGATGATTATTTGCCCAAGCCTTTCCATCTTTCGGAACTTAGTGCACGGATAGCTGCTATTATCCGCAGGAAAAATTTTGATGGGAACAGTATTTTAAAGCTTCAAAACATTTCTATTGATACTGTAGCAAGATCTGTACTTGTAAAGAATAAAGTTTTAGATCTTACCAAAAAAGAGTACGAATTGCTATTGTACTTTGCCAGCAACAAAAACAGGGTGATCTCCAAAAATGCAATAGCGGAGCACCTTTGGGGTGATAATATGGAAGGTAATAATGATTTCATATATACTCACATAAAAAATCTTCGGAAAAAACTTACGGAAGCAGGAGATGCTGATTATATAAAATCAATCTATGGAATGGGTTACAAACTCTCCGTATAATGAAATTGCTTTCAAAATATAATCGGGTAAATGTAGTAGCCACTATAATTGTATTGTTACTAAGTGCAGTTATTTATTATTTTTTTATAAAAGCTGCGTTGATTCACCAATTGGACAAAAGTTTGATTGCAGAAGAAAAAGAAGTTAATGACTATGTAGCTGAAAATAACCGCTTGCCAGAAACTTCGATCACTAAAGATGAGCAGGAGGTATATGCTTTGGCAAATAATAATGTTGAGCGTAAGTTTAGCAGCATTAAATTTCATATTTCTAACCAGCGTCATGAAAATGTTCATTTCAGGCAACTCGAATTTCCTGTAACACTAAATGGGCAAATGTATAAAGCAGATGTTAGAAAATCGCAGGCAGAAGCAGAACATCTTGTGCAGTTGATATTGAAAATAACATTGATAATTGTTGTCATCTTGCTGGTTACCCTTTTCCTTATAAACAGGTTTATTTTAAATAAACTGTGGAAGCCTTTCAATAATACATTGGAGCAAATAAAGCAATTTAATGTTTCGGCTGAAGATGGGCTGCATCTTGAACAAACAAACATTGATGAGTTTGTAGAACTTAATGCAGTTGTGAGCTTAATGACCAAAAAAGCCAGAGATGATTATAATGAAATCAAAAATTTTACTGAAAATGCATCTCACGAGATACAGACACCACTGGCAATTATAAAGTCCAAACTGGAGTTGTTAAGCCAGTCAGAACGTTTACAGGAAGATCAAATGGATACGATACAGGTAATCTCTGAAACAGCAAGTAGGCTTTCTAAATTAAACCAGTCATTAATATTATTAGCCAAAATTGATAATAGGCAATTTAGTAATTCTGAAGAAGTAAACATCAGCAGTTTATTATTACGACATCTTGATAACTACGAAGAATTATTTAAAGCAAGGCGAATAAAACTTCTTACCAAAATCGAGTCAGATATTAAGCTTCTGATAAACGAAACACTGGCCGATATATTAATTACTAATCTTCTGACGAATTCAATAAAGCATAACGTGGAAGAAGGAACTGTTGATATTAATCTTAGTAAAGATCATCTGACTATGGCAAATAGCGGTGGCGTTTTAAGTGAAGAACCAGGCTCTTTTTTTCAAAGGTTTAAGAAGGAATCAGCCTCCAATGATTCACTTGGTCTCGGCCTTTCCATAGTTAAAAAAATAAGTGATACTTACGGCTTTGTTACTGTGTACGATTATTCAAACGGAATACATACTATAACCATAAATTTTAAATAATTTAGCGCTTCTCATTTAACAACCTACTTCAATTTTTCTTCAAAATGCCCTCTTAGTTTTATAAACATAAGCAAACATTAAAGTGGCTTCAGTTTAATTTGTTGTGAAGTATTGTGCCTGGCTTATGAACTTTTTAAGCGAATTACAAAGTTGATAAATTATGATGGTTGTTGCTAACCTTTTTTGATCATAGCTATAGTGTCTATTAAAATGAAGAATTTATTAAAATTCAACAGTCTTATTACTTACTATAAGTAAATTTATTCGTTTAAAATAGACAGCTTTGTTTTAATGAAACATAAATACGCTATACAAATTCTTTTGTTATTCCTTCCGGTATGTTCCTTTTGCCAAAAAAAAAGTCTTTCGTATTTCACAGACAACGCTATAAAAAATAATCCTCAACTGTATGAATTCAAAAATCTTATTTTATCAAACAGTATAGACAGCCAGTTAATTGTAGCAGCTAATAAGATACAACTTACGGGAAGCGGCAATGCATATTATTCGCCAATTATTAACGGCTATGGATATGATATTGCCATCACTAACGGGCAGCAACTATCGGCACTGGTTGCTTTAAATAAACAAATATATAATAAGAGAAACCTAAGCCTTCAATTTAAAAATCTGCAATTACAAAAAGACTCTTTACGTTCCATATCAACAATAACGGTAAGGGATATAAGGAAATCGATTATTAGCCAGTATATAACCACATATGCAGACCAGTTGCAGATTAATTTTCTTGATGAGATAATTGCATTGCTTAGCAATGAAGATTCTATTTTAAGAATGCTTACGCAAAAGAATGTTTATAAACAGGCTGATTACCTTTCTTTTCTGGTAACGCTTCAGCAGCAACAACTCACCAAAAGCGAGCTATTGGTACAATATAAAAATGATTACGCTACTTTAAACTATCTTTCAGGTATTACCGATACAACTGTTACCCCTATTGAAGAACCAGCAATAGCCACTGTTCAATACGTGACTTACGACAGTACCGCTTTTTTTTTAAAATATAGGATCGATAGCCTTCAATTAATAAACCAGCGCTCTATTATAGATATTACCTACCGGCCTAAAGTAAGCTTGTTTGCAGATGCAGGGTATCAATCAAGTTTTGCCGAGCTGCCTTATAAAAATTTTGGAGCTACCGTGTTTGGTGTAAATCTTACTATACCGATTTATGATGGCCATCAGAGACGACTTCAGTACACAAAGCTGGATATATTGGAGCGCACCAGGCAAAGACAAAGAGATTATTTTAATCAACAGCTTACACAACAGGTAAGGCAGCTCCAACAGCAATTGCAGGCGATAGAAAGCCTTAGCGGGCCAATTAATAAGCAGATACAATACCTGCAAACACTTATACAGGTAAATGGAAAATTACTGGAAACAGGTGATATAAAAATAACCGATTACGTACTTGCACTGAATAATTATATAACCTCCAGGAATCTTGTTGTACAAAATCTTATTGCCCGCTACCAGGTAATAAATCAATTAAATTATTGGAATGTGAATAGTAAATAAAAATCGAAGCATATAAAATGTAAGCATGAAAAATTTTCTGGTCAAAGAATCTGTATACATTGTATGGCTGTTTATGTCTATGTTAAGTTGCAAGCAAAAAGATACAGCCGAATCAGACGATACTACTACAGCGCCAACTCATACGCCGGTTACCGTTACCTCGGTGGCTTTTGAGCCTTTACAGCAATTTATTGAGCTAAACGCCACATCATCTTTTTTGCAAAAGAACTTTGTTAAATCGAACCTGACGGGTTACATAAAAAAAGTAAATATTAAAATAGGGGCTTCTGTAAGCAAAGGCCGGATGTTGTTTGTTTTAAAAACAAAAGAAGCAGAAGCAATCGGCAATTCAGTAAATAAATTAAATCCTGATTTTAAGTTTTCCGGAGAAAGTATTATAACCGCAAGCAGCAACGGATTTATTGCTGAGTTAAATCACCAGGAAGGGGATTATGTTCAGGATGGTGAACAGCTTGCCATAATAAGCGATTCACGCAGTTTTGCCTTCATAATGAATGTGCCTTACGAAGATATGCCGTATGTGTCATTAGGGAAAAAAGTAGAAATTATATTACCAGGTAGTGATCGTATTACCGGTACCATTAGCTCAGCGATGCCAGTGATGGATTCCATTACGCAAACTCAAACGTATGCGATTAAACCCGATGTCTCAAGGAACATTCCGCAAAATTTAGTAGCTACTATCAGGGTTTTAAAATCCTCAAAAGCAGTTACTACTTTACTTCCTAAGAATGCGGTTCTTTCAGATGAAACACAATCCGAATTTTGGGTAATGAAAATTATTAATGATAGCACTGCTGCGAAGGTGCCTATAAAAAAAGGAGTAGAGGATGGAGATAAAGTAGAAATCCTTTCACCGCAATTTTCACCAAATGATAAAATAGTTTTAACCGGAAACTATGGTCTCCCGGATACTGCTTTTGTAATTATTCAAAAGTGAATGAATCACCATGTCATTAAAAAATTATTTTTCTACGTATAAAAGTCCACTGACAGTGGCGGTGGTTATACTAATAGCTGGCGGCTTGCTTGCATATAGCAGATTGCAAACATCTCTATTCCCTGAAATAACCTTTCCCAAAATAAAAGTTATTGCAGATGCGGGCCTGCAGCCTGTTGACAGAATGATGGTAACGGTAACCAGGCCTCTGGAAAATGCCATCAAACAAGTGCCCGATCTCATTGACATAAGGAGCACTACCAGCAGGGGAAGCTGCGAAATATCTGCATTTATAAATTGGAAAGCGAACGTGGATCTTAGCCAGCAGCAAATAGAAGCCAGGATTGCGGAGATCAGAAACAATTTACCGTCTGAGGTAAATATATCTGTGGAGAAAATGAACCCTTCTATATTACCGGTCATGGGATACTCCGTAGAGAGCCATGAACTATCGCCAATAGCATTAAAAGATTTAGCTACTTACACTATAAAGCCCTTCCTGAGCCAGGTTGCAGGGGTGTCAGAAGTAAGAATTATCGGTGGTAAATCAAAAGAATTTTGGCATAACGCTAAATCTTCAAAAGATGAGCGCCCTTGGTATCACCCCGGATGCCATTAACAGTTCTCTTTCGCAAACAAATTTTATAAAAGCAACCGGCTACGTGTCTGATTATAAGTATCTCTACCTCACTGTTACAGATGCTTCAGTGCAATCTCTTGATGAATTAAAAAATGTCATAATCAGTAACAATGCGAAACGCATAGTAAGGCTGAAGGATATCGCTGATGTGCAAATAAACGAAGCCGTAGAATATATAAAAGTAAATGCCAACGGAAAAGAAGGGCTGCTGATAGCAATAATAAAACAACCCAACAGCAACCTTATTGATGTCTCAAAGCAAATGGAAGATAAGATAGCGGAGTTAAAAAAAACGCTTCCGGAAGGTGTACTCATAAAGCCTTATTACATACAAGCTGATTTTGTGAACGAATCAGTGAGAAGCGTTACTGATAGCCTGTGGATAGGGCTTTTATTAGCTATTATTGTTGCTGTTATTTTCCTTCGCTCACTTAAGGCAAGCGCAACAATATTAATAACGATACCTGTTACCCTTAGTGCTACGTTAATAACACTATATGCAATTGGCTATACATTGAATATTATGACGCTGGGCGCTATAGCCGCTGCTATTGGGCTCATTATTGACGATGCTATTGTAGTAGTAGAGCAAATACATCGTACACACGAGGAGAATCCGGAGGATGATTACAGAACTATTGTTCACAATGCCATACATTATTTATTTCCTGCAATGGTTGGTTCTTCCATAAGTACTATTGTAATATTTATTCCATTTATACTTATGAGTGGTGTGGCTGGAGCGTACTTCAATGTGCTTACCAATACTATGATCATTACTTTGGTGTGCTCTTTCTTTGTTACATGGATATGCTTGCCTGTGGTGTATTTATGGTTTAATCATGGCAGAAAAAAACAAAACACGGTTAGTAAAAAGGAAGAACATCATAATGTAAAAAAACAACAATGGGTCTCCTGGTTCATCATGCGCCCCT
The DNA here is from genome assembly GCA_963823975.1 of uncultured Chitinophagaceae bacterium. GTDB lineage: Bacteria > Bacteroidota > Bacteroidia > Chitinophagales > Chitinophagaceae > Ginsengibacter. Next base: position 1,055,678 of record CAWGNP010000001.1, on the reverse strand, counting down.
GGATCAGTTTTATTTTTATTGCCTGTTTAATAATTGCAATTGCGTTGATACTTCCTCGCCTGCAAACGGGGTTTTTACCCGAAATGGATGAAGGAAGCATTGTGTTGGATTACGCATCCATTGCCGGAACTTCCTTGGCAGAAACAGATAAAGAGTTGCAGGCAATAGAAAAGATTATCATTGCCGATCCTGATGTAGCAGCGTACTCACGGCGCACGGGCACTCAACTAGGCTTTTTTATTACGGAGCCAAATACAGGCGATTACCTAATAAAATTAAAATCGAATAGGTCAAAAACAACTGACCAGGTGATAGAAGATTTAAGGCAACAAATAGAATCTTCACAACCTGCACTCAGGGTTGACTTTGGACAAGTAATTGCCGATATGCTGGGCGATTTAATGACGTCGGTGCAGCCCATAGAAATAAAGATTTTTGGAGATGATCAGCAAAAGCTGCATGAGCTTGCAAAACAAGTAAACAAAGTGGTTACAGACACGAAAGGCACTGCTGATGCTTTCGACGGAATCGTTATTGCAGGGCCTTCAGTCAGTATTCATCCTGAGTTTTCACTCATAAGTTTGTTTGGCATTACTCCTGCAAACCTTCAGTACCAGGTACAAACATCGCTGGAAGGAAACCTGGTCGGCAATATATATAACCAGGACCGTGTCTTTCCGGTTCGTCTCATATATCCAAACAGCAGGCTAATGAGCATAGACGACTTAAAGAAATTGCCTGTTTTTTTACCAGATGGACGATTAAAGTCTATAAGTGAGCTGGCAACCGTAAATGTAAATTCTGGAGATGCCGAAATACAGCGAGAGAATCTTCAATCAATGGGAGTAGTTACCGCAAGGCTTGAAAACAGGGACCTGGGCAGTACGATAAAAGATATAAAAAGTGGAGTTAGCAGGCAGGTGCGTTTACCCAAGGGATATAGCATCGAGTACGGCGGTGAATATGAGCAACAGCAACAATCTTTTTCCGAGCTCCTGCTAATACTTATTTCATCAACCACTCTTGTTTTCGGCGTAATTCTTTTTCTATTTAAAAGTATAAAAGCTGCATTGGCAATACTATTGGTTGCTGTATTAGGCATCGCAGGCAGCTATATAGCCTTATTTATTACTAACACTCCTTTAAATGTCGGTAGTTACACCGGGATTATTATGATAGTAGGGATTATTGGAGAAAATTCTATCTTTACTTTTCTCCAGTTCAGGAAATCATTACCGGGGCAATCAGTTGATGATTCAATTGTGTATGCTATTTCAACAAGATTGCGGCCGAAGCTTATGACAGCACTCGGGGCCATTATTGCTTTACTACCATTAGCATTGGGAATTGGTACAGGCGCCCAATTACACCAGCCGTTAGCCATCGCCGTTATCGGGGGCTTCATTATAGCCCTGCCGTTATTATTAATTGTATTGCCATCCCTTTTGAGACTGTTGTATAAAAATCATAAAGCTTAATTCAATACCAGGAAGAGTTACCTGCGTTTCCAGCTACATTACACAGTTATCGGTTATAAACCGTCCGCTAATCGTGCTACTTATTGTATAGTGAAATTGATAGTCACTCTTGTTGAATCGCTATGCGGATGACCTGCAGGTTCTGTAATACTTAAAACTACTTGTTCTGTAGTTGTTGTCTTGGGATCGGCTATAGCTGAAAAGTAATAGACAGGGTTGAAACCGGTGGCACTGTTAATAATTTGGCTGGTAGTGTAGTTCCCTGCCTGCTTTGTTATTTTTGCTATATCGTCGGCATCACCATACTGTTGCAAGTTGAGTACATACTCCGATCCCGAAGCTATTGTCGGCATTTCAGTAAAAGTATGGCTATACCGTATAGCTACTAATGAAGTAAATATATATTTCAGGCGCAGAAAAACCCACAAGGCTGTATTTGAAAGAGTTGATGTAGCTAATAAAAACCAATTCAATAATTTGCTGCAGGAAGACAGGGAGTTATTAGAGAGTGAGCTTTACAAACATGACCAGTTTTTAAAAGTGCTTGATATATTAAAAACATTGCCTGTGAAATACCAGGAGGTAATATCACTAAGATATTTTGAAGGAAAAGAGAATAAAGAAATTGCTGAAATATTGAACTTGAACGAAGGAACGTTAAAATCTTTAGTATCACGAGGATTAGAAAAACTCCGGCAAAAATGCAACTAAATGTAACACTCAACATTATTGATTATGGACTTACAAAATTTTGAAAAGAAATTATCACAAATGACTAAACCCAAGATCCGTGAACTAAAACACCAGGATGTATTAGCACAAGCAATTATAAATGCCAAAGATAAATCCGTTTTGAGTTGGTGGTGGTTAAGTATCTCATTATATATTTTAGTTATGCTGCTAATGAAAAGCCTTTATATGCCTAAGTCAACCTGGCTTTCAAACGTTCATGAATGGGCAAACAAAGAAAGATACTTTGCTTTATTACTGTTCATTGTGTTTCCTGTTTTGCTAATTACTATAAACTTTATTAGCATACGAAAAATTTATATTTCATTAGGAAGATCAAAATCCTTTAGCTACCTGCGTGCGGCATGGTTCAACGTTTCAATGATCATTATATCCATCACCATATTAATAATATATTTCACTATAATCTTACTAAAATGAATTTACCCTGGTTTAAACGGATTGGCCTTTTTTTTATTCCAATAGCCCTCATCGGATGGCTGATATTTGTAGTTGCAGTTGTTTATGCCATTTATGTTTTTATAGATATTGATAGCAGATCGCATTCCGTTAGCGACACTCTTATCAACTTTGTTTTTAATCTCCTGATTATTGGCGCTGTTTATTCGTTTATTGCTTTTGTAACGAGCAGGGTAACAAAAGGTAGAAAACACTTAAAATAAAAAGTCAGATACCGGATAAAGATATTATACTTCTTGATTCATCGGAATTGATAAATAACTCCTGGTTCTATATGACCAAAGTCATATTGAAAGTTGAATGAAAGGGTGTTTTTATTGTGGCGAGGATCTTTAATCTTTGCATAGCGATGATAGTTGTTGACAATATTTTTTCCTGCCAGAAAACCATTTGCCGCGCCTGCGATCACATCGGTGAACCAATGGGCATTTTGGGTAATCCTGCTTAAGCCGACAAGTGTAGCGGCGCTATAAGCTATAACAGGTATGACAGTTGTATTCCGATATTCAGAAGCAAACACCGTGGCTGCTGCAAAGGCAACGGTGGTATGGCCTGAGGGAAAGGAGCTGCGCTGATATCCTCCATTTACATGGGCATGCCATAAAAAACCAGGGCCCAAAAACTTTGGCTCAGGTTCCACTCCGGGAGCATAATACGTTGGCCGGGTTCGGCCGGTAAAAAACTTTACGGTGTTTTCAATAGCGCTTCCCACCAGGTAAGCTTGTGTAGCAAGTAATGTGGTGGTGATCATTTTTGGCTTTTTGAAAACCAATCCATAAGCGGTTATAGTCGCCAGGGTTGCTATTTCATACCTCGCACCAAAATAAGTCACATACTGGCTTACATGCACCAGCCCCGAATTATCGTTAGTTAGATGAACTGCAAACCTTTGTATCGGTTCATCCGCAAAGCTGGCCGCTCCTATTACCACAGCAAATTTTGCTAGGTTTCTCCAATCCTTACCAGTCATGTGCACGGGTTTGGTAAGTTCCTGCTTCAAATCGCTAATGCCTAAAACGAAATAATTCCTAAAAGTAATTTTAGTGCTTTGATTATATGCAGAAGCGTTAATATTATTCTGCTGCATCTCTGCGCTGTCCTTCTTCCTGCTCAGGCTATCTAGCTTATGACTAAGCGTATCTTGCTGTGCAAAAACCAGTAACGGTGCAATACAGAAAAGGGTGAGCAAATACTGTAAAATATTTTTCATTGATTACCTTATATTATGCATAACAAAAAGCATTCCTTGTAGCAGTTCTAACAAAGCAATACATCCAGCCGCAGATTCTTCTTCTTGAGGTGAAGTTACCATAGTAGTAAGAATTTAAACGTGTGATTGTATTAATTTGTATTTTGCCTATATGCCAGTGAAATCAATTCCGCGGGACAACAGTGGCCTAAACACCTTACGAATAGTAAGTGTAGTGTTGTTCGCAATCATGTTATTTGCCTTTTGCTTAACCGGTTACATAGCCACCCACCATCCACGGCTGGCTTTTGACACAGCTGTTTTTGAATCGCTGCGGTCAATACGCAATCCATTCACTACCCGGTGCGTGATAGCCATCACCTTCTTTGGTTCGAGAAATTTTTTGTTTCCCTGTTATGCCGTCCTGGTCATTTATTATTTGTTCCTAAGGAAAAAAATATGGTTGGCTGTGGCTTTAGCGCTTACAGGTTTTTTAGGCAACGAGTTGCTTTACCTGATGCAGGATATGTTTGGGCGTATACGTCCCGCCGATCCTTTAATTAGTGGTGTTACAGGGTATGGGTATCCAAGCGGTCACTCATTTGCATCATTTGTGTTTGCAGGTTTGTGTTGCTTTTTAATTTGGCAACAAAATTTACCGGCGAAATTGAAAATAATGTTTGCCATACTATTCTTTTGTATGGCATCCGTTATTGCCATTACCCGGCCTTATCTGCATGTGCATTATCCAACCGATGTGCTGGGAGGTTTCTTCTTAAGCATTGTATGGCTAATACCCTGTTTTTGGTTACTATATTTTATTTACAATAAAAGGCATCGCTGATCGCAGGCTAAATTATATTGCTCACAACAATTTATTGATACGCAGTTGTACAATATTCTGTTCTTTTGAAATACCATAAGTTAAAGATGCACTCACTGCATTGAATGGTGCTAATAATATTCCGCCACCATAAGAAGTATGGATGGTGTTTGAAATTTCGCCCGGCAGCCAGACGCGTCCATCATCAAAAAAGGCGATGATCCCCAACTTTGCATTCATAATATGCGTATGCAGATTGGTAATATACCTCAAATCGTTATTATTATAATAAGCAGATTTACCCCAAAACCGCTCGCGCCTGTAACCCCGCAAATCATCAAAGCCGCCGATAACCGCATGTTCGTAAAACTGTGCTGAGTTTAAAATATCTTCATCATCTGCATTTACCGTTGCGGCACCAACCCGTATGCCCAGTGAAAATTTACCTGCAAGCGGCAGGTATGCCTGCACCCTTGCCATGTAATTTGAATAAAAATCTTTTTCCGTGAAGTTGTTTTTGTACGCGGCATCCGCTAAAAACGTGATGCCTTTTGTGGGAACTACTGAGTCGTTCACCGAAACATAAGTATATCTTATATCTATACCTGCATAAATATTCGTTTCAAATACATTGTTTCGTACCGGTGCATAAATTTTTGAAACGAATCTTCCGGTATCTCTCAATACATGCACTGATTGAAAAAATGGTGAGAATGTAAATGTGTTTCTATTTACTCGCTTTTGCAAGCCAGCACTGGCAAACCATTCACGGCTGCGCATTCTGAAATAACTTTTATTGGTCGTGGTGATCTTTGTATCGTTTCCCAGTCCATAAAAGTTTGTCCAGCGGATCGCGTCATAATTGGCAAGAATATTTAAACTCAATTTACCAATAACGTTTGGAAAAACAGCCTTATAGGTAGCGCTGATCGCACTTTGTGAGATAGAATACCGTAACGCAAATAACTGCCTGGTCGCAAATGAATCTCTTCTCCATTTATACGTTTTAAAGCTGTACCCAAGCCCCGCATAGAAGCGGTCGTCATCCATACTGTAAGATAGAAGCGGGATAAAACCATTGCTATTATACCTGTACCAATTATAAGTAAACTCGTGGATGTTTGAATCGGTTGATAAGCGAAGTTTTGCGGTGGTAGTAGTGAACACATTTTTCTTATCATCAAAAACGAAAACTTTTCCTGTGCCGGTTTGTATTATAGAATCTTTATCCGCACCACCGATGATGTTGATTCGAATTGAATTATCACCGTCGATCCTGAATACATCATTGCCATCAATTCCATATAGATAAATAATTTTTGTTTCATTGGGGTAAAATGTGCGGTGGTAAAAAGGCGTATCTTCTTTTATTTCATCATTCAATCGATAGACACTTACATTAGTGGAGTCACCCGCTGTGTGAATACTAAAGTATTCTGATTTTTTACTGCCAATAACGTCCACTTGCCTGGAGAGGAAACGATAATATTCCTTTGCATAAGCCGGTATATATTTTCTTCGTGATTGTAATATTTTAATGAGTTGCTCACCGGAGATTTTAAATATTTCCGGTGGCAATTGTTTTACCGAATAATAAATCACGGAATCTGTAAGTGATTGTTCCAATTCATTAGCAGCGTGCATCCAGGCGTTATAACTTAATGCATTCAAAAAAAACCTATCATAATTTTTTTCTTCTGTATTAAACGTTTTCATGTCGCCGGGCTTGCTCCCAAAATTTTGCATAAACCCCAAATTCTCAGCGGTCAATATCTTATTTATTAAAAACCCATCATGCGTATAGAAAGCCTGGTCCCTATCTTTTGGAAGTGGCTCATACAAAAAGCTGAGCGTGTCTTTTCTTGCCCATTCCCAATTGCCTTCATGCCTGTCCCAGTCGGCAATTAAAACGTCGAACAGGCGGCCTTTTAAAAAGCTATATTGATCGGCTCTATTTTTATCGTCTTTTAAAATTTTCCCCACCAGTTTATTAGTAGAAATGAAATCTGTAAAATTTCCCAGATTACTCTCATCGCTCCAGTCGCCATCTAACTTTTCCTCAAACAAGTAAAGATCATTGCCAAATTTTACATTGAAGGTGTCTAAAGCAGGTTGCGCAGGCACATATACCAGTTGCGGCTTTGTATGATGGATACCGGATCGTTCTTCCATTTCATTTATACCAAAGGCTCCGTAAGGATAAGACATGGAGATACCGTCTTCTATAATGTCTTGGATAAAAGTGTGTTCATATATGGGAAGTATCACATCTTTACGTGATTTATTTATGGAGCGCAGTACATACAATTTTCCATTGGCAGCTTTTAAGTGCAACGTTTTGGTTTCATTGCCGCCACCAGGTGCCGTATGGTGTTAAGCCTCCAAAAGCACTGTCCAGCCATAGAACAGGAACTGTTCCCAGGTGTTGCCCATTTTTTCCTCCGGTTATGACCCCACAACCACTGGTAAAATTTCGGCCTGGTAAATTTTGTGCTCGCAATGATCTTTTTATAATGAAGCGAGTCGCCTGTTTGTGCCAGAAGGTTGCCACTGCAAAATATCATTGCAATAGCCAGCAAAAGATTGGTGCAATCAAATTTTATATGGTGCGAAGATGACAATATTTAAAGTTTTGTAAGTCCCTTACCAAATGCAAAGCGTTATTAAAATTAGTAACTTAATTGGTTTTACAAAGTGCATTGGTCTTACGGGCGTTTAACGCAAGCAACGGCTTGTGCTTGGTATAAGATTAACTGCAATAAAATTATATCTCTTTGCCTACAGCGTAAAGAGCATCCTCTTCACCTGCACAGGCACAGTTTTGAGCTAACCGAAATTTGCCGTCAAATCCACATCGGATATTATCAAGGACGTAGCAATGCTGAGCAGTTTGCAGGAAATGGATGTTGACTTACAGCAAATAATCCCGGACTAACATTATTTCATTGTCATATGCAGCTTCACATGGACTTTGGCTTTATGGCCTTATTGATTATGTGTAGCTTTTATATTTTGTAATGCTATTCAAATAAATACCTTAGCTGTCGCACATCCCCGACAAGATTATGCATGTTTAATCGCAAGCTCTACTTTAGACCGAGCCTTAGCGCAACATAGAGTACTATGCCAGAGCTCAATTATTCAATGTCATCAGAATCTATTTTTAAAAGTGGCAGGATATTGGCAAATTCTAACTAAAATATTAATTATGAAAAAGCTATTCATGAGTTTGTTATTGCTAAGCTCAATAACGATCTTTGCGCAGCAAAGTGATGATCATAACGGTAACCGCGATAATCGTCGCAACAACAATGCTCAAAATTACAATCCACCGGATAACATCCAACAATCCTTTCAGCGGGATAATCCCGAGGTAAAAAATGCCCAATGGCAAAACTCCAGGGGGCGCTGGCATACTACCTATAAAGATAAAGACAACAGGGATGCAGATGCCTACTATGATAACGATGGTAACAGGCTGGCCACTCATTATGCATATAACCAGACAGACCTTCCTGAAGGAGTGAGGCGCAGATTAGAAAAGAGACATGAAACAGGATACCAGGCTTACAGAATAGAACGGCCAAATTCAGGGGTTCTTTTCCAGATAACCTTTAGCAATGGTAATGTTACTTATTATGATGAAAATGGCAAAAAAAGAAAATATAGGGAGTAATAACTTTTTATAAACTTAAAAGCCACCATTGGTGGCTTTGTTATTTATGTGTTATAGGTTAATATAGTATTAGCCTTCGGCAATGTATCATACAATAGATTGAGTGCATAAAAAAACGCCCTGCTGAAAAGGGCGTCTTTAAACATACTACAATTTAAATTATGGATCGCATCCGATATTATAACGGTATAGAAATAACCTTATTGTGTGCCGGCTCTTAATATCCGCCTTCCTGAAATAATTTATAATATAGGAATTGAGTTAAAAAAATTTTGCATCAAGGTTCCACAAAATGTGATGATTAAGCAAGTGCGATTTTTTGTGGACCTTCCTGAAACCAATTAATCATGCTTTTTGTTGTCGGGCGTTATAAGGCATCTGCAGGATAAGTTGTTTCCATTTGTTTCCTGCAAGCAAGTGTCCAGTTAGCGATGGCCACCCTTTCGGAATCGTTAAGTATAGCATTCCGGTGTATTAAGGTGTAAGAGCCGATAGGCATGTCTCCGTTTTTTACTTCCCTGCTGATGTTGTTAAAGACTTTGTACTGTCGCCCTGCGGGATAACTGGTAAATGTTGAAAAATTCAAAGATCTTTTCGCATCTTCTATGTGTCCATTCATAAACCACGTAACCGGTTGTATTTGCCAGTACCAGGGATACACAGTGTTGTTGCTATGGCAATCGTAACAAGCCCCTCTCAGAAGGGTATCGATATGAGGAGGAACAGGATAGCGCAGTGCAATGTCTGAAGGGCTTGGGGTTGCAGATAGGTTTTTTGGAGGCCGTATAAATTGTATGACAACTAATGCGATCAGCAGGATGATCAATAACTTTCTGAATGTTTTCATTTGATCTAATTATATAGTTACAAAGATTATCGCTATCCGACGGAATTATTAAACAAGCGTTGTATTCCTTATTTTGTTACACATCAGGGCATATTGTTTGTTATAGTATTTTAAGATGCTTACAACGAATAAAGTTATTCCCTTCAAATGAAATTGGCGAACCTAAAACTAATCCTGTTTATCCTGCTATTTCCCGCAGCAACATTTGCACAAAAAGACACCCTTATTAATAAACTGGACAGCCTGAGTAAGAAAACCGACAGTGCCGGTGGCCAGTTGAATAATATTGCCCCCGCTGCCTATAACGAAAATACGAAAATAACTTTTGGAAGTTATTTTATACTGCTGGGCAGCAACCTGAAACAATCGTTCACCAAGCCCTTTCACATGAATGGCAAAGACTGGCGCAGACTCGGTGAGTTTGCCGTAGTTGCCGGTGCTCTTGCCTTTGCTGATGAGCCAGTCCAAAAAGAGGCGTTGCGCTTACGTGCAAGCAGTCCAACGCTGGTAAACATCAGTAATTATGTAACTAATTTTGGCGGCTTCTATGAGGCAGCGGGCCTCGTAGCATTTGGGGGTTATGGATTTATTTTCAAGAAAGATAAAATGCAGACGACGGCACTACTCGCTACGCAGGCATACCTAGCAGCTGGCGCAGTTGAAAATGTTACGAAATATCTTACGGGCCGCACCAGGCCTTCTTTTTACGCTTCCGGCACCGAAGCGGAACCTACTTTTCTAGGTCCGTTTTCGAAACCTGCAAAAACTGCGAATGGCAGGGCTTCCTATAGCTCATTTCCTTCAGGACATACTACTGTTGCCTTTGCTGCTGCAACTGTTTTCGCACTTGAGTATAAGGATAGACCTGTAATACCGGTTATTGCCTATACTTCAGCTACCTTAATTGGCCTTAGCAGGATTATGGAAAACAAACACTGGACAACAGATGTTTTTGTAGGTGCAGTGCTGGGCTGTTTAACAGGGAGACAAGTGGTGAATAATTATCACCGTTATGCAAAATTGAAGGCGCCTAACCAAAAGAAGAATACGATAAGCTTTAACCTCAATTATTCTTATGGACATTTGGAGCCTGGACTTACCTATAAATTTCGATGAAATTAAGTCGGCCTAAATCCCCGAAAAAGTTAAGTACTTACTTAATTCTGTAGCCGACAATAATTTTGATAATGCCATTATCAGCAGCGTTAGTAAAGGCTTGGCCATAACCAAAGTTTAACTCCCAATCCGGCCACGTATTTATGTCTATTACTGCAAAAAGCTGTTGTTGTTGTTGCTTAAATGGAAGAAAGTTGAATAACCCGCCTACAGAACCATAATATTCAAGGCCCGGAGCCCAATCCTTATTAACATTATAGCTTGCTTTTACATTAGGAGAAAAAATATACCCTTTGCTGCTATTCAGGCCATGTATCGATTTATCAAAAGTGGGATTGAGAGACAGATACCATTTGCCCAAAGTTTTATCTATAATTGGTCTTATCTCCAACGTCCAGTCGTCTTCGCTGTATTGTGGTTTCTGATAACCTGCCTCAAGTGACAAGCTAATACCCACCGGCCAATGCCATTCATCGGGTACCCTTACCCTCGGGCGAATGTGACTTCCCACGTAATTTGTTCTCCTCTCATTACCAATTGCATTGAAAAAATAAAATCCTACTTCAAACCAGTCTGTAAAACCGTGCGTAATTTCTACAGTTTCATGGATGATGTGATGAGTAGGGAGAACACCATTTTCTCCAGTAATACTGCCACCTGTGGTATAATTGCTGTGAAGCTCTATCATGGTGGCTTTAGGAGCCACTGTCTCAGACCCATAAACCTGTATCTCGTAATTATCCTGTGCACATACTTCCTGAGCAACCAATGGGTATATCAATAACAATAAAATTTTCGGAATCTTTTTTATATTGCTCAAAACGTTCATGTTGCTCCAAACCATATGCCTGCAATTTCAGTAAAATTAAAATTACAGCATCTAAGGCAATTGAATGGCAATGGATAAAATGCAGCACCGGATATAAAAACCCGTTAACCTTAATTTACTTACTTAAATTTCAGGTCAATACCAATGTTATCAGCCTGTAATCCCGTTGTTTGAGTATAATGCCCGTAACGGATTTCCAAAGTATTAAAAGCATGAATGTTAAACACACCATTTTTAGGGGTTATTTTAAAGTTAACTCCGTAATACTGCGCATCGAAAGCCGAGTAATCATAGTTGCTGGAATAATAAGTATCCATGGTAAGATGCTCTTTGTATGGTGCAAAATAAGGAGAGCCTGTTTGTGTGTAATACCTGTAAAAAGGACTTATGGAAAAAAATGGTGATACTTTGTAAGGTATTTCAAGGCTGGCAGTATGAGCCGTAACGCCCCAGCTATCCGTATAAAAGCGATAGTATCCACGCAAAATAATTTTATCACCCAGGAAATAATTTAGCCTTGCCCCCAACGGCAATTTATATCTCGTATCAGGAAGGTGTTCCACTTTTGCAGAATCCTGGTTTTGGAAATACACCCGGTGAAACGGAAGGCCTAAATAACCATTCTGCGCTACTCCTTCTGCTATTAAAGCAACTTGAAAATTTTTATTCACTACTTGTGTAAGTGTAAGGGAACCCGAAAAAGTATTTCTTGCAGATTTTGGAATATTTGCATGATGGGAATCACCGCCGGATGTAATTACATTGCCACTTGCAGTAGTGTAAGTGGTGCCTGATGTTATGGTTACTTTGGGTATTAGCTCAGATGGCTCTATTAAAGTAACCTGGTCAAAAAATGCCTGTCCTTTAAAACTAATTTCTGTATTTTGATTTTTAGATGTTTTACCTATTAAAAAATTCCCGTTTACGGAGTGATAATTATATTCATCTGAAATGCCGGCGCCAAGCCCAAAAGTAAAACCGTTTTCTTTTTGCACCTGCCAGTTTACGGAAGGATATATTCTTGTGCCTCCCTTTTTGAGAAGCGCCGCTTTGGGACACATAAGCCTGTGACGCAGCGGTATGATGATCTACACCTAACTCAAGATTCCATGTATATTTATTTGCGTCGTTCCATTTCACAAATTGAAGGTCGAAGATATTGGCAATATCGCTCAGTTTTTGCGTGCCGATGCCACCTGTAACTGCTGAATGATCTCCGTTTTGATTATAATAGCCCGAAACAAGATTCACTTCATCGAGTTGCAATTTCTTGCTTTTATAACCGGAAGTATCTACATCATTTGATTGTGAAAAGGCTGACAACATCATGCAGTACAAGCCGAGAATGCCTAACGTAAGTTTCTTCATGAATATTTTTTGTAAGTCTTGATATTAGTTGCAACCGCAGCCACCGCCCACCTTGCCACCATTAGCGCCACTTGCACCTTCGCGGTAACTCTGAAAATTACTTTCCGTTTTTTCTACTTTCCGGTTGCTTAACGACATTTCAGAATCGTTAAGCTTGTTTTTCTGGTAAGGCTTTACAGTGCTGCAGCCGGTAGCAATTAGTATAAATGCAAGGGCAGAGATCAAGGGTGTTATTCTTTTCATTCGCTGATTAATTACAATGTATGTTTTTGGAAGTATATACTTTATTATCGTCAGCGATGATTACACATTCCACCTGTTTAAGCTGGTTAATGAGCTCAAGGCCGTGTTTGATCCCCATCACCATTACAGGTGTTGCCATCGCATCACTTATTTCGGCGTTAGGAGAAATAACGGTAACGCTTTTTATACCGCTAACAGGCATGCCGGTTTTAGGGTCTATAGTGTGAGAATACTTTTTATTATTGATTAATACAAACTTTTCATAGTTGCCGGATGTTGCAACAGCCATATCACTTATATTCAAATAGGAGAAAGGATAGTTTTTATAATCCGGATGTATAATGCCTACTGTCCACGGCTTACCATTGGGCTGCGTGCCCCATGTGGTCAAGTCGCCCGAGGCATTTACAATTCCGCTGGTAACACCTTTTTTCTTCATCACTTCTTTGGCCATTTCTGCTGCATAGCCTTTGCCGATACCTCCAAAGCCGATCCTCATGCCCTTTTCCTTTAAAAAGACCGTTTGCTTTTCTTTATCAAGAATGATGTTCTTATAATTAATTAAACGAACCATTTTCTTAGCATCTTCGGGAGAAGGCAGTGTGGTCATTGTTTCATCGAAATTCCAAAACCTTTTGTCGATGCTTCCATAAGTAATATCAAACGCTCCCTGCGTAACCGAAGAAATACGAATGCTCCTCTCAATAATGTTATACACTTCACTGCTTACAGCAACGGGCTCTATGCCTGCACTTTTATTAATAAGATTTGTCTCACTATCATCGCTGAATGTGGTAAGTACTTTTTCAATTCGCCGTATCTCAGCTGTGCCAATGTCAATCATTTTTTCAGCCCATTCCTGTAGCTCCGCAACAACAGTTAAAGCAAAACGATTGCCCATTAGTTTTAATTCGTTTGTGAAAGCCTGCGGCTGCATTGCTAATTTTTTTCTGTTAATACCTTAATTTCCTGCACGAAGTTGTCTGGTCCGCCCTTATAATAGCCATCCCAGATTTTTATTTTATTACCCTCGCTATCCAGCAGCAATGTGAATGGAAAGCTTCCCTGCGGATTATATTTTTCAGCCATTGCATCATTTAGCTTTTGCTGTTGCTTGCTAAGCATATTCTTATTATTTCTTGGAAAATCCGCCTTTACCAGTACCAGGTGGTCAGCGGCATAATTAATAAATGCATCAGCCTGGAAAATATCTTTTTCCAAACGCATACAAGGTATGCACCAGTCTGAGCCTGAAAAGCTCAGCAGGATGTATTTCCGTTCCTTCTTAGCCTGGTCTTTTGCTTCATCTATATTTTTCAGCCATGTGATGGACGATGGCATCATAAGGTGCAGCAAAAGGGACAAATATAATTGCATCATAATAGAGTGTCTAATATTTATAACGTAAAATTATTTTTTTGAGTTGGGTAACTTAGGCACTTTATTTTTTTGATAACATATGAACCTTCCGCCGGCTTTATCTTCTCAGTTTCCGGGTAAAGATGTAAGGAATGAGGAAAATCATCAGCCATATAAGAATATGCAAGGATGTACTTATCCGGTTTTTTTTAATTAATGTGCCTTTATGAATTCTGTTTGCCATTGTAAATTAGTGATGCTGTCTCATCATAACACCTGTAAAGTTCTAATAATCGTTTCAACTTGTTGCCCTGCATTAATGAAAAGGAAGTTGGAATACAGTCTTAACGTTCCATAATTTACGATAATCAACTTTTTGTTTATTGCAATTGTTCACCTACTCAGATAGCCTTTATATAGCATTACAAGTAAAACAACGCCCACAATAACCCTGTAAATGCCCCATATTCGAAAACCATACTTTTTAAGCATAGTTATAAAAAATTTTATTGCAAATAATGCGACAACAAAAGCGACAATATTGCCGACTGTAAGTAATTTTATCTCATCATGCGAGAAAGAGCCATTGACTTTTATAAACTTAAAAATTTTATACGCAGTGGCGGCAAACATAGTAGGCACTGCTAGAAAAAAAGAAAATTCAGCAGCTGCACTTCTTGTAAGTTTTTGTTGCATGCCCCCTATAATAGAAGCTGCACTGCGGCTAACTCCAGGTATCATTGCAATGCATTGCCAAATGCCTATTATAAAACCATTCCTATACGTTACCTCCTGTTCATTGTGAATAATGGGTCTCTTAAAAAGGTCATCTACGAATAACAAAATAATTCCACCTAATAACATGCTTATTGTTACTGTTTGTGAGCTTTCCAAAAGCGTATCAATTTTATTTGAAAATAAAAACCCTAATATTAACGCTGGGATAACAGCAACAATCAGCTTTACATAAAATTGCCAGCGCGAGAAATCAAGAAACTTTTTCCAATACAAAACAACCACAGATAAGATGGCGCCTAACTGTATTGCGACTGTAAAGACCGTGTTGAAAGAATCGTCTTTAATACCTAATAATTTTTCGACAATGATCATATGACCGGTTGATGAAATGGGAATGAACTCCGTGATTCCTTCCACAATGCCGATAATAATAGATTGAATAGTGTTCATCATCGTATTTGTTTGTAGTAGCCAAGATGGGCCTGAAGATTTATTCTTGCAGCTTAGTCCTGATCTTAGTCTTGTAAACCTATAACTTAATCTTGTGGATATTTTGAAGTTGAATTTCGATGAGGAGTATGTCAATTTATCGGTCGAGAACACCCAGTGTTCAACAAGCTTACCTTTTTAAATCGCATTAAATGTATGGAAATTATACCTTGCTATATTTGTTGCTATTGATCGTAGATAAGACGTCGGGTATAACCAGAGTATATGTGGGCTACAAAGCGGAAGAACACCTACACTTAAATCCGCTGGAATATGAATACAATAATGGGCTATAGGCATATCCTCCCTTAGTTTTCGTTTTGGCCGGCTAACATAACTTTTTATCTTCTATTATAATGGCAGCTAAAAAAGTAGACTCTGGTTAAAACTTTTGTTGCTGAACTTTTTTCTCACAGAAATTGCAATCTTTCTTTATGGAGCTTTATCAAAACTCATTGTCTGGCCTAAAAACTCAAAATGCCAGAAGCCGCGAACTTTTAATCTACCGTCACTCGTAAGCCACGCTTTAGAGTTCCAGGTTTTACCACTACTTGAGTCATAAATCCATCCGTGTTGCCATTCATCATCATCTTCATTATACTTAAGCCCGTGCATTACTTCCATCCCAACAATCTTACGACTCCGCAATTCTTCATTTGGATTATTCTTATCACATCTAACATTCGTAGGTTGGCTTTTATCGTCACTGTCATCAAACCATATAACCCGCGCTTTATATTCGTTATTTACTTTAAACACTTCAACTTCTAAATTTTTTCGCGTGCTCATCCAGCGGCCAATTATATCATCCGCAGAATGTTTTATTTTACCGGTGCCTGACAAGGATAAAATTAACAGAGGAACATAAAGAAATTTATTCATTAACATATATTATATGAATGCAATCATTATGCTATTCCAAAGGCCATACCAATTACCATCTGTAAAGATGATGATGATCATTGTATCAAGTGTCCGAATAAAGGCAGGAGCCGTTTTTAAGAAAAAATCATTACCAAGCTTCTGACAACTACATTTTAAAATAATACATAAGTTTTGTTTTGGCTACAACAAAAAGCGTTTTGGCTAAAACTGTCTTCTAATAGTGCTGCAACTGATGCCGGTTCTTTTACAACTGAAGCTAAATTAAATGGTACTCATATAAGTATAAAAGTGAAAAAACACTACTTTCACAACTTTGAACCTGCTGCAAACTGGTATAAAATTATCCAGTTTACTGACGCAGCAGGCGACTGGGCCAATTCAAAAATACTTTTAAAAAAAGTAAGTTGATTGTATATGTGCCAATATTAATGGCACACATTTTTTCTCCATACTTACATTATAAACCCTGCAAAAAGGCTTTGGTTGGATGTCATCAGCAGTGAATAGCCCTGCTGTTATCTATCAAAAAAACAATCATGATTGGCTCTTAGAATAGAGATCAATGAGAACCGCCCATTCCAATTGATGCTTCAGGTTTGACTTTGGCAATGCACAACCATCACCTTTTACTTCGCTATACTTGATTGGGTAGTAAAAAAAGGCATTGGACACATTTCGAGCATATGTTGGAATATTTTTTATTCTTAAACCAATGTTAAATAAACCAGTCTCAGGTAACAATCAAAACAAAAATTATTTACTATGAAATTAAAGAATCTTTTCTTTTTGCCATTTCTTTTTGCACTGGCAATCACCTTCAATTCGTGCAAAAAAGATAATAACAATAGTAACAATACTACAGATACAACTTCTACCGAAGCTCAAACACAATCAGATGACCAGGTAATGTATACCAGTGAAGCTGATGATGCAACTAATGATGTAAACGCTGCTGTAGATGCAAACGGCGGCTCTGTAAATGGAAGGACAGCAGGAATAAATACTTTCCCATTCAGCGTGCCATGCGATGCTACTATAACTGTTGACACAACCGGAGCTACCCATACTATTACACTTTCTTACTCAGGTGCAAACTGTAGTGGCAAGCGTACACGCTCAGGTTCTGTTGTAGCATCTTTTCCGGCAGGCTTCAAATGGGGCGCTGCAGGCGCACAAATTACTATCACTTTTGATAATTTTAAAATTACACGTGTGCGTGATAACAAAAGTGTTGTAATAAATGCGGTAAGAACATTAACTAATGTGTCAGGTGGCTTGTTAAGAAATCTTACTTCGGTGGATAGTGTTGTACATACGGTAACTGATGCTAACATGAGTATAACATTCGATAATGGCACTCAGCGCACATGGCAAAATACCAGAAGGAGAGTATTTACTTATGATAACGGAGTTGTCATAAGCACTACTGGTTCGGGAAGCGGTGTAAATCGCTTTGGACATAATTTTACGACCTTTATTACTGCTCCTCTGGTTGTAAAGCAAAGCTGTGATTTCCGCTATACAAGTGGCCAGACACAATACACGGGTGCCTTGGTGAAAACTACCACTACTTTTGGCCTTGATGCTTCAGGCATGGTTGTAAGTGATTGCCCTGCTACATTGTATTACAAAATTGTTTGGACAAATCTTGCAGGGAAATATGTAAGCTACTTGGTATCTTACTAATATTTGAAAAAATTTTAAGTTATTTGTAAAACCGTTGGCATTCTGCCAGCGGTTTTTTATGCTAACAGAACATTTATGATGAATGTTTAAATAAAAAACTGTGACTTATAGCTAATATTAGCGCAAAATATAACGTCTTTAAAATATCTTAAACAGCGTGACGAAGCCTGATGAGAATTCTTCTTTTTA
Organism: uncultured Chitinophagaceae bacterium; assembly: GCA_963823975.1. Taxonomy (GTDB): domain Bacteria; phylum Bacteroidota; class Bacteroidia; order Chitinophagales; family Chitinophagaceae; genus Ginsengibacter. The sequence goes on along the minus strand of CAWGNP010000001.1, from coordinate 1,037,554 downwards.
AAAGGAGGCATTGTAGAAAGCAATTTATAGGTCGCCAGCGCAACGTGATCAATACCTATATCACCAATATCAGGAATGCCTGAAGTATGTGTTAGTAAATGTCTTATGGTAATACCATTGAAACAGGATCGTCATAAGTCAGTTTATTTTTCAGCAAGCATCATAATTATCATTGCTGTAAATTGTTTTGAAAAAAACGCAAGGCACAATATTGTTTCAGGAAAGAAAATGTCAATAAATGATAAATGGTATTTTTCATTTATTTGAAAACATTTTTAACATAATAATCCATTCGGTCCTCAAAGTCTTACAGCATTTGCAATTGCTTCTTTGATTTGCAAAAACCAATCGCAGCTAACACATGACTTGATACAATTAATATCGTCGCTGTCTGCCAACAGTGAGACCTGCGACACTAATGAAACAAAACCTTTATCCTTTAGGCCCTCATACTTCTTTTATTCATTCTTGTTTTCACAAAATGTTTCTTACATCGCCTGTTTCTTTTTCATTAGCCACTTATCATTTTCACTATTTCGGCCTCTTTTACTATGTCCCGAACGAGTTCCGAGTGAAGGGCAAGATTCAAACGTGACACGTTTGTACATCTTGCCGTGATGAGACACTAATATTTTTTTTGATGTCACAATTGTTTAAAAGTACCTATTATAAAGTGTGTACTAAAAATTTAGCGTGCCTTTCTTCTGGTCGTTGTCATGCTATTTTTTTGCAAGAGTTTTCCGAAATTGACTTTCCATTCATTCACGTCTTTGTAACCTTTATAAAGGTTACTTTCATCACTGAATTTTGTAGATTGTTTCAAAGCCATCTCTGTAAACTTTCTGCCTGCATGGTCATGATCCAAATAGAGATGAACACGCTCATGTCTCTCCATTAGCGCAAGGCTTTTTTCAAAAAAAGAAAGCGAGTTCAATACCAGAAAGTTTGTCATTGGTTGTTCCTGATTTTTATGGATGGACTGATAAGTAAGGAAGTCAAAGAATCCTTCAAACACTGTTACATTGTTTGCATAATTATTCAAATATGTAACTGATTTTGGAGCGCTGCTTCCCTTAAAATATTCATTGCGGAGTTCATATCCACCTTCACTGTTTTTAAAGCCGATTGCTTTGTAAATTTTATTAAAATCAGCATGAAGATTTTTGAAAGAAACTTCAAAACAAAACTGGTCAGCGATACTTTTTTCGATGCATCTTTTGTGTAGATAGCGGCAAAGCAAAAGGTCTTCTATTGGCTGCTTTGCTGCTATAATTTTAATAGCCGTTTCTTTCTCATTCAACTGATAAAATACACTGTTCTCATGAGAGTGAAACGGTGGTCTTTCGCTATTAATATTTAAGGTATGTTGCGGGTGAAAAGAAGCTATTTTTGCGAGCGCTTCGCTTACACTGCACCGGTGAAATTCCATCACAAAATCGATGAGCTTACCGCCTTTTCCGATGCCGTGATCATACCATACATTCCTGCTTCTGTTGATGACAAAAGAAGCATGTTTTTCATTTCGCAAGGGAGATAAATACCAATGATTATCGCCCCTGGTTTTCTGTGCAGAATAACCTAGCGCATACAGGTAATCCACCAGGTCCACCTGGTTAGCTTGTTCGCATGTCATACAAAGAAAATTAACGGTGATTGATCTTTGTATGAGATGAACCTAAATGATCTCCCTGCATGACTGCTTGAATGTCTTCACGGGTAAAATACCTGCGGGATTTAATCTTAAAACTTTTAAGCTTGTTTTGTTTGATCCACTGGTATAAAGTAGGCTTTGATACCTGGAAGATGGTACATACATCGCTTGCTTTCAGCAATGCTTTTTCAGGTAAGTGGGAGCTGGTTTGAACTAATTTTTGCTGTAGTAATTTTTCTGTAATTACTTCTTCAATAATGGCTTTGATTTGTTTCCAAAACTCAGGCGGAGCTATGGGAAACAGCATTGGTGTGTCCTGCATCTTTCTTCACTTTTCTTGTTCACAATTAAATTATCTGAACAAAAATAGTAATGCTAATTATTGCTGGCAATACATGGCTAAAGATAGATAAGGTCTATTGAAAAGAGAAATTATGTTAATACAATGAGTATTTAATAATTATAGTTGATAGTAACATTCAACCTTTTAAACTATGCTTCTGCAAATAACTATTTACATACTGATCTACATTAACTATATCTCGGTGTCGGTTTGTTTCCAACCATTTTACAATATCTTCCTTTTTAAACTTATACAATTTACCAATTTTAAAAAAGGGAATTTCGCCTTTATTACAAGCACTATATATAACACTACTATCAATCTTAAGAAGTGAAGAAATATCTTTCACATTTAACAATGGTTGTTCTACACGATCAGCACTAGCAAAAGTTGAAAAAAAATTAGTGCACAGGAGTTTAATTTGTTTTAGATCTTTTTCGATTTGATCCAATCGTTCCTCTATGGTCCTATTAACTTCAAATTTCATGTTGCCTATTTTTATCATTATCAGATTTGGAATCTATTGGCAGCAATAACCTTATTTTGATCAGGAACTTTGCTATAAATCTGTGTGGTTTTTATATGCTTATGATTAAGCATCTTACTAATGACATAAATGTCTTCGCCTTTAGATATCAACTGCGTAGCATAAGTATGCCTAAAACAATGAAAGGTAATTTTCTTTCTTATGCCAGCTTTTAAACACCAAGCGCTTAATTGGCTACGCGTTCTTGAATAATTAATATCAGGAAAGACAAAGTCAGAGCCATCCGTTCTTTCTCCCAATAGATCAATAGCCTGCTGACATACAAAATGTTTTATTGGCCTTTGTGGCTTAGGGTCAATAAAATAAAAATACCAGCAATCAAGATTTTTTGAATACTCTAGATCACTCCACTTCAATGATTTTATAGCTCCAAATCTTAAGCCTGTTAAAATAGCAAATAATGAGGCTCTATAAACTGTGTTATCACCAATTGAAGTATTCTTTAGCTTTTCAATTTCCTCTTCGGTTAGATATTGCCTGATGACTTCTACGTTTGAAATTCTTTCAACTTTCATAGTAGGATTAGCTGGCAAATAATTTTCGATAAAAGCCCTCTCAACAATGTTGCAAAACTTGTCATAATAACAAGAGGCAGAATTCCTATCAAGCAACTTTCTTGATGAACGCAAAGAAAAAGAGGTTAGTAAATAATCTTTAAATCTCTCCAAAAAAAATTCATCGATCATACGAAATTTAATGTGGTCGCCTGCAAATCTTTTGAGATATTTCAATGCAGATTTATAGTGCTCAATATCTTTTCCTTCCTTTTCCTTATTATGAAGATAAGTCCTTGCAAATTCACAAAAATCTGCTTCCATTACATCTTTATTAAAGAGATTATTTTCTTCAAGCATTAAAGATTTCATTCGTTTCAGGAAAATTTTCTCAGCGATTTCAATATTTAGTTCATTTTGTTTCTTTTCGAAAGCGGTTTTAGGATCCGGATGAAGATGCAACTTCAAAAATTCCCAACGGGTATAAACTTTCTTTTGGACGTTCCATACTGGTGGATAATAATCTATATATAAACTTATCTTACCGCTACTTAAAAGCCGTTTTCGAATTTTGCCTCTCATACATTTCCATATTTAAAGGTGATATAATCTAATACTTCAGCTATCCTGAATAAAAGGCGCCGCCTGACTTTGAGGCGTGGGAACTTCTTATCCTTCATTAATCTATAAAACGTGCTTCTGCTCAAACCGGTAATTACAGATAACTCTAGTAAATTAACCAATTCTTTAGGTTGTTTAACCGGTTGACTAATTTCTCCAGCACTATCAACTACCGGTATCAGCTGAAGTCGGGTGGCGTTTCTAGACGCATCAATTTTTTTTTCTTTCAGACGTCTTTTATAATTCGCTTTGGCACATACGTCAGAGCAAAACTGTGTGACTGTTGTCTTTGCAACAAACACCTTATCACAATGCTGACAGATTTTTTTGATGCGGATATTACTGCTCATTTCTTTGATGTTTAATTTTCTCCAATTAAGACGATAAGTCTCACCAAATACCCGGAAATTTTTTTAAATACCTAAAAGTTCCATAACCTCTCCCTGCATGATCCGTTTTTGTTGCGCACATAAATTTTATAGAAAGGTACAAACAAAAAACACAAAAAAAGTAAAACGAAGTCAATTTTTATAAAACGTCTGAAATACATTACTGGTAATCAATACAGAGGATTAAGTCAGGTAAAATAACGTTAGGCTGGGTTAAATAGCTATTTTCCTATACAGAATTTACTGAATATATAATCAAGCATATCTTCATTCGATATTTCCCCTGTTATTTCACCAAGCTGTTGAAGACAACGACGTATATCAGAAGACAGCAATTCTGTCGAGATCTTATTTTCTATTCCCTCCTTTATTTCATTAAGTGATGTACTGATTTCCTGCAGAACACTGTAGTGCCGGGCATTTGTAATAACAATATTTTCAGTTAAGCCGGCATTGTTAGAAGCCTTTTTAAATAATTCTTTTTTCAGCAAACCGATGCCGGTGCTCGTTTTTGCAGAAATAAAAATAGTGTCTTTATATTTTTCTTTTACCTCTTTCTGAAGATGATCGGTAGTCAAATCAATTTTATTAGCAACAAATATTATTTGTTGATTCTGCTTTTTTATTTCCGTGCTCATTGAGTTAAATTCATCTTCAGGTATGGTTACATCAAAGAGATATATTACAATATCGGCCTGTTGTATTTTTTCCTTACTTTTTAGAACTCCCATATTTTCTATTGAGTCCTGAGTATGCTCACGTATACCTGCCGTGTCAATCAATCTGAACAATATACCATCGATATTAATCACCTCTTCGATTGTATCTCTCGTGGTACCTGCTATTTCACTTACTATTGCACGATTTTCATTAAGCAACGTATTCAATAAGGTGGATTTGCCAGCATTAGGACTACCAACTATCGCAGCGCTTACACCATTTTTTATAACATTACCCAACTTAAACGAATCAAGTAACCCGTTTACGCTTTCAGTTATAGTTTCAATCAGGCGGATAAATTTTTTTCTATCAGCAAACTCAACATCTTCTTCACTAAAGTCAAGCTCGAGCTCTATCAGAGCTGCAAATTGTATTAATTGCTCTCGCATATTTTTAAGAATATGCGAAAAACCCCCGCGCATATTTTTCATCGCTGCATTTTGCGAAGCAATGCTATTGCTTGCAATCAAATCAGCTACAGCCTCCGCTTGCACAAGATCCAGTTTGCCGTTTAAAAAAGCCCGCTGCGTGAATTCACCGGGCTTTGCCAGCCTTGCGCCATAACGGATGAGTGCATGTAACACCTGCTGCTGAATGAATGATGAGCCATGACAGCTTATTTCAATAACATCCTCACCTGTATATGAATTGGGAGATTTAAAAACTGAAATAACTACTTCATCAAGAATAGTTTCACTGTCTTTCAAATATCCAACGTGTAATGTATTTGCGGCCTGTATTGCAAGATCTTTAGAGGGAAAAATATTCCTGATAATCTTGAATGCCATGTCACCGCTTAATCTTATAACACCTATGGCGCCGATACCTGGAGGAGTAGCAATAGCAACGATTGTATCATCCCAGTGGGAAAAGCTTTCACTCATTTTGTAAAGATAAGAAAGGCAGAAGCGCTGGAATACTGTTAAGCCTTTTTTAAATGATATATATCATATCATGTTTACAACAAGATGAATACTTTAATAAAAAAGAGATGCTTGCGCATCTCTTTTCCAAATATTAATTAAAAACAAATAAAAACTACTGTTCCTGTATTGTAAACGTTACAGGTTGCAAACGATATGCATTTACATATCTTCCATTTTGCTGTGCAGGAGTCCAGTTCGGACCCTTTCTTATTGCGTTTGTCGCAATTTCAGCAAGCTTGCTTCCCTTCATAGTGGTCGCTTCCACATCACTTACCTTACCTGTTTTGTCAACTATAAATCTTACTACACAAGTACCATTATTTGACGGGTCTTCTTGGAGCTCATCAATATCTGCCTGGATTGCCTTAGTCACATATTTGGTCCATGCTGCATTTCCGCCAGGGAATTGAGCATCTATTTCCACTTTAGTAAAAACTTTATCCTCATCTTCTTTAGGCGGAGGAGCAGCTACTACTTGTGTACCTTTATCTTCGCTAGGCGGAGCTACTACCCCTACGTCCTTAGTTCCTTCTACTGTTTTTGTATCCACTTTTGCAGAATCAAGATCTTTTATTTCTGGTGGTGGCTTTACCACTTCCTGATCCTTCACTACTTTAGGCGGAGTAAAAGCAATAGTTGCAACCGGTGGAGGTGGTGGCAATTTTGGTGGAGGAGGTGGTGGTGGTGGCGGTGGTTCATTAGGCTGTATAGCTTTTAAAGAAAGATCATTTACATTCATTGGCTTTACTTCATCTTTTGAATGTAAATTGCTCGCTATTACAGAACCAATAAAGAAAAGCGCTATAATAACCACCGTAGTTACAAGCGCTATAGTAATGCGCCTGTTATAGGTTTTGCGTAAATCGTAAGCTCCATACTCTTTATTCCTACCGTCAAAGAGAATATCGAGAAAATCGGCTTTTAAAATTTTACTTGGTTCCATTTTTCTTTTTTTTGTTAGATACAGAGATGTATTTTTTGCATAACTTATTTTACACCACTGGCAGCTTCTGTTGCCTGTATTTTGCTATACTCATCTGGTGTTGGGTCTACCATTGCATACCTACCTATATCGTCTATGCTCATTTCGTCCAATATATTTACTGCGTTTTTATAGGTAGCATCTTTATCAGGCTTAATAATAATAAAAAGATCATCAGTCGGAGTTTTAGCTTTTTTATCAAGGATAATTTTCCTCACATCTTTATATCCTGTTGTTTGCATAGTAGCAGGGTCGTTGCCATAATAATAATAGATAACATCGCCCTTGCCAAGCATAAGGGTAAGAGACCCTGATTCTTTAACTTTATTTACTTCATCAGGTTTATCAGTATCCTTAGGCATGGCCAGGTTCATAGATGTAGGCTGAGACATAGTAGTGGTGAATATAAAAAAAGTTATCAGCAAAAATCCAAGGTCGCACATAGGTGTAAGGTCAACACGGGTGGATTTCTTCACACTTTTTTTTACGCCTGGCCCTTTTTTGTGGCCACCGCTTTTTACTTCCATTTCTGCCATAGTAGTAAGTTTATTTCATTAAAAATTTATTTATTTACCTCCCAGTTGCTCTCTCATGTCTTTCTTATAAAGTTCGCTGCCGGCAGGTACTTCCTGGGCATTTGTTATAAGATTATACTTATATATATCATTCTTTTTGAAAGCGTCTATCACCTGTTTGAAAGCCGTATATTTTGCAGCGTTATCACCTTTAATATAAAAATTAACTGTGCTGCCCATGTTAGCCTGTACTGCTGCGCTTATCCACGCTTGTAGCTCATTGTTCGTACTATCACTCGGAACGCCAGGCAAAGGAGAGGCCTTTATTTGTTCAGGTGTAAGTAAATCGAACTGTTTAAGCGTGTTCAGGGGACTGCCTACAAAAGTTGCATTTACAAAGGCTTTTTTATCAGCAGGAGAAAAGCTAAGATTTCTCTCTTTCGCAAGCTCATCCAGCACATCCCCGCGCATCTCGTCGCTAAGGCTTATATATACCTTCCCTGTTTTGTCTAATGTTACAATAAAAGAATTTTTTTCTTTCATTACTTTATTAGATACAGAGGCAGGAGTAACCACTTCTATTGCTTCCTCAGGCTTAAACTTGGTAGTTAATATAAAAAAAGATAAAAGCAAAAAGGCAACATCACACATAGCGGTCATATCTACGTTCGTACTTCCGCGTTTTATTTTGGCTCTTCCCATTGTGTATTGTTTTATGTATTAGATTCTGGAATTAAAAATTTCCATAAAAAAAATTATTTATAAAGAGAAGCAAAGCTTTGTGTAAGCGTAAAGCCCGATTCATCTATACCATAAGTTATGCTATCAATTTTTGTAGTAAAAATATTATAAGATATAATTGCAAAAGCTGATGTGCCGATACCAAGCGCTGTATTATACAATGCCTCAGAAATACCCTGTGACAGCTCTCTTGCTGCAGCGCCACCGCCCGATTCTCCAAGATTAGCAAATGACCGGATCATCCCCATAACTGTTCCAAGCAACCCAAGCAATGTGGCTACAGATGCAATGGTGGAAAGGAATACAAGGTTTTTTTCAAGCATGGGCAATTCCAGCGCTGTGGCTTCTTCCACTTCTTTTTGTATAGCCAATACTTTCTGATCAGTATCCAATTCCGTATCAGAGATCATCATCTTATACTTGCGAAGGCCAGCCTTCATTACATTACCAACAGAACCCTTTTGCCTGTCGCACTCTGCAATGGCAGCATCTACTTTTTTATCAGCAAGATAAAATTGTACTTTTCTTATAAATTCTGCATTAGATGCTTTGCCGGTTGCTTTCGCAACTGTCAGCCATCTTTCAATAACAAAAGTAAATACGATTAAAAAGCAACCGATCAAAATAGGTACAATAATTCCGCCTGCATACATTCTTGCAAAGCTTGTTTTTGGTCCCTGGTGTTTTGGCCAAAAGCCACCTGCAGGATCTGGCGAAGTAAAGTTATCTGCGGAGCCAATTGCAAAGCGCCAGATACAATAGCCGACGATAATACAAATAATAGGAGCGAGCAAAGAAATAGCATTATTAGATTTCTTTACCTGAACTGATGTTGCGGAACTTGTAGGTTTGAATGCGGATGATGCAGTAGTATTTGTATCTGCCATGACTTAAGGTTTTAATGTTTAAAGTTTAGATGAATTTATTAGAAAATTTGAGATTACAATTGTAAGCAAAAAAAGAATTAAAATTCTATTTAATGATAAAAATTTTTTTTGTAGGGCTTACAAGTTAATGAATTAAATATTAAGTAAATTACCTGGTAATAAATATTTTACAATATATTGTTTGATTGAACTAATTGAACAAAACTAATTGCCTGGCTATTCGTATCGAAGGGCAATGATAGGATCGAGCCGGGAAGCTTTTATAGCCGGATATAATCCAGCAAATAATCCAACAGCGGAGCATACAATAATACCGATGGCAACCCACCCCCACGGAACAACAAACCCTGTATGAAGAAAAAGACTTACCACGTTACCAATCAACAGCCCGGAAACAATTCCGAATATGGCGCCTATAATACTGATGGCTATTGATTCAAAAAGGAATTGTGTTCTTATGCTTTTTTTTGTACCACCAATTGCTTTTATTAATCCTATCTCTCTTGTTCTTTCGCTTACGGCTACCAACATTATGTTCATCAATCCAATGGCTGCACCCATAAGTGTAATAAAGCCTATAAAACCTGCCGCTAAAGTAATGAAGCCAAGACTGCTGATAAACACCTCTGCGATGCTATCACTTTTATCTATGTAAAAATTATCGTCTTCATCAATCGCTATTTTCCTTATTGGCCTGAACGTGCCCGTAGCTTCTCCGATTGCTGCATCCATATTTTTTATGTCATTTACCATAATGCCAATCGCATAACTATTATTATCTGTAGTAAATAATCTTCTTACATTATTATAAGTAGTTAATACAATATTATCTGCATTTAAAAAAGCGCTGGAACCTTTATCTTTCAGAACGCCAATGACCCTGTATTTTAAGTCGGCTACCGAAATAATTTTATCTACTGCTCTTGCTGTATTATCACCATAAAGCTTTTTAGCAACACTGTTTCCAAGAATGCAAATGCTTCTCCCGCTTTGTACATCTATCTTATTAAAATTTCTACCTGCTGACAAAGTATAACCGCTTTCGGCAAGATAATTTTCGTCCGCACCAATAATATTTATATTAGGATTTGTTTTCACTTTTTCATCATTGACAATTATATTGAACGGACCGTTCACCGTGATGCTTACGAGTGCAGGAAAATCATATCTTTCTTTAAAAAGTCTTGCTTCCTCATAAGTAATCAATTTGTTATTATCCGATTTTTTTTGCTTAAGATTTTTTAAGTTGGTTTTAGTCACTTGTCTATGCCCTATGTGTATTTCCCGGTCATGATATTTTATGCTAAATGAATTTGCGCCCATCGTTGAAAAGCTTTCCGTAAGGCTTTGATTCATGGCAGCTATTGCTGTAATGATACCAATAAGCGCTGTTATTCCCAACGCAATAATGGTAACAGTAATGCCGGTTCGCAGCTTATTACTTTTAACTGTTCGCAATGCAAGAGAAAGTGAATCGGTTATTTGCATAACAAAAAAACAATTACAATAAAGTATGAAGATAATATTTCAAAAATAATTGGATACACCGTTTATGTATCAGTAATAAATCCAGTCGCTTACAATGGAAGGTACTGCACCCACAATAATCAAAATTGCCGAGGCAACAATGAGTAAAAATCTAAACCCTTTCGTTACATCCATTACATGATTTGCTTCGGCTGGTGCCTCTCTAAAATAAATTGCCTGGATCACCCTGAAATAATACACAGCACTTATAGCTGCACATATCACTGCGAGAATGACCAGCCATGACTGGTGCCCCGTTTTTACTGCTGATAGCAGCATATAAAATTTTGATATAAAGCCCGCCGTTAAAGGAATGCCGGTAAGTGATAATAAAAATATCGTTGCGGTTATAGCAAGCACAGGTTGGTATTTATATAAACCATTAAAACCTTAAACGGTGAAGTCTTTCATTTTTACCAGCACTGCAAACATGCCAATGGTAGCAATGCTATACGCACTGTGTAAAGTATAATTCCTTCTTTGGCTGTATTGTTTAATGAAAAAAGTGCAAACATCATAAAGCCGGCCTGCGCAATACTTGAGTAAGCAAGCATGCGTTTTACACTTTGCTGAAAAACTGCGGTGAGATTACCAATAAGCAATGTCGCTGCAGTAATAATAACAATAAGTGTTTGCCATTGGCCCTGCATGGTTCCAAAAGATGTTTGAAATAATCTTATAAAAGCTATGAAGCCGGCGATTTTTACAATAGTTGCCATGAATGAAGTAAAAACGGTTGGTGCGCCGTCATATACATCCGCAGCCCAAAAATGAAATGGAGCCGCAGATACTTTGAAAGACATGGAAACCAATAAAAGCACAAGACCTGCAGCAATCATTACCGGCATAGTACCGCTGCCTAATTCTATCATATTTATATAAAATGAACCAATGGAATTTCCTCCGTAAATCAACGCGATGCCCATTAGCATAAGGCCTGTTGAAAAAGCGCCCATCAAAAAATATTTTAGTGAAGCTTCATTGCCTTTTAAATTACGTTTGTCGCTTCCTGTTAGTATGTATAGCGGAATGGACATAATTTCTATACCAAGAAATAACATGAGCAACGTGTTGAACGAAGAAGAAATTGCAACACCACATAGCACAAAAAATATCAATGCAAAATATTCTGAAACATTGTTTCCAACCTTTTCAATCTCTTTTCCATTTAATAAAAAATACAAAAGTGTGCAGGCAAATGAAATTGTATTAAAGTGTAATCCAAAATTATCAAAGCGCAACATGCCTTTAGTGTCAATATCAAAAAGTTTTGTGCCTCTGAATTCTAAAATGTTTGCAATCAGAAGAACGATGATGCCTGCAATAGCCACGTATTTTGGTGTAGAAGTTTTCTTGAAGAAAACGCCTCCAAACATCATCACAACTCCCAGCAGTGCAGACACTATTATTGCGTTCATAAATTAATTCTGTTATATTTTAATTCCTTCACAAAGAATACGATCATTTCAGCTTATCCAATATTTGAGTCACAGTATCCTGTGTCAAATTCAGCACAGGCTGCGGATATACACCCAACACAATTATTGTGATAACTATTATTGATAATAATAATTTTTGCGACGTTGAAATTGCTGTTGCATTTTCAGTAAAAGTATTCGCTGCTCCAAAGAAAACTTTTTGCATCATATTCAGCATGTAAGCTGCTGAAAGAACAATACTGATACAAGCAAAAACGGCAAGCGTTTTATTGTAATCAAATAAACCAGTAAACATTAGGAACTCACCTACGAAACCATTCGTGAGTGGCAAAGCAATGTTTGCCAAAACAATAATGAGAAAAAATATTGCCAGCGATGGTGACTTATATGCAAGCCCACCTAACTCTGATATTTTTTTAATTCCTGTTTTATTTTGAACTAAATCAACAACGATCCATAAAGCAATTATATTGATACCGTGATTTAGCATTTCCACCATCACACCTTGAAGACTTATATTATTTCTTGCAAAAATTCCTGCACCCATAAGACCTATATGCGCAATGGATGACCAGGCTACAATCCGCTTCAGATCTGATTGTACCAGCGCAATGCAGCTTGCATATAAAATACCAATGATGCTGATAATGATCGCAAAATTCTGGTACTTGCCTACGGCATCAGGAAAGACGGGAAGCAGCCATCGGATCATTGCAAAGATTCCCATTTTAACCATAATACCACTAAGCACCATCACTGAAGAATTCGGTGACTGCTCATACAAATCAGGTTGCCATGAGTGGAATGGAAAGATGGGCATCTTAACAGCAAATGCAATAAAGAAAAGCCAAAACAAGCCATTTTGTTCCGCCGCACTTAAGTTAGCCGCATAAAAAGCTTTTATGTAAAATGAATGATCGGACATGCCTGAAATCGGTGGTGTATGCTGATACACATACATAATACCGATAAGCATTAACAAAGAACTCGCAAAGGTGTAAATAAAAAATTTGAAGGTAACACGTATCCGGAACTCACCACCCCAATGGCTGCATAAAAAATACATCGGAATCAATGCAAGTTCCCAAAAGAAATAAAACAGCAACGCATCTGTTGCAACGAAAACACCCATAAGCCCAGCCTGCGTAAGAAGCAGTAAGGCATAATATGCATTAGCATTAGTGAACTCACGATTACGTATAAATAAAAAAATAAAAGGATAGGTAAATGCAGTTAAAAAAGTAAGCAGAAATCCCATGCCATCAAGGCCTACACTAAAACTGGAGCCGATGTAGGGAAGCCAGACATAACTTACATTAAGATAATTGGCATATTCAGGATGATGAGCAACATCGCTATAATGCAAGCTGATAATTGAAACTGCAAGTGTAGCGAGCGATGATATAAGTGCAATAGCTTTTACAGCTTTATTTTGTTTAACAAAAAACAATACAACGCCTGCGAGCAAAGGAATCCAAAGCAGTAATTCAGTAAGAGTATAATAATTGCCCAGCATTAAATTTATTTTGTAAACAATTGAATAATCAGCAACAACAATAGCCCTGCGACCATTAGTAAAATATAGCTCCCTACCAGGCCGCTTTGCAAAAGCCGGATTTGCCTGCTCCCATAACTAACAGCTTTACCAACGCCATTTACCAGTGCATCAATTCCTGATCGTTCCACCACGCTTTTTAGAAAAGCTGATAAAGCTTTCAAAGGCCTTACAATTATCGCATCATATATTTCATCTACATAAAATTTGTTTTCAATCGCTTTTGCAAAGGCACCTGATTCTTTTACCGAGTTATCATATTTTTTATATTTATTCCATGCCCAAATGCAAACGATAATAATAAGAACAGACGATACTGCCATAAGCAGCAACTCTGTATGAGAAGCAGTTTCATTAGCAGCTAATATTTTATTTGAATCGGCAAAAATGGGATTTAAAAAATCACCAAACTTATTTCCATTATTCATCAAGCCGGCAGGTATGCCAACAAGGCCACCAATAATGGATAAGACGGCAAGACATATTAATGGAAACGTAATGGCAGCAGCGCTTTCATGAAGATGATGCATTTGCTCATCGGTGCCTCTGAAATTTCCTGTGAACGTAAGCGCCAATAAACGAAACATATAAAACGCTGTAAACAAAGCACCCAAAAGACCAATAACATAAAGCAAAGGGTTACTTGCAAAAGCTGCTGATAATATTTCATCCTTTGAAAAGAAGCCGGCAAACGGAGGTATACCTGCAATGGCAAGACAACCGATAAAAAAAGTTATGTAAGTGATCTTCATTTTTTTACCAAGACCGCCCATTCTATTTATATCCTGCTCGCCACCCATAGCATGAATAACAGAGCCTGCTCCAAGAAATAATAATGCCTTAAAAAATGCATGCGTCATTACATGAAACACCGCCGCAGAATAAGCGCCAACACCTAACCCAAGAAACATGTAACCCAACTGGCTTACGGTTGAATAAGCCAACACCTTTTTTATATCGTTTTGTTTCAAAGCGATGATAGCGGCTAATATCGCCGTTGCAAGGCCGATGACGGCAACAATGCTCATTGTTACGGGCGACATGGTATAAATAATGTTGCTTCTCGCAATCATATAAATGCCGGCAGTGACCATTGTGGCTGCATGTATTAATGCTGAAACTGGTGTTGGGCCTGCCATTGCATCGGGAAGCCAAGTGTATAAAGGTATCTGTGCACTTTTACCTGTTGCACCCACAAAAAGCAATAAGCTGATGCCTGTAAGTGTTGCACTATTTTTTGTTGCAATAACAGATAAGATGCCTGTTTGTGCATCAAAAAGATTGTGATAAGAAACTGTTCCAAAAGATTGTACGAGCCAGAATATGCCGAGTATAAAACCGAAATCGCCAATGCGGTTCATGACAAACGCTTTTCTTGCTGCATAGTTATAGTTGTCATTTTTAAACCAAAACCCAATTAATAAAAACGAGCAAAGCCCAACTCCCTCCCAACCCATAAACATGATAACAAAATTGCCACCGAGAACCAGCAGCAGCATGGAAAATACAAACAAGTTCATGTAGCAAAAAAAACGGGCATATCCCTTTGCATCTTCTTCTTTCATATAAGATGCAGAATATACATGAATGAGAAATCCAATGCCGGTGATTATTAAAAGAAAAACAGAAGTAAGCTGGTCGATCTGAAACTCAAAAGGAATGCTGAGTTTGCCAACATTTATAAAAGGAAAATATTCTAGAACCTGTGTATTGAAGTCAGGCTTGAGTACATTTATAAAAACAAGAATGCTTAAGCAAAATGAAATGAAAATAACTGCGCTGCCAAGAAAACCGGTAACTGATTTTGACAATACATTTCTTCCTAAACCAATAATAAAAAAACCAAGCAATGGAAATAAAGGAATTAAATAAGCTACATCAAAAATATTTATCATAACCAGTGTAATAAATATGACCTTAGTTCTTCAGCCTGTTTAAAAAATTAATATCTATTGATCTTGTATTTCTATACATCATCACAATGATAGCAAGACCTACACAAACTTCTGCTGCTGCCACAATCATTATAAAGAAAACAAATATTTGTGCATTAATTGCTGAAACGCCATCCGCTGTGATGCCATGCATATGAATTTTTGAAAATGCCACAAGCAATAAATTAACTGAATTAAGCATTAGCTCAATACACATAAAAACTATGATAGAATTACGTCTTGTAAGTGCGCCCAAAACACCGATACAAAAAAGAGCTACCGATAAAAATATATACCATTTAATTTCCATCATTATAGTTTATATAAGTCAATGCCCGTAACGCTTTCATGTTGCTGGCTCTTTGTCTTTTTTGCCAATTACAACGGCGCCTATCATAGCGCTTAAAAACAAAACGCTGCTTATTTCAAAAGGCACCACGTAATTAGTAAATAAAGCTCTTCCAAGATTTTTTACAAGACCCACATTCGTTCCTACACGCAACGGTTCATTGTTGCCTTCCGAATGTGAAAGCGCTGAAATCAATACAATAAGTAAACAAAGGCCTGCAATAAGACCTATGATTTTTAAATAAATATTTCTTGGTATTTCCGGATGCTCATTCAGGTTCATGAGCATGATAACAAATGTAAAAAGCACCATGATGGCTCCTGCATATACAATGATATTTACAATGGCAAGAAACTGGGCATTCATTAAAACATAATGGCCTGAAATAGCAAAGAAGACGACGATGAGCCAAAGCACTCCATAGATTGGATTTTTGCAAGAAACAACCCCAATGGCTCCAACAAGCGCAAGCGCAGATAAAAACCAAAATAATATTTGTGTTGTTGACATTAAGCGCCGCTTATTTTTATTAAACTATTTTTCATTTCCATGCCCTTCGGGATGTAATTTTCGATTGCCTCTTGCTTTGTCATATCCTTCGGGATCTTCTTTAGGATTTGGTATCAGCAAATCCTTTTTACCATAAATGAAACCTTTACGGCCATAATTTGCCGGCGCAAATGTTTCACTTAAATATATAGCATCTTTAGGGCATGCTTCTTCACACAATCCGCAGAAAATACAACGCAACATATTAATCTCATATTTAGCGGCATATTTTTCTTCCCGGTATAAATGCTCTTCTCCTGGCTGGCGTTCGGCTGCTTCCATAGTTATAGCTTCCGCAGGACAGGCAACAGCGCACAAGCCGCATGCAGTGCACCTTTCGCGACCTTCATCATCCCTGTTTAATATTTGTAAACCACGAAACACAGGGCTGAATGGCCTTGTTTGCTCAGGATAATTTATAGTAACTTTCTTTTTAAAAATATGCTTAAAAGTAATGAGCATTCCCCTGATGATCTCTGGTAAATAAATTTTTTCCAAGAAGGTCATTTTTTTTCTTGAAACCGGCTTCACCCTATTTGTTAATGCCTGCATACAGCTCTTCCTTTCTTTTATTTTATTAAATTAAATTTTCGCAAAAGTATAGTTTAATTCAACTGTTATCAATTAAAAATGCCAATGATTTTGATGCAATAAAATCAATGCACCAGTTACCAGCATATTAAATATTGCAAGAGGCAATAACATCTTCCATCCCAGGTTCATCAATTGATCATAACGGAATCTTGGGATTGTCCATCTTACCCACATAAATAAAAATAAGAAGAAAGCTATTTTTATAAAAAAAACTCCACCTTGTAAAACAGCCATCCAATTAGTACCGATGTGATTGATAAACGTATGATCATTAACAAAAGGAATATCATAACCGCCAAAGAATAATGTAACCATAACTGCACTGCTCAAAAACATATTTACATACTCCGCAAATAAATAAAAGCCCAGCTTCATAGATGAATACTCCGAATGATAACCACCAATCAATTCATTCTCTGCCTCTGATAAATCAAAAGGTGTACGGTTTGTTTCAGCAAATGCACATACTAAAAAAATTACGAAACCAAGTGGTTGCTTAAATATATTCCATATGTGATCGGCCTGTTGTTCTACCATGGTTTTTAGGCTCAAGGTTCCTGTGAGTAACAATAAAGAAATAAGTGCGATACCCATTGCAAGTTCATAGCTTATCATTTGCGAAGCAGCTCTCATGGCACCAAACAGAGAATATTTATTGTTACTTGCCCAGCCGCCTATCATGATTCCATACACTCCAAGACTAACAACACCAAAGACGTACAAGATGCCAATATTTACATCCGCTATTTGCAGAGAAATGTCACGATTGAACAAATGAACTTTGTTTCCCCAAGGTACTACTGCGCCAATCATCATAGCAGTAAGCATCGCAATGCCAGGGCCGAGTATAAAAAGAAACTTGGATGAAAAATTCGGAATAATTTCTTCTTTGAAAAATAACTTTAAACCATCTGCCAGCGGTTGTAAAATCCCAAAGGGCCCTGCACGATTGGGGCCGCGCCTGTCCTGTATTATCGCCGCCACTTTTCTTTCTGCATAAGTTGAATACATAGCTACTAACAGCGAACCGCTTACTACTGCTATAATCAGTACAAGTTTTTCAGTAAGCACTACCCAGTCTATTGCTAATAAATCAATCATTAGTATAAAAATTATGGAGTATTTGGATTTGTTGAATCTGTGCCTTGGGTGTTCACTCCTGCTCCTTCTTTAATGTCTGTTACATTATGACCTGTTGCCTGCGGATCGCCATTAAAAGTTTTACCTGTAGCAGGCCCGAATAATGTATCCAAATGAACCTTTGGTTGGTTTACCTGGCTTGTTTCATGTATATCTAATAATAATAACGGATCTCTTCCATGCAATAGCTTTTCTAAAGGATCATGCGGCATAACTTTCTTTTCATAATGATTTGCAGAAATAACAGAATGCCTGCTTATGTGCGAAGGCTTTTCTATAACCCAGTCTGTTGTTTTCTTTTTATCAAAACGGCATGTATTGCAAATCCAGCCTGGCTTTCCATCTTCATATGTCTGCACTTCACCCCATTCATCTTTTCGTGCTGTTACACGATACACTTCGTCACCACGATTCCATAAAGTAACCTTACCACAACATTTATCACAATCGCGATGTGCATCCATTGGTTTTAAAAACCATACACGATTTTTAAATCTAAATGTTCTATCGGTAAGTGCACCTACCGGGCAAACGTCAATCATGTTTCCGCTAAAATCACTATCAATGGCTTTTGAAATATAAGTAGATATATCAGAATGATCACCGCGGTCAAGAATGCCATGAACACGATTTTCAGTAAGCTGATCCGCAACATACACACAGCGATAGCAAAGTATGCAACGAGTCATGTGCAACTGAATATAAGGACCAATATCTTCTCTTACAAAAGTTCTTCTTTTAAATTCATAGCGTGTTTGCACAGCACCATGCTCATATCCAAGATCCTGCAAATGACATTCACCGGCCTGGTCGCAAACCGGGCAATCCAAGGGATGATTAATCAATAAAAATTCTACTACGCCTTTCCTTGCATCAATTACTTTATCACTGGTGAATATTTTTTACAACCATTCCATCCATCACATTTGTTCTGCACGATGCAACAAGCTTTGGCATTGGCCGTGGATCAGCCGTAGAGCCTGCAGCTACTTCTACCAAACATGTTCTGCATTTGCCTCCGCTACCTTCAAGCTTGCTATAGTAGCACATTGCAGGCGGAGCAACTTCACCTCCGATTTTTCTTGCAGCATTTAATATTGATGTACCTGGCGGAACCTCGACAGTGATGTTGTCTATCGTTACTTTAAAATTTGCAGGCGCTTCTTTTTTTGTTTCTTCAGCCATTATATTTATTTCAAATAATTTGAAATATGTCAGATTTATTTAATTAATAACATAAAAAATTTATGCAGTTACCACACTCAATTCATCAGCATAATGAGCCAAACCATAATTTCTTTCCAAACATTCTTCTGGGTTTAAAACATGCCATTCAAACTCATCCCTGAAATGCCTGATAGCTGCTGCAACAGGCCATGCTGCTGCATCTCCTAACGGGCAAATGGTATTGCCTTCTATCTTTCTTTGAATATCCCAAAGCAAATCTATATCTTTCATTTCACCTTTTCCATTCTCTATCTTCTTCAATATTTTTTCCATCCAGCCTGTTCCTTCCCGGCAAGGCGAACACTGACCGCAACTTTCATGATGATAAAATCTTGCAAGCGTCATTGTATGACGAACGATACATTGATCTTCATCATAAACTTAAAGCCACCTGCTACCCATCATTGCCTGTTGCAAAGCCGCCATCAGAAAGACTTTCATAGTTCATCATTCTTGTTTCTCCTTTTGCAGTTTTCAATAAAAGATTTGCAGGAAAATAGGAACTGATGAACCGCCCGGAATGCATGCCTTTAATTTTTTACCATTCGGAATTCCTCCACAATATTCATCACTGTAAATAAATTCTTCAACAGAAATAGTCATATCAATTTCGTAATACCCCGGGCTTATTAATGTTGCCACATGCAGAAATTAATTTTGTACCGGTTGATTTTCCAACACCAATTTTTGAATATGCTTCACCACCTTCATTGATTATAGGAACAACTAGCGGCAATAGTTTCAACATTGTTTACAACAGTGGGACAATCCCAGACGCCTTTCACTGCAGGAAACGGCGGCTTTATTCTTGGCAATCCTCTTTTGCCTTCAAGGCTTTCAAGCAAGGCAGTTTCTTCACCGCAGATATAAGCACCTGCCCCACGATGAACGTATAATCTCACAATTGAAACCAGCTCCTAAAATATTTTTTCCCAAGAAATCCATTTTGTTTTGCTTCTTCAATTGCCTTTTCAAGTATATCCGTTATCCAATCATATTCGCCGCGTATATATATGTAAGACACATTACTCCCTAAAGCAAATGATGAAACGATCATTCCTTCAATTAATAAATGGGGAAGAAATTCCATTAAATAACGTCCTTAAAAGTTCCTGGTTCGCTTTCATCTGCATTGCAAACAAGATATCTTGGAATGCCTTCAGGCTTTGCAAGAAAGCTCCATTTCATTCCTGTGGGAAAACCCGCGCCACCACGGCCTCTCAGGCCGCTTTTCTTCACCTCTTCCACAATATCATTCGGCTGCATTTGCAAGGCTTTTTCAACACTTTTGTAACCACCTTCACGACGGTAAACATCAAAAGTTTTGATGCCTTCAACATGAGCATTTTCTAATAATAATTTTCTCATTTACCTATAATAAATTTTTAAGCACCTAATATTTTAAGATTTCTTCTCACAATTAAACATCCAATGAATACCAAATTTATCTGTAAGCATTCCAAACCTCGCGCCCCAAAACTGATCCTGCAAAGGCATGGTAACTTTTCCACCTTCTGACATTGCAGCAAACACTTTTTCAAGCTGGTCAATGGAATCGCATTCGACCGAAAGACTGAATATTATTGCTCCTGAACTAACTGCACGATCATCCATTACGTCCGAAGCCATTATCAATACATCACCAAATTTCAATCTTGCATGAATTATTTTGTTTTTATGTTCTTCCTTTGAAGGCATTGGTGATTCGCCATAACGGCTTAACTGAATAATTTCCCCTTCAAATGCGTTTTTATAAAAATTGAGCGCTTCTTCACAATGCCAGGAAAACTTAAATAAGCAAAGAGTTTCATGTAATTTATAATTAATTATTTGCGACAGCTCTTGCCACACATTCGTCAATAATTGCATCTACTTTTTCTTTAGTAAGATGTTCACAATACGTTTTGCCTAATTGCATCATCGGCGCATAACCACACGCACCAAGGCATTCAACAACTTTTAAAGTAAATAAGCCATCAGCTGTTGTCTCACCTTTGTCTATGCTTAATTTTTTTTCAATGTATTCAATAATATCGTCACTTCCGTTGATCATACAAGGACCTGTCTGGCAAACTTCGAAAACATATTTACCCACGGGCCTTGTATTGAACATAGAATAAAAAGTTGCTACTTCATACACTTCAATCGGCTTGATATTTAATAGTGTTGCAACATAATCCATAGCAGATACATCCAGCCAGCCACCAACCCAGCTGCTGTGCTAAATGCAATACGGGAAGTAAGGCGCTTTTTTGTTTTCCTTCCGGATAGCGCTTAATAATTTCATTCACTTTGTTCAACTGCTCATCTGAAAAAACCATACTGAATAATATTTAAATCTATCGACCAAAACCTTAATAATCATCCATCCATTTCGCCCGCAATTAAATTCAAACTGCTCATAGTTATAATTGCATCACTTAATAATTGTCCTTTTGTAAGCTCAGAATATGCCTGGTAATAAATAAAACAAGGCCTGCGGAAATGAAGCCTGTAGGGCGCTCTGCCACCATCGCTTATTAAATAAAAACCAAGTTCACCATTGCCACCTTCCACAGCAGAATAAATCTCACCAACTGGCATTTCAATTTCGCCCATCACAATTTTAAAATGATAGATGAGCGCTTCCATCTTTGTATAAACGTCCTTTTTATCGGGAAGGTAATAATCGGGAACATCTGCGTGAAAGACTTCTGCATCTTTACCTTTAAACTCCTGCACTCTTTGATAGGCATCTTTGATAAGCTTATGGCTTTGCCACATCTCCTGGTTTCTTACCAAAAAACGATCGTAACAATCACCCGTTGTGCCAACAGGAATGGTAAATTCAAAGTCTTCATAACTGCTGTAAGGTGAGTGGATACGCACATCATAATCTACGCCGGCAGCTCTTAAGTTAGGTCCTGTAAAGCCATAATTCAAAGCTCGCTCGGCACTGATAGGACCTACTCCAATCGTGCGTTCCATAAAAATTCTATTACGATTAAAAAGACTTTCAAATTCGGAAAGTACTGAAGGCCATTCATTAATAAATTTTTCTAATTTTCTGAATGCCTCATTAGTAAAATTTCTTTCAAAACCCCCGATGCGACCAATATTTGTTGTCAATCTTGATCCGCAAATTTCTTCATATATTTCATAAATAAGCTCGCGATATTGCATCACATATAAAAAACCGGTATAGGCTCCAGAGTCAACACCCACAATTGAATTGCAGATCAGGTGATCAGAAATTCTTGCAAGCTCCATAATAATGATGCGCAGGTAATCAACACGCTTAGGCGTTTTTACATTCAACAATTTTTCGCAGCATATATGCCAACCCATATTGTTGATAGGAGATGAACAATAATTCATCCTATCAGTAAGAGGTGTTATCTGGTAAAGCGGCCTGTGTTCTGCAATCTTCTCAAATGCCCTGTGGATATAGCCTACAGTCTGCACTGCACTTACCACACGCTCACCATCCAGCTCTATAATATTTTGAAAAACTCCATGCGTTGATGGATGAGTGGGCCCAAGATTTAAAGTAGTTGTTTTCTTTTCAAGAGATTGATCAGGAAGATTTATATGATGTATTGTTTCAGCCATTATTTATTATTAGTCCTGAAATTTATAGTTAAACTAAACAATTTTTATAAGCTAGCTCGTATATCTTTTATTCCTTTTTACTTTT
This sequence comes from uncultured Chitinophagaceae bacterium, assembly GCA_963823975.1. Taxonomy (GTDB): domain Bacteria; phylum Bacteroidota; class Bacteroidia; order Chitinophagales; family Chitinophagaceae; genus Ginsengibacter. The sequence continues at coordinate 1,014,748 of CAWGNP010000001.1, read as the reverse complement.
ACCTCTCTTATGCTATCACCAAGACTAACTATTGCAACACCAGCGCCTAAACCAATAAAAAAATCTTTTACATTTTCGTTGCTTAAAACATTGCAATGATTAGCGTAAGCAAGATAATTCCGCTTATAATTACAGCCTTATATTTTTATAAAAATCTGTGACATTGGTATAATAATTTAATCTCTTCCAAACATCTCATCATCTTTATCCACCCGGGTTTGCTCTTCCAATGGATATTGTTTAAGCATGGGAAAATAATCCATCTCATCAGCATTTAAAATTCTTTCAAGATTCGGATGCCCAATAAAATTTATTCCATAAAAATCATAAGTTTCCCTCTCCATCCAATTGGCTGCAGCATACAATGCCGTAGCGCAAAGACATCCGGTTTTGACTGGGTGAAAAACCTTAAACGAATTCTTATATTATCAACGAGATTATGGAGATGATAGACAACCGCTAATTCTGCATCTTTTTTTTCAGGGTAATGAACGGCACACAGATCGGTAAGAAACCGAAATTGAATCTCAGCATCATCAAACAAAAACTGAAGAACTTTTAAATTTATTTCTTTGGCGAAGAAAAAGTAAGCATTCCATAAGGCTCTTCCCAATCAGTTAAATCGTCACCAAATTTTTCAGTTAGCCGTTGTTTAATTATCTCTTTGGTTAAAGCCATATTGTAATTTAAAACTACAGAACAATTAAATTTATGCAGTGCAATTTATTGAATTCCATAACTGTGCATCAGTTCCTGGTATCTTTCAGAATTTCTTCTTCGTATATTTTCTTTGCCAACAAGATCCTGCACTTTCATAAACCCATCCAGCACAGCTTCGGGTCTTGGAGGACAACCAGGCACATATACATCTACAGGAATAATCTGGTCAATACCCTGCAACACTGAATAAGCTATCAAAAATTCCACCGCTGCTTGCACATGCTCCCATTGCTAAAACCCAGCGTGGCTCTGCCATTTGGAGATATACCTGCTTCACAATCGGCGCCATTTTTTTTGCAATAGTTCCCATCACCATCAGCAGGTCGCATTGTCGCGGAGAAAAACTTACCCTCTCTGAACCAAACCTTGCAAGGTCGTAATGCGATACCCATCAATGCCATAAATTCAATTCCGCAACAACTGGTTGCAAATGGCAACGGCCATATGGAATTTTTTCTTGCAAGGCCAACAACATCGCTAAGCTTTGTTGCAAAAAAACCTTCACCCTGTATAACCTTCCGGCGTTCAGCCAGCTGCTATCGGAGTTTCCAGAGGTTTGTTAGTAATATTATATTGAACAGGACGAGCCATAACTTTAATTTTTTATTTACTTCTCACAAGTAAGCTGGTTTCATGTGCACCTTAACTGTTATCTTAATCTTCCCACTTCAATGCGCCTTTTTTTAATAATGTAAAAAAAGCCTGCAAGAAAGAAAGCAACAAACATTATTACTGCCAAAAACCATGCCAGCCAAGTTCACTGAAATTAACAGCATATGGATAAAAGAAAATAACTTCCACATCGAACAAAACAAAAAAAATTGCCACCAGAAAATATTTTATAGCCATCGGCTGGCGTGCATTTCCTTGCGATTCTATTCCTGCTTTCAAAATTTACCAGTTTTTCACTAGTTTTCCTTTTAGGACCAATCACATGGGTAAGTGTTATCATACCACCGACTAAAATAACTGCAAAAATAACTGGATGCCGATAGGCAAATAGTCTATAGTTGTATTTCCAAATGATGAAGCCTGGAAGAAAAAATTGGTCATTTCTTATTAAAAAATTATATGCAAAAATAAGACAGCATTATCAATTTACAAGGGTGAAATTATTATAATGAAAGATTTAAACATTTGTTGATTCCTTTTTAAAATAATAAAAAAGCCCGGCAATGCCGGGCTAAAAATTGTAAAGTAGACGACTTATTTTTGATTTAGCTCTTAGCCTTTGCAAAAACGCCCTTATTTGTATTCGCAAGTTGGTCAGTAGGATCAAGGGCTAATATCTTATCATTATATTGAATGGCCGAAGGCACATCTTTTTTTATGTTATAATAATAAGCGACCATATACCTGTAGGCCGTGATTTCATTAGCTTTCACTTTATCTTTATTACTTGAATCCTTACTTATGGATGAATCCGCTATTAAAATTACTTTCTGATAATCTGGCAACGCAAGCCCATTAGCGCCGGTAGAATCTATACCTTCTTTCGATCTTGCATCCATATACCATCCGAAAATATCATTTGGATATTTTGTTTGGTACAATTGAAACACAGAATCTGCGCTTTTATAATTTCCGCCGCGGTAATCATTATAACCTGCATAGTACAAATCAATATTAGTATAATCCGGTTTTAATGCCAGTATTTTTGCGTACCAGGCCCCTGCCTGATCATATTTTTGCGCTGCTACTAAACTTTCGGCAATAGTTTTTATATACTCGATTTTATTGGCAGGCACTGAATCAAGCGCAACAGCTTTGTCAACATACGTTGCGGCTAAAGAGTCGTTGCCGGGAAACTTGAGTAAAACCTTCGCATAGGTGGCATAATCATTAGGGCCAATTTTATCAGGATTTATTTTTGCAAAGAACTGATCAAAATATTTTTTGGCATTTACAGAATCTCCCATTTTATCATAAGAATAGGCTTTCAATCCATAAAGATTAGGAAAAGCATTTGCGCCTGCTGATGAAATACATTCATCAGCTTTGCTGATAGCCTCCTGGTATAATTTAGAAGCATATAGAAAGCGAAGCCTGTGCATAACAATTTTTAGAAGATGGATCCGCAACAGCAATATATTTATTTAAATAATCACTTGATTTGTTTACATCTCTTTGATAATAATAATTATATAACCAGTAATAAACAGGAGCAAAATTCGGATCAGCCGCAATGGCATCATTATAATATTTCATATAAACAGCCTCCTGTCCATATCCCTGTGTTTCATAAATTCTTCCTATCATAAAATCTGCTCTTGCATCTTTGGGATCAATCTGCAATGCGGCATTGTAGGCCAATGTAGCATTGGCACCATCTACTAATTTTCTGTATGCATCGCCAAGCAACACTTGTATGGCGGCATTCTTTTTATCTTTATCAGCAGCCTGCTTTAAGCTTAGTGATTGCATAAGTAGGATCACCGTTTTTTTCATCAACATTTGCACGACCAACCGCAGTTAAAACATCCGCACTCTTTTTATTAGAAGCTCCAATTGCTGCTTCAAACGATTTTGTTGCATCAGCTTGTTTTTCCCTGCATTAATTCCACTTCGCCAACACCAGTCATAATCAAAGGAGAATTAGGATTTGCCTGCAATGTTTTTTGATATAATGCCAATGCTGCTGCAGTGTCTGTATTATCCGTATTTTGAAGATACGTTTGCCCCAGCCAGTAAACCGCATCCACATTATTCGGATTTGCAGCTACCAACTTGCTAAATACATCTTTAGCGCTGTTATATCTTTCATAGTTTAAAAATTTTTTTCCATCATCTATACTTTGAGCAAATAACACATTTCCCAAAAAAATAATGAAGCAAGCATACCAATTTGTTTCGTCTTTCGCATTGTTCTTTTGATTTTTTGATTTAAAAACTTTATTGTGAATTTAATGTAGCCGAACGTATTGTAAAACTCATTTTTGCAGGCGCCAGATATGAATGAATAAATATTAGCTGGCCTCTTTCATATTCAAGAAAATTTGCAAACCCTGTTCCAAGACCCTCATAATTTTCTTTTAAAATGTAATACAAACCACGTACCAACGGGTATCGATGCATCATAATGTTGGCTTGGTAAGGTTTTACATAAGCCTGTTCTGGACAGTTGCATTCCACCGAAGCAATTTTAACTTTTTTCAAAAAGCTTAACTGGCTGTATCTTCTCTATTGCCAATCCAGCTTACACCTATAAAGCCCATAGCATTGTTATTTTTGCTTACATAATCAATAACATTGCGGCTACTCTTTCACTGCAAAAACTTTTTTGGGATCAAACGGCTTTCCTTTTAAAATGGAATCAATGGCATATCGCACGGTGCTCGTTGCAGTAAGCCATCAAATACTGCTATTTGTTTATCGCCTGTTGAACCATCCAATATGCCTCTTATTTTGCTCATGCTGAATATTGAATCCGTTGTATTATTATTAATAATCAAGGCAATTGCATCATTGGCAACTTTATCCCAATGTAGGCTCAAATTTAAAACTGATCTTTATAAAATTTTTCTTCCTTTTCGGTTAGGCCTCTTGTCACTATAATCATTCGTGTACTGTCCTTCATAAGATCTCTGAAACACTCTGCTTCGGGTTTGTATTCAGCAATGATTTTCGCTTTCGGGTTCAATGCTTCAAACACTTGTATTTCCGAATCAATGATGGGCTTAAAAGATTCATCAACACTTATATGAATAGTGCCCGAAGTCTCTGAATCAAGGTCTGGCCGCTGGTTTGCGCCGCTGCAGCCGCTGAAAACAAATAATATAAATGCAGCATACGTTATCAGCCCATGACCACCGTATCTTTTTAACCTGGCATTTTTCATTCTAAAAAATAATCTTTTTTTATACCCCTGTAAATTCTCCATACGCCATAAACAACCACGAGCCCTGCAAATATTTTTGCAATGATAGTATCGGTAAAATTGTTATAAATATGAAACTGCTTTGCAAAAAAAATAATGACACCTACACCAACATATAACAACCCCATACCAAGATCCATAATGCTCTTCATCATCAAATATCGCTTTGTTTTTGGATCAGGTGTTTCTTCAAATTCTTCAAGGCTCATCTTTATAAATTTTTTATGCAGAGTAGCAAGTTAAAATAAAATAGATTAATCATTTGCAAAAAACATACTGCTGCCACTCATTTTTTAATCTTCTTTTGTGAAACGTCACCGGCACAACATAATAAACCGAAACATTTTGCCCATTGCTTTTTCCCGGTATCCATTGTGGCATTTTTTTCAGCACACGTAACACTTCACTATCATAAGAGCTACCGCCGGATTCAATCACATCAAAGCTTTCAAGATTGCCGTTATAGTTTACAACAAACTTTACTTTGACAGCCACCTCGTCAGCATCAGCACCGTCTGGCTCACGAAGGTTTCTTTTAAGAAAATCAAGTAATGCTTTTACGCCACCAGGATATTCAGGCATCACATCAGGATGCTCGAGCACAATTGGCCTTTCATTTTTCTTTATCGGTGCAGTGCTCGCCTCTTGTATCTCTTTGCCAAATGTAACTTCATTGGCAGTGCCGGTCGGTGCCTCAATCGTTTCGGTGGTAGTAGTTGCTGATATTGACTGCTCTGTTGATTCCGGCGTTGCAGGCATTTTGTTAATATCAACCGAATGCACGATTACCGGACACGCTGAAGAATTGTTTACATGTTTAGTTGTTATTTTTAATTGCTTTGCTGCATTGCTAATACCTTTATAAGGCAACAACTTATTACCCTGAGATATAATCTGGGGAACATTTATTACAGCATTCTTATTTGAATTTTCAGATAACGCAACAACACAAAAAACAATGGAAATTCCTATCATTCCTGATAAAGCCATCTGCATCCGGCTGGCGTAATTTTTTCTTAAATTATACGCTCCATATTCTTTATTGCGCCCGTCAAAAATGATGTCGAGCAAATTGCTGTGAAGTATTATATCCTTGTTCATGATTATAATTTTATAGAGATGCATTATCTCGTGGTGAAAAAATTGAATCAAAAACAGGCCTGTTTACAGTAAGATGCAATAACGATTCTTATTCCATAATTTCTATTTTAATAATCATTTATTGACGATTGACGATTAGCATATTTTTGCGCCTTAGAAATTAATATGGCCACAGGCAAAATGAAAGCATCCATACCTCAAGGCACAAGAGATTTTTCCGCTGAAACTATTCGCAGGCGCAGGTTTATCCTCGATACAATAAAAAATGTTTTTGAGTTGTATGGCTTTGAGCCCTTGGAAACTCCTGCTATGGAAAACCTTGAAACACTTACGGGTAAGTATGGCGACGAGAGCGATAAACTTATTTTCAAAATTTTAAATAATGGCCTTGATAATCCTTTAAAAAAGGAAGAGTCTCAAAAAAATTTTGAAAAAATTCTTGATGGTAAAAATGAAAAAGCGATCACTGAAAGAGCTTTAAGATACGATCTCACTATCCCTTTTGCCAGGTTTGTGGCAATGAATTATGGAAAGCTTACTATGCCTTATAAGCGTTACCAAATGCAAAGTGTATGGCGGGCAGACAGGCCGCAAAAAGGCCGCTATCGTGAGTTTACGCAATGCGATGCAGACATAGCAGGAACAAATTCTTTAATAAGTGATGCAGAGCTTGCCTTGATTTATAATGATGTTTTTCAGAAATTAAAAATTGATGTAACTATAAAAATTAATAGCCGGAAAATATTATCTGCATTGGCTGAAGTGTGCAGTGGTATTGATAAATTAACGATAATTACTACGGCCATTGATAAGCTGGATAAAGTTGGTCTTGAAAAAATAAAAGAAGAATTAAAAGAAAATAATTTATCTGATAAACAGGTCTCTATCATTGAAAATTACTTATCGATTGATGGCACAAATGATGAAAAAATAAGTAAGGCTTTTGATCTTTTAAAAGATACAGAAAATGGAAGACACGGTATTGAAGAATTAAAAAAAATTCTTGGTTATATAAATGATAGTAACGCAGATTTTAAAGGAAAACCTGAAATTGTTGTTGACTTTACCTTGGCCCGCGGCCTTGACTATTACACGGGAATTATTTACGAAGTACAAGCAAAAAATATTGCTATTGGAAGCATCGGCGGCGGTGGAAGATATGATGATCTTACTGGCCTTTTCGGAGTTCCTGGTATTCCGGGAGTGGGCATCAGCTTTGGCGTTGACAGGATATACGATGTAATGAATGAGCTTAATCTTTTTCCTGCTGACATCAACAATTCAACAAGCGTTTTATTTTTTAATCTGGGTGAAAAAGAAGCATTGTTCTCATTTAATCAAATGCAGCTTTTGCGTAGAAATAATAATATAAGTTGTGAACTGTTTTATGAAAACGCCAAAATGGATAAGCAGTTTAAATATGCTTCTAAAAAAAATATCCCTTTTGCCGTAATCATTGGCTCAGATGAAATGAAAAATAATAGCTGCACCGTAAAAGATTTAATAAAAGGCGAACAACAAACCATCCCTTTGCAAAACCTTTCTTCATATTTTAAATAATCATCCGGTTACTTTATGTGAAATTTGCAATTAATAAAAAACGAAGTAGCTTTTTCACTCGTTTCTTTTAATTTTATTACAATTGCTTTTAAAAAAAATAAAATAACAATTATGAAATCATTTTCACGGCTGGTTCTCGTCTTTTTTGCGACAGCATTTATCTTATCATCATGCAGCAAAAAAAATGAATTAGGCAAAATGGTGCCTAAGAATGCCATGTTCGTTATGCATCTTGATATAAAATCTTTAAGAAGCAAACTAAGCTGGGATGATATTAAACAAAGCAGTTGGTATCAGAAAGCGAGCGATGATTCCACGATGAATGCGTGGAGAAAGAAATTGCTTGAGAACCCCGAAAACAGTGGCATCGACCTCAATAGCAGCGCTATATTTTTTGTAGCAAAAGATCCCGGTAGTGATGGTGAAATGATATTGGAAGGGTATGTAAAAAGTGCATCTGATTTTGAACAGTTTAATAAACATCTTGATTCAACTGCAACTGAAAAAAAAGATGGTGATCTGAGCGTGATAACTTTCAATAACGAAGGCACAGTAACGTGGAACGATAAACATTTTGTGTATGCTTTCGATGCAGATAAAGCCAAATCAAAGCTTCCATCAATGAATGGAATGAACACACAAAGCAACATGAGTGCGCTGGTGGATAAAAGCACTGCGCTTGCTGCTTATTCTAAGAAATTATTTACACTAACCAGCGACAGCAGCCTTGAAAAAAATGACAGGTTTGCAAGCCTTTTAAAAGAAAACGGCGACATACATGCATGGATCAATACTGAGCAAATTGTGAATAATTCTAGGCGGCCTTGGTATGCTGGGCATGTTGAAGCTCGATGTGTTTTTTAAAGACAACATAAGCACTTATACAGTAAGTTTTGATAATGGAAAAATTACCATAAACCAAAAGGCCTACGCAGGAAAAGAGTTTACTGATTTCCTTCAGAAATACAGCGGTGGAAACATTAATACGGATATGCTTAAATCTATTCCATCACAAAATGTAATTGGTGCAGGCGCTCTGAATTTTAAGCCCGAAGGAATAAAAGAACTTATAAAACTTACAGGCATGGATGGGTTTCTAAACATGTACACATCCCAAGTTGGATTCACGCTTGATGATTTTGTAAAAGCCAATAAAGGTGATATAATGTTTGCAGTTACTGATCTTTCTTTGAAAACAGATTCTTTGCCAATGGCTTCTGTAACCGATTCAGCAAAAATGCCAGCAACCTTTAGCATCCCGCAAATGAATTTTTTATTTTCTGTTGCCATTGGTGATAAGGCAAGCTTTCAAAAGCTGATGGATGCTGGCAAAAAGATTGGCGGACAGATGGGTACATCTTCGGATACATCAATTGCTTTTGGCCAGAATGATAAAGTGTTTGCGATAAGCAATCATCAGCATTATCTTAATGATTACCTTGCAGGTAATGCGAATTATAAAAATGATTTTATAGATAAAATAAGCGGAGAGCCAATTGGTGCTTTCATTGATATTCATAAAATACTTTCTATTGTATCAACTTATAAAAAAGATGACAGCGATTTAAACATGATTATGAATGAGAGCATGAAGCTGTGGAATAATGTTTATATGAAATCTGGTGAGTTTAAGGATGGCGCTGTTACAGGAACAACAGAAATAAATTTAATGGATCAAAGTACCAATAGTCTTAAGCAATTGAATCATTATTTTGATGTGATTTCAAAAGTTGCAATGGATGAAAAGGCTAAACATAAAGCCGCTGGTACTATGTTTGATTCTACAAGCATGCCGACCTCCACCACCGCCAACGGATACAACCAAGTAATTTTTATTTTAATTTTTTATATAAAATATGCAGATACACCTGCAGGAAATTGTACCTGATTATATAAGCAAAGACAATATAAACACATCGGAGGTTTGGGATAAAAAAATTTCGATTCAGCCAGGTGAGCACCTGCATATTGTAGCGCCATCGGGCAGTGGCAAAACATCTTTAATCCATTTTTTATATGGCTTAAGAAAAGATTACAAAGGCATTATTTCTTATGATGATGCGAACATTAAAAAGCTTTCTGCAGAAAGCTTTTCTTCATTCAGGCAAAATAAGATGAGCATTATTTTTCAGAATCTGCGCCTGTTTGAAGAGCAAACGGCAAGAGAAAATATTGAAATAAAAAGAATGCTTAATCCTTATCACAAAAAAGAAATGATTGATGAAATGGCAAAGCGATTGAGGATTGAAAACAAGCTGGATCAAAAAGTAAAAACATGCAGCTATGGAGAGCAGCAACGAATTGCCATCATTCGCTCACTTATGCAACCGTTTGATTTTTTATTGCTTGATGAACCTTACAGCCATCTCGATGAAGATAACAGGATAAAAGCAATGGATTTAATTTATGAAGAATGTGAAAAGCGAGGCGCAGCAATGGTTTTTGCTGACCTGAAGATGATTGATTATTTAAAAGATGAAAAGGTTTTAATGTTATAATATTGGTTGATTAAGCTAATTATTTTATTAGTTTTCTTTTCCTTAAGAATCGGTTTTTGTAATGCAACTTTCTTATAAAAATATAAGCCCGTTAGTATCATCCGGAAAAAATTTTTTTTCAAGATTGCTGGGGTATGTCGGGCTTGGTATAGGAGTATTATTATTATTGGCTTCCATTCAATTATTCATCAATATTCAAAGTCTTTTACAGGAAAATAATCCTCGCAATAGCGGGTATGATTTTGTTTCTATTTCAAAAACAATTACCAATGATAATATGGGTAAAGACAATAGTTTCACCCAAACAGATCTTGATAAATTAAAAGATGCACCTTCAATAGAAAGCTATGCACCTTTGATACCTAACCAGTTTCGCGTAAGAGCTACTGCGGGTGAAATTATTCCTTTCAGTACAGATCTTTTTATAGAAAGTTTAGATGATAATTTTATAGATACAGTTCCGCCCTCATTCACCTGGAGCCCAGGTCAGACGCAGGTTCCAATCATTTTCTCATCAGATTTTCTGGAAATGTATAATGTGTTTGCACCAGCCCAGGGATTACCACAACTCTCTGCAAAAACAATTTCATCAGTCAACCTCACGCTTGAATGTTCCGGCGCCGGTGGCACCCAGAATTACAAAGGAAATATCGTTGCGTTAACAGATCGTGTAAGCTCCATACTTGTACCTAAATCTTTTATGAATTGGAACAATTTTTACTTTAATAAAGATTCGTCCATTCGTGCATCGCGGGTTTTTATTAAAACAAAAGATGCAAATAATCCTCAGCTTATTGCATTCTTAGATGCACAAAATTTTCATGTAAATAAAGACAAGATAAAGTTCGGCCGTGTGAAAAGTATTCTTCAAAATATTGTCGGATCTCTTGGTGTTTTTGGCCTCCTGGTTATTGTACTTGCGCTTATGCTTTTTTCTTTTTATCTGCAATTAATGATTGCAAAAAGTAAAGATAACCTGCGCTTGTTACTTACATTGGGATACTCGCCAAAATGGCTTGCAGCAAGTGTTTCAAAGACTTGGTTGCCCATTTATCTTTTTATAATAGTATCTGCACTTATTATAACACAGGCGCTTCATTTTTTATTTCTACAACTATCTTTTGTTAACAAAGAGAACGTCTCATTTTTGCTGCATTGGAGTGTGATTGCAACTGCGATTTTATTGCTGTTGTTATCGGTTTTTATCAACGCTAATCTTGTAAAAAAAGAATTGAAAAAAATTGCATAGCATTAAATTATATTTTCAAAAATGATTGCTGCACCCTGCCCTACTCCTACACACATCGTTGCAAGTCCATATCTTGATCCCCTTCTTTTCATCTCATATAATAATGTTGTAGAAATGCGTGCGCCACTGCATCCCAGCGGATGTCCGATTGCGATAGAACCGCCATTAACATTCACTTTCTGAATATCCAATCCAAGCTCATGAATGCATGCAATAGCCTGCGAAGCAAATGCCTCATTCAATTCGATAAGATCAAGATCACTAATGCTTATGCCAGCACGAAGCAATGCCTTTTGCGTTGCGGGCACCGGACCAATTCCCATGATGGAAGGCTCAACACCGACAACGGCCATGCTGATTATTTTAGCCATAGGCTTTATGTTATATTTTTTTAATGATTTTTTATTACACAACAATAACATTGCCGCTCCATCATTAATCCCGGCTGAATTGCCTGCTGTAACTGTGCCATCCTTGATGAATGCAGGTCTTAATTGCGAAAGCTTATCGATAGAGGTTTTGCGGGGATGCTCATCTTTATCAAAAATCACCTGTTCGCTTTTATTCGGAGTTATTTCAACAGCAACAATTTCATCTTTCCATTTGCCCGCTGCAAGGGCAGCAAAATATTTTTCCTGGCTTTCGCAAGCAAATTCGTCCTGCGCATGGCGTGATATTTTCCACTGGTTTGCTATATTCTCTGCTGTTTCACCCATTGAATACGGATAATATTTTTCTGCAAGCAACTTGTTGGTAAATCGCCAGCCAATTGTCGTATCAAACACTTCCTGTTTGCGGCTGAAAGCACCATCGGCTTTGCTCATTACCAGCGGAGCCCTTGTCATGCTTTCTACGCCACCTGCGAGAAATATATTCACCATCACCACATATTATTGCGCGGCTTGCGTCCATGATGGATTGCATGCCACTCGCGCATAAGCGGTTTACTGTGTTGCCTGCAATAGAAACCGGCAAACCCGCCAACAGAGCGGCCATTCGGGCAACATTGCGATTATCTTCACCGGCCTGGTTGGCATCGCCTGCAATCACATCTTCTATGTCATTCACATCGATTTTTCCATTCCTGCTTATTAATGATTTGATAACATGAGCGAGCAAATCATCCGGCCTTATGGTGCTTAAAGCACCTCCATACTTTCCAATGCCGGTTCTCATTGCATCAACCACATATACTACTTCCATTTTTTTATTTGTTTTAGTAAAATTAATTATGATAAAATGAATTTGATTTTTTTACATAAAACCTAAAAGCCAATTAACTTATAAACTAATTAATCAAGCAAACTACCTTTGCAAAATGAATTATGCAGAAAAATCTCAGAACGCTTTCGCTGGAAGAATTAATTGAATATTTTGAAACGATTGGTGAAAAAAAATTCAGGGCAAAGCAAGTGTGGGAATGGCTATGGAAAAAACATGCCACTTCATTTGAAGACATGACCAACTTAAGCAAAGAATTGCGACTACATTTATCCGAAAATTTTTCGCTACCTACAATCAGTAATAATCCTGCACAACACAGCAGCGACGGCACTGTAAAAACACGCTTCAAAACATTTGATGGACATTTTGTAGAAGGCGTTTTGATACCTGCCGACAACAGGCAAACAGCTTGTGTTTCATCACAGGTCGGTTGCAGTCTTAGCTGTAAATTTTGTGCAACAGGATATATGGATAGAAAGCGTAATCTCAATTTCGATGAGATATATGATGAGGTTGTTTTGCTAAACAAATTGGCAGAAAAAACTTATGGAAAAAAATTAAGCAACATAGTTTTCATGGGCATGGGCGAACCCTTACTTAATTATAAGAATGTTCTAAAAGCAATTGAAAGAATCACTGCAAACGATGGTCTGGCTATGAGCGCAAGAAGAATTACTGTATCGACTGCTGGAGTTGCCAAAATGATAAGGCAATTAGGTGATGATGGCGTGAAATTTAATCTGGCATTGTCTCTTCACGCAGCCAATGATAAAAAAAGAAATGAGATAATGCCGATAAATGAAACAAATAATATAGCAGTCTTATTGAAGCGCTCAATTATTTTTATGAAAAAACAAAGAATGATATCACCTTTGAATACATTTTATTTAAAGGCGAAAACGATTCCATAAAGGATGCGGATGATCTTATAAAAATTTATAAAAAAGTTCCGGTTCACCTTGTGAATATTATTGAATATAATCCGATTGACAATGCAAGCTTTGTAAAGCCTGATAAAGATGCCACGCAAAAATTTATGGATTATCTCGCAGCTCATCGTGTAAATGTAAGGCTTAGGATCAGTCGTGGTAAAGATATTGACGCTGCCTGCGGCCAACTTGCAAATAAAGACACAACAAGTATTCAAGTCAGTTAATTCATTCTTAACAATTTATTATTCGTAATAAGTTAAACGATCGTTTAACTATGCACGTCTATTAATTCAAACAAAAAATTTTATTATGAAAAAATATCTATTAGCGCTTTTCGCTTTTACGTTAGTTTCAGTTGCATCCAATGCACAAACATCAGCAGATACAACTGCTTCAAAAAATTATGCGCATCATCATCGTGATTTTGCAATGCATGGCCAGCATAATAATATGCAAAATCTAAATTTAACGGATGCTCAAAAACAACAGCTGAAAGCAATGCATGAAGATTATAGAAATAAGCTTAGTGCATTGGAAAAAAATGATAACATCACTTTGAAAGAATATCATAAAAAGCAGGCTGCGCTTGAGCAAGATAGGAAAGCAAAATTTGAATCTATTCTTACTGCTGATCAAAAAAATAAGATAGCAATGGCCAAACAGCAAAGAAGCGAAAGAATGAAAATGCTTTCAGAAAAAAGGTTGAATAAAATGAAGGCAGATCTGAATCTAAGTGATGACCAGGTTGCCAAAATTAAAGATCAGCATGACAATATGATGATGCAGGCAAAGTCAATAAAAGAAAATACCTCCCTTACAGACACGCAAAAGAAAGAACAATTAATGCAGCTAAGGAAAACAAGTAAAGAAAGCATGAACAACATTTTAACCACTGATCAGTTAAAGAAAAAAGAAGAGCTTAGAAGCGACAGAATGAAAGAATGGAAAAATAAAAAAGTTACCAAAGAATCATAGTAGATAATACTTTAAAGAAAAAGGTGAGCCGGTAAAAGGCTCACTTTTTTTATTTTATCTTTGATGTTCACTACTGTTGTAAAACAGCAAAATCAACCCACATGACCCAGCAGGCATTTAAAAAATTTATCAATCCTAAAAATAACGCTGCAATAAAAGAAAAGCATAAGCAGGAAAAAAAAACTGCAAAAAAAGAACGCGCTGCAGCGATTGAACAATTTTACGAACAGAAAAGAGCCGCAAGACAAAATGCGTTTATTAATAATAAAGATGCGCATCATTTAAATAGCAAAAGCAATAAGCCTTTTAAGAAGCAGGATCCTTCAAACCCACCGCCATCGAAGGTTTCAGCCAATTCCAAAGGAAAAGCATTATCTGAAGAAATGCCTTTAAATAAATATCTCGCTCATTGCGGCGTTGCTTCCAGGCGGGATGCGGTGGCTTTGATTACGCAAAGAAAGGTATTGGTGAATAAGAAAATAATTGAACAGCCGGCATATAAAGTAAGCAATAATGATGTAGTAGAATACAATGGTAAAAAGTTATTTGTCACAAAGAATCTCGTTTATATTTTATTAAACAAGCCAAAAGATTATATAACCACGACTGATGATCCGCAAAACAGAAAAACGGTTTTACAACTCACAAAAAATGCAACCGATCAGCGTATATATCCTATCGGCAGGCTTGATAGAAATACTTCAGGCGTATTGCTATTAACTAATGATGGTGAACTAACGCAGCAACTTACTCATCCAAGCTTTAACGTAAAAAAGGTTTACGAAGTGAAGTTGAATAAACCTTTGGCAAAAAATGATTTTGAAAAAATATTAAAAGGCATACGCTTGGAAGATGGTGAAATTTTTGCAGATGCGCTTGCATATGCTGATGCAAAAGATAAAACCATAATTGGAATAGAATTGCACAGCGGCCGTAACCGTATTGTGCGTCGCATGTTTGAACATTTGGGTTATGATGTAAAAGGCCTTGACAGAGTGATGTACGGAAATCTCACTAAAAAAAATGTTGAACGTGGAAAGTGGCGTTATCTCTCTGAAAAAGAAATACGGCTCTTGAAATACATGAATAAGCAAAACGCAAAAAGGAAAAATTTTATTGGTAAAACAGATCTTGAAATACCTGTGAATAATGGATAACAAGGGCATGTCTATCATTTTTGAAAATGACGATTTTCTTGCATTGAACAAACCATCGGGAATGCTTACCATACCAGACAGGCATGATGAAATGCAGCAATCATTGTATAAAATCTTATTGAACCAATATGGTAAAATTTTAATAGTGCATCGCCTTGACCGTGAAACCAGCGGCATTATTTTGTTTGCAAAAAACGAAGAAACACATAAATATCTTTCTCAACTTTTTGAAAAAAGAAATATTGAAAAAAACTACCTGACAATAGTTAAGGGAAGCTTTAATGAAAAAGAAGGAAGCATAAATGAACCAATTGAAGAACATCCTTATCACAAAGGAAAAATGATGGTAACTAAAAAAGGGAAAGCCATCGCTGACAGGGTATACAGTGCTGGAAGATTATGGCATTTTTTCTTTAGTACAATGTAATATTCAAAGCGGAAGAACGCACCAGATAAGGGTTCACATGAGTTTTGCGGGTCATCCTGTGGTATGTGATGCATTATACGGGGATGGGAAACCGGTGCTGCTTTCGGCTTTTAAGAAAAAATATAAGCTTAGCAAAAGTGATGAAGAAGAAAAGCCACTCATTAATAGAGTGGCCTTACATTCTTACCAGTTACATTTCAAAGATGCTCAATCGAATGAGCATTTTTTAGAAGCACCTGTTCCAAAAGATATGAAAGCTCTATTGCAACAATTAAAAAAGAACAGGGCAATTAATTTATAAATTTGGCTGCGGAGTATAACGTAGATAGGGCTTCACAACCTTTACACCCTTCGGAAACTTCTTCACTGCATCTTCTGTGCTTACAGCAGGAACAACAATTACATCTTCGCCTTCTTTCCAATCTGCCGGCGTTGCCACACTGTAATTAGCAGTCAGTTGCAACGAATCTATCACTCGTAAAACCTCGACAAAATTCCTTCCTGTTGATGCAGGATACACGATCATTAATTTGATTTTTTTATCAGGGCCAATAATAAATAAAGAACGAACAGTAGCTGTTGCAGAAGCGTTTGGATGAAGCATTCCATATAACGTTGCAACATTTTTATCTTCATCAGCGATGAGCGGAAAATCAACTGTGCAGTTTTGCGTTTCATTAATATCATTTTTCCATCCCTTGTGCTTATCCAGCGGATCCACACTTACAGCAAGCACTTTCACATTTCTTTTCTCAAATTCTTTTTTCAATGAGGCAGTTCTTCCAAGCTCAGTGGTACAAACCGGCGTGTAATCTGCAGGATGAGAAAAAAGAACACCCCAGCTATCACCAAGATATTCGTAAAAATTTATAGTGCCTTCTGTGGTTTCGGCAGTGAAATCGGGTGCCGTATCCCCTAATTGTAGACTCATAACTTAAATTTTTTTTAAAGATGTCGCGAAGATATATTATCCTACTAAAATGGTAGGAATATTTTTTAAATTTGTTTATAAAAATTAAACATAGTTTTATTTCAAATTTTTCGTAAACTCTTAAATGCTATCAAAGAAAACAAGATATGCTTTTCGTGCACTTTCATACCTGGCAGAAAACTATGGTAAAGGACCGATTTTAATCTGCGATATTTCTATAAAAAAAAGAATTCCATTGAAATTTCTTGAAAGTATTTTAAACGAACTTAAGAAAGCTGACATGCTGGAAAGTAAGAAAGGCAAGGGCGGCGGCTATTCGCTAAAAGTTTCCCCAAAAAAAATAAATCTTGCAAAAGTGATAAGAGTTATCAACGGCCCTATTGCTTTGCTGCCTTGTGTAAGCTTGAACTTTTATGAAAGATGCGATGATTGCGATGAATTGCATTGCGGCATTCGAAAAGTGATGACTATAACACGAGATGCAACACTAAAAATTCTTGAGAAGAAAACTTTGCATGATATTATCTTTTCTCCTTTTTAAATTTTCCTGCTGCGCGAGATACGCTTTGTGTACCAAATCTGTTTTTTACATCGTCAATTGCTTTGTATAAAACATTTTTTCTTTCAGTATCCTGAAACAAATTTGTTTGTACTGCATCTTGAGTAAGATCGCTGAAACGTACGCCCAGCAGGCGAACTGCTTTTCCCTTTTTATATAATTTATGAAACAAATCTTTCGCAACAGGAATGATGTCATCATCTGCACATGTATAAGAAATACGCGTTTGCCTTGATGTTGTTTCAAAATCCGGATAACGGATTTTTACAGTAATGCAACCTGTTACCTTTTCATCTTTTCTTAATTCAAAACCTATTTTTTCTGTCATTCTCACAATCTCGTTCATCAGTCTGTTTACGTCAGTAACATTTTCTTCAAAGGTGTTTTCCGTAGAAATTGATTTTGATTCATGATATGCTGCAATAGTTGAATGATGATTTCCTTGTGCCCTGTTCCAAAGATCGTGGCCCCATTTGCCTAAAATTTTCTCCAGTGCTTCAGGCGTTGTTGTATAAATATCTTTTATAAATTTGAAACCATGTTGCAATAAAACGTTGGTAGTGTGCTCACCAATACCGGGAATTTTGTTCAATTCAAGATTAGATAAAAAATCTTTTTCTTTACCCGGCAACACTTGCAGAAAGCCATTTGGCTTTGCTTCATTCGTAGCCATTTTTGCGATCATTTTATTTTTGCCAATACCAAATGAAATGGGTAACGTTGTTTCATTTGTAATTTGATTGCGAAGGTCAATCGTCCATTGCAAGGGATTGAAAAAAGTTTCCATGCCGCTGAGGTCAACATAAAATTCATCGATAGATGCTTTCTCAAAAAGAGGCGCCCTGGAAGCAATAATATTGGTAACCCATCTTGAATATTTTCCATAATCACTGTAAGTTCCTCTTACAACTGTTGCCTGCGGACACAAGCGCATGGCCGTTTTCATAGGCATTGCAGAATGAATACCAAACTTTCTTGCCTCATAACTGCAGGTGGAAACGATGCCGCGCTCTTTAGTTCCACCAACAATGACCGGCTTACCTTTCAGAGATGGATCCTTAATATATTCTACAGAAACAAAAAAAGAATCAAGATCAAAATGGGCAATAATATTTGAAGAAGAAGATTGCATAAAGATGCAAATTACAATATCAGCAAATCAATTTTCCTTGTAGAGTTCCAATAGTCCATCTGGAAGATTTACAAACAGCTTTTTATTTTTTTTATCAATCTTTTCAAGCGATTCATCGTGCACAGGTATCAATACTTCTTTACCATTCAATATTATCTTGCATAGGAGTTGGTGCGGCTGTTCTATCACTTCTGTTACTTCTCCTAATTCTTCATCATTGTTAATAACCATTAAACCAAGCAATGATATTGGAGAACTGGTTGCAGAGAATTTTTTAAAATCACTTTCAGTAAGCCACACTTCTTTTTTTATTAAAGGCTTTGCACTTTCTTTGGATGTTATGCCTTCAATTTTTATATAAACTTCCTTTTCATTTTTTATTTTAACCGATTCAATAAAATAAGGAAGAAAAGAATCTATTTTATTTTCAAGAAAAATATTTTCCAATCCTTTTAAAGAAGTTTTCTTGCCCAGGCTATGTTCTAAAATTAATTGTCCATTCAATCCGAAAGTAGCCGCTAGCTTGCCTATTTTGAAATACTGATTCATTTGAACTCCAAAGATATTTTTTAATCATGCAAAGTAGGCAGTGCTTATTAAAAAAAAGAACATCTTATAAGGATGTTCTTTTTAAAATCTTATAAATAAAAAATTAAGTGCCCATGAATTCCTTTAAATAATTAACCCTTGCGCTACTTCTTAATTTTTCCAATGCCTTATCTTTAATTTGCCTTACTCGTTCACGCGTAAGAGAATACATTTCACCAATATCTTCCAGCGTCATTGGCTGATCAAGGCCAATACCGTACACATAACATATTACTTCCTTTTGTCTTTCAGTAAGCACACTTAGTGAGCGGCTGATTTCCATTTTTAGCGAGTCTTTAAATAAGACTTTTTTATCAGCACTATCAGCGTTGTTGTTGATCATTACATCTAGCAGTGTACTTTCTTCACCGTCATTAGTTAAAGGCGAATCCATACTTATATGTCTTGCAGCTACATTGATTGTTGCTGCTACTTCTTCTACTTCTATATCGAGGAAGAAAGCAATTTCTTCCGGAGTAGGTATTCGTTCAAACTCCTGTTCAAGCTGGCTGTAAGCCTTGCTGATCTTATTTGTAAGGCCCACTTTATTTAAAGGAAGCCTAACAATTCTTGCCTGCTCGGCAAGGGCCTGCATAATACTTTGACGGATCCACCACACAGCATACGAAATAAATTTAAACCCGCGGCTTTCATCAAACTTTTGTGCTGCTTTTATAAGACCAAGATTTCCTTCGTTAATAAGATCGGGAAGCGTGAGACCCTGGTTTTGATATTGCTTTGCAACTGATACCACAAAGCGCAGGTTAGCTTTAGTAAGCTTATCCAATGCGGCTTTATCACCTTTTTTAATCAGCAGCGCAAGCTCTACTTCTTCTTCTGCCGAAACCATAGGTACTTTTGCAATTTCCTGCAAATACTTTTCAAGACTTTCACTTTCACGGTTAGTGATTGACTTCGAAATCTTCAACTGGCGTAAACTCATAAATTGTATTTAAAAAGATTGCATAGGCAAGGTTCTGTGTAAGGATTGTGCAGTCAGTTGTATTAACGTTGACAGATAGTTTTTAAGTATGTGATAAAAGAAAAATTGTTAAAGAACTTTTAAATAAACCGGTAGAAGAGGCTCATTTGTGTATTAACTGCCACATAAGCTTTGTAATGAAAGTAGAAATCGTAAAAAAAGAAAGGAAATTATTTTGTTTAATGATTATTTATCTATTATTGCAGCTATAGTTTTGTTTTAATATCGAAAGATGACGAAGAAAATAAAATATACGCTTGAGTATCCCGTGCGTTGTTCACCGGTAATTTTATATGAATTTCTTTCTACTTCTTCCGGTTTGCAGGAATGGTTTGCAGACAAAGTGGAAGATAGAGATGGACATTTTAATTTTTCATGGAATGGGTCCGAGGAAGAGGCCGAAGTGTTGGGAACAGAGGAAAATAAATTTATAAGATTTCACTGGATGGATGCGCCAAAAGATGAATATTTTGAGTTTGGCATTGATAAATCTGAAGTGACCAATCAAACAATTTTAGTGATTACAGATTTTGCAGATAAAAAAGAAGTAAAGGATCAGTCGCAACTTTGGGAAACACAGGTTAAAGAACTGTTTTACAGGTTGGGAAATTAAGATTGATAAAGTCAAGTATTTGCAAAAAACTATCCTTCATAAACAAAGGCATTTCATCCCATTTATTTATTTCTATTTTTTTTGAAATTTTTAAGAAATCCTTCTTTCTTATTTTTGAAAATAAATCTTCAGTCAGCTCACATGCGTGGATATAGTTAGACGGCTCAAAGCCATGCTGCCATTGGCTTTTATTGATGCATATATAAAAATTGTTGTTTTCTAAAAAATTTTTATTTAATACAAAATCATCTTTTATTTTAAATGCATCACCTGCAACGTGAAGCGTAATACTAAAAAAATTTGCCCACCAAAACATAGTGCGGACTGCAACAATTTTTTCTTTGGCAAACAATGAAGGATAATCCATAATTACATAAGGAAGGCTTTCATAATTTTCGCCCTTTGAAATTTTGCCTGCATTATTACTTAATGTAGTTAAGAAATTTTTTTCCTTATTCGCGAGTTGATTATAGCTCTCATGCAACGAGCCAAAGATGTCATATATCTTTTTAATGATTGCGTGTTTCGTTAAAATCCATTCACTGTTTTTTATCAGTTCTCTTTCAATTTTCGAAAGATGTATTTTTGCCGGGTCACTCATAATTACTTACAACAAACTTACAAATAACAGATTTCCAGTAACCACTGCATGTTTAAAAAACTTGATAAACTTATCCTTAAAGCATTTGCATGGCCATTTATTGCCACCTTCTTTATAACACTTTTTGTGTTCATGATGCAAATATTATGGAAGTATATTGATGACCTGGTGGGTAAAGGGCTTGATGTGATAACACTTTGCAGATTTTTAATATATGCGAGCGCAACGTTGGTGACACTTGCTATGCCAATAGCCATATTGATTTCATCTATCATGACTTTCGGAAAATTGGGTGAAAATTTTGAGCTGGTTGCAATTAAATCCTCAGGTATTTCAATGCTTCGTTTTATGAGGCCATTGTTTTTTGTAACGCTTTTTTTAAGCGGGGTTGCTTTTTTATTTGCTAATAATGTAGTGCCGGTTGCGAACTTAAAATTCGCAGTTATATATAATGATATTTATAGAAAAAGTCCGGCCTTTGATCTTAAAGATGGTGTCTTTTACAATGGCTTTAAAGGCTTTTCCATTAAAGTTGGGAAAAAAGAAAAAGATAAAAGCACTCTGCACAATGTATTAATTTATGAGGAGTCGAATAACATTCAGCCAAACACGATCATATCCGAAAATGGAAAAATGACGGTAAGTGCTGATAAAAAATTTCTTGAATTCAGATTGCAAAACGGCAATCGTTATTCGGAAAAGGGTGATTTTAGTTCAGTAAAAAACGAATATGTTCAAATGGGCTTTAAAGAATATAATAAGCTTTTTGACCTTACACAATTAAATATTCAAACAACTTCAGATAGTCTTTTCATGAATAATATGCGCATGAAAACGCTTCGCCAGCTTGATAAAGATCTCGACTCATTAAAAAAGCTTCCGAATTCAACTATTAAACAAAATAGAAATGACCTGAAGAATTATCTCAAAATAATCAAGTATAAAGATACTGTTACCGTGCAAACGAAAATGGCAATTGCTTTAAAAAAAATTCGGGGCAAAAAGTTGAGATCGTTTGATGACCTTATACCCGATAGTCTTAAAAAATTAGTAAATGAGCAGGCGCAAAATACTATCGCCAGTTTGCGCAGCCTTTCTGAAGTGAACAGCAATGTATATGACAACCACATGGATGATATAAAGCTTCACAGGATAGAGTGGCACAAAAAATTATCGGTATCGTTTGCCTGTATTGTGCTCTTTTTTATTGGTGCACCATTGGGTTCCATTATCCGAAAAGGTGGGCTGGGCATGCCTTTGGTAGTGGCACTTATTTTTTTTCTTATATATTACCTGCTTGGTATTTTCGGAGAAAAATTTACAAAAGATAATTTGCTAAATCCTGTTACAGGTATGTGGCTGCCTGTGATAGCGCTTTCACCAATAGGTGTTTTTTTAACTTATAAAGCAATGCATGATTCCCAGCTTTTTAATAAAGAGTTTTATTACAGAATAATAAAAAGAATTAAAAACGTTTTGTCCCATATTCAAAAAAATTAAAGATTATTAATTCCAAATCGAATCCTATAATTGACTCAGCCTTTGCCAGGCATATAACGAATGCGAAACAAAGGCTGATAAATTGGAAAACAATCTGCAACAAAAGTATTCATTAAATGAAACAGGTGAAGCAGAACTTATGTTAATATTTAAATGACCTTTAGAATAGTATCTCATCTATAAAAATATAGTTATGAATGAATGGAAAATTTACGGCGAAAAAAACAAAGAAAGATATTTACAAGAAATGATGAGTCTGCTACGCATACCTTCAATAAGTGCAAAGAGTGAATATAAAAAAGACATGCTTGCATGCGCTGAAGCTGTACAAAAAAGTATGCTGGATGCCGGCGCAGACCGGGCTGAAGTGATGCACACCGAAGGACATCCCGTGGTATTTGCAGAAAAAATAATTGATGCAAATAAACCTACTGTTTTAGTGTATGGACATTATGATGTGCAGCCAGCCAGACCCGCTGGAACTGTGGAACAGCGGACCTTTTGAGCCTGTAATAAAAGATAATAAAATTTATGCGCGTGGCTCGGCAGATGATAAAGGACAATTGTATATGCATGTAAAAGCATTGGAAACAATGATAAAGACACCAATTCACTTCCTACCAACATAAAATTTATAATTGAAGGTGAAGAAGAAATTGGCAGCCCAAATCTTGCAAAGTTTGTAAAAGAACATAAAGATTTATTGAAGGCTGATGTAATTCTTATAAGTGATACATCAATGCTTAGTTTAGAAACACCTTCAATGGATGTTGGTGTGCGTGGTTTAAGTTATATTGAAATTGAAGTTACCGGCGCAAACCGCGATTTGCATAGTGGTGTTTATGGTGGTGCAGTTGCAAACCCGATTACTATTCTTGCAAAGATGATTGCAAGTTTACATGATGAAAATAATCATATAACTATTCCTGGATTTTATGATGATGTGGTTGAAGCAACCGATGAAGAAAGAAAGCTGATGGCGAAAGCTCCGTTTGATGAAGAAGAATATAAAAAAGATTTAGGCGTAAAAGAATTGTGGGGTGAAAAAGGTTATACCACAAATGAAAGAACAGGCATTCGTCCAACACTTGAAATAAATGGTATTTGGGGTGGTTATACAGGCGAAGGTGCTAAAACGGTTTTGCCATCAAAAGCACAGCAAAAATTCAGTTGCAGGCTTGTGCCCAATCAAAAAACGGATACCATAACTACTATTCTTAATTAATCATTTAAAAAGTATTGCACCGCCAACTGTTGATGTAAATCATTATTATTCATCATGGCGGCGAACCTTACATGACTCCGATAGAAAGTAAAGGTTATAAAGCTGCAGCAAAAGCAATTGAAACAACATTTGGCAAACAGCCAATTCCTGTGCGTGGCGGCGGCAGCATTCCTATTTGTTCGTTGTTTGAAAAGCATCTTGGCATTAAAATTATTTTTATGGGTTTTGGTTTAGATAGTGATAACCTGCACAGTCCGAATGAAAAATATGATCTCGCCAATTTTATAAAGGCATTGAAACGATTCCTTATTTTCATAAATATTTTGCTGAAGAATAAGTGTCATTTAAACACTTCTTCAATTACTTTCCCTACACAGCCGTTGGGCATTTGTATGTGCAATAATCCACAAACAGTTGCGGCTATATCAGTCATGTAAGTTTCTTTATTTGTAACTCCATGTTTAATGTGCCAGCCATACCAAAGCAATGGAATATGCGAATCATAAGGATTCCAGCTACCATGAGTGGTTCCTTTTTCACTGCCACCAATAAAGCCAGGCTTTTCATAAAACTCCACTTCTCCACTTCTCTTGGGATTATAACCATTTATAAGTCGCCGTTTTATGGGCTCTGCTATTGATTGCGTCATTATATTTTGTGTACTGAAAGCATTGGCTACATAGGGCAGCGACTTAAGAAAATCTACTATATCAACTTCTACCAAGTCTATGCTTTTGTTATTTACTTGCAAAAGTTTGCGATCAATATAAACCTGGTTATTTTCAACTGCAAACACTGCGTTGCCAACATTATATTTTTCTGCAATTAATTTATTTAGATCAACTCTTATTTGCGAAGCATTAAAAGTTCCTGCGGGTATTCTGTGCTCCTTCAAGAAAGCGGGAACCTGCAGGACACCATGATCTGCGGTCAAAAACAGTGTATAGTTTCCCGGTCCCAATTGTGTATCGAGGTATTGCAAAAAATCAGCAATATCTTTATCAAGTCGCAAATAAGCATCTTCTGCCTCTATAGAATTTGGACCAAAAGTATGGCCAATATAATCAGTTGAAGATACACTTATAGCAAGCATATCGGTTACGTTTCTTGTTCCAAGCTGTTCATTGGTTATAACTTCTTTAGCCATATCAAAAGTGAAAGTAGCGGCAAAGGGTGTGAACTTAAATGCTTCATATTTTGCTTTGGTTATTTGAGATATTTTGTGCGGGAACGTAGAGGCAGTTTCACCTGGTATCACACCTTCAAAGCTCTCACCATCTGGTGTGCTTTGTACATATTTTAATGAAGGCAATAATGTATTCCAGTCTTTTGCCATGAATGCATCTGGCAATTGTTTTTCATTTTCTTTATTGACCCATTTAGGCAATTCTTTAGCATAAAATGAACTGGTTATCCATTTGCCAACGGATGCATCAAACCAGTAACAGGCACTCGCAGAATGGCCTGCAGGCAAAATAGAAGCACGATCCTTTAACGAAATACCAATTACTTTGCTTTGAAAATTATTGCTAAGCCTTAGCTCATCACCAATGGTTGTAACCCATAAATTGCGAGGACTCATTTTACCTTCGGCCGAATTGCTTCCGACAGTTATGACGGTGGAATCATCTGTACAATACACATTTTTCTTACTTACTTCATCATACCACTCATTTGCAATTATGCCATGAATAGCAGGTACACTTCCCGTATAAACACATGTATGCCCCGGGCCTGTATAAGTCGGCACATAGGGTATGAAGGTGTTTTCGCAGCTAAACCCCTCATTTAATAAACGCTTGAAACCATTGGAAGAATAAAGATCATTATAACGATATAAATAATCCCATCGCATTTGGTCAATAATAAGACCAATGACTAATTTAGGGTGATCCGCAAATTTATTTTTTTGGCTAAAACAAACAGATGCAAACAATAAAGAAATAAAAACAATATAATTTTTCTTAAGCATTCCTTTTTGAATAAAGTTAGGCGTTCATTTTACTTTATAATACTATTAATTGTAACTGTTTTGCTTATGCATTAGTTAAGCTTTGTGAAAACAAACTACAAGTGAATACATTATTTTTGCAGCATTTTATAATAAACCAATCTACATGGCAGATGTCTTCGAAAAACTTATAAAAGATGGCGGTCCGTTAGGAAAGCATGTTGGCAGGGCCCATGGCTATTTTGCTTTCCCAAAGCTGGAAGGGGAACTCGGTAGCAGAATGTTTTTTAGAGGTAAAGAAAAAATCGTATGGAGTCTTAATAATTATCTTGGCCTGGTCAATCATCCTGACGTAAGAAAAATAGATACTGAAGCTGCTGCACGTTGGGGCATGGGAAATCCGATGGGTGCACGTATGATGAGCGGCAATACAACGATGCATGAAGAGCTGGAAAAAGTAATTGCGAATTTCGTAAGTCGCGAAGATGCTATGTTGCTAAACTTCGGCTACCAGGGCATTATGAGTTGTATTGATGCATTAGTAAACAGGCATGATGTGATAGTATATGATGGCGAGGCGCATGCATGTATTGTGGATGGTGTTCGCCTGCACATTGGTTTTAGTTATAAATATAAACATAACGATATAGGAGATTGTGAAAAGCAATTGCAACGAGCAACGAAGATGGCTGATAAAAATGGCGGCGGAATTTTAGTTATTACTGAAGGTGTGTTTGGAATGAGCGGTAACCAGGGTAAAATAAAAGAGATTGTAGAGCTAAAGAAAAAATATGATTTCCGTTTATTGATTGATGACGCGCATGGATTTGGTGCAATGGGAGCAACCGGTGCAGGTGCAGATGAAGCACAAGCATGCCAGGCCGGCGTTGATTTGTACTTCAGCACATTTGTAAAAAGCATGGGAAGCATTGGTGCTTTTATAGCAGGTTCCAAAGATGTAATGACCTATCTCCGCTATAATGTACGTTCTCAAATATTTGCCAAAAGTCTTCCATTAATAGTGGTGGATGGCATGCTTAAAAGAATGCAGATGCTTAAGACCATGCCTGAGCTGCGTGAAAAACTTTGGCACAATGTAAATAAATTACAGAATGGATTGCGAGCCAAAGGCTTTGATATTGGCAACACAAACAGCCCGGTAACACCTGTATTTATGAAGGGAGATTTACCTGAAGCAACAAACATGGTTATGGATATGAGAGAGAATTACAACATTTTTTGCTCGGTAGTAGTTTTTCCTGTAATACCGAAAGGCCAGATCATTTATCGACTTATACCAACAGCCGCCCACACTGATGAGGATACAAAACTGACTCTGGAAGCTTTTGAAGAAACAAAAAAGAAATTGGATGCAGGCGCTTACAAGGCAGATGAAATTCCGGACATGGCTGAAGTAGCAACCATTGGACAGAAAGGTGATATGTAAAAAACCGGGCAACTAAATAGAAGCCCGGGTATCAAAAAAATCTTAACCATCTAAACTTAACACTAAGTATATTTATTTGACTTGATTTATATAGAACAAGTTGCAGGGAAAAATTACATTGAGGTTTAATTAACAAAAAAAGGGGCCGAATAGAAATTCACCCCTGTTATAATCCAATATCCTATGAAAAACCGAGTTTGAAACTTTTCAGTTTCGTAATATTTTTATATTGGAATAATCCATTTTGTTATTAGTCGTTATAAATTCATAAGCGGTTGCATTATTTTAAATTTCAAAAGAATTTAAAAAAAGAGGGCCGGATGGAAATCCACCCCCGTTATAATCCAATATCCTATGAAAAACCGAGTTTGGAAGTGCATGTATGCAATTCCTTATATCATTACATGGCTTACCATGTTGTTGTAAATTTTGCTTTGAAGTCAGCATAGCTTTCATTTTTATAAGCGCCTTCTCCAAAATATTTTAATATAGGTTCTAATTCTTTTGGTTCTAAAAAGCCTTGTATGGCCACAGGCTCACTTTTCTCATCCGTAAAAATCACAGTTGAAGGAAACCCAGGCTGGCCGTTGGTGACATACATGGTGAAGTCATTTACTTTATAGTTATCATTATAATTAAATTCTTTATTAGCCCAGGTAATTTTATCCTTAGTTTCTGCATCAAATTTCACTGCATAAAAATGATCATTGATGTAAGAAATGACTTTTTGATTGGTATAAGTTTTTTTATCCATCACTTTACACCAGTAGCACCAGTTGGTATATAGATCAATAATTACAGGCTTTGATTGTGATTGTAATTTATCTTTCACTTCACTTATTTGCATCCAACTTAATTTATCATGCTCAGTTGGTATAACTTTAGCGGAGCATAAGACAAACAAAGACGAAACTAAAAGCACTAGAAAATTTTTGTTCATAAAATAGTATAAACGTACGTGAGATGTTTTTTATTGGATTTTGTAGCAAAAAAATAATAAAAGTTTGAAAAACAGTTTTTATAAAAGTTAAAAAGAAATTAATGCATAAAATAGTTGTAGCAATTACAGGAGCCAGCGGCTCAGTTTATTCTAAACTATTACTAAAAAAACTTTGTGATATAAAAGATCAATGGTCTGCTTTGGGAATTGTGATAACAGATAATGCTAAAACAATCTGGCAAACTGAATTAGGGAACGATAGTTACTCAACGTTTGATGCTGACTATTATACAAAACATGATTTCATGGCTCCATTTGCATCCGGCTCTGGCAATTACGACACAATGATCATAATACCATGCAGCATGGGTATGCTTGGCAGAATTGCTGCAGGCATTTCTGATGATCTTATTTCAAGAGCGGCTGATGTTATCTTAAAAGAAAGAAGAAAACTTATTTGTGTAATAAGAGAAACACCGTACAGCCTTGTCCACCTCCGCAACATGGAAACTGTAACGCTTGCAGGAGGTATTATTTGTCCTGCTACTCCATCTTTTTACAGCAAGCCTCAAACCATTGAAGATGCTGCATCTACAGTGGTTGACAGAGTGCTTGACCTCGCAGGTTTATATATAAATACTTTTAGATGGGGAGAAAAAAATAAATAATTTATATAAATTATCTTAGATCGACCACTTCTACTTTGGGATAGTCTTTAGCGTTAAAAACGAATAAATTATCAGGAAGATTTGTATTCGTTTTCATATCTGATATTGTATAAATATACCGATCACCAGTCTTTTGAAAGATCTCTGAGCTTACAACGGATTTGGTGTTTTTATCAATATTTACAAGCACCTTAAAGAAAGGCTTTGTTTTGTCTACAGGTGTAAGCTCTATTTCTTCAATTGTTTTATTTCCTTTCTTTGTTTCACCATTTAGCTTATATAAAAAATCTTTATCATAAAAATTCGTAAACATCTTTTGAGGCGTAATGCTGTTCGCAGAAGGATCAAATTTTGTTATCTGCACTTCGTTGGTCGATTTATCATAAGTCCATATATTATCGCCGTCGCTATAAATTTCCTGGCCATCAACGCTGATGCGATATTTGGAATTTTTCATACTTACTATTCCCGATTTTGTACCAAGGCTTTTACCAGAAGCATTCTCAATTTGTAATGTGAAATGCGCTGCTACAGAACTGTAAGCTTTGAACTTAGCACTTACCTCATCAAGTAATTTCTTTGCATCAGGATCACTTTTACCTAAAGAGTTTGACTGTGAAAACGCCGTGTAACCAGTGAGAAGCAGGTAAGCAATCAAAAAATTTTTCATGATAGAGATTTAATTTAAATGAAACAAATATAACATAATAGACATTTGTTATAAGACATCAGTTTAACGGAGACAATAATTATACATATAATTATTGCCTAAATTAAATGTTTCACTTTAATTTTTCCAGCTCAATGCATTAATGGCTCATTTCGCTTTGCAGCGATGAAGTGGTAGTGAGTTTACCTGTTTGCATAAATTCTTTAGCAGCCCTTATAAAATGGACAAATATAGGTTGTGGATTTTCGACTGTGCTTTTTAATTCAGGATGGTATTGTACACCAATAAAGAAAGGATGATCTGATATTTCCATAATCTCAACAAGCCCTGATCTGAGGATTGACGCCGCTTGCAATCATTCCGGCGTCTTCGAATGCACTGAAGGTATTTATTATTAAACTCCCAACGATGGCGATGCCTTTCTGTAATTTCGTGTGTACCGTAAATGTTATATGCTAACGTATTTTCCTTTATAACACATGGATAAGCGCCGAGGCGCATGGTGCCACCTTTCATAGTTGTCTGCTTTTGCTCCTCCATCATGTCAATAACAGGGTCACTTGTTTTTGGGTTCATTTCTGTTGAGTTCGCATCGGCAATACCCAAAACATTTCTTGCAAATTCTATAGCGGCCATTTGCATACCCAGGCAAATACCGAAGAAGGGAAGCTTATTTTCCCGCGCATATTTTACAGCAATAATTTTTCCTTCAACACCTCTGAAGCCAAAGCCAGGCGCTACCAATAAGCCATCAAGCCCGTGCAAGCTTTTCCGAAACATTTTCATTAGTAATAAATTCGCTATGAACATTTACAACCTGCACCTTGCAATCGTTCATTGCGCCTGCATGTATAAACGCTTCAAGTATTGATTTATAAGCATCCTGCAACTCAATATATTTTCCAATTAATCCTATAGTCACTCTGCTTTTAGGGTGGCTAAGTTTATCTAAAAATTCTTTCCATTTACTTAGATCCGGCTCATTGTAATTGGTGATGTTCAATTTTTTTAATACAATAAGATCGAGGTTCTCACTCTGCATAAGCAAAGGCACTTCATAAATAGTTGATGCATCGGCAGCTTCAATTACAGCATTTTGTTTCACATTACAGAATAGCGCGATCTTCCTTTTAAGCTCTTCAGTTAAAGGCTTTTCTGTTCTGCAAACAATGATATCGGGATGAACGCCATTTTCACTCATTAGCTTTACGCTATGCTGCGTTGGCTTCGTTTTCAACTCCTTTGCAGCTTTTAAATAAGGTATCAAAGTAAGGTGAAGAATGATGCAATCTTCTTCCGGCATTTCCCATTGAAGCTGTCGCACAGCTTCAATAAAAGGAAGGCCTTCAATGTCGCCAACAGTTCCACCGATTTCCGTTAGAATTATATCATATTCATTTTTTTTGCCGAGCAAAAGCATTCGCCGTTTTATTTCATCAGTAATATGCGGAATGACCTGAACTGTTTTTCCAAGATAATCGCCTTCTCTTTCTTTATTGATAACCGTTTGATAAATTCTACCGGTTGTAACATTATTGGCCTGTGAAGTATAAATATTTAAAAAGCGTTCATAATGACCGAGGTCAAGATCAGTTTCAGCACCATCTTCTGTTACATAACATTCGCCATGTTCATATGGGTTTAAAGTGCCCGGGTCAACATTTATATAGGGATCAAATTTTTGGATGGTAACTCTTAAACCTCTTGCCTGCAGCAGCTTTGCGAGCGAAGCAGCAATAATTCCTTTGCCTAATGATGATGTAACGCCGCCTGTAACAAAAATATACTTTGCCATTTTATTAATTTTTAAAAAAAAATATCATTCAAAAACATTAGACATGTTGTTGAAATGATTTACGAGACCAGCGGAAAAAAGAGAAATAGCAAAATCCGTGAGGTCATGCAAACTTACAGCTTAATTTGTTCAAAAAAAGTGAAGGATTTTTCTTGTGGAAAAATGGTACAAAAGCTGTATAAAAAGTTTTAAAAAAAAGTCTACTAATAATAATTTTTATTACGTAAAAAATTTCTTACGTAATCATCAATACCTTCTTCAAGTGAAAACATTTTCTGAGTATAGCCTGCAGTCTTTATTTTTTCCATTGTTGCCTGCGTGTAGTATTGATAAGTGTTTTGGATATCTTCGGGCATGTCAATATATTCAATATCCGCTTCCCTGTCAAGAGCTGCATAAGCCGCTTTTACCAGATCATTAAAGGTCCTTGCTTTGCCCGTTCCCACATTATAGATACCGTTTTTAAAAGAGTTTTCATCTTGTAACCAACACTCTAAAAACCAATAGCAGATAGACAATACATCTTTTACATAAATAAAATCCCGAAGTTGCTCACCATCTTTAAAGTCAGGCTTATGCGATTTAAACAGCTTTACAAAGCCGTTATCTTTTATCTGGTTGTATGAATGAAAAATAACACTTGCCATTCTTGCTTTATGATATTCGTTTGGACCATATACATTAAAGAACTTTAAGCCAGCCCACGCGGGCGGAGCATCGCTTTGCTGATGAAGCACCCACTTATCAAACTCATTTTTTGAAACGCCATACGGATTTAACGGACGTAAATTTTTAATGTTATTTTCGTCATCATCATAACCATTTTCTCCGGCTCCGTATGTAGCAGCAGATGATGCATATACAAGCGGGATGCGGGTTTCAGTGCAATACTTCCATATTTTTTTCGAATAATCAACATTCAGATGCTGGTGAACAGCATAATCAAATTCTGTGGTGTCAGTTCGTGCGCCAATGTGATAAACAAATTGTATTTGCGGCTTTTCATCATGAAGCCATTCAAATAAAAAATCTCTTTCTATTCTCTTTAAAAAATTTTTCTCAGAAAGGTTATTGTCTTTATCATATTGTGTAAAATCATCTGCCAAAAAAAGATTGCTGAACCCTTTCTTATTTAAAAAAGAAACCAAACAACTGCCTATAAATCCTGCAGCACCGGTGACAATTATATTTGCGTTAGTATTCATTACTCGGGCAAATAATTTTTAAAATAATTACCAATTGCGTTGTCATATTTGTCCATCCAATCAATAATATTTCCCCAACTTTCGTTATCTATAAATATTTCGCCCGCGGTTACATTTCCCAATTTTACAAAAGGAACATCAATAGCTTTTTCAAATGCATCGGCTTTCCCTTTTTGCACAGATACTACTATTCTGCCCTGTGCTTCGCCGAACCAAAAAGCATCTTTTCTAATGGAAATACTTTGCGAAACATTAAAGCCTAACAACATGTTGAAGCCGCTTTCAGCAAGGGTTACAAATAAACCGCCTTCGCTAACATCATGAGCAGATTCAATAAGTTTATTTTTTATTAAAGCGCTAATGTTATCCTGTACACGAAATTCTTCCTCAAGGTTAAAATAAGGGGCAGGGGAATATTCTACTTCACATAATTTATGTAAATATTCAGAGCAATTAATATCATTTTTCATTTCTCCTAAAACGTAAATCAGATCACCTTCATTTTTAAAATCAAGGGTCATTTTATCAGCGGAATTTTCCAAAAGACCGACCATACCAATTGTAGGAGTTGGATAAACAGGACCTGAAGGCGATTGATTATAAAAACTAACATTGCCGCCTGTAACAGGAGTGCTGAATTTAATACATGCCTCACTCATTCCCTTAATGCTTTCAACAAACTGATAATATACTTCCGGATCGTAAGGATTTCCAAAATTAAGGCAATTAGTTACCCCCAAAGGCAAGCCACCACTGCATCTTATGTTCCGTGCAGCTTCGCTCACCGCAATCATACAACCTATATAAGCATCAGCAAAAACATAGCGGCTATTGCAATCGGTAGTAAGCGCTAAGGCCTTTGAAGTTTCCTTTATAGCTACTATTGCCGCATCAGAAGGCGCATTAGTATTCAAATTTGCTGTGCCCACCATACTATCATATTGATTATAAATCCATCTTTTTGAAGCGATGTTTGGCAAGGCGATTATTTTTTCTGCAACTGATCTCAAATCGTCCGGTTCTTTAATAGTATCTATATTAAATGCTTTTGTTTTTTCTAAATAAGCAGGCTTTGTATAAGTTCTTTCATAAACCGGTGCACCTCCGCCCAGCACGAGGCTTTCAGCGGGTAGTTGAGCTTCCAGTTCTTCGTTCATATAAAACCGAAGCATATCATTGTTTGTTACTTCGCCAATTTCTGAACACGGCAAGTCCCACTTTTCAAATATAGCCATCACTTCTTTTTCCCTTCCTTTAGTCACTATCAGCAGCATTCGTTCCTGGCTTTCACTTAATAAAAGCTCCCAGGCTTTCATATTCTTTTGTCTTGTGGGAACTTTATCCAAATGAATATTCATTCCAGTTCCGCCCTTTGCACAGGTTTCAGACGTAGAGCATATAATGCCTGCTGCGCCCATATCCTGCATACCTATCACAGCACCAGTTTCGATAACTTCAATGCATGCTTCCAGCAATTTTTTTTCCTGGAAGGGATCACCCACCTGCACCGCAGGCAAATCTTGCATACTATTATCAGTGATATCAGCAGAAGCAAAGGCTGCTCCACCCATCCCGTCTTTACCGGTAGCGCTGCCGGCAATAAAAACTGGATTGCCCTGCCCTGTTGCAATAGCACTGATGGTTTTACCCAGGCGAACAACTCCTACGCTCATAGCATTTACCAACGGATTCGTATGATAACAATCTTCAAAATAAATTTCTCCACCCACAGTAGGCACGCCAAAACAATTGCCATAATGCCCAATGCCATGTACAATACCACTTAGCAAATGCCTGGTTTTTTCATGTTCAATATTTCCAAGTCTTAAGGAATTTAATGCAGCAATCGGCCTTGCGCCCATAGTAAAAATATCTCTGTGAATGCCACCGACACCGGTTGCAGCGCCCTGGAAAGGTTCAATGGCAGACGGATGGTTATGGCTTTCTATTTTGAAAACGACCCCTAGCCCATCTCCGATATCCATAAGACCAGCATTTTCTTCGCCTGCTTTTACCAATAACCTGAAACCTTCCCTGGGTAAAGTTTTCAGCCATTTGATAGAATTTTTATAACTACAATGTTCACTCCACATTACTGAATATGCGCTCAGTTCAGTGAAGTTGGGAATCCGACCCAGTATTTCAATAATTTTTTCAAATTCTTCTTTTTTTAGTCCAAGTTTTTCGGCAGTATCGAGTGTTATTTCCATAATGATTTGAGAAGCACAAACTTACAATGTCTTGAATTATGTCAATAAAATGGTGTGTAAAAATTTTAACTAACTTCCCACAATAAAATTAATTGCTTGCCATATTTATTGTTTCTATTTTACCTGATTCTTTTCTGCTGGCTTATACTTCGTTTGAGATTTTTTAAAAATTTTGGGCTTGACAATAAAACGTTGATCTTCCTTTTTTTAGTAAGAATAATTGCAGGTCTTTTAAATGGTTATATAAATACAAGGTACTATGCTCATACTGATATCAGCGCTTTTAATGAACAGGGGATGGAGGAATATCATTTGCTTTTCAATAATCCAGGTGAATATTTTAGAAACATTTTCCAAAGCAACCACAATAACAGCTATGCAGGATTTTTAGAAGTCAACGATTCATACTGGAATGACACAAGAAGCAACTTAATCATTAAAATACTTTCTCTATTTAATATTTTCAGTAGAGCAAACTTTTTTATCAATATACTTTTTTATAATTTTTTAATCTTTATCGGTACTGTCAATCTTTATAAAGTCTTTATACATATTCTTCCGTCTTACAAAAAGATATTTATTGTCTGCATTTTTTTAATACCTTCTACTGTTTACTTCAGCAGTGCTATACACAGGGATGGACTTATTTATTTATCACTTTGTATAATAGTATATCATTCATTTTTTTTAATAAAATTTAAAAATCATTTATTAATAAGGTCAGCTGTAATCCTTTGTTTTTTAATTTTAATATTGCTTCTACGAAATTTTGTTTTTATTGCGCTGATACCGGCTTTGGCAGCCTGGATCATAGCTTCAAAAAGACCCAAAAATTCTTTGCTTTATTTTTCTATTGTATATATTATTATAGCAGTTTTGTTTTTTTCAACAAGCTTATTACCCAGCTCCTTGAATTTGCCTGCTCATGTTTCAGAAAGGCAAATTGCGTTTACGCAACTTGCCAAAAAAGGAGCATCGTCTATTAATATAAATCCATTGTTCCCTAATTTCAGAAGCTTTTTTAATAATTTACCACAGGCTGTTAATCATTGTTTAATGAGACCTTACTTAACTGAACATAACACTATATTATATATACCAGCTGCATTGGAAACTATGTTTTATGAGCTGATATTTATAATTTTCATTTTTTTCAGGAAAAGCGAATTGGCGTTAAATTCATTATTTTATTTCTGTATATTTTTTAGCATAACAATGTTTTTGATTATTGGATATACGATTCCCATTTTAGGAGCCATTGTCAGATACAGAAGCATTTATTTACCTTTCTTTCTGATTCCAATTCTAATCAATATTGACTGGAAAAAATTAGCAAAATATATTCGTATAAATTATTTATACATATTTTAAAGTTTATCCACACCACCCCTTTTTTTACCACATTTATAAAATATCTTTGTTTTTTTAATTCATAACCCTTTTTTTTGCCATCTAAATTTCCAAAAAAATGCAATCTCTAAGACTAAATGCACTTCACAATTTAATCTCAAATCCCAAATCTCACAGTGCTCCCGAATCAAAGAAAATTACCGGTGTATTTGGAGATAATGTATTTACATTATCCACTGCAAGACAATTTTTAAGTGACGAAGCTTATAAGAGCCTTGTATCATCTATAAAGAGTCAAAGCAAAATTGATCGTAAAATGGGAGACCAAATAGCGGCTGGATTGAAAGCGTGGGCGGAGACAAAAGGTGTGACGCATTATACTCACTGGTTTCAACCTTTAACAGGCGCTACAGCAGAAAAACATGATTCATTCTTCACTTTGAAAAGTGATGGAAGTGCTTTGGAAGAATTTGATGGAGCAGCACTTATACAACAAGAACCGGACGCATCTTCTTTTCCCAGCGGCGGTTTAAGAGCCACATTTGAAGCACGCGGTTATACCGGATGGGATCCGTCATCACCTCCATTTATAATGGAAATTGGCAATGGAAGGACTCTTTGTATTCCTACAATATTTGTTTCTTACACGGGTGAATCTTTAGATGCTAAAACGCCTTTATTAAAAGCATTGGTTGCACTTGATAAAGCCGCCGTAGATGTATGCCAGTATTTTGATAAAAATGTAACCAGTGTAAAACCTACTCTTGGGTGGGAGCAGGAATATTTTGTAATGGATGCTGGGATAGCAAGTGCCAGACCGGACCTTGTAATGACCGGCAGAACTGTGTTTGGACATGCGCCCGCAAAAGGGCAGCAACTTGAAGATCACTATTTCGGTTCTATACCAGAAAGGGTTTATGCATTTATGCGTGATTATGAAACGGAAGCATACAAACTTGGTATTCCCTTACGCACAAGGCACAATGAAGTGGCGCCCTCCCAGTTTGAATGTGCACCCATTTTTGAAGAAGTAAATCTGGCTGTTGATCATAACACTTTATTGATGGATGTGATGACTCGCGTCGCAAAAGCACATGACCTTTCTGTACTACTTCATGAAAAACCTTTTGCCGGCATCAATGGAAGCGGCAAACATAATAACTGGAGTATGGCAACTAATACCGGTGTAAATCTTTTATCACCAGGTAAAACGCCTAAGACTAATTTAATGTTCCTTACATTTTTTGTAAATACCATTAAGGCAGTGCATGACTATTCCGATATTTTGAGAGCCTCTATTGCCTCTGCAGGAAATGATCACAGGCTTGGTGCTAACGAAGCTCCGCCAGCAATTATTTCGATTTTCATTGGAAAATACTTAACTGATGTTTTAAATCAAATTGAAAAAAGAGTAGGTGATCATTTTGATGAACAAGATGAAGCCATTTTAAAACTGGATATTCATAAAAGCATTCCTGAATTGATGCTGGATAATACAGATAGAAACCGTACGTCACCATTTGCATTTACAGGAAATAAATTTGAATTCCGTGCGGTAGGCTCTGCTGCAAACTGCGCCACTGCAATGACTGTTTTAAATACTATACTTGCTGAAACACTTACACAATTTAAGAAAGATGTAGATAAAATAATTGAAGGCGGTGAAAAGAAAGAGATAGCTATAATGCAGGTTATTCAAAAATATATTGTTGAAAGTAAATCAGTTCTTTTTGAAGGTGACGGCTATAGTGATGAATGGGAAAAAGAAGCGGAAAGAAGACAACTACCTAATGTAAAAACAACTCCGCTTGCGTTGGATGCTTTTATAACTGATAAAGCAAAAAATCTTTTCGAACACCACAATATATACACACATAGCGAGCTGGAAGCAAGGCATGAAATTCTTTTGGAAAATTATATAAAGAGGGTACAAATAGAAGCAAGAGTAATAGGCGATCTTGCAACTACTTATATTTTGCCCGCAGCAATAAAATATCAAAATGTTTTAATTAAAAATATTCGTGGCTTAAAGGAAATAGGACTTGAGGACAGCAGCTCTGCAACGCAAAAGCAAATTGCTTCAAAAATTTCTGAACATATAAACAAGGTAAGCACCGGTGTTGAAAAAATGATTGAAGCAAGGAAAGCCGCTAACAAGATCGGCGACAGCCGTGAAAAAGCGATTTCGTATTGCGATACTGTAAAAAGTTGTTTTGATGAAATTCGTTATCATGTAGATAAGCTCGAGCTTTTGGTAGATGATGAATATTGGGAATTGCCTAAATATCGTGAAATGCTTTTTTTAAGATAATTGATTGTAAATAAAAAAGCTCCCGCAATGTGCGGGAGTTTTTTTATTATGAATTTACTTAAACTTTTTTATTGTAAAATTGTCCATCCTATTTAATAAAAAACTATGAATAAAATATTAATATTCTTTTTAACCATGAGTTTTTGTTCAATAAAAACCAATGCACAAGTTCAACGAAATGCAGATCCATCGCAAAATGTAGCCACTACTTCTGATAAAAAAACAGAAAAGCTTCAAATGATGAAAAGCCTTGATCTTAGTAAACAACAAATGGGCGAACTAAAAGAATTTCACCGGGAGCAAAAGCAGAAGAAAGATGGTATTTTAAATGATCAATCGCTTACAGATGCACAACGACAAGAAAAATTAAAAGACCTTCATAAAGAACAAAAAGAAAAACTGAATTCTATTCTTACTCCTGAACAAATGGATAAGCTTAAACAAGAAAGGATGAATAACAAAAAACAAAAACAATCTATAAATTCAATGGGCAATACTGGTTTGACGCAATAACCGTTGTAAGTTATTTCCATAATTAAAAAAACTCCAGCTCATGACTGGAGTTTTTTACTAAAGATATATTTCTTACACTACCGTTTTCTCATGCATATTCACTTCATTTCTGAAAACTACCGTTCCGTCAAATACATCAACCAATACAGGATGAGTTTTGTCAATAGTACCGCCTAATAATTTTTTACTTAAGCTGGTTTACAATTTGTTTTTGAATTAATCTTTTTAACGGTCTTGC
Source organism: uncultured Chitinophagaceae bacterium (assembly GCA_963823975.1). Lineage (GTDB taxonomy): Bacteria > Bacteroidota > Bacteroidia > Chitinophagales > Chitinophagaceae > Ginsengibacter. The sequence continues at coordinate 975,599 of CAWGNP010000001.1, read as the reverse complement.
ACCAAACTGCGGATCGAAACCATTGTCAGCAAGATAATCCAATGCATACTCACTAAACTCAAGCTGAACGCCATTTGCAGCAAGCTGATCTCTTAACTGATGTAGCTGTATTCTTATTATATCTTTTATTTCTTTTTTCAGCAAAGGCTGGAACATGATCATTTCATCAATTCTGTTTAAAAATTCAGGCCGGATAGTTTGTCTTAAAAGATCCATCACTTCCCTCTTGGTAGTTTCAACCACTTCATCTTTGTTCTTTTCATGTAACATTTTCAAAATTCGCCTGTATAATATTGCTTCCCATATTGCTGGTCATGATGATAATAGTGTTCTTAAAATTCACTACCCTGCCTTTATTATCAGTAAGCCTCCCATCATCCAAGTACCTGCAATAAAATATTGAATACATCAGGATGAGCTTTTTCAATTTCATCCAGCAATATAACACTGTAAGGTTTGCGTCGCACGGCTTCTGTTAAGCTGGCCACCTTCATCATAACCAACATATCCCGGAGGCGCACCAACCAACCTGCTTACAGAATGTTTTTCCTGGTATTCACTCATATCAATTCTTGTCATCATGCTTTCATCATCAAACAAATATTCTGCCAAAGCTTTTGCAAGTTCTGTTTTACCAACACCTGTTGTGCCGAGGAAAATAAATGAACCAATTGGCTTTTTCGGATCCTGCAAACCTGCCCTGCTCCTGCGTATGGCATCGGCAACGGCTTCTATTGCTTCATCCTGGCCAACTACTCTTTTATGCAATTCATCTTCAAGATTCAACAATTTTTCTCTTTCACTTTGCATCATTTTGCTAACAGGAATACCTGTTGCCTTTGCAACACTTTCTGCAATATCTTCTGCATCCACTTCTTCTTTCATTAATCTTTTTTCACTTATATCATTAAGCTGCTGCAGTATAATCAGCGATTATTTTTTCCTGTTCTTTTAATTTGCCATATCGTATCTCTGCTACCTTTCCATAATCGCCTTCGCGTTCTGCTTTTTCTGCAGCCATCTTTAAATTTTCAATTTCAGCTTTTGCATTTTGTATTTTTTCAACAATCTCTTTTTCCTGTTGCCACTTTGCTTTTAATGTATCCCGCTCCACAGCAAGATTTGCAAATTTCTGTATTTAGTTCTTTCAATTTTTCTTCATCTTTTTCACGCTTGATCGCTTCTCTTTCAATTTCCAATTGCCGTATTGCTCTTTCCAGTTTATCCAGTTCTTCAGGCATTGAATTCATTTCAAGCCTAAGCTTGGCAGCGCTTTCATCAATAAGGTCAATTGCTTTATCAGGCAAAAAACGATCTGTGATATAACTGATGTGAAAGTTCAACAGCAGCAATGATCGCTTCATCTTTTATGCGTACATGATGATGTGTTTCATATCTATCTTTTAATCCTCGCAAAATTGAAATAGCATCTTCAACACTTGGCTCATCAATCATTACTTTTTGAAAACGTCGTTCAAGTGCTTTATCTTTTTCAAAAAATTTTTGATACTCATTTAATGTTGTTGCACCAATTGCTCTCAATTCTCCTCTTGCCAATGCAGGCTTTAAAATATTTGCTGCATCCATCGCTCCTTCGCCGCCGCCTGCGCCAACAAGCGTATGTATCTCATCAATAAACAAAATTATTTCGCCATCACTTGCAGCTCACTTCTTTCACCACGACTTTTCAATCTTTCTTCAAACTCACCTTTATATTTTGCACCTGCAATAAGTTGACCCATATCCAAGGCATAAATCATTTTTGATTTTAAATTTTCAGGAACATCACCATTTACAATTCGATGCGCCAAACCTTCTGCAATGGCTGTTTTACCAACGCCGGGCTCACCAACAAGTATAGGATTGTTTTTTGTTCTGCGTGAAAGAATATGCAACGTTCTTCTTATCTCTTCATCACGGCCAATAACAGGATCAAGCTTTCCTTGCTCTTGCCATCTCATTTAAATTTTTTGCATATTTATTCAATGCATTGAACTGTGTTTCCGAAGTTTGAGAAGAAACTGTTGAACCTTTTCTTAATTCTTTTATAGCAGCAATCAAGCCTTTTTCAGTTAAACCCGCATCTTTTAAAATTTTGCAGTATTATCATTTCCCTGCAAAATGCAAGTAATAAATGCTCAACGCTTATAAATTCATCTTTAAAGTTTTAAATCAGCGGCTGCACGCAACATCACATTATTAAGCTCGCGGCTTATGACCTGCGCAGGCTCACCATTAGAAATTTTAGGAAGCTTGCCAAGGCTTTCATCGATCTTGCTTTCAACAAAATTTATATTTACATTATTTTTCTTCAATAAATATTCAACCGGGCTATCCTCCTCATCCAGCAACGCTTTCAATAAATGCTCTGTTTCTATGTTTGGATTTTTTTCATTAAAAGCAAGCTGTTGTGCTTTTTGAAAAACCTCCTGCGATTTTATAGTTAAATTGTTTAAATTCATATTTAAATAATGCTTTTTTAATTTAAACTAAAAAAGCAAATCTTAATCCAAGAAATTATAGTAGAAATTATGTCGTATAAATTTATTCAATACTGCCGCAAATGCAGCGCAACAGTAGCTTTGCTGTTATTATTACAGGTTGCATTTGCACAATATAATTTTGATAAAGCAGATTATTGGATGAAAGAAAATCTAAACGTTTTAGGAGGAAGAGCCGTGCTGATAATTTCAAAAGATGGCAAAATAATTTATGAAAAAGCAGAAAATGATCTTTCACGTAAGCAGAAAATGATTGCAAAATTTGTTGCTAAAAAAACAAGGAAAAGATCCGGATGAGATCCTTGCAGACTGGAATGGCTCATCGCATGTTGCCATTGCAAGTTGCAGCAAATGGCTGAGTGCTGCGCTGGTTATGACTTTCATTGATGAAGGCAGATTACATCTTGATGATACGATTGGAAAATTTTTATCGGTTTTTACGAATCATCAAAAAGGTAATATAACAATATGGGAGTGTCTTTCGCATCTAACGGCCATAGATCCTGGAAGTATTATGGAATCAAGAGACATGATTGGCAACGCTGCTACAATGGATGAAGTGATGGAAAAAATTGCTGCGCAACCAATGGAAGGCGTGCCTGGCAAAGTGTTTCATTATAGTAGCATTGGCTTGCAGATAGCAGCAGCAGTCATTAGAAAAAATCAGCGGTAAAGATTTTAAAACTTTGTTTAAAGAAAGAATTGCTGCTCCATGCCAGATGATAAATACTGATTTTGGAAATGCAAAGATTCCGTTAGCCGCGGGTGGTGCGTTCAGCACTCCTGAAGATTATATTCATTTTTTACAAATGATTTTGCAAAATGGTTTTTATAATGGCAAGCAAATTCTTTCTCACCATTCTGTAGTTGTCATGCAAAAAAATTATACGAAGGGCGCACGCGTAGCCTTTACTCCTGCGGAAGCGGGCGATTGGGGATATGGTCTTGGTGAATGGGTGATGGATGATGCAACAGAAAGATCTGATGCAGTAACGAGTCCCGGTTTGTTCGGGAGTTTTCCATGGGTTGATAATAAAACGCAGTACGCAGGTTTTCTAATGGTATTTAATTTAAAACAAAAAGGCCGAAAAGAAAGCTATTTGCAATTAAAAAAAATTATAGATGATGCGATTAACAAGCATAAATAAATTTATCATAGATGAAATGTATAATAGCTTTGTAAGCTAATGTTGACAAAGGAAAAATATACTTCATTTATAAAATCAACAGCACAATCTTTAGGATTTGATTATTGCGGAATCGCCAAAGCGCATTCACTTGATGAGGATGCAAGGCGCCTTGAAAGCTGGCTTGATAAAGGCTTTCAAGGTAATATGAATTATATGAATAATTATTTTGATCTGCGAATTGATCCAACAAAATTAGTTCCAGGCGCAAAATCTGTGATTACTTTATTATTAAATTATTATCCTTCTCAACAGCAAAGTAATGATGCACCAAGGGTTTCCAAATATGCTTATGGAAAAGATTATCATGATGTGATAAAAGATAAGCTTAGAACTTTTTTACAACTTATAAAAGATAATATTGGAGATGTGCATGGAAGAGGATTTGCAGATAGTGCACCTGTTCTTGAAAGAACATGGGCGCAAAAAAGTGGGCTTGGTTGGATTGCAAAAAATGGAAATCTTATTACAAAAAATAACGGCTCATTTTTTTTTATTGCAACATTAATAACTGATCTAGAACTTGAGGCTGACGATCCCTTTGTTAAGGATTATTGCGGCACATGCACCCGATGCATAGATGGATGCCCTACCGATGCTATTTTGGAAGACAAAGTAATTGATGGAAGCAAATGCATTTCGTATTTTACGATAGAGCTGAAAGATTTTTTAATACCGGAAAATGTAAAAGGAAAATTTGAAAATAATCTTTTTGGTTGCGATGTATGCCAGGATGTTTGTCCGTGGAACCGGTTTGCAAAATCAACTAATGAAACAGAGTTTAAGCCTGTTAGTGAGATATTGAATTTTACAAAAAAAGATTGGGAAGAAATAACGGAAGAAAGTTTCAAAATCATCTTCAAGGATTCACCTTTAAAACGTGCAAAGTTTTCAGGAATAAAAAGAAACCTAAAATTTATTTCATAAAAATGTTTATGTGCAAGATTGCAGTTAATAAACGTTTGTATATTATAAAATAATATCGGCGTGAAGACCTGTAAATAATATTTGCTTCTTATAATACAAGCCAGTATTGGCAAGGCTTCCATCTTGATAATTAATAAAAGGCCCAAAAGATACGGGATGATGAAGTTTTGAAAAAAAAGTAACGCCCAAAGAACTTGTGAAGTTTACATGAGTTTTATTATAAGAAGAATTACCCAAAAGTTGTGAAAGCGTAATACCCGATTGAATATATAAAGGAAGGCTTCTGGTATTAAATATATATTTTAAGGATAGCGGTAACTCAATATTATTAAATCGGCTTATATGCTTCGAAGAATAATATTGCAAAACAGAATCTGTAAAAGAATTGCTGACAGATAAAAGTTTATAATTAATACCCACATCAAATTTTAATCTTTTTGATATATTTTTTTCAGCGAAAACACCTACAATACACCCAAAGCCGGGATGAAACTTGCCATAATAGGTTGTAGGATTATATGCCGATGAACCAGCAGTTGTTGGAACCGAATATGGAGTATTGTTAGTTTTAAAAAAAGCGTCTTTTATAAAAGAGATGCCCGGAGTAATTGTAACGCCCAGCTTCCATTTATTTTTTCTATGACTAAGCTTTGAGATAATCGCTTTGGGTGTACTTGTATCGAGATTATTAACTGTAAACCTATGCAAAAGGCTGTCCTTACTGAGTTTTATACTTGCTGAGTTATTTAATGTATCAGTAGAATATTTGCCTGTCTCCGGCTTACTTGCTTTCGGTAAAGTACTATTCGTTTTATCCTTTTTCTTATTTTCTTCTATTCCCGAAGTTGCAATATCTATTATAGTTTTTGAATCGGCTACATGTTTTTTTACAAAAGATGAATGTTGATTACTGTGACTTAAACCAATATTATGTTCACTTTTTTTAGAGATGCTTATTACCTGACCTGAAGAATCGTATTTACTGTTTTTATTATTAAAAAGCTGACTCTTTTTTTTGTTCTCATCTAATAATTTATGTGAAGGCGGAATATTTTTTTTAGTCACTAAAAAAGTGTTACCCGTATTTTTTGCAAGATTGTTGTTCATTGAAACTCTTTGCTGCATTGATCTCCAAAATAAATAACCAGAGCCTAATAAAATAAAAAGTAAAAAAAGTATAGTCCAATGCGAATGCTTTTTTTCTTTAATATTAGCTGCCACCTTTTGCCACACTTCTTCGGAAGGCTGAATTTTTAATTCATCCATTTGATGTTTAACCTGTTTTTCAAATCTCCTTTCTTCCATAATTTTCGCCTTGATTTTGTAATGAAGATTTTTTTATCCACTGAATTAATAAAGCTCTCGCCCTTGCATATTGAGAACGCGATGTGCCATCGCTGATACCAAGCATAGTTGCAATTTCCACATGAGAGTATCCTTCAACAGCATGAAGATTGAAAATGGTTTGAAATCCTGTTGGCAGTTGCCTTATCAACTCTGATAACTCTTTTGCCTGTAATTGTATCAAAGGATCATCAGCAGATACAGGATGCATTGGAGTTTGGCTAAATGATAAGTCGTACTGATAGCGGCTGTTTGTTTTTAAAAAATTTAATGCTGTATTTACGATAATCTTCCTGATCCAGGCGCCTGGCTCGCCCTCATACTTATATTGATGCAAATTTTTAAAAACTTTTATAAAGCCTTCCTGCAGCACATCTTCAGCATCGGCAATACTTTTAGTATACCTGAAGCAAACTCCAAGCATTGCCGGCGCAAATGTTTCATACAGCTTTTGCTGAGAGCCCGGCTTTTGTTTTATTGCATCTTTTACCAGTTCTGAATAATCCATTTGTATCTCCTCGGTTGACAACAAGTACATAAATATCGTTGCATTCGTTTCGTAAATAAACGGTACGCTAATGACTAACTTTGATGTCACTCATATCATTTATGAAACTTGCAGAAAAAGATTATAAAATAATTTGGCATCCGTATACACATCAAAAAAATAGGCTTCCGGCGGTACCGATTGTGAAAGGAAAGAAAACATCATTGTATGATGAAGATGGAAATTCTTACATTGATGCAATAAGCAGCTGGTGGGTAACCATACACGGGCATAGTAACAAATACATTGCAAAAAAGATTTTTCAGCAGGCTAAAACCCTTGAGCACATTATATTTACAGGCTTTAGTCATCAACCTGCTGTTGAGCTCGCAGATAAATTATTAAAGGTATTACCAGGAAATTTTTCAAAGATTTTTTATAGCGATAATGGATCAACTGCTGTGGAAGTAGCCATAAAAATGGCACTTCAATTTTGGATAAATCGTAATGATGATAGACGAAATAAAATTATTGCTTTTCATAATTCTTATCATGGGGATACGTTTGGTGCAATGAGCGTGAGCGAAAGAGGCACATATACTATGGCTTTTAGAGACAAATTATTTGAAGTGATTTTTATTGATACTCCTGATGAAGATAATGAACAGGCGTTAAGAGATGCTGTAATAAAATACCGTGATGAGGTAGCATGTTTTATTTATGAGCCTTTACTGCAAGGCGCAGGAGGTATAAAAATGTATGATGCAAAAAAGCTTGATAAGCTTTTATCCTTCTTAAAAGAACATCAGATTGTTTTAATAGCAGATGAAGTGCTTACAGGGTTTTATCGGACAGGTAATTTTTTTGCCGGAGAAATTTTAACACAGAAGGCTGATATTATTTGCCTGAGCAAAGGCCTGACAGGAGGCACTATGGCACTTGGCGTAACAGCGTGCACACAACAAATATATGATGCCTTTGTAAGTGATGATAAAACGAAAACTTTGTTTCACGGCCATTCATTTACCGCAAACCCTTTAGCTTGTATGGCAGGCGTAGCAAGCCTTTCGCTACTTCAAAAGAAAACTTTTACTAAAAAAATTGAAAAGCTTATACAACTGCAAAACAACTATTATGAAGAGTTACAAGACTTTGAAAAGAAAAATATTATTAAAAATCTAAGGCAATTGGGTACTATCCTAGCCTTTGAAATTGTTACTGAACAAAAGGATAATTATCTTAATAATATCAGTGAGCATTTTTCAAAATACTGCATGAATAAAGGAGTTTATCTGCGTGCTATGGGTAATACTATTTACACAATGCCACCTTATTGCATTACAAAAAAAGAGCTTAAAAAAGTCTATAGCGTTATAAAAAAATTCCTGGATGCACTAATCAAAAAAAATTAGAGACGATTATTCTCTGATACATTTTTAAGGTTGTTCAAGATTTGTCTGCATTGTACCCCTTCTATTTTATCTATAAAAATTTCTGAGAATTTTTTCCAAGAATATTTTGAAAATTCTATATCAACATCCCACGTTAATTGAATTTGGTTATTGCCTTTATTTATTAAAGTAAAGCGATACAACTCTTTGGTACTATTACTATTTAATAATAATATAGTTGTAGCATTTGCTTGAGATTTGTTTAGGACAAATTTTAATTGTTGATGTTGCGCATTTGTTAGCAATGCATAAGCTGTATCATTAGTTTGAATAATTTTTGCTATGATCTTTGGATCTTGAAAAGGTGGAAACCAGTTTTTCCAATTTGTAAAATCATTTATTTCTTCAGTAACTTTTTGCTCACTTGCATTTATAATTACTGTATTGGAAACTATAATTTTTGACGGAAGGCAAATAATTATTATAAGAATAAAAGCAAATAATAAAGAAATAAAAATGATGAATAGTTTTAGTTTTCTCATATTCTAAAAAATTACTCCCACTTGAAAACCTTTATTGCTACTGCATATACTGCAATTCCCCAAAGCAGTAAAATTCCTATTTCACTTTTTACATCCCAAAGATCTTTGCCTTCAAACGCAACGGCACGCATAGCTGTATTTAAATGAGTAAGGGGCAATACTTTGGCTATCTGTTGCAACCAATTTGGAAAGACGCTTATTGAGAAAAAAGTACCTCCTATTAAAAATTGCGGGAGCGTAACAATATTTGCAAAAGGGGGAATGGTACTTTCGTTTTTTGCAAGGCCGCTTACAATAAAACCAAAACCCATAAAAACAATAAGGCCAATAAAACTTAGCAAAATCATTTCAAGAAAAGTTTCAAAGCCATGAATTAATGTAAACCCGAAGGCAAAACGGCCTAACCCAATTATTACAACTGCAGTAATAAGTTGAAACAAAACTCTGCTAAGCATTTCACCCAAAACAATGTAGGTCCTTGAAATCGGGGTTGCAAAAAATCTTTTTAAAACTAATGTATTTCGCAAATTAAAAAACATAAATGCCACTCCAAAAACACCAGCAGATAATAATGAAAAACCAAGCTGGCCGGGCAATATGAAGTCTATAGTCTTATACTCCCTGATTTCTGATATATCTCTTTTGTAATCAAAATCAAAGTTTGCATAAGCAGGCCTACTTTTATAAACTGCATTGCTAACCTGATTAATTATACTCTCTGCAAATGCTTTAAACTGCGGCCATTGATCGCTGCTTGCATTAGTGCTTTTCATTGTTAAAGTATAAGGTATGGAAGCCGTTTCATTTTTTTTAATATTTATAATACCTGCAATGTTGCCTCGCTGCAAATCATTAGTTAATGAATCTTTATTATTATATTTTATAATTGTAACACTGCCTGAATTTTTAAACGCCTGATATAATAAATTTGATGTATCGGCATCCCTTTCAATAGCTACCTTATACCTTATTTTTCCTGCATTATTACCAATGAAGCCAAAAACAAGAATAAAAATTAAGGGGAAAGCAAAACCAAAAACAACTGCCGAAGGACTTCTAAAAATAGCTTGCAGGCTCGCTTTCGTAACAGCAAGCATCGCCCTTAACTGACTATATGATTTCATTAATTTTATAATTTTAAGACGCAAAACTATCAGATAAAAAATAATTAGAATAAAATTTTAAAGCCAAGACAAATGACGTATATTTGTGGACAAATGACAGAAAATGAAAAGTAAAAAAAAATATCCTACTTCAGAACACACTGCATTGCAGGCCAAAGAACCATACGCTCCTTATGGCTTAATAAAGCATCAGCCTATCAATATTACTAAAGAATTCACCTACAACGATTTTAAAAAAATTGCATCCAAAGTTGATTTCAGCCCAAAAGAATGGTCTGCTATTTTACACATTTCCGAAAGAACACTGCAACGATATTCAAAAGATAATAGCATTTTCAGTTTTAGTGTTACAGATAGAATTCTACAAATAAACAAAGTGATCAGGCGCGGCTTTGAAGCTTTTGGAAGCTATGAAAAATTCACTTTGTGGTTACGCTCTAATCCGCCAGCACCCGAAGGAAGATTATCCTTGCAATCTTTAGCCAGCTTTGATGGCATTAATAACATGCTTACACAATTGGGAAGAATAGAACACGGAATTTTATCATGATTATATACAGATTATGTGCCAGTCATTTTGCGAATGATATTTCCGGCGAAGGTTCAAAAATGTATGGCGGCCGATGGAATATGATCGGCCTGGCTGGTGTATATACATCCGAAAGTATTTCGTTGTGTATTCTTGAAATACTGGTAAGAGCAACCAGACAAACCGTCCCTGATAACTATACTCTTATTTCTATTGATATTCCGGATGATACGGTGTTTCCAATTGAATTGAAAAAGCTTAAAAAAAACTGGCAACATGATGTTGATTATACAAGAGAAATCGGAAGCAATTTCTTAAAAGAAAGCCAGGCTCTCTGCCTTAAAATGCCTTCTGCTATTGTGCCGCAGGAACATAATTTTTTGCTTAACCCGTCATATAAAGACTTTCATAAAGTGAAAATAGTTTCATCTGAATTGTTGGAACTTGATAAAAGATTACAGGATTTTAATTGACACAGCTCAATAAAGGATTATAGCTGATGGGCTGCGGGATGGAAGCGAAAAGCCCGGTGAGGCTTTGCAGCATAGCCTTGTGCCGTACTTGGAGCGAACAGCCCGAGCTAAAGCTGAACAAAGAAATATAGATGAAAGCCCCTGAAAATTTATATAATAAATGAAAGAATTCAATTGCATAATTAAACTAGCAGTTGGTATTTTTGGTGAGTAAACAACATGAAATATAGTTTTATAACTATTGAAGGAAACATTGGTGCGGGCAAAACAACACTCGCACATTTATTAAGCAAAAGGCTGAATGCAAGATTGATACTGGAAGAATTTGCTGATAATCCTTTTCTGCCTAAGTTTTATGAAAACCAGCAGCAGTATGCTTTTCCGCTGGAGCTTTTTTTTATGGCGGAGAGATATAAGCAGCTTAAAGAGCTGTTGCAAACAAAGGACATGTTTCATAATGTGACCATTTCTGATTACTTATTTACAAAGTGTTTATTGTTTGCAAAGGTTAATTTACCTGATGAAGAATTTTTATTATATCAAAAATTATTTGACATAATAAACCCCCAACTTGTACAGCCGGATTTACTGATATACCTGCACGCACCGGTAATAAAGCTGAAAGAAAATATAAAAAAACGCAATAGGAAATATGAACAATCTATTGCCTCAGAATATCTTTTTTCATTGCAGGAAACTTATACGCAATACATAAAACAACATAATATAAAAACGCTTTTTATTGATTCATCTTCTGCTGATTTTTTGGGTAATGATCAACACCTGAATGCTGTGTTGGATGCATTAAATAATGAATACGAAGCTGGGCAGCATTACCTGCAGCTTTCTTAAAGTACTTATGAATTCGCTTAAAAAAAATAATCCGTTTGCATCCATTCAGATAACAGAGTTCCGCAACCTTATGATGGGCCGTTTCATTTTTATCGTTGCGCTCCGCATGATGGCAACGCTTGTAGGTTGGTGGATTTATCTTTTAACCAATGATCCTTTTGCTATTGGATTGCTGGGATTAGCTGAAGTAATACCCGCTGTATCGCTCGCACTTTATGCAGGTCATGTTATTGATCAAAGTGAAAAAAGGAAACTGCTTTTAAAAGGACTTATTTTTTATATAGTTGCGGCTATTCTCTTAACTATTATCTCCGGAAAATATTTTGCTTCGCATGAAAATCATCATATAATCGCTATCTGTATTTACATTGTTATTTTTGGAACGGGTATTATAAGATCCTTTACTGGCCCTATTTTTAGCGCAATGATCGGCTATATTGTTCCGAGAGAAACTTTACAAAATGCTACTACCTGGAGCCAGGGAACATGGCTTTCTGCATCAGTAACCGGGCATGCTTTGGGCGGTTTTCTAATAGCAGGCGTTGGTATTACCGGCACTTTATTGACTGTATGCTGCATGATGTGCCTTTCATTTTTTATTTTACTAAAAATAAAACATAAGCCTGCGTCAGTTACTAATTTGGTGCGAACATGGGAGAGTGTAAAAGAAGGATTGCGTTTTGTTTTTAAAACAAGGGAATTGCTAGCTGCAATTTCATTAGACCTGTTTGCGGTTTTATTTGGAGGTGCTGTCGCATTGATTCCTATCTATGCAAGAGATATTTTAAAAGTAGGTCCGCAAGGTTTCGGTTTTTTGAATGGCGCATCAGATCTTGGTTCAATCATTATCGTAGTAATAATTACTGTCTTTCCTTTGAAAAGGAAACAAGGCAAGAAACTGCTGCTTGCTGTGGCAGGCTTTGGTGTATGTATTATTATTTTTGGTCTGTCAAAAATATTCCTCCTATCTTTTGGAGTGCTCATGATATCCGGAATGCTGGATGGAATAAGTGTAGTGGTAAGAGGAACAATAACTCAATTAAAAACGCCGGATACGATGCGGGGGCGTGTTCTCAGCGTTACATCGATGTTTGTAAATTCAAGTAATGAGCTTGGACAGTTCGAAAGCGGTATGGTAGCGAAGCTTATGGGCACTGTGCCATCGGTGGTATTTGGCGGCGCGATGACTTTAGCTGTTGTATTGTTTACTTGGTTTAAGTCGCCCACATTAAGAAAGATGGAGTACTAAAATTATTGTTGGCGAACAACGCAAAGCTTAAACAGCTTTTAAAGAGTTTGCTTACGGCTACCCTATCTGCACAAGTTCTATATCAAAGATTAATTCTTTACCGGCCAGGTGATGATTGGCATCGAGAATTACAGTATCATCTTTTATTTCGGAAACTGTTACTGGCACAGGCCTTCCTGATTCATCTCTTAATTGCAATTGCATACCTGGCTCCAGTTTCATATTTGAAGGAATATTTGCAAGCGGAAATTCAATGATTGCATCTTCATTTTTTTCACCGTAAGCATCTTTAGGTGCAATTTTTATAGTTTTCTTTTCTCCTACACTCATGCCAGGAATAGCACTGTCGAACCCTGCAATCATTTGTCCGGCACCTACTGTAAACTCAAGCGGTGAACGGCCCACACTTGAATCGAATTGCTCACCATTGGTCAATGTTCCTTTGTAATGAACTTTTACCAGATCTCCTTTTTTTGCTTTACTCATTACTCAATTCATTTAAAATGTAAAAATATTAGTTATAGCTTTCATAAAAGTGTTAGCTACAATCATGCCTTAAAACATAGATAATACATGCGTTAATATTTTAAAGAACTTTACAAAATGAAAATAGTTCTTATAATAATAATTTTTTTAAATGGCTTGATTTATTCCGGCTATTCACAACAAAATATTATACCTGGGGCAGAAAGAATGAATGTATATCTTCCGATGCTAAAAGGCAAGGCTGTAGCGGTTTTCGCTAATCAAACCTCTATGGTGCGTAGCAGCCACCTTGTAGATACCCTGTTAAAAAGCGGAATTAAAGTTGTAAAAATTTTTAGCCCTGAACACGGCTTCAGAGGCAATGCTGATGCCGGCGAGAATGTTACTAACACCGTTGATAAAAAAACGGGTATTACAATTATAAGTTTATATGGCAAACATACCAAGCCTACCCATGAAGAGTTAAAGGATGTGGATATCATGATATTTGATATACAGGATGTGGGTGTCCGTTTCTATACATACATTTCTTCTTTACAATATTATGTAGAAGCAGCCCTCGAAAATTCAAAGCCTTTACTGATACTCGACCGGCCCAATCCTAATGGTTTTTATGTTGATGGGCCAGTGCTTGACAGGAAGTTTACAAGCTTTGTTGGCATGCAACCCGTTCCCATTGTGTATGGCATGACGCTGGGTGAATATGCAATGATGATTGCAGGGGAAAAATGGTTAAGTGAAAAGGCCAATTTGAAATATGAATATTATAAACATGCTGAAAAATCTGCTGACACGCCATTTCACTTTTTAGTTATAAAATGTCTTAATTATAATCATAACAGTAAATATATATTACCTGTGAAACCCTCGCCTAACCTGCCTTTTATGTCATCTGTGTATTGGTATCCATCTACATGCCTTTTCGAAGGAACTGCACTCAGCGAAGGCCGCGGGACTAATAAGCCTTTTGAATTGTTTGGCCATCCAAATCTTCCAAAAACTTTAGTAAGCTTTACTCCGCAAAGTAATGATGGCGCTAAAGATCCGAAATTTAAAGACCAGCTTTGTTATGGATGGGACGTTTCCGGGAGCAATGATAATGTGCTAAAAAAGATTGATAAAAAAATCCAATTAAAATTGCTGATGCAAGCTTATAAATTATTTCCCGATAAAGACAAATTCTTTTTACCATCCAACTACTTTAACAAGCTTGCGGGCAATGATATTTTGATTCAGCAAATAAAAAATGAAGTTTCAGAAAAAGATATTAGGCAAAGTTGGGAACCTGACTTAAGCAACTTCAAAAAAATAAGAAAGAAATATTTACTTTATAAAGATTTTGAATAAATATTTGATGAAAAACCTTCGCATTGTTTTTATGGGAACTCCGGAGTTTGCAGTTCGTTCTTTACAAAAAATTGTTGAAGAAGGTTTTAATGTAGTTGGCGTAATAACCGCGCCAGATAAACCTTCCGGACGTGGCATGCAAGTAAATGAAAGTGCTGTAAAAAAATATGCTTCGTTAAAAGGGTTAAAAGTTTTACAGCCAGAAAAATTAAAAAATATCGATTTTATAAAAGAATTAAAACAACTGAATGCTGATGTGCAAATAGTTGTTGCCTTTCGTATGCTTCCTGAAGTAATTTGGAACATGCCACCTATGGGAACTATAAATCTACATGCATCATTGCTTCCTCAATATCGGGGTGCGGCACCTATAAACTGGGCCATCATTAATGGTGAAAAAGAAACAGGCGTTACTACATTTAAGCTGCAGCAGGATATTGATACAGGAAATATTTTATTACAGAAAAAAATTGCAATCCGTGATGATGAAACGGCCGGTGAACTGCATGATGAAATGATGCATATAGGAGCAGATCTTTTATTGCAAACTATAAATGGATTGGTAAATAATTCACTTAAGGAAAAAAAACAAAATGATATTACCGTATCTAATATTGTGTTGCATCATGCGCCAAAAATATTCAATGAAACGTGCGAAATAAATTGGTGTCAAAATGTAAAGGATGTTTATAATTTTATTCGCGGCTTATCGCCTCATCCGGGTGCATTTACCTTTTTGAGCGGGAAAAAAATAAAAATATTTAAGGCTGAAAAAGAAACAATAAATGGTGGAGATATAGCAGGTACAGCTGTTTCAGACAATAAAACTTTTTTAAAATTTGCCTGCAATGATGGTTACGTGGTAATAAAAGAGTTGCAAATAGAAGGGAAAAAGAAAATGGTTGTTGAAGATTTTTTAAGAGGCTGGAGAAACAGTTAACAACATTATTATTGTTTAACATAGCTAAAACTGCAGTCAAATTTATCAGTAACTCCCAACTCATCTGCCGCCGCATTACTAATAATAATTTTTATACCGTTGTTTTGTTTTATATCAGGCACTGCATCCAACACTTTGGCATAAATGCTTTTGCCAGTAACAATATTGGTCACTTTTACAATACTACCTTGCGGTGCATCATTACTAAAACAATAATACTTTCCATCCTGCCAACCACTGGTTGTCTTAAAAATGCCTGCAGCTCCAATTTCAATTACGGGAGCTCTTTTATCTGCCTGCGTGTCATAAAGAGTTTTAAAATATCCCCCTGAAAAATTGATTGTACTCTTTTGAGAATTATTATCAGCCGCTTTCTTTGCATCAGAATCAGGATTTTGCGTAGCAATATTTTCTTTCTTTACATCATTTGTAGAAGCGATTGTTTTATTAGCATTTTCATCAGGCTGCACATTAGCATCATTAGCTGAAACCTGCACCGGCTGCGTACCAGGCCTGGCGAGCCTGTCATTTACAAGCGACGATGCTGACTTATCAACTTTTAAATAACCAATGATCAAAGGTGATCCAACACTTACATCATCCGACGTTAGGTGATTCCATTTTTTTATGGTCGTCAGCGGAACTTTGTTATAATTAATACTTATCCGATATAATCCTTCTTTGGAAAGCACCGTGTGATATACAGGAACTAAACCCGCACCTTTAGTTTCTTCACTTTGAATAAAGTTAGCTTCTGTAAGAGGTATTTTAATGATCTCACCAACGTTCAATCCTTTCTCAAACTGCAGGTTATTGTAAGCTGCAATTTCTTTTGGAGGAACATTGTATTTTCTGCTTACACTATAAAAATTCTCCTTTGGTAATACTTTATGACTCAAAAATAAGTTTGGTGTTGTTCCTTCTACCATTAGAGTCTGAGCCCTGGAATACGATCGTAATAAAAAATATAGATAGTAAAACGAACAACCTTTTCAACATAAAAATATTTTACTAAAAGTAAGAAGATAATGCAATGTAACTCTCATATCGACGCATGCAAAGATGGCATAAAAATTTTATTATGAAAAGCTTATTACATTCAAATAGTTAAATTACTGAAGTTATCACAAGCGCTGTTGCCACGTTGTTATCATTTCATTTTTCCATGTTGTAAAATCGCCTTCAATTATATGCTGCCTTGCCTTTGCAACAATGTCCATATAAAAAGCAAGATTGTGAATACTGGCAATTTGTAATCCTAAAATTTCTTTTGATTTTATTAAATGCCTGCAGATATGCTTTGCTATAATAGTTACTCACTTCGCAATCTATACCTTCATCTATAGGAGAAAAATCTTTCTCCCATTTTTTATTATCAATATTAATAATACCCTTGCTTGTAAAAAGCATTGCATTGCGCCCATTGCGTGTCGGCATCACACAGTCGAACATATCAATGCCAAGAGAAATAGCATTCAACAATATTCCATGGCGTGCCAACTCCCATTAAATATCTTGGCTTATCAGCAGGCAAATTATCACAACATAATTCTGTTATCTCATACATTTTTTCTATTGACTCACCAACACTCAGTCCGCCAATAGCATTGCCTGTAGCTTGTTTAGAAGAAATATATTCACAGGATATTTTTCTTAGTTCATGATGTATCCTCCTTGTACAATAGGAAATAAATTTTGCGTATAGCCATAACTGTTATCCTGTTTACTAAATCTTTGTAAAGCATCTGTCAAGCCATCGGTGCGTAAGCTCCATAGACGTTTTTGCATAAGCATATTCACTACCTCCCGGAGGGCATTCATCAAAAGCCATAATAATATCACCGCCAATTTTTCGCTGTATATCCATAACTGTTTCAGGAGTAAACAAATGCTTGCTTCCATCAATATGGCTTTGAAAAACGACGCCATCTTCTGTTATCTTTCTTGTACCAGCTTAAGGAAAAAACCTGGAAGCCACCACTATCTGTAAGTATTGGTTTATCCCAATGCATAAATTTGTGAAGGCCGCCGGCAGCTGCAATACTTCCACTCCCGGCCTTAAGTATAAATGATAAGTATTGCCCAAGAATGATCTGTGCTTTTACATCTTGCACTAATTGTTGTTGCGTTACTGCCTTTACGCTGCCAACAGTGCCAACAGGCATAAAAATAGGCGTAAAAATTTCTCCATGATCAGTTGTAATCTTACCAGTTCTGCTTTTGAATGAACATCCGTGTGCTGTAAAATAAATTGTAGTGATGCCATATTTTTACATAAATACAAATATAGTTTTTGACCGATAATACATTTTGTTTAAATCCTATGCATGCTTTTTTAAAGGAAGTAATTATGTTTGCAATGCATGAAGCTGCCTGAATACTTTCATCATTGGCAAATTTTTATTTTCTTCATATTTATTTTCGTTACCCTTATCCAGGTTTTTTATTATTTATATTTTTTTAGCAGGCTTGCTTTTTATAAAACGAAAACAAAACAAGTATCCCAAACGCATCCTGTATCTGTAATTATTTGTGCAAGAGATGAAGCGGAAAACCTTTCTAAAAATTTGCTGGGAGTATTGATTCAGGAATATAGTACCACAAACGAAGTTATAGTTGTAAATGATAATTCTCTTGATGAGAGTAGATACATCGTGCAGGCTTTACAAAAAAAATTTAAGCAACTTCAGACTGACAGAGCTTACGCAGGAAGCTCGTTTTATTCCTGGTAAAAAATATCCGTTAAGCATTGGAATTAAAGCAGCTAAATACGAAATCGTTTTGCTTACTGATGCAGATTGTGTACCTGCCAGTGAGCATTGGATGGAAAAAATGCAGGATGGTTTTGATGAAAGTATTGAGATCGTTTTGGGTTACGGAGCTTTACATAAAAAGAAAACTTTTTTTAATAAAATAGTAAGATGGGAAACGTATCATACCGCTTTGCAATATCTCTCTTACGCCTTATCTGGCAAGGCTTACATGGGGGTTGGCAGAAATTTAAGTTATAAAAAGAGTGTATTCTTCAGACATAAAGGTTTTTCATCCCACAACCATTTGCCTGGCGGAGATGATGATCTTTTTATAAATAAGGCTGCAACAAAAAACAACACGGCAATAGTTATTGACAAAGATGCCTTCACGCTAAGCGAGCCGGCAAAAACGTGGAAACAATGGTTAAAGCAAAAGCAAAGACATTATACCACCAGCAAATATTATAAACCGTTTCATAAATTTTTATTGGGTACTTATGCGTTATCTCATTTTTTATTTTATCCTTTCTTCGTAGCATCACTAGCTCTTTATAACTGGAAATGGGCCTTGATCGTTTTTGTGGTACGCTTTATTTTGCAGGCGATAATAATTTTTAAAACAACAACGAAGCTTGATGAAGGTGACCTTTTTAAATGGTTCTGGTTATTTGATATCTGGATGTTCTTCTACTATCTAATTTTTTCTTTTTCTATTTTCAAAAAACCTTCAGGAAGTTGGAAATAGGCTTCTGTAAACGATTTGATTTATGGAAACAGTACAAAAATATTTTACTGATTTTAATGAAACGCAACTGAAACAGTTCTATTCACTAAAAGGCTTGTATGATGAATGGAATAAAAAAATAAATGTGATATCCCGTAAAGACATGGATAATTTCTACGTTCATCATGTGTTACATTCATTGTCGATAGCTGCTCAATTTAATTTTCCTAAAAACTATGAGGTCATGGATCTCGGCTCTGGTGGCGGGTTTCCGGGTATACCATTGGCAATTTTTCTTCCTGATGCTCAGTTCTACCTGGTTGACAGTATTAATAAAAAATTAAAAGTAGCAGAAGCAATAGCAAAAGAAATCGGCGTTTACAACATAACAGTTATGCATACACGTGCTGAAGATATTCACGATAAAAAATTTGATGTAGTTGTATCAAGAGCAGTTGCACCATTGAAAGATCTGTGGCAATGGAGCAAACCATTATTAATTAAAAAGAAACAAGCAAAAAATACAAAGGACCAAAATAATGCAGCAGGATTAATTTGCTTAAAAGGCGGTGATCTCTCAAAAGAAATGGCTGAAAGCGGCTGCAGGCCTAAGCTTTGGAGAATAGAAAAAATGTTTGATGAAGATTTTTTTAAGGAAAAATATATACTGCAGGTTAACGCTGGTCAATGAATTTATACAACCAAACATCTGTTTGAGGAGTATTTCCAATTGGAAAAGGATGTTCTATTCCACTATTGATAAATCCATATTTGTTATAAAATATTTTGGCTTTTTCATTGTGCTCCCATACGCCCAGCCAGATCATTTCATAATGGTTTGCCGCAGCGAAATCTAAAGCAAAATTCATTAATGCAGCTCCAATCTTTTTAGAATGATATTCTTTAATTACATAAATTCTTTTAAGTTCAATGGATTTATGTTCATTCACAATATCTACCTCACTGAAACCTTCTTTTAGTCTCAGATAACCAACAGCTATATTATCAATAAATGCTATAAAGTAAAAATCAGTCATTATCTTCAAGCTCTTTGCCAACTTGAATTTCATTAAAATATTCTTTATTGAAACTTTCAAGTATCCTCGTCAGCACAAGTACCTCTGAACGTGTCAGAAAATGTAATCATACTGAGCTTTGAAAGCAACGAGGCATCATTTACATCTGCCCTGCGGATATAAAAATTCCCTACCAATTTAACCTCAGGGTATTATTTTTTTGATCAATATCAGCCATTCTTTTGGTAGGATCTATCTCCGCCAAAACAAGGTCTGTAAGCGGATGATTAAACTCAACGATATATGTCGGATGTAGTCCAGTTCCATTCTTTATGTACAACTCTTTTCTCATCACTTTCTGCAGGCTTTTCGCCAAACATAAAATTCAAAGGAACATAATGCAGTTCCTTGCTGCTATCTTTAAACGTAAGCTGAAGATCAATAGGCATAGGCATTTGGCCAATTCTTCTCAACCTGATTTTTGAAACACCATTCTCTTCCATAAACTGTCAATGCTGTAATCAATTGTTTTGGTGGTGAACACCCAATACTCTTTATACCAGTCAAGTTGCAGGCCACTCACATCCTGCGCAACCTTTACAAAGTCGGATGCATTAGGATGTTTAAATCGCCATAACCTATAATATTCCAAGTAAAATTTTATCTCTTACTGAATCGCTAACAATGTATCCTAGTTGTTCTAAAAACATATCACCTTTTGAATAAGCATTAATGCCATAAGCAAGATTGGTATTGTAATGATCTGCATGTGTGGTCAACGGCTCCTGCAAATTTTGCTTTACCAAAAAATAATAACCAGCATACGAACCGGCATGGTTTAAAGGAAGTGCTTTCTTCACGCTTTTATACCTTTTACTTTATCATAATAATGCACTCACTTCTCCTTCTGCATAAGTAGTAAAACCCTCGTCCATCCAGGGATACAGGCTTTCATTAGTTCCCATCATCATCTGGTACCAGCTATGCATCCACTCATGAAAAACTGTTCCAAGGCTTGGCCCTTTTATCAATGTTGCCATTGGATATTCCATGCCACCATCACCACCCTGAATGAAAGAATATTGCGGATAAGGATATTTTCCAAAACGCTTTTCCATGTATGGAAGCACAGTCACTGCAGCGTCCGCAACAGTTTGCCAGTTCTTCTCAAGCGAGTCTACTCTTTTATAAACAATATTTAGCGTTACCCCATCCTGTTTTCTTACAATATGCTCATAATCCGGATCAGCAGCCCACACAAAATCATGAACATTATTGCCAACAAAATGCCATGTGCGTTTTGCAGTGGTTATATCTTTTAAAGCTGTGCCAGGCTTATCATATCCCCAGCCAATATCAGCTGCATTCTGCAAAACGCCCGTCGCCTGCCAAGCTTATAGCTCTTATCAATTTTTATAGTTACATCATAATCTCCCCAAACACCATAAAACTCTCGAGCAACATAAGGCGTGGGATGCCAGCCTTCATAATCGTACTCACACATTTTAGGATACCATTGGCTCATGCTGTATCGTATGCCTTCAGCGTTATCACGGCCGCTTCGTCTAATCTGAACAGGCACCTGCGCTTCGAAATTCCATATCAAAATTTACACTGCTTTTTGGCAGATATTGGTTTTGTGAGTATCAACTTCCAATATAGTTTCATGATATTTTAACGGCTGCTCCGACGCCATTCATTTTTATTGATTTTATATTTTGATAACCAATTTCCGAAGGTGATAATTTCGAAATGCGATCTCTTACACGGCTGTCCCAGTCTGGTCTTCCATTAATTAAATTTTTGCCGAGCTCCTGCTTCTTACATCCATCTTGCTGCTTGGTTGAAAAGCATTCCAGTATAAATGAATAAAAACTTTATTAAGCTTATCAGGCGAATTATTAGTGTATTCTAACTTCTCAATACCATTGAAACTATTGGCTTTCACATCCACATCAACATTTATGTTATATTTAACACGCTGCTGCCAGCGATCAGGCTGTGCAAACAAAGCAATTAAAATGAAGCAAGTTAAAAATTAACGAAAGAGCAAGTTTTTTCTTCATGATATGTTATTAAAATAAAGTTGCAAATGTCGTAAAATGGAAGTTAGAAAAAATATAAATAAGATAATTATGGGCTGTGATCATATTTCTTTGTTCAGCAACAGTTCGGGCTGTACGCTTATAGTCCTCGCTTCGCTGCGGGCTATCGCTTCCATCCCGCAGCCCGTCAGCAACAATTCTTTATTGAGCAAAATTTTCGTTATAACGTAACATTATTTTTTTCCTCCACACAATTACAATTTCGCCCTTCACATTTTTTGCTTTAAAGTAATCATGCACTTCCTGCAACGTTCCTCTTTTATTTTCCTCAAAAATTTTTGTCAGCTCACGGCTTACACTGCATTGCCTTTCAGCTCCAAAATATTCTATAAAATCCTTCTAATGTTTTTATCAACCGCATAGGGCTTTCATAAAAAATCATTGTTCTTGCTTCTTCAGCTCATTCTTTTAAGAAAAGTTTGCCTGCCTTTTTTTAAAGGTAAAAACCCTTCAAAAACAAAAGTTATTCATTGGCAATCCGCTGTTTACTAAGGCAGGAACAAAAGCTGTAGCACCCGGGAGACATTCTACTTTTATATTATTTTTTATACACTCTCTTACCAGTAAAAATGCAGGATCACTGATGCCTGGCGTTCCTGCATCCGTCATCAACGCCATCGTTTTACCGGCTTGTAATTGCTCAATTAAATGATATAAAACTTTATGCTCATTATGCTGGTGATAAGGTGTGAGCGGCTTTTCAATGTGATAATGCCTGAAGCAGCATGAAGAAGTTCTGGTATCTTCTGCAAGAATAAGATCAACTGATTTTAAGATATCAATCGCCCTGAAAGTTATATCTGCAAGATTGCCAATCGGAGAAGGAACGATATAAAGCATATTTCACAATGACACGATTTACAATTTAGCAGTTCTAGTTATAATGAGATCATTTTAAATAACGGATCATTAAATTGATAAACCATAAACTTCATTTAATGACATGGTAAATTCTTCCATCACAGGATTAGCTAATAATTTTTTTGCGAAGCTTCTTCAGCAATTTTTTGTGCTTCTTCTGCATGTATTCGCTTCTATTTGTAAGCTGTATATGTTTACCAATTCTTACATCATCAACATTTTTTAATTCCTAAGATTATTAAGCCCGCCTAGCACAGCTTTCCCTTGCGGATCTAGTAATTCTTTTAAGAGGCATCACTTTTACTTCTGCAGTAAAATTCATGTCGCTTTTTATTTTAACGTTTAAGAGATAATAAAACATATATAATAAAAATAACCGGAACTGCTATCCAATGTAAAAAAATAGCTGCAATAACTGCAGCCAGCAACAATATGTATTTTAGGATGTATTATTTTTAATGGTATAGATCATTAAATTTTAATGACCATCATTGACAGATTCTTGAAACCATAAGATAACTCAACAATAAAATAAGTATATATAAAAACCATTTATTGATAAGCAAATTATTTATCCATAAGCGATAGTGTTAAAATGCAATGATCAATGGAAACGAAGCAATCAACAATCCAACAGCAGGCGCTGGAACACCTTTAAATGTTATATGCCTGCGATTCATCAAGATTGAATTTGGCAAGCCTGTATGCCGCAGCACAACTTATAATAAATGCGGGTAATAACCATACAATAGACACATCCAAGCCCTTCTCTTCCCTTGCAAAACTAAATCTCAAAAGCTGGTAAATTATAACTCCCGGCGCAACACCAAAACTAACTACATCACTTAATGAATCTAATTGTTTACCCATTGTAGAAGTTGCTTTCAACAGCCTTGCTACAAACCCATCAAGAAAATCTATCGCTGCGGCAATCATAATGAAAATCGCTGCCCAGGCAAGCTTTTCAGGTATGTTGAAGCTGCTGCTGTTATATTCATCATTCACATACATAATCACAGATTCGTTTGCAATGCAAATACAATTGCCATGCAGCCAAAGAATAAATTAAGAAGCGTAAAAATATTGGGAAGTTGTTTCATTCATTATTATAGCAATCTTCTATTTTTTCATTAAGCTTTCAATCTCTTCAACTGTTATCGGGATATTTTTCATCAGGTCTTTATTGCCATTTTTTGTTATCCAAAAATTATTTTCAATCCGTACACCCATTTGTTCTTCTTCAATGTAAATACCCGGCTCTATAGTGAATAACATTCCTGGCTTCATGGGTTCAGTTCTTGTTCCCAGATCATGAACATCAATGCCCAAGATGATGTGAAATACCATGGTATAAATATTTTCTATAAGCCCTGTTCGCCGGATCTTCATTCTTCATATCTGATCTTTTTAAGCAAACCAATTTTTTGAAAAATTATCGTTGCTTCATCACCAACTTTTTCAGTGTAATCATTAATACTTATACCAGGCTTTAAAATAGATGCAGCATATTGATGCAAATGCAGACATGCATTATACACTGTTTTTTGCCGCTTTGTAAACTTACCATTTACAGGAACTGTGCGGGTAAGGTCAGCACTATAATTGCCATAGCTGGCGCCAAAATCCATCAATATCAATTCACCATCTTTACATTCCTGGTTATTACTAACATAATGCAATGTTCTTGCCCTGTCGCCACTTGCAATGATACTTCCATATGCCGGCCCTGTTGACTCTTTGGGAAAAAATGAATGCCATATTTCTGCTTCAATTTCATATTCCATTACGCCAGGTTTTATAAATTTAAGTAATCTTCTGAAAGCAACTTCAGTGATGTCAATTGCCTTTTGAATCATCTCAATTTCCAAGGGTGTTTTTATTGCACGCAATTCTTTTAAAATTTTTGCGCTGCTTTTATAATTCGTGCACAGGGTAACGGTTACGCATATACGAATGCGAAGCGATAATCTCTTACCTCAACTACATTTGCTTTCCTGTCATTTTCATTTGTGTTTAAATAAATTGTATCTGCAAGATGTATCCATGGTTGCAACATACCATCTAAAGAATCAAACCAGACAACTGTTTGTATTCCGGAAATTTCTTTTCCTTCACTTGCACGCAACTGTGTCCATTCCATTTTTCTTTCAGTTCATCCGGACGAACCAAAACCAGCACTTCTCTATATTTTGATCAGGATTATCGGGGAATAAAATAACCATTGTATCTTCCTGCTCAATACCTGTAAGCCAATACAGATCAGTGTTTTGAATAAAAGGATATAAGCGCATCGCCGTTGCTTGGCAGTTCATCATTGCTGTTGAAAATAGCAATAGAATTCTTTTCCATTTTATCAGTAAAACGTTTCCTGTTCTGTATAAATATTTCGGGAGTTAACGGTGCGTATTTCATTAAAAGTGATTTCTTTTAAATAAAATTTATTAAAATAATCCAAATAACTGTGCATCAATTTTATTAATAATTCTTCCAAGGTCTTCTTCATTTTCTGCAAATTTATTTTTATCTGCATTTATAATTAGCAAAGGCCCTTCTTTATAACCTTCGATCCATTTATTATAAAATTCATTCAGTTTTTTTAAATAATCAAGCCGAATATTTTCTTCATATTCCCTTCCCCTTTTTTGTATCTGCGCAACCAGTGTTGGCACTGATGCATTCAGATAAATCAATAGGTCCGGCGGCTGCACCATTGATTTTAAGGTTTCAAAAAAAGTAAAATAATTATCAAAATCTCTTTTGGTCATCAGTCCCATGTCATGCAGATTCGGTGCAAAAATATTTGCATCTTCATAAATGGTTCTGTCCTGTATCACTGTTTCAGTACCACGTGTATTTCCAGCAATTGGTTAAGCCTGCTGTTTAAAAAATATATCTGCAGGTTAAAACTCCACCGCGGCATGTCTT
Organism: uncultured Chitinophagaceae bacterium; assembly: GCA_963823975.1. Lineage (GTDB taxonomy): Bacteria > Bacteroidota > Bacteroidia > Chitinophagales > Chitinophagaceae > Ginsengibacter. Next base: position 949,836 of record CAWGNP010000001.1, on the reverse strand, counting down.
CATAAAAATCATTCAGATAAGGATTGTGATCAACATCTTCAAACTGAGGAATCCATTTATAATGTTTGCTTAGCAATTCAGTGAGTGTTGTTTTTCCTGCGCCAATATTTCCGGCAACTGCAATATGTTTTGGTTTTTTAGTTTTGGCCATTCCTCTATTTTAAGATTTTATTTTCAAAAAAAGATCAATTTATGAATTGTTTAAAAGTAAATATTAAAATCTAATAATAATTAAGTCCAATTGCATTTCTTGCAAGCTTCATTGTGGTTCAGCGCTTGCACTTGCTTTTTCTGCGCCTTTCCATCACCTGTTGCAAATATTTTTCATTGTTAAGAATATCATTTAACTTTTTTCTGTATAGGCGAAATAAATTGCACCATATCCTCTAGCAAGCTGTTTTTTCATATCTCCATATCTAATCGTGCATTATTAAAATCATCTTCATAAATTTATGCAAGTTTCTTCACTGCTTACCAGTTTCATCAACAAAAATATATTTTCAATATACTCAGGTTTTGCAGAATTTTTTTCGGTTGGTCCGCTATCTGTTTTTGCTTTCATTACCTTTTTTCGGATCGTATCATCATCATCGGCCAGATAAAGTGTAGCCATTTGATTCTCACTCTTGCTCATTTTACCTCCACCATCAAGTGTTGGCACTTTCACTAAGCTGCTTACTAAAATTAAAAGCAACAGGCTCCGGAAAAACTTCGCCATAACGATGATTAAAACGTTTTGCAAAATTTCTTGCCATTTCCAAATGTTGCTCCTGGTCTTTGCCTACAGGAACATATTTTGCACGGTGCAATAAAATATCAGCCGCCTGCAACACAGGATAGGTAAGTAATCCTGCATTTACATTGTCCGGCTGACAGCCGCACTTTTTCTTTAAACGTTGCTGTTTTTTCCAACTCACCTTTATAAGCAAGCATGTTTAAATAGAGATATAATTCGCTTGTTTCAGGCACATGGCTTTGACAATATAAAGCTACCTTTTCAGGATCTAGTCCGCAGGCAATATTTTCTGCCAAAACCCTATGTACATTGCTTTTCAACTCTTTTGTATCAGGATGAGTGGTTAACGAATGCAAGTCTGCAACCATAAAAAAACATTCATATTCATCCTGCATCTTTACATAATTACGAATAGCACCAAAATAATTTCCAAGGTGTAAAAAACCTGTTGGTCTGATACCACTCATTACAATCTGCTTAGCGACTGGCAATGTCTCTTTGTTTTCTTTCATAAAAACGGTGAAGATAATTGTTACAGGTTTAATATTTATAGTTATTTCACATTCGTATTTATTTAAAATTTTCTTGCCGTTTATCAAACAAAAAACAGCTCACAAACTAAGTTTTATATTTGTCCAATGAATAGTAAATGACGAACTGATTGATAAACTTGCTAATCTTGCAAGGCTTCGTTTTAATGAGGAAGAGAAAGAAGAAATAAAAACTGACTTAACTAAAATGATCAGCTTCATTGATAAGCTGAATGAGCTGGATACTACTGGAGTAGAGCCTTTGCTGCATATGAGTGATAATATAAATATTTTAAGAGAAGATGAAGTAAAAGATATGCTAAGCAGGCAAGATGTTTTTAAAAATGCGCCCTTGCATGATGAGCAATTTTTTAAAGTTCCAAAAGTTATAAAAAAATAATGGCACCTTGTTATTCAGCTTAATAATATTGAGAAAAGCTATTATTCTTGGGAAAATGGAACTTAAAGTTTTAAAAGGATTTCTCGTTGAATATTTTTAAAAATGAATATGTTGCCTTAATGGGGCCGAGCGGCAGCGGCAAAGTCAACATTAATGAATATTCTTGGCTGCCTTGATTCACCAACGAATGGCAGTTATATTTTAAATGGAAAAGATGTAAGTAAAATGCCTGATGATGATCTTGCAGAAGTACGTAATAAAGAAATTGGTTTTGTGTTTCAGCAATTCAATTTATTACCCCGGCTAACGGCTGCAGAAAATGTTGCACTTCCATTAGTATATAATGGATCATCAAAAAAAATAAGAACAGAGCTTTCGCTTGAAATGCTTAACAGGGTTGGCCTCAGCGATAGAAGCCATCATAAGCCGAATGAATTATCGGGCGGACAAAACCAGCGTGTTGCCATTGCAAGGGCACTGGTGAATAATCCGTCAATCATACTTGCAGATGAACCAACGGGTAATCTTGATTCAAAAACTTCTGTTGAAATTATGGATATATTTGGTAAAATTCAATCAGCAGGAAATACAGTTATTCTTGTAACTCATGAAGAAGATATTGCCAATTATGCCCATAGGATTATACGGCTTAAAGATGGTGTTATAGAAACGGATCATCTTAAAAAAGAAACTGTGGTTGTTTGATGCAGCCATAATTCAATTAATTTCTTTTCAAAAAAAATGTCTTAAAAAATTTATACAAAAACTGGCGATAAAGGAAAGACAAGCCTTATCGGTGGAACAAAAGTTTTAAAAAGTGATTTGCGAATTGAAACTTATGGAACCATTGATGAACTAAATTCCTGGATTGGTCTTCTGAATAATTCCATCAACGATTTTAGCGCAAACAATATTTTGAAACAAATACAAGACATGCTTTTTACGATTGGCTCTTCGCTTGCATGCGATCCTGATAAAGATACAAAGCTTATCATTCCTGATCTTTATGAAGAAGATATAACTGCGCTCGAAAAAGAAATCGATACTATGACCGAAATTCTTCCTGAAATGAAGCATTTTATTTTGCCCGGCGGAAGTGTTGCTGTGTCATATGTACACATTGCGAGATGTATATGCAGAAGAGCTGAAAGATCTTGTGTAAGGCTTGCTGAAAATAACGGACATGTAGAACCATTAATTATAAAATATCTTAACCGGCTTAGTGATTATCTTTTTATGTTAGCAAGGTACGCTGGCCATTTGCATAATGTACCTGAAGTCATCTGGCGGCCGAGAGTGTAACAATTTAAACCATCTTGCCATCCTTCATGTGCAGTATCCGGTCACTCAGTTGTGCAAGCTCTTCATTGTGAGTTACAATTAAAAAAGTCTGCTGAAAACGATCACGAAGACTAATGAATAAATGATGTAATTCTTTTGCATTAGCCGAATCCAAATTGCCAGTTGGTTCATCGGCCATAACAATTGAAGGCCTGTTAATTAATGAACGTGCCACGGCAACTCTTTGTTGCTCGCCGCCGGAAAGCTCGCCGGGCTTATGTTCGGAGCGATCATTAAGATTTAAGCATGTCCAAAAGCTGTATAGCTCTTTCCTCTGTTTCTTTCGTTTTACTTCCGGCAATCCACCCAGGAATACAAACGTTTTCGAGCGCTGTAAACTCCGGCAATAAATGATGAAACTGGAAAACAAAACCGATGTGCTGATTTCTAAAAGCGGCAAGCCGTTTCCCCTTCAGCGATGACACGGTTGTATTATCGATGGATAAATTGCCTTTATCTGCATTATCAAGCGTTCCGAGGATGTGAAGCAATGTACTTTTACCAGCACCGGATGAGCCAGCGATGCTTACAATTTCTCCTTTTTTTATTTCAATATCAACACCTTTTAAAACCGGTAATGATCCATAGCTTTTATAAATTCCTGTTGCCTTTAGCATGCGCAAATTTCTGATTTAGAACGAATTTTTTTTTAAAAGTAAGTAAAATACTTACCGTTCATTTGAAGCGTTATAGATATAAATGATCTTGCAAAAACAATATTTGGTAATAACGATATTCCTTTTACATTTGCGGAAAATTGGAAACCTGTTTATAACAATACTATAATTAAAAAGATATAAAATATGTTTTGGACTTTAGAACTTGCTTCTCATCTTGAAGATGCGCCCTGGCCAGCTACAAAAGATGAATTAATTGATTATTCTATCAGGAGCGGTGCGCCAATCGAAGTTGTTGAAAATTTGCAGGAGCTGGAAGATGAAGGCGAAATTTATGAAGGGCTCGAAGACATCTTGCCGACTACCCAAGCCAGGAAGATTTCTTTTTTAATGAAGATGAATATTGAGTAAAAAAAATTGACAATGTATTTGCCGTCCTTTTCGGGGCGGTTTTTTATTTATAATATTTAAATTGCCTTTAATTTTTTTTATAAATGGAACCGATATTAATTGTTATCGCAGTTGTTGCCATATTTTTCGTTTCACAATTTTTTAAAAGAAAAATTGGATCGAAGCTGAAACCAAAAACTAAACTACTGATCTCGTTTACCTGGTTTATTATTTTTATGTTCTATATGTTTTATATAAATGCTAACAAAAACCGTTTTACAATGCTGCAATGGATCGTAATAATTGGTTTCGTTGTTGGCTATTTAATCTTTTTCTATTACAGATATAGAAGATTAAGCAGGAGGAACATTTGATGCTATAAGGTTACTTCTCCATTTGGGCTATAACTTCATGTGTAACGCCGGTAAAAGAAAAACCCCCATCATGAAAAAGATTTTGCATCGTAACATATCTCGTAAGATCACTGAATAACGTTACGCAGTAATTAGCACAATCCTCTGCAGACGCATTGCCTAAAGGGCTCATTTTTTCTGCATAATTTATAAAACCATCAAAACCTTTTACACCACTGCCTGCAGTTGTTCGTGTTGGTGACTGTGAAATTGTATTGATTCGTACATGTTTTTTTATAGCATAATGATATCCGAAACTTCTCGTAATACTTTCAAGCAAGGCCTTTGCATCAGCCATTTCATTGTAATCCGGAAACACTCTTTGTGCAGCAATGTAAGTAAGCGCCACCACGCTTCCCCATTCATTTATAGCATCCAGTTTCATAGCAGTTGAAAGTAAGCGATGCAAACTTGTTGCAGATATATCCAATGTTTTTTGATTAAAGCCATAATCAATATCTGTATAAGATTTTCCTTTGCGCATATTCACACTCATGCCCACGGAATGCAGAATAAAATCAACGCCGCCATTAAAATGCTCCATAGCTTTTGTAAGCAGGTTATTCATATCATCGTTGCTGCTTACATCGCATGGAATTACAGGCGCAGCAACTGTTTCAGCAAGCTTATTTATTTCGCCCATACGCATGGCAACGGGTGCATTTGTAAGCAATAGCTGCGCTCCTTCTTCATGACAACGCAATGCTGTTTTCCATGCAATTGAATTTGCATCAAGTGCTCCGAAAATAATTCCCTTCTTCCCTTTTAATAAATTATACATTTTATTGATTGTGATGATTTATAAATTAATTACAATAAATTTAAAATGCTATCAAGGTTAATGTTTAAAGAAAAAATTTCTGTATTCATGAAAAATAAAACCAAGCAACATAATAATTATAAAAACACTTGCAAAAGAAAGTAATAATAACAATAAAAAGCCTGCCGGGTTTCTATGAACTTTTATTTTTGATTTGAAAAAATTAACTGAAGCATATGCACCGTACATGGCAACTGCGACTAATAAAACAATTAATATTTTTTTTAATAAAAGCATTTGTATCAGTTGCCAATCATTTCTCTTGCATTCTCAAACGCAGCAGCAGTAGGCTTTTCACCGCTAAGCATGGTTGCAATAGTTGTAATTCTTTCATCATCATTCAGCTGCCTTATAGCTGTAATAATTTTGTTATCTCTTATTTGTTTATGCACAAAAAAATGTGCATTTGCCTTTGCAGCAATTTGCGGCTGATGTGTAATAGCAATGACCTGGTGGCACGCTGAAAGCTCTTTCATAATAATGCCTACCTGCCTTGCGGCTTCACCGCTGATACCTGTATCTATTTCATCAAAAATTAAAACAGGCAGTTCTACACTTTTTGCAACAAGCGATTTTATGCTAAGCATCAACCGGCTAAGTTCGCCACCACTGGCCACCTTCCTTAATGGTTCATATCTTGTATTCGCATTTGTATTTTCCGCAGGAACATTAGCATTAAATAGAAAATCAATTTGATTGTTTCCAAAAAAGTTTAATGAACCTAATTTTTGCAAATCAATTTTTAAGCGTGCATTAGGCATGCCTACCTGCTTTAAAAGCGCATTCACTTTTTCTTCAAAAGGTTTTACGTGCTTTTGTCTTTTTATAAAAATTGTGTCGGCAATTTGTAGAGCCGAATCATGAAATTTTTTTGATTCTTGTTCTTTGATAGCAATAGCATCTGCAAGGTTCGTCACTTTTTCTACCTCGAGCTGAAGCTTTTGTTTTATGTCAATCAATTGGCTTGTAGTAGTAACATTGTGCTTTTTTAAAAGCCTGTAACCCAACGCCATTCTATCATTCAGCTTGTTTATTTTTTCGGCATCATAAAGAACATTGTTATTAATTATGTCAATTTCATTTGCAATATCCTGCAGTTCTATTTGCACAGAGCGCATTCTTTCAAGCAACGATTCAATATTTTGATGATAAGTTTTCAGGCTTTGAAGCTTATTGCAGATTGATTTTATTTTTTGAACAAGAGGATCATCACTTTGTTCCAAGTCAATATAAATTTCCGATAAAGAAGATTTCACATTTTCTGCATTGCTCATCAGCTTTATTTCCTTTTCAGCGTTTTCAATTTCATTTTCAGAAAGATCAGCTTCTTCCAATTCATTTAATAAAAATTTATTATAATCCAGTTCTTTATTTGCAGCAGCCTGTTGCGTTTTAAGCTCTTCAAGTTCGTTTGAAACTTTTTTGTAAGACTTATAAAATGACTGGTATTGTTCCACATCTTTTGCATTACCAGCAAGTGCATCAAGTACTTCACGCTGAAAGTCGCTGTTGGCCAGTTCTAGTGTATCGAACTGCTGGTGCAGATCAACAAGCAAAGAAGACAATTGCTTAAGCTGCATAAGAGTAACCGGTGTATCATTCACAAATGCACGCGACTTACCATTCACAGCTATTTCACGCCGGATTATCAGATCATCTTCTGCATCCAGCTCATGCGATTGCAAAAAATCTTTTACTGGCTTGCTGGTTGTTTTAAATTTTCCTTCAATAAAACATTTCTTCTCATGGTTAGCTAAAACCGATGTATCGGCGCGTTCGCCCAGAATCAGGCTAAGTGCGCCAACAATAATGCTTTTACCCGCACCCGTTTCTCCTGTAATAATATTAAGATGAGATGAAAAATTAATTTTGATTGAATCAATGATCGCATAATTCTGTATGTGTAATTGCTGCAGCATTATAAAAGCAAATTACATCAATCCGTTTATCAAATTAACTACTGTCAAGGCGTTTGTGGAATAAAAAAAGACGCATATGCGTCTTTGAATAAATTAAGATATGCGAATTTTATTTTATTTCAACCGAATCATTCAGATCATTATCTACTAATATTCTTCCGCAGTTTTCACAGACGATAATTTTTTTACGTTGTTTAATATCGCTTTGCTTCTGTGGTGGAATTGCATTAAAGCAACCGCCACAGGCATCTCTTTCTACAGGAACCACTGCAAGCCCATTGCGATAGTTTTTACGAATTCTATCGTAGCTAACCAGCAACCTTTCGTCTACATGTTCTCTGGCTGCATCAGCTTGCTTGTTATAATTTTTTTCTTCTTTGTCAGTTTCCGTAATAATTTTTTCCAGCTCGCCCTTTTTTGCTTTCAAGTTGGTTTCCTTTGCAGCAACAGCTTTCTTTGCAAGCTCAAGCTGCTTGGCCTTTTCAGCTATGTCTTCTGTTGCATCTTTAATATGTTTTTCTGCAAGCTTTACTTCTAGAGTTTGCATTTCAATCTCTTTATTTATTGCTTCAAACTCTCTATTATTTTTTACATTATCACTTTGCTTCTCATATTTTTTTATCAATTCCTGCGAATCTTTAATAGCTGTTTTTTTATCTTCAATGAACTGCTGAATGCCATTCATCTCCTCTTCGATCCGATTTTGCCTTGCATTTAACCCGGCAATTTCATCTTCGAGATCACTCACTTCAATAGGTAATTCACCTTTTAAAATCTGAATGCCATCGAGTTTACTGTCTATCTTTTGAAGTTTCACAACGGATGATAATTTTTCTTCAACAGAATAATCTTTTACTTGTGCCATATTAAGAATTATTATTATAAAATTTTAGGTAAAAATGTATCAGCATTATAGAAAATAATAAACAGGATTAGTTGAAATTCCTGTTTTTAGGACGGCAAAGTTAGGAAATTCTTTCCGTAAAAAATCAGCTAATAAATCTGAAGTAAACTGTTCGCTTTCATAATGACCAATATCCGCAATAACGATGGATTTATCCGCATCAAAAAATTCATGATATTTTACATCAGAAGTAATGTAAATATCGGCTCCTGCTGCTTTTGCGGCCGATATTAAAAAACTGCCGGCACCTCCGCAAACTGCAACTTTGCTTATCTTCTTATTTAAAAAGCCGGTATGCTTAATGACCTTAAGACCAAATCGCTGTTTAATTTTCTTTAAGAATGCTTCTTCGCTGATATTATATTTTAAATTTCCAATCAAACCACTTCCAATATCATCACGAAAGTTATTTAAAGGATACACGTCATAAGCAACTTCTTCATAGGGATGAGCAATTTTTAAAGCATGCACTATTTTCTCCTGCTCATAGGCTGGTAAAACCACTTCTATTCTCGTTTCCTTTTCTAAATGCCGTTTGCCTTTTTTACCAACATAAGGCTTTGTATTTTCGCCGGCTTTGAAAGAACCTTCTCCCGACACAACAAAACTGCATTCACTATAATTACCAATGCTTCCCGCGCCGGCGATAAATAAAGCATTTTTTATAATTTCTGCTTTATCATCAGGTGCAAATGTTACGAGTTTTATCAGCGTATCTGCTTTTGGCAATAAAGCTTTACAATTTTGGAGATCCAATTTATCCGCAATTGTTTTATTTACACCAGTTATAACATTGTCAAGATTTGTATGAATTGAATATACTGCGATATCATTTTTTATTGCCGCAATCACACAACGCTCTATATAATTTTGGCTGGTAATTTTTTTTATTCCTTTAAAAATAAGAGGATGATGGGTAACCAAAAGATTACACTTTTTTTGAGCCGCTTCAGCGATCACTTCTTCAGTAGCATCAAGAGCTATAAGAATGCCAGTACATTCCGAAGATGCATTTCCAATAATCAATCCGGCGTTATCATAGCTTTCCTGCAAAGCCTTTGGAGCAAAGGATTCCAGGCATTTGACCACATCGGTTATCCTCATTTATTTTTTATGTAAATATACATTACAGAGCGGCAGAGAGTTTCAAAATCAAAACCTTGGGCATCTTACTGCATCACGTGTGCTGCTGTTTTTATCAAAATATTTTTGATAAGACATGGAGAATTCAAAGCCACCCCTGCCCTGGCTTGCTGTTTTCAATTCGGAAACGTTTACATCATAACTGAATGCAAAAGTCAATGGTCGTGCTTCCAGCTTAATAACAGGAATCAGTGCATCTTTCCACCTGATGAATCCGCCGCCGGATATCACATATTTTGGATCATCAATATCATCAAGCTTTTTGCTGTAAAGCATTCCGCCAATTACTTCTGTGCTGCTTCCCTGTTTGGAATAGTCAGAATGAAAGGTTATGTAAGATTCATCATCGACACTCATTCTTACACCTCCGGAAACAACAATTCTTGGTACGATCTGTACATCAGAAGCATCATAAAAAGATACTTTCGCAGACTGGTTAAAATGCTGATATGAAACTCCAAAAAACATGTTATTGTCAGCGTTCTCTCCTATTTGCGTGTTAAAACTTAGGCCTGCGCTTCCATCGAAATAAAGAAGATTAGTGTTGGAAAAAGTTTCACCATCAGGTAAAGAAGGATCATATTCGCTGCCATTGTATTGGCTGTTCGTTGTTATTTTTGAGCGATCAAGTTTTCTTTGTACAACTCCTGCAGAGAAGCCCGCAGATAAATACATATTTCTTTCTGAGCTCAAAGATTTATGATAATTTAAAACAGGTAACACATCTGTTGCCGTTAGAGCAATAGTGCCTGATTTATCATATAAAATTTCGCCACCAAGCGTTAAAAAATCATCACCATGACCTACGGCTAATTTATATTCTGTATTTAAAGATGTTGTCTGATAAGGAACTGTAACAGAATTCCATTGGTTACGATATACGCTCTGTATGCGAAAGTCTCCGCTGAAAATGCCTGCCAATGCAGGATTTCGCAGTAATGGCGTTTCAAAAAATTGTGAGAAGTGTATATCCTGTGCGTCTGTTTTTTGTATAAAAAAAATAAAAATAGAATATAAAATAAGTCTCAGGTATTTGTTTTTCATAAAATGATTTTTCGGGTAGATAATTTCTTTATATGTAATTTTTTTATAACATTTCTTATCTTATTAAAGCAACATTTCCTTTAAATATTAGGGATTGATTGTTTGCACAAAGCACCTCGAGTGTATAAACAAAAACATCGGGATCCAGCTTTTTGCCCTTATAAGTTCCGTCCCATCCTGCTGATGCATCATTTGCATTGAAGTTGGCTTTTTCAAAAATCACTTCCCCCCAACGATTAAAAATGTGAAGGTTTTTTACATTAAATACACCACTGCCTCTTGGATAAAAAATATCATTTACGCCATCACCGTTAGGCGAAAAAGTATTCGGCATAAATACATTCGTATTATCACACATCACATAAATGGAAATGCGGTCAAGAGCGTTGCAATGCCCGTCATTACTCACTTCTATAGTATATTCTATTGATTGGTCAGGCTTCACAATTATAGAAGCACTATCTCTTGCAATAATGTCTGTGGAAGGTGTCCATGTAAAGCTTGTGACATCATCAGACAGCTGTGGAGTAATCTTAAATGATTGCCCGACATTAATTGTTTTATCAGCACCTGCATTTACAACAGGTATTGGGTAAACCATTACTGGAACTTTGGCCGTTGAGGTAAAACATTTTTTTGTATCTGTTCCTGTTACTGTATAAAATGTTGTTACAGCTGGAGTAGCAACAGGTGTTGCAATGTTTGAATTATTTAAACTGTTTGCAGGAGACCAGCTATATACTTCTGCGCCAGTTGCAGATAACTGAACTGATGAGCCGAAGCATAATGTATCAGGATTATTTACTTTAACTGTATTCGGTTGTTTTACAGCAATAAATACCGAATCCGTAGCAATGCATCCGTTGCTGGTTGTTCCTTTTACAAAATATTTTATGGAAGAATCCGGGCGCGATACAGGCGTAGCACAGCTTTCGCAAGACAAGTATTTTGAAGGAGTCCATGAATAAGTACTTGCATCGTGTGACTGTAATGTAATGGATGAGCCTTTACATAAAGCCGTATCAGGTGTAATATTCAATGCCGGACCCCGATATGCCTGTACATCTTTATAAGCAGTGTCAGTACATCCGCTGCTGTTTGTTGCTATAGCTTTTACATTATAAGTGCCAGCATTTAAAAAACTTTGAGAAGGCGGATTTTGTTTATTAAAAGTGTTACCGTTACCAAAGTTCCAGGACCATGTTAAACCTGAAGTATCTGCAACATTTATCGTTCCTGTAAAAGTTAATGTAGCTGGTGCACATGCCCCATCATTGCCTTTGATGGAGATGGAAGGACTGCGCACAATCTTTACTAAAGATGGTTTCGTTGTTGAATCAATGCAGCCATTTCTTGTTGTAACAATAAGCCTTGAAGTGTAAATACCTGCACTGATGTAAGTATGAACAGGGCTTTGAAAGGCAGTACTGGAGCCATCTCCAAAGTACCAGAGATAATTAGTGATAACATCATTACTGATGCTTGTATTAGTAAAAGCTACATGCGCAGAATCACAAAAAATAGAATTGTTTGTCTTGAAATTTGCAGTAACGCCATAAACTTTTATGGAATCTTTTCCTGTAACAGGCACTTTACAGCCTGCTGAATCCACTAATATTAATTTAGGTAAATAAGAATCTGCAGTAATGTATTTGTGTGATATTATTGAATCAGGAGTGGCTACAGTAGTGCCATCATTAAAGTCCCAAATGAAAGAAATATTTTTGGTCGTAGTGGCTGTGAAATTTGTCAATAAAGGATTGCAGCCCGACATTTTATCGTAAGAAAAATCACCCACCGGGCCTTTTACGGTTATTCGCACGCTTTTTCTATCCACACATCCGGATGTACCTCTTACAGTTAACGTAGCTATGAATACGCCGGGCGTGGAATAAAAATGTGAAGGGCTTGATGTCGACGAACTTGATCCATCTCCAAACTCCCACGCAAAGAAGGAATAATTTTTTGATAAATTAGTAAACTTAACAACTAATGGAGGACAGGTACCTGTTGTATCACTTACTGTAAAATCAGCTTTCGGATTGGCAATTTTTATATAACTATTTTTTGATACAAAATCAGTGCACCCATATAAGTCGGTAATAGCAAGGCTTACAGAGTATATTCCTTCTTTAGAATACATGTGAGAAGGATTGACTGCAGCGGATGTAGTTCCATCGCCAAAATTCCAGGCATACTGCAATGAAGGACCTGTGGATGAATTGGTAAACGTAACAATTCCGCCAGTACATGAAAGCGTATCAGCAGTAAATAATGCAATAGGTTTTGATATAACAATTGTGTTTTGATGATTGATGCTATCAGTACAACCATTGCCATCTGTCACTTTGAGCGACACCGTATAGTTTCCGGGAATTGTATAAGTATGTTTATAAGGTGGTGCTGTAAAACTTTGAATTGTTCCATCTCCCCAGTTCCATTGCCAAAGCTTTATTGAACTGTTTGAATCGTAAGAGCTGTCATTGAAAGCTACTGTACTATTTTGGCAAGCACCAGGAACCACCGCGCTGAATACTGCGGTTGGCCCATTTACTTTTACAGCCAATGGCTTCGTTATAGAATCTTTACAGCCATTTTTTATATTTAATATCAGCGTAACATTATAGCTTCCTGCAATCGCATAAGCATGGCTGGTAGCATTAGTATTAAAAGCAATGTTGACGCCATCTCCAAAGCGCCACGTGTAAGATGCAATGTTCGATGGAATGCTGTTAATTGCTGAAAAAGTTACGGGAGTGTTTTTACAAACTGAATTAACACTCGTTGTAAAGTCAGCCTTTTCCTTATAAATATTTATTGTATCAAGATGTGTATAAGAACATCCTGTTATTTTATTAGTAACTGTAAGTGCAACTCCATAATTTCCGGAAACTGCATAATCGTGAACAGGATTTTGAATTAAGGATGTAGAGCCATCACCAAAAGTCCAGCTCCAAGTATCCGCCCCGATGGATGCATCTTTAAAAATAATATGCCCTGGCTGCAAACAACTATTTGTAAATGTAAACCTTGCTATTGGCGGCTTTATGTGAACAATCTTTGGAATAACCAAAGTATCCGAACACCCATTGTTAAGAGCAATCAATGTAACGGTAAAGTATCCTGTATCTCCATAATTGTGCACAGGATTTTGATCAATAGAAGTTGCTCCGTCTCCAAATGACCAATGCCATTCATTTGGATTGCCTGAAGTATGATCCGTGAAATTTACATTGTATTGAGCGCAAACATCTTTTGGATCTGCTGAGAAATTTACTGTAGGTTTTGTTCCAACTAATATTCCATTAACAACAGTTGCTGTATCTGTACATCCCGAAGCGGTCGTGTATGTTAGCTTAATTGTGTAAGAACCAGGATTAACAAAGGTATGAGTTGGAGAAACCTGCTGCGAAGAACTATTGTCTCCAAAGTCCCAATGGTATTGAATTACAGAGTCAACAGAACTTATAGTTGCAGTAAAAGTGTTGGTTAAAGGTGCACAGCCTTTTTGAGGCAAATTGTTTATGGAAGCTACCGGCTTCTGTATTTTTATAAAATTATTTTTATAAGTGTAATTAGTACATCCATAAGAATTATTAACAGTGAATTTTACTGAATAAAAACCTTCTTTGGTATAAGTGTGAGAAGGATTTTGAAAATTTGAAATTGAGCCATCTCCAAAATCCCAGGCATAAGATGAACCTTGACCGGAAGCATTTATAAAGTTTACTGTGAATGGAATATGACATGATGTAGTTTGCGCAGCAGAAAAATCAACAACAGGTTTTGCAATTATTTGTATTTTTTTAATAACAGAATCTCTACAGCCGCCAAAGCCAGAAACGAGTTTTACATTATAAGATCCGGGGTTTTGAAAAACATGAAACGTATTAACAGAATCAGAAAAAGTGCTGTCGCCGAAAGACCATAATGCCTGCGAAGGCACTGGATTACTTGTGTTGGTAAAGCTTACTGCGCTTTGCTGGCAAGCATTTACAGGGGCCGTAAAGTTTGCTCTTACGCTGTCAAGTGTTATGATGTTTTGTTTTGTTATGGTGTCTGCACATCCGGTTGAATTATGAACAATGAGGGAAACGGTATAAGTTCCTACATGATAAGTATGTGTTGGATTTGCAGCTGCAGATGTATTGCCATCTCCAAATTTCCATAAATAAGAAAGAGCACCCGTACCTGTTGAATTGTTAATAAAATTTATGGTTGCCGGTTGATTACAGGTGGCGGGTTCAGAATTTGAAAAATCTGCATGAACACCCGTGTTAAGCTTTATGTATTGAGGATAAGTTGCAGAGCTTGAGCATCCATAACTATTGGTTATGCGAAGTGATACATTAAAATTTCCGGAACTGTTGTAAGTGTGCAAAGGCATATTATCATTCGAAAAATTACCATCACCAAAGTCCCAAATCTTGTTTGCAATAGTTCCACTATTCGCAGTGCTTGAGTCTGAAAACTGCACTGGCAAAGGAAAGCAGCCTGTTAAAGGATTTGCAGAAAACCTTACCGTTGGCGAAGCATATACAGTAATAATTTGCGTTTTGACAATTGAATCCATAAAGCTTTCATCATTTTTTATGACCAGCTTTACGCTATACACACCAGGATTAAAATACGTGGTTGAAGGATTTTGCAAATAAGAAACAGTTCCATTACCCAAATCCCATTTCCAGTAAATAGGGCTTCCGGTTGAAAGATCCTGAAAGTTCACCAACAATGGTGCACAACCGCTTTGCGGAGAAACGCTAAAGTCTGCATGTACCTGGCCATTTGCATGAATACATGCATATAGCAAAACACATAAAACAGTGCTTGTTTTTTTTAATGTATATAAACATTTTAAAATCTTATGGATAAGATTTTTCAAGTGGCAGATTCGGATTTTAGGGTTGGCTATTGCTATAGCCTTTTATAAATAAATTTTTATTAACAATAAAAAAATTATTGCCTGTACATGTGTAAAATCAAATTTTCTGTTGATCCCCATGGAGCAAGTTCCATGGTTGGAAAACTCTTACTGGTAAACCTCCATTCCCTGGTAAGAAAATTAAAGGCCGTTGGTGTTGCAGGAAGCGTAATTATAAGCTCGCTATAATCGTCATTACTACTCCAGGATCCGGTGTAAGAAACTCCGTTGCTCGTTGCCGTTAGTGCCCCGTGCAAATCATCGGTTTTCAGCAATACAAAAACATACCCGTTGTAATCACTTGTTAAGTCCGTATCGTTACGGCTTGCAAGGCTTACAATAAAATTTCTGTTGAGCACATTTGTTTCAAAATACTGCTCTAAAAGCGGGTTCGCTGAGGTAGTCCCATCCTTTTTGCAGGATGAGCTTATAAGGAGAAAAAGCAATAAAATGAGGAAGTAGTTTTTCATCATGTGTTATGTTTAGAATGTTACATATTGCTTACACAAAATGTAAATTCATTGTTAGGGTTACATAAGTAGAACGTAATATTTGTCCTATTATTATTCGGGATAAAAAATATACCTGAACTTGGATGAATTACTTATACTGAACTAAATAAAGCGTTACTCCGTTATTTTAATTGTTATGAAAAACATTAAAAGCTATGTTGTATTTTTTTGCGCTGTATTGATTTGCAGCAAAGGGTTTGCACAAACTTTTGGAGGCAATCCGCCATCCATTAAGTGGAAGCAAATCAATACACCAGTTGCAAGAGTTATTTTTCCGAAAGGCCTTGATTCAACTGCACGGCGAGTAGCAAACATTATTCTTTACATGAATAAGCCGATGCAGGCGACCATTGGCAACCAACAAAAAAAAATCAATCTGGTTATACAAAACCAAACAACGATATCGAATGCATACGTTGGTCTTGGTCCTTTCCGAAGCGAATTTTTTATTACTCCTGAGCAAAATAGCTTTGACGTCGGAAGCCTTCCATGGCCTGACCAGCTTGCCATTCATGAGTTTAGGCATGTGCAGCAATACAATAATTTTGATGTAGGGTTATCAAAAACAATACATGAAGTTTTTGGAGAGAACGGCCAAGCACTGGCAAATAATATTGCAATACCCAATTGGTTTTTTGAAGGTGATGCCGTTTATAATGAAACGAACGTAAGCCTGCAAGGTCGCGGTCGATTGCCTTTTTTTTATAATGGATACATTTCTTTATGGAAAGAAAATAAACATTACAGTTTTCTCAAATTGCGGAATGGCTCCTACAAAGATTTCGTGCCCGATCATTACAAGCTTGGGTATATGCTTGTTGCTTATGGAAGAGAAAAATACGGTGATAAATTTTGGGAACATGTAACTCATGATGCGGCATCATTTAAAGGCCTGTTTTATCCATTTCAAAAAGCAATAAAAAAATATGCTGGTGTGGACTATGTTACTTTCAGGAACGATGCTTTTGAGTTTTTTAAAAAGCAGTTTGATAAAGAAAACAATACAGACGCAATAGTAAAAAAAACATGCATTTTATGAAAATGAAGAGTATCCATGCGTATGCCGGAAACGATACATTACTTTATGTAAAAAGCAGCTACCGACATGTTCCTGAATTTATGATTAGAATAAATAATATTGAAAAAAAACTTCGCATAAAAGATTATTCAATTGATAATCATTTTAGCTATCATGATGGTAAAATTGTTTACGCTTCTTACCGGCCTGCTGCAAGATGGGGTATCGTGATTACAGTGATTTGCGTATTATTTATGTTTCAAGTGGCAAAGAATATATCACTTACCAACCATACAAAATATTTTTCCCCAGATATAAGCCAGGATGGTAACGAAGTAATTGCCGTTAATGAATTACCCGATGAAAAAAATTCTTGCATTTGCTGGATGCTGCTAACGGATACCTAATTACACGATAATTCCTAACCCTGATAATTATTTCTTTACTTATCCTAAATTTTTCAATGATTCAACGCTATTTCTGCAGTAAGAAATCCATGGGTGAAATGTCGCTTGCAGCGATTAATATCAAAGATGGATCCATAAATGCCGTTGCTGCCATTCAGCTTTAATGTTATTGGTTTTCCTTTTATACAAAATGATACTATTTATTTTTCTTATTCATACAAAAAAGAAGACGAGCTATTTGCCTTTACTTTTCATGATAAAAAATTATGGCTTATACTGATTATAATCAAATGAAGGAACAGGAAAATATGAGCCGTCTGCAAATAATCAAAGTATTGTGTGGACTGCGTTTACAGCGGAAGGATATAAGCTTTGCGAACTGCAAAAAAGATTGATGTACAGTTTGAAGAAATTAATACTGAATAAACTTCGAATACAGATACAGCAGCCTTTGGTATATAGTGTTTTGAAAAAAACAAATTTTGATTTACTTACAAAAGTTCCTGACAGCATGTTTTCTGTAAGCACTTATTCTAAGGGAGGAAAGCTTTTTAATTTTCACAGCCTGAACCCAAGTAAGCGATCCGGACTATAGTATTAATCTTTTAGGTGAAAATATTTTAAACACTTTGCAATCGCAGTTATCATTTACTTATGACCGTTCCGAAAAATTTAAACGCATAGGCTTTAATGCAACTTATGGACATTGTTTCCTTTTTTAACTGCAGGCATTAATTATACATTTGACCGGCGCGATTTCTATCATAACAATGTTATTGATTTTAATGAGCTTGAGCCTTTTGCAGGATTCGAATATACCATTTAATTTTAGTAAAAACAGATCACTCACTTATTTGAATTTTGGTTCTCAATACACTTATAATCAAAGTGATTTTAAAGGTGCTTATAAAGATTCTCTTGGGAACAATTTCCTATAGCTATCTGAACAATTTTTTTTCTTTCACCCATCAATCACAAAGCGCAGCGCAACAAATATTTCCAAAATTTGCTCAAACAATAAGTATAAATTATAAAAATGCTTTAACTCATTATCATGGCTTTCAATTTGTAGCGAATGCAATATATATTTACCGGGATTTTTTATTAATCATAGCATTGTGTTGGATGCGGCTTATTTTCACAAAGATACTTCTGCTCAAATAAATTTCTCCAGCAACTTTCCTTTTTCACGCGGATACACTGCCGTCAATTTATATAAAATGTACAAGTGGGGATTGGATTATCACTTGCCACTGCTTTATCCTGACGCTGGCTTTGCGGGAATTGTGTATGTTTTACGTATACGTGGTAACGTATTTTATGACAATACTTTTGCAAAGGATTTTTATACTGACAAAACTCCCTTCTCTGCTTCCTTCCGTTCTACAGGCATTGAAGTATACTTTGATACAAAATGGTGGAATGAGGCAAATGTTTCTTTTGGTGTCCGCTATTCAAGGCTGATTGATAAAGATCTTTTTGGAGGAACAGGAAGTAACCGTTGGGAAATAGTTTTGCCTGTAAATATTTTAAATCAATAAATTTTTTACTGAATTGGATTTCTCATGGCATGATTTTTATTAATTTACAACCCCGTATACCTCGAAAGATTTATCATGAAAGCTGATATAAAAGAAAAGAAAAAAGCAAGAAGCGCATTTTATTTTTTTGCAATTACTGCCCTTACTGCAGCAGCAGTGGTTTACGTTATCCGTGAAGGGCAGCGTATAAAAACGGAAAACGAGTTGCTTGCTTACGAAGTATGGTAACTATTCGGCAGGCGGCCATTTTCAAAAATTATTTTTTCAGGGTACCATGTGGCTTTTATCGCAGAGGCTGGTTTTACCCGAAGACTACGATCGCTTTCAATGTTATTGTTATAATCGTCGTTAATTGTTTTAGCCAATTCTTTATTTACATCAATATTTTCATCTATGAGGACAGGTATTTTTTTAAAAGGCTTATAGTAAATCATAAAAAACCAGATCTCCGGAAATAGTTTTTATTTTTAATGATCCCGTGTTTTTAATGAGCAACTTGTAGCTTAAGACATTTTTGCCGTTAGTGCTTCCAAAAATTTTGTCTTTAAGCCGCACCTCGAGATACGACGAAAGCCTTTGCTTTTAGCGCTTCCTCAACTGCTGAGATCATTGTTTCCTGTTGATTATTTTCACGAAACACTTTTATCCTTTCCAGAATTTCGTCATAACTTTTACCTTCGATGTCATTGCCCGTTAGCTTTGCCAGCATTACATATTTATCAAGAATTTCTTCATCTTCATCACTTATTTTATTGCTCCTTCTTATCTCTTGCATATCATCATCGTAAGTTGTTGCACTATAACGTTTCTGCAATGGATTACTGCAGGATGCAAAAAAGAGTACAGTTAATACAAGTAATAATTGTTTATACTTTTTCTTGAAAATCATTTTTTAAAAACTCATCTTCCATTTATATTATTGCATTGATAAATAAATTTTTGCTTCTTTTTATTAATGATACGTTTCACTCAAACACCCGCTTTTGTGTAAGCCTGTGAAAAAAATTTAACTTCTATACAATTTATAAGTCTAACATGCGTTAAGAAGGAAGTGTCAAAAAAATGCTTAAACTTTTAATAGGCTTTTGATACTGCAATAAAATTTGTATTTTTATTACCAATATGCCTTTTTAGTATTGAAAAAAATTTTTTACATATTTATTTTAGTCACCAGTTTTCATTTCAGCAGCAATGCACAGGTGAAATCGTCATTTATAAATGATGAGGATGCTGTTAATGTTAAATTCTATCCCAATCCTGCAGCAAGCTTTATTAACTTTGAATTCAAAAAAAATTATAGCAAGGCCAACACGCTACTGATTTTTAATTTCATTGGTAAAAAAGTGGTTGAATTAAAAGCAACTGATCAAAAAATGATCGTTCCGCTTACTGATTTTTATCGCGGCGTATATGTTTTCCAGGTGCTCGATCCGAGAGGAAACATTATTGAATCAGGAAAGTTTCAGGTGATAAAATAGTCTCCTCTAATGTTTTAGTTTCACAAACTTATGTTCATCAAATATGGAAGAATCTATTGCTATATTGCCTTTCAGGTCATGATACTTTTCCACCTGCACAAGTTTGTTATCTATATAAAAATGTACAAGTGTCTCAGTAAATCCTCCTTCTAAAGGAACATGGTTTTCAAGCAAAGCCTCCTCTTTAGTATTATTTTTAAAAGTGAGCATTCTTACCGGGCTATAGTGCTCCTTTTCAATCCATAACTGATTTACAGTATCTTCATTTTTATCAGCGCCAATAACATAAACAGTATTTCCTTTCCAAATATCTTCATGAAATTTAGTAAGGTCATACCCATACGATTTCACTCTTTGCATTACTGAATCCAATGGGCAAAAATACATGCCTCCCAAAATAAACAGGAGATCATTGTCATACTGCCTTGCATTTGCAAACTTTGATTGATGAAAAAAATAAGCAGAATCATTCTTGAAGATCACTGCGTTGCCGCTATCAGGGCTGCCAAAGTCAATCCGGAAATTGCCTGGAAACTGAATATTTTCGTACCATGTTTGAGTGCGCAAAAGGCTGTCATTCCTATAAAATTCCGTTGTCTGGTTAAAAGAAAAAGTTTTATACCATTTGCCCTCATATTTTTCGTGCATCATCTTTAACAGTTCAATGCTACTGGAGGGACGGAGCATAGACGACGTGATAATAAAAAGGCAACCAAGCAATATTATCTTTTTCATATATAGTTATCGATTTACTTATCTGGTTCGTTAGCATCCTGCGACATAAGATGTGCGCCGCCATCGCGCATAATTTCATCCATATTTCTGTCATTATCTATAATTCCTTTTTCTTCCAGCATTCGCATATCTTTTGCATCCCGTAAAAATTCTGAAGCAAAAATAAATTCGTTCAGCTTTTCATTTTTGCTAAAAATGATTTCTTTATTATTTCCTTCCCATTCTTTTTTTCCCGGCACATGTATAAAATATTTTCTCCAATTTCCATAACACTGTTCATATCATGCGTATTTATTACTGTAGTCATATTTTTTCTTTGGTTATCTCTTTAATCAGAATATCAATAACCATTGATGTTTGCGGATCAAGGCCTGAGTTGGGCTCATCACAAAATAAATATTTTGGATTTAATACAATTGCTCTTGCAATACCAACTCTCTTCTTCATACCTCCGCTTATTTCTGAAGGAAATTTTTTATTTGTTCTTTTAGATTTACTCTTTCCAATACTTCATTTACACGGTCCATCTTTTTTTTATGATCCCAGTTCGTGAACATATCCAGCGGAAATTTTATATTTTGTTCCACTGTCATCTATCAAATAATGCCGAGCCCTGGAACAACATTCCTATCTGCTGGCGCAATTTTTCTTTCTTCCTCATGCATATGTAGTAAAATTTTTTCCATCATATAATATTTCTCCACTATCTACTTCAAATAAACCAACCATACATTTTTGCAAAACGGTTTTGCCACTGCCGCTGGTACCGATGATCAGATTGGTTTTACCGGTTTCCATTACAGCACTTACATCCTTTAAAATTTTTTATCGCCAAAAGCTTTTTTTATATTTTTTAATTCGATCATATAATTTTAATATAAATGAGCTATATGTTACAATATTATGCTGCAAATATATAATCTGCAAATAAAATAAGAACACAACTGGTGATAACAGCTGTTGTACTTGCTCTGCCTATTTCCAATGCGCCACCTTTTACATTATATCCATAAAAAGCAGGAATGCTGCTGATGATAAAAGCAAATGTATATGCCTTTGACAAGGCAAACCATACATTTTTATGGAATAAAACTTTCGAGCAATCCTTTATCATAAGTATCAGTTGAAACAATGCCGCAAGCTACCTGCAAACCTGCCTCCCTAAATGCCTAGTACCATTGCAATTACAACCAACAAGGAATGGTAATAAGTGCAGCAAGTATTTTTGGCACTACCAGATAAGATTTTGTATTGATGCCCATTATTTCCAACGCATCTATTTGTTCACTTACTCGCATGTTGCCCAGTTCGCCTGCTATCTTACTTCCAACCACACCTGCCAGCACTATACAAACCAGTGTGGGAGCGAATTCCAGGATAACTGTATCCCGACTACCTGGGAAATTGTATCTTTAGGAATCAGCGGGCTTGTTAACTGGTAAGCAGTTTGCACAGCACTTACCGCACCCATAAATACAGAAATAATAGCTACAATACCTAAAGAACCGATACCAATTTCTACACATTGATGCATGAATTCTTTCCAATACATTTTAACATTCTCAGGCTTTGTAAACATGCCTTTTATCATTAAAATATATTCTGCCTAACGTTGAAAAAAATTTCATTGATTTTTATTAGTTATTTATAAAGCTATAGATGCTTCTTTAGCGTTTTTTAAATCTTTTCCACCATGCTGCAGCTTTGAATTTCTTCGGTTACTTCTTTGCCGGACTTTCATTTGTGCATCAATTACTGCTATAAAAACCATATTAAATATGCTGCGAACCTGGCTGCCCAACTGAAGATATGAACCGGCTTTTTTAAACCCAATAGAATAGGGCCAATCGCATCTGCGCCACCAATTTCCTGTAAAAGATTATAAGCAACATTGCCTGCTGCAAGATTTGGAAATATCAAAGTGTTCACATCCTTATTTACCAATTCACTAAAAGGATAATTATCTTTTATTATTTCTTTGTTAAATGCAACATTTGCCTGCATTTCACCATCCACAATAAGTGATGGATCTTTTTGTTTTACAATTTCCCTGGCATGCGGCTACCAGCTTGGCTTCCGGGGAATTGCTGCTTCCAAAATTTGAATAGCTTAACATGGCTATACAGGCGTTATTCCAAAATGCCTTACTTCTTTTGCAACCAGCAATGTTATATCTGCAAGTTCTTCTGCATGTTGGGTTAAAATTTACAGTTGTATCTGCAAGAAATAACGGGCCTTTTTTAGTCATGATGATGTACATGCCTGCTATTTTTTTAGCGCCCTCTTCCATCCAATGATTTGCAACGCAGGACGGATTGTATCAGGATAATTTTTTGAAAGCCCTGATATCATTGCATCCGCTTCACCGGTTTCCACCATCATGCAGCCAAAATAATTCCGGTCCCTCATTATTTTTTTTGATTCATAATAATTGAATCCTTTGCGCTGTCTTTTCTTAAAAAATATTTCGCCATATGCAGCTCGCTTTTCTTCCGATTCATCGCTTTTGGGATCAATGATCGGAATGCCTTCCAGATCAATACCATTTTCCTGCGGCAATTTTTTTGATTCTTTTTTCATCGCCTAATAAGTATTGGATAAGCGACACCTTCATCCTGCACAAGCTGCGCTGTTTTTAATATTTTTTGATTTTCTGCTTCTGCAAAAACAACTCTCTTAGGATCTTTTCTTGCTTTATTTCCAATAATCCTGAATAATTGGTTATCTATTCCCAATCTTTTATTCAAATCTAATTTATATGTCTCCCAATCTGTTAATTGGAGTTTTTGCAACACCACTTTCCATGGCAGCTTTTGCAACTGCAGGCGCAACCGTTGAAAGTAATCGCGTGATCTAATGGCTTTGGAATAATATAATGCGGCCCAAAAACAATGGTCTTTTCATTGTAGGCCAGGTTCACCATATCCGGCACAGGAGTTTTTGCTAAGGTCCGCCAAAGCCTTTACTGCAGCCAGTTTCATAGCTTCATTGATCTGCGTAGCTCTTACATCAAGTGCACCACGAAATATATAAGGAAAGCCAGTACATTATTTACCTGGTTAGGATAATCGCTTCTGCCGGTTGCCATTATCACATCTTTTCGTGCAGCAATTGCTTTTCATAAGTTATTTCAGGATCAGGATTTGCCATGGCAAAAACGATTGGATTTTTTGCCATACTCTTTATCATTTCTCGGTGAAACAACATTGCCCACACTTAAGCCAATAAATACATCTGCATCTTTCATTGCTCTGCAAGTGTAAGATTCATTTTGTTTGTTGTGAGCAAATTGCATTTTATTTTCATCAAGATCATTCCTGTCCTGCATGAATAACACCTGTTACTATCAAACATAATGAAATTTGCAGGCTTTGGCACCAAGTGCTTCATAAAGCTGCACACAAGCCATGGCTGCAGCTCCGGCGCCATTCACCACAAATTTTACTTTATCAATTTTTTTCTTTTGAATTTCCAATGCATTTAATAATGCCGCAGAACTAATGATTGCAGTGCCATGCTGATCATCATGCATTACGGGAATTTTCAATTGCTCTTTTAATTTTTTTTCTATGTAAAAACATTCAGGTGCTTTTATATCTTCAAGATTAATACCTCCAAAAGTTGGCTCCAATGCTTTTACTATCTGAACAAATTTTTCAGGATCTTTTTCATTTATCTCAATATCAAAAACATCTATATCAGCAAATATTTTAAAAAGCACTCCTTTGCCTTCCATTACAGGCTTTCCTGCTTCAGGGCCAATATCGCCCAAACCCAATACAGCTGTGCCATTGCTAATGACACCTACTAGATTTCCTTTGGCTGTATATTTATAAACATTTTCAGGATTTTCTTTTATTTCTATGCATGGAATCGCTACGCCCGGGGAATAAGCCAGAGAAAGATCTCTTTGTGTTTTTGTTGCTTTTGTAGGAACTACTTCAATTTTTCCCGGCCTTCCCTTTGAATGATAATCTAGCGCATCTTGTTTTCTAACATTTTTATGCATATATGTTCAAAGTGTATCAGAAATAACTAATTCTTATTTGAATAAGTAAAGATAGCTAATGTAATTAATTATAATGTCGACAGATAGCTGCAAGCCAGGCCATAATTCCCATTCCATTTTCTATTGCACTTTCATCAATATTAAAAGTCGGTGTATGCACACCGGAAGTAATATCTTTTTCTTTGTTCATTACACCGAGCCTGAAAAAACAGGCAGGTATAAGATGAGAATAAAATGCAAAATCTTCAGCACCCATGCGCATTTCAGTTTCCTCTACATTTTCTTCACCGGCAAAATCCTTTGCTTGATTGTATAGCTTTTGTTGTAAGCACTTCATTGTTTAAAACAAACGGATAACCAACATCTATATGCACATCAATTTGTCGCCCATCGCTTATAGCTGCGGTATGCTGCGTAATATTTGTTATAAGCTCATGCGCTTTAAATCTCCATTCTTCATTCATTGCCCTGAAAGTACCCATCAGCTTCACTTCTGAAGGAATTACATTTGTCGTATTGCCTCCCTGGAAAGAAGTGATGGATAATACTGAAGGATTAAAAGGATTATTCATTCCTGCTCATCACCTGCTGCAGACTTACTATAAGTTGTGATGCAATCAAGAATGGTATCTACGGTTAAATGAGGTGCGGCGGCATGGCCACCTTTTCCTTTAATAGTAATATAAATTTCATCGGCGCTTGCCATAACCATACCGCTTCGAAAACTTAATTTTCCTACTTCCAAAGACGGATTTACATGCAGCGCAAAGATGGCCTGCGGTGCAGGATTTTCTAACACTCCTTCTTTTATCAAAAGGCTTGCCCCGCCTGGGTTTTTTTCTTCACCGGGCTGAAAAATCAATTTGATTGTTCCTCTCCCATTCATCTCTTAATTCATTCAAAATTTTTGCTGCACCAAGCAGACAAGTGGTATGCACATCGTGGCCGCACGCATGCATTATTCCATCAGTTTGTGAGCGATAGTCAACATCATTTACTTCTTTGATAGGCAACGCATCCATGTCTGCACGAAGAGCAATTACTTTGGCATCAGCGTTTTTACCTTTTATAATTCCTACTACGCCCGTTGTTGCCATCACTGTATTTTCAATACCCCAATCCTGAAGTTTTTTTTGAATAAATTCTGAGGTATTAAATTCTTTGAAACTCAGTTCCGGATGTGCATGCAGATGATGACGCACTTCAATAAACTCGTCAGCATATGCAGCGGACAGCTTCCGGATTGTATCCTTTAAACTCATTATAATTTATTAAAACCAATAATTGTGGATACCCCAAAAATAAAAGAGTTTGAGTAATCGATGCTTTTATATTGACAAAGCATGTTATTGTTGTGGTAGCTCATCTGGATTAAAATCCTTATCAGGCTTCACTTCTATTGCTTCAGGGATGATGTAAATGGAAGCGCCGTTGAGCATTTTACTAATTGCTTTTTGATAAGGTTCCGCTTCATCTTCTGTTTTAAAATTTCCAAATTTAATTTTGATATAAGGGTTTGCAAATCCCATGTAAACTTTCTGCTCGGGGTAGGTTTGTAGTAATTCTGCTCTTACCTTCATGGCGTATGCGCGATCATTTGAGTTTAATACCATTAGCCTGAAACCCTTGCCTACCCGGGATTGTTGTTTCAAAATAGCTGTATTAATATCTGATTCTTTTTTTGCAATAATATTCATACGATAATCTTCGTGTATTATGATTTTATTATTGGCAATAGTATCTTCTGATTGTGCATTTAAACCGGTATTAAAAAAGACGATTGCAAAAAAACAAAGGCTTATATTTTTTTTATAAATCATTTATTAAAAAAGTTTTGTTGAATCTGCATTTTTATAAGATCATTATTTATCAAAAGAAGTTGTATTAAATTCTTAATTCAGTAATAATTTTTCTTTTACTATTTGAACGCTGCTGCTGCATCCAAGCCTGTTTGCGCCCGCCTCTACCAGTTCTTTGGCAAACTGGTATGTTTTTATACCGCCGCTGGCTTTGATTTTAACGCTATCCGTCAAATGTTTCCTGATGAGTTTTACTGCATGAACCGATGCACCTTTTTCGGCATAGCCAGTAGATGTTTTAACATAGTCAACTCCGGCAGCACCATAAATATCGCAGCATTTGACAATCTCTTCATCAGTTAAAATTCCGCTTTCAATTATCACTTTTATTACCTTATCTCTTGCCCTTATTATTGGCAAAATTGTATTGATTTCATTTGCAATAAAATTCCAATCATTGTTCTTTATGGCACAAATGTTTACAACTATATCTAGCTCATCTGCACCATCAACCATTGCCAAAACCATCTCGGCAACTTTTGCTTCTATAGCGCTGTAGCCAAATGGAAAGCCTATGACTGTTGCAACTTTTAAAGAAATATTATTTAAAAAATTCCTTGCTTTTTTTACAAACAAAGGCGGAATGCAAACTGCTGCAAAGCCGTACTCCTTTGCCTCATTGCATACTTTTTCTATATCGGATAAAAGAGTAGTTGGTTTTAAAATAGTATGATCAATATATTCTGCGATGTTCAATTTTATTTACTTTTAAAAAATGAAGATAATATTTAACCATTACAAAAGACGCTTCTTTCAAAATTGAAAAGGCAACTATGGTAATTCAAAATAAAAAAGGCTCTTAAAAAGCCTTTATGGATAATCAAATTAAACGTTTAAGAATTAAATTATCCTTCACTTCTTCCATGGCACTGCTTATATTTTTTACCGCTTCCGCAAGGGCAAGGATCATTTCTGCCAATTTTTGGAGCAACCTTCACAGGTTCCGTTTTTACATTTTCTGATGGATCTATATAATCATTTTCCTGCGAAAGATATTCAGGGCCGGCGCCTGCTCCGGCAAATTCTTCTTTGCGCTGGCGCATTTTGCTCATATCTGTTTTTCTTTTTCTTTCTTCATGAATTCTTCCGTTCTGATTTTGTTCAACGGGTATGGAAGCATAACATAAAAAGCTTACAATATCTTTATTCACCTGCTCATTCATTATTCTAAAAGCATTGAATGCTTCTATTTTATAAATTACCAAAGGATCTTTTTGTTCAAGGTGTGATGTTGATTGTATACTGTGCCGCAGATCATCCATTGCACGCAAATGTTCTTTCCATGCATCATCTATCAAAGCCAGTGTGATATTACGTTCCAGCGCATTAGTAAGCTCGGCTCCATTGGTTGCAATTGTTTTATCAAGATTGGCAACAGCCTGCATTGCTTTTTTCCCATCAGTAAAAGGAACGGCAACATTTTCAATATGCGAGCCTTGTTCTTTACGAATATTTTTCATCACAGGCAATGTTTGCTCATTCATTGCTTTGTTCTTTGCATTGTAATGATCTTTTGCTTCCTGGTATAAATGATTGGTGAGAGAGTTTGCATCATCTCTTATCCAGTTCTTCAGCAGTTATAGTTGTATCAATTGCCAAAACTCCTGATTACTTCAATCTTAAACTCATCATAATTACTTATCTCTTTAAAAGTATTGATTAAGCCTTCGGCAACAGAATAAAAGGCATTATCCAAATCAAGCGCAAGCCTGTCGCCAAACAAAGCATGGTTGCGCCTTCCATAAATTACCGTACGCTGCTTATTCATTACATCATCATATTCCAACAATCTTTTTCTTATACCAAAATTATTTTCTTCCACTTTCTTTTGTGCACGTTCAATGCTCTTAGAGATCATGCTATGCTGAATCACTTCACCTTCTTTATATCCCATTCTATCCATCAATGCAGCAATTCTTTCACTGCCAAACATACGCATCAGGTCATCTTCCAGTGTTACAAAAAACTGTGAAGTTCCGGGATCACCCTGCCTTCCTGAACGCCCGCGAAGCTGCCTGTCCACACGGCGACTTTCATGCCTTTCAGTTCCCAAAATAGCGAGACCTCCCGCCTCTTTTACGCCAGGACCAAGTTTAATATCAGTACCACGGCCAGCCATATTTGTTGCAATTGTTACTGCACCTGCAAGCCCGGCTTCAGCTACCACCTGTGCTTCTCTTGGCATGTTGTTTTGCATTCAATACATTATGAGGAATCACTTTTCTGCTTCATCATCCTGCTGAGCAATTCACTCACCTCAACTGATGTAGTGCCCACCAAGTATTGGCCTTCCGGCCGCACGCATTTTTTCTACCTCTTCTATAACTGCTTTGTATTTTTCTCTTTTTGTTTTATAAACAAGATCCTGTCTATCTTTTCTTATAACAGGCACATTTGTTGGAATAGACACTACATCAAGCTTATAAATACTCCACAGTTCTGCAGCCTCTGTTTCAGCAGTACCCGTCATCCCTGCAAGCTTATGGTACATTCTGAAATAATTCTGTAAAGTAATAGTGGCATACGTTTGCGTAGCGCTTTCAATCTTTACATTTTCCTTTGCTTCTATTGCCTGGTGTAATCCATCACTGTATCTTCGGCCTTCCATGATACGGCCTGTTTGCTCATCCACAATTTTTACCTGCCCATCTATTACCACATATTCAACATCATTTTCAAATAATGTATATGCCTTTAATAATTGCTGTACAGTATGTATTCTATCAGCTTTCACAGAATACTCATTCAGCAAAGCTTCTTTCTGCTGCAATTTTTCTTCAGGTGTTAATGAGCTTTTTTCTATTTCAGAAAGCTTCACTCCTATATCCGGCATTATAAAAAATTCAGGATCTTCTCCCGATTTTGTTATTAATGTAATGCCTTTATCTGTAAGTTCTACCTGGTTATTTTTTTCATCAATATGAAAATATAATTCTTTATCAACCGCAGGCATGTTCTTCTGCTGATCGGCGAGATAATAATTTTCAGTCTTTTGCAATTTCACTCTCATTCCCGGCTCACTTAAATATTTGATCAGTGCTCCATTCTTTGGTAAGCCGCGATGAGCCCTGAATAAGGCAAGGCCACCATCTTTGGGATCATCATTGCCTTCGGCAATTTTTTTCTTTGCTTCTATTAAAAAGCTATTGGCAATTTTTTTCTGCGCTTCCACAATTCTTTCTACACGCGGCTTCATTTGATCAAACTCCTGTTGGTCTCCGCGTGGTACAGGGCCGGAAATAATCAATGGTGTTCTTGCATCATCAATCAATACACTATCCACTTCATCCACCATTGCAAAGTGATGTTTGCGCTGAACCATTTCATCGGGAGAATGCACCATGTTATCACGCAAATAATCAAAACCAAACTCATTATTGGTTCCATAAATAATATCGCTTCCATAAGCCTGGCGCCTTTTATCGCTGTTGGGTTCGTGTTTATCAATGCAATCTACTGTAAGGCCAAGCCATTCAAACAAAGGTCCATTCCATTCGCTATCACGTTTTGCCAGGTAATCGTTAACTGTTACTATGTGTACGCCGTCTCCTGCAAGTGCATTTAAATAAGCAGGCAATGTAGATACAAGCGTTTTACCTTCACCTGTAGCCATTTCTGCAATCTTACCCTGGTGAAGCACAATGCCACCAATAAGCTGCACATCATAATGAACCATGTTCCATGTTATCTCAGTTCCACCTGCTATCCACGTATTTTTATAAATAGATTGATCAGCCTGAAATAGTAATGTATTTTTTCGTAACACTTAACTCCCTGTCAAGTTCAGTTGCAGTGGAAACAATCTCAGTATTTTCTTTAAAGCGCCTTGCTGTTTCTTTTACTACTGCAAAGGCCTCAGGAAGAATTTCAAAAAGTATTTCTTCAATTTTTTTATCCCGTCTCTTTAGCCATTGCATCTACTTCCTGGTAAATCAAATCACGGCCAGCAATATCAATAGAATCAAGCTGTTCAGCTTCCTGCTTTTTAGAATTTATATTACTGTCTATTTCACTAAGATGTTGTTGAATCCTTTGTTTAAATTCATTTGTCTTACCTCTCAATTCATCATTGGAAAGAGATTTATATTGCTCAAAAAAGGAATTGATTTTTGCGACATAAGGTGTAATTAATTTTACATCTTTCTCGCTTTTATTCCCACCAAATAATTTTGAAAGAAAACCAGCCATATAATATTATTATTAAAATAAAAAACCTAAGATGTCAAATTTGATGCAGAAAAAATTCATAGTCAAATTGACAGAATTGCGAAATTACTAAATACAAACTGTTAGTCAGACTGCGATGAGAAATTTAAGATTTCTCTTTCCGAACATTTGAATAAAAACTTAAACACTTATTACTTACTTTGTAAGCATCCAATGGTTGTATTTAGATTAATTTGAGATTGCTTCCTTACAAATAAGACCTTGTTATAATAGCTATGCAAACGAAAACTTTAAAAATTCATCCGCACGATAATGTTGCTGTTGCATTAACGGTTTTATATAAAGGTGAAAGTTATTTGATGACATTGAATTAAAAGAAAATATTCCTGCCAAACACAAATTTGCATTGATTGATTTTAATGAAGGCGATGATATAATAATGTATGGTGTGCTGGTTGGTAAAGCTACAAAGCCTATTCAAAAAGGCGGATTAATATCAACACAAAATATTCAACATGCATCAAACAGTTATACTTTAAAAGAAAGACATACTAATTGGCATAAGCCTGATGTTTCAAAATATCAAAATAAAACATTTAATGGTTTTTATCGTGCTGATGGAAGTGTTGGCACAAGAAATTTCTGGCTGGTTATTCCGCTTGTTTTTTGTGAGAATAAAAACGTAGAAGTATTACAGGAAGCTTTATGAAAGCGCTGGGTTATGTGCCGAAACAATCGCCTTATGAAGCATGGTGCAACGCATTATTCGCAGAATATGAAACCGGCAAAATGAAAAAATGATTTAGATGTTTGCTGTTGAAGATGAATTTGAGTTGCATAACAAAAAGATTTTTCAAAATGTTGATGGCATAAAGTTTTTAAAGCATACGTTGGGTTGCGGCGGCACAAGTGATGATGCAAGAGCATTGTGCGGTTTGCTTGCAGGTTATATAACACATGCAAATGTTGCAGGTGCAACGGTGTTAAGTTTGGGTTGTCAGAATGCGCAGATAGCAACATTGAAAGAAGAACTTGAAAAACGTGATGCAAATTTTTCAAAGCCGTTAGTGATTTTGGATCAGCAAAAATCGGCAATGAAAAACAATTGCTTGAGAGAAGCCATTAAAAAAACTTTTGCAGGTTTGATTGAAGCTAATAATATTGAACGCAAACCTGCGCCATTAAGTAAATTATGTATTGGTTTAGAATGCGGCGGCTCTGATGGCTTTTCCGGCATTTCTGCAAATCCTGCAATTGGTTATACATCTGATATATTGGTTGCTTTAGGTGGTTCGGTTGTGTTATCTGAGTTTCCTGAATTATGTGGCGTTGAACAAGAGTTAAGTGACCGTTGTGTGGATGATATAACTGCTGAAAAGTTTATGCAATTAATGACAACATATAATAAACGTGCAACAGAAGTTGGTTCTGGTTTTTATGCAAATCCTTCACCTGGAAATATAAAAGATGGATTGATAACAGATGCAATAAAATCTGCAGGCGCTGCAAAAAAAGGCGGCACTTCACCTGTTGCAGATGTGCTCGATTATCCCGAAAAAATTACAAAGCCAGGTTTAAATTTATTGTGCACACCTGGCAGTGATATTGAATCAACCACAGCAGAAGTTGGTGCAGGTGCAAATATTGTTTTGTTTACAACAGGATTAGGAACGCCAACAGGCAACCCGATTGCACCAGTTTTGAAATTATCAACCAACACAACTTTATATAATAAAATGAATGACATTATTGATATTGATACAGGAACAATTATTGAAGGCAATGAAACGATTGAAGAAGCAGGTGAAAGAATTTTAAATTATATAATTGATGTTGCAAATGGTGATGTAAAAGCAAAAGCAGAAGCAGGTTTGCATGATGATTTTATTCCATGGAAAAGAGGAATTTCACTTTAATTCAAAAGTCAAAATTAAAATTAAAAAACACTATTAATAACTATAACTAACGATATGCAACGACCATTTTTTACTTCTTACTTTTTACTTTTTATTTTAATTGCCTGCAATAACACACAACAAAAAACCATCAAACAATAACGATTCAAGTTTTGAAAAAGGAAGTTATGGTTATGATGTTTCTTTCATTAAAAAACATGCAGGGAATGTTATTGAACTTACAAACGGAGATGCAAAAATTTTATTATGTGCAAATTACCAGGGCAGAGTTTTTACAAGCACTGCAGCAGGCGATACAGGCATTAGTTTTGGCTGGATAAATTATAATCTGCTTTCATCAGGCGAAAAGAAAAAACAATTTAATCCGGTTGGTGGTGAAGAAAGATTTTGGCTTGGACCTGAAGGCGGACAATATTCAATCTACTTTAAAAAAAATGATTCATTCAACATCAATCACTGGCAGGTGCCTGCTTTGGTTGATACCGTAACTTATCATGTTGATCATGTCGATAGTTCATCTGCATTGTTTTCTTACGCATCATCCATAACAAATTATTCAGGCACAACTTTCAATTTAATATCTCAAGAAAAATTAAGCCTGCTCAACAAAAATGCAATTGCATCAACATTAAAAACAACACTTGCCTGCAAGTGTTCATGCAGTTGCGTATGAATCATTCAATACAATAAAAAACGCTGGCAGCAACGCATGGAAAAAAGACAGTGGCTTACTTTCTATCTGGCTGCTTAGCCAGTTTACGCCAACAGAACAAACAAAAGTTATCATTCCTTTTTCACCAGTAAAAAATGCACACAATTTTATAACGGATGATTACTTTGGAAAGATTGACTCATCAAGACTAATTGTAAAAGATAGCGTGTTGTATTTCCGTTGTGATGGCAAGTCAAGAGGCAAGCTGGGCATTTCACCGGCGATTGCAAAGCCATTTGTCTGCAGCTATGATTTTAAAAAAAATGTACTTACTATTTTAATTCCTGAAGTACATAAAGATGATTTGTATGTAAATGGAAAATGGGAGTTGCAGAAAGAACCATATAAAGGTGATGTTATTAATTCTTATAACGATGGACCGTTGGCAGATGGCACGCAAATGGGAGCATTCTATGAAGTAGAATCTTCTTCTCCTGCACAGGAATTAAAGCCTGGCGAAACACAGAATATCATCAAACAACAATTCATTTGCAAGGCAATTATAATGATTTAAAAAATATAGTTCAGCAATTAATTCACGTTAATTTGATGATGTAAAAAACTGGTAAGCCATGAAATTATTTAAAACATCATCCGGCATTATTCTTCAAACAGAACAACGAAAATTTTTTGATTGAATGTTGATTGGAATGAATTAATTAATCATGAAAATTTATTTCAATTTTTATCAACCCAAACAAAAAATAAAACTGATGTTGATCTGGAATGATATAAAAATTCTTGCGCCGATTAGTAAGCAGGAAGTTTGGGCTGCAGGTGTAACTTATTTGCGCAGTCGTGATGCAAGAATGGAAGAAAGTAAAGATGCAGGTGGCGCAGATTTTTATAGCAAAGTTTATAATGCAGAACGGCCTGAATTATTTTTTAAAGCATTGCCGCATCGTGTGGCAGCACATAATGAAGAAGTGTTTATCCGCAAAGATTCAAAGTGGAATGTGCCGGAACCGGAGCTTACTTTATTCATCAATTCAAAAGGAAAAATTGCGGCTTATACTATTGGAAATGACATGAGTTCAAGTGATATTGAAGGCGAAAATCCATTGTATCTTCCTCAGGCAAAAGTGTATGAAAGAAGTGCTGCTATTGGCCCTTGTTTATATGTTTGTGAAAATGAAATTTCGTTAGATACTACCATCAGCATAAATATTAAAAGAAGTAACGATAAAGTATTTGAAGGCTCAATTCAATTGAACAGGATGAAAAGAAATTTTACAGAGCTTGCTGAATATTTATTTCGTGAAATGGAATTTGAATATGGCTGTTTTTTAATGACAGGAACAGGCATTGTGCCGCCAAATGATTTTACATTGAATGAAAACGATGAAGTTGAAATTAGTATTGATGAAATTGGAACATTGAAGAAAGTAGTTGCTTATAACAAGTAAAAACGCTTTGTCCGTTTTGAATTTTTACTTTTAACTTTTGACTTAATAAAGATTGCATGACCATCGCAAAAACGCAAACAATAAAACAGGCGCCGCATTTGTGTTAGTAATAACACTATTTTTTTTGTGGGCACTTACATCAAACCTGTTACCAACGCTTATTCCGCATTTAAAAAAAGCCTGCCAGTTAGATGATTTGCAATCTGCATTTATTGACTCTGCATACTGGGTTGCCTATTTTGTAATGGCAATTCCTGCGGCGCTCATCATGCGCAAATACAGTTATAAAACAGGAATTATTTGCGGGCTTATTATTGCTGCAGTTGGTGCTGCATGTTTTTATCCGGCTGCGGAAATAAGACAGTTCGGTGTTTTTCTTGG
Organism: uncultured Chitinophagaceae bacterium; assembly: GCA_963823975.1. Classification (GTDB taxonomy): domain Bacteria; phylum Bacteroidota; class Bacteroidia; order Chitinophagales; family Chitinophagaceae; genus Ginsengibacter. The sequence continues at coordinate 914,517 of CAWGNP010000001.1, read as the reverse complement.
CGCATTGTTTTTAATGGCAAGCGGGATGACGTTTTTGGAAACAGCAGCCAATCCTTACATTACAATTTTAGGCAATCCTGAAACATCATCACAACGTTTAAATTTTGCACAGGCATTTAATGGACTTGGCGCATTTGTCTCAGCATTCTTTCTCAATAAAATTATTTTGTCCGGCATTGATTATACGCCTGAACAATTAAAAGCAATGCCGCATGAAGTGCTTAATAATTATCTTTCATCAGAAGCGCATCGTGTGCAAATGCCTTACCTCGCAATTGCAGGAGTATTGTTGTTGGTGGCCATCTTATTTCTTTTATAAAACTGCCGCCAGTACCTGAAGAAAAAGCATCTTCCTTCAATATTGATTTTACTGTTTTCAAACACAGGCATTTTACAACTGGTGTTATTGCGCAATTTTTTTATGTAGGTGCACAGGTTTGCATTTCCAGCTTTTTTATACGCTATACAAAATATACTTCGGGCATGAGTGAAGCAACCGTAACCGATGCGCATTATCTTGGTTATATGTTATTGTGTTTTATGATTGGCCGATATGTTGGAACATTTTTAATGACAAAAATCAAACCACAAATATTGCTTTCTGTTTACAGTGCACTTAATGTTTTATTGCTGGCTTATTGTGTTTTTGTTGGGGGAAATTTTGGTTTATATGCAATGATGGCTGTTGAATTTTTTATGTCAATTATGTTTCCAACCATTTTTGCATTAGGCATAAAAGATTTGGGCAGTCAAACAAAAATCGGCTCTTCATTTATGGTAATGTCAATTGTTGGTGGTGCATTGGTGCCGCTGGCATTGGGTTATATTTCAAGAAATATAAACATACAGGTTGCTTACCTTGTTCCGCTGGTTTGCTTTATCGTTGTTTTGTATTTTGGTTTGAAGGGATATAAAATTCAACACACGCATGTTGAAATAAGCGATAATGAAATTGCAATGGAAGTTGCAGACAGTAATCTGTAATCATTAAATTGTTTATAACATAACAGTTATCCTATACATGTTTTTAATTAAACTAATTTAAATATGAAAAAAAAATTATTTTTCTGTTTTTTATCTTTTATTTCAATAAAAAATTTTGCGCAGCAAACCAATACTTTCAATGGTATTGATGTAAATATGGATAACTTATATCGCTTATCCAATGCTAAATCCCGCTCTATAAGTCCTGAAAATTTTACAGGAGCAAAAGGTGAAGGCGGCAAGGCCGAAAGCGGCACAGGCAGCGGACCTGCAAAAGAATTGGGTAAAGGCTGGAAGCTAAGTCCAAGTGTAAGTATAAAATCCAAAACAACTTTCACACTTGCAAATATTGATGGCTCCGGTTGTATTAAACATATCTGGATGACGCCTACCGGCAATTGGAGAAATGAGATATTTCGTATTTATTGGGATGATGAAACATCGCCATCTGTTGAAGTACCTGTGGGTGATTTTTTTTGCATGGGATGGGGACAATATGCTCCGTTGCAATCGCTGGCTGTTGCGTAAATCCTGGCAGTGCGTTCAACTGTTACTGGTCAATGCCCTTTCATAAAAAGTGTAAAATAACTATTGAAAATATTGCTGATGAAGATATGGTTTTATATTACCAAATTGATTATATAGCAACTGACGTACCTGCTGATGCGGCTTACTTTCATGCACAATTCAGGAGAGTAAATCCAATGCCTTTCAAACAGGATTATGTGCTGGTTGATAACATCAAAGGCAAAGGACAATATGTAGGAACTTACATTGCTTATGGCGCTCATCATAACGGATGGTGGGGCGAAGGAGAAATAAAATTTTATATGGATGGCGATACAGAATATCCAACTATTTGTGGCACTGGCACTGAAGATTACTTTTGCGGTTCTTATGATTTTGATACAAAAAAAAAAAATGATAATGGCATTGAAACCAGCGCCTATACTGAATTTTGCACACCTTACAGCGGCCTTGCACAAGTGATAAGAGGTGACGGGCATTATAATATTGAACAAAGATTTGGCTTATACCGATGGCATATAACGGACCCAATTCGCTTTGAAAACAATTTAAAAGTTACTATACAGGATCTTGGATGGCATGATGATGGTCGCTATCTTCCTTTGCAAGATGACATTGCTTCGGTTGTATATTGGTACCAAACAGAGCCTCATACTCCTTTTCCAAAGCTGCCTTCAAGAGATGCACTTGAAGTAAACTGATGAAGGAAATTATTTAATATTTTAAAAAAAAATTATTATAAAAATTATAAATGGATTTAAAATTACAAGGTAAGATTATCGTTGTATCCGGCGGAGCAAAAGGTATAGGAGAAGGCATCGTAAAATTATTAGCTGGTGAGGGCGCAATACCTGTCATTATTGGAAGAAATGAAAGTGACAATATTAAAATATGCAATGAAATCATAGCGCTGAATAGCCAATGTTTTCAGGTAACCGCAGAACTTTCAAAACCTAATGACTGCAAAACAGCAATTGATAAAGTGATGAAGGAATTTGGAAGGATAGATGGACTGGTTAACAATGCAGGCGTTAATGATGGAGTTAGCTTGGAACAAGGGAATTATGATGGATTCATTCAATCGTTACATAAGAATGTTATTCATTATTATTTGCTTGCAAAATATGCTTTACCTGCTTTAAAAAAGTCAAAAGGATCTATTGTAAACATAAGCTCCAAAGTGGCTGAAACCGGCCAGGGATCTACATCCGGATATGCTGCATCAAATGGCGCACGGAACGCATTAACAAGAGAATGGGCAGTTGAATTATTAAAATATGGCATTCGTGTAAATGCAGTCATTGTAGCAGAATGCTGGACTCCATTGTATGAAAAATGGATTGACACATTATCAAATCCTGAACAAAAATTAGAAGAGATCAATTCAAAAATTCCATTGCAAAACAGGATGACAACTACTGAGGAAATTGCAAACACCGTTGCATTTTTATTAAGTGAAAAAAGCAGTCACACAACCGGGCAATTAATACATGTTGATGGCGGCTATGTGCATCTCGACCGAGCTCTGGCTAATGCATAGTTTCGATTGTAAGATTTTTATTAATTATTACATTCCGGCAATACTCAGAACGTTTCACTCAATTATTACCTTAAATAATTCTTATAAGAAGAAGTTACTTTGATAAGAGTATTATAACCAATTGAAGTAAATTTGCGTACTGAAAAAATTCAATGAAAACTTCAAGCATAATAATCTTGATACTTATCGCAGCCGCAATTGGTGCGCTACTTATGTATTCTGTAGATTTTTCAACTTATGACACTATTAGTTCTGCACGCCAAAAACAAGGAAAGTTTGTTCATCTTATTGCAAGGCTTGACAAATCAAAACCTATTCAATACAATGCATTGAAAGACCCAAACTATCTTTCATTTTATGCATCAGACAGCCTTGGCAATAGCACCCAGGTGATTTATAGGAATACCAAACCGCCTGAGTTGGAGCAAAGTGAACGTGTGGTTTTGAAGGGCAAAATGGAAGGCAATGTTTTTGAATGTAATGATATACTTTTAAAATGCCCGTCAAAATATAAAGATGATAAGAAGCAACTGGAAAAAACAGTGACTCAATATTAACTGCCATGAAGTTTGAAGGTGAACATTTATTTCCGGGGCAGCTTGGCCATTTCTTTGTTTTGCTTGCATTTATGGGTTCCTTGGTTTCTTCTGTAGCCTATTTCAAAGCCTCGTCATTAATTGAATCGAAAGAAAAACAATCTTGGATATTGGTTGCACGCGGGGCATTCTTCATCCAGTTTATTTCATTGCTTACCGTTTTCTTTACCATATTTTATATATGCTCTCATCACTATTATGAATACTTGTATGCTTATGTTCACGCATCCAAAGAATTAGAACCAAAGTACTTGCTGGCCTGCATTTGGGAAGGTCAACAAGGAAGTTTCATCTTATGGTCTTTGTGGCATTGCGTGTTAGGAAGCATCCTGATTTTTACTGCAAAAAAAAGAGAAGCGCCTGTACTTGGAATATTAAGCCTTGCACAATTTTTTTTGATAATGATGATCGTCGGTATTTACGTTTTTAATGTAAGAATTGGCAGCAGTGCTTTTGTATTAACCAGAAATGAAATCAATGGGCCTATATTCAGCCAACCCGATTATTTAAGCTTTATAAAAGATGGAATTGGCCTTAATGTTTTACTAAGAAACTACTGGATGGTTATTCATCCGCCGGTGTTGTTTTTGGGCTTTGCCAGCACCATAGTCCCATTGGGTTTTGCATGGTCTTCTTTAAGTACGAAGAATTTCGGAGATTGGGTAAAGCCGGCATTACCCTGGGTTTTGTTAAGCGGCTGCGTGCTGGGCGTGGGCATTATGATGGGTGGAAAATGGGCTTATGAATCCCTGTCATTTGGTGGCTATTGGGCATGGGATCCTGTTGAAAATGCAGCGCTAGTTCCATGGATCATTCTTATCTCGGGATTGCATTGCATGGCTGTGTACAACGCTACAGGCAATGCTTTGCGGGCGTCTTACTTCTTTGTAATTCTTTGCTACTTCTTTGTTTTATATTCTACTTTTCTTACCCGTACAGGCATTTTAGGAGATACTTCCGTGCATTCATTTACTGAATCAGAAATGTCGATGAATGTGCTTATTGGCATTTATGTAATCATTATTTCATTGCCCGTTTTAGTGATGTTTTTTATTAATTATAAAAAAATACCAGGCATACAAAAAGAAGAGAATCTTTCTTCCCGTGAGTTTTGGATGTTCGTTGGTTCGCTTATATTTTTCCTTGCATCCTTATTCATAATCTCTATAACATCTTTACCTGTTTTTAATAAAGTATTTGGAACTAAATATGCCGATCCACAGGATAGGGAATTTGCTTACAATAAAGTGCTGGTGCTGGTTGCATTCATTATTGGTTTGCTTACAGCTGCTTCACAATTTTTAAAATATAAAAGCACAGATAAAAATTATTTTATAAAAAAAATCGGGCTGCCTGCAATCTGTTCAGTCATCATCATAATTGGATTGATATTTTTTTACCCGATTGAATATGCAAAAAAAGGCCAGGGCTTTTTATTAGCGATTTATATGGCATTGTTTGCATCTATATTTTCTGTGATTGCTAATGCTACTTATTTGAAAACAGTGCTTAAAGGAAATATCAAAGCGGGCGGCGCAGCTATTGCCCATCTTGGCTTTGCGCTTATGATAACAGGAATGCTTATTTCTTCAGGAAATAAAAAAGTAATAAGTGATAATAGTAAAACAGGATTGTTTTTGCCCTTTGATAAGGATCCAAACGGAAGAGATCAGAACGATCCGATGGAGAACCTGACGTTATTAAGAAATGTGCCTACGCAAATGAGTAATTATTTGGTTACTTATTTAACAGACTCGCAGGCACTTGAAAAAAACAGGACATTTTATAAAATTCATTTTCAAAAAAAAGATAGCGCAACAGGGCAGGTTTCTGAAGATTTTTATTTAAACCCTGATTCTTATAAAATGAAAGACAATAATCTTAGTTCCAATCCGGGAACAAGACATTATTTTACTCATGATGTATTCACCTATATTTCTACTGTTTCCATAAAAAATGATGATGCAGATACAGCAACATTTATGATTCATGAAATGAGTTTGAAGGATACAGTCTTTTTTTCAAAAGGCTTTATAATATTAAATAGTGTGCTGAAAGATCCTGTTAACGAAAGATTTCATTTTTCACCAAGTGACACGGCATTGGTGGCTGATATCACCGTTTATAATAAAGACAGCACAACTCAAAAAGCTTATCCGGCGCTTGCTGTAAGCAATCAGCAAATAAATTTTATTGATGATACGCTTATAAGGCGAAATTTATATCTACGCTTTGCAGGTCTTGCTACAAACAGCAAATTTAAAATTGGAATAAAAGAATCGGAGATAAGATCTGATTTCATAACGCTGAAAGCTTATGTATTTCCATACATAAATATTGTTTGGGCTGGCTTGCTGATAATGGCCGGAGGCTTCATCATATCTATTGGAAAAAGAGCCAAAGCAGCAAACTATATAACACTCTTGTCCGTACTTGTAATAATAGCAGGGTTGTTCTATATGTTTTTTATTGCCAACAGATAATTACATAATTTTTATATAAGCTACTATTGCTTGCCAACTTAAATAACATTAACTTAGGTATATAATGCTGAGATTAAAGAAAAACATTATATCTGCGATTATACTGTTTGTTGTTTTTTTTATAAATGGAATTCATAGCTATGCACAAACAAAATTTGGCAGGTATGATACAATTTTTACCGCTGCAGTAGTCTATGAAGGAGACACAATACCTGCGGCAGTTTTAGCAGGAGTATATGTGTGGAGCAGAAAGCCTTATTCAAGAGAAGCATGGACGAGATTGCGCAATGCAGTTTATGTAACTTATCCTTATGCAAAGCGTGCCGGGCTTGTGTTTAACGATATTGAAAAACATATTGCCAATAACCCTGATAAACAATATGTAACCAATTACATTAACAGTAAAGAGCGCGAATTAAAAAAAGAATTCACAACACCGCTTACTAATTTATCTGTATACCAGGGGAAAATTTTAATGAAGCTTATCAATCGCGAAACACATGGCAGCGATTGTTATGAAATTTTAAAACAGTTAAAAGGTGGCTTCACAGCACGCTTTTGGCAAACAGTTGCTTTTGTTTTTGGAAGTGATTTAAAGCAACCTTATGATGCACAAGGCCAGGATGCAGAGATAGAATCCATTGTAAAAGAAGTACAAAAGATGTATGGATACCCAGGTTAATAATTTTTGGTTTTGTTAGCATTATAATATCATTATAAAATTATCTGTCCCCTTTTTAAGTTATCTTCGCCAACCTTAATTCTATTTTATAAAAGCAATTTTTTGTTATTTTCTTAGAAGATGAAAATTGACCTGTTAGCATTTGGTGTTCATCCTGATGATGTGGAACTAAGCTGTGCAGGCACTTTACTCACTGAAAAAAAACAAGGAAAAAAAACAGGAATTATTGATCTTACGCAGGGTGAATTAGGAACAAGAGGAACAGCAAAGACACGGAAAGATGAAGCGGAAAACTCAGCAGCAATTTTAGGCGTAAGTGTGAGAGTGAACTTGAATATGAGGGATGGTTTTTTTAAAAATGATGAAGAGAACCAGAGAAAAATAATAACAGTTCTTAGAAAATATCAGCCGGAAATTATTCTTTGCAATGCTCCTGAAGACAGGCATCCTGATCATAGCCGTGCTTCCATGTTGGTGTTGGAAGCAGCATTTCTATCAGGATTACTAAAAGTAAAAACGATTGATGAAGATGGGAATGAGCAGCAGCAATGGAGGCCGAAATATGTGTTTCATTATATACAGGACACTTTTTTACAGCCTGATTTTGTGATAGACATTTCCGATGTGATTGATAAAAAAACGGAAGCTATAAAAGCATTTACTACACAGTTCTTTAACAAGAATGCTATTAACGATGAGCCGCAGACTTACATTTCAACGCCCGAATTTCTAGATAATATTATTAATCGCTCTGGAATGTTTGGAAAAATGATCGGTGTAAAACATGCTGAAGGTTTTATATCAAAAAAGATGGTAGGAGTGAAATCTCTTGATGCGTTTATTCAAATAAATACTTAAAAAAGTAAAACGGCGTTATTACAATGCCGATAAAATATTATAACATGGCAAATCCAAAATTCAAACAAGGCAAAGGTGAATTTCACCTTGAACTTAAAAACCGGGTAAATCAATACTTTACCGAAAAACAGCGCCCTATGACAGGCAATACCGCACTGCTTTTTAAAGCACTTTTATTTTGCGTTGGCTACATTATAATCTATGTGCATCTTGTTTTTTTCACCCCTCCGGTATGGCTGGCAATTCCTGAATGTGTGTTGTTTGGCGGACTTACTGCGGCTATTGGTTTTAACGTGATGCATGATGGTGCGCATGGCAGCTTCAGCAGTTCCAAAGTATTAAATAAAATGGCCGGGTTCTCGTTGAATTTTCTTGGTGCAAGCGCCATTATGTGGAATATGAAACATAACATTATTCATCATACATATACTAATATTGATGGTGTAGACGATGATATTGAAGCCCGCCCCTGGCTTAGATTTGCAGGCACTCAGAAGAGGTTGCGCCTTCATAAATTTCAACATTATTATTTTTGGTTCTTATATACTTTACTTCATGTAATGTGGGTATTTTTAAATGATTATCAAAAATACTTCTCAAGAAAAATAGGTCCTGTTGCGTTAAGAAAAATGACCTTGAGAGAACATATTTCTTTTTGGGCTGCAAAACTGGTTTATGCCTTCATGTTTGTAGCATTGCCTATTTATCTTTTAGGCTTTGTTACTTGGCTGGTTGGCTTTTCAGTTATCACTATGGTTACAGGATTAATAATAAGCATTGTGTTTCAGCTCGCACATACGGTGGAGCATACACATTTTCCTATGCCTGATGAGAGCAGTCACAAAATTGAAAATGAATGGGCCATTCACCAGGTGGAAACTACTGCGAATTTTGCAACGAGCAACAGGGTCATTTCATGGCTTGTTGGCGGCCTGAATTTCCAGATAGAACATCATCTTTTTCCTAAAATTTCTCATGTGCATTATCCGGCGATAAGTAAAATAATCAGACGCACCTGTTCGGAATTTGGTCTTACTTACATAGAGTTTCCTAAAATGCGCCATGCTATTATGTCTCATGTGGCATACTTAAAAAGACTCGGAAAAGCAAATTAGATTTTTTTTGATGGTGATTTAAATTTTACATCAAAAAAAAATTCTCCTTAATTTTAGTGATGAATATTCATTTTCAAGAGCTAATCCCCATCGGCTTAAATGGTGATTCACATGTGTGGGTTTATCAAAGTAACAGAAGCTTCACAATGCATGAAGCTTTACAAATAGAAGAACTTTTATCAAATTTTATAAAATCGTGGAAAAGCCATGGCACTCCTGTGAAGGGGTTTGCTAATGTTTTTTTTGGACAGTTCATCGTTTTCATTGCAGATGAGTCTGCGTCAGGCATCAGCGGATGCAGCACCGATAGTTCCGTTAGGCTTGTAAAAAATATTGAAAAAGATTTTAACGTTGATATGTTCGACAGGCAATTGCATGCTTTTATTGTAAATGAAAGAATACAAATGATTCCTTTATCCCAGATAAATAATTCGCTTGAAGAAGGCCTGATCACCGCAAACACTTTGTATTTCAATAATACCATTCTTACCAAAAGCGAATTACTAACGCATTGGATTGTTCCCGTAAAAGAAAGCTGGCTGGCTAAGCGTGTTCCGTTTTTATCGGCAACATAATTAATAAGCTATTATAAAATGGTTAGATCTTAATCAAGGTCTTATTAAGTCTTTGCCATCTTGCGCCACATTTTATTTAATTATCTTTGCCATCCGGAAAAAATAAACTTAATGCTGGATATAGCTACATATAAAACACTGGATGAAATCAGGCAAGACGAGGTTTTTATATCTCATTCAAGTTTGACTGAAGCTTCTAAAAAAAAGTTTTATATAGAAAGTTATGGCTGCCAGATGAACTTTGCAGACAGTGAAGTTGTAGCGTCTATTTTACAAAAAAGTAATTTTAATGTTACTGATAATTTTGAAGAAGCAGATGTTATTTTTTTAAACACTTGTTCTATTCGTGAAAAGGCTGAGCTTACTGTAAGAAAGCGTTTAACAGAATTCAGGAAAATAAAAAAATACAATCCTGGCTTGCTTATCGGCGTGCTTGGGTGCATGGCTGAAAGATTAAAATCAAAATTTCTTGAAGAAGAAAAACTCGTAGATATAGTTGTTGGACCTGATGCTTACCGCAGCCTTCCGCAATTAATTGAAGAAGCAGAAGGCGGGCAAAAAGGCGTGAATGTATTATTGAGCCGTGACGAAACCTATGGTGATATTTCTCCCATAAGATTAAATAGTAATGGCGTTACGGCTTTTGTAAGCATTATGCGTGGTTGTAATAATATGTGCTCATTTTGCGTAGTTCCTTTTACACGTGGTCGCGAAAGAAGCCGTGAGCCTGAATCTATATTAAATGAATGTAAAAATTTATTTGAACAAGGCTATAGGGAAATTACTTTGCTGGGACAAAATGTAGATAGTTATTACTGGCAAAATTCACCAACTGATGCGCTGGTTTCTTTTGCATCATTGTTGCAAAAAGTTGCACTAATATCTCCAATGCTCCGCGTGCGCTTTTCCACTTCGCATCCAAAAGACATAACAGATGAAGTGTTGCATACGATGGCAAGGCATGAAAATATTTGTAAATATATTCACCTGCCAGTGCAAAGCGGAAGTACAAGAATATTGCAGATGATGAACAGAACATATACGCGTGAATGGTACCTGGCTAAGGTAGACAGGATAAAAGAATTATTACCGGGATGTGGTTTATCAACAGATGTAATAACAGGATTTTGCAGTGAAACAGATGAAGATCATAATGATACTTTAAGCCTTATGGATTATTGTAAATATGACCTTGCTTACATGTTTTATTATTCCGAAAGGCCCGGAACACTTGCTGCGAGAAGGTTTGAGGACGATATTCCTGAATATATCAAAAAACAAAGACTTCAGGAAGTTGTTGATTTGCATCGTATGCAATCATTGCGAAGCATGCAAAAAGAAGTGGGTAAAACTGTAAAGGTTTTAATAGAAGGCAATTCGAAAAAGAGCGATGCACATTGGTATGGAAGAAGTGATAACAATAAGGTTGTGGTGTTTGCTAAAGATGGTCTAAAACAAAAAGGTGATTATGCAGATGTAATCATTGAAAGCTGTACCGCTGGTACATTGATTGGGAAAAAAATCAATTAAAAGAATCAGCTATTTTTTAAAAATCTTTTTTTTAGGAAATAAAAAAATAGCAGAAAATATAAGGATACATGGATCAGCAATTAATAAAAAACAGGTTTGGAATTATAGGAAATTCACCGGCGCTTGTATATGCACTCGACGTGGCTATACAAGTTGCTAATACAGATTTAAGCGTTTTAATAAATGGTGAAAGCGGTGTAGGTAAAGAAGTTTTTTCACATATTATTCATTCGCTTTCTGCAAGAAAACATAATCCTTTTATTGCAGTGAATTGCGGAGCAATACCGGAAGGGACAATAGATTCAGAACTCTTCGGGCATGAGAAAGGATCTTTTACTGGCGCTGTTGATAGCCGCAAAGGTTATTTTGAAACGGTGAACGGCGGCACTATCTTTTTAGATGAAATTGGTGAAATGCCATTGGGTACACAAGCTCGTTTGCTGCGCGTACTGGAAGCAGGCGAATATATTCGCGTTGGATCGTCAAAGGTGCAGAAAACTGATGTAAGAGTTATTGCAGCTACTAACAAAGATTTATTAGAATACACACATACCGGGCGGTTTCGGGAAGACTTATATTATCGCTTAAACACAGTGCCTATAAGGGTTCCGGCACTCCGGGATCGCAAAGAAGATATTTATTTATTGTTCAGAAAATTTGCAACGGACTTTGCTGAGCGATACAAATCACCACCAGTGCAACTGGATGATGATGCGAAAGATATTTTAATGAATTTTCCATGGCCAGGTAATGTAAGGCAATTAAAAAATGTGGCAGAACAAATATCTGTTCTTGCCCATGAGAAAACAATTACGGGAGAACAGATGAAAAGCTTTTTGCCTGAAACAAACTTTAACCGGTTACCTGTTTTAGCATCTTCCAATACTTCGGGAGCCAATCAAAAAGAGTTCAGCAATGAAAGGGAAATTTTATATAAATTATTTTTTGATGTAAAGAAAGATGTGACGGAATTAAAGCGCATGTTTTTTGAAATGCTACAAAATCCTTCTTCATTAAATGGCAATGCTAACTTTCAGCATGAAAAAATTTTGGATGATTATCATACAGAACTTGTAAAACCTGTAATTACCAATGGCCAGCCTGTTGTTTTAAATAAAAATAGTAATGATAAAATTGACGACCATCATGAAGTGGAAGAATCGTTAAGTATACAGGATGCTGAGAAAGAACTTATTATAAAAGCGCTAAAAAAACATCGCGGTAAAAGGCGTGATGCGTCCAGCGATCTTGGTATAAGCGAACGCACATTGTATAGAAAACTTAAGGAGTATAATATTAATGAATAGACCCATAATTAATTTATACAATAAATCCGCGTCATTAAGGTATAAGTTAATTAGTAAAAATATAACTGGTTAAAAGTTTTGTAATTCCGCAAAAACCGATTTCTTCGTCAACAAAAAATAATGAGCATAAAACTTTTGCTTGTATCAGCCTTAATGTTTTTGACGCTAAGCTTTGCTACCTGCAAGTATTCCACAAAGGATGTATCGCCTATTCCGCCGGAAGTAAAAACATTTCGAGTTAATTATTTTGAAAACAAAGCCAGATATGTAAACCCTGCACTCACGCCGCAGATAACAGAGAAACTAAAGCAAAAAATTATTGGCCAAACAAGATTGAGGCAAACCAATAATGATGATGCGCATTATGATATCAGTGGTTATTTATCTGACTATAGCGTAATAACAACGGGCGTTACAGGAACAACTGCCAGCACAAACCGGTTAAATGTCACTTTTCATTTAATTTTTAAAAACACTCTTGATCCTACAAAAAATGCGGAGTCTGATGTAACAAGTAATTATGATTTTTCAGCGCAACTTACATTGCCGGAAGCCGAATCGCAATTGAATGACCAAATCATTAAAAACGTTACAGATGCAATTTTTAATAAAATATTTTCTAACTGGTAAATTAGTCGTATGAACCAAGCCGGCATATATGCGGAACGTGCCTACCAGCGTTCTTCAAAAGATACAGAACAACTGGAAAAAAATGTAAGCGACTATCCATTTAGCCAGCTGGCTAATTTTTTACTTTTATATCATTATAAAAAAACTAACAATTCTTCTTTTAATTCATTTGCGAAGAAAGCTGTGCTGAGCTTTCCAAACCCTTACTGGTTGCAGCTTTTATTATATGAAGAAAAAAAACTTATTGAAGAAGAAGTTCCTAAAGCCACGCAGGAAAAGCCATTAGAATTTATTGAGGATAAGCCTGAAGAATTTTTTCCAGCTCAAAATATCATTGATCAAAACAATGAAAGTATTGATAATGAGAAATTACAAGAAGAAACTATTGAGGCAAACGATATAAAGGATAAAGACATAACAAAAGTTGAAGAGCAACACAATCTTGATGAAGCTTATAAAGCTCAAACTAATGAGCATCCAACCGAATCTTTAGTGGCTGCTTCTTTACAAAAGGAAACCATACAAACCAGCGAAAATAGTATTGCGTTTGATCCTTTGCATACAATTGATTATTTTGCTTCGCTGGGTATACATTTTTGTGAAGAAGATATTCCTGCAAATGATAAACTTGGAAGTCAGGTGAAAAGCTTTACTGCATGGCTGAAGAGCATGAAAAAATTGCATCCTGCAAAACTTGAGGAACAAAGTCTTGCGACTGAAAAGCAAGTTCAAAGTTTGGCAGAAGAATCTAATGTAAATACTGATGTGCTTACAGAAGCAATGGCGGAAGTGCTTATCAAGCAAAATAAAAAAGATAAAGCCATTGACATGTATAACAAATTAAGTTTGATTAATCCCTCCAAAAGCGCTTATTTTGCAGCCAAAATTGAAAGTATAAAACAACGGTAACATGCTAATAGTTTTCGGAACATTGCTCATAATTGCCTGCATAATTTTAGCGCTGATCATTCTTATACAAAACCCCAAAGGCGGCGGCCTTTCTTCATCTTTTGGTGGTATCGGCAATCAACTTATGGGCGTGAAGCAAACTACTGATATCCTGGAAAAAGGTACCTGGCTTTTTGCATCTATTATTGGTATTTTATGCATCACTTCTTCTTTGTTCATCCCGTCAGTTACCGGTGGAAATGTGAAGGATAATGATATGATCAATAATGCACCAGCGACAGCGCCTACCCAACCGCAGAATACTGTACCGCTGAACAACACGCCACAACCGGTAAGGCCATCTAAATAACTGATTAAAGATTTATAGACCCTGTCTTTATAAGGCAGGGTTTTTTATATAAATTATAGTAAAGATGTATGGTATTTTTATAAAAGTTTCATGAAAGAGAGGATATGAAAAAACGCAGGATTATTCTTTATACCGTTATACTTATTGTAGCACTTTTTGGCTATTGTCTTTGGATGTTTTTCGGACCTACTATAAGCGTTAAAGAAGCGAAATTTTTTTATGTTCATACAGGGGCAAATTATGAACAAGTGAAAGACAGCCTTATTAAAAATGATATAATACACTCCGGCTTTTGGCTGGATAAAGTTGCTGCTTACGCGGGCTACAAAAAAAATGTAAAACCAGGAAAATATAAAATCACAAATGGCCTAAGCATCGTAAACATTGTACGAATGCTACGCTCAGGACGGCAATCGCCGGTAAATCTTGTGATAACAAAACTGCGCACTAAAGAAGATCTTGCAAAAAAAATCGGTGATAATTTTGAAACAGATTCTTTATACGCCATAAACTTTTTTAATAACAAAGATTCTCTCTCGCAATATGATGTTGATACTAATACAATATTTACCATAGTTATTCCTAACACATACACTTTTACATGGAATACATCTTTGCAAAAGATTTTAAAAAAGTTATATAATGAAAAAGAAAAGTTTTGGAATGATGACAGGAAACAAAAGGCTGAAGCATTGCAACTCACGCCCACACAGGTTTATATCCTTGCCTCAATAGTAGAAGAAGAAACCAACCGGCAGGAAGATAAAGGCAATATTGCCAGCGTATACTTAAACCGGCTAAGAAAAAATATGAAGCTTGCCGCCGACCCTACGATAAAATTCGCGATGAAAGATTTTGGCTTAAAACGGATTTATTTTAGATATTTAACTTACCCATCTCCTTACAATACTTACCTGCACGAAGGCCTGCCTCCTGGCCCAATCAATACGCCATCTATTAAAACAATTGATGCGGTTTTGGAAGAGCCACAAACTGATTATTTATTTTTTGTTGCAAGGCCAAACTCCGGCGGCCTCTCCGATTTTTCAAATAATTTTCAACAGCACTCTGCTTACGCAAAAGTTTACAGGGATGCTCTTGATAGTCTTGCAAAACAAAAACTATTAATTAGTAAACCTAAATGACTATTTTCTATCTTAAAAAAAATAACTTACATCTTAAGTTTTATCTGTCACACATTACTTAAAAATTACAGATGCATCCTGTAAAATACCTTGTAAGAAAAAGCAAAACGTGGGTACCGCCTGGCTTTGAAGGTAATTCACTTTACGAGGTACTAAAGTATTTTATAAAAGGTTTCAACGTTCCAAACTTTACCGAAAGAGCAGCTGCCATCTCCTACAATTTCATAATGGCTTTGCCGCCAACATGCCTTTTTATTTTTACATTGATACCCTCGCTTCCTTTCGTTTCCAAGCGGGGGTTGAAACACCAGTTACACGGATTGATACTGGATATTGTTCCCTCGAAAGTCTATAATAAAGGGATTGTAGATTTCATTGACAGCTTTATTGATGGCTCCAAGATCGGGCTTATATCGTTCACCTTTTTCTTGTCACTCTTCTTTGCATCCAATGCTGTTATGGGCTTAATGAGGTCATTTAACAAAGATTATGTAGGATTTAAAAAATTAAAAGGGATAAAAAAAAGATGGCGTGCCTTATCGCTTACCGTTATTCTTTTCGCGTTGCTGCTTGTTTGTCTTACACTTTTACTGATGCAAAACACTTTGCTCGACCTGCTTGGCATCACCAATAGGCATGTGCGCCACGTGATATTTTTAGGTAAATGGATTTTTATAATTGCACTGATATTTTATTCGTATGCTTTTATTTATAAATACGCCCCTTCCACCAAGAAGAAATGGCAATTGGTTTCTCCAGGGGCTGTTATTGCTACTTCACTCAGCATTATTGTAACTATTGCTTTTACGGCATTTGTAAACAACTTCGGACGCTACAATATTTTATATGGTTCTATTGGCAGCATCATGGTTATTATGAGTATGATATTTATTAATTCGCTCGTAGTAATTCTCGGCTTTGAGTTTAACCTAAGCATTAATTCATTAAAGAATTTTTCCGAAGAAGAAAAAAAAGAAAAGGAAACTTCAAGGATTCTTTATAAATAAATATCATAAACATGCTAAGAAAAGGCGAACACATTGAAGGAGTTCCGGGCGAGCTCCAATCATTACTGGATAAAGACAAAGCGGCAAATTCTTTTTTCGAAACACTTGCAAGATCACACAAGCAGGCTTATTGTGATTGGGTAGGCTCCGCCAAACAAGAAGCCACAAGACACACAAGAGCAGCGAAAGCCGTTCTTATGCTACAGAATAAACAAAAAACATTAAAGACTGTGTAATGGAGAAGTAAGCCTGGAGGCAATACAGATCAGCTGCTCTTTTTCACATTCACGGCAGTCAATCCTCTTGGGCCGGGAGCAGTTTCAAAAGTTACTTTAGTATTTTCCTTCAAAGGCTCTGAAAGATTACTGATGTGTACAAAAACACTTTCCTGGTTTTTGAGATCTTTTATAAATCCATAGCCCTTTTCATCGCTGAAGAAAGTGATGATCCCCTGGCGTATGGGATCTTCCTCCACGGGTGTGGGAACACCTGTATTCATATCTTCTACCTTAAAAAGTTTTTTGTTCCTTGGATCGGGCGGAGTGGAAGAAAGGTTGCCATTCTCATCCACATAAGCCATCATATCATTAAGGCTCTTTTTCACAGCATTTGCCTTACGCTCTTCCATCTTTTCATGCTTCTCCTGCCGCTGTTGTAATCGTTTTTTTTCTTTCTCTTTTTTACCAAAGGTTTCCCTGGCTTTTGCCATATATATTTTTCAGTAAAGTTGCACTTTTAAAATGAGAATTTAAAATGGAAATTAATGATATACTAATCTTTAAACTACATTCATTACGTATACTCATTACCAAGGGCATAAAGTGTTTACAATAATTGCACAAAAAAGACTTATGAAGCATTCCAGTGGCATAATATTTGGCTTCTTCCGCGAAGTAACCCTTACATCATGAAAAAATTTTTGCGAATAACTTCAGTATTGCTTTTATTATTTTGGTTAGCATCCTGTAAGAAGGATGCTGCCAGTGGCACCCGTTACACAAGCCTTGGAAGTTATAATTCGGCTGGCCTCCCCAGTTATTTGATGACAAGCGATTCCATTTCTCCGCAGCTAAGTGCTTTTATAGATAGCCTGCTTCCTAATGGAATTAACTTAAGCTTAGCCCATCCCGAATTATTTGACAGTACTTCTTCAGGAGATATTGCTTTTTCTATTACATCGGACGTGTATATGACCTTTGTATCCCAGGCCAGCGGCTTAACCAATTCAATAGCTTTTTATACCTACCCTACCAACCAGCCGCCCGCAAGTATTAATGATATAAAACAAATCACTTACATTTTCCCCAATGCCGGATATTTAACTGCGCTTACCCCCGGAGATAAAGTGAAAGTGGGCACATTCGCAGCAGGAACTTCAATAGGTTTTATACTGCTGAACAATGCGTGGAACACTGCAAACGGCAAACTTGATAATAATGCCGTTCATTGGGCTACCAACGATAACCTAAATGCTGAGACCAACCCCTCATTGAAAAGACATGCGGTAATAATCCATTACGCTCGCGAAAATAAACTGATTATCGGCTTTGAGGATACTGACAGGTCATCCGGCCTTTCTGATAATGATTTTAACGATGTAGTTGTTTATTTAACCATATGTAACCGATTAACGGAGCAGGCGGAATAAAGCTTTACACAATTGCATAAGAATCTCAAAATGAATTTGCTTTGAATTTTCGTTTCTTTTACGTCAGGCAAAAGAAAGGATTGATTTATAAAGCCAAATTCAACCGAAACTGTATCAACGCATCTTCATTGGAAAAACCATAGGTAGCCTCTGCATAGATAAAATTAAAAGGGGCAACAATTACTCCGCCGCCATAGCCAACATGCAATATGTTAGACTTTTCACCAGGCATCCAAACCCTTCCATCGTCCACAAAACCAAAAAGGCCGGCTTTACCATTGTAGAGGTAGCTTCTTACATTGCTGATAAAGCGAAATTCATTACTATTATAAAAAGCAGTTTTACCATAGAACCTTTGTCTTTGAAAGCCCCGAAGGTCCTGCCCGCCGCCAATTTCAGGATATTGATAGAATTCAGGATTACCGGTAACCGTTTCGGCTCCGCCGGATAAGGACAAAGAAAATTTATAGAACAAAGGAAAATACAGTTGAAGATTGCCGCCGTACTTCCAGAAAGACTGATCACCATTGTTGATGTTTTGCGTAAAAGAGCCATTTATTGAGAACGCAATGCCGCTTGTAGGTGTGATAGCGTCGTTAAGTTTTGAAAAACCGTATACTGCATAAGCAGAGGCAAACGTTTTCCAGTTATACACTGATGAATCAAGTGGGGCAATCGTTTTGGCGATATAACGTGTATTATCATTCACAATCTCTAACGAACGCAGCGAAGCGCTCACCCTGAAGAAGTTATTGCCAGCCTTTCTGAAAAGACTTAAGGCTCCATTATATTCGCGGGGAGCGCATGCGGTTGTAATCAAGGTTCTTGGTAGTAAGAATGGTTTCATTGCCCAGGCCATAAAAGTTCGTCCATCTTATAAAGTCATAGCTGGTAATAAAAGACAGGTTCCACTTACCGATGGTGTTCGGGAAAATGCCGCCATATGCTGCGCTTATAGCGTTTTGGGTAATAGAGTAGTGAACGTTCGCAGTTTGTGTAAACACAAAGGGTAGCTTTCTCCATTTAAAATGCTTCCATACGTATCCAAATCCAACATAGATACGGTCTTCATCGCTGTACAGCGGCCGGAGGAAACTGAAACGCTGATCATATAAATAATCACGATAGACATATTTATGGATATCACTATCATCGGAAAGGTGTCGCTTCAGGTTCTTTCCTTGTATGTAATCAATATGGCCGTCGTAGACATAGGTTTTTGCATTATGGTTGTTATCGGTATTGACAACAATTGAATCCTTATCATACCCGCCGATAATTTTTAAAGTAATAGCCTTCGTTGCATCGCCATCGCCGGTATATACGTCGTTACCTGAAAGGCCAAACAATCTTATTTCTTTCGTTTCATTACTAAAAAAAGTTCTTGAGTAATAGGGTTCACTTTCGGTTATGCCTTCTTTATTTATATTATAAATGTTCACCTGGGTAGATGTGTCACTCATTCTTTTTATGGAAAAATAATCTGATCCTACTGTACCGGTTAACTCCACTTCTTTGGAAAGAAACCTGTAATACTGCAGGGCATATTTTTGCAAAAGATCCCGTCTTGATTTTAAATCTTTAATGATGAGCGGCCCTGAGATAGCATATATCTCCGGAGGAAATTTTTTTATAGAGTTTTCGATCACATCGTCTGTAAGTGCCTGCTGCAGCTGCTTTGCAGCAGTAAGCCAGTCATCTTTAGTAAGAGATGTAGTGAACACCCTATCTGTGCCGCGCTCTTCATAGTTCATATCGTTCACATTGGTGATTTGATCTTTAAAGCTTTGAAAATATCTTATGCCGGAGGCATAAATGGCAGCATCCAATACCAAGCCGCTGTGTTTAAAATAAACCTGGTCTCTGTCAACAGGTATGGGCACAAATATTTTATGATCATCATTTTCTTTTTCTCCCCAGGCCCACTGGTCTTCATGCCGGTCCCAGTCGCCGAGAAACATATCAAACAATCTTGCCTTTATATAAGCTTTTTCATCCACCCTGTCCTTTGTTTTTTCTTGCAGCCGTTTTAAAACGTCCTCTGTGCTGTAGTATTTTTTAAAATTTCCAAGGTTGTCTGCATTGCTCCAGTCGCCCTTCACGCGCTGTTCCAGCAAATATATCTTATTACCAAATTTTTCATTAAAGCTATCGAGGGCAGGTTGTTTAGGCACATAAACAAACTCTGGCGTGGTATGATAAATACCTGCGCTTTGCGCCATGTCCGTAACAGTTACTGCCGCATACGGATTGGACATAGATACTTCGTCATTCACTGTTTGCTCAATAAAAGTTCCCAGGAAGATTTTTGGCAACACCTTGCCAAGCCTTTTATCGATAGACCGAAGGGCATAATTTTCACCGTCTTTATTTTTTAAATGCAATGATGTGGTTTGATGACCACCACCCTCTTTATCCGGTATAAGACCGCCCTTAGCATCCGGCAATAAAAGTATCGGAACCTTCACAGGCGTTGACCATTCTTTCCGATAATTTTTGCCCCATAAGAACTGGTGCCACCTTGAACGCTTGTATTGCGGGCCAGCCGCAGATGTTACAAACCTGGAGGTATCCGATTTTTGTTTGTGCAGGTATTGTCTCATTAAAAAAAAATATCGAAGCAATGAGTAATGAAAGTTTGCAGAAGAATTTCATTTAAATTTATATAATAGGTTAAGCAACTTAGTTTTAATATGAACTATTACTTTTAGCCACACTCTTACAAATATCAATTTATTTCCTTTCAAATCAATTATTCATCTCAAACAAACGTTGATGTAAAGAGTTTTATTATCCTGTATACGATCAAACTATATTAAGGTACAGCGACTATAATATATACATTTAAACTGCTAACAAATATTGGATTTTATCAATTAGATTATTGATAACAAAGGGCTTTTTAAGAAAATCATCTGCACCATACGTGCTATAATTTTACACACTGGTAGATGCGGAAAAAAGATTACTGGTAATGATCTTGTACCGGCAAGGTTTTTATTCGTTTGCAGTTCCCGTCCATCTTTGCGGGCAATAAAGAAAATTTTCATGATATTTGCATTGCTGAGTGAGATAATTTTTAAAACCCCAAAAAAATATCTTATGGGCATGAAACATTTGTTCGCGTATACTATTCTAATCGCAGGTCTCGCATTATTAATTATAGCGTTTCTTTTTTATATGAACAACCAGGCTTTTGATCCTGATTTTTTATATGCGCTTGGCGGTATAGCTCTTATGGCCAGTCTTGCGGGAATTATCTTAGTACGAAGGCTATCGTAAGTTTCCTTCGCATAAAGCGATTAGCCTTTTTTGTTCAAATAAAAGATGCCTTCCTTTTTTTTCCTGAATTTTACCTGTATATTTTACCCGGATATAAAGGAAGCCAATGAAATTTTTCAGGATATTATATGTACAAGTGCTTACCGGTATAGCGCTCGGAGTGGTTGTTGGATGGCTCTTTCCGGGGTTTGCAACTGCAGCTAAATTAATCAGCGAAACATTTATCAACATGATTCGCATGGTAATAGCACCTATCATTTTTTTTACTATTGTAACCGGTATTGCCGGTGCAGGCGACATGAAAAAAGTAGGCAGGGTTGGCGGCAAAGCGATCCTATATTTTGAGATTGTTACTTCTATCGCATTACTTATTGGTCTGCTTGTGGCTAACATAGTAAAGCCAGGTGCAGGTGTTAATTTTTCAAATACTTCCAACGCCCAGGTGGCTGAATATACTTCGAAAGCAAAAGACCTTAACTGGGGTGAATTTTTTTCTCATATTGTTCCTGCAAATATTGTGGATGCGTTTGCCAAGGGCGATATTTTACAAATACTTTTTTTCAGCATTTTATTTGGTATTGGCCTCAAATGGATGGGCGATGCCGGAGCTGGTCTATATTCCAACTTTGAAAAAATAGATAAAGTGTTGTTCAATATTTTGAAGATCATTATGAGGCTAAGCCCTATTGGTGCGTTTGGTGGTATGGCTTTTACCATCGGCAAATTTGGTTTTGCTACTCTTGCGGTTCTTGGTAAGCTGTTGCTTACATTTTATCTCACAGGTTTTCTTTTCATTTTCGTAGCATTAAACGCTATATGTTATTATTACGGATTCAGCTTGTGGAAATTGTTGGGATATATTAAAGAAGAAATACTTATTGTGCTTGGCTCCAGCAGCAGCGAAGCTGTGTTGCCATCTATAATGGAAAAGCTTAGGAAAGCAGGTTGCGAAAAAGATGTAGTTGGGCTTATTATTCCCGCAGGCTATAGTTTTAATCTTGATGGCACTACAATATACTTAAGTATGAGTGTTATTTTTCTTGCCCAGGTTTTTAATATTGATCTTTCTATCGGTCAGCAGTGCATCATTATAGGAATATTATTGCTGACAAGCAAAGGAGCTGCAGGCGTTACTGGTAGTGGCTTTATAGTGTTAGCATCTACGCTTGCGGCATTAAAAGTAATCCCACTTGAGGGACTTGCCTTACTGATAGGCGTTGACCGCTTTATGAGCGAAGGCCGGGCTATCATCAACTTTATCGGCAACAGCATTGCAACTATTATTATTGCAAAAAATGAAAAATCTATTAATCTTGATGTATATCGGCAAGTAGTTGAAAAAAAAGGATTAGTTGTTTATACAAAAAATGACCCCATTGCTGAGATCATCTTAAAATAATTACAACATACTTATTATTCTTTAGGCAACGCAACATATCCACCTTTTTTTGTTCTGCCTTCAATTACTTCCACGTCGGAAACATTAACCTGGCTTTTCTCTTCAGGCCATGCAACAAATCCTTTTTTTTCAAATGCATTATCCGTTTTAATTACATTGTGTTCATTATGTTCCTGCACAGAATTGTTTTCAACCGGTGCACCTTTATTGTTTTTATTTTCTTCAAAGTTGTACATCTTAATATTTTTTTTATTAAATAAATTATTTCTTTATTCTTGCTGCGAGCAAAGTAGTGCCAAATCCCAGCAACGCTATTAACGTGAATGACCAGCGAAGATTAATTGCCTGCGCTATAAAACCTATAACCGGCGGTCCTATTAAAAAACCAAGAAAACCGATAGTAGACACTGCTGCAAGTGCTGTGCTGGCCGGCATTGTTGCAGACTTACCTGCAAGTCCATAAACGATGGGTACTACCGATGATACTCCAAAACCTACCAACAAAAAGCCTGTTGTTGCACAATAAATATTTGGAAATATTACAGCCAGCATTAACCCTGTTGTAATTATAATTCCGCTTCCCCGAAGCATTCTTTTTACCCCAAACTTTACCACAAGCCAGTCACCAGTAAACCGGCCAAAAGCCATGGTACCAGTAAAAGCGACATAACCTAAAGTGATATAAGTAACAGGAGCCTCCACAATCTTTTTAAAATATACGCCACTCCAATCTGCCATTGCTCCTTCGCAAAGCATGCTACAAAAAGCAATGAGACCAAGCAACAGTATTGTAGCGTCTGGCTTCACAAACAGCTTTTGAGATTGCCCTTTATCATCATCGTTGACCAATGTATTTTTATAACCACTAAAAACTAAAAGCCCGGCAGAAACGCACACAATCAAAAAATGAATAATTGGTGAAAGCCCGGCAGAAATACATAACGTTCCTGTGAGGGCGCCTGTAAATCCTGCGATGCTCCACAATCCATGGAACGAAGCCATTATAGATCTCCCATATATTTTTTCTACACCTACAGCCTGCGTGTTCATCGCTATATTTACAAGGTTTGATGATAAGCCAAAGAAAAACAACGAGCAGCTTAACTGTATAATATTAGCTGAAAGAGCCAGGGGTATAAGTATCAGAGGATATAATAAAGCTCCTGTAATAACCATCTGCCTGCTGCCAAACTTAGAAACAAGCCAGCCAGAAATTGGTAAACTAACCATTAATCCAATAGGCAACGCAAAAAGTACAGCTCCAAGTCCGGCTTCGCTCAAATGAAGCTTATTTTGAATATCCGGAATGCGGCTTGCCCATGTTGCAAATGTAAGCCCGGCAACAAAGAAGAATACACTCGTAGATATGCGATATAATCTTTGCTGTGAAATATTATAAAAATTATTTTCGACCAAAATATATCCTTTATTAAAAAACGCCGCCAAAGGATTTTTCTTTTCAATATTAATATTTCCTGTTTTCATTTTTATTTCCTAAAATCTACGCTCGTTATCTGATTCATTGTTATAACTAAACGTAACTTTTTTACAAAATTATATCAGGAAATAAGGAAACAGGACTAAAGTTAGCTAGCTTTTAAGCATACTTATAATGTAAAATAAATGTAAAAACCCTTTACTGTAAAGACTTTCAGGCAAATATCACTATGATGTCCAAATGTAGTAAAACGATACGGCTCACTGCGAGATCCTTATAAAATGTTTCGAAATAAGAACACCGAAGGCATTTGGCATAATTTTTTCTATATAGTAGCTATACCTTTGGATATCAGATTTGTAAGAGGCAGGTTTTCATCTGCCTCTTTTTTATTTAAAAAACTAATGTGGCAATTGAATGCGGCAAACTTGTAATCTCTGCTGCTTCGCCGGCAATCCATAAATTGTAATCGATTTTCTCGCTTGTTTGGTTCATTACAATTACGGCTACTTTTCCATCTTTATTAATGAAAGCCGTTGTTTGCAGCGGACTACGGCTTGGTGCGGCGCTTATGCGCTTTGCTCCGGGGCGAACGAATTTTGAAAAATGTCCAATGTAATAGAATGCGTTTGTATAAATCAGCTCGCCTGTTTGCGTAATAGCATGAACAGGGGCAAAACAAAAATTACCAACATGGTTAGGTCCGCCGGTTTCATCCAGTAAAATATTCCAGTCAGTCCAGCCAACTGAACCGTTATTAAAATCGTGAATCATTGAGCGACCATACCTTTCACCTAATCTCCATTCGTGCAGCTGATCCAGCTTGAATGGATAAGCACATGCTTCGGTAAGCATAATATTTTTTCCTGGAAAACTTTCATGAACCCTTTCTACGTTATCAAAAACCTGGTCGCCGCCGCTCCAGTCTTCATACCAATGGAAGCCCACGCCCCATGCATATTTCGCAGCTTCAGGATCTTCAAGCAAAGTACTTGCACGACCATACGAAAGATCTCTGTTATGATCCCAAATAATTATTTTCTTATCACCCAAACCATCTTTCTGCATTGTTGGCCCAAGATAATTTTTTAAAAAATCCCGTTCTTCTTCAGCGGTGTAAATACATGATTCCCATGTTTGTTTTGCCATAGGCTCATTCTGTATTGTAATTCCCCAAATAGGTATGCCTTCTTTTTCATAAGCCTTAATAAATTTTCCATAAAAGTGCGCCCAGCTTTGAGCATAAGCAGGTAGTAACTTTCCTCCATGCAATACATCATTATTATCTTTCATAAAAGCCGGAGGGCTCCACGGACTTGCGAACATAATAAGTTTGCCCCCCGCTGCAGCAATTGCTTTTTTAATGAAGGGAATTCTATATTGCCTATCGTGATCAATGTTGAAAGTTTTTAAATCCTTATCATTATTCGTTACATAACTATAACTGCCGCTACTGAAATCGCAACTCTGTATGTTGGTTCTCGCTAATGTATAACCTATACCATTTGCAGGACTATAATATGCTTTTAAAAGCTCATCTTGTTTTTCTTTAGGGAGCTTTGCAAATGTTTCTGCAGAAGCATCAGTCAGCGCTCCGCCAATACCCAGTATAGTCTGGAATGTTTTGGAAGGATCAACAAACACACACACTTGTGTTTCAAAGGGCTGCCCCATGTGTTTGAATGATACGGTGTCGGTCGCAGTTAATTTATACGAAGTACTATCGGCTGTTGTATAAACAATTACTTTTTTGTTATTAGTAAATGATTTGTTTTGTGCAGATAAAAAAGTAAAAGGCAACAGGTAAAAAAGTATAAAAATCTTTTTCATTTTATTCATTGGAAATTTAAAATTATTGTTTAAAATATTATTTTGCCCAGTTTACAGTGGCAGTTTTTACATCTTTCGAATTGCCGCCAATCATTATTACAAAATCACCCGGTTCCCAGTCATATTTTAAATCACCATTATAAAATTTAAGATCATCGGGTGTTATATCAAATGAAACTGTTTTTGTTTCACCTGCATTCAATTCAACTTTTTGAAAACCTTTTAATTCTTTTACCGGGCGTGTTATGCTTGCTACCATATCTCTTATATATAATTGCACTACTTCTTTTCCGCTTCGTGTGCCCGTGTTCGTCAGTTTTACAGAAGCAGTTAATGTTTGATTTCCTTTTAGAGAAGAACTGCTTAGTTTAACATCACCATATTGAAAAGTTGTATAGCTTAAGCCATATCCGAAAGGATATACCGGATCATTAGAAACATCAAGATAATTTGAACGAAACTTTTCAAACCATTTGCCTTCATCCAGCGGCCTTCCTGTATTTTTATGGTTATAATAAAGTGGTATCTGTCCTACATTTTGCGGGAATGTAGTAGATAAGTTTGCCCGAAGGATTTACATCACCAAACAATACATCTGCAATGGCATTACCGGCTTCGCTTCCACCAAACCAAACATCAAGAATTGCAGGCACATTATCCTGTTCCCATTTTAATAGTTAAGTGGCCTTCCATTAAATAAAACAAGAACCACAGGCTTACCGGTTTTTACTAATGCTTTTAATAAATCTTCCTGCGCATCTGGAATATCTAATATTACTTCTGCTGGAGCTTTCACCAGTCATCTCAGCAGATTCACCCAACGCAGCAACAATCACATCGCTTTTATTTGCAATCGCTAATGCTTCATCAATAATTTGCTGCGCCGGCCGGTTATCTCTTACAAAAGATTTTCCAAACATGCCCGCTCTTTCATCAAACAAACTATCGGATGATAAATTAGAACCTTTTGCATATAAAATATTTACACCTGAGCCTGCAACATTTTTTAATCCCTGCAGTACTGAAATAGCTTTTGAAAAATCCGCAGCAACACTCCATGTGCCGGGCATGTTTTCTTTGTGCATCTGCCAGAGGGCCTATCAATGCTATGGTTCCTGATTTTTTCAAGGGTAAAATATTGTTATTATTTTTTAATAAAACAAAAGATTGCGCAGCAGTTTGCCTTGCTATCTGCCTGTTAGCATCTGTAAAAATTTCTGTTTTTGATCTTTGCACATCACAATATTTATAAGGATCATCAAACAAGCCAAGTTTATATTTTGCTTCAAGAATTTTTCTGCATGCAAAATCAATTTGCTGTTGTGTAACTTTTCCTTCCTGTCAAAGATTTTTTTAATGTGGTTAGAAATCCTTCGCTTACCATATCCATATCAACGCCCGCCATTAAAGCCCTTGCAGAAACCGTTTGCAGATCACCCATACCATGATTAATCATTTCACTTATACTTGTATAATCTGTATACAACAAAGCCATTAAAACCCCATTGTTTTCGCAGTACATCAGTTAATAAAAATTTATTAGCGGTTGCAGGCATACCATCTACTTCATTGAATGACGACATTATGCTTCCAACACCTGCATCCACTGCAGCTTTGTATGGCGGCAAGTATTCATTAAACATTCTTACATGGCTCATATCAACCGTATTATAATCCCTGCCTGCTTCGGCAGCGCCATACAATGCAAAATGTTTTACACAAGCCATTATGGTATTATTTTTTGAAAGATCATCGCCCTGGTAGCCTTTTACCATTGCTTTGGCTATTTGCGAACCCAGGTAAGGATCTTCACCAGAACCTTCTGCAATCCGTCCCCAGCGCGGGTCTCGGGCAATATCCACCATTGGCGAAAACGTCCAGCATATACCATCAGCACTTGCTTCCTGTGCAGCAACAGATGCAGACTGTTGTATTAAATTCATATCCCAACTGCAGGATAAACCTAAAGGAATGGGAAACACTGTTTCATATCCATGAATAACATCCATACCAAATATTAAAGGAATTTTTAAACGGCTTTGCTCTACTGCAACTTTCTGCACTGCACGTATTTTCTCTTCACGATTTAATATTGAATAAACCACCAACTTTGCCTGCTTTGATTTTTTTTCCAATGTCTGAATTGCCCGCCTGGCCTGTAGTTATATCACCAGAACCCGGCAAATTTAATTGACCAATCTTTTCATCAAGTGTCATTTTTTTCATCAGCGCATCAATGAAAGCATTCATTTTTGCATCGCTGAATTGAGAAAATCCATTGGTAAAAACTAAGGCAGTAAGAATTAATAAGACAATCGTTTTTTTCATTATTGGTTAAGTTTATCTTATGATTTAAAAGAAGGTTTTTGTTTAAGGTTTGCCATTGTTTTTGAAACAGTAATTAAAAAATTTACTCAACCTTCATCACTTCCGATCTTTTGGAAATACCATTTTCATTTATAGCTTCAATGGTAAAATAATAAGGATTTTCTTTATCCATTGCTTTCAACCAATATTCATTGGCGTCATACACCATAATGCAATTGTACAATTTATCAGGTGGGTTCCGAAATAAATATTATATGCAAAAGCATCATTGCAGACCGCCATTTTATCCATGCGCTTCGTTTATCTTTTTCTGTGCGCAAGACTATGAAATTCTTAACGGTATCAGGCTTTATTCCATTACCGTTACCAAACACACGAAAACCGCTTATTGCAAATTTTCCTGTAGGCATATGAATATTCTCCAGCTTTATAAACCTTGCCTGCACTGGTGTTTTAAGCTCATCGTAATCATGCGGCACATCCGTTTTGTTGTTGCTTTTATCAACCAAAACTTTCCAGTTTTTTCCATCCGAGGAATAATATAATATGTATTGATGATATTGATTGTTGTACTTGCCAAGCCTGTTGCTGTCAACATCCTGGTCTGCATAATTTATCTGGATAGCATTTACAGTTGATACATTTCCAAGATCACTTAGTATCCATTCGCCCTTATTTGCCGAAGCAGCGCTCCAATAGGTTTTTATATTTTCATCCACGGCATTGTTTGGGCTGTAAGCACCAAGCGTAGATGAAACGATGACAGGCTTTTTATAATTCAACAACATCCATCCTGTAAAATCAGAGCTGTCTTTTTTTGCCGAAGCCAAATAATGCGGATAATCGCCGAAGGCAGTATTGCACCACATTACATCATCTTTATCAAAGCCTGCAGGCCATATTCCAATCCTTCTTTCAAAATTATTTTTTACACCTATTACCATCGTAGAGACGTGCCACCAATTTTTATAATTGTCCTGGAATGTAGAACCATGGCCTGCTCCAGGCGCAAAGCCACCTGGTTTAAATGACAAAGGATCTGATTGTGGTGTAAAAGGTCCTAAAGGATTATCACCAACAATAACACCATCTGCATAACCACTGAACTCGGTGCCGGGCGCGCCATATTGCAAATAATATTTACCATTATGCTTTGTCATCCACGAACCTTCAATAAAAGGATCAAGAAAAGTGTTATCATAATATTCGCCAAAGCGTTGCCAGCCATAACGCCAATCTTCCAAAAAGTACATTTCCTTTCGCGTGCCAACAGGCTGCATCGTGTTGCGGTTGAGCTCTATTCCATAAATGGGATACCTATTGCTGCTCCCATTATACATGTATAATTTTCCATCATCATCAGTGAAAAAATCAGGATCCCATCCGCCGATTTCAAATGAATCTACCAGCGGTTTCCATTCATTGGCTTTTGGATTAGTGCTCATCCAAATGGTAAAATTGGAGGTATATGTTGAGCCAAAAACAATCATGGTATCACCAATGATACCAACAGCCGGTGCACATAATTCATCATACGTTCCGGTATTCCATGGACGCAAAAATTTTCTTGAAATAAAATTCCAATGAAGCATATCGCTGCTCCACCAATAACCCCATTGGTTGGTAGAAAATAAATAATAATCGTTTTTATAATTTACAATTACCGGATCAGCCGTGGCTCTATGCCGACCCCACTCAGTGAAGCTGGGGATCGGTGTGTATCCATAATCGATATTGACAGGATTGCAATACGTTTTTTGCTGTGCAAATGAAGATTGATGTAAAAAATTTAGCCCAATAACTACAGCAAATAGTTTTATTAAAAAATTATTTTTATGCAAATAAAAACATGACATTCTTAACTCGTAGTTTACTTTCTTTATCTTATTTCAATTGAGCCCGTCTTTTTATTTTTAAGAATGGTTTTTTTATCACCATTTGGCAATACTTCTTCTTTTATTAAATAATAATTTTCATCATAGCTGTTATACTTTTTTGTTTCTTTTTTTGCCACAATGCCACGCCAATCTTCAATTACAACAGGCTCCCACTGTTTGGAAGAAGCTGACTTATAAGCCGCATCAATAATTGCATTTACAATATATCCGTCATAGAAATTTTCAGCGGGCTGCCTGTTATTTTCTATTGCTTCAAACATATCAGTAAACATGTGGTTATAACCTAATTCATTCACTTCGTCACCAACCGGGAATAGCCAGCCTTGTGTGCTCTCGGCTTTTTCAGCAACATAGCTTCCAGCCTTGCCAGAAGTAAACATTTCAAAACCAGTACGCAGAAAATTATTTAACCAAATCGTTCCTTCCGTGCCCATAATTTCATCCCGCAAATCCATGCCGCCGCGGAAAGACCAGCTTACCTCAAACTGGCCAATAGCGCCATTTTCATACTTTACCAAACCAATCGCATTATCCTCAGCGTCTATTGGATGCACGCGTGTATCCGCCCAGCACATTACTTCTGCAGGCTTTATGTTCTTGCCAATAAAATTTCTGCTGATTTCTATACAATGACAACCAAGATCTACCATTGCTCCCCCACCCGATTTGTTTTTATCCCAAAACCAATCACTGTGCGGCCCGGGATGCGTTTCACGACTTTTTGCCCAAATCACCTCTCCAATGCTTCCGTTTTTTATACTTGCAAGTGATTTCAAAAACTTTGGCGTGTAACAAAGATCTTCGAGATAACCTCCTACAACGTTTGCCTTTTCAACAGCTTGTAACATTTGCAAAGCCTCAGTGGCATTACGTCCCAAAGGTTTCGTGCATAACACATGTTTACCCGCGGCTGCGCATGCAAGTATTGATTCCAGATGCATATCATTTGACAATGCGATGATCACAGCATCTACATTTTTATGTTCCACACATTCCTGAATGTTGGTCGTATAATTAGGTACTTTGTAATCATCAGCAAACCTTTTTGCATTGTCTTGCGTGCGACTGTACACCATTGTTATTACATCTTTTCTTCGTTGTGCTACTAATGCATCGGCATAGAAACGTGCTATAAATCCTGATCCAAGAATCGCTAATCTCATATATTGATATTAATTGTTGATGAATGATATAAACTTATTTGCAAAGTATTTGATTATTTTAAAGCCTCATCTTTTTCTTTTTCTAAAAAGTTTGCAGCGCTTGTTATCTCTTCTGTTTGCCAATTCATCAATGCTTCATCAGGTACGGACTGCAAAGGAATAGTGCTTGACTGCGATGGTTCATTGTAAGGAATGTTATTTTTCCTGTTATAAACTGAAATGAGCGACCAGCGTGGCCTTTCAGATGTATTGGCCTCGCTGCGGTGCAAAAGATTGCTGCTAAAAAACAATGCATCACCAGCATTTATTTCTACATAAATCAATTCCATTGTTTGCAAAGCAAGATCAACGTAATGCTGTGATGCGCCAACTTGTTCACCTGCAAACCCATGCTCTATGCGTCCCATTTTATGAGATCTTTTTATAACCTGCATGCATCCGTTTTGCTTGCAAGCATCAGTAATGGCAATCATTACAGACATCATTTCATCAGGGAATAAAAATTCATTTTTATACCAGTAACCATAATCCTGGTGCCACTCCCAGGCGCCGCCAACTTTCGGTTGTTTCTGCATTAGCTTGCTATGAAAATGGCAAACAGCGCTGTCTCCATCCAACAATTTATTTACTGAATCAATCATTCGCTCACTCTTTGTAAGCAGGCCATAAGCATCATTGCCAGGCGTGTACCAAAGCGTAAGCTTTGTTTTTTTACCTGACTGATCATTTAAATCAAAAGCATGCTTTTGCAAAACATTATCGTCCGTTGCTATCTTGTATAACTTGTTTACTTCATCTTCTCTCAAAAAATTTTTGATAATAACAAAACCATCTTTTTTATAATCATCAATTTGTTGCTGCGTTAAATGAAATTGCGACATAAATGTTTATTTAAAATAAGGTGATGTAAAACCCAACTTATTCAATCCATATTGCACTTCCGGGCAACTCATGAAAAGTTTCCAGAGCAAGCCGCTCCTGTAGTTTTCTATCATAGCCACTATTGGCCCTTCATCAATCGCTAGATATGATTTTGCATACCAGTTTTTAGTTTCATTAAATGCATCAGTAAAGCCATACTCACCCCATATTTTATCACCAAGGTCAAAATAAAAATGCCTCAATGCTTTCATCGAGAAATCTGGTGTATAAGGAAATGCCGACAAGGCTGCTGTTGGAGCTATTGTACCAGAGTCATTGGTTGGTGAATAAGCATTGTATCCATTATAAGTATCGCAAGCCGTAAGCCCCCAGCAGTCCGCACCATAACCTTTAAACTTTCCAGGATTGGCTACGCAATAAGCATGATTAATAAAAGTGTGATTCTGATTTTGCATCCAGTAATCTGCATACCGGTCTTTCAGGCCGTGAGGATCAAGGCCCAGGAAAGAATATTGTGAAAAGAAAAGAGGGCCGCCATCATCAAATCCCAAAGGCAATGTATAGCCAAAAAAAGTTTTACCATTTTTAAAAAAATTGCTTTGAGCCCACCCACGATGATACACATCAGCAGTTACAGGATAACGCTTACCGCTTGCTGCAAGTACATACATAATAAGACATTCATTAAAACCACGCACAGGAAAATTCATAGCCCACCCGTTATTCGGGCTCCAATGCCAGTACAGCACATCACGCCCATCTCTTGTAAACCAATCCCACTCTATATCGTTCCACATCCCGTTGATATAATTGCGAAGGTTTTTTTCAGTTGGGTTATTAGCATTAAAATATTGCCTCGCACATAACAATCCCTGGAAGAGATAAGAAGTTTCTACAAGATCTGCTCCATCATCTTTACGGCTAAAGGGAATTGTTTTTCCTGTGGTTCCATTCATCCAATGAGAAAAAACACCATGATAGGAATTTGCTTTAAATAAAAACTTAACCATCTTTAATAAAAACCTTGCGGCAGTATCTCTTGCAATCCAATGCCGGTCGGTTGCAACAATTATGGACATAACACCAAAGCCAGTACCACCGGTAGTTACCACTTCATCACCATAATCATAAGCTATGTTGCTTCTTTCTCTTGCCATGCCACTTACAGGATGTGCAAAATCCCAGAAATATTTAAATGTTTGATGTTGCACCAGATCGAGCAAGGCAGAGTCAGAAATGTTTTCCTTAGCAAGTAATTTTTTTTCATTCGCCTTTTGTGCAAAAGAAATAATGCCGGATAAAACAAACAAGATAATTATGCAACTTCTCATCATACAAGCACTTTTTTATAAAAATACATTCAATGTTATTAAGAGAAAAGTATTCACACAATTTAATACATACTTATAAAAATATTTTCTATAAAAATTTTATTGATTAAACTTTAATGATAAACACACATCTTATACAACATAAAACAAAAATTATATTTATGAAAGCAAAGATTTTTTTAATAGCTCTTGTAGCTTGTGTAGGAATTTCAACAACTTCTTTTGCACAGGTAGCACATCCTCGCCGTGCTGAAGTTAATACTCGTTTGAGAAACCAGGACAGGAGAATTCACAAAGAAGTAAAAGATGGCGAAATTTCAAAAGCTAAAGCTGCAGAGCTTCATGCAAGAGACCACAGCATTCGCACCACTGAAAGATATGATGCATCAAAGGATGGTGGACATATTACAAAAGCTGAACAACGCAGGCTAAACAGGAGAGAAAACAACGTTAGTAAAGCAATAGGAAAATAAACATTATACTTAGTTTTTAATTAAGCCTTTCCATTCTATGGAAGGGCTTTTTTTTTAATGTATTCTTACATTTTAAGAAGTTATAGTCGATATATATTTTTAAAAAGTTTTATTTTGGTTCGCTTATAAAATAATTCTTGCAATCATACTTTTAAAAGATTGAAT
Source organism: uncultured Chitinophagaceae bacterium (assembly GCA_963823975.1). Taxonomy (GTDB): domain Bacteria; phylum Bacteroidota; class Bacteroidia; order Chitinophagales; family Chitinophagaceae; genus Ginsengibacter. The sequence goes on along the minus strand of CAWGNP010000001.1, from coordinate 880,442 downwards.
CTTTAAATTTTTTTCGTCTCTTACATTAACAAATCGAACAACCATTTAAAATAATTGTTTTGTAAATTGCTACAGTAAAGCAAAAGGATTTCCGTACCAATAGTTAATGTTCAAGCTTACGCAGTTATCTTATCTCAGGTAAGCATTTACAAAAATTGTTTAGTAAAAATTAATAATAATGATTGGCCATAATTTCTCAAAATATAATCCTAATGAAAACAGCAAATCTTCTTTTGAAAAGATGCTGGATATTTTCATGCAACTCCTGACTTATACCAGTGGCGATGTAAGTGAAGCACTGAGATGGCTCACAGAACTTGATAAAGAATATAAGCTTACCAATGATGAATATGGATTGGGAGATTTTATCGAAGACCTGAAGGATAAAGGATATATCAATGACAACAAGCAAAATGGTGAAATAAAAATAACTCCTAAAACGGAGCAAGGCATTCGCAAAAGAAGTCTTGAAGAAATTTTCGGTAAACTTAAAAAAATCAAGACAGGGCAATCATAATACTTTTAAGCCTGGGGGCGGAGATGAAATAAATCCTGAAACAAGACCTTTCCAATTTGGAGATACGCTGGAGCAGATTGATTTTACTGAATCTATCCGAAATGCGCAGATCAATCATGGAGTGGAAAGCTTTACCATGCATGAAAATGATCTTGAAATAAGAGAAACGGATTTCAAAGCACAAACATCCACTGTGTTGATGATCGACATCTCTCACAGCATGATATTGTATGGCGAAGACAGGATAACGCCTGCAAAGAAAGTGGCAATGGCACTGAGTGAACTTATCACTACAAAATATCCAAAAGACACACTGGATATCGTAGTATTTGGCAATGATGCATGGACGGTTGAAATAAAAGATTTGCCTTATCTGCAAGTTGGGCCTTATCATACCAATACCGTTGCCGGACTTGAACTTGCAATGGATATTTTAAGAAGAAGAAAAAATCCTAACAAGCAAATTTTCATGATCACTGATGGAAAACCAACCTGTCTGAAAATGGGTAAGCGATATTATAAAAATAGTTTTGGAGTTGACAGGAGAATATTAAACAGGTGCATGAACCTTGCTGCGCAATGCAAAAAAATTAAAATTCCTATTACTACTTTTATGATAGCAAGCGATCCATATCTTCAACGATTTGTTACAGAGTTTACAGAAACAAATAATGGCAAAGCTTTCTTTGCTTCGCTTGATAAATTAGGTGCTTTCATTTTTAAAGATTTTGAAAGCGGAAAAAGAAAAACTGTTTATTAATCTTTCATTTTATTAAATAATAATGTTGCTTGCCATGAGTAAAAATTTGGCAAAAAATTAAAATAACTAAAATGAATATACAACACATAAAACACTTAGGCGACTAAAAAAAAGCGGTTATAAATCAAGATCAATAAAAGAAGAAATACGCGAAAATCTTATTAAAAAAATTGGCAAAAAGGAAATTACTTTTCCCGGTATTATTGGCTATGAAGATTCCGTAATCCCTGATACAGAAAGAGCGTTATTATCAAGGCACAATATTTTGTTTTTAGGATTACGCGGACAGGCAAAAACGAGGATGGCCAGGCAAATGACGCGATCTGCTTGATGAATATATTCCCATTATTGCAGACAGTGAAGTAAATGATGATCCTTTTAAACCATTAAGTAAATATGGCAAAGATCTCGTTGAAGAAAAAGGCGATGATACTCCGATAGAATGGCTGCACAGAAGCAAACGCTATGGAGAAAAACTTGCAACGCCAGATGTAAGTGTTGCCGATCTTATCGGTGATATTGACCCGATAAAAGCCGCCAACTTAAAACTTAAGTTATGCTGATGAAAGAGTAATTCATTATGGCATCATTCCGAGGAGTAATCGTGGATTTTTGTAATAAATGAATTACCCGATCTTCAGGCACGCATACAGGTTTCACTGTTTAATATTCTGGAAGAAGGTGATTTGCAAATAAGAGGATTTAAATTAAGATTGCCTCTGGATATTATGTTTGTTTTTACTGCCAATCCTGAAGATTATACCAATCGTGGTGCGATTGTAACGCCGCTTAAAGATAGGATAGAAAGCCAGATACTTACTCACTATCCTGCAAGCATTGAAACATCTTTATCAATAACCGAACAAGAAGCAGCAATACATGAAGACCAGTTGAAAAAAGTAAATGTAAGCGATCTTGTAAAACGACTGATGGAGCAGGTTTCATTTGAAGCAAGGAGCAGTGAATATGTTGATAAAAAAAGCGGTGTATCTGCCCGGCTTACTATTGCTGCATATGAAAATGCGGTGAGCGCTGCAGAAAGAAGTGCAATCATTAATAAGGAAAAAGAAACGCAAGTTTGGATCAGTGATCTTACTGGTATTATTCCTTCCATAACGGGCAAAATAGAATTGGTTTATGAAGGAGAACAGGAAGGTCCTTACCAGGTTGCTTTCAACTTAATGGAGAAAGCTATTCGTACACAATTCGCAAAATATTTTCCAAACCCTGAAACATTTAAAAAGAAAAAAGCAAGGGATGTTGCGCCTGATGAAAATCCTTATAAAGCAATTATAAGGTGGTTTGATTCAGGCAATCATTTGAATATCTTTTTTAATTTAAAAGATGATGATAAAATTCATCTGCTATATAAAGTAGATGGCTTGTATGGCATTGTAAAAAAGCATTTTCCAAATGCTAATGCAAAGGAAAATGCTTTGCTGATGGAGTTTGTATTGCATGGGCTTTCTGCTTATTCTTTAATAAGTAAAAAAGTAGTGGAAGGCAAAATTGAATTTAAAGATCTTATGGGAAGTATGCTGAATTTAAGTACGCAATCTTTCAGAGATGAAGAACTGGATGATGAAGATTTTAAATAAAACTTTTTACAAAAAAGCCAGAGTTAATCTGGCTTTTTTTATTATATACTATTTAATAAGCAATCCTATTTTTATACCTCCGCTAAACCCAAGGCTTGCGCCATCTCCTGTTTTTTGAATTACGAAATGATTATATATTTCATCAGAATAATAATCATCGTAATTGCTCTTTGAGTTATCAAATGCATAACCAAGACCATAATAAATATCTAATAAAAATTTATCGCCAAAGATCCATTGGTGCCCAAGATTAACCACTACAGCACCGAAAACATTATGTCTTTTTTGCAACACAGGATCACCCGTTTTATAATTTAATGCATTATCAGAATAATAGCCGAAAATAGCGGTGGGCTTAACATAAGAGCCTTGCAAAAGATGTATCATCCTTAAGCCTTTATTATAAAAATTCGGAAGCTTAGTGAATTTATATCCCGCTTCAATAAAACCTCCAAAAGCATTTCGTCGATAAGGCTGATTCTGTCCGTTTATATAATAATCGTCAATCTCGCTATTTTTTCCCGCGCCAATAATCCCTAAAGACAATTCATAGCTTTTTAAAGGAGCAACCGATTTTTCAAATGAAAACTGCGTATAACCTAAAAGTGGAGCGAGAAAATTTAGCTTGATAGCTTTGGTTAATTGTCCTTCATAATTCGCTGGATCTTTATAGCTGAGCTTATACTTTTCAACAGTTCCATTTGCATATTCAATCTTGCTCACAGCCGCTTTATCTATAACATATAAAGGCCCGTCAGGGTTATCATATAATTTATATTTTACTTCATCCGTTCCAATTTCAATTACTTTAGCTTTAATAACGTCGCCTCTTAATTTGTAAATTTTATCCTGGGCAAAAAGTGTTGATGTAAATAAAACAACAGGAAGTAATAGTAATATTTTTCTCATAAAGCTTTTGTTAATGACATCAATATTTTTTGCAACGCTGCATTGTTAAACAATATTAACTTCTCTTTCCAAAACTATCCTAAATTTTTTCTCTACTGACTTTTTTATTTCCTTACTTAATTCAAAATCTCTTCTCCTTTTGCATTTCCATAATTAACTAATACCAATGCCTGTTTATCATAACAACCTGCATCTCCTTTGCGATAGCCTTTCCATCCACACTGTTCAATAAGCCAGCCGGCAGGAACTTTTATTGATTGATCCGTTTCATTTTTAAAAAAAGGCATAGATGGAAAATGAACCTTTAAATGCGGAAAATCTTTATCGGTTATAACCGGGTTTTTAAAAAAGCTTCCCGCATTGCCAATCGCCTTTGGATCAGGCAATTTTGAAGTGCGAATGCTAATAATCGCGTCAGATATGGTTTTTAGCGTTAATTCATCTGCATTCATTTTTTGCAATTCGTCTTTAATAGCACCATAAGAAATATTAAAATCCGGATGTTTGTTAAGTTTATAAGTAACATTTAAAATTGCAAAGTGATTTTTAAATTGTTTTTTAAAAATACTTTCCCTATAGCCAAACTCGCAATCATTCAAAGTAAATGTTACTATCTTTTTTTCTTTTAAATGAAATGCTTCCAGCGAATAAAAGACATCCTTTATCTCTACACCGTAAGCGCCTATATTTTGCATAGGAGATGCGCCAACATTTCCCGGGATCAAAGAGAGATTTTCTACGCCACCAAAATTTTTATTAATACAATATATAACAAACCTATGCCAGTTTTCTCCTGCTCCAGCCTTTACATATGCATAGCGATTGTCTTCTTTAATTTCTTCGATTCCTTTTATATCATTTTTTAAAACAATGCCATCAAAATCTTGTGTAAAAAGAATGTTGCTTCCGCCTCCTAAAATGAGTGAACGTTCATTCGGTATTTTTTTTTGCTCATAAAAATTATGCAGATCATTAATAGAATTAAATGTTGCAAAAATATTTTGCATAAACATCAATACCAAATGTGTTATATTTTTTTAATGAAAAATTTTGCAGCACTTGCATTTAAAATTATTTATATCGGATCAACATCGGGCATTACGACTACACTTCTGAACTGTTTTTCAGCCTTTAAAAGATCAATATTATTTATGATTACTTTTTTTTGTGACTGTATGTGAACCGCATCTTTAGGAAGCTTTATCAAAATTTCCATAAGATACATGATCCCTTATCCTGCTAATTACCGGCGCAGCAGGTCCTGACAAATACTTGAAAATCTTTTTTTAAAAAATTGCAATAATTCATCAGCCGCATCCTGCACTACCTCTTTTATTTTATGTTTTAAAGTTAAGCGGATAAGCCTGCTAAATGGCGGATAAAAAAATTGTTTGCGCTCTGCAATTTCATGTTCATAAAATTTTTTATAATCATGCTGCTGCACAAATAATAAAACAGGATGATTAATCTTTGAAGCCTGTATCAACACGAGCCCTCTGTTCATTTTTTCGTCCTGCTCTTCCGCTCACCTGTTCCATCAATTGAAAAGCTCTTTCATTTACCCTGAAAATCGGCAAAGCTTAGTAAGCCATCAGCATCCAAAATGCCCACCAGGCTTACCTTTTCAAAGTCAAGCCCTTTTACAACCATTTGTGTTCCTGCGAGTATATCAATCCGATGTTGCTCAAATAATTTTATCAATGTATCATGCGCATTTTTTCCTTTCACCGCATCCACATCCATTCGTGCAATCCGTTATTGGGAAACTCACTTGCAAGGTCTTCTTCTATTTTTTCTGTTCCAAAATTTTTTTCCATCCAGTTCACACTTCCGCAGGCAGGGCAAGTAGCAAGCTTCGGAGTAAGTGCTTCCGCAATAATGGCAATGCAGCTTATTAGAATATTTATGAAGCGTAAGTGTAACATCGCAATTCTTGCATTGAGGAATATAGCCACATGTTCCACAAATTAAAAAAGGTGCATATCCTCGCCTGTTTTGAAAAAGAATAACCTGCCTTTCATTTTTCATTGCGTCTTCAATAGCCGCTTTCAATTGCGGCGAAATCATCACCTTTCCTTTTTGTGAAGCAGCAACTGTTCTGGTGTCTATAATTTTATTTCCGGAATCTGAATGCCACCATATCTTTCCTTAAGTTTAACCAATGCATATTTATTTTTTACGCATTGTAATAACTTTCTATGGATGGTGTGGCACTGCCCATCAAAACTTTGGCCTTAAAAAGAGATGCATAAAACACCGCAGTATCTCTTGCATTGTATCTCGGTGGCGGCTCCTGTTGCTTAAAGGATGGATCATGTTCTTCATCAATTATTATTAAACCAAGATTTTTAAATGGCAGAAACAACGCGCTTCTTGCACCAAGAATAATTTTTAATTCTCCGGTTTTTATTTTATTCCAGAGCTCTACTCTTTCATTGTTATTAAACTTGGAATGATAGATAGCAATGTTACCACCAAAATTTATTTGCAGTCTTCGTATAATCTGAGCGGTTAGTGTAATTTCCGGAAACAGATACAACACCTGTTTTCCTTCGTTAATAAACTTTTCAATCTGCTTAATATATAACTGTGTTTTGCCACTGCTGGTAACTCCATGTAAAAGGCAAACATCTTTTTCAAGAAATGCTTCATCAATTTCATTCAAAGCCTTATCCTGGCATCATTCAGTTCAAACGTTATATCCATTTTTTTTGGAAGGCTTGCAAGCCTGTCAATATTGCGTTTTTCGATAAATAAAATATTTTTTTCTACAAGACCTTTTAATTGCGCAGCAGAAGCACCTGATTTTTTTAATAGCTCTGTTTGAGTAACTTCACCTTCAGTTTTTATCAAGATGCAAAAAGCTTAGCAACAGTTCCATTTGCTTAGGAGCTTTTAATATTATTCAGTAGTTCATTAAGTTATTCATCATTATCCATATGCGGGATTCAGAATAACAAAATTTTCTTTTTTCTCTTTGTATTTATCTGTTGATCGCTTCCCATACAAAACAAACTTTTTTATCAATTAGCTGTTTTATTAACGGATACACATGAATGATTTCTGTTAGCTGCTGAACTTCAGTGAGGCTGCAATTCTTTTTTTATAAGCAACGCTTCTGCAACGAGATATTCATCATTATCAAGTTCAGAAAAATCATCACCATATTCTTCATTATATATTAAAACAGTTTCACTGCTTAATTTAAATGCGTAGGCAAAGCAGCAGCCATTACTTCTCCTTCACTGCACATATAATATTCACTTATCCACTTCCAAAGCCGCAATTGCTGCGGATAAACGATGGGCTCATCATCTATAATATTTAAAATATCTTTTGTTTCATAAGCCGGTTTTTTTTTGCTTAAAGATTTTATAATACCTGCATATTTTTTATTTTTTCCAAAAACAACTTCTGCACGGCAACCAATCTTTATTTTATTAATTAAGCTGTGAAGGAACAGAATAAGTATAAGTTTTAGGAATAGAAAGTGGAAGAATAACTTCAATCCACATCGCGTCTTGTTGATTACTTTATTGAAAAAAAATCCTCTTCCTTTAAAGTTGTCATCAATCATTTATGCAAAGATAAATTCAAACAGATTAAAGAGTGCTGATGAATATTCTTATTCAATCCAGGATGCATTATATTGTATCAATGCATTCTTCCATTTGCTTATAAATCTTTTCCTTAAGCATTGTTACATCTTTTACAGTAAGCCCATTAGTAGATAGTTTCTGAAAGGTATACTGCACGGCATTTTCCCGGGTTAAGTGAAAATATACTTTTGTAATTAAGCCTGTCGTAAGTATCTAAAAATAAAATAGGCTTTATAGGTTTTTGGTTTCTATAGCAATCCTGAAAGCTCCATCATAAAAATCTTTTAGCGGTTTATGTGTCGTATTAAAAGTTCCTTCAGGGCAAATAAAAACTGAAATTTTTTGTGCAAAAAATTGATTAAGTTGCTTTATACTTTCCGCGCGTTTACTTGCATTTTCCCTGTTCACCATACACTGCGCCTTTCTTATAAATAAACCCAAACACAGGAATCTTTGTCATTTCAGATTTACCAAAATACGAATGTGCTGTGTTCCGATTGCTTTCATCATCATCGGAATATCCAAATAAGAAATATGGTTGCTTACAAAAATATATTCCGATTTATCATCATGCTTTTCTTCATAAATATTTTATATGTTTATTGCCAGTAAAAAAGAAAAACAGCATCTGCCCAAAGCCGGCAAATTCTATATAAAATATTTCCACCTTTTACATCTTCAATAAGAAACGAAAAGCAAAAAAGGGCAACAGCAAAAACATGAATAACAGAAAAATCATAAAATCCATATATGCTAAAAAAAAACCGAAAATCTTTTGTAAAATCAATCAAAGGTTTAATTTTTATAAATAAATACTGTTAGCCTTCAAAGTATGATAAAAAGCTGAAATTATAAACAAATGAAAATTACCATTCATGTTATCAGTTAATTTTAGCCAAATCCCTTACATTTGCACTCCAAAATTTGGAAATTATGTTTGCAGTTATAAAAATCGCAGGTCAGCAATTTAAAGTTCAGCCAGGTCAAAGTTTATATGTGCCTCATCTTAGCAGGTAAAACCGGCGATAAGCTTGAATTTTCTGAAATTCTTTTACATGACAATGATGGAAAGATTTCATCTAGGCGACAGATGCTAAAGGTTACCGTAAAAGCAGAAATTATAAATGAACTTGTAAAGGCGAAAAGGTGATTGCTTTTAAAATGAAAAGAAGAAAAGGCTTTAGAAAAAAACATGGTCATCGTACTCAGTACACTCAAATAAAAGTAACAGATATTGCATAAATAAGATCATGCAAAAAATTATACATTTAATGATCATTTTAAAATTATAATTTTTAATTTTAAATTATGGCTCATAAAAAAGGTGAAGGCTCAGTAAAAAACGGCCGTGATTCACAAAGCAAAAGATTAGGTGTAAAAATTTTTGGCGGACAGGCTGCTATCTCTGGTAACATTATTGTTCGTCAGCGCGGAACTGTTTATCATCCTGGAAAAAATGTTGGTCTTGGAAAAGACTTTACCATCTTTGCAACAACAGATGGTGTTGTTGAATTCAAAAAAAGCAAGAGGTGATAAAACATTTGTTTCTGTAAATCCTGCTGAAGCCACTGCATAGTTTTATTAAATAATTTTTGGCAGTTAAAAAAATGTTTTTATTTTTAGTTATTATTTACTAACAATTAAATTCTAAAAACATGGCAAAGGCAAAAAAAGCTGCTCCTAAAAAAGCTGCTGCAAAAAAAGCTGCTCCTAAAAAAGCGGCTGCAAAAAAAGCGGCTCCTAAAAAAGCTGCTCCGCAAAAAAAGCTGCTAAGAAAAAATAGTTTTATTTTAAGCAGAAATAAGTAAGTCCCGTTCATCGGGACTTTTTTATTTCATCTACAATCCTTTGCCGGCAAGCCTTTCAGGCGGCCGTAAAATACTTCTGATAATAATTATAAATGGATCCGCTTAAACAATTCTGTAGTGTTTGAATCCATAATATTCAATGAACAAGTGCACGGTAACAGTTACCGTATAAACGAAATTTTATTAAACTATTTTTTGTTATAACAAGATTTATAAACCAACATTTATAGTGAAAAAAATAAACGTTACCCTTCAAACGAAAAAAAACTTTATTCTTCTACCAAAGGTAATTGTACAAAAAAAATTGTCCAATTTCCCTTCCTTCAGTTTCAAACCATATTTTCCCATTTAGCTTTTCAACTATACCTTTACACATTGCAAGCCCAAGGCCGGTTCCAGATGTTTTCGTCGTAAAATTAGGCGTAAAGATTTTATTATACATCTTGTCCGCTCAATACCATTTCCATTATCTTTTATTGAAATAATCACATTGTTATTATGCCCGCGCATGCTGGATATTTCTATTATTGGTTTACCGTGGTTCGGGAACCGATTGCACCGCATTTTGCAAAAGGTTTGTGAACAACCGATTGATTTGTGTTTTATCAGCTTCAATAATAATTTCACTATGGATATAAATTATTTATTTACCTGGATTCTTCATTCGTAGAATAAAGCGAAGCAACATTTAAGAGCATACTATTGATATCAAATAAGTTGGTTTTTTGCATTGCCAATATTTGCAAATTGCGCAAAATCGCTGGCTATTTGGGAAAGATGATCAATCTGCTCAAGCAAAATATTTGCAACATATAATGATATATTTTTTACTTCAGGAGAATTATTATCAATTGCCATTTGCAGGTATTGCAAATTCAAGCTTCATAGGTGTTAGCGGGTTTTTAATTTCATGCGCCACCTGCCTCGCCATTTCCCGCCATGCACCTTCTCTTTCACTTTTAGCAAGCAGCTTGTGCGCTTACATCCAGTTTCTTCACCATCTTATTATATTCATTTACCAACTCTCCTATTTCATCTTTACGTGTCCAGACGATCTCTTCATTTGTTTTTTCAAGATTCACTTCTTTCATCTTATTGCTTATTAAAGAAAACGACCTTGTAATTCTATTGGTGATAAATAACGCAATGATTCCTGCCACTAAGAAATATAAACGCATTAAGATTAATGATGGTAACAAAAAATTTGATATTTCATCCTGCAGATTATTTTGCGATTCGAAATAAGGAATATTCAGGTAAGCATACTCCTTTCCGTTTTCATCTCTCACCGGCACATAATTGCTTAAGGTATTCAAGAGTGCCTATCTGTTGCTCCTGGAAAAACTGTACATCCTTCAATTTGCTCAAATGAAAAAATGCAATTGGGTCCATTTTTTCACTTACGATTCCTTTCTTATATGGCAAAGGCAGTGATGAAACTTTAAGATCTCCGTTCAGATCGTAAAGGTTTATGTCTGCTGCATGTATGCCTGCAACTCTGTTAATGTCTCTTCCAGTTTTCCATTTGGAAGTGAATCAAAATTTATCATCTCTTATCTCGGACATAGATATGGTATCAATCGAATTCCGGATTTCATTTTCCATCACATGAATAGTTCTGCTAAGCTTTTCCCTGTTATTACTATGGTAGCGGCTTATAAAAAAAAGAATAGTGGTAACGCCAATTACAAGGAAAGAAAAAATGCTTATGGTGATAATAGTTCCATGAACCTGGTTGCGAATAGTGAATTGCCAGAAAGATTTAAAATTGGCCGAACAAGCTTTGCCACCAACAAGTTTGTTCAATAAATTAAAAATAACCGTTATCATAAGAAATGAACAAAATAAATATGCAAACAATGTAATTGATTCAATAAAGAAATTATCCTGCCGGGCAATCACAATTACCTTATCCTGCATTGGCCTGATACCAAAGTTCCTCGTAGCCATCTTTGTTTACAATTCGAAATTCATTGTAAGTAAATGAAGCTTGGATCTATCGACTGTCGGAAAAGGATAATCATTATTACTGGTGCTAAGTTGTCTGTTATTGTAAACGGCAAAAGCATATACCGATGAGCTTTCTATTGAATTGGCATTGCCCTTTGAAAAAAGTTCCGGGTATAAGCGCATCGCTTTTATATTTCTTTGGTTTCGAAACTATAAAAATATATCCCAGTGTTTGTTCCGGCACTGTCTGTAATTTCTTTTTTACTTATATAATTAAACCGGTCGTAAGAAACATCATAATAATAAAGATCAGGTATTCCTGTTGGCTTGCCCTGTGTTTGTACGATTGTATTCAATGAATTGAAATTGGTAGAATCATCATTATAAAGCGGCGTTTTCATTTGCATTAAAGGTATAAATCCTTGTATCGTATTTGTTGAGATAGCCGGAAAAATTTTCGTTTATGAGACTATCTTTTAAAAACCTGTTTGATCATTTTGTTTTTAAACCGTTAAAAAATTGAATAGGACTTATTGCTGGTATTAAAATCTGTGAGCACAATGTTCATCATCATCTCCCCGGCCGGATCTGCCTTGCTGGCAAGGTTTTCAGCAAAATGCTTTCTTTGTTCCAGTCTCCTTCTTACTGTTTTGTATTATGATCGCTGCGGTAATAGAAACGGAAAAGAAAAAAAGCCAAAAAATAAATCTTGATGAGATAAGATTATAAGCCTGTAACGAAAGAAAATCCTTTTTAAAAGAAAATAAAAAACAACAGCCATGCAAGCAAGACAAAATCGAAAGTGACATGTGAAGAATGAAGCCTGAATGTAAAAAAAACAAGACCTATGACAGCAATAGATAAATATAAATCAAACCAGTTGGACTTGTATAACTGCCTTCAGCGGATTGAAAGAATACTTGGATCAGAAAGAAATAGCCTGTAGCAACGCAACTCAAAACAATAAAACCAATAACGCTATAAATATTCAATGTAAAAAAATTGATCACATCAAATGATATCTGCGAATCGAATACAAGGCTTCGTACGATGTTACCACAAAAACCGTAATAGCAATCATCAATAAGGCTGATAAATGCCAACAGCAATATATTTTTTTGCCTTGGAATTAAAATTAATATCAGAATAATTGAACCTGAAATGAAACCTGATGAAAAGAACTATCCATATAAATAAGAAATGAATTAATAAGCAAGTCGCCAAGTGAGGGAAGTACAAAATTGGAAGCATAAATCGCCAGGATCAAATAACTCAAGCTGCCGGAAATTTAATGGTATGGCTAAATAATAACTTGATTCTTAACAATAATACGGGTATGATCAATATAAAAAAGGAATACCAAAAACCTTTTTTCTCATAATAAAATTTCGCAAGCTTGTGAATAAAAAAAAGAACCAAAACAGCAGCCAGGATTCGCAGCAATAGTGAAAAAATATTGTCGTAATTTGACACAACAATTTGTTAATCTGCTTAATATAAAAAAATGCTTGCCTTTTGATGTCTTTTATTCGAGCACTCGGTTGGTGTTAGGCTTACGTCATATTCATTTTGAATATTATTAATTGCAATAAATGAATTTTGCAGGTATTTGTTTTCTACATAATAACTCCACTTTACCGGTATAAGAGAAACAATTGCATAAAGGAGCTGCTGTCTAATCTCATACGATTTTTTGTTTATTACATACCAGCCATTGGCCAGCTTTTGCAATCGTATACCATCAGTAACATCAAGAACCGTTGAATCCGGAATGAATTATCTGCGTATTCCAGAATACAGGGAATGGGTGATTCGAAGGAGTAATTTGTAAATAAAAATAAAATAATCTTTTTCAACAAGTTTCATCCAGTTGCTTTTCTGTATAAGCTCCGTTTAATGATATTATTTATAAGAGCTGTGTCCTTGATAAAAGCACCCTGAATTTTCTTCGTTTTTTAATAATATCTTCTCTGCACTGCTCTTTGCACGGCTTTAGTAGTAGAATTGCCGCTCCAGTAATTATCAATAATAAATGATAAATGTAAACAACCATGCGGAAGCCACCAGGAGATATCCGTTTCTTCCAAAAAAGTTGTTGGTGTTTTTATAAGCGTATTCAATATTACAATTTTTCTTTTTTTATCTTCATTCCACATCGCATCCATTTCTTCCAAAGACATGTCAACAAGTTTATGTCCCTTTTTTGCAGTTGCAGCCATCTTCCATTTTTGTAAAACGATTAATAAATTTTTTATTAGTTAGCTCCAGCGCATTCTCTGCATCAACATTCAAAAACCTTACATAATTAATTACAGAGAAAAAAAGATCACCAGCTTCTTCTTCAATATGTTCTGCTATCACCGAATTTAACCGCCTCGAGCAATTCGCTTTTCTTCTTCTTCTATTTTTTCCCATACCTGTTCTTTGGTTTCCCATTCAAAGCCAACCTGTTTTGCCTTTTCCTGCAGGCGCATGGCTTTTACCATTGCAGGCAAAGACTTTGGAACCCCGCTTAATACCGATTGTTTTGCCTTCCTTAAGTTTAATTTGCTCCCAGTTTCTCTTTACTTCTTCTTCATCTTTAACTTTCACAAGTTCTCCGCATTAAGATCCGGTAATGTGCGGATGCCTTTTAATTAGTTTTTCACATACTGCATTTATCACATCTTCCGAATCGAAAATTTATTTTCTTCCTTCGGCTATTTTAGAATAAAAAATTATGTGCAGGAATAAATCGCCCAGTTCTTCTTTGATTCCATCCCAATCTTTATCTGTAATCGCATCTGCAAGTTCAAAGTTTCTTCAATTGTTTGCTGTCGCAATGTATGAATGGTTTGCTTTTTATCCCACGGGCATTTTTCCCGCAATTCATTCATTATATTAATAAGCCTTCCAATACCCGCATTTTGGTCCATTATAAATATCGCTTTATAAGTAGTTATTAAGTAAAAACGTTTTGTAAATAAATAAAATTTATATTAAAAATAATTTATTAAAAAGATTGGATATCTATAAGAAGGATCAGCTTTTAACCACAATAGGGATTTTAATAAATTATGGTTAAAAACAGTAAACCTAATTTACCTCAAAAATTATTATATTATTTTACATTCTAAAAATTACTAAACAATTGTCGTCAAAAATTTTCGTCCAAAGACCAGCAAAATCAGGTGCTAAAGTTGCTCTCTTCTTTTTATGTCTTGCTTCTTTTTTTGATTGCAATGCTCAATATTATTATAAAGACATCTGGAACAATGAACAGCTTTTGAAAGAGTTCTCCATTTTAAAAAATAACAATTTCAGGATTATAAAAGTGAAAAGTTTTGAAGATGATGGAGAACCAAGCGAAGGTTTTTTTTGCGAAAAAAAATTAAATAAAAATTTTACGCAATCCCAGATGATCTCTAAATCTTACATCACAGGTCAATCACTATTAACCTCAGATTATAACACAAATGGCAAGCTAATAAAAACAACTGATGAAACGCCTACAACTTCAAGCGTTACCAATTATACATATGATAACAACGGAAGGTTGGCACTTATGGAAATAGTAACTAAAGGCGATGGCGATTCAATGCAAATAACAGAAACACATGAATACACTTACGACGATAAAGGAAGGCCGGAAAAAATGATTCGCAAGAAAAATGGAATATCCATATCTACTATTCACTTTGTAAGCGACTCTTCGAATAACATTATTGAAGAAGACGCAGAAGGTAATGCATCTGATAAAAAATATTTTTATTATTATGATGATAAAAACAGGCTTACAGATGTTGTTCACTTTAATGAAAGAGCCAACAGGCTTTTGCCAAATTACATGTATGAGTATACAAGTGCAGGTTTGCCGAAGCAGATGATTTCAACTGAAGAGGGAGGTGATAATTATTTTGTATGGAAATATACCTATAATGAACAAGGACTTCGTGCTACAGAAAAATGCTATTCCAAAGAAAGAAGGTTGCTGGGCACTATTGAATATACTTATGAATAATTACACAAGGTGATACAAGTCAAATAACAAAATAATAGCAGCGAAAAATACTGCCAGGAACATCAGAAGCCGCACCGCTACTACATTATTCCGAAAACTTCGTGCACCAAAACCCATCACGATCACGCAGCAGATAATGGATATATAATATATCATGTTGATATTTTTTGCCCATAAAAAATAGCCCATGTAAATGTTTACTTTTTCGGCCTCATCAAGGTTAGGCGATGTTCTTCCCAGCGATGTCCATTTAAGAAAAAAAATAGCAGGTGGTATTAAAAAAATAATAGCAATGATGGTTGAAGCAGCTCTTGATACTTTGTGGTTTGTTGACATTAGTAATTTTTTTAAATATTGATAAAAGTATAAACAACTGCTTAAAACATACGCTATTTTTAAAAGAAAATGGCTTATCCTAATTAATTTTATACTCATTATGAGTTAACACTTGGTTAAACTAAATTTACTTAAACACTATAGCAACCGTAAGACATTATTTACGTCTTACCAATAACAAAAAATGATAACGATGAAAAAAATATATACTTACGTTTCTCTATTATTTGTACTACTTAGTTCGTGCAGTGCAACAAGAAATTATCCGCAGCAAAATTATTACAGTGATGATCAGTCAGCCCAGCCTGAAATAACTTACCAGCAGTTTTATGATGGCCTTAGCCCTTACGGCAACTGGGTCAATTATGGAAGTTATGGATACGCATGGACACCTAATGATCAGGGGTTTCGCCCTTATTCTTCCAATGGACATTGGGTATACACCTCTTATGGATGGACGTGGGCATCCGATTATAACTGGGGCTGGGCACCATTTCACTATGGCAGATGGGTGTATGATAATGGATATGGATGGATGTGGCTTCCTGGCTATGAGTGGGCGCCAGCATGGGTATCGTGGCGAGCCGGTGGCGACTATTATGGCTGGGCACCTTTGGGCCCCGGCATGAATGGAGAAGGATATTACGGCTCACAAATACCTAATAATTATTGGACATTCGTACCGGGGCAGTATATTACCAGCCCGCGGATTAATAATTATTATGTAAACAACCAGCAGAGTGTAACTATGATTAATAATACAACTGTTATTAATAATACAAACGTAACTACGAACAAAACGGTCTATGTAACGGGTCCATCTGTAACTGACGTTGAAAGAGTGACTCATCAAAAGATAGGGCCGGTGAAGATTGTACAAAGTAATACTCCGGGAAGGCCTGAAGTAAATGGTTCCACTTTAAAAATGTACAGGCCGGTGATAAAACAAAGTGCTCAGCAACAAAGCCAGCAAACATACAGGCCGGCAAAAGTTATCAATCTAGGAGAACAAAACGAACCTAATCCCCAGAAAGTAACTAATGGAAATGCGCCTGCCAGGACAACAACTCCACCGCAAAACGAAAGTCATTTTCCTGTTCTCCATAACGAAAATGTGCCACAGCAGAATCAACCGCAACAAAGTCAACAGCAGCCTGCAAGAACTTTCCCCGAAAAAAATAACCAGATAAATAATTCATCAAATAATGCCGGACAAAACCAGGGAAATGAAAATATAAACAGGAATGAAAAGGAACAACCAGCGAACAATACGACAGCACCTGCCGTGCAAAAGCCACAGTTTTTTCAGAATAATAATAATAAAAATAATCAGCCTGTAAATAAGCCCGTTGCGCCGGTTCAGAATAATAATCAACAACAACCGGCTCCGAGAATAACTAATCAACAAAGAACGAATAACAATGTGAATCAGCAAAATCAGATACATTATCAACAACAAAATAAACGAGCAAATAATCGTATGATGCAGCCACAGCAACGATTTAACCAACCAAATGGAAATATGCAAAACAATACGATGAGGCAACCCGGTACAAAAAGTGACAATAATACTGAGCAGCAAAGGCAAGACAATACAAGATCAAAACAGTAATAGTTCATTTAAAAATTTAGATAAAGAAGCGGCGTAGTGCCGCTTTTTTTTATGTAAAAAATCGAATGTTAAGTTAAGTAATTGACTGGTTATGGATAACAAGAATGGGTTTGGTAATTTTGCAAAAATTTATTTATGAATGTTATTGAAATCGAACGCAAAGTTGGTGACTTTGGTTTCGATGCAAAAGATGAAAATGATAATGTTATACATATTGACACAAGCCTTGATAATGGCGGAAACAATTATGGCTTCAGACCAATGCAGTTGCTGCTTTCAGGACTTGGCGGCTGCAGTGCGATTGATATAATTTCTATTTTAAAAAAACAAAGACAACTTGTTGAAAATTTAAGAATAAAAATATCAGGAGAAAGAGAAACGGAAGTAATTCCATCTTTATGGAAATCTGTTGAAATTAATTTTGAATTGCATGGAAATATTGACGAAGAGAAAGCAAGAAAGGCCATTGCTTTATCAATAGATAAACATTGCTCTGTAGCCGAGACATTACGACGTGCAGGAACAGAAATAAGATGGAATATGAAAGTGATTAAAAAAGAAAATGCGCCTGCTCAATAATTTATAACCATGATCCACGAAAATTTTTTTAAACAAATTTTAAGCAGGCAGCAGCAAAAAGAGATTGTGCCAGGTAACAATGAAATTGCTGAATGGGCAATGAATGTGATCAGCCTATTATATCCTGAATTGTCGTTATCTTCTTTTTCATCAATAAATGAAATAGAAAAAGAGTATAAAAAACTGGAGCATGAACTGGTTCTTATTTTAAACGCAACAAAAGCCTGCAATAATTGCAATAATGAAGCGATAGCTAAAAATTTTTTTAATAAACTGCCTGAACTTTATAGAATTTTAAATACCGATTTATCTGCTCTAATGAATGGTGATCCCGCTGCCAGGGTAGAGTTTGAAGTAATACGAGCTTATCCGGGCTTTTTTGCTTTATGCTTTTATCGTATCGCACATGAGCTGCTGATTTTTGAAGTGCCTTTGCTGCCGCGCATACTTACAGAGTTTGCTCATTCAAAAACGGGAATTGATATTCATCCCGGCGCTTTAATAGGAGATCATTTTTTTATAGATCATGGAACAGGAATTGTTATTGGAGAAACGACACAGATAGGCTGCCATGTAAAGTTGTACCAGGGTGTAACCCTTGGCGCTCTTAGCGTTGATAAATCGATGAGCTTTCAGAAAAGGCATCCAACTGTGCAGGACCATGTAGTTATCTATTCTGGTGCGACGATACTTGGCGGCGATACTGTAATCGGGCATCATAGTGTTATTGGTGGCAATGTATGGCTTACTAAAAGCGTTAATCCGGATAGCCTTGTTTATCATAATTCCGAAGTAACCGTTGTAGAAAGAAAAACTTTTAATTATTAACTTATGCATACTATTTTGGATACAATCGGTAATACACCGCTTGTCGAATTGCAAAATATAAATAAGAATTCCGCTGTAAAAGTTATGGCCAAATTGGAAGGTAATAATCCCGGAGGAAGCGTAAAAGATAGGCCTGCATTGAATATGATCAGGAGTGCACTGGAACGTGGTGATATCAATAGTAATTCAAAATTGGTAGAAGCAACAAGCGGCAACACAGGAATTGCACTGGCATTAATAGCAAAATTATTTGGGATAGAAATAGAATTGATAATGCCTGAAAATTCAACAAGAGAACGCGTGGTAACTATGGAAGCTTTTGGCGCAAAAGTAACACTGCTTGAAACCATAGAACTTTGCAGAGATTATGCTGAAGAAAAAGGCAGGAGTGGTGATTATTTTTTATTAAATCAATTTGCAAACTCTGATAATTATAAAGCTCATTATAAAACTACTGGTCCTGAAATATGGAAAGATACCAATGGTACCATTACTCATTTTGTAAGCTCCATGGGTACAACTGGTACTATCATGGGCTGTAGTATGTTTTTAAAAGAACAAAATAAAAGCGTGGAAATTGTAGGTTGCCAACCAACAGAGAACTCATCCATACCTGGCATAAGAAGATGGCCGCAGGAATATTTACCTAAAATATTTGATCCCTCAAGAGTGGATAGAATCGTAGACCTATCACAAGAGGATGCAATAAATATGACACGCAGGCTTGCAAAGGAAGAAGGCATCTTTGCCGGCATGAGCAGCGGCGGTGCGGCTTTTGCGGCAATACAGGTTGCAAAACAATTAACCTCCGGAGTAGTTGTTTTTATAGTATGTGACCGCGGTGATAGATACTTAAGCAGTGATTTATTTGGATAAATAAATTTTTACATAAAAATTATTCTGAAAAATTTATTGTTTCTGTATAAGTACCATATACTTTTCGATTGTGAGAAATAGCAGGTTGAAAAGCAGGGCAATTTTCAAACAATCCTAATGCAGATTTATCAAAATCCGGGTTTAAAGGCAGAGCAACCTCTGAATCAATAATTTTTCCATCCTCATTAACTGTTGCTATTACGACTACTTGAGCCTGGTAACCACTTTTAAAACGGTAACCGGGAGGATAATAAACATTTTTTGTAAAATAATTATTCCAGGCTTTATCACCTCCGGTAAATTGTGCATCTCTTTCTGTAGAAGTAGTATCAGTCATTGGCTTTCCATCCTCATCAAAATAATTTTTATCAATAAACTTACCATGATCATACACTTCTAAAGAACTTATTTGTCCATTCTTATGAAAGTATTGCCACTTACCATGTTGCTTATCATAGTCTACATACCGCCCGGCTGATGAAGGATTGCCATTGTCGAACCAGGAAACATAGACAGCATTACCGTTATCATCTACATTAAGCGAATCCATTGATGCGCCATCTTTAAAAAAACTTAAGGAAACTCCAACAGGATGCCCATCTTCAAAATTCTGAATTGATTTTGTAGACTTATCTGAATAATACGTCATCCATATTCCTGCCTTTTTACCATGAACATATTTTCCTGTTCTTTCCAAACTTCCATTGCAATAAAACGAGTAAAATGTACCGTTGGGAATGGTATTGTCCATGTCTTCGTACAAACAAACTTTTTGTAATTTTTTTATACTTACATAGTAATCAGTTTTATACCAGCCCGAATCGGTTCTTGTTTCGAGTGAATAAAAACGTGCATCATCAACAGGGCATTCTCTCCCATAGTAATTATAATAATGTTCAATTTTTTTTTGTGAAAATGACACTTCACACAAGATGATAGCTAGTACAGCTAATGCAAGTTTGCTAAGCATTGTATTAATTTCGGTAATGGTTATTAAAGATCGCCTAATATAAATATTATTTTTTGAAAATTAAAATGAGTTTGCAAAAAAAATATCATTCCACATTTACCCATTCATTATTTTCCATCGAAGCATAAATAGCTTTTATAATTTTTAAATCCCGCTTACCCATTTCACCAGGTACTGGTGATGGCTTCCCGTTTTTAATTGCAACCGCAATACCATCTAGCTCAGCAGCTTGTTGGTTATTATTTTCAAAGCTCATATCACCCTCGGAAGTCTTTCCTTTGATGCCAGCATAAGCAAAAGCAGGTGATAATTCAAACCATCCCTTTTCTGCCTCAGCTCTCAATAAATTCATCTCTTTTGTATAACTGCATTCACACTCAGCTATTAGCCCATCGGGCATTTGCATTTGCCATGAAATACTTTCTTCTACCTCTTTAAACTTCTCCTGATCGTTCGTCTTTCCTTTTTGCGCTTTCACTGAAAGCGGCTCCCGGCCTGTGGTATAACACACGGCTTGTATGCAATACACACCAACATCCATCAATGCGCCGCCGCCTGCTAATTTTCTGTCGAGCCTCCATCCATCTATCTCCGACAAACCGTTTTGAGCAACGAGGTTTTTTATTTCCCCATAAGCTTTGCTTGTGCCCAGCTCCATAATTTTGCGATTGAACGGCTCAAAATGAAGCCTGTAGCCAATTGACAAAGTGACGCCAGCATCTTTACATGCTTTAATCATTGCATCACAATCTTCAACAGTAGTTGCCATAGGTTTTTCACATATTACATGTTTGCCTGCTTTTGCTGCTCTTATCGTAAAATTTCTATGCAACGAATTTGGCACCACGATATAAACAATTTGCACATCGTCATTGCTTATTATTTCATCAAAATTTTCATAAGTATAAATATTCTTTGAAGGCAAATTATTTTTTTTGGCCACCTCTTTTACAGTGTCTTCTTCGTCAGATACAATTGAGGTGAGATAACAATGTTTTGTCTCTTTCAATGCAGGTATCAGGCTGTTCAAAGCATATTCACCAAGGCCAACAATTGCAACACCGTACTTTTTATTTTCATCATTCATAGTAATGTTTTTTAGAAATAAATTTTTTAAAAGCAAACAACTCCGGTGCCATACTTTTATAAAAACTTTCTAATGAAATTGTTTATGGTTTTATTGGGCTGCAAGCCAAACGGAAGGCACACGGAGCAACATGATATTTTTTTTGGAATAGCAGAAACGTTGAAAGATTTGGTGCCATCCATCATTGAATCATGGCCAGAGGCCAAAGGAAAAATTCACATTGATGCGTGGCGGGAAGTTAATAATGTGAATGGATACTCTGTGCAGGTATTAACCAAAACTGATAATGCCAATAACAATGCAACGAAATTATTTTTTTTAAATCTGGGTGGTTATAAAAAGAACGAGTTTGAAGAGTTTCATTATAAAATGATTGTAGCATGCGAGAATAAAGGAATCGCAGTTCAAAAGGCAAAGCAGACAGCGTTTTACAAGCATACCGGTTTTAAAGAAGCGCCTTCACATATTGATGATAAATATGGCGTGGACGTAGATGACGTTTTTGAAATTGAGGATATTCTTACTGATAAAATAACCGACACTTATAGTATTGTGTTGACTCCTGACGATTCGCACAAAGAAGATACAATGAACCTTGGCTATTATATCTTAAGCGATCTTTGATCGCTTATCTTTTATTACCTCGTCTAAAAAAAATGATTTTATATTTTTTGAAAAATTACTTTCCGTATTTTCCATTCTTTCCGGGTGCCACTGTACAAGAAGCAGTAACGACAGGCCCTTCACCCTGCGCTCCATAGCTTCTATTATTCCATCCGGTGACATGGCGCTGGCCACGAGACCAAAGCCGGGCATATCCACACTTTGATGATGTGCACTGTTTACTTGTCCTTTTTGTTCACCAATAATTTCATATAACGATGAATGCGGATCTATAAATATGGAATGCTCACGATCTTTCAAAGTTTCAAGCTTGGAATGGTTAAACTTTCCAAACGCAGGGATATCAGGAACAAGTGTGCCACCAAAATACACGTTTACAAACTGAAGTCCTCTGCAAATACCCAATAATGGCAACTGGTGTTCTTCCGCATATTGAACTATTTTCCATTCAAATTCATCACGTTTTTCATCAATTTCCTTCGGGTTGCAATAGCGAAGAAATTCGGGCTGATTGTATAACCGGGGATTTACATCTTCACCACCGGTAAGTACAATGCCATCACATTTTTCTAATTCATTAATATTATTAAGGGTATAACTTAACCGCATAGTTTCTACTTCAGATCCTTTTATCCAGCTTTCATAATTAGCATATTTGCCACAGTCGCTGATACCAATAGTCATAAAATAAATTTAGTGTGTACAATAACAGTTAACCTATAGACGAAACATAATCGGTCATTGAACTTATAAAAATAACATAATTTATTTCTAAGCATTTTTTGCAAAAAATAAAGAATTATAATAATTATAATAGTCAGTAATATTGATGCAGGGATATTTTATGAGTATGAATAAAATTAGTATCGCTTTTATTGTTTTGCAACTCTTTGTTATTCCAGGTTGTTTAAACAATACCGATTCTTCTGCATCTTATAGAAATGTTAGTCATCTCATTTTAACTAAACACGCAAAATGCAGGATGGACTGCAGAAATATAACGGAAGATGAAATAAAAGAAATTATAAAAACCGGTGATGTAAATAATGATAAAAGCAGAATGGGCAGCAAAGGGGATCAAACTTATGCACTGGATGGATATGATAAGGAACACCAGCATCTGCGTATAGTTGTGGCACCAGAAAGTGATAGCCTCGTAGTAATAACCTGCATTGATCTTGAGCATGACTGGTCTTGTAATTGTTACTGATTTCGCAATAACGATTATAAAATTTACTGTTACTTTGCATGTAAGATGAAGCCTGTTATGAAGATTAAATCTTTTTTGGCAAAACCCTTTGCAACCTATATCCACAAACAAATACGAAAATCAGCAGTTACCGCGGTAGAAGACCAGGAAAAAATTTTCCAGTCATTAATAAAGAGTGCGGCAAAAACGGAGTTTGGCAATGAGCATAATTTTAGCTCAATAAAAAATCATGATGATTTTAAGAAAAATGTTCCTGTAAGAGAATATGAAGATTTTAAAAAATATATCGATAAGATAAAACAAGGCAAGCATAATATTTTATGGAAAGGGTTGCCAATTTATTTTGCAAAAACCAGCGGAACAACAAGCGGCATAAAATATATACCGATAACAAAAGATTCGATTCCCAATCATATTCACACCGCAAGAAATGCATTGCTATGTTATATGTATGAAAGCGGAAATTCACAATTTGCAGGTGGCAAAATGATTTTTCTCAGCGGCTCACCTGAATTAGAAAGAGTCGGCGGCATTCCAACCGGAAGGCTGAGTGGTATTGTGAATCATCATATACCAAAATATTTGCGTTCTAATCAATTGCCTTCTTTTGAAACGAACTGTATTAATGATTGGGAAGAAAAGCTTGATAAAATTGTGGAAGAAACAGTAAACGAAAGAATGACGCTGATAAGTGGCATACCACCCTGGATGCAAATGTATTTTGATGCTCTGTCAAAAAAAACAGGCAAAAAGATAAAGGATATTTTTCCTGATTTTAGTGTAATGGTTCAAGGAGGTGTAAACTTCGAGCCTTATAAAGCAAGGCTTACAGAGACGATTGGCAAACCGATTGACACAATAGAATTATTTCCTGCCAGTGAAGGTTTTTTTGCGTTCCAGGATGATATAAAAAAAGAAGGAATGCTGCTGAACACTGATAGCGGAATATTCTTTGAATTCATTCCTGCTTCTGAAATTTCTAATCCAAATGCTTTAAGAGTTACTATTAAAGATGTAAAGCTGAATGAAAATTATGTGCTGATAGTGAGTACCAACGCAGGTTT
Source organism: uncultured Chitinophagaceae bacterium (assembly GCA_963823975.1). Classification (GTDB taxonomy): domain Bacteria; phylum Bacteroidota; class Bacteroidia; order Chitinophagales; family Chitinophagaceae; genus Ginsengibacter. The sequence goes on along the minus strand of CAWGNP010000001.1, from coordinate 856,115 downwards.
GTGGGCTTATAATACTGGCGATGTAGTAAAGTTTGTTTCACTCAATCCTTATCGTATAATAGTCACCGGAAGAGTGAAACATTATATTTCGGCATTTGGCGAGCACGTAATTGGTGAAGAAGTTGAAGGCGCTTTAATGAAGGCAGCAGATGAAGAAAATATAAAGATCATCGAGTTTACAGTTGCACCAAAAATATCAGCAGATGTTCACAAAAGTTATCATGAATGGTTCATTGAGTTTGAGAATATGCCATCCAATCTCAAAAAGTTTTCTTTGAAAGTGGATGATAATTTAAGAAAGAAAAATATTTACTACGATGATCTTATCAAAGGAAATATTTTACAAACATTAAAAATAACTCCTGTACAAAAGAATGGATTCATAAATTATATGAAGAAAATTGACAGGCTTGGAGGACAAAATAAAGTGCCAAGGTTAAGCAATGACAGAACAATAGCGGATCAGCTTCAAAGCTTCTTAAAAAAATCAATGACTGAAACAATAACAAATTCTTAAAAACGTTTGACTATATACATTGCAAAAAAATATACATTTGCATTCTTCTAAATTAAAAATGAATAAAGAAGTGAAAGGTTTTTATACATTAAGTTCTTTTGCAGCAGCAAGTTTCATTGCTATGCAAGGCATGCCTGTTCGCTGTTTCCGACCTGGATGCTGATAGGCCGAGCAATTTTATTTGCCCCTATCAGTGAAAAAAAATCCCCGCTCACCAGATCATTTCATTTAAATAAAAACGCAAAGTGGAACAATCAAGTATTATTGTTCGTATTGCAACCACCTCAGATTTTCATTACGCAAAAAACATCACTGAAGAGATGGAAGCGTCTGCACAGGCAAGAGGTACAGGCATTGCAAAACGTTCATCGGAATATATCCAACAGAAAATGGAGGAAGGCAAAGCAGTTATTGCCGTTACTGACGACGGCACATGGGTTGGCTTTTGTTACATAGAGGCATGGAGTCATGAAAGTTTTGTTGCAAATAGTGGACTTATCGTTGCACCGGCTTTTCGTAAAACCGGAGTTGCAAAAAACATTAAACACAAAATATTTAATTTATCAAGAGAGAAATATCCTCATGCAAAAATATTTGGGTTAACAACCGGGCTTGCTGTGATGAAAATCAATAGTGACCTGGGTTATGAGCCTGTTACTTACTCAGAATTAACAGATGATGATAACTTTTGGGCAGGATGCAAAAGCTGTGTAAACTATGATATTCTTATGAGCAAAGAAAGAAAAAATTGCATGTGCACTGCTATGCTTTACGATCCAGCAGACCATTTCGAGCCTGAAGAAACTGCAGCAGAGTTTCAAAAAAATTCAAAGCAGTATGAAAGATTCATGCGATTAAAACATAGCAGGCTTATTAAATATTTAAAAAAGAGAAGAAGTGGCACAGCAAAATTTATTTTAGCGTTGTTCTTTAACCTTTAAATAAAATGATGACTAAAAAAGTTGTAATTGGCTTTAGCGGCGGTCTTGATACTTCGTATTGTGTAAAATATTTTACTGATGAATTACAATATGAAGTGCATAGCATCATTGTAAATACAGGAGGCTTTACACAGGAAGAGCTAACTGCTATTGATGCACATGCAAAGGCCTTGGGTGCTACTTCTCATACAACGGTAAATGCAGTAAAAAGCTATTACGAATCCATAATAAAATACCTGGTTTTTGGGAACGTTCTTAAAAACAATACATACCCTTTAAGTGTAAGCGCAGAAAGGCTTTCACAAGCTTTGAATATAGCAGAACATGTAAAAAAGCTTAATGCAGATGCCGTGGCACACGGCAGCACCGGTGCTGGCAATGACCAGGTAAGATTTGATATGATCTTTCATATTATGATACCTGGCGTTGAGATTATTACGCCTATCCGTGATATGCAACTATCAAGACAACAGGAAATTGAATACCTAAAATCAAAGGATGTAAAAATGAACTTTGAAAAATCGGCTTATTCAATTAATAAAGGGTTGTGGGGCACAAGTGTTGGTGGTAAAGAAACATTGTCATCTAATGGAATGATACCTGAAGAAGCATGGCCCACAAAGCTTTCAGCTCACGAGCCGCAGCAGTTAAAACTTCATTTTATTAAAGGAGAATTGTTTGGTGTTAATGATAAAAATTTCAATCACCCTGTTGATGCAATTCAATATCTGCAATCAGTTGCAGGTCCTTATGCGATTGGTCGCGATGTGCATGTTGGTGACACAATCATAGGCATCAAAGGCCGCGTAGGCTTTGAGGCTGCCGCACCTGTTATTATTATTAAAGCGCATCATGCTTTAGAAAAACACGTGCTTACAAAATGGCAATTGAATTTAAAAAACCAATTTTCAGATTTTTATGGCAACTGGTTGCACGAGGGACAAATTCTTGATCCGGTGATGAGAGATATTGAATCGTTTTTGCAATCATCACAACAAAATGTGACAGGTGATGTGTTTATCCAGTTAATGCCTTATCACTTCCAGGTTACTGGTATTGAATCACCTTACGATCTTATGAGTGAAAAATTTGGCAAATACGGAGAGATAAACAAGGGCTGGAACGGTAATGATGTAAGAGGATTTAGTAAAATATTCGGCAATCAGACTGCAATATATCATGCTATAAAAAATGCTACTGATGAACAAAAAAATTAAAGTTGGAATTATTGGAGGCGCTGGTTATACAGGCGGCGAATTGATAAGACTGCTGGCAAACCATCCTTTAACTGAACTGATATTTGCACATAGCAAAAGCAATGCAGGAAAGACTTTGCATGCAGTGCATGAAGATCTTATAAATGAATCATCTCTTACATTTTCTAATAAAATCAACAATGATGTTGATGTTCTTTTTTTATGCACAGGTCACAAAGAATCAAAAAAATTTCTAGAAGAAAATGATATTGCAACCCGTATAAAAATTATTTCTCTTTCACAGGATTTCAGGTTGCAAAGCGAATCAGTTTTTGATGAAAAAAAATTTATTTATGGTTTGCCTGAGCTAAATCGTGATGCAATTAAAATTGCTGAGAGCATCGCCAATCCTGGTTGTTTTGCAACCGCTATACAATTAGGGTTATTGCCTTTGGCAAAAAATAATTTATTAAAAGACGTTTATACAACAGGTATTACAGGCTCTACTGGTGCAGGACAAACGTTATCTTCAACTGTTCATTTCTCATGGCGACAAAATAATATACAAGCTTACAAAAGCTTAACCCATCAGCATTTAGGCGAAATAAATGAATCATTATATTCTTTATGCAAAGAAAAAATTGATGTTCATTTTGTGCCTTGGCGCGGAGATTTTACAAGAGGAATTTTTATTACATCACAATTAAAATGCACTGAAAGCGTCGATACCGTTTATAAAATGTTCTATGAATTTTACCATTCGCATCCATTTATAAAAGTGAGTAAAGAACCAATATTTTTAAAGCAAGTAGTAAATACTAATAATTGTTTTATTCATATTGAAAATGAAAAAGACAATTTTGTCATTCATTCAGTAATTGATAATCTTCTGAAAGGCGCTAGTGGACAAGCTTTACAGAATATGAACTTAATGTTTGGATTTGACGAAACAACTGGTTTAAAATTAAAAGCAAATTATTTCTAATGAAACTTTTCGACGTTTATCCGCTTAATGACATCAACATTGTAAAAGCAAGCGGGTGTTATGTTTGGGATGATAAAGGCGATAGATATCTCGATATGTATGGTGGCCATGCTGTTATCAGTATCGGTCATACACATCCACATTGGGTAAAAAGAATTGAAGAGCAATTGGAGCAAATTGCTTTTTATTCTAACTCAATAAAAATTCCCTTGCAACAACAGTTAGCCGATAAACTTGGTGAAGTTTCGAGCAAAAAAGATTATCAATTATTTCTTTGTAATTCAGGTGCCGAGGCAAATGAAAATGCATTGAAGCTGGCATCATTTTATAATGGCAGGAAAAAAATAATTTCCTTTTCAAAAGCCTTTCACGGCCGCACTTCGCTTGCTGTTGCAGCTACAGATAATGCTTCAATCGTTGCTCCTGTTAACGAAACAGAAAATGTAGTGTTTTTGCCTTTCAACGACGAAGAAGCATTACAAAATTATTTTGATAAAAATGGTAATGAAGTATGCGCAGTAATCATCGAAGGAATACAAGGCGTTGGTGGTATTAATGTTGCTTCTGTATCTTTTTTACAACTTATAAGAAAGTTGTGTAATCAATACAATGCAGTGTTTATAGCAGATTCCGTGCAATGCGGCTATGGAAGAACCGGCAAATTTTATTCGCATGATTATGCAAATGTTGATGCAGATATTTATACAATGGCAAAAGGAATGGGCAATGGATTTCCAGTTGCAGGCATATCAATTGCACCGCATATTCATTCAAAACATTTTATGCTGGGCACTACTTTCGGTGGCAATCATCTTGCGTGTGCTGCGGCTCTTGCGGTTTTAGAAGTGATGCAGCAAGAGGCATTAATGGATAATGCAATAGAAATAGGTGATTATTTAATGAATGAAATTGAAAAAATAAAATTTTTAAAAAATGCCAGGGGCAAAGGATTGATGATTGGGTTTGATGTGCCTGATGAATTGAAAGATCTTAAAAAGAATCTTTTAATAAAGCATCATATTTTTACCGGCGAGTCAAAGCCAAATGTAATAAGATTATTGCCGGCATTGAGTTTGACAAAGAAAGATGCAGATTCTTTTTTAAATGCTTTGAGGAAAGAAGTGAATGTTCTTTCAAGTAAGTTTGCTCTTGCAGATGCGTCATAAGGTTTTATATAATTATATCTTTATTGCTTAATTGCAGAAAAAAAATTGATGAACTTTCTTTCAGTAAAAGATGCCGGAAATATTGATGAACTTATACATACTGCAATAAACTACAGGTCAAATCCATTCAGACATTCAACGCTTGGTAAGGGAAAAAGAATAGGGTTGATTTTTTTAAACCCAAGTTTGCGAACAAGACTAAGTACACAAATAGCTGCGCAAAATTTAGGAATGGAAGCGGTAGTTTTTAACGTATCGCAAGATGGCTGGGCACTTGAATTTGAAGAGGGAGTTGTTATGAATGGTACATCTGTAGAGCATATAAAAGATGCGGCGCCCGTTCTGGGAAAATATTTTGATATGCTGGGTATTCGCACTTTTCCCTCGTTAAAAAGTAAAGAAGATGATTACAGTGAATTTGTGATGAAGCAGTTTTTAAAATATTCTGAAATACCTGTTATCAGCCTTGAAAGTGCAACTGTTCATCCATTGCAAAGCCTTGCTGATCTTATTACTATTAACGATTATCTTTCGTTAAATAATAAAAAATATAAAATCGTTTTAACATGGGCACCTCATGTAAAGCCGCTACCACAGTGCGTTGCGAATAGCTTTTGTGAATGGATTATCGCATCGCAAAAGTTCGACTTTATAATTGCCAATCCTGGAGGCTTCGATCTTGATAAAAATTTTACAGGCAACATACCTGTTACTAATGACCAGGCGCATGCATTGAAAGATGCTGATTTTGTTTACGTAAAAAACTGGAGCAGTTATAAAAATTATGGCGCAATAAAAGAAGACGCAAAGGAATGGATGATCAGTAAAGAAAAACTTTCTGTTACCAACCATGCAAAAGTTATGCATTGCCTTCCTGTTCGCAGAAATGTGGAGCTCAGTGATGAAGTATTAGATAGCGAAAATAGCCTTGTAACCGAGCAGGCTGAAAACCGTATCTGGGCAGCTCAGGCAGTGTTGGCGAGCGTTTTAAAAGATCTGTTATGATATCTAGTGCTTCAGAAAACAAAAAAGAGTTATTGTATATAATAAAAATCGGTGGCAATGTCATAGACGATAAAAAAAGCCTGGACTTATTTCTTAAAGATTTTTCTTCAATAAAAAATAACAAGATTTTGGTGCACGGCGGTGGTAAAATTGCCACAGCCATTGGCGATAAACTTGGCATCCAGTCAAAATATGTTGATGGAAGAAGAATTACAGATGATGAAACAATTGATTTGGTTACGATGGTGTATGGTGGCCTATTAAATAAAAAGATAGTCACCCATCTTCAATCCATGAAATGCAATGCTATAGGCATTTTTGGAGCGGATGCAAATATAATTCCTGCGAAAAAACGACCAATAAAAGCAATTGATTATGGCTGGGTTGGCGATATAAATACTGAAAAAATAGATGCAACGATGTTGCAATTATTTATCAGCAATCATCTTGTGCCGGTGATAGCACCTTTAACTCATGACGGTGATGGGCATATTTTAAATACTAATGCAGATACCATTACTGCCGCATTAGGAATTGCGTTATCTGTTTTATATAACGTTCAATTGATTTATTGCTTTGAAAAAAATGGTGTGCTTAGTGATGTTAATGATGAAAGCAGCGTAGTTAGTGAGTTGCAGCCTCACAAGTATACACTATTAAAGCAAAGCAATAGATTATTTGCAGGCATCTTACCGAAGATTGATAACGCTTTCGATGCTATAGATAAAGGTGTTGATTCAGTAACTATCGGAAGCTCGGACAAATTAAATGAATTGATTGGTGGCAAAAGCGGAACAAAAATTTTTGCATGAAGAATTTAAAAGATAATGAAGTAGATACTCTTTCAAGCGAAGCAATTACTTTGCTGCAAGAACTTATTGCTACGCCATCTTTTAGTAAAGAGGAAGACAAGACAGCTAAAATCATCGGAAATTTTTTGAGGCAAAAAAAAATAAATGCTAATCGCTATTTCAATAATATTTGGGCTGTAAATAAATATTTTGATGAAAAAAAATATACAGTTCTCTTAAACTCTCATCATGATACCGTGACACCAAATGCGGGCTACACAATAGATCCATTCGAAGCAATTGAAAAAGATGGAAAGCTGTTCGGTCTTGGCAGCAATGATGCTGGTGGCTGCCTTGTTGCGCTGATACAAACTTTTATACACTTTTATAATCAAAAGGATTTGCCTTTTAATTTAATATTGGCAGCAACCGCGGAGGAAGAAATTTCCGGATGTAACGGTATTGAAATATTATTACCCATGCTTCCGAAAATTGATTGTGGAATTGTAGGTGAACCAACACTTATGCAAATGGCTGTTGCTGAAAAAGGCTTACTGGTATTGGATTGTAAGGCGACCGGAGTTGCCGGGCATGCTGCACGTAATGAAGGAGTGAATGCAATTTATAAAGCTGTAAAAGATATTAGCTGGCTCAGCAGTTTTAAGTTTGAAAAGGCATCAACGTTCCTCGGGCCGGTTCATATTGCAGTAACATCTATTGCTTCGCAAAACAAAGCGCATAACGTAGTACCAGCTGAATGCAGTTTCGTAATAGATATAAGAGTGAATGAGTGTTATACTTTTGAAGAAATAATTCAGACGATACAAGAAAATATTAGTAGCACAATCTCGCCGAGAAGCATAAGACTCCAATCATCGTTTATTGCAGACAACCACCCTCTGGTAAAAGCAGGAAAGAAGATGGGTCTTAAATCTTATGGCTCGCCCACCTGCTCAGACAGAGCATTGATGAAATTTCCTACACTAAAAATTGGCCCTGGCGATTCATCAAGAAGCCATAGCGCAGACGAGTTTATTTTTCTTAATGAAATAAAAGAAGGTGTTGGTATGTATATTCAATTATTAAAAAATCTTTCGGATGAGAGAGACCAATTATAAAGCTCTGATTAAAATTATAAACGACAACAAAGCTCAGACGTAACAATAAATTATGAAACTCTGGCAAAAAAATATAACATCAAAAAAAGAAGTTGAAACTTTTACAGTTGGCAATGATCGTCAACTTGATTTGCATCTGGCCTCATTTGATGTTCTTGGGTCACTCGCTCATATTCAAATGCTTGAAACCATTGGCCTGCTTACATTGCGTGAGCTGAAAGATTTGCAAAAGGGATTAAAGGAAATTTATAAACAAATAGCGAAAAATAATTTTAAGCTGGATGATGATGTGGAAGATATCCATTCACAAGTTGAGATTTTACTTACAAAAAAATATGGCGATAGCGGTAAAAAAGTCCACAGTGCACGCTCCCGTAATGACCAGGTGTTGGTTGATCTGAAATTATATATGCGTAGCGAAATTGAAAAGCTGGTTGGTGATGTCAAAGCTTTTTTCGATCTCTTACTTAAGCAAAGTGAAGCGTATAAAAAGTTTTTGTTGCCCGGTTATACCCATCTCCAATTAGCGATGCCATCGTCGTTTGGATTGTGGTTTGGCGCTTATGCAGAAAGTCTTGCAGATGATATGATAACACTTTATGCAGCATGGCAAATCGTAAATAAAAATCCGTTAGGTTCCGCAGCAGGGTACGGTTCTTCATTTCCTATAAATAGAAAACTTACAACCAATTTATTAGGTTTTGATGATTTACATTATAATGTAGTCTATGCGCAAATGAGCCGTGGTAAAACGGAAAGAATTGTTGCGCAGGCTCTGAGCAATATTGCTGCAACCCTTGCCAGGCTTAGCATGGATGCCTGTTTGTATTTAAATCAGAACTTTGGTTTTATATCCTTTCCTGATGAGCTTACAACCGGCAGCAGCATTATGCCACATAAAAAAAATCCTGATGTCTTTGAATTAATAAGAGCACATTGTAACCGCATACAGGCTTTACCAAATGAAATCATTTTGATGTCATCCAATCTGCCTTCAGGTTATCACAGGGATTTTCAATTATTGAAAGAACATCTTTTTCCAGCTTTTAAAAATTTACACGATTGTTTGACGATGGCGACGATGATGCTTGAAAATATTCAAATAAAAAAAGATATACTCAAAGATGAAAAGTATAAATATTTATTTAGCGTAGAAGAAATGAATAAGCTGGTAAATGATGGAATGCCTTTGCGCGATGCGTATAAAAAGATAGGAACAGATATCGAAAACAATAGTTACAACTATATCGCAACAGTTGATCATACACACGAAGGATCAATTAGTAATTTGCAAAACGCTGCAATAAAAAAGAAAATGAATTTGATTATATCGTGCTTCAATTTTAATAAAGTAAATGATGCTTTGCAAAATTTATTAAAGTAAATTGCCGCACCCATTTAATAATGTGATGTAATAAATGCTGCGATGAATAAAAAAAGGATTGCGATTTTCGGCTCAACAGGTTCCATTGGCACGCCAGGCTTTGGAAGTGATTAATGCAAATCCTGATCTTTTTGAAGTAGAAATATTAACTGCCCAAACAAATGAAAAGCTTCTTGTGCAACAGGCGTTGTTGTTTCAACCAAATGCAGTAGTAATAGGCGACGAACGGAAATATGAGGAAGTAAAAAATGCTTTATCCCATCAAAATATAAAAGTTTTTGCAGGCGCCGATGCTCTCGAAGAAGTTGCAGACTTTGACAACTATGATATGATGCTTGCTGCAATTGTTGGCTTTGCGGGATTAATGCCCACACTTAAAGCTATTGAAAAGGGAAAGGCTATTGCACTTGCAAATAAAGAAACACTGGTAGTAGCCGGAGATATCGTAATGCAAAAAGCCATTGAGAAAAGGGTTCCTGTAATACCAGTCGACAGTGAGCATTCAGCCATCTTTCAGTGTCTCGTTGGCGAGACAAGGAACAGGATAGAGAAGGTAATATTAACTGCAAGCGGTGGACCATTTCTTGGTAAAAAGCCTAACTTTTTAGTGAATGTAAAAAAGCACCATGCCCTTCAACATCCCAACTGGAGTATGGGTGCAAAAATTACGATTGACTCCGCAACCCTTATGAATAAAGGGCTTGAGATGATAGAAGCTAAATGGTTATTTAATTTGTTACCCGAGCAAATACAGGTGGTGATACATCCTCAAAGCATTATTCACAGCATGGTAATGTTTGAGGATGGAAGTATAAAAGCTCAAATGGGTTTGCCTGACATGAAACTTCCTATTCAATATGCGCTGGCTTTTCCGCAAAGATTAATCAATGATAATGCAAGAGCAGATTTTAAAAAAATAACCAATCTCACTTTTGAAGAACCTGATATTAAAACGTTCAGAAATTTACTGCTTGCAAAAACTGCTCTTGAAAAAGGTGGCAATCTTGCCATGTATTATGAATGCTGCGAATGAAATTGCCGTTTGGTCTTTCCTCAACAATCGCATTGGCTTTTTGGATATAACTGCCGTTGTTGAAAAAACAATGGAAAAAATAAATTTTATAGAAAAGCCAAATCTTGCTGATTATTTTGAAAGCGATGGCGAGGCGCGTAATTTCGCAGCTTCATTAATAAACTTATAAAAGACTGTACCTCCAATCATACTTTTTAGAACCGTGCATAAAAATTTTTTTACATCAACAATCTATGTCTTTATTAGCAATTAACTGGCCGCAGGTTGGCTTACAGGCTGGCTATCTCATTTTTTCTTTGTCTATTCTTGTTATCCTTCATGAGTTTGGACACTATATTACTGCCAAATGGTTTAAATGCAGAGTCGAAAAATTTTACCTGTTCTTTGATCCATGGTTTTCTTTAATTAAGAAAAAAATTGGTGAAACGGAGTATGGCATTGGATGGCTGCCATTGGGCGGTTATGTAAAAATCTCGGGCATGGTGGATGAGAGCATGGACAAAGAACAATTGAAGCAACCACCGCAGCCATGGGAGTTTCGAAGCAAGCCGGCGTGGCAAAGGCTTATCATAATGCTTGGTGGCGTTACTATGAATGTGCTGCTTGCCTTTTTCATTTATGCAATGATATTATATAAATGGGGCGATACAAAACTGCCAATGGCTAATGTAAAAGATGGGATATGGATTACTGATAGTCTTTTATATAATATTGGATTGAAGAATGGTGATAAAATAAAAGCGGTAAATGGCGAACCAATTGAATATTTTAATGATTTGCCTGCAAAAATTCTTTTAGGTAAACGAATCACTTTCTTACGAGATGGCAAAGAAGAAACCGTTGTGTTGCCACCAAATATGATTGAGCGATTGGTAGAAAGCAAAAAGAAAAGAGCAATGCTGCTAATGCCTCGCACGCCTACATTAATCGGCCCCTTTAGCTCAAAAGACATGAGCCAGGCAAAGGCTGCAGGTCTTAAGGGTTATGATAAAATAACAAAAGCTGATTCAGTAAACGTTAATTTTTTTGATGAATTATCATCTTATTTGCAAACGAAAAAAGGTGATAGTGTTACCATTTTTTTTATAAGAAATAATGTGCCCATGCAGTTGAAAGTTCTGGTCGATACCGTTGGTAAAATTGGATTAAACGGATTTACAGAAGATGAATATGATAGCATGGGCATCTTTAAAGAAGAAACAAAAAAATATAGTTTTCTTTCTGCATTCCCTGCAGGTGTTACGATGACATTTAAGCAACTGGATTTTTATATTCAGCAATTTAAAATGATATTGAACCCTAAAACCGGTGCCTATAAAGGCCTTGGTGGCTTTAAGACTATGGCTTCAATTTTTCCTGACACCGGGTGGGACTGGGAAGCTTTTTGGAAAATAACAGCCTTCTTTTCTATCATACTTGCTTTCATGAATTTATTACCCATACCTGCCTTAGATGGTGGACATGTTTTATTCACTTTGCTTGAAATGATAACAGGCCGCAAGCCAAGTGATAAATTTTTGGAGTATGCGCAAATTGTTGGGATGGTTATATTATTCGCACTGATGCTATATGCTAATGGCAATGACTGGTTTGGATGGGGAAAAGGGAAATAATAATTATAGCTCTATTCCAATTTTTTTCATCAATATAGAAGCGTTCAAACTATTGCAGACGCCGGGTTTAAGCCGATAATCGAAGTATAATTCATCATTGCTTACCTGCACATCAAAGTGATAATTAATTATATTTTCGGGAAACTCATCTTTCAATTTTGCAAGCTCAAGGTCATGTGTAGCAATAATCGCCGCAGCATGATGATGTATTAATTGCTTCATCAATGCAACTGAACCTATATGCCTGTCACGTGAATTAGTACCTCGCAATATTTCATCAAGCAGTATAAAAACTTTCTCACCTGCATTTACCTTTTCAATGATCGTTTTTAATTTTTTTAATTCTGCATAAAAAGTAGACGTGCTTTCAGCAAGATTATCAGTTATACGCATGCTGCTTATCACATGCACATGCGATACTTTTAAAACTTCTGCGCACACAACAGAACCAGCCATTGCCAATATTATATTGACCCCAATGCTACGCAAATAGGTACTTTTACCGGCCATATTAGAACCAGTCACCAGCATAAGTTCCGCATTATTTTTTATTCCGATATTATTACTAATCCTTTTGTTTTTTTGTATTAAAGGATGTCCTATTTCTTTTCCTTCTATAAAAAAATAATCACTGGTAATTGTTGGAAATGCCCATTCAGCCTCATTAAAATGTAATATAGAAAAGCTGCTTATTGCTTCAAAGTGACCCAACGCCTTGAACCAGGCATCAATATTTTTTTGTTGGCCACTTTTCCATTTTTCAAGATCAAGAACCTGCTGCAGGTTCCATAATAATAAAATATTTAAAGGCGCAGAAACAACAAGATTGTATCTCAAGTCTAGTCTATCAAGCAGCTTATGCAAAAGTTTAATATCCTGTGAAGCATTTTTATTTTTGTTAAAAAAAACATTTTGCAATTGCAATAATAAAGGGCTTTCAAATTTTGCTTTTTCTATATGACTTATACTTGTGGAAAGTATTTCAAGTTCCTCAGTCATTTTAGATAATTGCTCATGAATGGGTGCAACATATTTATTCACCTGGTAAGCTAAGGCCGCAAAAATGAATAAAGAAAAGTAGAACACTCCTGGTGAAACTGCATCAAAAGCATATAAGCCAACAACTGACAATATTATTGCGGGAAGCAAGTACCGCAGCCACTTCCATGGTTTGAATCCGGAAAAAACGGTAGGCTCATTTATCCAATTTTTCAACCTGGCTTTTGTAAGGAAAGTTATCTGCTTTTCTTGTCCTTTCGCCTGAAGGTTTTGTATCCACTCAATTTTTTTGGACAATTCTTTTACTGCATGCTGTCGCTGATAAATTAAATCAATAGATGCCGGAAACTGCAAGTATTTGGCAAGCCGAAGCTGCCCCATTTCAGAAGTGCAGCGATTTATATATTGGAACAAAGATGCTTTGCCAAATATGTCCAGGTCGTTTGCATATAAGTGATTTCCTATCTCGTATTGAATGCCTGTAGAAAAATGATGATAATTGCCAGCTAAAAATTTCAATTCATTTTCATTGATAAGAATAAGATGGCTGATATGATTAATAGCATCTTTATTCTTAATATCTGCAAATAGCAATCTCGTGAAAACCACAGCCAGAGCCACGCTTACAATGATAACGTATATTGCGCCCAAAAACCATAATACATAAAACGCCGCAACAATAGCAGCGATAGAACCAAAACGAAGCCATCCAAATACTGACTTTTTTTGCTGCAATTTTTTCAATTCTTTTTGAAGTAAACTAATTCTTTCGTTATAAAAAATTTCCGGTTCCATATCGTTTCCTTGAAAAGCTGTAAAAGTAACAGATATACCATTTAGCAACGCCTGCTATATTTTTGTAATTTTACAAAAGCGATGTCATTTTAGATGGTTCATTGTTTCGGGGCTGACCGGTTTTGACAGCATAGTTCTTTGTAAGTATAAGCATGTAGTGCGTTGCGCAATTAGCACTTAAATATGAATGCGAAAACTTTAAATGGCAATACTTCGTATGCCATGGCTGCTTAATCGATAGATTAGCATCCATTAGGGCCGTTGTAGCTGGCCAGACCTGTTGCCACGCTCTTCCGCCGACTCAAAATAAAACGGGTTGCTGCAATTGAAGGCTGTGACAATTGCATAAGACCATACAGCTAAGGAAAAAATTGGTTTGTTCTGCTCCGGTTTTTTCCCGACAAATAATGCAGAAATAAACATGTAGAAGGCTTATGGCGAATATGTTTGGACTCGAGTTCGACTCTCGACAGCTCCACAAAGCTATTACTTATGTAATAGCTTTTTTTATTGGGACCTTTGAAAATTTTTTTAAGGAAGCGTCAATTTGTTTACCTTTCTTAAAACAATTTTATGTCAACAAGAAAAAACTTTTTACCAAAATCCTTATTTGTATTGATGTTAGCAGCATTTTCAATTTTGTATAGCTGTAATAATACGTCCTCAAAAACAGGCAGTACAGATTCAACATCTTCAATGTCAACGGGCGATTCCTCAATGAAAATGAGTGATTCATCTTCAATGAAAATGAGTGACACATCAAAAATGAAAATGGGCGCTGATACAACACAAGATACAGGGCACAAAGGAGGCCAGCCAACACCTACAGGCCATTAATAATTTTATTTAAAAATACCAATGGAGTATTTCATTGGTATTTTCTGCAAAACATCTTTTAATTTGAAAAGGGCAGGCTTACTATAAAATCCGTTCCTTGCCCCGGTTTTGTATTCATACTTATTTCGCCACCGTAAGCTTTCATGATATCATAACTTAGGCTTAATCCTAAGCCAGTTCCCTCACCTGTAGGTTTGGTAGTAAAAAAGGGCTGAAAGATTTTGTCCGCGATATTTTCGTTTATACCATAACCGTTATCGCATATACGAATTAATATCTTGTCCTTATCTTTTTTTGTACTCACTGATATTAAAGGTTCATAATTTTCTAACTCTTTCAACTTTCTTTCAGCCGTTGCATAAAAGGCATTACTATATAAGTTCAACAATACGCTGCCAATATCCTGGCGCATTATGGGAATTTTTTCAATTGATTGGTCAAAGTTAGTTGTAATGTGCGCGGTAAACAGCTTATTTTTTGTACGCGCATTATTGTAGCTTAATTTCAAATATTCATCACACAAAGCGTTAATATTTATTAACTCTTTTTCACCGGAACTTTTATGTGAATGCTGCAACATATTTTTTACAATAGCATCTGCTCTTTTTCCATGATGGATTATCTTTTTCCCGTTAGCAGAAATATCTTCGGCCAGGGCTTGTACCTCTTGATAGTTACCCTTTTGCATTTCTTCTTTCATTTCCTGGATAAGATCAACATTCACTTCTGAGAAATTATTTACAAAATTTAATGGATTTTGTATTTCATGAGCGATGCCTGCAGTAAGCTGCCCGAGAGAAGCCATTTTTTCTGATTGTATAAGCCGGGCCTGCGCATTTTTTAGTTGCTGCAAAGCGTTTTGCAATTCATTCTTTTGCTGTTCGAGCAAGGTGTTCGTTTTCTTTCTGAAGCGATTGATCCTGTATTGATAAAATGCGATTAATACGAAAGCGGCAATAGCAGCTAGCAAAGCGTACATCTTTATTTTGTTATACATCTGCACTTTTTCATCTTCCACTTCGCGAAGCCTTAGCTGCTCTGCAAATGCTATGTTTTTGAAGCGATTAATCTTTTCCCTGTTATCAATTGAGTCTTTAAGGCCAATCATAATTTGCTGATAAGCCAGAACGCTATCAGAGTGATTGACTAGCCCGTAAACTCTTGCCAGGAAAGCGCTCGCATCCAAAGCCTTTAGCAGAAATTTCTTTTGCCATGCAATATCAAAGGCTCGCTTCCCATAAAAAATTGCAGAATCTGCCTGGTTATTTTTTTCAAATATTTTCGCTAACCCTAATGTGCTTTCTGTATAATTGTTATCATCACCGGAAGCCATTAATACGGGTAAGGCCTTTTTATAATTATAAAGCGCTTCCTGAAAATCATTCTTTTTTAGATATATATTACCGAGATTATTTAATGCATTTCCCTCAATAAGCCTACTCCCTGCTGCAGTCGCTTTTGCATAGCACTGCTTTGTATAAACGAGAGCAGTATCGGGAAGATTCATCTTTTCATAAATTTCACCCATATCCAGCAGGCTGTATAAAGAAAGTGTTTCAAAATTATTTTGTATAATTATTTGATGCGCTTTTTTCGCATATTCAATTGCTTTATCAAAATCTTCAACAGATTCATATAACAAAGCAATATTTAAATACACGCTTGCAATGTTATCAGGATAACCTCTTTTTTCTTCAATGTTCAGTTGCTTAATATAATATTCCAGCGCTTTAGAAAAATTACCAATACTGTTTAAGGCAAAGGCCATTTCATTCAATGACCATGATTCGCCTTTAATGAAATTTATTTTTTTCGAGAGAAAATATGCCTCTTCCGCGAATGCTAATGCTGAGTCAGGGCTTGAGTTTTGATAAGCCAGGCTCAGGTTATACATGGCTACAATTTTTCCTGTATCAGTCTTTTCATATTGTAATGCATTGCGTAAGCTATCAGTCAGTTTATTTTGCGCATGCAAGAAAATTGCAGGTATCAATATCAATACTATGAAAGAAATTCTTTTCATTAAGTATTCAGCAGATTATTTAAATTGTAAATGAAAAGTAAGGTTTTAAAATCACAACATGTAAATGATGAAACAAATATTTCTGATAACAGCGTTACATGTTTTATCACTTGGAGGGCATGCCCAAACCAAATATGCATTGCTTATTGGCATAAATGATTATTATGAAGTGAAAGGAAAAAGGAGCGAAGATGTGTCGCTGCATGGCTCTGTAAATGATGCCTCTGCGGTGAGAGAAATGCTGATAAATACATTCAAGTTTAAAAGTAAAAATATTGATACGCTTTACAACGTAAATGCTACAAGAGATAATATTGAAAGGGCTTTGAAGAAAAAGCTTCAGCAATGCAAACGCGGCGATGCAATGGTATTTTATTATTCAGGGCATGGCGTATATCTATATAATAGAATGGAAAAAACTGATTCGGTAAAGAAAGGTATGAACCAGGCAATGCTTACCAGCGATTTGTATAATTATGACGATCACCTGAAATGTCTTTTTAGAGACTTTGCATTAAAACAATATTTTAATTTATTCATTGACAAAAAAGTTATTCTTACTACTCTCTTTGATTGCTGTTTTAGTGGCAAACTAGCTATGGCAACACCCTTCGATATTGATACTTCTGAAGTGACAAAATCAATTGATTTAAATGAATTACTTGGAAGATTAACACGAAATGCATCCAGCCCTCAATTGCTAATCGACAGCATCACCGGAAATGCAGGCAAGTTTGTTTATTCATGTAAAACGGATTCAGCAGGAAATATTCTAAATAATACTGACACAGATAGAGATGGTGTACCGGATTGCAAAGACAAAGAAATAAATACGCCTATGGATTGCTTCCCTACCGATTCTGATGGAGTAGGCAGTTGCCCATTTGATTATATGTTGAGCATGTTTCGCAATGCTATCAGCAAATATGATTCAGCTAAGTTTACAAAAATGATAAACCACCAGGAAGAATCAAAAGCTTTTAATCAAACAGAAGTGCTAACTGTTTCAGAGAAAGATACGATTGAAAGACCCGCAAACAGAAAAGATTCAAAGTTCCTGTTTATGTCCGCTACCACTGACTTACAGAAGGCTGTTGAATTTAATGATGAGAATGGAGTAAGACATAGCTTGTTTACTGCGTCATTATTAAGAGTGATGAAAAAAAATCCACCAGACATTTCTGCCGATACTCTTTTTCAAAAAATTTCTGACGATATGAATTCTTATCACAAAGATCAAACACCTACTCTATCGTGCGATCCAAACAGAAAAAATAAAAATCTGGTTGGTGTAAAGCTTTAAATTATTTTCTTATAAAAACAAATTGGCCGCCTAAATCATCCACATCTTTTATAGGGAAATATTGCAAGGTTAAATGTGTGGACGTGGTATATTGATTTTTAAAAGTATCAATCAATTGCTCAGCGGTAATATAATGCTGATGATTTTCCTGCAAAGCCAACCGCAGGTCTTCAATAAATTCACTTTTATCAGGAACTGTAGTGCGGTTGCCACTTGCAAGCAATCTCCTGCTTTTATCTTTATATGCCTCAGACACTGGCACCGGTGCATCTGAAGGAATATCTCTGAATAAAGAACCCGCAAAGCATGCATCCGCTACAAATAAAATATGCTTCGCCTTCGAATACTTTATAGTTCTTAATAAATCATCGCTACTTATATAGGTGCTCAGCATATCTTTCACTGCATCCTGCGGCACTAAAAATCCTTCCTCAGTTCCATCAGGTTGCGTTATCATTTGCCCATGACCTGCATAAAAAACCAAAAGATTATCATTCTCACTCATCGCATTGGCTTTTTTAATAATTGTCTCCAGGATGCTTGTTCGTGTTGCATTTATTAAGGTATCCGTGTTTTGCAAATCAAACGAATAACTACTGGTAAGAAGGTTATAAATTTTATTCATATCACTTGTGGGACCTTCAAGCGTTGGAATATTTTTATCAGCATAATCACTTTCTGCAATGAGTATAGCGTTGTAAACCGGATTAGAATTTATAGTAGTGTCTGCTGCAGTAGAAGTTGCTGCAGCCGTTTTATTCATTCCAGTTACTATCTGTATATTTTGCGAAGCTGAATTTGCGTGTTTATCTGTGGCAACAACCGTAAAAACATTTACGCCAGAAACAATATTTACAGTTGTATCAAAATAACCATTATCCTGCACCTTAAGCGGTGCATTATTAAGCATAATACTTTTGATGCCACTTTCATCAACGGCCTGACCTCTTATACGCTGCGTGGCGCCGGCAACCTTATCGTTGTCTACAGATATAGATCTTTTGTCTGCAGCGGGTTCAAGAATATTTATAACAGGCGGCTTACTATCAGTCGCAACACTCGCCTGTTCTTTTTGCATAAGCCTGTTCAATGCTGATGTTACATCAGGCTGCTGATTGTTTATAAGTAATGCCTCTTCGTAAGCTTTTTTTGCATCATCAGTATTGTTAAGTTTTTCATATACATAACCCTTCAGTGCAAGTATGGATGAGTACCCTCTTTTCGCATTATCATCGCCAGTACTGACTTTTGGTTTTGTACCATACAGGTTTTGTCCAGCGCCGAAAGAAGCAGAGGCGTCATCATCGTTTGGATTTGTTTGAGATTTTGTATCATACAATTTTTCCGCTTCATTTAAACTTGCTAAAGCGCCCGCATAATCATTTTTTGCAAGATTTGAAGTAACAGCTTCCATATATTTTTTAAAATAATCCCAATAGGGCGCATCTATATATCCTGTTCCATATTCCGAACGAAAATCACTGTAATATTTAGCTGCTTCAGAAAAACGATAAAGATGGGCAAGTGGCTCAACAATATTTATAACAACAAAAGGCCGTTCTTTATTTGTGTCTAAAGCGATTGCTTTTTTAAAATCATTTACCGATAATTCGTATTGACCTATTGCCAGGTAAACAAGCCCGCGACTATTATAAGCAAGGTAATAATTTGAATCAATTGCAATCGCTCTACTAAAATCCTGTATAGCCAAATCATAATTTTTTTCATTGGCATAAGTAATACCACGATTCTGAAATGCATTGGTATAATCCGGCTTTAATTGTATTGAACGATTATAATCTAAAAATGCAGAATCATAACAACGTGTCAGCCTGTATACATTGCCTCTGTTATAATAATTGATTGCATTGTTTGGCGCTAATTTTAAGGCCGTAGTATAATCACTGTAAGCATTTTTCATTTGCTTTAGTGCCGCATAAGAATTGCCTCTTACCTGGTAAGCAAACATATAATCAGGCTTTAGTTGTATGGCATTATCCAGGCTTTGTATCGCTTGCTCGTACTGCTTTTTTTTAAACCAGTCAAGGCCGGTATTAAAATAATTCTGCGCGGTTTGAGCGTTTGTATGCACAAATGCAAACAACATTATTATGAGTGAAACTTTTTTAATAAAGAAAGCAAGCTTTTTCATGTTATAATTTTTATCAATTCATTTATGATTCAGATCTATAAAAAAACAAACAAGCTGATCTTCTAAGGCTTTGCAGTTGAAACTAATTGCATCACTATTGAATGAGATATTTTTTAAAGGTATAACCCTGCTGCCAAACATTTGATATATGGTTTCATACACATTGGATGGCGATTGAGATATTTTACTTTTTAAGCCTGAAAAATCAATTTCAGATTTACTGTACAGCACACATATTTTATCGAAGCTGGCGTCAGCATTCAAACGATAATTCTGATTCTCAGAAGGAAGGTAAACAGTAGCGTTCGTAGAATTTATAACAGGGCTTACATTATCAGCGTAAGGAAATAAGGTAGAAACAGTCCAATGATCATCTACCGCAAAAACGTATACAAATGAAGGAGCATTAGTAGTAAACTTTATCTTAAATCTTGTACCACCTGCATAACTTTTCGAAAGCGTATAGTTCGAATAATTCTTATTGGTTGTTGAAAGCACAAGAGGCATCTCTCCTTCTTCGTTTCCAAAATCATTAACCAACACAAAATCAAAGCTGGCTTTCAATTGCGGCTCACCCAGCGATCTTGTAATGTTTGTATCATACGATTCATGATCCATAAGCTCCAGCGCATACGATGCATATTGAATTACCTGGTCGTATGTCATCCAGAAAAAACCATTGTTGCCCCAGCCGGTGCCCCAGCTGTTTATTATTTCAAAAGCGCCACCAAGCTTATTATCATCATAACCGATGATGCACAATGCATGATTGGTTTGGCTTACATCATTAGGAACCATTTTCCATACACCATCTTTGCCAACATTAAACAAACTGGTATAACATTTTATACTGAATACAACAGGCTTATTTTCTGAGATACTTTTTTTAATGGCAATCACTTCATTTTTTGTTATGCTTCCGAATGTATTGGTCAAGGCTGTATATGCTTTTATTGTATAATCTTTTCCAATATGATAATTAATGCTGTCAATTTTATCAACACAATCCGCATTGTTAGTGCTTTGTAATACATCACCGGTATCTTTCAATGTTTTTAATGCGGATTCAATTTCAGCGCCCATCAGGCAATTATCGTCTCCTTGCGTTTTTACATAATAAAATAAATAAGATGGTGAAAAAGCTACTGCTTGTTTTTTTGCAGAGTCGGTAATCTGGTGCTGTATGCAATAGCTTATCGTTCGTGCTGCATAGCCAGAGCTCCATGCCACACAGGTTCCATGCTTGCCCTGGTTTCCGGGCACAGGTGCATATTGTTTTATTGAATAAGATGAAGGAAGAGTTAGCAGATCGCGCGATGCTCTTTGCGCTGATTTGGAAATTTTACCAAATGAACTCGCATTAGTAACATCGCCGCTATAGTATTTTGGGTTGCTTTGTGCAAAGGCATTTACAAAAGAAAATTGTATAGCAAGTAATATTGCATATAAAAAAAATATGCGAAAAGTTTTCTGCGGGGACATAGCAGTTAAAGTATAAAATACCTGCTAATTTACCAAACGTTGAGGAAAATTATTAGTTAAGCGCGTGCACAAAACTTTACGCTGCGATATATTAGATCGTAATAAGTTTATTAAAATAAAGTGACGTTAACTGAAAGATGCATCAACAAATTCCTTTATATCCTGCATATCAATGCTGGCGTGGCTTTCATTATACACGCAGTTGCCATTGTTTATAACGAGCACCTGCGGCGATTCATGATGAACATGAAATTCCTCGGCTATTTTGTTGGAAATATTTCTATAATGAATAATGTCAAGAAAGTAAAAATCAATTCCCTCTGGAGAAGCGCTTCTTTCAAGCCTGCTTTTTGCCATGCCGCTGATACCGCATCTCGTACTGTGCTTAAAAATAACCTGCGGCTTTTGTATTGAATTTGTTTTTATTTCTTCCAGCTGTCCTTCGTTTTGCAACGGAATCCAATTCATAGCGTTATTAATACAATTTCATATTAGTGAATGATGTTCTGTGTCATTGGGCAACCCGTTTTGCGGGAACCTGTACAAGATGCAAAACCTGCAATAACAGAAGCTGCCATTGCCAAAAGAATAAATAATTTTTTCATAACGAATTTTTGAGTTTCCACTTAATTTTGCATCCTTTGCAAAATTAAAAAATAGTTCTTTAAACTTGTATTAAAAACGAATTATGTTTCATTCTATTGTTAAGAGGTTTTTTAATACATACACAAATTAATGCACATTCATTTTATAGCAATAGGTGGCAGCGTAATGCACCAGCTTGCGATTGCATTAAATCATAAAGGTTATACAATCACGGGCAGCGATGATGAGTTTTTTGAGCCCTGCAGCAACCAACCTTGAAAAAGAAAATCTTTTTCCTGAAAAAATAGGATGGTTTCCTGAAAAAATAACAAGCAGATATTGATGCTGTAATACTAGGCATGCATGCAAAAGATGATAATCCTGAAATACAAAAAGCAAGAGAGCTGCGCTTTAAAATATTATTCATTTCCTGAATATATTTATAAAGAAAGTGAGCATAAAAAAAGAGTAGCTGTTGGCGGCAGCCATGGTAAAACAAGCACGACTGCCATGATTATGCATGTGCTTCAAATATGCAGGTATTAGATTTTGATTATCTGGTTGGTGCCAGGTTGAAAGGTTTTGAGCAAAGTGTAAAAATTACGGATGCACCCGTCATCGTTTGCGAAGCAGATGAATACCCGGCAAGTGTTATAGAAAAACGCCCTAAATTCCATTTTCTTTTTCCTCATGTTGCAGTATTCACAGGCATTGCATGGGATCATATCAATGTGTTTCCAACGTTTGATTTTTACCTTGAGCAATTTATAATATTTATTGATAAAATTGAAAAGAATGGCGTTCTTATTTATAATGAAACAGATGAAGTTTTGAAAAACTTTAATTGCGGAAAATAATAGAAAGGATATAAGGTATATAGCCTTACAAATTGCCAACTTATTTTATTGAAAATGGCATTACGACAGTATCCGTCGGTACTGAAAAAGCGGCACTGAAAGTTTTTGGAAATCATAATCTTTTAAATTTGCAGGCTGCTTGTTTTGTTTGTAAAGAACTTAATGTAAATGATAGTAATTTTGTCAAAAGCTATTAGCAGTTTTTACGGCGCATCAAAAAGACTTGAGTGATGTATGCAAGGAAATGATTGTAACATTTATCAGAGATTTTGCACATGCACCCAGTAAAGTAACGGCAAGTATTAATGCAGTGAAACAACAATTTCCAGAAAGAAAACTGGTGGCCATTTTAGAATTGCATACTTTCAGCAGCCTTAATGAAAATTTTATGAAAGAATATGCAGGCGCCATGGACAATGCTGATGAAGCAATTGTTTTTTACAGTAATCATGCTCTTGAGTTAAAACGCATGCCTCTTCTGGATCCTAAAGTGTAAAACGAGGTTTTAATAAGAGAAATCTTTGAAGTTATAAATGATAAAAATCAACTTGAAGAAACTAGTTAAGAAGATGAAATCAGAAAATACTAATTTTCTTTTTATGAGCAGTGGCAATTATGACGGAATGGATATTTTACCAGTGCAATACAAATAGTTAACCCATAAATTTATATTTCAACGAATGCCCTTACAATTAAAACGCCCTTTGGTTTTTATTGACCTTGAAACAACAGGCACCAATCTTTCCACAGACAGGATTGTAGAGATTGCTATTGTAAAAATATTGCCCGATGGTGAAAAGGCTATAAAGCAAAAACTAATGAATCCGCAAATGCCCATATCCGAAAGGCAGTAGCGACATTCATGGAATTACAGATGAGAAGAGTAAAAGATGCGCCAACTTTTAAGCAGGTTGCCAATGAATTAAAGCAATTTATTGATGATGCTGACCTTTCGGGGTACAATTCCAACCGGTTTGATATTCCTTTGTTGATGGAAGAATTTTTAAGAGCCGGTATTGCAATTTGATATGACACAATCGGCAGGATGCTGGATGTGCAACATATCTTTCACATGATGGAAAAACGCACGCTGGGCGCAGCTTACAAATTTTACTGCGAAAAAGAACTTGCTCGATGCGCATTCATGCAGAAGCGGACGCAACAGCAACCTGGGAAATATTGGAAGCGCAGCTTATACGCTATGAACATTTAGGAAATACTTTAGATTCTATTTTGCAATTTACAGGAGAAGAAAAATTTGTGGATTTTGCAAGGCGCTTTATCATGGATAATGATGTAGAAGTTTTTAATTTTGGTAAACATAAAGGCCGGCCTGTATCTGGATGTGCTAAAAGCTGAACCTCAATATTATGATTGGATGATGAAGGGAGATTTTCCGTTGCACACAAAACAAAAACTTACCGAAATACTTAACCGGACTCTGTTAAGAAAAATAACCGGCTAAAACTTTTTAAGAAAATACTTTGAAGATTAATTGTAAATTTATTCATAATTAAAAACCTTTTATTGGAAAAGCTTCTTATTATACCCACTTATAATGAAAAGGAAAATATTGCCGCAATACTTGAAACAGTGTTTTCCCTGCAGCAAAATTTTCATGTGCTTATCATAGATGATGGATCGCCCGATGGTACTGCAGATGATTGTAAAAGATCTTTTTGCAAAATATGCCGGAAAGTTATTTCTAGAAGAGACGAGAAGGCAAGCTTGGCTTGGGAACAGCATATATACATGGGTTTCAAGTGGGCACTTGATAACGGGTACAAATATATTTTTGAAATGGATTGTGATTTTTCTCATAATCCTGCATGATCTTGAAAAATTGTATCACGCCTGTAAAAATGGAGGTGCGGATGTTGCCATTGGTTCACGATATGTAAAAGGTGGTAATGTAGAAAACTGGCCATGTTCAGGATCGGTATTTCAAAAGGCGCTTCTTTATATACGCGCATTATTACATTGATGCCTGTAAAAGATCCTACAGCAGGTTTTGTTTGTTACAGAAATGAAGTTCTTGAAGCTATTAATCTCGACCAGATAAGTTTTGTTGGTTATGCCTTTCAGATCGAAATGAAATTTGCTGCGTGGAAGCTTGGCTTTAAAATAAAAGAAGTGCCGATTACTTTTATTGATAGAAAGTATGGTGTATCAAAGATGAATAAAGGCATTGTGAAAGAAGGTATTTTTGGCGTATTGAAATTAAAATGGATGAGCATGTTTAAAAACTATCGCAGAAGAGTAAAAAATATAAGCGAGCCCAATACCACAGCCACTTACCAGCCTCGCAATATATTAGTCGAAGGCAAATAATTTTCAAAATATTTATTTGAATGCGGGATGAAACTGTTGCAAAGTTTCTCTTAAATATTCTCTGTTTAGGTGTGTATAAATTTCTGTAGTGGTAATACTCTCATGTCCCAACATCTCCTGCACCGCACGCAAGTCTGCACCACCTTCTACAAGATGTGTTGCAAACGAATGACGAAATGTATGCGGCGAAATATTTTTTGTAATGCCCGCTTTTTTTGCCAGCATCTCTTATTATTATAAAAATCATTACTCTTGAAAGCTTTCTTCCTCTTCTATTAAGAAACACAAAATCTTCATTACCAGGTTTTACTTTTATAAATGTGCGGATTTCTTTCATATAAATATTCATATATTTCACCGCATCGTTGCCCACGGGCACCAATCTTTCTTTATCACCTTTGCCAATCACTCGTATATAATCCAACATCAAAATACAGGCAAGATAACTTTAGGTTTACAAGCTCACTTACACGCAAGCCACAACTGTAAAGCGTTTCAATGATTGCTTTATTTCTTGCACCTTCAGGCGTGCTGACATCTGTTGCATTACTGATCGCTTCTATTTCCTGGAAACTCAACACATCAGGAAGGTGTTTCGCAAGTTTTGGAGTTTCTAATAATTCAGTAGGATCTATTTTTGAAATTTGTTCCTGCAGACAATATTTATAAAAACTTCTGAGACCAGAAATAATTCGCGATTGCGAAGCTGCACTCATGCCCATATTGCTTATCCATTTTGTAAAAGCTTCCAAATCATTCAATACAATTTGTGATGGGTTCTTTTCAGAATTAGTTACAGCCAAAAATTGTGTGAACTTTTCTATATCCCGCAAATAAGCTTCAACGGAATTTTCCGATAACGATTTTTCCAGCTGCAGGTAAGCTTTAAATCCTTTTTTATAAATACTCCACATTTTTTTAAATTTAAAAACTAACGATTGTTAGTTTTTCAGACAAAAAAACCAGATAATTATTTACTCAGCCATTTTTTTAAGATCATCAAATGAAACGTTCAACAGCTCATACCTGTTCGCATCCGGCAAATAAAAATGCCACCACTCCGTATCTAACACAACAAGCCCATATTTGGCTATTGTATTTATAAGCAACAAACGATTTTGCAAAATATTCTCCGACAAATTTTTAAAATCGCTGTGAGCAGTATCACTAAAATTATCAAAGCCAGTTCCCATAGGAAGCTCCTTTCCTGTTCGCAGATCCACTAAAGTTATATCCATCGCAATGCCGCGGTTATGACCACTTCCCTTTGCCGGGTCTGCAGCGTACCTGTCATCTTTTACAGGCTCCCATAATGCTTCTGTAACCGAATATGGTCTGTATGCGTCAAATATTTTTATAGTAAGATGCTGCTTCCGAAATTCATTTAGTGCATTTCGCAAAGCGTTTGCCGCAGGCCTTCTTAGATAAGTTGTGTGTATTTCCGGGTATAATTTTTTATGCATAAAATTGTTGCTCGTAGCATATCTTAAATCAAGTATCACTCCGGGAACAGCTTTTTTTACATCCATCATTTCCTTATTACTATCGCTCGCAATTTCACTTTGAAGTACCTTTGCACTGTTTACTACAAATAACCCATATTTATTCAGGCTATCCGTTTGTGCCTGGGTGTTATATGGGTTTAAAAACAGAAAAATAATTGAAGACACCTGCAACCACTTCATAGATTTTCTTGTTTTATCAATCATTTTTTATTTCTTTTAAGTTGAAATGAGTTTAATGAATATGGCAAAAACTGCAAAGGCAAATGTAAAGTGTGTAATGCTAATAATTATTGTATGCTGTTTTGTGCAATGCAAACACAAAAAGAAAGAACATGCGGCCGTAAAAAAAGAAATTGTGAAGAGGCCTGAGCAAATGGATGACCAGGTATCAGACAACATAAAAGATGTGTTATCTTATGCATATGATAATAATGGGAAAATCAATGATTCCATCCGCCTTTCGCTGGCAGGCATTGTAAATGCTTTTTATGAAAAAAACGGATACAAAAATGTATGGAGTAAAAACGAAAAATGGTTACCACTTGCAGATTCAATGCTGGCATTTATTCAATATGCAAAGTATTACGGATTGTATCCTTCCGATTATCATTGGAAAGATTTAAATATTCTTCATAAAAAACTAACGGAGGATTCTACCACAAGAACAGATGCCATTGCCTGGACAAAATCAGATCTGATGTTAACCGACGCATTTATGAAAATTGCGAAAGATATAAAAGAAGGCAGGCTGCTGCCAGATAGCCTTTCGATCACAACAAAGCCAAACTATATCGATTCATTTTTTATAACAAATATTAATAATGCATTCGAAAAAAATGAAGTGCAAAGTGTTTTTGATTCCATGGAACCTTTAATAAACCGATATCATCTGGTAAAAGATCTTACTAAAAATTTCGTTGACAGTATGGATAATACGGTTTATCAGTATGTTGATTATCCGCAGAAAGACTCGATGAATCTTGTTAAGACATTACAGGAAAGGCTGATGCAGGCACTTAAACTGAACGACGATGGAATACCCGACTCTGTAACATTAAGCAACGAAATAAAAAAATACGAATCAAAAAAGCGATTAAAAAAAGACGGTAAAATAAGTGCAAAGCTTATAGATGCTTTGAATAATACAGACGTAGAAAAGTTCAAAAGAATAGCAATAACACTGGATCGTTATAAAAAATTTCAGGATTCGTTACCTATAAGATATATATGGGTAAATATGCCTTCGTATTATCTTGAAGTTTGGGATTCTGACACACTAACTATTCTTTCGCGTGTCGTAATAGGAAAGCCTGATACAAGAACGCCTGTGTTAACTTCTCATATTACAGATATGGTTACTTTTCCTCAATGGACAATACCTGAAAGTATTATTAAAAAAGAAATTTTACCGGCTTTGAAAAAAGAGCCTGGATACCTTTCCAGAAAGGGCTTCAGCCTCTCCGACAGTAAAGGAAACGATGTAAATCCATATGAGGTTAAATGGTCAAAATATAAAAATAGCATCCCTTATAAAGTGATTCAGGGAAGTGGCGATGATAATGCACTTGGCATCTTCAAATTTAATTTTAATAATCCCTACAGCGTGTACCTGCATGATACCAATCAACGGTATCTTTTTAGCAATTCTCAAAGAGCGCTAAGCCACGGATGCGTCCGTGTGCAGAAGTGGAAGGAGCTTGCTGATTACATTGCGACTAACGATAGTTTGAATAACACTAATGATCAAAAACTTTCTTACAATATTGATTCAATAAACACATGGCTTGCTAATAAGGAAAAGAAAAGAATGTATGTGAAAAATAAGTTGCCATTATACATCGTTTATTTTACATGCGATATAAAAAATGGCAAACTCGTTTTTTATGATGATATTTATAATGAAGATAAAGCACTGGCACAAAAATATTTTGCCAATAAATAGTGTTCCGGGCTTTACTTTTATAAACTTTACCAATACCGATTGCTTATGAAAAAGTCATTCTTTTTT
The DNA here is from genome assembly GCA_963823975.1 of uncultured Chitinophagaceae bacterium. Lineage (GTDB taxonomy): Bacteria > Bacteroidota > Bacteroidia > Chitinophagales > Chitinophagaceae > Ginsengibacter. The sequence goes on along the minus strand of CAWGNP010000001.1, from coordinate 827,489 downwards.
CTGACTGCTATGTCCTTTTGTAACATATCATTTGAGCAAAGCAAAAGCTTAACCCATTATCATTCTTACCATAAAAAAAAGTCGACAGAAACAAGTGACACCAGGTATGGTGTTGCAAGTTATTATGCTCAAAAATTTAATGGAAGAAGAACCGCATGCGGAGAAATTTTTTCTTCAGCAAAATATACAGGAGCCTGCAATGTACTACGCTTGCGTACCTGGGTAAGAGTGACCAATTTAAGAAATAATAAATCGGTAATTGTTAAAGTAAATGACAGATTGTGTCGAGAAAATAAGCGGCTGATTGATCTTTCACGAAGCGCCGCAAAAGAGCTTGGGTATTATGGCAGAGGCATCACACGTGTGAAATTGGATGTACTACCTGATTATCATCCAATTTAGCTTATTACCGCTTTCCGTATAGCAACAAGTTTAATAAGAAGGTCTTCCAACAGGTCGAGCTTTAGCATGTTTGCTCCATCACTTAATGCGCATGAAGGATCAGGATGGGTTTCTATAAACAGCCCGTCAGCACCTGCTGCAATTGCAGCTTTCGCGATGGTTTCAATCATTTCAGGATTACCTCCCGGTAACGCCGGTGCCCTGATTAGGCTGTTGCAAACTATGTGTGCAATCCATTATAACAGGTACATTGTGCTTTTGCATCATTGGAATATTTCTGTAATCAACTACAAGATCTGTATAGCCAAAAGAATTCCCTCTTTCTGTAAGCATTACAGGCGCATCCATATTTTTTTTGGCTGCAGCCCTTTTGATTTTTTCTACAGCAAACTTCATTGATTCGCCATTTACAAATTGCCCTTTTTTTACATTAATGATTTTACCTGTCTCTGCTGCAGCTTCCAACAAATCTGTTTGCCTGCAAAGAAACGGCGGGAATCTGCAATACATCAACAAAAGGCGCAGCCATGGCGGCCTCTTCATGTGCATGTATATCGCTTACGATGGGCAATGCAAGGGTGTCATGAACCTCCTTTAATATATACAAAGCCTCCATATCTCCAACTCCGGTAAATGAGACTGCGCTGGTTCGGTTCGCTTTTCTGTAAGAGGATTTAAAAATATAAGGTATCTTAAGTTTGATACAAATTGCCTTAACTGTTTCTGCGACTTTCATCACAAGTTCTTCACTTTCCACAACACATGGTCCTGCTATAAGAAAAAATGTTTTCTCGTCATATTGCTGTTCCTTGAAAAGAACTTTCAAAAAATCATACATTCTTTTTTTCTCAAAGTTAATTAGTTGTTTTAATAAATTATTTCTTCAGTCGAAACCTTATCGCTAACCTGAATTCGAGTATAAGATAACTGTTATCATAGATACGAAACTGATTAAGAGCTATTTATTTCCATTTAGTTTTATAGCTATTATCAATAATTTCTTTTACGATTTAAAATCCAATGTTTTCCATTCAGCGTAAGTGAATGAAACAAAAAAGTAAAAATTAAACAAATGAAAAAGATTAAATTATTAAGTTTCGTAATTCTTTCAGCCTTTATTTCATCTGCAGCATTTGCGCAAATGGAAAAGACTGTAATGGTTGGTGGCGCTGCAATGTATCCATCTAAAAATATAGTTGAGAATGCGGTGAATTCAAAAGATCATACAACTTTAGTAGCTGCTGTGAAGGCCGCAGGGCTTGTGGAAACCCTTGAGAGTGCGGGACCATTCACAGTATTTGCTCCAACTAATGAAGCATTTGATAAACTTCCTAAAGGAACTGTGGAGACTTTGGTGAAACCAGAAAATAAAGAAAAGCTCACGTCCATCTTGACTTATCATGTAGTTGCAGGCAAAATTGATTCAAAGCAGTTGATGCAGATGATAAAAGATGCTGGTGGCAAAGCAACTCTGAAAACAGTGAACGGAGAAAATTTGTATGCTACACAAAAGGGCAGGCATATAATGATTACGGATGAAAATGGTGGAATGGCAATGGTTACAATAGCAGATGTATATCAAAGCAATGGTGTGATACATGTTGTGGATAATGTATTACTTCCTAAATAAATATAGGTTTAAGTTATATCAATTACAAAGCCGGTCACCCGGCTTTTTTCTTTTGTTGTAGAATATATTTCCCGTAGGAAGAAAAATGATGTAAAATTAATTAGCGAATTCGGTGGCATGGTTTTAAATATTAAATGCAAAACAGATCACATGAAAAAAAACACATTTGCTAAAGCAACAGTTGTGTTACTCGTTGCAGCCCTGTTATCTACAGGCTGTGCAGAGCACCACTATTACCACAGATATCATCACCATAGCCCCGACTATTATCGCCGTCATCACATGCCGCCGCCAGCCGGAGTTGATATAAATGTTCATACTTAAATGTGCCTCTCATATAAGTTGTACATTCATAATATGTGAAAAAAAAGTTCTTCAATAGATAATAGCAAAAAGGGCATAACGCTCTTTCTGCTATTTTTTTTTATATCGCTTTATTTTCAAAAAAAATGTCAATTAAACGTTCATTTCTTTTATAAACACGCGAAAATCCAATCCTCCGACCCGATTCTACGTTCATTTTTACTGACCATATAACTAAAAAGTTAGTTTAATGGCAATAAAGCAGATGTGTTTAAACCTGCGGCTGTTGTAAAAGACGATACCAAGCTGGTACCACGTTTGCAGAAGGTTTAATGTATTTAAAAATAAATGGTTTTGTATTATGGTACCGCCGATTCATTGGTTGGAATACCGGTTTCAGATAATAAATAAAATATGGCAAATAAGAAAATATTGGTAGCCGATGATGATTCCGGCATTTTGGATGCCATGCAAATTCTTTTGGAAAATGATGGATTCGAAGTACTGCAAACCGCAAGAGGAGAAAATATAGAAATGCTCTGCGAACAAGAGCCCGCTGTTATCTTCCTTGATATCAGAATGTCAGGCATAAACGGAAACGTTGTGTGTCGTAATCTTAAGTCCAATGATAAATTCAAGCATATTCCAATAATCATGTTTTCTGCAAATAGTAATTCGAAACAAACCTCTTTGGATTGCGGCGCAGATGGCTTTATCGCAAAACCGTTTGAAATATCCCAATTATTAAAGCTCGCTCATAAATATTCTGATTAAGAGATCGTTTCAAGACTAACTGTTATCCTATACACTTAAATGATTACTGTTCGTTTTTAAGCATGAGTGAAAATAAAAAAGCATACAATCTCTTGTATGCTTTACGTCCACATTTTGCTTTAATTATTTTACATCACTCATAACGTTGGATCTTAATCTTTTTGAAGGGAGATAGATTTGAAAACCAACATTTAAATTTAGATTGCTTTGTGTTGTAGCATTACCAAAACCAAGCAATCCATTATATTTCAATAATGTTTCAAGTCCAATGTTTGGTGTAATAAAGTAGGCATAACCTGGTCCTATTCCAAGGCCCAATCCATTAGTTCCACTACCGCCTGAAACGTTTTCCCCGCTGATGCCGACGTTACCCTCAAGAAAAAATCTTGAATGTCTTAAAGGCGTTATATTATTTTTATCACTGAAGTAGTAGCGGGCTAATGCTCCCACACCATAGGTAATTTCTGTTTCTCCTGAAAATGAAGACAGGGAAAAATTTATATAAGGGCCAATTGCGAGATTGTTTTGAACAAAAAAGGCAAGCTTCGGATCAATTGTCATTGTAAATGCAGAACCTTTTTTTAAACCTAAATTAAAGTCAGCAATATCGCCGCCTGCAAGAATATTACCTTTCTGTATCTGTGAGAACGCAGGAAAAGTTCCTAATAATAAAAGGGTTAAGAAAAATAAAAGGGTATTTTTTTTCATACAAAAGTTTTTAAGGTGTTTTTAATAATGCGAAATAATATCTACAGAAATATTGATGAAGAATATTTATTGAAAAGCTATATTGGTTTTTTACATAACAATCATATCTAATTGGCTATGTAATCATATGTAAAAGCGCCTAACAGCTTTAACCAAATTAATTATTCATCAATAATTTGTTATTAGTAAACAAAACAAATGCCATCAGTGACTGAGGATAATTTATAGCAGCGTCAATCGAACCATTTATATTGATGTGCCAGCGTCATCACTTGCGCTTTAGAATTGACCTGGAGTTTTTCATAAACGTTAGATATATGCTTACGCACTGTAAGAGTGCTGATTCCAAGTATCTCTGCAATTCTTTTCGCATCCAAGCCATGAATAGTATGCTTGAGTATCTCCTTTTCCCTATCAGATAAAAGAGAGCTGAGCTGGTTATTTTTTTCATTGCCTGATGAAACAGGATATGGCGCCTTACTTAGCAAGTCAAAGGCTTTTCGTGCAATTGCCGGACTCATAGGAGCACCACCGAATTCTTTACAATTTGTAATAGCGTTATGGAGTTCTATTGCATTTTCGTCTTTCAGAAGATAGCCGCTGGCGCCGGATTGTATGGCTTCAAAAATCTTTTCATCATCATCAAATACGGTAAGAATAATAAAGTGAATATGGGGATACAAAGGTTTTGCAATCTGTATGGTTTGAATGCCATTTAGCTCTGGCATTTCAAGATCAACAAAAATAATTTCGGGTTGCTTATTCAAAGGCAGCCCTTTTAATTGTTCGATGCAATCATGTCCATTAACAGCCATAAAAACAAGTGTGAGATCATCGAAAGAGTTTACTTTCTGATGAAACGTATTTCTATTTATCGCTTTGTCATCTGCTAATGCAATGGTTGTGGGCATCCAATGGAATTTTTGTAAAAAAAAATTATTTTATTAATGATTCAAATACTAAATATGTAGTATTACTCCGACGTAATTATAATCGTTACACCAGATGTTCCTTTTTGCTTTATTACAAATTGCAATCCTGATTCTTTTGCACGCAGACGCATATTATTAATCCCATTGCCATTTTGCAAATAGTTTTCGTTGGTAAAGCCGCTTCCATTATCAGATATTTTGATGCATAATTTTTTATCGCATTTAAAATGAACAGCAATATGCTTAGCATTACTATGTTTTAGTGCATTGGTACAAGCTTCCTGTAAAATTCTAAAAATATTGAGTGCCTGAACCGGTGTGAAAGAAGGATTATCGGTTATTGCTTCTGTTATTTCAATATTTACCATCGGATAAGCTTTATTAATTTTTTGTATATAATTTTTAAACCTGTCACTGATATTTATAATGCTTATCTTTTCTTTATTAGAAGCCCAAATGGTATCACGCAAATTGCTCATAAGCTCGCCGGCATTGGCTTTTAAACTGCTAAACGCTGGCTCGTCCGTAATGTTTTTATTCACAATCATATCATCTACATTGGCAATAATTGCGGTAGCATAAGCACCCATATTATCATGAAGATCGGCGGCTATTCTCTTACGCTCTTTTTCAGCAGCATTACCTATAGCAAGCTCCGTATTTCTTTTTTCCTCTTCTTGCAAAAGTTTTGCTTTTAATGATTGTCTCTTGCGGTATTCGTAAAAAAGAACAATGCTCAGCATAGCAATAAAAATAAAAATACCCAATATGCTATACAGCAAATTTTTACTTTTAATGATTTTTAAATTTTGCTGCGCAATAGTGTTTTCCTTTTTCTGCACTTCATATTTGCCTTGTATTTCAGCAAGCGCTTCTGCAGAATTTTTTGTATATAAAGAATCCTTAAGGTCAATGATCTTTTTCAAGGTTTCGGCATACATTTTATAATTACCAGCACCCTTATAACTTTGAGCCAATGCATCATATAAAAGCGGCAGCTTGGATGAGAGATTATTTTTTTCTGCCATTGCTATTCCCTGTAATGCAGTATTGACGGCCTTCTGCGGCTGATTGTTATGATAATAATATACTGCAAGTTGGCTCATATCGCTCACTACAAAAAAAGGATCACCGATCTGCTTGCGAATATCTACGACACGAAGCAAATCTTGTTCAGCTTCTTTATTTTGCTTTGTATCACTCATTATTTGCGCCTTTATCGCAAGTGCATTTGCGAGCGCAGTAAGATTTTCAAATTTTTCGGCGAGGTAAATTGATTTATCAATATAATATTTAGCAGAATCATTTCTATTTAAAGAGTTATAGGCAGATGCTATGTTAGAATAAATAAAACTGTAATACTCTCCATATCTCGCCACATCATTTATTGCAGGCTTTTGCAAGTTTATTTTTAAAAATCTTAAAGCTTCTGCATTATTATCCATTTCCATATTTACCCAGCCAAGACCTGTATAAGCAAGCAACTCATTTAGCGTATCTTTATATTTTTCTGATTCGTTCAGTAATTTGTAATAGGTAAAATAGCTTTCTTTATAACGGTTAAGCTTCACCAGCAATCCTGCCCTCGTTGCCACAAGATTTAAATATAGTTTCCGATCGTTTTCATTGCCGGATATTTTAGAGATGTCTTTATCACAAACCGATAAAGCTGTATCTGGCCTGCCTTTTTTTATCAAATAATTTATATAATAATAGTCTGATAAAATAATGTCATGAGCATTGTCTTTTTCATGACTGATCGTTTCCGCAATATTTGCGTAACGATACAAAGTGTCGGTTGAAAGTGAATGCCTCTTTGCGCAGAGAGTGAAAACAGCTGCAAGTTTTTCATCATCATTTTTGGCAATAAAAACGGAATGTTTCAGACTATCAATTGTATGAGTCTGACCTCGCAAATACATGCAAGCAAAAGCAGGTAGTATGGTTAAGAACAGCTTTAAGCGCATTAGCAGCAAACAATTGTTTGTTATGTAATTTAAAAAAATAACCAGTAGCAGCTCTAAATGAAAATGGCGCCGTAAAGCGCCATCGTTTTACCCCAGAAATTTAAGATTAGTTATTGTTCAATCCTCTTCCGGTCTTTTGTTGCAACTCATTTATTTTTTTGGAAGCTTCAGCCTTAGTTAAATTTTCTTCCAGCGGCATCCCTGCTTCATCAGAAAGTGTTTTTAAATAAGAGCGTTGTGCTCCAGTCATTGGTTCCTCACCGGTTGTCCACTCATCAGGATCCTTTCTCGCATTTAAACCTTGTGTTTTATTATCCTGAGATGTAGTGTTACCAGGCATGTTCGAATTATCATCTGTGCGTTGGTTATTGTTTGCCATAATTTTTGGATAAATAATTGCAAAAGGCGAACCACGTTTTTAAAATTTTTTACAAAAAATTTTAGCCTGATGTTGCCTGAGAAATGAAATAGATATTAAGTATGAGATATAATATTATTACTAATAAAGCACTGGCCATATCAAACTTACGCGCTTGGTCCAATTTGTTTTTCTTGACCAGGTGAAGTGAATAAGCTGTAGCTGTAATCACAGCAAGAATAAATACCAATGTGATGCCATGCAGCGTATCCACCAACGTAAAAGTAGAAGATTCCGGCAAAGCGGAATCAATAATATATTTATTACCGACTACAGCGAAAAGCGCACCCACACTTAGTCCGAAGCGTGAATCAATTTTATCTGAATGAATAAAAAAACAAATAAAAGCTATTAAAAAAGCTATGTACATGCCTATAAATAATTTCCAAAACAAGCCAACCGCATTCCTGCTTATGCTTAAGCTTACCCGGTAAGAGCTATAATTACTGCGCGGTATTTTCGCGGTAGCATCACCGAATGCTGTTTCGTATATTTTGTTAGCAATTGTAATTTTGCAGGTATCAATGTTCCATAAGCTAAGCGTGAAACGCGGATCAAAATGCTTGCCCAAAGTATCAGCAGCAAATACCAGCGAATCTGCATCGTACTGGGAGTTTTCTATTGATAATCTTAGCTTTTGTTTATCAAACGGAAAATCATTGATCTTCCAAGAATCTTTCATAAGACACTGAAGCTTCATAAGCATATAAATTTCTTTACCACTGCTGTCCACAGTTGCGTAAGATCTTGTAACGGTTTTTGCCAAAGGCACTTCAAGGTTTTCTAAAAAATTAAAGTCTTTATTTTTATAAGTAAGCCATAGCCAGAATGTGATATAATATTCCTGCTGCCGGAAATCGATATCATGAATGCTGGTTATGTAAATGCCCGTCTTTACTGTATCAGGCACTACTTTCTGCGCTTTACAAACGTTGCTAAAAATTGTAAAACTTACCAATAATCCAACAAAGAAGCACACCTGCTTTTTCATAAATCATTTTTACATAAATAAAATTATGCAAGAGTAAACCATAAAAAGTATTCTTCATAATTCTGGGATTTTAAATAAAACGCATATAATTTTTATAACCAATTCGTATTTCTACTTTTGACTAATAGAATAAATTTAAAATGGCAAAAGAAAAAATTCTCGTAATCGGCGCATGTGGTCAAATAGGTGTTGAGCTTACGCTTGAGCTTAGAAAAATTTATGGTGGTTCAAATGTTGTGGCATCCGACCTGCGGGAAGAAAACGATTTATTAAAAGGCACCGGACCTTATGTAAGCCTTGACGTAATGAACAAAGAAATGCTTCATGTGCAAATCATCAGGCAAAATGTTACGCAGATATATTTACTTGCAGCTATCTTATCGGCAACTGGTGAAAAGAATCCAAATCTTGCATGGAATTTAAATATGCAGAGTCTCTTAAACGTACTTGAAATCGCAAGAGATGAGAATATCAAAAAAGTCTATTGGCCAAGCAGCATTGCCGTCTTTGGGCCAACCTCTCCAAAGAAAAAATTGTCCGCAGCAAACCGTTATTGAGCCAATAACCGTTTATGGCATTAGCAAATATGCGGGAGAATTTTGGTGTAATTATTATAACAGGCGTTATGGCATCGATGTACGCAGTCTTCGCTATCCGGGACTTATAAGTTATAAAAGTGAGCCTGGTGGCGGGACTACGGATTATGCGGTAGAAATTTTTACTGCTGCTGCTACAGAAAAAAAATACAGTTGTTATTTAAAAAAAGACACATATCTGCCGATGATGTACATGCCGGATGCAATAAGAGCAACTATAGAACTGATGGAAGCTGACGCTGCAAATATTTCGGTGCGAACGTCTTATAACCTATCGGGAATGAGTTTTTCACCAGAGGAAATTGCTGCAGAAATTAAAAAACATATTCCGGAATTTGAGATAATTTATAAGCCTGACTACCGGCAGCAAATAGCAGAAAGCTGGCCTGAAAGCATCGATGATACTGTTGCCTCGAATGACTGGAAGTGGCGCCCCGCCTATACTTTACAAAGTATGGCAGATAATATGCTTACTAATATTTTTACAAAAGAATTGGGTAGGTAAGATCGCAAGTATTGCAAATACAAAATTATTCATACATCTTTGCAGAAGAAAAATTTAACCATTAACACTAAATTTTTCAATTATAAACCATTATTAATTAAAAAGAAAAACATGAAACGAGTATTTTTATCGATTGTAATCATTGCAATCTCGACATTGGCGGTAAATGCACAGATGAAAAAATCGACAGTAAGCATCGCAGGCAACATTGGTCTTCCAACCTCAAGTGGTTATTCTTTAGCAGCAGGCGGTGACATACAGGGAGATTTTGGAGTTGCCCAGGGATTAAAAATAACATTAAGCGGCGGTTATGAAAATTATTCAATAAAATCAAGCTATGGCGGCGGCAGCGGATATTTCATACCGGTATTAGCTGGTGTGAAATTTCCTTTTTCAGATAAATTTTATGGCCATGCACAGCTTGGTTATGGTTTTGGAAAAGGCGGTGGTGGCGCATTTAGCTATGCTCCAAGCATTGGATATTATTTAAGCCAAAACTTTGATATTGGATTAAAATATCTTGCATTTAGCAAAAGCGGAGCAACACTTGGAAGTCTTAATCTTCGTCTTGCCTATAATTTCTAATTTAAATAAAAGCGTTATAAAAATGGCCTCAAATGAGGCCATTTTTGTTTTAATGATATTTAAAAATTCAATACATCTTTCATTGTAAAAATTCCTTTTTTATCATGTATAAATTCTGCTGCAAGTAAAGCGCCGGCAGCAAAGCCTTTCCTGTTATGCGCTGTATGAATGATTTCTATATCATCTACTTCTGATGTATATTTTACAGAATGTGTTCCTGCAGCAGGATCTATTCGTTTGCTTGTTATAGCTAAGTTCGCTTTCATCTTATGTTGCTGCCTGAATTGCAAGCCCATTTATTTTTTATTTGCTGAATACGTTCAATGATTTCTTCTGCAAGTGTAATAGCAGTTCCGCTTGGCGCATCTTTTTTTTCTGTGTGATGTATTTCTTCTATGCTTACATCATAATTTGTTGTTGCTTCATAAGTACTGCCAGTTTTTTATTTAGCTCAAAAAAAATATTTACGCCAATACTAAAATTACTTGCATATAAAAAGATGCCTTTCTTCACATTTTTGTTTAACCATTTTCATGTTGAGATAGCCAGCCTGTTGTTCCGCAAACTACCGGAACTCCCGCATCAAAACATAACAAAATATTTGATACTGCACTGTCAGGACCGTAAACTCAATAGCAACATCAGCTTTTTGAAGATTTTCTTTTGTAAGTTCATGAAGATTTTGATCGTCGATGCGTAATACAATCGTGATGTCCTTTTTGCAAAGCAATTTCTTCGATGGCCTTACCCATTTTACCATAACCTATTAAAGCAATCTTCATATGAAAATAATTTGTAAAATTGAAAATAAGATTAAAACTTACGGAACCGGTATAAAACTTTGGAATGTTTGTCTTTAAAAAGAAAACGAAGGAAATGCCGGGCCATTGTTGATAGAATTTAAGCCACGGCTTAATTTTCATACTAATATCCGGGCTTACATCAAAAGCCTTCAAATGCGCATCAACAGTGGCATCTACAACATTCAATCCCCAGAAAACTAAAAAAAATAAAACCGAATAATCAATATTTTGCCTGAACTCATTGCGGTAAGTTCGTATAGATTCTGTAGATTAAGAAATATGAATCTGCGGATCAACTGATTATCATTAGCACAGTATCGTATCTGACCGTAAGGATAACGGCCTTTCTTAATAGTTTATATGTTTTTAAATTATAAAAAAAAATACCTGCTGTTGTGCCTAATGCGCCATAAATAATAGGAATTTTCCAATATTTTTTATTGTATGCCTGGCCCCATCCGGGTAAAATTGCAGATCGCAAAGTGGCAATTTTTGGGATTGTGTTTTTTTGATCATGCGGTATCAAGAGCCAATAAATTTTTTCCGCTTGTATCGTGCTCTGATATTTCCTTTAATGAGCAAAGTGTCTTCCTTTTTCTGGGCAAATACTTTTGTATCATGCAACATGAAGAGAAAAAAAAATGCTGTAAAAAATAAGGATAGTTTTGAGCATACGCTTAATCCACCGGAACCTTCATCTTTTCTAAAATTGAATTTAATTCTTCTACTGAATAATATTCAAAAGTAATGCTGCCTGTTCCTTTTTTGTTTTGAGTCATTTTCACTTTTGTGCTGAAATAAGATGCTAAATTATCTTCAATTTTCTTCAGAGATGGTGGCAGCGTGGCTTTTACCGAATTATTAACAGCGCCTTTTGCCGTGATATACAGCTTTCTTACCAGGTCTTCTGTTTGCCTTACAGAAAGTTCTTTATTTTTTATTTCATTAAAAATATACAATTGTTTATCAACCACATCAACATTTATCAGCGCCCTTGCATGTCCCATGCTGATAATTCCATTTCTTACCGCAGCCTGTATATCCGGCGGCAATTTTAAAAGACGGATATAATTGGTAACAGTGCTTCTTTCTTTTCCCATACGCTCTGCAAGTTGTTCCTGCGTATAATCCAGTTCATCCATTAGTTGTTTATAGCTTAATGCAATTTCCATTGCATTTAGATCTTCCCGCTGCAAATTTTCAAGCAATGCAAGCTCCAAGTGTTTTCGAATTTTTTGTTTCTCTTATATATACAGGAACATCAGTAAGGCCGGCTATTTTTGCAGCCCTGAACCTTCTTTCACCGGCAATGATCCGGTACTTGCCATTGGTAAGTTTTGTAACAGTAAGCGGTTGTATGATATCATGCATTTTTACCGATGCAGCAAGCTCACTCAATGCAGTTTCATCAAAATCATGCCTTGGCTGTTCAGGTTTGCTTCGATCATATTAAGCGGAATGCGCATGTTAACCGGATTGAATTGTCCGGGAGATTCATTTTTGTAATGTATTGCCGGTCATCGATAAGATCTGCATCAATATTTTGCAATAATGACCTGATACCTTTGCCTAAAGCATCTTTTTTATTTGGAGTACTCATGTTCATTTTTTCTGCTGAATTATGTTGCAAACATCAATGGCTTATAAATCTGTTCCAGCACTTTTTCTTTTTGTGACATTTTTGTCATGTTATTTCTTTGAAGAATTTCTTTGGCAAGATTCAAATAATTTATTGCCCCTTTGCTTTCTGCATCATAAAGTATAGCAGGCTTACCGAAGCTTGGCGCTTCACTCAATCTTGTGTTGCGATGAATAATGCTTGTAAATACAAGGTCTTCAAAATGGCGCCTCACTTCATTTACCACCTGGTTACATAAGCGAAGCCTTCCATCGTACATCGTCATTAGCAAGCCTTCAATTTGCAATGAAGTGTTCAGCCTGTTCTGCACAATTTTTATCGTATTCAATAATTTACCCAAACCTTCCAACGCAAAAAATTCTGCCTGAACCGGCACCAATACGCTATCAGCAGCGGTTAAGTGCATTTACAGTTATTAATCCCAAAGACGGTGAACAATCAATGATAATAAAATCATATTGATCTTTTATGTCTTTTAGAATATTTTTTAAAACACTTTCCCTGTCAGGATAATTGATCATTTCTATTTCTGCACCTACAAGGTCAATATGCGATGGCATAAGATCAAGATAAGGAATTTCTGTTTTCAAAATAACATCTTTTGCAGGTGTATCATTTACCATGCAATCATATAAGCCTGTCGGTAATGTTATGCAGATCAAATCCCACACCTGTGGTGCTGTTTGCCTGTGGATCAGCATCTACCAGTAATGTCTTAAATTCAAGTACAGCAAGGCTTGCAGCCAGGTTTATTGCCGTTGTTGTTTTTCCTACTCCACCTTTTTGATTCGCTATTCCTATTATTTTCCCCATATATAATTTTTCCTGCTGTACAATCCTTTTATAAAATATAAGCATTTAAATTTTATAAAAAGTGCAGCTAAAGTAATTATAAATTTTAGAAGCGTTTAATAAGATTAAACCGGTTTCCATTGGTCATTTTCAAATAAAATAATTTGCAATTATTACGTGCACAAATTTAATTATTAGGTATAATATTAAGTGTTATTCTTTGCAAAAGCAAATTTTATCAATCAATTTAAACCTTTTCTAACAATAATTTTTAGAAAATGTAATTGAGTAAATTTGCACGATGTATACAATAATTAGCGGAACAACCGCATAGGCAGCCATACGGAAAAAGTTGCAGCAAGAATACCAAAGAATTTTGCTGAAAAAAATGTTGAATGCAAAAATTTTTTCATTGAAAAATATGGATGTTTTAAAAAGAGATGCCGGATTTCTTAAAAATGGAAAATGAATTATTGATTCCTACTGAAAAATTTATTTTTATTATACCTGAATATAACGGCACTTTTCCGGGTGTTTTGAAAGCTATGATTGATAACAGCTGATATTGCAAAAGCGTGGTATCATAAAAAAGCCTTGCTCACAGGAGTTTCAACGGGCAGGGCCGGTAACCTAAGAGGAATGGATCATCTTTCTGCATCACTGCATTATCTTGAAAATGAATGTTCATCATAACAAATTGCCTATTTCGGTAATTGATAAAGTAATGGATAAGAATGGCCGCTTGAATGATGAAACTTTAAAAGCAATTAATGAACAGGTTAGATGAGTTTATAAATTTTTAATGATACATCAATTAAATCGATAACAATTAATAATTAATGAATGCGTACACCTTTAGGTGCTTTCATATTTGTAGCTATCATGCTTTTGCTGGATACTTATGTTTTCCAGGCAATAAAATCTGTAAGCCATTCCGCTTCTCCAAAAACAAAAGCAATTATATATTCTATTTACTGGGCAATTTCCATTCTTGCAGTTATTGGATTTTTAATTTTTGTTTTTACTGGCCCCGATTTTTTGCCAAAAAAAGTAAGAACCTATTTTTTGCAACAGTTGTTGGATTGTTTCTTGCAAAATTTTTTGCCGTTGTTTTCTTTTTGGTTGATGATGTAAGAAGATTGATACAATGGGTTGCCGGTAAGCTTTTTTTCAGGAATACAGAAGGCGCAGAAATGAGTGATGATGGCATCAGCAGGTCTGTATTTTTAAGCTGGCTTGGCCTTGCCGCAGGAAGCACTTTGTTTGGAAGCCTCGTTTATGGCTTTAGCAATAAATATAATTACCAAGTAAAAGAGATTTCGACTTGCTTTGATAATCTTCCTTCGTCTTTCAAAGGATTAAAAATTGTACATTTCAGTGATGTGCATTCCGGCAGCTTTACCAATAAAGAATGCAGTAATGCATGGTGTGGAAAAAATAATGGCTGAAAATGCCGACCTTATTATTTTTAGTGGCGATCTTGTAAATGATAGGGCAACTGAGATGCATGATTATATGGATGTTTTCAATAAAGTAAAAGCGCCGCTGGGCGTGTATTCCACTTTTGGCAATCATGATTATGGCGATTATGTAAGCTGGCCGACAGAATGGAGTTACGCAAGGTAGCAAAATTTAATAAATCTTGCAAAAATTCATGCTGAACTTGGCTGGCGCTTATTGATGGATGAGCATGTTGCTATTGAAAAAAGATGGTGAGCAAATTGCATTAATTGGGATTGAAAACTGGAGCGCATAAAGCCCGCTTTCCTAAATATGGAAATATGGCTAAAGCATATGCCGGCACTGAAAAATATCCTTTTAAAATTTTAATAAGCCATGATCCCAGCCATTGGGATGCCCAGGTGCGCCCGCAATATGGTGATGTTGATCTTATGCTTAGCGGCCATACGCATGGAATGCAGTTTGGCATTGAGTTACCGGGTTTTAAGTGGAGCCCTGTTCAATATGTTTATAAAGAATGGGCCGGGTTGTACGAAGAAGGAAAACAAAAATTATATGTGAACCCAGGCTTCGGCTTTATTGGCTATCCGGGCAGGGTAGGAATATTGCCGGAGATAACGGTGATCACATTAACTTAAAACTTGTTCTTCCACATCATGCTTTCAACCGGCTTATTTATCTGACCGCTGTATTTAGCATCTTTCTTTTGATTGTATTTTACTGCCATTTCACCTTCCACCGGAAAATAAATGAGCTGGCCGATTGGCATGCCTTTATAAATCTTTACCGGTTGCTTCACCGAAATTTCAAGTGTCCAGTTGCCGCAAAAACCAACATCCCCTTTGCCTGCGGTAGCATGAATGTCAATACCAAGGCGGCCTGTAGAAGATTTGCCTTCAAGGAAAGGCACATGGGCATGTGTTTCAGTATATTCTTCTGTAACGCCTAAATAAAATATATGAGGATATAAAATGAAGCCATCATCTGGTATTTCAAAATGATCTATAAGGTTATGTTTTTTTGCATCAAGAATGTGTTCGTTATAAGTTGCCAGCCATTTACCTAAATGAACATCATAAGAATTACTTCCTAAACATTGCCGGTCATACGGTTCAATTTTTATAGTGCCTTTTCCAATTTCTTCCAATATGCTTGTGTCGCTCAAAATCATTGATAAGTGTTTATTCGTTTATTTGTAAAAGTAAATTTTTAAGATTTTTCGTTCTCGTTTCTTAATTGAAGTAATGCCTTTGTTTTATCAACATAATATCAACGAAACAACATCTCTTGCGGTGTGGCAAATAACAGAAGATGAAAATTTTTTTCTGCAAAAAATTCATTTAAAAAAACAAATTAATCATCCGAAGAAAAGGCTGCAACACCTTGCCGGTCGATATTTGTTGCAATGGCTTCACCCGGAGTTTCCGGTTCATTTAATAGAAATTGCAGAATCAAACAAGCCCTTGCTGCCAGATGGTCCTTTTAATTTTTCCATATCACATTGCGGGAATTTTGCGGCAGCAATCATCAGTAAAAATAATAGTGCAGGAATAGATGTTGAGCAGGTAACATCGAAGATTCAATTGATAAAAAATAAATTTTTAAGTGAAGATGAAATGCATTTTATTAATCAATCAACTGATCAATTAATTCAATTAACGATTTTATGGAGTTGTAAAGAAGCGGTATACAAATGGTATGGCAAGGGTGAAGTTGATTTTAAAAAACATATCATTCTTAAAAAAATTTTTACGGAAAAAAATGAAAGAATCGTTAAATGCAATTTTGTAAAAGAAACGGCAAGAGAACTTTTTATACATTATAAAATATTCGAGAACCTTTGCCTGGCTTGGGTTATAGGTTGACATAGTAGCGCTTTTTAAAAAGGATATAAAATTATACAACGATAATCCCGGCTTTATAGCGACTCATGTCAAGTACAACAAATGCATAATAAATTTGTAGCATAGCAATTCATTAGTCTAAAAGATTTTGTTCATCCATCAAACTCAGATGAATGGTATCCTGGCCGGCAATGCCTTCGATAGAACCTTTTATGTCGTTGGAATTATATAGAATTTTTTCGAGCTGTTTCTTTCTTGCAGACCATAGTTTTTCCATAACATCTTTTTCTTTTTGAATAGATTGAGCAATAGCAAGAAAGCCTTCACGCATAGCTTTCCATTTTTCAGTAAACTCGTTGCTGGTTAAATAGGAATAGAGCATGTTGATCTTATCTCCTTTATTCTCGTGGCTTTTGGCGGAGCTATACACTTTTATTACACCATCCCTCAATACGCCGGCCAGCGCTTTTACTTCATCAAAGCAACAGATCCATACTCCATCTTTTAAGCCAAAGCAATCCATGTCTTTTGGCATTTTAGTAGTTACGATTACGGCAATGTCTGCTTTCTCTGTCCGCATATCTGTTTTTAATTTTTCAATCCAATCCTGCGAAAAATTTTGTGTGCGCTTACTTTCATAAATTATATGGCCACATTCCTGCCCAAAACTGTTCCGCACAGTTTGAATACAATCTGCGCCGCGTCTTCCTTTGGACACTTCGGTAATCACATCAAAAGGAAAAGCATTGCGAAGTAAATCCTCCAGCGCAAGTTCCTGCACTTCTCCCTGCAACTGCATAGAACCCTGGTCTGACTTGCGTTTCATCTCATCCACTAATTTTTTCTGATCTTCCAGTTGCTTCTCGAGTTCTTTATATTTTAGGTTATGCTCTGTTTCCTTTATACTATTTTTTTCTGCCTCCTGTTTTCTTATTTGCTCCGCTAATAATGCGCGTTCTTCCGATAACTTTTTATGCAAAGCAATCTCCATTTCTTCTTCTTTATTTTTCAGTTGCTGCTCTCTCTTTAAAAAGTCAAGTTCTTTTTGCCTTGCAGATTTCAGCTTTTCTTCATTATCATTTTTTTCCTGCTCCAGCATTTTTATTTTATTTTCAAAATCGCCGCTAATAGATTTTCTAAGCTTCTCCTGAACTTCATTTTCTATCCTCATTTTTTCCTTCTGCATTCTTTCAGCAAATAATTCATTAGCCTGTTCTTTCTTTTTTTCAAATTCCTTTTTTTGTTCTTCTAAAAGTTTTTGCTGATCCGCAAACTGGCTTATCAGTTTTTGCCTGTCAGTATTTAATTTTTCCTGGTATTCTTTTTCCAACGATTGTGCAATCGCATCTTCTGGTGCAAACTCATTCTTGCATTTAGGGCATGTTATTAACGTAGGCATAAAAATATTTTATAAAAAAATCCCGTTTCTGAGAAACAGGATTTATGTGCGGCAAAGGAGATTCGAACTCCCACACCCTTTCGGGCGCTACCACCTCAAAGTAGTGCGTCTACCAGTTTCGCCATCGCCGCAATTGATTTCAAATTTATAAATCACAAATTTAATAAAACCGTTTAATAAAGTTTTATGTATTCAATACAATCCTGAAAGTGGTGCCCTTATTAAGCTCGGAAGTTTTTACATAAAGTTGCCCTTTATGATATTGTTCAATAATTCTTTTCGAAAGCGAAAGGCCTAATCCCCAGCCTCTTTTTTTTGTGGTAAATCCTGGCTTAAATACCCTTGTCATATTTTGCTTGCTGATACCCCTGCCATTATCTTTCACGTCAATAATAATATGCCCGGGCTGCGGTTTAATTTTTAAATTAATACTGCCTTTGCCTTCCATTGCATCCAGCGCGTTCTTTAATAAATTTTCTATTACCCAATCAAATAAAGGCGCCGAGATCTTTGCGTTCATTGGCTCTGCGGGCGCATCTACGGTAAAGTTCACTTTATCAGTTGCCCTTCTTTTTATATAAGCTACCATTTTTTCAACCTGTTCTGTTACATTGTGATTCTCAAGTTTCGGAGCGCTGCCAATTTTTCCAAAGCGGTCACTTATCAGCTTTAAGCGATTCACATCTTTTTGCATCTCCGCAGATATTGAATGATTGCTTTCATTTTCTTTCAGCATTTCCACCCAACCTTGCAATGATGAAATGGGAGTGCCTAACTGATGTGCGGTTTCCTTTGCCATGCCGGCCCAAACCTGGTTTTGCGTGGATCGGTTTCTTGTACTGATGGCATATAAAGTAATAATAATGAACAATGCAACGATGATTAGTTGCACAATAGGGAAATATCTTATGCGCTTTAAAACATCAGAATCGCCATAATAATATTTGTTTATAATCAACGGTTCTTTGCTTAGCTCAACTGAAATCGGTGGATGTTGCTTTTTAAATTCGGCTAATTTTTCATTCAGATAATTTTTATCTCTTTTTATAAAATTGCTGTCAAGGTTCAGGCTTACACCCGATGGTTTATCATTTTCATCCGTTTCAATAATTGGTATATCCGTATTTTCAGATGTAATAATGTTAGTAAGATTGAGTGCAGGCTTTTCCGTCGTTTCAGCTCGCGTTTTTAATGCCTGCACCCACACATTTACTTTTTGCCTTTCTTCAAATGATATTTTTTTTGCTAAAAAATCAGAATAAAAAATAATACTTGTTACAATAGCAACAGCAATCAGTGCAAGCCATGTCCGCAGGTTAAAGAATTGTCTCATGATGAATATTTTCAAATCTAATTTCTATTTCGCATAATTATCTTAACTGAAATCTAATTTTTATGTTTGTGATAATTAATATCCATCAACCTTGCCTTCATTGCCAACTGTAGCTGTTGTAATACTTAATTGGAACGGCAGATCTTTTCTTGAAAAATTTCTTCCATCCGTGATGGCATCCACCTTCAGCGGCTTGCAAGTGTATGTTGCAGACAACGCTTCCACAGATGATTCCATTAGCTTTCTAAAAGAAAATTATTCTTCAATAAATATTATAATCAACAATAAAAATGAAGGTTTTGCAAAAGGCTACAACCTAGCATTGCAGCATATTTCAGCAGATTATTATATATTATTAAACAGCGATGTTGAAGTGACACCGTCATGGATAGAACCCGTTATTGCGTTAATGGAAAGTGATACAAAGATTGCTGCCTGTCAGCCAAAAATTTTATCTTATACTAATAAAAACTTTTTTGAATATGCCGGTGCATGCGGAGGCTGGATTGATAGGTTTGGCTATCCTTTTACCCGTGGAAGAATTTTTGAAACATGTGAAGAAGATAACGGCCAGTATGATGATGCAATCAAAATTTTTTGGGCAACAGGTGCAGCTATGTTTTACGAGCTGCAGTATTTCATGAAATGAATGGCTTTGATGAATTTTTTTTGCGCACCAGGAAGAGATAGATCTTTGCTGGCGATTGCAAGGTAACAGTTATACTATTTACGTCAGTCCTTCTTCAGTTGTATATCATGTTGGTGGCGGAACATTACCAATGGGCAACAGAAGAAAAGTATTTCTTAATTTCAGGAACAACCTTATCATGATGAGCAAGAAATTGCCTGTTCACTGAAACATTTTGGAAAATTCCTTTCAGGATTTGCTTGGATGCAATTGCTGCTTATAAATTTTTATTAGCTGGCAATTTCAGCACGTTTATTTCAATAGCTTCTGCTCACCTTCACTATGTGCAATGGCTGGTATTTAGGAAAAAAAATAAAGCCTATAGCGAAAACAAAAATGAAAAAGATGGCGGGGGTTTTCGCCGGAAGTATTACGTGGAAATATTTTATAAAAAAGAGAAGAACATTTTCCGAAATTGTTAAGGTAAAAAATGAAATTTAAATGAAACATTTATTTTTGCAATGCAAATTTAAATTATGGAACACGAAGAAGTAATTGAAAACAAAGACAAGGATATTGCTCATAACTGGGTTTCATCTTCACGATTTCTATTTTATTGCCAGGTTATTATTATTGCTAGCGCTTGTACTTGGCGGATGTTATAGCCATGTACAAGCACCGGTATAAAGGCAAGCCTGAAGTGGATGTTCCAGGCAATACCTTATATAATCCACAGTACAAATAAATTTTGTTAGCATAACTGCAATCATTATTTTTGCCGTCCTAAATTTTAGTTCTTATTATAAGCGGAAGTAGCTCATTTGGTAGAGCACGACCTTGCCAAGGTCGGGGTGGCCGGTTCGAGCCCGGTCTTCCGCTCTAATAAGTCCCGACTGTTAGCGGGATTTTTTTTAATAAGGTTTACCCGGGTGGTGGAACTGGTAGACACGCAGGACTTAAAATCCTGTGATCAGCAATGGTCGTGTGGGTTCAACTCCCATCCCGGGTACCGGCCCTGGCAATTGCCAGGGCTTTCTTATTTATGTATCTCACTTATATTTTATTCTACCAAAAATTTAACCGCTATTGTGTCTGTGATTTAAGATGCTCTTTTAATTATTGATATAAATGTTGTTATCGCTTAATGTAAAGATTTATGATTTAAAAATTGAAACCATAAGTTATAAATTTGAATTGGCTGTAAACATATTTTTATTATGAAGCATCTATTAGTTTTTCTTACAGCAATAGCTTTCATATTAACTGATACGAACAATACAGTAAGTGCACAGACGAATACAAATAGCAAACCTGTTAACAAACAACTACAGGAATTATTAAATCAAAAGAAATATTTCAGTTTAGATGCGCAATTCAATTTGCTAAAACGATTTATAAGCAAAGAACAGCAATTATATTTTCAATCTTATCTCGACAATGCGTTTAACAAAAATGAACAGGTAATAAACGATGTCACTAAGTTATTCAGGCAATTCTCTTCGCATCTTTCGGACTCATCTAAAGTTGGTCTTTATCAATTAATGGATGATAGCTATTTTAAATTGTTTGAATATGCTAAAGCAGCAAGCATTGATAGCATAATAATTAATAACTATGCAACTGCGATTGATGCCGATAAACTGAGCGATATCAAAAACAATCTTACTATCCGCAATGCGTTAAAAAATATTTTGCCACAAAAGATTTACTTAACGCATAACACAACTATACAAGGTGCTAAGGATAAGATAGGAGTGGTTGAAATTCCTGTAAGAAATAAGGATACTACTTACGATGCCATTTTTGATACGCGTGCAAACATTTCAACCATTTCTCAAACGTATGCAGCGAAGCTGGGCATAAGGCTTTTGCCGGTTGTCTATAACGAAGGCAGTGGTATAACGGGAATCCAGTTTAATACAGGTCTTGGTATCGCTGATAGTATGTTTATCGGAGATATTTTGGTTCGTAATGCGGTGTTCCAGGTGCTGCCGGATTCTGTTTTATACATTGCTCCAATCGACTTTAGGATCAACATTATTATCGGCTTGCCGATTATCGCTCAGCTAAAGGAAGTTCACCTGTATAAAAATGGTAAGGTAATCATACCGCTGCATACCACTACGAGCACATTACATAATCTTGCATTGGATGGCTTAGATCCCGTATTGCTAGTTAAGCACGATAAGGACACCTTATCTTTTGATTTCGATTCGGGTGCAAGTTCTTCGGTATTATACTATGCTTACTTTAAAAAGTATCAATCGTTTATCGTTAAAAGAGGCATAAAGAAATCAAGCAATTTTGAAGGTGTCGGCGGTGTACAAAAAAAAGATATTTATGTACTTCCTTCAATAAATTTATTTCTTGGTAATACAAAAGCATCAATGGATAGTATTGATGTGCTGACGCAAAAAATTTATCCTTCCGAAAAATTGTATGGAAATCTAGGGCAGGATTTTATAAGAACATTCGATGAGCTTATGATTAATTTTGAAGATATGTATATTAAAGCATTATAAATTTTAAACTGCTTGTGCTTAATAACCTGTAGCCATGCCGTCCTTTCTTGAATCCGACGCTCCATGGTACACTTTGTTCACTGCATCATATTGAATACATTGATAACCACCATAGTTTCCGGGTTGCTGCCAGGAAACCTTATGCCCCATTTGCATTAAAGTTCTTATTGTTTCAAAAGAAAATCCTGATTCAAGATAAATAGTACCCACCCCATTGCTTTTAGTACCAGTTGGTTCAGAAGAACCCTGATGATCGATCCGTGGTGCATCGCCGGCTTCCTGTGCGTTCATTCCAAAGTCAATCATGTTCATTAATATTTCCACTTGTCCTTCCGGCTGAAAGCCGCCACCCATAACACCAAAACTCATATAAGGCTTATCATCTTTTGTAACAAACGCAGGAATGATCGTATGAAAGGGACGCTTGTGCGGCGCATAAGTATTGTTCATTCCTTCGTTTAAAGTAAATAATCTTCCGCGATTCTGCAGTACAAAACCTAAGCTATCCGGCACTACACCGGAACCAAATTCAAAGTAATTACTTTGTATAAGCGAAACCATATTGCCTGCTGAATCAGCCACTGTTAAGTAAATCGTTTCTCCGTTTTTAATTAAGGAATCACCTGCGGTAAAATTATCAGACGCATGTTGAGGATCAATAAGCATTCTTCTTTTATCTGCATATGGTTTTGATATCAATTGCTTAACAGGAATTTTTGCAAATGCAGGATCAGCATAATATTTAGCCCTGTCTTCATAAGCTAATTTTTTTGCTTCTACAAATAAATGGACATGTGCAGCGCTGCCATATTCTATTTTACTGAAATCAAAGCCTTCGAGTATATTCAGTATTTGCAATACAGCAATGCCCTGTCCATTAGGAGGCAACTCCCAAACACGGTAACCGCGATAGGTTGTAGAAACAGGGTCAACCCAGGTTACAGAATCATCTACCAAGTCTTTATAAGAAAGATAGCCACCATTTTTTTTCATGTAGGCGTCTATAGCTTTGGCAATATCACCTTTGTAAAAAGCATCGCGACCGCCGGTTGCGATTTTGCTTAATGAAGTGGCTAACTGAACATTCCTGAACACATCTCCCCTTGCAGGAATTTTTCCATTGGGGTAATAAAGATTGACAAAATTTTTATTGCCAGAAAAGCCTGCACTGTCTTGTTTAAAACAATAAGCCGCTTCATCTGCCAGCGGAAAACCATTGCGCGCATAACCAATGGCATAAGATAATATTTGCTGCATGTTAAGGTTACCAAACCTTTTGTGCAAAGCAAACCAACCATCCACACAGCCAGGAACAGAAACAGGCATTACTCCTGTAAGAGGTATGGATGCAAGATTTTTCTTTTTAAACTCATCAAGAGTTAATGAATAAGGTGAACGGCCGGATGCATTGAGGCCATACAGTTTTTTTGTCTTAGAGTCGTATACTATTGCAAACAGATCACCGCCAATTCCGTTCATTTCAGGATCTACCACGCCAAGTACTGCATTGGCTGCAATGGCGGCATCGATGGCATTGCCACCACGTTTCAATACATCAATAGCCGCCTGGGTTGCCAGCGGATGACTCGTACATGCCATGCCGTGCTGTGCTAATACTTCCGACCGTGTAGCAAATGTTTTACCCGTTAAGCGATCCTGGCTAAATGCAGTAGACACAATGATGCAGGCAATAATAAGCAGGTGAAATTTTTTCATTTTCAAATATGTAAAATGAAATTCATTATCTTATATAAATATATGAACGAAGAAAAAGAGAAATTTTAATCTCTTACTACTTCGCTTTCTTACTCCGTTTATTTAACTGTATATCTGTATACAGATCTGCCGATGTTTCCATCACTATCAATCCCTTCAATAACTACTTTATAAGTTCCTGTGCCATCAGCATTGTAATAACTACAGGAAGCATTACCATCTTTGCCCGGTTTTATTTCAGGATTCCAGTAAATAGTAGAACGACCATCAGGCTGCATAGTGTTATTATAATCATATTTGGGTGAATAAAACGTTCTTGCCTGGTAAAAACCCATAGGGGCAATGGGCAAAACCCCTACGGCAGCAATGTTGCTAAAGCTTCCCTTCTCCTGCCTGGTGGTAATAATCAATACTCCATTTGCGCCTTCTACGCCATATAAGCTTGTGCCTGCATATTTCAATACTTCTACCGTTTCCACCAGTGAGGCATCAATTTGGTTAAGATCATAGAGTGCTCCGCCGGGATTCACTTCTGTGCCATCAACAATTACTAACATCGGGGCATTAACAGTAGTTGAGGATTGACTACGGATAACGGGCGCCTGCAAGTAGGGAACTCCATCGGCAAAGCCAACGCCATTCAATCTTCCGTTTAACCGGGTTACCAATGTGCCTTGCACTTTTTCAAGGGCATCAGAATTTAATACCTGGTCTGCATTGCCAGCTCCTGCCAAATTTTGTGTGCGATATGGATCAGCCGGCTTAGTATCTTTAATCTTAACCTCTGTAAGTACGGTGGCGTTTTCCTCTGTATATCTTGCGAGCCTGTTATGGTATTTTTTACTACTATCCATATATACCTGCATGTTTTTATCAATGCCCAATTGTGAGCTGGCGGGCTGATAAAGGGTAACAGCTGGTTCATTAATAACGGGCATATATTTTATAGTTGTTGAATTTTTCTGTTTTGCATTTGCAATACTTAAAACAAAATGTAACGTATCGGTAAAAATGAGATTTGAAAAATGGAAGAAACCTTTATCATCAGATGTACTGGTTAAAAGAGGGCCTCCTTGCGATGGTATCAGGTTAACTGTTTCATTAGACAAAGGTGTGCCTTTCAATGCAGTTATCTGGCCATTTATTTGTAAACCCTTTTCAGGTTGGTAAACGATCGACGCTTTGCTTGTGTCCAGCGCTTCTTTCCAATCAAAGCTGCGATAGCCCTGCGTAAGCATTAGTACATCAAGGTTGCTGCGTGCATTTTTTATAGTATCGATAAAATAATAATTCGGTTGTTCTACAAAACCTTTGACCTCCGATGTAAGTAGCAGGTCAGTTAAGATATTTCGCTCATTTAACTCGTCAGAAGGAACCCGGCTTTCATCAATTACGGAAATGGAAAAATCGCCTGATGTATCAGAGACAGTTTTATTAGTTGCATTCAGCTGCAGGTTCACTTTTTCTCTTTTACGGTACACTGTTTTATCTGAATTGATTTGTAAAACGAGTCCATCATTGCCTTGCACAAACATAAGCCGCTCACACAAAGGATCGCCATCGGCAGAAAATAGCGTAACAGTTGCCACGCCTGTGTGAAGCTGCTCCTTACTGATTGTGAGCGTTATCTCAGGGTTTTCCAATTTGAAAGGGGCAGAAATAACTTTTCCCCCAGAATAAATAATTAGTAAAAAATCTTTGTTTTGGTTAAGTTTATAATACGCTGTATTCGCCTTTACTGCAATTAACGTTTTGGCAATTGAATCGGTATTGACTGTTAGAGATATTCCGGATGCGGATGGCTTGGGCAAATCAATTGTAGTTTGCGAGCCGTCCGCAAAAGTGACCTTAGCATTATAAGTTGTGTTTTCAGCAGCATTTAGAAAAAAAGATCCCATGCCAAGATGCGTCGATGAAAATGAACCGCATTCTTTATTGTTGTTATCCAGTATTACTCCCTTTACATTTATTGCCAAGCCGTTTGTTCCAATAGCTTTAAAAGCTATTTTGGTATTGATTCCTGTAACCAAACTTCCTGCTTCGGGAAAAAACTGCAGATCGTTAGTTTGACGAATGACTTTTGCCTGCTTCGAAATACTGGCCAGTGGATGCGCTTTAATCACAGAACCAACGTTGATCAGCTTTTCAAAAAAATCCTTTTCTCCGCTGTTTCGCATCCATTGGGTATAAGCCCTTACCCGGTAAACGCCTGCCAGCAAGGAATCCGGCAGGGCAAAGTCTCCATAACATGTGCCGTCCTCATTATGCAGTTGTATGGATTGCGCAATCCTGTTTTCAGTATTGATCAAATCCACATGCAACACACCACTCAGTTGAGATGGCTGATGCCGGTCTCCCTGGGTGATGTAAGCTTTAAAATAGATGGTATCACCGGCTTCGTAGTAAGGCTTATCAAAATGCAGGTACGCTCGCTCTGATTTTTGCAAAGCCAGAAAAGCTTTTAACCGGCTGATTACATCCGAACGTGATAGTCCGTTTTGTGCAAATGATCCGGCAGCTACAAATAGTGTAACGGTAAATAGTGATAGAATTTTTCTCATAATAAGTTAATCGTTAAAATATAATTTGAATATATTGTCGCAATCTAAAACTTTTAAACATCTGGTTATAAATTAGTATGAACAATTTATACATTAGACTTAAATCAATTTCATTTTAGCCAGGCACTTATACTTTTCGCTAAGTCAAAAGAATTGTAGTAGGTTATACAATTAACTGCGGTTCCTTTCATCTTGAAGCAAGGACTATTACCATCACAAAATAAAAATTCCTTGGCTGACTCTTTTTACCTTTAATAAAAAAATGCATGGCTGAAGACCTCGATATTGTTCAGGGAAGCAAGGAAGAAAAATACGAATCATTGCTGCCGCAAATAAAGGGCTTGCTTACAGGTGAAACCGATCTCATTGCCAACATGGCCAATGTTGCAGCAGCACTCAAAGAACAATTCGGGTGGCTTTGGGTGGGCTTTTACATAGTAAAAAATAATGAGCTGGTATTGGGTCCATTTCAGGGACCAGTAGCCTGCACAAGAATTACCAGGGGAAGAGGCGTTTGCGGCGCCTGCTGGCAACAGGCCGCAACACTTATAGTCGCAGATGTTGAAAAATTTCCCGGGCACATAGCTTGCAGCAGTTTATCGAAATCAGAGATAGTAATCCCTGTTATAAAAGACGGAGAGGTAGTAGCAGTGATGGATGTAGATAGCGAAGACTACAGCTCCTTTGATAACATAGATAAGAAATTTCTCCAGGAGATTGTAAGCCTTATTTTATTTTAATTGCAAATCTGTGAATCTTCTTCTAACAATTTTTTCAAACCTAATTAACCAACCGCCAGATAAATAATAAACGCTGTTCCTGCTGCTTCTTTTGTTTCCACCTTTATTTCTCCGCCATGCGCTTTAATAATGTCGTAGCTTAAACTTAGCCCCAGGCCTGTGCCTTCACCTGTTGGTTTAGTAGTGAAGAACGGCTGAAAAATTTTACGCACTATATTTTCGTTTATACCATCACCGTTATCCTGTATACGTATTTCAACGGTGTCGTTTAATCTTTTTGTTTGAACTGAAACTTTTGGTTTATATACTTCACCACCCTTTTTCTTTTTCTCATTTACTGCATAAAAGGCATTGTTAAACAGATTTTGTAGCACTCTTCCTATATCCTGCGGAACGATGTTTATGTTACCGGTTGCTTTATCAAAATCTGTTGTAAAATCTGAATTAAAGTCTTTGTCTTTTGCACGCAAGCCATGGTAACTCAATCTTAGATATTCATCGCATAGTGCATTGATATCTGTTGATTCTTTTGCACCTTTTGTTTGCCTCGAATGCTGCAGCATTGATTTTACAATGGCATCTGCACGTTTGCCATGATGGTTGATCTTATCTTCATTCGCTTCAATATCATCAGCGATAATTTTTACATCATTGTAATTTCCATTGCTTATTCCTTCTTTTAATTCAGCAATCATTTCTTTATTTAATTCACTGAAATTGTTCACGAAGTTTAAAGGGTTTTGTATCTCGTGCGCAATGCCCGCGGTAAGTTCACCAAGGCTTGCCATCTTTTCTGATTGTATAAGTTGTTGCTGGGTTGATCTTAGTTCCTGCAAGGTTGTTTCTATCTTTTGCTTTTGTTCCTGTAACACAATGTTGGCTTTTTGTTTCGCAAGATTGTTCCGGTAAAGTATTAATCCAATCAACAGGAAGATTGCCAGGCCTGCGAGCAAAGAGTAGGTTACCATCCGGCTATGCGTTTGAGCTTTTTCCTGCTCCAAAGCTTGCAAACGAAGCTGTTCACTATAAGTAAGTTTTTGAAACGCTGCAAGGTTTTTAATTTTTACTTTATCCAAACTATCTGTTGTAATAAAAGCAAGGCCCTGGTATTTAAAGGCACTATCAAACTGGTGATTCAGCTGGTAGCTCAGGTAAAGGTTTTTATATCCAAGCCCCATGTTGGTTTCAGCGCCAGTAACGGAACCAAGCGTTTTCAAAATATCAAGATTTTTTTTGGAATAATATAAAGCAGAATCTTTATTTTCTTTTTGGATATAATAATCACTAAGCTTTAAATAAGCCCTGCTTAAAATGACCCGAGTGCTTTTTTTAAATGACCATTGAATGCTTTCATAATAATATTTCAGCGCTTCGCTATCGTTTTTCAAAGCCCTGTAAACATTGCCCAACTGAAGATAAATGGCAGGTAAAAACTGCGGAGCAACCGGAGATGCGATGGTATCCATGTGCAACACTAACTGCTCTGCCTGCTTTTCATAATCAAGCGCCGAATCAAGTTTGTTTTGATTGATATAAGTTTCTCCAAGGCTAATGTAGGCAATCATAACACGGGCCTGGTAATTTATACTCTTTGCTATGCTGGCTGCCAGCTTGAAATGAATTATCGCCTGCTCGGGGTTTTCGGTGTTGAGCATAAGAAATGCATATAAATGATGGGCATAAGAAAGCAAGACAAGTCTTTGATTGCCTTTGAAAGATGTTGGAAAAAAATGCCATTGTTCCTGCTTATCATTACCGGCATCGTCAGCAATTGCAAACGCCTGCTGCAAACATTTCAGCGCATCGGCATACCTGCCAAGCCCGATGAGTTGGTAAGATTTATTGACAAGAGCAACCCCTATCACCGATATTATTATGTTCATGTGTGGCTATGGACAACTGTTGCTCAGTATAATAGAGGGCGGTATCCCTGTTGGTTTCCTGGTAAAATACATAAATATAAAGGGCGGCTTTATATCGCTCAGCTGCATCCTTAGAGTATTTGAAAACATTGCGGGTGCTATCAATATTGGACAATTGTGCATGAGCCAGAACAGGTAATAGCAAAAGCTGTGCAATCTTTACGATGTTTCTCATAATACTTGTTATGCGGACAGTTGAATAATAAATGCGCTTCCTTCACCTTCCTTGCTTTCTACTTTAATTGTTCCATTATGTTCTTTGGTGATAATATCGTAAGCTAGCGATAACCCAATTCCGTTCCATGCCCTGAGATCCACAAGCAGCAGGTATTATCAAGAGGTAATGATAAAACTAAGCTATAAAATCTGAATGAGGAATGAAAAAAGGTTTTCATTTCCAGATGTTATAAGAGGCCATTCCACATGTGGATGATGTAGTTCTATTGCCTTAGTTTGATATATTATAGTCTTGCCGAATAATATTTCTTATGGCCAACGTTTGTTGTAAATCTTAAACAGACTAATTTTTTCAGCAAGCATAGTAGATTTAGCCTGGTGCAAGTAATAAATGAACCGGTTGTTTAATTTCTTATCGCTTATATCTAAAGTATGTAATCCTTTAATTCTTTGAATGTGATTAGTGCTATCAAACATAATTTGAAAAACATTAGCGTCATACATGGAAGCAATGAAAGGGTATAAAGACTGGCGTTCCTGGATATCGGTCGGATGATTATCCTTATATGAAAGCACATTTTTTTCATACTTAATGATACTATCCTCGTGCATGTCTTCATATAAAGAATGCACATATTGTTTTTCTTTTGCGTTATCACTTAAATATTCACGAATATTCTCTGCAAAAAAACCAAGTGTTACCGCAAGAAATATCATTAAGAATTCCAGGAAGTATTCTTTGAAATGTTTCTTTTTATGATGCAATTCAGGATGATGATGTACTTCCATTTGTCATTGGTTCTTTGTTATTAGTTAATGGTTGCTAATTAGCATTTGGCTTTTCGCTTTGAGCGTTTTGTTCGGATTAAGCTATTAAATGAGGGGGTTGTTTATGGATAAAGATGATCTAAAGTAACCTCCGTTGCCCTTATTTCGGCTTTTCTAAATATAATCCGGTGGTTATATTGTTCTTCATTTACAATTTTATTTACCTTTAGTTTTTACGCCCACCCTTTGTAACCGAAACTTCTTAAATAATTTTCTATGTTACAAAAGAAACATTATTATGTTTTTTATTGTCTCTTGTTTATTGCCATTGGCTGCGGACAGCGTACCAAAGAAAAAAAAATAGTGTATGCTGTAGTAAACGATAGCGCTTATGTACAATCTCAAATATATAGTCAAGAATTTGATGAATGGAAAAGAACATACGAAACCTGTGAAAAAACTCCTTTATTTAAAGATGCAATTTACATAGGCTTGCAGAAAAAGTTCGGGATTGGCGACATTACAAATATATCTGCACAAGTTGCCAATGGAAGAATAAAGCTCCTGGATACCACGTTTGTTAAGAATTTCTACGGCTTAATAAAAAGTAACAATATTTCTAATTGCTACACAAAGCTGCCATTAAGCAAAGATTTACGAAATCAACTTTTGGCAGAGCTGACGAATGTGTTATCACAATCGGGCAATTACAAGTATATCAACGATCTTATAGATACGACAGGCATTACCTTTGGCATTACTACTCTGTCTGATAATTCTTTGATACCAGATAGTATTGTAAATCTCTTGCAACACACTACGGACTCATCTTTGCTTAAGTTTAAGAAAATACTACTCACACCAGGCAACGTAATGCTCACCCGCGGCGTGATCATCTCCGGGTATTTTAGCGAATTTTCAGTAAAGGATAAAATGCCACCTACAGACCTTACCAATTTCTCCACGGAACAATTTTTCAAAACAGGCAGCGACAGTTCAACCGCCAGCATAAAGCTGCTGCGGGATTACAAGTTGCGCATATTGGTCAACCGGTATTATACAATATTCGGAGAACTTTACTCTTTTAAGGAGGTCCCAGAACAATTATCAAAATAATTAATGAGAACTACGATTTAATCATGGGAGACGAATGTTTTGTGTGCAATGAACCAGGGAAGGAACCTTCTTCTTATGCTCCTACTTCACTACTACCCTTACACGGTCTAAGTTTTGAATGCGGGTAAATGGTGTTTTAGCATCCCCCTCTCGTTGTGATGCTACTCTAAGTGTTGGAAAATAAGTTCCCGGCTTGGTGAATGTGTAGGTGGTCTTCAATGTTACCCGTGAACCTGTTTTATCGGTTGGCGTAAAGGTTGCTTTTACCGGAAAAGTTGCAGACTTATCAAAAGTCCATCCGGAACGTTTGCTAATATCATCCGGTATACCTTCGAAGTGCCATGCTGCTGCAACCACCTTGCCCATATTTTTCGGCACTTCAATTTCTGCAGTAAAGGTGACCGGTTCACCCACTTTCACATCTGCCCTTTTGCCTCCATTGGCTTTCACTATTACTACGGGCTGAATGCCTTTGCGCTCATTTGCAGTTGATGGTAACACCATTTGCCCATCTACCACTTTATAATTGGTTGTAGCTGCCGGTGCAATTCCTTTTTCAACCCAGGCACTAAGATCAAGAAGCGCCTGTTGTAAAATACCAAGGTAGCTTACAGTACGTGTTGGGTCATCTTCTATGGGAATATCACCATGCAGGGCATGATCTGTGTACCAAAGCCGGAAATGATTGTCGGTGCTATCACCTAAAGCTTCTTTTACTCTGGAGCGATACCAGTCCGCCTGCCAGGCAAAAGCCTCCCGGTCCATGAGTGATTCCAACAAGATCATCTTGCCCTTGAACTTACCCGTAGGCAATACACCGGCAGCTCCTCTGGTAAAGATGGGCCCCAACAATACAGGGCGCTGAGGATAAAGAGGCTTACCATCTTTATCCCGAAACTGGTCATAAACAGGATATTCTTCTCTGGAAGGAGGCAACTGATGGCGATGGTATGTTTGCACTGCCAGGAAATTAGAATTATCCACCTGTACGCTATCGCCTGGCTTTACCAGTGTAAGCACAGCCGCATCAGCAGGACCAAGTACTACTTTATCACCTGCTATTTTGGTTACCTGTAAAACTTTACCGGCAGCAGCACCGCTTTTAATTATTAAATCACCACCCATAAAATCAATATCAGGTAGCATATCCTGCAGTTGAAACGCAACGGGCATTCCTTCTCCCACGCCACCAAGAGCCTTCCAGGCTGCATCCGCTGTGCCACGTTCCTCCGGTGTTACGGGTTGCACTAATCCCAATTTTGCTGCCTCGTCAACCGGAATACCCGCTTTTATTCTGCTTGGTTTTTGGATACGAGCTTTTAAAAGAGAAGGCCGGTGGATTGTAACCGAGATAACCTGGTTTGTTCCAAAAATCACTATCAAAATATTTTCTGTCGGCACCAACTACACCTTGATAGAGTACTAAAAATCCATGGATGCCCATCGTCTTATACCCAAACCAGGATTGGGGTGGAAAACCCATTTTGGTGACTTCCTGAAGCGCCTCCTTTTCTTCCATATTCAGTCCTTTATACATATCCCCGCTGCCGCCTGGTTCTAATGCATCAATTATTTGAGGGAACTTATCATGCAACACCCGCATCGCATACATACGAACGGTGAATACATTAGGAATAGCCATCGGTGAGCCCAACACATAAGGTACAGCACCGTCCCACACTCCATCTGTGTTTTCAATGCCACCTACGGTCCGATAAGCGCCACCACTGCCACCAAAACAATAACCAAACGGACGCCCACCACCATAAATTTTCTTTGCAACCACCCGTGAAAATTGTGCAGAAGCGGCATTTGCGCGATAAGCCGCAATCGTGGCATCTCCGGACTGTGGTTTTGAAAAGTCTATTGCGCCACCCTCATTTGTTTCTATAAAATAGGCTCCGTGCGAAACCGAGAACCCAATCCTGTCTTCTTCGCCGATAGACGTTTGAGATAAGTTTTCATTATCTGGAAAAGGCGTAATGTATTGGAAAAAGTGTCCTTCGTATTTTTCTTTAGGAGGAAAGTAAAAAGAAAACCGGGTACCTGTTCCCTGGAAACCACCGTGAACATATCGATGGCGCACAGGCTTATCCCTCCATTCGTCTACATCCACATAAGGCTTTTTAAATACCGTGTCCTTTGTTACGAAACTGTTTGCAAGTTCGCTGCTGACCTGTGGCAAATTGTTTTGTGCCCTGAGGATGGAAATACAAATGAGAGACAGGCAAAATAAGACGTGGCGAAGTTTGATGAAGCGCATAATCTAGTATAGGTTTGAAATACTTTTTGTGGTAGTTATTTTTTCAACTCGTTAATGCTTACTTGCGGAGTCAATGCCTTATGGTCTTTCTCTACTATCAAATCTGTTGAAAGATTTGTTGCCCCATTGATATTATAACTTACACTATCAGAGCTATTATCTCCGACATATTTTAAACCAGCTGCCGGTATTACACAGCTAAACCATAAAGTATCTCCAACTCTAATACTATCCTTATCAGGATAAACATTTGCTACACCCCCGCTTAATATAAGTTGCCGGGGAGTACAAAGTTTATGGCAGCTTAATAATGAAATTAAGATGCAAACGCCAAATAGAAATTTCCTTATATTGCCCATTAATAATTATATGAAGTGAATAATGCAGTTAATTGAGCTACAGTAGTATTATTAGGTAGAGTTGGATTTTGAGTTATAAGTCTCGTATGATATTGCTGTACTGTAGTTACATCGTTTTGCAATGCTGCAAATAACTCTGAAATAGTAAAACCAGATACTTGATCATTTACAATACTTTCATTTGGAGTAATATCTATCATATCTTCCATTAACCCCTTAGGTATCCAATTAAAAGGGTCGCTAGATAAATTGGGATTCCAATTTTCAAGTACAGCTATATGTATATGAGTAGTACCATCATAAGTATATGAGTATTGGTCTTCAGAAGTTGACGATCCATTTACGCCATATGTCTGATCAGCTAATAGTGTCCCATGTGGTAAGCGCAGCAAATTAATACACTTTAAAGCAATATGCGTGAGATTTTTCAACTGAAGGTATGTCATTCCCAAAGGGTGAACCTGGGTAATATATTGTTTTTAAATAGTTTTGATGTGTATTGATATTTAATAAACTTAGTGATATGTAAGCATTAGCACATTTTTTATAAGAATTTTCTATATCAATGATCGTTACTGCGTAAATACCTTTTTTTAGCGCAATAATTGCAAATGAATTTTGATAATATGCATTACCTTCTGAATATGTTATGCTTTCTGATGCAGTGGAATCAAGTTTGCTTTTATTTAATGCCCCAGTTAAAACAATAAATGCAAAAGAATCAACTGCACCATAAGAAGGGTTGTAAATCTCAATCGGATCAAAATGTATATCAGTAATCATGTTTGATGCATTGCTATAATCCACGAGTTGGTTGGATATAGTATCTGTGTTTTTAACAGGTACAGAAGAGGTAAACCAAATGGTATCCCCGACAGCTATGCTATCTTTTTCAGGATAAAATTGAGCGGTACCTTTAAATACATAATTGCTTTTTAAACAAGGATTTTTGCATCCTGATAAAATCGTTAATACACATAATAAATTTTTCAGATTTAAAAATTTAAGTTTAGAAGCCATGGGATGTAAATAAACTATTTATATTAGTAGTAAGAGTTGAATTTGCATTAAGTTGCTGTATAAGCCTTGCTTTATATTGTTGTACGGTTGTAACGTCATTTTGCAATGCTCCAAATAATTGGGATATAGTTATGCCAGAAACTGCGTCATTTACGTGCGTATAAGTAATAGGCTCAGAATTATCTATCAAATCCTCCATAAGTCCTTTGGGTATCCAACTGAATGGATCGGAAGACAATTGAGGAATAAAATATTCTAATACAGCTATATGTGGGTTAGTGTAAGATACATTAATATACCTTAAAAAAATATGCGTGCGTTTTAGTATAGTTATTTATAGGTTGCCCTTGAAAAAAATTTTCATCATAGTATAAGTGGTTATTTGCATTAGTATTGTCTATTTCTATGAATGCCTTTTCACATCCGTTATTATTTCTAATTACACTTATATCATCGCCAAGAGAAATTCCATAGATCCCTTTTTGCTTAGCAATTATTCCGACTTTAAGTATATATTGATTACTTTCCTCTTCATAATAAAATCCTTTATTTTGGGTGGGTATATTATCATTGCCTGTTTCGCTTCCTGATATAATATAATAACCAAAATCATTTACTCCGCCAATAACATTTTGCGAAGCATCTGGGAAATTGAGAATTTCAAAAGGTGAACCTACCTGAGAATTGCTAAAATCTATATTTTTTTGACTTAACGAATCAAGAAATGTTGTAGAGTGTGAAGAAGTTACCCATAAAGTATCACCAATAGGTATAGAATCTTTTTCCGGTGAAAAGGATTCTGTCATAGAAAAATAATAATTAGCTTCCACACAACGGTGTCCACAACTTATAAAACTAAATATTGCCACTAAATATATGAATCTAGTTAAATTCTTCATCTTGAATTAATAATGATATTGTGCAAATAGGTTTGTTATGGGAGTTGACAGAGTTGGATTTTGACTTATAAGTTTTGCCTTATATAGTTGAACGGTAGTTACGTCACTTTGTAGAGCGGCAAACAGTTGAGTTATTGTTAGTCCACTTATATTATCTATAACCGGAAATGTTTCTGTAGGTGTATTATCTATTAAATCTTCCATCAATCCCTTAGGAGTCCAACGAAATGGATCTGATGTGTAATTAGGGTTCCAATTTTCCAATACATCAATGTGTGGATGAGCAGTGTATGGTGGATTGCCCATTGGGTTTGGACAATAGCTATATTGTTGCCCTTCACTTGTACAGCTAGCATTTACGCCATATGTCTGATCAGCTAAATAGTGCCCCATGTGGTAAGCCCAGCATTCGCCTAAAGCTATAATAGGGGAGTTAGAGGAGCCTCCATCACCGTAAGGATTGTAAGTATCGCTGGGTAGCGGGTGTTTAGCTTGTTCGGCTAATTCAGCATTTACGAATTGACTGTACCAATTAGTGCCTACCTGGCTATAATGGCTCGCATGGCTCATTTCATGATAAGCCGTTTCCTTAAGCCAGTCTGATTTAAAAGTGCTTAAACCTGTATGATAATCTACTACTATGTCCACATTCTCCCTGGCAACTACAGCTGCAAGAGCAGCAACCCCACCTGCAACTACAGCAGCACCACTATATACTAGAAATGTATTTATAAAGGAAGACGGTAAATCTTTCACAAATCTTTTATGAAATAAAGGCGTGGAGGACAATCCCGAAAACATACCCCAATTAGTTATATAAATGTTCAAAGTGGTGGGAGCTGCGGAAAAGCCTAATTGCGTTGCATAGGCCCTATGCTCCTGCACCACATTGTGTACAGTAGCAGCAGCCCAATACCTGTTTCCTTTTGAGTTTACAGGGCCTGTTTGATCATTAGAAAAATTTATGTTTGATTTATCACCGCTATAGATACCAAGTTCTCTCTTCACAGGAAAAAGCATTTGCCATAACCTTACTCCTCTTATGCCATAAATATATGCATCTGAATTTTTAAACCTTTCAATGATCCTCACTTTATGTTTAAAGTGTTTATTAAATACAAAGTGACCAGTAATAGCATCAGTAAATACTCTATCTATTTTAAACCATCTTCTCGCAACCATTCTTACTTTGCGAACAGGTAACTCACTTCCGGATGAGTTTGGAAGATTAGTATCAAAAACAGTAATATTCCCCTGCGGTATCTGTGCATCAGCAGCCTGTGCAGGTGGTGTGGTATTGTATGGTACGCACGAAACTCCATCATAATATTCACCGGCAGGACAGGTAATTGGTACACATGTAGTACCATTCCACTGATAACCTGCAGGACAATTGTTGGGTACACACATGCCTTGAGTAAAGTCCCAATGGTAGCCTGGTAAACATGCACCTGTATTGGGCTGCACAGTACCATTAGCCTGCACTGAATTATTTCCCCCACCGCCTCCCCCCGCTATGGCTTCTGCTTCCGTTTCTATAGCTGTATAGGCATCTGGCGGTATATGTATTTGTGCAAGTGTCTGGTAAGTTATTCCTGATGGAAATACAAAGTTAGGGGGCACTACCGCATACTGCCATGTTGGTAAAGAATCGGGTATAGAAGGGTCCTGGTAGTAATCACCCTCATACGTAACATCGTAATCCATAGGCGTATCAAATAGGTCCAACCCCTGGGCATCCATTATAGAATCCAAAGCAGCCACCTGGGCGACCGTAGGCAAAAAACGTACGTACAGATTCGTAACAGTAGCAAGGTTGGGGTTATAACCCAGGGCCAGGTAAGCTTGCTGCATATTTGGGTATTAAGTATGGATTTGGTTGCTCCGCGCCCAAAACAGTAATACGCTCAATGGAATCATTATCAATGGGTGTATAAACAGGATCGGATAACAAGTTAGGTTGTGCACCGCCTGCCAGCAAAGAAGGCTTTGCAGCAGCTTGTGGTTTCAAGTCCATTTTTGTGCAGGAAAAATAAAGCAGGCGCAAATAAGCGCAAAGAGGCAGTTAGTAGTCAGTCTCATAAGAAAAGTTTGTTGATCAAAAATTAATGCAGTAGTGTATTTATAAAAGCAGTTATCAGTGCAGGGCACCTTTTATAATTACCTGGTGAATATAAGGTAATTTATTTAACAACACCTAATTTATTTGAAACTGTTTTGAAAAATAAAAACCAGTTAGGGGATTAGGCTACATTTTTCCTGTCGGCCAGTTCAGGTTCAGCATTCATTGGAATTCCTGAAAGGTTGTTGGTATATAGCGCAGATGTTTTATCTGAAGCAGCAATATGGTTTCGTGATGTATTCTTGTTTTCGTATATGGATACGATGTTACCCACTCCCCGGCCGTGTCTCTACTCCGGGCCTTTTTGCGCAAAGCAGGACACGGCCAGCAGGCTCATAAATCATCGATCGGATATTCACTTTTCTCTCCTGCAATATAATGCTTTGCTGAACTATATCTATACGCTACCGGGCTATCGGCTAACTTCCAAACTCCACTACATGGATTGTTGTGAATGTAATTCAATTTTTCTAAAAAGAAATGCTGTGATGTTATAAGTTTACAATCGAATGATCGCCTGAACACCTGGTGCTTCTTCCCTCTGTCTTTATCCGAACTTAGTACTGCATCCTGTAATGTAAACAATAGCTCTTTTTTATTTTGCTCTTGTAATCTTTTTACAATTTCATAGGCAATAAATCTCTTCCCATTGCTTACAATAGTATTGATGCTTTTTTCTATAATACTAAAGTCAATAAGCACATGCAGATGGTTTGGCATAATTACATAGCCTTTTATAAGATGTTTTTTGCTTTTGAGGTAATCAAACCATTTATACACCGTATCATAACTGTTGGTTAGTTCAAATAACGGAAGCCAGTTTTGGCAAGTAAAAGTTATAAAGTAAATGCTTTCTCCCTGCTCTATTGAAGTTCTAACAGCCATGCTCTAAAATAGGTAATTCTTTTTTAGCTTGACCGGCCGTGTCCTGCTTAGCTTCAAGGCTTCGGGTAGAGACACGGCTTGGGAGAAAATAGAAGGGGGAGTCCACTAATACACTCTAAAATTGTAAGTATGCGTTGAGTCTATAGAGGCAATAGGACCACCGCCATAATATGTTTTTTTTAAATAGTACAAATGATTATTTGTATTTGTAATTTTCATCGTAATGCTTGCCCTGTTACAATTTTTTACTACATCCGGCAGATCTGATGTTGAAATAGAAAAAATGCCTGTTTTTAATGGTATCACAGCAAAAGATAAAATGTATTGTTCATTTTCTTCTTCAAAAGTTATTTGTTTTACAATATCGGGGGAAGGTGTGCCATTATCTGTATAAATTTTCCCTTTTATGCCTATCCAATTAAAATCATTTACAGCACCAACTTTAGCATTAGGGATTGTTAGTTCAATTGCATCTATAGTGCTTCCAAAATTATCCGCTTTGCTATAGTCAATAATTTGCTCTGTATTGACATCTTTTAAATTGCTATTCGTATGTGATAAAAAATACAATGTATCACCTATGTGAATACTATCATTTTGCGGATAAAATAAAGTTGTACCAATATAAAAATTATAAAATTGCTTGCTGCATGCTAATTTATGACAAGAGCAATTAATAGTTAAAAAACCAAAACATATACTTGTGGTTATAAACTTTAAATTAATATCCATAAGAAGCAAATAATGCCGTTAATTGTGCTGAAGTTGTATTTCCCGGTAATGTTGTATTTTGACTAACAATTTTTGCTTTATATTGAGCTAAAGTTGTAACATCACTTTGTAACGCTTTGAATAATTGAGCAATAGTAAACCCTGAGACTTGATCATTGACGGGTGAACTGGCAGGTTCTCCATTATCTATCATATCTTCCATTAAACCTTTTGGTATCCATTTAAAGGGGTCAGTTGATAAAGTAAGAGTGAAATATTCCAACACGTCAATAGTTAATGGCATATGAGCTAATAAACTTTAAAACAATAATCATGCGTTAGTTCAATTTCTGGAATTGCAGGTTCGTATCTTGACCCGGGGTAGTAAATACTATCTAAAAAATATAAATGTTGATTTATGGAACTGCTTAAAGGAATTTTTACTGAAGCTTTTGTACAATTTTTTGTGATTTGATAAATATCAAGAATAGTTATAACGTATATGCCTTTCTTTTGAGCTACAATACCAAATGACAAATCATAATTATTTGTTTTCTGTACAAAAGTTACTGTTTCCGCCGCATCAGAAGCTAAAGAATTTATATTTACCTTACCCACCGAAGGGGTAATAGTAAAAGAATCCAGTGCTTCAGTTAAACTATCTTTCTTGGGGATAGCGTTAAAGTGAAT
This sequence comes from uncultured Chitinophagaceae bacterium, assembly GCA_963823975.1. Classification (GTDB taxonomy): domain Bacteria; phylum Bacteroidota; class Bacteroidia; order Chitinophagales; family Chitinophagaceae; genus Ginsengibacter. Next base: position 787,308 of record CAWGNP010000001.1, on the reverse strand, counting down.
ATCTGTTACAACATTTGAAGCACCGGTTAAGTCTATTGTTTCACTATCATTGTTATTAATGTTTTTATAACGCAACATTACGGAAAATGAGCAATTAAACCATAAAGTATCCCCTACCCGAAGGCTATCTTTATCGGGATTTATAGTGGAAACACCTCCTGTAAGGCTATAATTTGCTGGTGTGCATAATTTATGACAGCCATAAATAATTATTGATACCAACAATATTGCAGGTAATGGCAACTTAATAGCCATAAGAACTAAAAAGTGATGTTAAATATTGATTAGTGGTATTTGATGGATTTTGCTGAACTATTCTCGCCTTATATTGCGCCATTGTAGTTACATCACTTTGCAATGCTGTAAACAATTGCTTTATAGTATATCCGGATACTTGATCATTTACTCCAGTTACAGCTGCGGGCTCCCCATTATCCATCATATCTTCCATCAGACCCTTCGGTATCCATTTAAAAGGATCAGTTGATAAAGTAGGAGTGAAATATTCCAACACGTCAATATCAGGATGATTGGGACTATTAGTATTGCCATTGGGACAATAGTGTATTCCATTTCCATTAGCATCGGTTTGTTCAGATTCGCAATATGCATTTATGCCATATTGCTGATCGGCCAGGAAATGCCCCATGTGGTAACCCCATGCCTCTCCTAAAGCAATTATCGGCGAATTAGATGTTTTTCCGGTACCATAAGGATCGTAACTGCCCGAAGGATTATTTTGAATTTCTGTAAGTTCAGCGGTTACAAAATTTTGATACCATGTCTTACCCACTTGGCTGTAATCACTTGCATGGCTCATTTCATGATAAGCGATTTCTTTTATATTATCAGAAAAAAATTCACCATTGGTAGGTTCATAATCTATAACCATATCAACTCCTATCTCAGAGGCAATATGCGCAAAAGCCACAATGCCGATATTTGATATTTCTTGCCCGAAAAAATCATAAAATTATTTACAAAAGAAGTTGGAGGACTTACTGCCAAAAAGACTTCTTTCTCTGAATAACGGAGTGGATGATAGACCCAGCTAGCTTGCCCAGTCAGTAAGAAATATATGCATTAAAGCCGGCATTTGCGAAAAGCTAAAAGTGGTAGCGTAGTCATTATGTTCCTGAACTGCGTTGTGTACTGTCGCAGGCACCCAGAACCTGTTCCCTTTTGAGTTAACGGGACCTGCCTGATTATTATTAAATTTAATATTTAGTTTATCTGCAGCTATAAATATTCATCTCTCTTTTTACAGGAAAAGCCATTTGCCAAACTTTGTCCCCTCTTACTGCATAAACATATGCACTTGTATTTTTAAACTTCTCAATAATTCTTACTTTGTTTTTAAAGTGCTTTGTAAACTGAAAATAACCATTGGCATCAGTAAAAGTTCTTTCTATTTTAAACCATCTTCTTGCGACAACCCTCACTTTGCGCACCCCTACATCGGAGACCACCACTTGCGATTGTTGGTAAATTTGTATCGTGTACATATATATATCCGTTAGGTATTTGCGCATCTGCAGCCTGCTGAGGTGGTGTAGTTGAATATGCCACACAGTTGTTTCCGCTCATATAATAACCACTGGGGCATGTAAAAGGCTGGCAGGACGTGCCGTTCCAGCTATAACCATCAGGACAGGATACGCATTTATTCTGAGTATAATCCCAATGCTGTCCATCGGGACATTGAGGTACATCGGGATGCACTATAGTGGTGGTGGTATTGCCCTGCACTGCCATAGAGCCTGAACCACCGCCTGCTAAGGTTTCTGCCTCTGTTTCTACAGCGGTATAAGCATCAGAAGGTATATGTATTTGCGCTAATATCTGGTAGGTAATACCAGAAGGAAAACTGAAATTGGGCGGAACTACAGTATATTGCCAGGTGGGTAAAGAATCAGGAATAGACGGATCCTGATAGTAGTCACCTTCATAAACCACGTCATAATCGAAAGGTGTATCAAACAGTTCAAGACCTTGCGAATCTATAATTGAGTCGAGTGCATAAACCTGATCTGATGTAGGCTTAAAGCGTACATATAAATTGGTGACAGTAGCCATAGCAGGATTGTATCCTAATGCCAGGTATGCCTGCTGCATATTAGGTATTAAATAAGGATTGGGCTCCTGCGAGCCAAGCACCGTTATGCGTTCAATACTATCACCATCCTGTGGTGTAAACGCAGGATCGGATAATCCATTTGTTTGTGCCCCACCTGCCAGCAAAGAAGGCTTTGCAGAAGTTTGTGGTTTCAAATCCATTTTTGTGCAGGAAAAAATAAAGCAGGCGCAAATAAGCGCAAAGAGCCAGTTAGTAGTCAGTCTCGTAAGAAAAGTTTGTTGATCAAAAATTAATGCAGTAGTGTATTTATAAAAGCAGTTATCAGTGCAGGGCACCTTTTATAATTACCTGATGAATATAAGGTAATTTATTTAACAACACCCAATTTATTTGAAACTGTTTTGAAAAATAAAAACCAGTTAGGGGATTAGGCTACATTTTTCCTGTCGGCCAGTTCAGGTTCAGCATTCATTGGAATTCCTGAAAGGTTGTTGGTATATAGCGCAGATGTTTTATCTGAAGCAGCAATATGGTTTCGTGATGTATTCTTGTTTTCGTATATGGATACGATATTACTAAAAACAAACTGCTCTTTAATTTCAGGCTGGTAACGGAAAATCTGTTGTGCATCTTTCAGCATATTTATGAGCTGATCATAGGCTATATTGTTGGCTTCTATCTTGCGGCTGGTAATCTGTGCCTTTTTGATCTTTGCATTAAAAAATGCTTTTGAAATTTGTAAAAATTTATCTGCAATAGCTGCAAACTTTGCGGGGAAGGCAGGAGGCATGTTTTGATTGGCAGTAAGCGCATCCAATTCTTTTCGCATAAATTTTTGAGCCGAATTTATAAGGCTGCGTAAGCTGCTCCAATTATCCAGAGATGCTTTTTTATAGTAAGATGCACCTGCTGCCCGAAGCTCGATTTCTGCCAATTCTTTAGAATAGGCTGCGGTAATATATTGCTTTAGTATCTGCCAGTGGTGTTGCACCTGCCTTGCGGCCTTTATCATATTGATACGGATATGTTTAATGTTATCCAGTGTATAACTGGCAGGACACATCTTTTTTGCCCTTTTTACAACCTCCATAGCATTATTTATACGGGCAGGAGTGTAAGAGCCGCTAAACTCTTTAAAATCTGCAAGATGATTAGCGCATAAGTCCCAGGCAGTTTCGCAAACCTTATAGAAAACTTCCTGTGATGTGTCGTACTTTTTCTGATCTCGTTTCATAGCTGTTGAATTGAATATGATTGTTATTTCTATTATACGCTTAGATGAAGGATTTATTTTGTTGGGAGTAATTAAATGTTTCTTTTCTAATGCTTTTATATGCATAGTTGCAGATTAAATGCAGAAAGAATTGCTTACATAACTCACAGGAGAGCGTTCTATGCTGACAAGTGCCGCTAATATACTCTTTACAAAGGCTTAGTAGTCTTTTACAGGGGGTTCGATATGCTTTACAGGCGGCTGTATATTAATTACAGTGCTCAGGATAGTAATGATAACCGGCTCTATACTTTTTACAGTAACCAAAATATTTGTTACAGCTGCTTATAGTTACTTTACAGTAAGGTATTAGTTCTTGTTTGTGCGATATGTTTTCTTTACAGGCGATTGGGGTTGGTGACTTTGACAACAAGTGCAGTAGGAACTACAGGCAAGAAGATTTTACAATCCAATGCGTATTTCTTTGTATCAGTTACTGTACAAACACCCGGTCAGTACATTCAATAATATCGCTTTAGGTTATTTGTTTGATAATTTATTAATGACAGAATCTTCAGCGGGCGCTTTAAGTTTTATTACCTGGTTCAATAATTCGTTGGGGACTGTGGTAGATAAAATGTACTGCTGTATTTTCCAGCTATTACCTTCTTTTACCAATACACCGGAGCCCCTGCATAATTTCATTTGTGTGTTTAGTAATTCATCGAACCATGCAAGGTTGCCGGTTTTGTCAAAATAAATATGCCGCTCCAGCGATGTGAAATTCCATGTGCGGCCTTTATCAAAATATGGTTTCGCCCAGGTCATGAATTCCTTTTTATTCCAGCGCTCTGTTGCATCCGTTCCGGTGAAGATGGCATCATCTGCATAAAAATTAAAGTATGCAGTATAATCTGCTTTTGCCGCTGCAACATTGAAGGAGTCAAGCATTGCATTGATACGGTTTTTATCTTTAGTTGTATCGGTTTGCGTTGCAGCATTGCTTTGCAATAAACAAGCGCTGCATAAAAAAGTAACAATGAAAAATGTTTTCAAGCTGTATTGCATAAATATTTTATTTTAATCAGTACCTTATACACTGCTGCCGTCAGCGGCTGAAGTTTTGATGATTATTATTGTACGAATATAATTAAACAAACGTGTCATTTTTTTCAGCATCTTCACACGGGCAAAGAATTATGGAGTAATAAAAGTAAAGGTTAGTACATGCCTGGCGTCACTTTCACTATTATTTTATTATTATAGTAAAAAAGGATTCACAAGACAACTCCTTTTTTGAAACGCTGCATAAAAATTCAATTTAGTATTAGGTTAAGATAATTCGTTGTTAAACAAAAAATGGAAAGGTGGTACATGATTCCTTAATCGTTCTATTTGTCTTCTAAAATTTATAATATGAAAAAAATTCTATGTACCATTATCATTTCTCTTTTCATCCTTGCTACCGCAAATGCACAAATTAATCAGGGCAGCGTGTTCCTTGGAGGAAGTGGTTATTATAACAGCAATACTGTAAAGGAAGGCTCTCGGCTGGGCAACAATATCAAAGATGAAGGAACGGGCATAAATATACAAGTTGGTAAAATAGTTAAAAATAATTCGGTAGCGGGTATTATAGTATCTTACTATTATTTCAATGATCATTATCCTATCCCTGACAGCAATTTTAATAAATCTAATCAATATAGTGCAGGTATTTTTTACAGGAAATACAAAAAACTTTTCAGAAACTTTTATTTCTTTGGTGAAGCAGATGCGGTATATATGCATTCCACTACACACAACACAGTAGAATCGTATTATGATGATACAAGAACAACATCGGATGGTGGCACTGTTTCCTTTGTTCCCGGGTTATCTTATGCCATAAGCAAACGATTTTATATTGACTTAACCATGCAGAATTTAGTATCACTTTCTTATACCCATTCTACAGAGAAGAATATGCTGGGAACCCCACCGGCTACTGATAATGAAGAAACGAATTCATTTAGCGCCAATATAAATTTGAACTCAAACTTCCTAAACAACTTCGGACTTGGTTTTAAGTTTATTTTTTAATCATGTCAAGTCATTACAGTGATTTGCATTTGTAATACATTGCTAATACTGCTAAAGCTTGCCATGTGCGGCAATGCCTGCTGTGCACCCACGTTGCACAGCGCATGGCAGTCGGAACTACTGTACACTGAATCATGATAATAAAAAAACCGGGAACAAATGTCCCGGTTTACTATTTAGCACAAATAATCATCAATCATCATTGCGGGAAACCTTATACGCTTCAGTATTTGCAGTATTACCTGCTTTCTCCGCCTCGTTCTTTGCAGAATTAGCTGCATTTTGAGAAGCAGTTTTCGCATCACCGAAAGCATTTTTTATAGCAGCCCCTGCCCTGTCAAAAATATTTCCTTCCGCTGCTCTGTCGTTGTTGGCAGCCTTGTTGATCTCGTTATCACCGCTTCTTACTGCATTTTCTGTATGAGTTTTTATATCCTTTGCAGCATTGCGTATGGCGTTGCCTGCATCATCTATAGCATCTTCGAGGCTATTACCAAAACTCCTGTTATCGTTTGACATAATTAGTAATTTTTTTCGTTTGTAAAATAAAAGACCATCAGTAAAGAAACAATTAATGTGCCAGTGACAGGGTCTCTATTTGCCAGGCCGCGCTCTAACTATATGAGCCAACAATTTCTTATCTTACTACCATGATGAAAATAATAATCGCACTTTCTTTTCTGTTTGCATGGAGAAACGCTGCCGGCCAATATGTTCATTATTCAGATGAGAGCAAAAAAAATAGTCCTTCCCCGGCAAAGCCCGCAAACGATTCAATTGTTTATCATGTGTGGCCGGATAAGTGCCCGGGATTAACCGGTTCGATCCCTGTGCTAAGCAGCTACGTGCCGCACGAAATGGTGCTGAAGCTTACGGAGATTTATAAAGGACACTTATATTCGATAAGCCCTGTAAAATTAGCAAACGGCAAGGTGCAATACAAAATGAAAGTGTGTGTGAAAGGCGAAATAACTTTCACTTATGCTGATGAGAATGGCCATATTATTTCACCATGATCGCTTACCAGCTTATTATAATCTTCCTTTGTATCAATATCAATTGCCCCTTCTGGAAACTCAATCACAGCAACATCTTCAGCGTTAGCTTTTAGAATTTTTTTAGCACCTTCTTCACCTTGCAAACTCATTAATGCATCAAAATATTTTTGCGTGAAAAGAGCAGGCGTTCCAATTGTATCTGCATAAGAAGAGGCAATAATATTCTTAAGACTTTTTGCGTGAGTTTCATGTAATTGTTTAAATAAAGATGCTGAAACGAAAGGCTGGTCGCACACAGCAATAATTATTCTTTCAACATGATTGTTTAAACTAATTGCTTGTTTAACACCTGCAACAATTCCTGATGCCATTCCTTCTTCCCAATTTTCGTTATGTACAATGTTGAAGTTACCCTGCGTAATACTTTTTTCAATTCCCTCTGCATTGGCACCGGTAACAATAATTACAGGTCCTGCACCTGATTCAATAGCTTCATCAATTACATGTTGTAATAAAGATTTATTGTTGAAATGAAGCAATTGTTTTGTGCTGCCAAAACGAGAGGAATTTCCGGCAGCTAAGATAATGATCGCTGTGTTATTCATGCTGTGATATTAGCGCACGCTCATGAATTTCTGTTCTTCTTTCTTTTAAGGATGCGCCTTGTCTTTGTGAAAACACGGCTTTTATTTCAGCAATAATGGATAATGCAATTTCCTCAGAAGTTTCCGCGCCAATATCCAAACCAACAGGAGCGAAAATATTTTGCAAGATGTCATCAGCAATATAAATTCCTTTATCGTTTAACTCATCTACAATTTTATCGAATTTCTTTTTAGGACCAAGCACACCAATGTATCTGCAATTTGTATTGATGAGTTGTTGAAATGCAGCAACATCAAAATTATAATTGTGTGTCATTAAAACAATCGCTGTTTGTTCATCTATATTTATGGCAGATAAAATCTTTGAAGGCTTTGTAATTAAAATTTTATTTGCTTTTGAAAAACGTTGTTGTGTTGCATAATTTGGTCTTCCATCAACAACAGTAATGGTCCATCCTAATAATGAAGCCATTTCAACCAATGGCTGTGCATCATTTCCAGCACCAATAATTAATAATTGTATAGCAGGTGGAATAAACTGAAACAACGCTGAGCAACTACCTTCGTAATCCTTTATCAACGATATTTTTTTTGCAAGCACAGTTTCACATTCTGTTTTCAATGCCTGCATTTCATTTTGCTTAAAAAAACTTTCATCCTCATTTATAAAAGCAACAGTTCCTTTTTGTGGCAAATTTTTATTTGGATTAAACAGTGTTACCACAACCGCATCTTTTCTTTTCGCAGCAACACTTTTTAATAAACTAATTGGATTGTTTTCATCATCACTATTAACCGGTTCAAACAAAATATAAACAATGCCATTGCAACCTAATTGCACACCAAGCTTATTGTCCTCATCATCTGTGCTATCATAAATTTCTAATTTATTTTTTTGTTGATATATCGCAAACTGCGCTTTACGCAATGCATCACCTTCCAAACATCCGCCGCTAATGGCGCCTGTAATTTCTCCATCTTCAGTCACCAACATCCTTGCTCCAGGTCTTCGATAAGATGAACCTTCAACTTGTACAACTGTTGCCAATGCTGTTTGCTTGTTTTGCAAAACAGCTTTATCGTATGCAAAAATAATATCGTTCAATTCTTTCATTGATAATGATGAAAAAGCCTTAAATATTTATTTAATGTTTGTGGTAATAGCTAAATAATCGTGCCGCAATGTTCAACTTAAACAGCCGACATATCAAAAGGAAGTTTTCTTATGCGCTTTCCTGTTAAGTCAAAAATAGCATTGGTAAGTGCAGGTGTAAAAGGCGGCAAACCAGGTTCTCCAACGCCTCCTGCATCTGCATCATTATCCATCACGTGCACTTCAATCGGCGGTATATCCATGATACGGGGCATCACATAATTGTAAAAATTTTGCTGTTCTGTCAGGCCATCTTTAAAAGTTATTTCATGCATAGTAGCTGCGCCCAAAGCCATGATAACAGAACCTTCTACCTGCGCTTTAATAGTATCGGGATTTACATACCATCCGCAATCCATTACTGCCCAAACCTGGTCTATCTTTATTTTTCCATCTGCATCTTTAGATACCTTAACTATCTCACCAACCGTACTTGAAAAACATTCTGTAATGGCCACGCCAAATCCTTCATTTTTCTTCCTGTTTTTCCAGCCTGATACTTCTTCCATTTTATCTATTAATCGTTGACATCGTTCATCATTCAAATGTTGCCGTCTAAATTCAAGCGGGTCTTTTCCTGCTTCATGCGCCAGTTCATCCATAAAACTTTCATAAGCAAAACCATTGGTGGAAGCATAAACAGAACGCCACCACATTACAGGTAACGGCGTTTCAAAAGGGACATCCTGTATGCTGATATTTTTGATAGAATTATAATATGGTGCAAGAAAACCTTCTGCGGAACTTTCATTTGCCTTGCTTCTGTCATCGCTCTGGAAGTTATCCATGTTCTGTCCTGCAAGCCGCACTTTGAGCGCATCTATTTTGCCATTTGAAACAACGCCTTCAAAACGATAAGACATGCCCGGGCGATAAGGTCCCTGCGTTATATCATCTTCACGTGTCCATATAACCTGTACCGGCGCACCAACCTGTTTTGAAATCAAAGTTGCTTCATGCGGATAATCAAGAAATGCCTTACGCCCAAAACCACCGCCAAGAAATGTCATGTTCACCGTCACTTTATCGGCTGGTAAATTAAATTCTTTACTGATAAAATCCTGCACCCAATCAGGCGCCTGTATCGGTCCCCAAATTTCAATTGCATCATTTTGAAAATGAGCGATACAATTTAAAGGCTCCATGGCAGCATGAGATTCATACGGCGTTTGATAAATTACATCCAATTTTTTTGCAGCGTGCGAAAGAATGCTATTTGCATTGCCCTGTTGTTTAAAAATCAAACCTTCTTTATTTTTCAAAATATCTTCATGGCGCTGATAAATATCCGCACTATTCATGTGTTCAAAATTGCTGTCATCCCATTCAACTCTAAGCGCCTTTCTTCCCTGCATTGCAGCCCACGTTGAAGTTGCAACTACAGCAATGCCTTCCCGATAAGTGTTGAATACTTTCATGCGCACTTTAAAAACATCTTTACGCCGGATACTTTTCTTGCCGCACCATCATCAAAACTTTTAACTATGCCACGCAATCTTGGATTACGTTCAACCGAAGCATACAACATGCCGGGAAATTTTTTATCTAACCCAAAAATGGCTGCACCATTTGTTTTTAGTGGTGTGTCGTGCCGGTGAAGTGGTTTGCCAATCAATTTGTATTCTGAACGAGTTTTCAACTTTACATCTTTAGGTGCATCCAGTTTCGATGCATCGATTACAACCTCGCCATAATGCAATTTTTTACCACTTGATTTATGTATCACATTACCCGCTTCTGCATAACATTCGATTGCCGGAACATTCCATTTTGCTGCCGCTGCTGCAATCAGCATTTCACGAGCAGTAGCACTTAGCTTTAATAAATTTTTGTATGAACTCACGAACTGTTGAACTGCCACCAGTAATCTGGCTGCCATATTTTTTTTGGTCACCTTTTGCGAAAACAATATTCACATCATCTAAATTTACTTCGAGTTCTTCGGCAATAATTTGTGGTATGGCTTGATATGCGCCTTGACCCATTTCAGCACGATGGCTTACGATTGTAGTCTTGCCTGAAGTGTTAATAAATATCCACGCATTCAATTCTATCTCTTCATTAATATCATTAGCAGCATTTACAAACTTTGGTTCTTTTGAGTTTGCAGGAAAATAAAATCCCAGTAATAAAGCAGTTCCGCTTAAACCAGATGCAAGAAGAAATTTTCTGCTATAAATTTTTTGTAACCATGATTGTAGCCTTTTTTTGTGAATGATTGTGATGTTCACTATATCTTATCAATTCAACAATTAATTTTCTTTAGCTGGCGCATAACCGCCTTTATTAATCCATGTGTCCCATACTTTCACGAAATCATCATATTGCAGTGGTGGCAGCGTGCGGTTTCCACCCATATTCCATCCTGCCTTTACCAAAGTATCTCTTGCATGTTCCAACAACTGCTCTTTATTTTTATGCCCATTGCGATTGTAATCCATAATCTGCAAAGCCAAATCATGCGCACTTCTTCCCTGGAAAATCATTTTCATATCTGCAGGTGGTAATTTCCATTTTGGATTGCCCGGAGGCGTATGCAAACCAGCAGTATTTGCTGGTTGATGACAGTTGGAACATTTCATTGCATATAAACCGTTTCCATCTTTTCCGCGTTGAACATTCATCGTGTGAATATGACTATCGTCACCTTGCAACGGTCTGTTGCTCTGCAGGATGACAATTCATACATCGCGGACTCATCAACACTTTATATACCTGCTGAAAAGCCTGTGCAGATTCAACACTATCTGTGTTGATAATATTATTATTTGCAGTATCCCGTAAAATATCATCCTTGTTTTTATAAGCAGATGTAGTTATAACAATTACTGTAAGAATAATTGCCATAACAGTAATTGTTTTCAAAGAAAAAAAGTAACGTGTTTTATTTTTTGAATGCTGTTGCATAAATGAAATTAGTTGTATCAGTATTGATAGATGATGTCACTTTTATCAGCATTTATTTTTTCTGCATTGCTGCTGCAATATGAATGGCTTTGCGAATACGCAGATAAGTGCCACACCGGCAAATATTGCCAGCCATTGCATCGTCAATATCTTCATCTGTTGGATCTGGATTTTCACGAAGCAAAACAGCTGCAGACATTAATTGTCCTGAATGACAATAACCACATTGCGGTACATCAATTTGCTGCCATGCAAGTTGTAATGGATGATTATTATTTTCTGATAATCCTTCAATCGTTACTACCTTTTGTCCTTCAGCACGGCTAACTCTTGTAACGCATGAACGAACTGCTTCACCATTCAAATGAACAGTGCATGCGCCGCATTGCGCAACGCCGCAACCATACTTTGTTCCTGTGAGACCAATGATATCACTTATTACCCAAAGCAAAGGCATGTTCGGGTCTGCATCTACCTCGTAGGTTTTATTGTTTACGTTTAATGTAATCATGCAATTAAATTAAAAATATAAACTACAAATTATTGCAATCACATTAAACAGCAAAGATGTTTTTAAAAGTATGATGTTAACTCATCAACTTATCCAATGTTATCGGCAGACTTCTTATACGTTTTCCTGTTGCATTATAGATTGCATTTGCAATGGCAGCAGCAACTCCGGTAATTCCAATTTCGCCAATGCCATGTGCACCAAGTGGCGTATGTTCATCAGGAATATCATTAAAAATAACTTCTATGTTTGGCACATCTGCATTAACCGGAACGTGATATTCAGCCATCGTTGCATTTACAACTCTTCCCTTGCGTTCATCAAAAAAAGTTTCTTCCATCAAAGCCATTCCAATGCCCATAATAATACCACCACGAAACTGGCTTGTTGCTGTCTTTCGGGTTTATAATTTTTCCTGTATCAAATGAACCAAGCCAACGCGAAACACGTACCTCACCTGTAATTTCATTTACTCTTACTTCACAAAATTGTGCACCTTGCGAACCCATTGAATACTTCATGATTTTCTGTTGGCATATCAGCGCTGGCTTCTGCTTCTACATAGGCTTTATCAATCAGCTTAAAAATATCTTCATACTTCATGCCTTTGTCAGCATCTTTCTTGCTGAATAAACCACCATTCTTTGCTTCAATATCTTCAAATTTTTCATGGCGTAACGGAAAACTTTTTTCTTTTGATGCTTCCTTAAATAAATCTTCCAATACTTTCATTGCTGCAAATGAAATGCCTGCGGCAACACTTACTGTTTGATTTAGAACCACCTGCAAATGCAGCTTGTGGTAAATCAGAATCGCCATATTGAAATGAAATCCTTTCAATTGATAATCCAAGCCTGTCGGCAGAGTGTTGCAACTGAACGGTTGCAGTTCCCATGCCCATTTCATGCGCCGCTGCTTTTACAATGGCAGTGCCATCAGCATGTATAGAAATTTTTGCAGAAGCAGGAAAAAGATACACAGGATAAAATGCAGTTGCAACACCTTGTCCAATCAACCATTCTCCATCCCGTTGCGATTTTGGTGGTTGATGTTTCCATCCAAACTTTTTTGCGCCACGCTGATAAGCTTCAACCAAATGCCTTGATGAAAATTCCGTTTCTTTCACCGGGTCTTTTTCAGGCTCATTAATTCTTCTTAATTCAACAGGGTCAATATTTAATTTATATGCGAGTTCGTCAATTGCAGATTCTATCGCAAATGTTCCGATTGATTCTCCCGGCGCTCTCATAAAAGTATTTGCAGCACTATTTAAGTAAAATACTTTTTGATGAATATGAAAATTCGGCGAAGCATATAAATGACGAATAGGAAATGTGAACTGCTCAGGAAAATCATTATGGTCTGTTGTTGCTGTGAAGCCTGAATGAATGATGGAAACAAACTTGCCATCTTTATCAGCGCCAATAGCAAATCGTTGTTCTGATGCAGTTCTTCCGCCAACAATTCTAAACACACCTTCTCTTGATAACGCCAGCTTCACTGCACGGTTGGTAACTTTTGCAGCCAGCACACTAATTGGCGTGTTCAACCACATAGAACCTTTGCCGCCAAAGCCACCGCCAACAAACGGAGAAACTACCTGAACTTTATCAGGCTTTATCGTAAAGATTTCAGCAATCGTATACTTCACGCCCCAAATATGTTGCGACGCATCAAACAACACCAGCTTGCCATCTTCACGAAACACTGCAATGCTTGCATGAGGCTCAATTGCATTGTGATTATATCTTGGTGTTTCATAAATATTGTCAACCGAAAACGCAGCTTTCTTCAATGCTTTTTCCGCATCACCAATTTTTATTTCACCCGGTTCATTCATTATATTCTTTGGCGTCTTTGCGTTTTGTTTTCCTTCATCAAAAGAAAGCAATGCTTTATCCGTTTTATATTCAGCCGTAATTAATGTTGCCGCATGTTCAGCTTGTTCCTGCGTTTCTGCAACAACAACTGCAATCGGCTGACCGTTCCAATAAATTTCTTCATCCTGTAAAATCGGAACATCAGTTGCTGCGGAGCCTCTGCTTTGTCCGCCAGCTTTAAACATGATTGGCTTGTTCAGCTTCGGCGCATTTTCATGCGATATCACCGCAATCACACCTTCTGCATTTTCTGCAGCCGACGTATCAAGTTTTTTAATTTTTCCTTTTGCAATGCTGCTGTAAGCAAGCGCCGCATAAGCAATATTGTCAATCTTATATTCCGCAGAAAACGTTGCTTCACCTTTCACTTTCAACGCACCATCCACACGGTTCATCGGTCTGCCGATGTAATTGGTTTGTTGTATCAAACGGTCAGCTTTTTTATCAGGCGTCGCCTGCACCACCGTCTCCATTATTTTTGAAATGATGCTCATACTTTTTGTTTAATTTATTTGGGCGTGCCGGCAAGCTATCGCAAGCCGTCGGGCTATTCGCTGCAAATGCAAAGCATTCATCGAGACAATTAAAAAATAATCATTCCCGAGATAATTCCGGCGCAGATGCCACGCACAAATCTTCACCGGGCTTTCCGCTGCTATCCCTCACGCAGACTTCAAACTCAGTTCTTTTAACAAAACGTCATTCTCTTTCATGTCATTCCCGCAAAAGCGGGAATCTGCTTTTCAGTTTTATGTCTTCACTTTAAATAAAGAGCAGATGCCCAATCAAGTTGAGCATGACGAACTATATTAACTGTTTCAACACACTCACAAATGTTCTTTTTGCTAATTCAATTTTAAAATCATTATCGCCAAAACCTTTTGCATATTTTAATTCTTCTTCAACAGCAGCATAAAAATTTTCTTCTGTTGCTTGCTTATTCATCAAATAATTTTCAGCCTTAAATGCACGCCATGGTTTATGTGCAACACCACCAAATGCAATGCGAATATTTTTTATCTTATCATCTTCAACCTCCAGCGCAGCAGCAACACTCACCAAAGCAAAAGCATAGCTTGCCCTGTCACGCACTTTTCTATACAAAGAATTTTTTGCAAATGGCAAAGAAGGAATAATGACTGCTGTTATCAATTCATCCTGTTGTAAAACTGTTTCAATATGTGGAGTATCACCAGGCAGTTTATGAAAATCAGTGAATGCAATTTCACGTTCACCATTTGTTCCTTTCACTATAATTTTTGCATCCAGCATTGCCATTGCAACACACATATCACTTGGATGCGTTGCAATACAACTTTCACTCGTTCCAAGAATCGCATGAATGCGATTATAACCATCAATTGCATCACATCCGCTTCCGGGCTGGCGTTTATTGCAACGTGCCGTTTCATCATAAAAATAATAACAGCGTGTTCGCTGCATAATGTTGCCGCCTGTTGTTGCCATGTTACGCAACTGACCGGAAGCACCATTCAAAATCGCCATTGATAAAACAGGATAACGTTCCCTGATAATTTTATTTGCAGCAAGCTGCGAGTTGCGCACCAGTGCACCGATTTTTATACTGCCATCACTTAACTCCTCAACATCAGTTAAAGGCAAATGCGTAACATCAATTACGGCATCGGGCTGCTCAATGTTTTCACGCATTAAATCAACAAGGTTTGTTCCGCCGCCAATAAATTTTGCATGCGTTTCTGATGCAATTGTTTCAACCGCATCGTCAATATTATTTGCTTCTTTATAAGTAAAAGGTTTCATTCGCTTCAACAGTTTCTTTGTTTTCGAAAACATTTTGTATCGCTTCAACAATACCAACATAAGCGCCGCAGCGACAAATATTCCCGCTCATTCTTTCTTTAATTTCTTTTTCAGAAAACTCAAGTTCATCTGCGGATAAATCAGAAACAGCGCTTGGCATTCCGTTTTTAAATTCTTCAATCATTGCGGTGGCAGAACAAATTTGCCCGGGTGTGCAATAACCACATTGAAATCCGTCATGCTCAATAAATGCCTGTTGCAATGCGCTTAATTGTTCTTCGTCGGCAATGCCTTCAATGGTTGTGATTTTTTTATTCTGATATTGCATCGCAAGCGTCATGCACGAGTTAATTCTTTCACCATCAACCAAAATTGTACAAGCACCACAAGCACCCTGGTTACAACCTTTTTTTGTGCCGGTTAAACCAATGTATTCACGCAACGCATCCAATAAGGAAACACGAGGTTCAAGATTCAAATTATACTGCTTGCCATTTATGTTTAAGGAAACAGGCATCGTAAAACCATCAGCCTGCAGAGAATTGTTTTCTTTGATAAGCATAGATTAGAAACTTAAAAGATAAGTTTTATGTGCAGCTAACTTTATGCCGCTTTGATGTGCAAGTTGAAACTTAATGTGAGTTACTGTTTCAACTTCAATAATCTGTCTGCATTGCCATGCGCAATTTTTTCTTTGTCTTCATCTGATACTTTCATTTCATCTAAAAACTTCCTTCCAATTTTATTAGGGCTGTAAGGATAATCAACAGAAAATAAAATTCTGTCAACACCAAAAGTTTCCATTGCAAGATTGAATGGAGGTTGCGTAAATAAACCGCTTGTTGTAATCCAAACATTACTTTTTAAAACTTCGCTTACTGAACGTTTTAAACCTGCATCTTTATAAACATTATTAATTCGTTCCATCATCATCGGCAACATTTCACCCATGTGACCAATAATGATTTTTAAGTTTGGATGTTTATCAAATGTGCCTGCCAATATCATTCTTAAAACATGAATGGCAGTTTCTGAATGCCAGCCCCAGCCTGCAATTGAAAGTGTAAAGCCTAAAGGGTTTGGGAGATTGTTATAATAAACATCATTCACTTGTTTGATAGGAAGATTTGGGATGAATATAAATCGGCACATCTAATTGTTCTGCTTTTGATAAGATGGAATCAAATTGTGCATCGTCTAAAAACTTATCGTGTCGTTGTTCCGTTAATCATTGTTCCAACAAAACCCAATTCTTTTACGGCACGTTCCAATTCATCAGCAGCTTCGTTTGGTGATGTCATTGGCAACACCGCAAATGCAGCAAAACGTTCTTTATGTTCATCAACAATTTTTTCTATTGCATTGTTATAATCTTTTGCATAACGAATCAGCTTCTTCACCTTCAATTATATCGCCGCCCGGCGCTGTTACGGATAACACCTGCATCGTAATGCCGCTTTCATCCATGTCTGCAATTCTTTCTTCGCCAACTTCCTGCAACTGATGCTTCAACACGCTTCATTGGTGAATGCATTGCTATCAGGATCAGGCCATCCTCTTTTTATTCTTGCTTCTTTACTGATGCGATTGTCAAACTGTGGCAGGCTGATGTGTTCTTCTAATGTTACTATGCGCATTTATATCAATTTATCCGGCGTGATGGGCAATTCTCTTACACGTTTTCCTGTTGCATTATAAACAGCGTTTGCAATAGCCGCAGTAATGCCTGTAATACCAATTTCGCCGGCGCCACGTGCACCAACAGGACTTATATATTCATCTTTCACATCAGTAAAATGTACATCAAACGCTGGCATGTCTGCATGAACCGGAACAAGATATTCTGCCAGATCTTTTGTAACAATGCGACCAGTATTTTCATCATACACGCTGCCTTCCATCAATGCCATACCAATACCAAAAATAGCGCCGCCCATTATCTGGCTCTTCGCCGTTTTTTCATTTAATATTTTACCAATGTCCATCGCGCTTGCAACCTTATCAACCTTCACCATGCCCGTCATCGGATCAACCAAAACTTTTACAAAATGCGCCCCAAAAGAATGAAATGCAATCTTGCTTCTGTCAACATCCTGGTCTTCTTTTACAAAAGGATTGTTCTTGCTTTCATCTTTTGAGCCGCCTTGCTGTCCTCCACTTTGTTTGCCGCCTTGTTGTTGCTTTACCTTGCTACCTCCGCCTTGCTGCGCCACCTTGTTTTGCAGTTGGATTGGGTTCCGATTTGTTGTGTTTCTTTTGTTGAAACATTGGTTGTGATTTCTGTTTCAATCAACGGCATTTTGCTCTTGATAAATATCTGCGAATAGGTTTCACCTTTTGATGTATCATTCGTTATAAATAATCTTCCGTTATCAACATTTATCGCTTCTTCTGTTTGATTATATAATGGTGATTTTTTATCTGCAATAGCCAAGTTTTATTACTTTACTTTTTACGGTTAATGCGGCTGCACGAACAGCCGGGCCAGCAGTTGCCATTGTTTGCGAACCGCCGGAATTTGGTCCTTGCGGATATATGGTATCACCCAATCTGAATTCAACTTTATCAATCGGCAAGCCCAATGCATCTGCCATTATTTGCGCCATTACTGTGTATGTTCCGGTGCCGATGTCCTGCGTGCAACGATGCTGCCACTGCATTGCCTTCCTGGAATAATTTTAAACGAACTGTTGCCTTACTTCTGTTGGCAGGATAAGTTGCTGTTGCCATTCCATATCCAACTAAATATTTGCCTTCTTTAGTTGATACCGGGTTTTGCATTGCGATTTGTCCAGCCAATTGATTGCGCTCCTTTTTCATAACATTCTTTCAAATTTTTTGATGACCATTCATGGCCATCATCCGGATTTTTTTCAGCATAATTTATTAAGCGCAATTGAACCGGGTCAATATTTAATTTTTCAGCAAGTTCATCCATCGCAACTTCAAATGCATAAGTTCCCGGCGCTTCACCGGGAGCACGTGTTGGGCAAGGTGTTCCTTTATTTAAGCGAACAAGATTTTGTGTTGTATCAAGGTTCGGCGTATCATATAACATTTTTGTTGCAATGCCCGCAGTTTCCACAAACTCATCAACAAAAGATGTTTCAGAAGTTGTATCATGTTTTACTGGATGTAAACTTGCCGCTGTTATCTGTTCCTAAACTTATTTTTTGAATAGTGAATGAACGCCGGCCTGCACAAGTAAACATTTGCACGGTTCGTTGCAATACAATTTTTACAGGACGATTAACAAATTTTGCAGCCATCGGCGCCAATAATCGAATTTGCCCACATAAAACCTTTTGAGCCAAAACCACCACCAATAAATGGCGAAATCAACCTCACTTTATCCTGCTGAATACCAAGCATAGTTGCAATAGCAGAACGGTTGCCATACACAGATTGCGTTGCATCATACACAGTTAAATTATCACCATCCCATACTGCTGCTGTTGCATGCGGCTCCATTGGATTGTGATGATAAACAGGCGTGAAATATGTTTGTTCAAATTTTACTGCAGCATCTGTTCATGCCTTCATCTGCATCACCACGTTTTACCTGAACCTGCGAACCACCAAGTCCTTGCCCGGGCTGATAAATTTTTGCTTCGGGTTGATTGATATCAAACACCGGCTTCTCTTCATTATAACTTACTTTTATTAAGCGATGCCGCATGTTCTGCAATCTCAAATGTTTCTGCAATAACCACTGCAATATGCTGACCATTATAAAAAATTCTTTCGCTTTGCAAAGGCAATAAATCTTTCTCGGCAAACTTGCCTGCTACCAGGGTCGCCGCCGCTTGAAAGCTGTATGAAGTCTCGGCGCATTTTTATAGGTCATCACACCAATCACACCTTTTAATTTTTCAGCAGCACTTGTATCAATATTATTGATGTGGCCTTTTGTAATTGTGCTTTGCACCGTAACGCCATAGCGCAATATTTGGAATGTTCCATTCAGCAGCATAAGTTGCCGTGCCGGTTACTTTTAACTTGCCATCTTTGCGGTCAATTGGTTGACCAATTATGCTATCCATTGTTACCTCCTATAGTTTGTAATGCGCTGATGATTGTTCGTTTTGCAAGCTTTGGTTTAAATGCATTGTACTTATAAGTTTTTGCATTTTTTAATGCAATATCTGCGGCAGCAGTAAAATTATCTGTTGTTGCTTTTTTACCGGTAAGATATTGCTCTGCATCTTTTGCACGCCATGGTTTTGTTGCAACGCCACCCAATGCAATGCGTGCATTATTAATTGTTCCGTTTGATACATCTAATGCAACCGCTGCTGATGCCAATGCAAATTCATACGACTGCCTGTCTCGTACTTTTATATAAGTTGAATTTGATGCAAATGGCAATGCTGGAATTTCAATGGCTGTTATTAATTCACCATGCTGCAAAATATTTTCTTTTTCCGGCGTATCGCCGGGCAACAAGATGAAAATCTAAAAAGTTAATTGTGCGTTCACCATTCATTCCTTCAACATGAATAATTGCATCAAGTGCAGCCATTGCCACACACATATCCGAAGGATGCGTTGCAATGCATTTATCACTCGTTCCCAACACTGCATGAATTCTGTTATAACCTTTAATTGCAGAACAACCCGAACCGGGTTCGCGTTTATTGCAAGGCGTTGCTGTATCATAAAAATAATAACATCGTGTTCGCTGCAAAATATTGCCGCCTGTTGTTGCCATGTTTCTTAATTGCGGAGAAGCGCCTGACAGCAAAGCTTTTGACAAGCAGCGGATATTTGCTCATAATGGTTTTATCATATGCCAGATCGCTGTTGGGAACCAAGTGCACCAATGCGCACATTTCCGTTTGGCAATGTTTCAATTTTTTTAAATCAAGCGATGTAATATCAATCAACTGTTGCGGCGTTTCAATATTCATCTTCATTAGATCAACAAGGTTTGTTCCGCCGCCAATAAATTTTGCATTGCTGTTTGCACTGATAGCAGCAATGGCTTCTTTATTTGTTTTTGCTTTTGTATATGTAAATGGCTGCATAAATAAGTTTAATGGTGATTAAGCGTTTTGCTGTACTTCTTTTATTGCATCCAATATATTCTGATAAGCACCGCAGCGGCAAATATTGCCACTCATTAATTCACGGATTTCATCATCCGTTTTTGCATGCCCTTCTTTTAACAAACCAACAGCAGAACAAATTTGGCCGGGCGTGCAATAACCGCATTGAAATGCATCATGCTTTAAAAATGCTTCCTGCATTGGATGCAGTTTATCTTCCGTTCCCAAACCTTCAATGGTTGTTACCTGCGCACCATCACACATTGCAGCTAAATGCAAACAGGAATTGATTCTTCGTCCATTGACCAACACAGTACAGGCACCACATTGCCCACGGTCGCAACCTTTTTTTGTTCCGGTTAAATGCATGTTCTCGCGCAATGCATCTAATAATGTTGTACGTGGATCAATCTCTAAAGTTTTCTGTTTGCCATTCACCTTCATGGTTATAACAAGGGCACCTTCTGCAGGCGGAAAATTGTCCACAGGAATTTTCAATGCTTCCAGGGATGTAAACAAAGCCGCGCCTGCACTTAAAGCGGACACATGCGTTAAAAATTCCCGGCGCGTAGATAGAGATAAATTCTCTAAACTATCTTTTTCGGCATCATGATTATCTTTCACTTATGGGAAATATTAATTTGAAATTAAGAAGAAGATTAAAAGTATTTGCTCAAAGAATTTGCCAAGAAAAAATAATACAAAATCAATACAGCAAATGTTTATAAATAGTATACTTTATTTTTAAGATGCTGGCTTACAAATGATTTCTAATAGACTACTCTTTGAGCGCACTTATAAATCTGCAAAAATATGCGGGTATTAAAATTGAAGATGGAAATACACAATCAAATCAATCGATGGGAGAAATTAAACTGGCTGCGGAATGGCACTAAAATTTCTATAGCTTAATAAGATTTACAAACACTTAAAAACTAAAATATGAAAACGCAAAGCAATCTAAATGGTCATGAAGAACTAAAAGAATTTTTTATACAACACTTGAAAAAACTCTATTGGGCAGAGCAAAAATTGGTCGAAACATTGGCTGATATGGAGGATGCTGCGACCTCACAGCAATTGAAGGAGGGCTTTAGAGATCATCTTGATCAAACAAGGAAGCATGTGTCCAGGCTTGACCAGGTTTTCAGCCTGGTAGGCGAAGACGCAGATACTTCAAAATGTAAAGTAATGAGCGCCATTACTGATGCAGGTGCTAAAACTATAAGCGAAACTGATGATGGCTCTGCATTGCGTGACGTGGGGTTAATCTTCGGCGGCCAAATGGCAGAACATTATGAAATAGCATCCTATGGCAATATGATACCGCTAGCAAAAGTATTGGGCTATGATGAGGCTGCTTCGATATTCGAGAAAACACTTGCAGAAGAAAAAGAAGCTGATCAGCTGCTTACGCAGATAGCAGAACAGAGTGTGAACTATAAGGCCGGATCTGAAGTGGCTTAAGAATAAAATTTTGGCGTTTGTCATACGTTGAGGCATGCAAGTGTCTCAACGTTTTTTTTATAAGCTATAGATAACTATATTATTGTTGCAAACTTACTTCCGGCGTGGCGGCAGCTTTTGGCGTTTCCACCTGTGATTTGTAATTTATGATAGCCTGTGCAATGGCTTCTGCAATTTCTTGCTGTCCTTTTTCACTATTAAGGTAACGTTCATCATCGTAATTAGAAATAAAACCCGTTTCAATTAATACCGCCGGCATTTGCGTGGCATGCAATACCCAGATTCCTTTTTGTCGTTGCCACACTCCCAAATCATTTCTACCCATCTTTGAAATTTCCTGCTGCACGTCGGAGGCAAACTGGTAGCTCTTTTTAAAGTAAGCTTGTGAATATAACAGTGCGCTGGCCTTCCATTCAGGGCTGTCATAATTTATATCCAATGTGCTATCATTATCTGCAGTCTCGAATTGCATATCCGCATTCTCCATTGCTTTTATTTTATCCGCAGCCTGGCGCGCAACCATTATTAACGTACTCGTTCCTTTCCTGTCTGTTGGTATTTTATAATATTGCCTTATAGCAACTTCATGCGTATGAGAAGTAACAATTTTTTTCTTCTTTTTTCCTTTGCCAACATATTTCACGGTATTGTATGTTTCCATACGATGACCTATAATTCTTGATCCGGTTCTAAGGTTTACAGCATCGGCATGAATGCATACGAAAAGGTCGCCATGGTTATCGTTAGCTATTTGCGCTTTCTCCCTCGGGTTTTGATAAACGTCAGTGGTTCTTGTAGGAATTATTGCAACACCCGGCAAGTCTTTTTTTAACTCATCAACTAATTTTAAAGCAATAGCAAGTGTAATATTTTTTTCTTTGGAACCTAAGGTGCCTTCATATTCGCCTCTTGCGCCATCATCAGCGCCACCGTGCCCCGCATCTACAATTATGGTTTTTATTTTTTTCGTTGATTGGGCAATGCAATTGTCATAATTTAAGAACAGCACTGCAACCCCAATAAAAGCAGGTAAGAATTTTTTAAATACAAACATTATTTTAATCAGATTTGAATGGACCAATTTTTAAAAGATAATTCTTCACAAAACCTTAATAGGATTATCTCTATTTTTGTTTTCTACTGCTTCTTCCATGATAAACAAAGTTAGACTAAAATACACCTTGTGTCTTGCAACTGCAGTAGCATTGTTTATTCTAACTGTTCAAAGCAGTAACGATTCCCATCATCACTTTTATCATTCTTTATTAAGCAATACAAGCGATGCTTTTTTTACAACAAAGAAAAAAAATATAACTGTTGATGAAAAGCTAAAATATGTAAACGATACACTTCCTGAAAAAATTGTTTCCGCGAACGACACCCTTCCTCCGGGAAAAGAAGATTCGGTTTATAAAAAAAATCTTCTCGATTCTTTATTAAAAAATACTCCTGATTCTGTTTTAGGCATTTCAGATTCGTTATTAAAAAAATATACCGTAAAGATTGATTCTTTGTTTATTACCATTCCAGATACTGTTTTAAAAAAATACTCCGCTTCGCAAATAGATTCTGTGCTAAGGCACGAGATTAAAACTGCAAGTGGCGATACTTTATCTTATAAAATTTCTAAAAGCGCGCCTGATACAGTGGTGGAATATACTGCCGAAGATTCAATGGTGCTGGACGTTCCGGGAAAAACCATAACGCTGTATGGTACTAAAACCACTACTCACTATAAGGACAACAACCTGACTGCGCCTATTATTCAACTCGATCAGACAACAGGTAACATTCTTGCTTCAATAAAAAGAGATTCTACCGGAAGGGCGATTTCCTTACCCACTTATAAGCAGGGAGATTTTTTATCGCAAAGCGATACAATAAAGTTCAATATGAAGAGTGGCAAAGGTCTTACAAAGGGGACTTACACACAACAGGGCGAGATGTATGTTTATGGACAAACAATTAAGAAAGTAGATAACAATGTTTTTTATGCTTTAAAGGGAAGGTTCACTACCTGCAACCTTGATACACCACATTTTGCTTTTGTAAGTAATAAAATAAAATTTATAAATAACAAAGTTGCCATCACAGGTCCGGTTCATCCAGAGTTTGAAGGTGTGCCCATTCCCATTTATTTTCCTTTTGGCATTTATCCTTTAAGCCAGGGAAGGCATTCAGGCTTTTTGCAACCCACATTTACAGCAAACCAACAATTAGGTTTGGGACTGGAAGATATGGGATATTATAAAGTAGTAAGTGACTACTGGGATGTTATTTTGAGAGGCAAACTTTATTCATATGGTGGATGGAATTTTAGTGTGAATCCGCGTTACAAAAAAAATTATAAGTATAATGGCGCTCTCACCTTCAATGTTCAAACCAATTAAATATAATTTCAAAGGCGATCCTGATTATTCAAAGACAAGAAGCTATCATGCTTACATGGAGCCACAGCATGGATAGCAAAGCCAGGCCAGGCGTAAGTTTTAGCGCAAATGTAAATGCCGGAAGCAGCAGCTATAACTCATGTGTACCCGATAATCCTTATATAAATTTTAATAACCAGTTACATCTTCTATTGCATATCCAAAAACATGGAAAGATAAACCTTTTAATCTTACCATCGCCGCAAATCATAACCAAAATACCAATCTAAAACTTATAAATGTAAATTTGCCCGACGTTGGCTTTAATGTACAAACTATTTATCCTTTCAGAAAAAAAGAATCCGTTGGAACACCCAAGTGGTATGAAAATATTGGCATTGCCTACACGGGAAGCGCAAAAAGTCTTTTTTCTTTTTATGACACATTGCCTCATATGTTTCAGCATATAGCTGATACATTTCAATGGGGTGCTCATCATACTGTTCCCATTACTTTATCGCTGCCGCAAATTGGCGCTTTTCAAATTTTGCCATCCGTTAGCTATGATGAAACATGGTACCAGACAAAAACTTATTTATACATGGAATAATACCACGCAAAGAGCTTGATACTGCTGTAACCAAAGGATTTTTCACCGCAAGGCAAATGAGTTTTGGGATGGGCGTTTCAACAAGAATTTTTGGAATGATAACTTCTAAGAATAAGAATTCAAAGATTGTAGGCTATTCGCCATGAAATAACGCCAACATTAGGTATAAGCTATAAACCTTATTTTAATCAAAATAGCTTCTACACAGCTCAGTATGATACGTTCGGTAATAAACAGGTTTTTTCTGTATTCAATAGAAATATATTTAGTCCATATACGCCGGGTCGGTTCGGAGGGATTACGTTTGGCATCGATAATAATATTACCATGAAGGTGCGCAGCAAGAAAGATACTGCCGCAAGCGGGCTCAAGAAAATATCTCTCATCGATGGATTAAGCATTAATGGCAGTTACAATTTTTTTGCAGATTCTTTTCAGCTAAGCCCTTTAGTGGTATCAGCGAGAAGTAATCTTTTTAATAAAATAAATATAACGGCCAGCGGCCAGCTTGATCCATACAATGTAAACGGTGAAGGCGTAAGAGTAGATCAATTCCTTTGGCAGCGCAGGCCTCTGTCACTTGGTAGACTTACCAGCGCAAACATCTCCATGTCCACTTCGCTGCAAGGAGGTAAAAAGACTGGAAACAAGTCCGACGAGTCTTCAAAAGCCCAGGTCGTCCCGGGGCAAAGTATAATTCCTGAGGATTATGGCTATACGCAGGATCAATATAATTCCGAAATGGCTTATATAAGAAATAACCCCGGGCAGTATGCAGATTTTAATATTCCATGGTCTCTAAATCTTTCTTACGCATTAACTTTTACCAAAACCTATGTTCTTTACCAGGGCTTTGTAACTACCAGTATGCAATCGACCACATTTGGAGGCACTTTGAATCTAACTCCAAAATGGCAAATGGCAGTTAATGGTTATTATAATATTTCTCTGGGGCAGCTAAACCAAATTACTATGTCTATCTCAAGAGATCTGCATTGCTGGCAAATGTCAATATCAGTGGTGCCTGCAGGCCCATATCATTCCTTCAGCATAAACATTGCGCCAAAGTCTCCACTACTTCGGGATTTAAGAGTGAACAGAACAAGAACTTATTATAATAATTTATAAAAGGCAGCTTCGTGTATCACGTAACTGTTATGCGCTACACTAAATTATTTTACGTAATTTTTTATATACTTTATCCAGGTGTTTATAAAAAAGGCATTGCTTGCATTGCTTACTTTGGCATCACACAGGTGCATGGAGATTTTTACATTTCCGCAGGTGGAAGTGATAACATAATCGGTACGTTCACCAGTTGCGAGGGAAATATTTATGCCTTTAAATTTTACACAGCCGATCTCATACTCTCGTGCTTTTGCATCTTTAGAGGAAAGTGACTGCTCTATTTCTTCCAGCACTTTTATGAATTGTGAAAGCATTGCTTTTTCTACAGGAAAAAAATCATTGAATTTATCTTCGGAAGTAACAACATCCGAGTAGCGAACAGGCTCCGCAAGATGTTGATCCAGTAAAACAAACCTTTGCGCCTTAATGCTTAAGAAAGGCATTAATAAAAACGTAAGTAAAAAATATTTCATGAGGGTTACGATTGTTTATATTCTCCAAATACCCGGCGAAGCGTATCAGCTATCTCGCCGAGCGTGCAGTAGTTTTCAACGGCATCTATTACCGAAGGCATTAAATTTTCATTATTAGTTGCATGATCATTTATTTTTTTAAGACAGGCCGATACTTTTTCGTTGTTTCTGCCGCTTCGTAGCTTTTCCAGCTTTTGCACCTGAATGGCACGTATTGCATCGTCAATCCTAAATGATGCAGAAACGCCCTCCTGCTTTATTATAAACGAATTTACACCTACTATTATTTTCTCCTTTTGACTCCACTTTTCGCTGGTATTATATGCACTATCCGCAATTTCATTTTGCATAAATCCTTGTTCAATTGCAGCAACGCTTCCACCCATTGCATCAATTTTTTCAATCAATTTCCATGCTGCTCTTTCCATTTCATCTGTAAGCCTTTCAATAAAATAACTGCCTGCCAAGTGGATCAGCCGTATCTGCTGCACCGCTTTCAAAAGCAACTATCTGTTGTGTGCGCAATGCAATGCGTGCGGCTTCTTCGGTTGGCAGGCTCAACGCTTCATCATAACCATTTGTATGCAGGACTTTGTGTGCCGCCTAATACTGCTGCCAGTGTTTGAATGGTTACCCTGGCAATATTATTCAATGGCTGTTGCGCAGTTAATGTGCTGCCGCCTGTTTGTGTATGAAAGCGCAGCATCATTGCTTTTTCATCTGTTGCACCAAGCTCCTTCATCATCTTTGCCCACATTCTTCTTGCCGCACGAAACTTTGCAACTTCTTCAAATAAATTATTATGTGCATTAAAGAAAAAAGAAAATCTTTTGCCAAAAACATTTATATCCAAGCCTTTTTCAATGGCCGCTTTCACATAAGCTTTTCCGTTGCTTAATGTAAAAGCAATTTCCTGCACGGCAGTGCTGCCTGCTTCGCGAATGTGATAACCTGAAATTGAAATGGTATTCCATTTTGGCAATTCTTTGCTGCACCATTCAAAAATATCTGTGATGATGCGCATGGAAGGTTTTGGCGGATAAATATAAGTGCCTCTTGCAGCATATTCTTTTAAAATATCATTTTGAATTGTTCCTGGTAATTTTTTTAAGATCAGCACCTTGTTTTTTTGCAAGTGCAACATAAAATGCAAGTAAAATAAATGCCTGTGCATTTATCGTCATTGAGGTAGAAATATCCTGCAGTTTAATTCCTTTAAATAACGTTTCCATATCTTCAATAGAATCAATTGCAACGCCTACTTTTCCAACTTCGCCTTCTGCCAATGGATGATCACTGTCGTAACCAATTTGTGTAGGAAGATCAAATGCAACGCTTAAGCCATTTACTCCCTGTGATAATAAATAATGATATCGCTTATTGCTTTCTTCTGCAGTGTGAAAACCTGCATACTGCCGCATGGTCCAAAGCTTACCGCGATACATATCTGCCTGCACACCTCGTGTAAAAGGAAATTGTCCGGGCATTTCGCTAAATCCATTTGGCGCAGGCTGATGATAGACATCCTCGTAGCTATAAACTTTTTGTATTTCTATACCGCTGTCAGTATATTTTTTTTCACCTTCTTTCATGATAAAAGATAAGCCATGCAGCAGTTACAGGCATTGGCTTACATTATTTTCTTTGCCTCAAAGTTAAGGGCTTCGAACACAATATTATGAAGAGATGCCTTAGGGTTATTAATTACGAAATCTATGATCTGCTTATTTAGATCCATAGCAGAGGCCTGGAAAGGCATGCTGGATGCAAGCTGGTTCACCATATAAATATTTTGTTCCTTCAGGTTGTTTACCGCCTTCCATAGTTCCGGAGACACATATACTTGCTGGCTTACATTGTAATCATACTCCTGCTTTATCGCCTCTACGAGCGATGATTGCATTTGCCTGGAAGACAGTCCTGCATTGGGTGTGCGGGATAAAAGATTTTGTAAAGAAATTCGTTCTGCAAGCAACGTTAATCTTTCATAAGCCTGCAGCCGTAAGCGTATAATTTCAGGATTTACTTCAGCTTTGTCTTTAATATCTTTTTTTAATGAATTAAAATCTGTTATCATCCATATCATGCCAAGAAAAGTAACTCCAAGCAAAATAATAACGATCGTTTCGAATGTTGACATTAAGATGTTTTAAAAAATCAAAAATAATATTTCCTTAAATAAAGGATTGTAAATTTGTAATGAAAACAGGTTAGTATTTAGTTAAAACGAATTTTTATTAATTATATTTTTAGGAAATAAAAACACAGGATGGAAATGTTGACCAGTGCGCCCGTAACCTTTACCAGCGGCGCAAGAGAAGAAATAAGAAGATTAATAAGCCAGCAAGGCTTTGACACAAATAAATACCTCCGTGTGGGTGTAAAAGGTGGTGGGTGCTCAGGCATGTCTTATGTGCTGGAATTTGATGATAAAAAAGACAAAGACCAGGTTTTTGAAATAAATGATATTACATGCATCATCAGCCCATCGCACATCATGTATCTGCTGCACATGGAAATAGATTTTAAAGGCGGCCTTAATTCAAGGGGATTTACTTTCAATAATCCCAATGCAAGCTCCACTTGCGGCTGTGGCAGCTCATTCGGCGTATAATATACTTCCATTATACTTGCAATTTTTAATAATTATTTAAAGAAGTTATTAAAGCCTTTTTTATTCATTAAGAATTATAAATAGGAAGTTATGTACGTAATTAATGCCTGTCAAGCTGCTCAATAATTGTACGGCATCGTACTAATCACTGTTCATTTCCGTACACTTAAAATAATTGCATCTTTCTAAAATGCTTACCTGCAAAGCGTTGCAGCATTGGCATAAGCGTTGGAAAATGAAAAAGTAATTCCAACCAACTAGTATGTTTAAGAGTTATTTCAAAACTGCATGGCGCACTTTGATGAAGAACAAAACTTTTTCTTTCATCAATATTGCTGGTCTTTCTATTGGCATGGCTGCATGCTTACTGATACTGCAATATGTAAGTTTTCAATTAAGCTATGATCAGTTCAATAAAAATGCTGATGATATCTATCGTGTTGTGAATGACCGTTATCAATACGGCAAGCTTGTGCAACATGGCACAATAACTTATTCAGCCATTGGAAAAGCGATGCAGGATGATTTTCCTGAAGTGATTAACCATGCACGTGTTGAACCTTTTGGCAAGTCCATCATTTCAACAAACTCTAAAAAAATTGCTGACCAGAATGTGCTGGCTGTTGATAATTCTTTTCTTACCATGTTCTCTTATCCATTCGTTGCAGGCGATGTGCAAACAGCTCTAAAAGATCCGCATGACGCAGTGCTTTCTGAAAGTTCAGCACGCAAAATATTCGATATAAGAAATAATGATTTCTCTTCGGTTGTTGGCAAAACATTTATGATGGGAACGGATTCGACACCTTATAAAATAACAGCTGTTTGTAAAGACGTTCCTGAAAACTCTCATTTAAAGTTTGACATCTTAGCATCATACAGTACCATGTATTCCGGCAAAAATGCTTACGCCCAAGCCGATTATGATTTTACGGATTCTGACTTTTGGCATTATCTACAATTAAAACATGGAACAGATTATAAAAAGTTCGAAGCAAAATTTGCTGCATTTAGTCAAAAACATTTTCAAGGAAATAAAGTTTCGGGAAGCGATGAAAAATTTTATCTGCAACCGCTTTCAAAAGCGCATCTCTATTCCGACTTTGAATATGAAATTGGTGATATATCAAGTGCGACTGTGGTTTGGGGATTGCTCATCATCGCTGCATTAATTATCATCATTGCATGGGTTAATTATATCAATCTTGCTACAGCCAAATCAATGGAAAGTGCCAAAGAAGTTGGTGTAAGAAAAGTGGCAGGTGCAACAAAACAACAACTCGTAAAACAATTTCTTACAGAATCTCTTATCATCAACTTTGTTGCACTTGTGCTCGCCTTATTGATTGTTTTTATTCTGCAAAGCAGTTTTAACAGCTTGATGCAACATCAGCTTTCCTTGTCTTATTTATTTGAAAAGGGATTGAATGGTTTTAAGCATTTCTGTTGCATTGATTATACTTATTGTTGCAGGCATTTTTGTTTCAGGATTTTATCCCGCATTTGTGTTTCATCCTTCAAACCCATTCTTGTTTTAAAAGGAAAATTTATAACATCCGCTAAAGGAATTGCGCTGCGCAAAGCTTTGGTGGTTGGCCAGTTTGCAATAACAGTTGCATTAATTGTTGGTTCTTTGTGGTGTATCAGCAGATGAAATTTATGAATACACAACAATTAGGAATGAATCTATCGCCAGATGCTGATTGTAAAGGCACCATCACTCACTTCATTTGATTCTACTTTTATTGTAACAGAAAATAGCTTTAAAAAGAAGTAAAACAAGATAGCTCATGTAACAATGTGCGGCTAATTCATGCAGGATTGCAGGGGATGAAATGGGAAGAGATTTTGATATTCATCGTTCTGATGATGATAATGGAGAACACCTACACGATGAGAAACATGGGTATTGTGCTGAGTTTATTAATGTATATCGAATAAAATTACTTGCCGGAAGAAATTTTGACAACACTGATTACAATGCTGATTTTAATAAGCTGCACAATATTATCATAAATGAAAATGCAGTAAAGCTGCTTGGCTTTATCTCGCCTAATGATGCGATTGGTAAAACAATTACCATGTTTGGCAAACAATGGGATGTTATTGGTGTGATTAATGATTATCATCAGAAGTCACTACGTTATGCAATGGAGCCGTTGATACTGCATCCATTTTACAGCACGAATAATGCTATTTCAGTAAAAGTTAACACAAAAAATTTGCCAGCAACTATTGCACAAATATAAAGCAAAGTATGCAACATTTTTTAGCGGAAATATTTTTGATTATTATTTCTTAGACGAAAAATTCAATCAGCAATATGCTAACGATGTACTTTTTGAAAAAGTGTTTTCCATCTTCGCCGGCTTTGCCATTTTTATAGCATGTCTTGGATTATTCGGACTTTCCTTATTTGCAACATCACAGCGGACAAAAGAAGTGGGTGTCAGAAAAGTTTTAGGTGCTTCAGTTTCCAATATTGTTTTATTGCTTTCAAAAGATTTTATAAAGTTTGTGCTGATTGCTTTTATAATTGCATCACCTGTTGCATGGTTTGTTATGCACAACTGGCTTAATGATTTTGCTTATCGCATCAACATCAGCGCATGGATATTTATTGCAGCAGGATTGTTATCAGTTGTAATAGCATTGGCAACCATCAGTTTCCAGGCAATCAAAGCAGCAATTGCGAATCCTGTAAAGAGTTTAAGAACGGAATAATTCAATTTTATAATTCTGCAATTTTCGTTAAAAATGAAGATATGCATTTTACTTATAATGTAAAATTTAAAACTTTATCATGTTCAAAACCAATCTAAAAATTGCCTTGCGAAATCTTATAAAAGATAAGCAGTTTACGCTTTTGAATGTGCTTGGCTTATCTGCTGGACTCGCCTGCGCCTTACTTATTTTTTTATGGGTAAATGATGAGATGAGCTTTGATAAATTTTTTGCAAATAATGATCGTGTGTATGAAGTGATGGAACACAGAACGGGTGATGGACAAACTTCAATATCTGATGAATCTTCGGGTATGGTAAGTGAAGTATTAGCACACCAGGTTCCTGAAGTTGAATATGCTTCGCCGCTTGCTCCGCCTTTTTGGTTTCAAAAATATACACTGTCTGTTGGTGATAAAAATATAAAAGCAAACGGTCAATATGCCGGAAAAGATTATTTCAATATTTTTTCTTTTAAGCTGATTGATGGTGACAAAAACAAAGTGCTTGCTGATAAAAACTCCATTGTTATCTCTGACGAACTTGCAAATAAACTGTTTGGAACTACACAAAATATTGTTGGTAAAGCAATACGCTTTCAGCAGGATACTACATTTTTTGTTTCGGGTATTTTTGAAAAAACGGCATATCATTCATCCCAGCAATTTGATTTTGTTTTATCATTTGATTATTTAGGCGATGTGCAAAATTGGGTAAAAACCTGGGGCAATTTAGGTCCGCATAACTTTGTACTATTAAAAGAAGGTGCAGATGCAGATGCCGTAAACAGAAAGATTGCCGGAGTTATCAGGGCAAATTCTGAAGACACAACAAGAACACTGTTTCTTTCAAAATTTTCAAATATTTATTTAGGAAATTCTTTTGATCATGGCCAGCAAACAGGCAGCAGGATGGTATATGTAAGATTGTTTTCACTGATTGCTATTTTTATTTTACTCATTGCCTGCATAAACTTTATGAATCTCTCCACAGCAAAAGCATCCAGGCGCTTAAAAGAAATTGGTATAAAAAAAGTAGTCGGTGCTGAACGCAAACAACTCATCTTTCAATTTCTTTCAGAATCTATGTTGCTTACTTTGTTTGCAACCGTTTTTGCAATAATGATAACCTTAATTCTCTTGCCTTCGTTTAATCAAATAACAGGTAAACAAATCAGTCTGCATATTGACGCATCTATGATTATTTCATTCATTGCAATTATTTTATTTACAGGATTGCTTGCAGGCAGTTATCCCGCTTTGTATTTGTCAAAGTTTAAGCCGCTGGCCATTTTAAAAGGAAAATTAAATACATCGGTTGCAGAAGTTGTTTCAAGAAAGGGGCTGGTGATATTTCAATTTACGTTGTCTTCTATTTTAATTATTGCAGTACTTATCATTTACCAGCAGATACAATTTATACAAAACACAAACCCTGGCTATCATAAAGAGAATATTTTAAGAATGGATTCAGAGGGAAAGATACAAGGCACCGAAGAAACGTTTATCGCTGAGCTGAAAAAAGTTCCTGGAGTTATTAATGCGAGCCTCACTTTTAATAATATGGTAGGAAGAAATTTTGGAAATAGCGGCATAAGCTGGGATGGGAAAGACCCGAACTCGGATGTTTATTTCGAAGGCTTCGGTATAGGATATGATTTTATTGAAACGATGGGCATGCAAATGCAAAACGGAAGAAGTTTTTCAAGATCATATGGCGCAGATTCTTCAAAAATTATATTGAATGAAGCAGCAATTAATGTGATGCATTTGAAGGATCCGGTTGGTAAGACAATTCACCTTTTTAATTATCCTTTACAAATAATTGGTGTTGTAAAAGACTTTCATTTTGAATCGTTGCATACAGCGGTAAAGCCATCTTATATGCTCTTGCAAAGAGAAGGCACAAATCCCTGGTTCAAGATAATGACACGCA
The DNA here is from genome assembly GCA_963823975.1 of uncultured Chitinophagaceae bacterium. Classification (GTDB taxonomy): domain Bacteria; phylum Bacteroidota; class Bacteroidia; order Chitinophagales; family Chitinophagaceae; genus Ginsengibacter. The sequence goes on along the minus strand of CAWGNP010000001.1, from coordinate 753,733 downwards.
TAAAAGCAGATCATCAACAACAAACAATTGCTGCTATTCAGCATTTATATGAAACATACAATCCAGGCTTTCCTTTCACTTTTAATTTTTTGGATGAAGCTTATCAAAAGCAATATGATTCAGAAGTAAGGGTATCGGTTTTATCAAAATATTTTGCCGGTCTTGCGATTATTATTTCCTGTCTTGGTTTATTCGGGCTGGCAACATTTACTGCGCAAAAAAGAAGAAAAGAAATTGGCATAAGAAAAGTAATTGGTGCTTCCGTCAGCAACATCACTGCTATGTTATCAAAAGATTTTTTGCTGCTTGTTTTTATCTCATTAATAATTGCATTTCCCGTATCATGGTGGCTGATGAATAACTGGCTGCAGGGCTTTGCTTATCGAATCAGCATAACGCCATTTGTGTTCATAGTAACAGGCATTTCTGTAATCGTGATAACATTAATAACAATAAGTTTTCAATCAATAAAAGCTGCTATAGCGAACCCTGTAAAGAGTTTGAGAATGGAGTAGAAAATAGAACATGCACTGATTCGAATTTCAATAACCAATTAATCAGTAAATCGTATATTCGGCATTATTTACCTCAACGATTTGCTTATGCATAATTGGCGTATCAAGCTTTCCCTCTTTATCAATTATTTTGTTTTTGCAATATTGCTGAACAGCTCTGGCATCGCTATTTTGCAGGTGCAAAATAATTTTGGCATTACCAAAAAAGCCGCTGCCTGGATCGATCCTTGTAAAGACCTGAGTATAGCAATCGTGTCATTTTTGGTTGCTTCTTACATTGCAAGATTTGGTTATAAAAAAGCAATGCTTTTTGGCCTGGGCATTATATGTGTTGCATGTTTTATTATCCCGAATGTGCCGAGTTTTATGGCTATTAAAGTTTTATTTGTTGCAATAGGTTCGTGCTTTGCATTAATAAAAATGAGTGTGTACAGTACCATCGGCATTGTTACAAAAGATTCAAAAGAGCATATCAGCATGATGAACTTTATAGAATCTTTTTTTATGGTGGGCAATTTATCATTGTATTTTATTTTCAGTTCATTCGTTGATAATGCCAAGCCGCAATCCACGGCATGGCTGAATGCTTTTTATTTGTTGGGAGGCTTAACAGTGCTTGCCTTTATTCTTTTACTTTCTGCACCGCTGGACGAATCTTCAGCAAGAAGCGAAGAAGGCAGTCCTGAATCAGCTAAATTTTCAGACATGTTTAAGCTGATGCGTGAGCCTATTGTAATTGCATTTATATTCTCAGCATTTTTTTATGTATTGATTGAGCAAAGCATTCAAAATTTTTTACCAACATTCAACAATAAAGTATTGCTGTTGCCTGCCGTACTTAGCATCCAGATGGGAAGCATACTTGCCGGCTCCACTGCGCTGGGAAGATTTCTTGCAGGCGTTTTATTAAAAAAGCTTAACTGGTTCTATGCTATTGTAGGAAGCTTGCTGCTGGCGGCTTTGCTGGTGGTTATAGCCATGCCTCTTGCAAAAAATCAAGCTGGCGGAAATATAACAGGCTGGCTTTCTGCGCCTGTAGCTGCTTATATTTTTCCATTGATAGGTTTACTGTTAGCACCTGTTTATCCTGCGATTAATTCAGTTATTTTAAGTTCTCTTCCTAAGCCAAAACATGGTGTTATGTCCGGTCTCATAATTATTTTTTCAGCCATCGGTGGCACTACAGGCTCAGTACTTACTGGTTTTATTTTTGATAAATATAATGGCCAAACTGCTTTTTATTTTTCGCTGGTGCCTATTGCAATTTTAATTGTAAGCCTTACCGTTTTTAAAAGATTTCAAAAAAAGCCGGTGGAAGAAATTATCAATCCTGATGTGATACATTAATATTTTTGTAAAAAATTTAATGAGTTACAATAATATCTTTTCCCTCGGTGAGCTCTTTGAGCAGGTGCAGCTTCAACAGATTTATAAAGATGGAAAAACCTTTGTGGACTGTACTCCAAAAAAAGATTTATCCTTCATACACCAGCAGTATGAACAAGAAAAGAATAATAAAGATTTTGATCTTTCCTTTTTCGTGCACACATATTTTACCGAACCAAAAGATCCGTCAGCGAATTATACAAGTGGCGGGGAACCAATAGCTACGCATATCACAGAGCTTTGGGATGTGCTAACAAGAAAACCTGTTGCTGGTAATGATTCACTAATTACATTACCGCATCCATACATTGTTCCGGGCGGCCGCTTTAGAGAAATATACTATTGGGACAGTTATTTTACGATGCTTGGTTTGCAGATTTCAGGCAAGGTGGACATGATACAAAACATGGTAAATAATTTTTCTTATTTAATTGATGCCATAGGATACACACCCAATGGCAATCGCACTTATTACCTTGGCAGGTCACAGCCGCCATTTTTTGCATGCATGGTTCAGTTGCTCGCTGAAGAAAAAGGAAATAGTATTTTAATACAATATTTACCCCAGCTTGAAAAGGAATATAACTTTTGGATGAAAGGAAGAGATAATTTAAGTAAAGAAAACACATCGCTGTTTCATTCGGTGTTGCTGCCAGATGGAAATATATTGAACCGATATTATGATGAAAACAATACAGCGCGTCCAGAGGCTTTTAAAGAAGATACAGAAGGGGCAGAACGTGCGCAAGACAAGGCTGCAGCACACAGGCATCTTCGGGCAGCGGCAGAGTCTGGCTGGGATTTTTCTTCGCGTTGGTTTAAAGATGGAAAAGATTTTTCAACCATTCATACCGCAGATATAATTCCGGTTGATCTCAATTGTCTTTTGTATAATCTTGAGCAAATAATTGCAAAAGCTTACACATTGCAAAATGATACAAAAAATGTAGATCATTATTTGATGTTATCCTATAAACGAAAAGATGCGATTCAAAAATATTGCTGGAATATTGAACAACATTTTTACTTTGATTATGATTTTGTATCCGCTTCGCAAAAGAGATCGCTAACCCTTTCAGCAGCTTTTCCATTATTTTTTTCTATTGCTGATAAAGAACAAGCAGAAAGTGTGGCAGCAATAATTGAAAATACATTTTTGTTTGATGGAGGACTGGTAACTACAACTGAAACAACCAGTCAACAATGGGATGCTCCGAACGGCTGGGCGCCTTTGCAATGGATTGCAGTAAAAGGGTTGCTGAACTATGGTTATAAAAACCTTGCAGAAAAAATTGCAAAACGCTGGATGAACATTAATGAAAAAGTGTATCAAAATACTGGTAAGCTAATGGAAAAATACAATGTCGTTTCAACAGATCTTACTGCCGGCGGCGGGGAATATGAAGCGCAGGATGGCTTTGGCTGGACGAATGGCGTCTATCTCGCCATGCAAAAACTGTTTTAACTAACAGTTACCTTACATACGAAATCCGGTCAAAATTTATTGGCGCAAAAATTGAACGTTGTTTTAAAAAAAACATTATGAAACAGCTAAATAAAAGCTTTGCAGTATGCATTCTTATACTATGCACCATTTTTTCCGCACAATCGGTTTTTGCGCAAAAGCAGGTAGAAGTGAACGGGCATGACGTAGGCACTTGGTTTGCGGACCATTGGATGTGGATTGCCGGGGGTGTTATCTTACTGCTTATTATAATATTTGCGTCAGGCGGCGGTGGCAGGAGAAAATCTACAACGGTTGTAAAAGATATAAATGGCAACGTAAAAAGCGTAACTACTACGGAAGAAATATAACTGTTAGCTTCCCTTCGATCATTTAATTATTTTATCTTCCATCGCATAAAAACCATAAGGTGGAATGATAAGGTACTCATTGTTATCGCCTACATTAAAATATTTCAAGCTATAATGATCAAACAACTGTGCCGCAGAAAAGCCGTTTTCTTTAAAGGCATACCATGTGAGGAATGCGGTTTCATTGCTGAAGTTAAATATGCAAAACACATGCTGGTGGTATGTATGACGTATAAAAGCCGCTACATGAATATTGTGCGGAAATATCCAGGTAAGATTGCTGGTATCGGTAAATGCATGAATGTTCTTCCTGATATTTATTAATCTTTTTGTAGCTGAAAAAATCATCTCTTCAGGAGTGCCTTTTGCGTTCTTTAGCGAGTTTTTTTTCCAATCAATTATCGGTCGGTGCATCCACCTGTTATCATAACTTTTACCGGCATCATCTATGTAAGAATGATCATTGGTATAGCCTGCTTCATCTCCATAAAAAAGCATGGGCAGGCCGCCTATAAAAAAACTAAAGGCCTGCATCATCACTATTTTTTTTACAGAAGTATCTATTAATTTTTGATCGTTGTCTTCGAGTGCCTGTTGCAGTCCGCAAAGAGATGCCAGCGTACCACTAATACGGGCATCACCCGTTTTTGGATTATATGAAAACAATGCCCCGGTTGCAGGTGAACCATAAAAGTTTCCTGAGTAATAATTCTTTAAGAAATTGCGATGCTCGTATGCATTATATCCTGCAAACTCTATCATATAATCATCATAGCCAAGGCCGATATCATCATGGCATCGTGTGTATGTGATCCAGGAAGTGCCGTAAGGCTTTTTCAGCAAAACATCTTGTGCTTTCAGCATTACCGTTGTGTTTCCTGTTGCCAGGGCATCCCATTGCAAAGCCATTTGAGTAGCATTATAAGCGAGGTCACACTCTCTGGCCGTAAAATCATCTTTGCCAAAATATTTCATGATTTCTGCAGGAGCTACAATTGCTTCTGCAAGCAGCGCCATACCCGGCGTAGCTGACTGAACACATAACTTGATCAATCTTAAAATGGAATGAGCCTGCGGCAAATTCTGGCAGGGAGTGCCTGGCTGCTTCCATATAAATGCAGGTGCATCTATTCTTAAAATGTCCACGCCAAGGTTTGCATAAAAAAATATGGTATCCAGCATGGCTATGAACACCTCGGGGTTGGTATAATTAAGGTCCCATTGATAGCGATGAAACACTGTCATCACCCATTTGTTGCAGTCATCATTCCATGTAAAATTACCAGGAGCACTTTCAGGAAATATTTCGGGCATAGCTTGTTCATAAGAATCAGGGATTCGCCTGTCATCATACATGTAATAAAAATCCTGGTATTGTTTATCACCCTGGTTTGCTTTTTCAGCCCATTGATGATGGTGCGATGTGTGATTGAGCACAATGTCGATCATCAGGTACATCACCTCCTCTTCCATTTCTTTTTGCAAATGAATAAGGTCATCTAACGTGCCGAAGCGTTCATCAATTTTCCGGAAATCAGATACAGCATAGCCTCCATCGTTTTCTCCTGGCGGACTTTCAAATAATGGCATCAGGTGCAAAACGTTTATGCCTAACTCCTTTAAATAATCCAGCTTGCTTTCCATGTTTTGCAGGTTGCCACTGAATCGATCCACATAAAGACTCATCCCTGCCAATGAGTTGCTGGTAAACCAATACTGCTCTTTTAATTTATCAATATCTTTTTGCAAAAATCTCTGAGGTCTGTTCTTAAAGGCATTTACAACACAAGTAATTAAAGAATCAAAAAAATAATTGCCTTGCAGGTGACTGCCATACAGTTCATTATATAAAGTATGAATAGCCGAAAGCATTTGCGATGCTTCTTGCAACAAAAAGTTGATCAGCTTCTGATGTTATATTTATTTTATCAAATACAATTGCCGCAATTTTATCATGAATTTCTTTTTCGTACATAGCCTAACAGTTATGTTCTAATCGAAAATTTGATTATTCAAATGTCTAAACGCTTCCATAGCTCCCATGTATTCGCAAGTGCGTGCACCGGCCTTATTGGCGTTGGTAATAATTATCTTCCATTCATCAAGGCTCATGGCTTCTATCGTTTTTAAAGAATAATTGCGAAGCTGATACAATATTGCACCTACGAAAGCATCGCCTGCGCCCGTACTATCAACAGATTTTACAGAAATAGTGTTTATTATCGTCTTCGTTTTTTTATGGACCAGCATAGTTCCTTCTTTACCCAACGTAATAGCAAATGTTGCATTTGTTTTTTTTGCAAGAATTGTTGAAGCATCATTTATTAAGGTGCTGGATGTAATCAGCAAGGCTTCTTCGTCACTTACTTTAAAAAAATGACATCGTTTCATAAAGTCCCATGATTGTTTTACAAATAAATCGATATTGCTTTTCCAAAGCAGCTGCCTGTAATTCGGATCAAAGCTTATAAAAATATTTTTTTGCAAAGCTTTTTCCAAAAGGCTTGCATACGTCTGCTGCAACGGACCTTCAAGAAAAGCAGTGGCAGAACCAAAATGAACTATGGAGCATTCATCCAGGTTGATGCCTTCAAGATCTTTTTCATGTAGTTGCCCATCGGCGCCACGATTGAAAATGAAATCTCTTTCGCCATCCTGCATCAAAGAAACAAATGCAAACGTGGTAAAGTAATTTTTATCCTGCACCATCCATATTGTAGATACGCCAAAGTCCTTCATAGTATCAATGAGCTGCTGGCCAAAAGGATCCGCACCTACTTTTGCTGAAAGCAATACTTCTCCTCCCAATGCTGCAATAGCAGCTGCTACATTAGTAGGCGCACCACCTGGCTTCTTTAAAAAATGTTCTCCCTTGGACAAGGAAGTGCCGGTATCTGTGCAAATCATATCTATCAATGCTTCCCCAATGCATAATATTTTCATTATAAATTATTTCGTGTATAGGATAACTGTTACGGTTAATGACTTGGCGGTGCCGGCGCTATTACCTCTGCAGAAGGCTTGTTATTTTTCATTAATAAAACCAAAGATGCCGCTATTAATAAAAAAGTAGCACTAAAGTAGATTGCATTGGCTGGCTCTTTACCTAAAAGATGATTAAATATAAAACCAAAAGATAAAGAATAAATAAGCATTGGAATAACGATCATCATATTAATAATACCCATGTAAACGCCATACCTGGTTTTAGGAATATCGCTCACGATTAATAAGTATGGAACGCCCATCATACTTGCCCATGCAATACCAAAACCTATCAGCGGAATAAATACTAAATATTTGTCCGGCACATGCGGAAAGGTATATAACGCAATACAGGCTAATAGCAGGCAAACGCAATGCACAAGCTTAGCTCCGTGTTTTCTTGCAAACCAAACGAGCACAAACGCCGATAAAAATGTAATCACATTTGTAAAGCCGCTTATTAATCCACCCCAGCCAACCGCTTCCTGGTATAACTTATTTGCAGCTGATGTATTGGTTGTTTTAAAAACGGTTTTTGCAATAGTAAGATCTTTATAATCCCAATAGCATTTCATAGCATACCATTGAAACAAATAAACAAAAAACAACCTCCACATATTTGGCGGCATATCTTTTATTGCATGAAATATCTCTTTGAATGGTGTAGCAAAACTTATTTTCTTGCTTCTTAATTCAGCAAGTTCTTCGGCGGTTGGCGGAATTTCCGGAGTTGTATAATTACTCCACAACACACTGGTAATACTGCAAAATGCGCCAAAGAAAAAAGCACCATAAACCCAATAAGGAATGCCGTTGCTATTCTGCTTTGTAAAGAATGGAATCAATTGAAATAAAAACAATGAAACCGTTCCCAGCGTTTGCCCAAAACCCGTAAAAAAACTTTGAGCAAGAAAGCCGGTTGGCTGCTGATCATGTGAAAGCTTATCTGCTATAAAAGCGCGGTAAGGTTCCATGGCCGTATTATTAGCTGCATCCAAAAGCCATAGCAATCCTACCGCCATCCATAATGCACTACTAAATGGAAACGCAAATAAACAAATGCTGCAAAACAAAGCGCCGGTAAGAAAATAGGGTTTGCGCCTTCCCCATTTGGGGTGCCACGTTTTATCGCTCATGGCGCCAATCACAGGTTGGATCAATAAGCCAGTGATAGGACCGGCTATCTGCAACAAGGGAAGATCACCATTTTGTGCACCTAAAAATTTATAAATCGGGTTAACTGCGTTTTGTTGCAATGCAAAGCTGTATTGTATTCCAAAGAAGCCCACATTCATATTAATGATCTGAGCAAACGTAAGCCTCGGTTTATGCAATGTCATATTTCCATATCAGTTAGAAAGAAAGAACAGCTAAATATAGTGATTGTTTAAGTTGAATAAATAATTGATCGATTAATTTAAACGGCAAATTTTTATTAACAACAAAACACAAATAAGATTAGTATTAATTTTTTATCAATGTATTGTTGGCATACATTTCTCTTAGATATTTTTAAAAAAACCTATGTCAAAAGATTCAGAAAACCATTTCACAAAAACACAAACTTCCAGTTCTCCGGGTGCATTAGGTGAGGAAGTAAACTATAACAAGAATGAAGTGAAAGCTGCAAATCAAAAGCAGGCGACTAAAACGTCCAAGAGCGAAGGGCTAAACGAAGAAGCTTCCGAGGGAAATGCTGGTGCATTCGAAGGATTTGAGAACACAGAAGATCAGTAGATAATGGATTGTAATGACTGATTTAATTTAAGAACCAATTAATGAAAAAGCCACCTTGCGGTGGCTTTCAAATGAATAAAAACGGACCCTCATACTTCATTCTGCCTCAACGAGCCAGAATTATTTTCCATTAGAGCTTTTACCTGGTTTGCCAGAAGTACCTGTGCTATCCCAGGTACCGTTGCCTACAGTGCGATCCTGTCCGTTAGTGCCGTTCGATCTAACGTGACTGTTACTGCTGGTACCGGTGCCGGGGCTGCTAATATCTCCTGCTCCGGGAGAATTCGTGTTATTGCTTTTATGCGAATGGTGCATTTTTGTCGGGCTTCTTTTAGAAGTAGCGGTGTCTGTACTGCTTTGGCTAAAGCCTGCAGCAGCAAACATTAGCATCAAGGCTGTTATAAAGATTTTTGCTTTCATAATTTATAATTTTTTATGTTAGTAAATATTATTCCTCCTCTTCTTCCCCTTCTTCATCTTCGCCACTTTCTTCACCTTCTTCCTCATCTTCATTTGCAGCTTCCGTGTTAATAGAAGATTCGGCTATTTGTGATAAAGTTTCATCAGCTTCCTTTTCTTCATCCAGCGTTTGCTGTAGTAAGTCGGCAATTTCGTTTTCGCCCAGCGTTTTTGCAAAGGCGCATAAAGTGCCATAGCTCGCTATTTCATAGTGTTCTACCTTTTGCCCCGCGGAAATTATACCTGCGTCACGCACCATGCCTTCTTCTGTGCTTTCCATTATTTCCTGCGCCTCCTTTACCAGCCCATCCATTGCTTCACACTTCTTTGCACGTGCAGGCTTTTCCATCATTTCGAATACTTGTTCCACACGCTCCACATGTCCTTGTGTTTTTTCAAGGTGATCGTTTAGCGCATCTATTAATTCCTGCGAAGTTGCATTCTTTGCCATTTTAGGCAATGCCTTGGTTAAATGCTTTTCAGCCCAATAGATATCTCTTAATTCATCTTCGAAAAGCTCTCTCAAACCCTCAGCTACGGATGAAGAAGAAGACTTCTTTGAAGCAGATTTTTTGGCTGCTGCATTGGCTCCCTTTTTCGGAGCTTTGGATGTAGTAGATTTCATGTTGTAAAAATTTGTTTAGTAAATGATAGTTTCAGAAAATATGCCGAAATCTTTTAAGCTATCGTTATTGATAAAAAGTAATACTGTGTTTAGATATATACAGTTTTGCTTTTACTGTTGAAATTATAGGTCAGTTTATGCACTTCTACCTGCTTGCATGCGGGTATATCGATCATCTCATACATTTTTTATAATCACTGCAACATAGCCTGTAGGGTTATTGCATTAAAGGCCGCATATCCCTCCTGGTCGTTATCAAAATAGACATACACATCTTTGTGCTGGCGCTGCCAGTCTTTTATACGATTACACCATTGCTCCAATACTACGTCCTCATAGGTGCCTTGGTATTTATTACCTGGCCCGTGCAGTCGTACATATACAAAATCAGCAGAAACCTGCAGTGGAGATAAATGCCTTTCCAGCTCATAAATGCAAAAAGCGCAATTGAACTTATTTAAAAGATCATACACTTCGTTAGTGTACCAGCTTACATCCCGGAATTCAAAAGTATACCGGTGTCCCTTTGGCAAGGCCTTTAAAAATGTTTCCAGTCTTTCCACATTCACTTTAAAGCGCGGCGGAAGCTGGAACAAAACAGGGCCAAGTTTTTCTTCGAGTTGATCTGCATGAGAGAAAAACAAATCTATTGAAGAAGTATCCACTATCAATTTTTTCATATGGGTTATGTAACGGCTCGCTTTCACCGCAAAGCGAAAAGCCGCAGGGCTTTGTGTGCGCCAGTTCGCAAAAGTTTCGGGAGGCGGTAAATGATAAAACGGATTATTGAGTTCTACCGTATGCAGTTTTTGAGCATACCAGTCAAACTCCTGCTCATTTTTAATATCGGAAGGATAAAAAGTCCCTTTCCAGTGTCCGTAATTCCATCCTGATGTGCCAATAAATGCTTTACCCTCTTTCATACCGTGGTGAATATGCAAACCGTGCCAATTTGATTCCATAATGCAAACGGATTTTTGTAAACCTGCATAGTTAACCGACAACCAATAAGCTAAATGAAATAATACGTGGGCAATAAACTTTGCTATCAGATTGATAAAGACAATCAACGAGGTAAGGAAGAATTCGCTGATACAAACGACATATAAAAACCGTTACAATTTTTTTGGTATCAATTCGTTCCTTAATAAATAACCAATTATGTTAGTTCCAACTATGTCTTTACCAGAAATTAAAAAGTCAGTTTTTAACGATTACAAGCCGGAGATAAGAAATAAAGTTGAAGGTATAAAAATTGCCTACAAAGAAAAGTGGATAAGAAACGGCCGAAGGGATTTTGCAGAAACAATTGCCTTTCCTGTAAAAAGCAGGAATAATTGGCGCATAACAATTGTATGCAGTAATGATTGCGTTGACACAATTCCTTATCTTATTTCTTACGATAAATTCGGCATTACAGCTTCTTACCTGCTTACTGATTTTGATCATATGCCGCTAATGCATTTCAATTCTCATTTTTTTAAACGCTACCGTGAGCGTGGAAAAATCAATATGGATAAGCCTGAACAGATTGTAAAACTTTTTTTCAGGAAAAATACGGTACTGCTCCCTTGCTACTTTCCCGGGAACGATGGCACTAAACAACTCTTCACACCGGTGAATGGAGGCGTATGCCTGGGTAATTTTCATCCGGAGAATGAAATCTGTGAATTTAAAACCTTTGTAGACAACAGCTTATTGCGGCCGGACCAGCAGGAAGAAGTCGTTAACATATGGACCACTACAATGGATGAGCTGATGGCTGAAATGAAAAGAAGAATTGATAAGAAGTCAGCTAAGTATTAGTTGTGTAAGACGCATCCCAAAAAAAATGTTCCTGTTTTATAATTAAAGCCGCTGCAAGCGGCTTTTTTATTTATGGTAACAGAATTCTCTGTTTAGACATCGCCCCGTTATTGTAAGACAATGTAGACAGACTGTGCCTTTAGTGAAACCAGGTTTGAATCAAAAAGATCGCTGAGGTTATTGTAAATGCTTTTCTACTATAGCGACAAAGTTATTCATATCGAAAGGCTTTTCAATATAGCCATCTGCACCACATTCTTCTGATATCTTAGGCAGGCCCGATAACGCAGAAAATAAGATCACGGGGATATGGCTCGTTGTTTTGCTTTCCTTGAACGTTTTACAAAGGCTTTGGCCATCTACCCCTGACAAATGAAGATCCAGCAAAATAAGGTGTGGCTGCATGCTTACAACAGCATCTACCACACCATTCACCCCGGAAAAAAATTGCAAATCGTAAGAGTGAGAGGCCAATATCAATTCCACCACATCCAGAATGTCCCTGTCATCCTCTATAAGCATTATTTTTTTCATAATGGGTAGTCCTGGTGAAAACAGCATATAAATATAACTGTTATTCTGCACACGAAACACAATTACGCGCCGAAAAATTATGATTATTTGTAAAAATTTTTTGTAACTATGCAGGTCAGGCTATGCCACCACCTTTGGAAAGAAACACTTAAAGCAAGAACCTTCGCCGGGAACACTTTCCGTCTTTATAAATCCCTCGTGAGCATCCATTATTTTTCCTGCCAGGGCCAGCCCCACGCCAGTTCCTTTGTAAGTTTTGTCGTGAAGCTTTTCAAACATTTTAAAAATCCTTTCTTTATCTGCCACATCGAAACCAATGCCGTTATCATTTACGGTTACACAGTAATATTCTGCATCGCTTATGCCGCTATTCAATATTGTTTCGTGACACTCAATTTCTACTACCGCTGTTTGTTTATCATTAAATTTTATGGCATTATCCATCAAATGATGAAACAGCAGGTACAGGTAGTCTTCATGGCCTGGTATGGTACATAGTTCTTTGGTAATGATCCTTATTTCTTTTTCAGATTTCTTTACCAGGTCGTCACTTACTTTTTTAACCACATCATTCAGGTCAACCATTGTTTCAGACTTTTCCAGGATGCTTATTTTGGCGAGGCTTAACACATCATTTAGCAAAAGGTCCATCCTGTTCAGGGAAGACTGCATGCGCCTGAAGGCTGCTCTGCCACTGTTGGACAAACGGCTTGCTTCTGCTTTTATTAAATTTTCAATACCCGTATATACCTGTCTTATCGGTTCTTTAATTTTATTACTGGTTATAAAAGTAAAAGACGCAAGCTCCTCGGAAGTCATCTTTAACTGGCGGTACCTTTTTTGAAGCTCTTCATTTAATTTCTGCAATTGCTGCTCCGCCTTGATTCGGTGCGCCACATCGTGCACAATGTTCATGACACCCGCCAGCGTGCCATCTACATCTTTCAGCGGAATAAAATGGTTTTCAGCATGTACGCGATGATAGTATTTTTTGGATGCAGGTAAAAAACTTTGAAGCCCCGTCACTGCCAGATCAATTGCCTGCAAGGTTTCCCCGTCTTCCTCCATGGAGGGTATTATCTCTGTAAGAGGCTTACCCATTACCTCAAGCTTCTTTTTGCCATGTATCTTTTCGGCCATCGTATTCCAGGCAATGATATTTTTATAGCTATCAATAGCTATGATGGCATCAATGCTGCAATCGTTCAGCATGGCTTCGAGGCTTTTTTCAGCCTGAACACTTATGGTAGATTTCATTTATAATGGAACAGCTGTTGTTTATGCTGCTGTTTTGCTTAGGTGTTTTTCTACTAACTGTAATAATGTTTTGGTTCTGAAAGGCTTTTCAAGGTATTCATCGGCGCCTGCCTCTGCAGCCTGTATATCCAAATTCGTGCTTGCAGAAAAAAGGATAATGGGTGTATCCCTGCGGGGCTGCCGGTTTTTGAGAAACCTGCACAGATCAAGTCCGCTCGCTCCACTCAGTTGTTTATCAATTATAAAGATATCCGGCTCCTGGAACCGGTTGTTTAGCAAATCATCGCTCTTATTAAATAAAGTGATTGTATATCCGGCTCTTTCAAAAACGAGCTTAAATACATTGAGTATCTCAGTGTCATCATCTACCATTATTATGCTCTTCATTATCCTTATAATATTTAGGTATAGAAATATAAAATACAGAACCATTTTCCGGCTCACTTGTTACCCATATTTTACCGTTATGGCTATAGATAATGTTTGCCGCAATATATAATCCGAGGCCCATTCCCGGGTAATCCTGCATAGTGGCATTTTTCACACGAAAGAACCGGTCAAAAACCCTACGTAGCATTCCTTCAGAAATTCCAATGCCCCTGTCTCTTACACTCAGCTCCACGTTCTCTCCTTTTTCTTCCCAGTGAATATTGATCTCACCACCCCGTGGCGAATATTTAATAGCATTGGTAACTAAATTTGTAATCACCTGCGCTATACGCTCACGGTCGGCTATTATTTGAATCTCACTGCCTGACGTCATTATGTTATATACCGATGAAATCTGTTGCAGGTCTTCTACACGCTCCTCCACCAGCCTACCAATATCAAATTTTTCCGGGTGAAGCATCAATTTCCCTCCGCTGATCTTGCTCGTATCCAGCAATGCACGGATCAGATCTATTAACCGGTCCACCTGTTTATCCAGCTTTTTTATTAAAGCTGCATTGGATACATCTTTTGCCTCCTCGAACATGTCATACAGCACCTCTGCATAAGCTTTTATGCTGGTAATAGGCGTTCTCAGCTCATGACTGGCTATGCTGATAAAATCTTCCTTCTGCTGCTCTAATAACTTCGTTTCCGTAACATCAAACATTACACCTACTATTCTGGAAACAATTCCATCCTTAGTCATCACCGCTTTTCCATAACTACTCATCCAGCGCATTTGTCCCGAGTCAGCACGGGTTATGCGATATTCCTGCTGGTATACGCCGCCATTCTCAATCATATTTTTCCAGCTATCGCTAAATTCGGCTGCATCTTCGTTATTCACAAAGCGGAGAAAATATTCCATATTTTTTGTTTCCACAAAAGGCTGCAAGCCCAATAACGTATACATTTGATCACTCCAGGTAAGGGCGTCTTCACTCACATTCCAGTCCCATGCACCCATTTCCGCAGATTGCAACGCAATGCGGTAGCGCTCCTCCAGTATCCTGAGATTTTCCTGCGCCCTTTGCTGTTCCGTCATGTCGCGGGCTACTTTTACATAGCCAATTAATGTATCATCATAAATAGGCCGCATAACACCGCTTACAAAAAGCCGCGACCCATCTTTGCGACGATGCCATCGCTCATCAATAGCCCGTCCTTCTTCCTGGGCCCCTTTCATTTCTTTTTCCGGAGCTCCGGCAGCTATATCTTCTGATGTAAATATGATATCAGCAGATTCTCCTATTACTTCATCGGCTGTATACCCGAATGCATATTCAGCACCGCTGCTCCAGCCTTCTATTATCCGGTTGGTATCAGTAGTAATTATGGCGTAGTCCGTTGCACTTTCCATGGTAATGCGCAGCCTTTCCTCACTCTCACGCAGCGCTTCTTCTGCCTGCCTGCGGTGAGATATATCACTTGCCGCACCAAACCATTCTTCAATTTCATTTCGCTCATTCAGCAAAGGAACCGCCCTTGAAAATACCCAGCCGGTAGTGCCATCGGCTCTAAT
Organism: uncultured Chitinophagaceae bacterium; assembly: GCA_963823975.1. Lineage (GTDB taxonomy): Bacteria > Bacteroidota > Bacteroidia > Chitinophagales > Chitinophagaceae > Ginsengibacter. The sequence goes on along the minus strand of CAWGNP010000001.1, from coordinate 738,660 downwards.
CACCTTGTGTTCCAGCTCAAAAATTCTTTTCTTCTCCATTGATTTCCTTATAGCAGCAAACACTTTTGATTGTTCATCTGTGGGAACATACTGCTGCAGCCATGTAGTATTCACATCGTCCGTGGCTGCAAGAAATCCTTCACTTCTCAGGTTGTGCATTTCCGTCCAGTCTGCATTCATCAGGTAGATCACATCCGTACTGGCGGTAACGAATGCCCGGAAGCGCTCTTCACTTTTACGCAGGGCCTGCTCTGTCTCTTTGCGCCTGGTAATATCAATAAACGTGACTACCACGCCACCAATGCGATCTTCGGAGGTGCGGTAAGGCAGCACGCGCATCAAATAGGCTTTCCCATCGTTCGTTTCTACCTCATTCTCTGCCGTTGTAAGAGTCCTTATTACCGTTTCCGCATCTTCCTGCAGGTTCACATTTTTCAGGCGATGCGTAATGTCAGAAAGCGGGCGGCCATAATCATTGGAGATGAGATTGAAAATATTTTTTGCCGAAGGCGTAAACATATTTACCCGGAAACTGCGGTCAAGGAATATGGTGCCGATATCAGTAGAGTTAATGAGATTTTGAAGATTGTTGCTGGAAAGCGAAATCTCTTCTACCTTGATCTTTAATTCCTGGTTTACGGTAACCAGCTCCTCATTGATGGATTGCAGCTCTTCCTTGCTGGTTTCCAGCTCTTCTGTTGCGGAACGCAGCTCTTCATTCATTGCCTGCAGCTCTTCATTGGATGCTTTCAGCTCCTCACTCTGAGTCTCATGCTGTTCTATAGAGGTGCGCAATTGTACCTTTAGCCTGTTCAGCTCTTCTTCCAGGTGGCGGGCAACCGGCTCATCTCTCGAAAGCACTACAGGCTTATCTCCTACGTCTTCCACCGGCTCGAACAATACCAGTATAAACCCGGTAGCAACTTCTCCCTCCTCCAGAGCAGGGCGAACATGAATATTTATGGTTTCGGTAGTATCGCCTGCGTTTACTTTTAAGTTCTTCAACTCCACATTGGTACGCCGCTGCAAACCCTGGTACAATGCAGAGCGCAGCTCCAGTCGCAGTTCCGGCTTTACCAGCTTTAATAAATTCTGGGAAGGCTCGCCCCCCGTCATTTGCATATACCGGCCGGCATTTTCGGATAAATGCACAATCTCATATTCCTCATTCACTACTACGGAAGGAGGCGCATATTTTTCCAGTAGCTGCGCATGAAACTGGCCGTAGCTGATTCGATCCTTATGATGGGTTTCTTTCTGCTGCCCGTTTTCTGCCCGTTGCTGCTCAAAGCGAAACTGCGGCACTGACTCCGGAACCGGATACAACCGTACCGGTGTTTGACGGGCTGAATAAATGTGATATTCCCTGCTTACTGTATTATAGAGATCCCCGGAGCCATCAACGGTTTCAGACGTGCCCAGCATAAGATAAGCGCCAGACTCCAATGCAAAATGAAAGGTTTCCATCAGGCGCTCCTGGCCGTACCTGGTTCAGGTAGATGAGCAGGTTACGGCAGGAGACCAGGTCTAAGTGAGAAAACGGGGGATCTTTAATGGCATTGTGACGGGCAAATAAAACCGTTTCCCTTATTTCCCGCCTCACGCGATATTCATTTCTCTCTTTTATAAAAAAACGGTGCAGCCTTTCCGGCGAAACATCTGCTGCATCATTAATAGTGTAAAGCCCTTCCCTCGCCGTGGCAACGGCTGACTCATCAATATCAGTAGCGAAAATTTGTATCTTAGGAGCATCCACTCCGGGCGTTTGCTCAGCAAACAGCATGGCAAGAGAATAGGCCTCCTCGCCGGTGGCACAACCCGGCACCCAGATGCGCACCTGCGATCCTGCGTTTTTATTGGAAAGAATGCGCGGGATGATATCCTGCTCCATGTATTCAAATACTTTTTTATCCCGAAAGAAATTTGTAACAGAGATCAGCAGGTCCTTTAAAAGTGCCTGTGTTTCCTCAGGATTATCACGCAAAAAAACAGCATATTCGGAAAGCATAGGCAGGTTACGAACATTTACCCGCCGCTCAATACGGCGCAGCAAAGTAGGGCGCTTATAATTGGAGAAATCATGCCCCGTACGCATACGCACCTGTGTAAATATTTCTCTTAAAGCACGCTGCTGTTCTTCCGGCCTTTCCACCGGCTCTTCGGGAATTTTTATTTTGCCAAGGCTTTTCTTATAATCCAGAATTTTGGCGGGAATTTCCTGAACCGGCAACACATCATCTACCAATCCTGTGGCAATAGAGTTACGCGGCATTTCGCTGAACTCAGACTCCCTGGGGTTTTGCACAAAACAAATACCTCCCATTTCCTTTACGCGCTTGATGCCCATGGAACCGTTGGCGCCGGTGCCGGATAAAATAACCGCAATTGCCTGTGAGCGATGTGATTCAGCAAGGGTTCTGAAAAAAATATCTACCGGGGCGCGCCGCTCTTCTATCAATATGTTTTTGGAAACAACAATGGTATTATCCGCCATTTCGAGGTGATGATCGGGCGGCACCACATACACATGATTTTTTTCAACGTGCACTTTTTCTGTAACCTGTGTAACCGGTATTGCAGCTATTGACTGCAGCACATGGGCAAGCTGGCTGTCATGGTCGGGAGAAAGATGGAGTATCACCACGTAGGCCATATCACTGTCCGCAGGTACACTTTCGAAAAATTCCTTTAATGCCTGTATGCCCCCGGCGGAAGCGCCTATGCCCACTATAAAGAGCTTATGTGTATCCGGCTTGTCGCCTGAAATATCATGCTGGTCTTCTGATTCCTCTAATGCTGTGCCTGAATTATCCATTTAATTGTTTAAGTTATTATTATATATTCATTGCTCCGCTCCTGCATGCTGCAATATGGTATCTTTATCCAGGTATTCGTGGCTTAATACCGCTTTCCGTACCAGCTCCGAGCGGGATTTTGCTTCCGTAGCCTTTTTAAAGTATTCCGCAGCCACCTTTGGCTGGTTCGCTTCCGCAAAATGATCCCCGATATGGTTCAGCAGCATAATACTTTCATCTATGCCGCGCATAGCATTGTACAGGCTGGCCTCAATATTTTCTGCTATGGATGCCATCAGCACATCGCCGGAATAGGCATGGCCTGTATGGCAGCGGAACCGGCTGATGTTACCGTCTTTAAGTTTTGCCAGCACACCATGGCATTCCGGGCAGGTAAAAGGTGTAAGCTCGCCCATAGCGAAAAGGCCGGTTTCCATCGAATTGTTTGCAGCAGCTACCTGTATTTCTTTTTTTGTTTGTTCATCTTTCATAATGTTGGGTTTATCCGTTAGCTTTTCTTTGGTCAGGCGTACAAAAAGTCTTGCCATATTGGCCACCGGAACGCAATGATCGGTATGCACATGCCTCATAGCATTCTGCGGCATGGAAGGCACTTCAGCATCGTGCGGGTCCTGCACTATGGCAATACCGCCATACTTTTTTACTGTCCATAGCCCTGCTGTGCCGTCATCCAGGCCGCCTGACAACACCACACCAATTACATGCCCGCCGTATGCATAGGCTGCAGAGCGAAAAAGCGGGTCAATGGCAGGACGGAAACGGTTCTCTTTCGGGCCGCGCGTTATCCTTACTTTTCCTTCTTCTACTAATAAGTGGTGATCCGGCGGAGCTACATAAATGCGGTTGGGCTTTACAGGCTCATTATCGTAAGCATGAGCGGCATATATGGTATTAAGCCGGTTAAGCACGTGCGGTAAAATGCCGGGCACATCCGGGGACATGTGCCATACAATAAAAATGGAAGCATTAAAATTAGCAGGCAGCTCCTTTACTATTGTTTTAAATGCCTCAAAGCCTCCTGCAGAACCGCCAATCACAATGATACGCTGGTTATCAGCAGGGTTATTATTATTTTCTGTGGAAGGTAATTGTTGCTCTTGCATGGGGATAATACTTATATCAAAATCGCGCTTTATAAAGATAAATTAAATAAGCCAGAACTATTGCGCTGTTATAGTTCTGCAGCTAATTATAAAACAATTATTGCGCCTGAATACCCCAAATAATTACCTCCGAGGCCGTGTCTCTACTTTAAACCATGAAGCAAGGCAGGACAAGGCATTTCTGGCCATCTTCTGGCGCAGGTTTTCCAGACCTGTTGCCACGCCGTTACTCATACTAAAACCATTAATAAGTAACGATTACGCACAGGCCAAAGACCTGCGCCAGAGCAGACGCAGAGACACGGCCGGGGAGTGATAAAAATGTATTTGCGAAAGTTTTTTACACTTGCGTAAATATTTATAAAATGTTTAAAATAAATTATTTAAAAAAATATCCGCAAGTTTGATGGGTTAAAAACGTTCGTATATTTATGAGTTGGTGGCAATGCGATGTAACAGCATAAACTTTAATCGCAATAAATTGTGAATATTAATTTATAAGTATAAAAATAACGTTCTTGTCAATTATGGAAAACGAGTTAACGAGTGACTCAAATATTAAACAAGCTGTTCCATTTTTTATGGTTGCAGACATGGACACTTCGCTTGATTTTTATATAAAAAGACTTGGTTTTGACTTGAAAAATAAATGGGAACCAAGAGGGAGAATAGAATGGTGCTGGCTTGAACTTGGCGACGCTTCATTAATGCTTCAGGAACATAAGAAAACAAATGAACCTGCCACTATGTTTAACGGAAGCAAAAAAGGTATTTGTGTATCTATCAATTTTACTTGCAATGACACAATTGCTTTATATCATGAATTTAAATCAAAGAGAATTGATGTGACAGAGCCAATGGTTGGTAATGGATTATGGGAAATTATGATAACCGACCCTGACGGTTTTCGTCTGTTTTTTGAAAGCCCTACTGATGTACCCGAGAAAACAAAATATTCAGATTGGGTTAAGACAAGTATAACAAATTAATTTTAGATTTTCTTAATTGGAAACACTGCCACCAACAAAAATATTTGCAATAGCAGGGGGCGACGGAATGCACTTCAACAGCAGTAATTCTATTTGGCTTTAGTTATCGGCTGACATTTCGCTATTGAACATTTGTAGTTAACTTCGGCTGCAAAAATAAATCAGCTTCGGTATCGGCTGACGGAACACGGAATGCCCTGCCATCGCAAATACCTAGCGTTGGCGGTTATACAAAAGCAACGTTTCGGCTTAAGCTGTTGTCAAAATCTTTAAAGCTTTTCATATGCGGAAAATCCTGACCATATTTCTTTGCTGCTTTATCGTAACACAGAGTTTCGGACAGACACAAAGAAAAATTTCAACTTACTTGTTGACTGAGTATAACAATACATTGTACGACTATACTATCGGCAATAATCCTTGGGGTGTTGGACTTGGACTACAAACTTTTTTTAACAACAAAACAAAGTTTAAGCCGACAATCGAACTTACAGGTGACATCTATTTGGAGGACAACAAAGCTTTGAAGTTAAATCCTGATGGCAGTATTCCACAAAATGACAATACTGTTGGTGGAATGGTAAATCTATTTATTGGTTCATCATTTCATCCGACACACAGCATTTATTTTTCGTTTGTAGCTGGACCAAGTTTTGTTAGCGGACAAACTTTGTTAGGAGTAAAACCTTCATTTGGTTTTTACTTTTCTAAAACTCAAAGGTGGACGGGGAAAGTTTCTTATATCAATGTATTCAATCGGACAAAAGTCGCAAGTGAAGATTTTGGCACATTAAGTTTCGCAGTTGGACTTAAATTATTTTGACAATGTACAGCAGCCAACATGTGCATTTGCAATAGCATGGCTGACGGAATAGCTTCGGCTATAAATCATCCACCAGCTTTTGTTTCGGCACGACGTTATAAATTTGGCTTTACTTCTTATCTTCAACTGTAGTTTTTCAATCAAGCATTTGTACCGGCTGACCAATCGCTATTGCCATGCCATCGCAAATGCTAAAACGTTGTGCGTCATGCTACAATGACCTCTTAAGACGTTTATGACAGAAGAACAAAAGCTTTATTGGAAGGAAAAGGATTATGCTGAGTGGAGACAACTCGGATTTTATTATGACTTGGGCAATGACAATGACAATCCTGAATGGAGATTTTTTGGTAGTAAAGATGGACTTAAGCAGATTGTTTATATTCTTCAAAAATATGTAGACGAACCACTAAACGAAGGTCTTTCTGAACATGAACATTATGGACCATACAGCTATCTTAAAGTGATGACTTGGAATAAACCGACAATTACAAAAAATTATATAGCTGGCAGACTTGAGGACTTAAGAATTTTAAAAGACATAGTTGCTGAAAAACTGTCTGTAACAGAAGTTGGACAGTCATTTACTATTAAGGATGATTATGGAGTTGACAATGAAGTAGACGCAAAGTTTTTTGTTATGCCTGACAATTTTGACCCAGCTTCAATGGATAATTTTGTTTTTAGTGAATGAGGTAACCCACTGCCTTGGTTCGTGGCACACGAAACCAATTTTCTTAGTTTAAAATGAGTTTGTAAATTACCCCACTGCCTTGGTTCGTGGCACACGAAACCAATTTTCTTAGTTTAAAATGAGTTTGTAAATTACTATATGCAAATTCAAAGGAAATCGTATTTTGAACTTGATAAAATCTATTTTTTTACTGCAACGATTCACCACTGGCTGCCGCTATTAGATTATAAAGAAAATAAGGAACTTATACTTAACTATTTAAAAGAGTTATCAGGCAGGGGCTTTATAAAAGTATATTCTTTTGTTATTATGCCTAATCATGTTCATTTTATTTGGCAACAGCTTCAGAAAAACGGAAAAGAAACTCCCCAGGGAAGTTTTTTAAAATATACGGCACATGAATTTTTAAAAACACTAAAACAAGATGGCAAATCCAAGCCTTATGAGGTAAATGCAGCAAATAAAAAACATGAAATCTGGCAAAGAGATTCTTTAAGTATAGAAATCATTAGCAGTGACTTTGCAAAACAAAAGACAGATTATATTCATTTTAACCCTGTTAGCGGAAAATGGAATCTTGCTAAAGATTATCTGGATTATTATTATTCATCTGCGAAATTTTATGAAACAGGTGTGGATGAATTTGGTTTTTTGAATAATTTATTTCATGGTGATTGATAAAGAATGTTTCGTGTGCCACGAACCAAGGCTGCGGCTCCGCCCGTTTGTCCGGCCGCCGGCCGCCGCGTCGCAAGGGTTGAAAGCTTTCTATTAATCATCAATTATTAATTATTAATTGCGATTTCACGTCATTGCGAGGCGATGATCTTTAGAACGTTTCATTTTTAATAAACATAGCCGAAGCAACCTCATGCACTGTTACTCGTATTTTATTACTTTTCAGTTCTCTTTAATATGCTTTTCTTTCTTCTTTTTGTCTTGATACAAAAAGAAACAAAAAAATCAAGGACAACCCGAACGGCTCCGCCCGTTTGTCCGGCTTCCCGCCGAGGCTCCATAAGGATTGCCGCTTCTGGCGCAGGTCTCCAGACCTGTTGCCACGCCGTTACTCATACTATAACCATTAATAAGTAACGATTACGCACAGGTCAAAGACCTGCGCCAGAGCAGAAAAATAGTACACTCAATTTTACACCCTTGTTTTAGGTCAATGTTTGGTACGTAATGGTAACTTGCATACAAATAATTAACTATGAGTAACATAAATTTCCGTTATCAAAACATAAATGGAGAGCAATTATCTATCCGTGTAGAAGGGAAGCTTTTAGAAAATCAATTAGATGTCGTAAATCAGTTGTTAGATGAAGATATTAAACCTGGTTATGTGCTGGTAACAGTGGCTAAAGATGGACAAACATTTAAAAATGAAAGAATGACAGGTTATTACCAAGATGATAATGAAGCAATTCAATATGATCGGGTATTTGAAAGATTAAGATCAAAATTTCCGCTTTTAGATGATTAAATTTATTTGGTCTAACAGATATATAGTTACCTCTTGATACAAAAAGAAACAAAAAAATCAAGGACAACCCGAACGGCTCCGCCCGTTTGTCCGGCTAAGCTTCCGAAGAGCTCACATTTCTGCACAGGTCGAAGACTGCGCCAAAGCGGACTGAAGTTCGCATGTATAAATATATTATTTTTATGAATGGTAGGGATAGTTTCATTGAAATGAAAAGTAGCTAAAGATAATTTTTATGACAAGCGGAAGAGTAGCAGCAGCCATAGAATTTATGAAGGAGAATAAATCTTTTTTAGTAGATGACTTAAGGTTTGGTGTAACCCAACTTGGTGTCATAGAAATAACCGGATGGTCTCAAATAAAGACTTTTGATAAACTTAATAGAAAGAACGCTTTGAAAGAACTTTATGCTGTAAAATCCAAATTTTTAAATATGGCTTATTATTCAGATGAGTTAAAAGACTTTATTAAGGGAAAACAAATAAGGTTTAACTTATGGTTTGACGACCTTGGCAAAGCTTCGATTGCAATCTGTTCAGAAGAAAATGGAACGATTGAATGGGAAGCAAAGGACCTAAAATAACATATCAGACCGTGACAAGGACAACCCGAACGGCTCCGCCCGTTTGTCCGGCTAAGCTTCCGAAGAGCTCACATTTCTGCACAGGTCGAAGACTGCGGCAAAGCGGACTGAAGTTCGCATGTATAAATATATTATTTTTATGAATGGTAGAGATCTCCTTCGTTCCCAATAAGGGCTAGAATAAGTAACTAAAGTTAGTAATGAAAGAGAATTATCAGACTTTGCTTGCAAGTATGAAACAAGAATTATCCAAAAGTGAATTGGAATGTATCCATTATCAGTCAGTCTATAATTTCGTAAAGCATTTAGATGAGTTTAAGAGAGGTCCATTAAAGGATCAAATTATAATGTATCTGGACAAATATTTCAAGGAAGTCAAAGAAAAACAATATTTATTTGATAAAGACGAGAGTATGGATTTGTTTCAAAATTGTATAGTGAAAATAGGAACTATTTATTATACCGGATTAAATTTCAAGGTGTATATGAGATTGAAGTGGGCTCTATTTATTAGTCTTAATATTGACTTAGTTTTATTACTGTTAGGCATTTTAAAAAAATTCTATTATATACCTATTGTAACAGTGTTATTTTGTGGATATATTTCTTACTTATACATTTTTTACGAAAGCAAAAATAAGCTATATGGGTATAAATTTTAGGCTTATCTCCAACCTCTCCCGCATTAGATTCCCTCCTTCCCACAATTAAAAAAAGCTGCATTGCTGCAGCTTATCTAAAATTGAAAAGATAAGAAAAATTTTAAGAAATTAACGGGCTCAGTATCGTATCGCCCCAAATGGTTACATTTCCTTTGCTCATGATGCCCAGCTGTACGTAGTATTTTTTTGCAGTCTGCAGGCCGGTAATAGAAAACTTAGCAACCCTGCTGTTTACGGTTGTCCATACTGATGTTTCGCTTAAAGGAGACATAGTGTACCGTGCCATTATTACAAAGATTCCGGCAGGCCTCTTTAGCCTGATATCCAGCTCCCCGCTCATGATAGAATCTGTAAGCTTCACGTTCTCCGGGCCACCGGGCGTTACAGGTTGTCCTGCTCTTTTCATAGGCAGGTTGGTAGAAGCTATAGCAGCCACATTTCCGTCAGCGGCTTCTTCTACTGCATTGCTTATTGTTATAGTTGCCAATATTACGTCCACCCTTGCATCGTTACGAGCAATGATGTCGCCCTTAGCCCGAGTACCAGCAGCCTTTGCCTGGGCACCAGAAAAGTCACTTACTGATTGTGCGTAAGCGGTTATCTGGTCAGCCAGGTCAGGAAAGTTAAGGTTTCCCGTTAAGCCTGTTACATACTTATCCAGCTCCGGCCCCAGTTTGGAGTTGCTTAGATTGGTGTAAGTGCGGGTGATCAAAGGATATTCAGGATTTGATTTTTTTGCCATAAAATGTAATTTAGATTTAATTATTTTTTCCAACAGCGGAATTGCATATTGTTATTGTAGAAACAGGCGAACGATAAATAAATTGCAGGTAACAGCAGATATTTTTAAAAATCGGGTATTTGTACCCGGAGAAATGTGGAATTTTCTATGGAGATTGAATGGTTTCCATTAAAAAGCTGTTTATTTCCCGCGAAAACCTTTTCATTTCCTGCGGGAACGTTTTACTTTCCCGCGAGAACCTTTTACATTCCCGCGAGAACGTTTTACTTTCCCGCGGGAACGTTTTACTTTCCCGCGGGAACCTTTTACTTTCCCGCGAGAACGTTTTACTTTCCCGCGAGAACGTTTTACTTTCCCGCGAGAACGTTTTACTTTCCCGCGGGAACGTTTTACTTTCCCGCGAGAACGTTTTACTTTCCCGAGGGAACCTTTTACATTCCCGAGGGAACTTTTTACTTTCCCGCGGGAAGCTGTTTGTTTCCCGAGGGTAGCTTTTTGCTTTTTTCGAGGAACCAAAAATGTGATTGACGCAACTACAATACAAAAAAGCGAAGAGTAAGAGACTGAAAATCAATAATGGATTTTTTGGCGGCGATGTGGGGAGTGTCGTATATTTATGTGTTGGGCGTAATTTGACAGCAACCCTAAATCTATAATCTTATAAGTAAATATGAACGAACAGACTGCTAACGGAGACGCGGCAATAGAAACAATAGAAAACTATGAACTTCTTGAATCAGCGATTGATTCCTTCATTTTGGAAATCGAGGCACTTGCCGAATCTCTTCCATTAATCGGCGGATTGTTGGAATTGAAGCTGAGAAATAGCAAAAAAAACATCAACAAATTTGTTAAGGAACACTCGGATAAAGGTGAAGACGGGAAGACCAAGTTTAAAATTCCCATTGAGCAGTTCAACTTATTTAATAGGCTTGACAGAGATTTAGACATGGCAAACGCCGCAATGAATATTTTACCGAGACACTTCATTGTTTCATTAGTGAGCCAATACGACGCATATTTAGCTGAACTCTACAGAACTTTATTTCAAATCAAACCAGAATTAGCCTTTTCACTTGACAAGGAATTTACTTTTCAGGAAATTTTAAAGTACGAAAATTTAGAGGACCTTAAAGAAAATGTTATTGAGAAAGATGTTGAGAACTTACTTCGAGAAAGTCATTTTGAACAGCTAAAAGTTTTAGAAAGACGTATTACAAAACATACGGGCAAAGAATTTACACTAACTACAAATCTAGCGATTCTTCCAACCTTTATTGAAGTAGCAGAAAGAAGGAATTTATTTGTTCATTCCAATGGAATTGTCTCTGCTCAATATATTGATGTATGTAAAAAACATAAAGTTTCCGATATTGATAAGGTTAAACTCAACGATGTATTGGATGTAAGCCCGGAGTATTTTGACAAAGCTTATAGAGCTTATTTTGAGATGGGAGTTAAGTTATCCCAAGTATTATGGCGAAAATTCCTTCCTGATAAAATATTTGAATCGGACAAAAATCTTAACAACATTTGTTATGATTTAATATACAGCGGATATTATGAACTAGCTAAAATACTTTTAAAGTTTGCGACAGAAGAGCTTCCCAAAAATGGTAATCAAGCTATTAGAAAAATGTTAGTTATAAACAAAGCTCTAGCATTTTATCTTTCTGGTGACAAATTAACTGCAAATAGAATTTTAGATGCCGAAGATTTTTCAATCGGAAATGAATTCAAGCTTGCTGTAGCCGTGCTTAAAGAAGATTTTGCAGAAGCACGAAAATTAATGAACAAAATTGGTGACGACGACGAAGTTTTTGATAAGGAGGCGTATCAAGAATTCCCTCTATTTAAGACCTTTAGAGAAACCGAAGAATTTAAAAACGCTTTCAAAGAAGTTTTTAAAGAAGACTTCATTATTAGAGAAGCTCCTCAAAAATCATTCATAAAACTTCTGGAATCAATAAACGAGAAGAAGAAGGATGTAACAAAAGAAAAGAAAACTACGCCCAACAATGGTATTTAGCCAGTGACGGTTTTCCCCGACATAGCAATCCTCGACTGCCAACCGTAAGAGCCGCCGTCTGGTCTCCGACCAACGGCTCTAATAGAGAAGCCCTGATTTGTATATATTTGTGCAAATACTAACAAGGGCGTGAAGATTTACTCTGGCATTTTAATATAAACCACAGGTCGGTATTTGCAAATTAAAAGGGAAACTCTGGTAAGTATCGTAAGCCCGTTAGATGCTATAAAGCTCAACTTGTAAAGTTGTATTTGCGAAAGTTTTCACACTTGCGTAAATAATTATAACAGCTTTAAAATAAGACAATTAAAAAAATAGACGCAAGTTTGGTGGACGAAAAACATTCGTATATTTATGAGTTGTGCGCAACACGAATTCAACCATCAAAATTTTATGAGAACTATATTCGGACTGTTTCTTCTTTTAACTCTTTTTCAAACTAAAGGTTTTGCGGCAGGCGACACGACAAGTAATCCCATTGAGGTCAAAATAAAAGCTGATAAAGAATATTTCGTCAATCATCCGAAATCATATTATAACATGGTTTATCGAAACGAGCAATATGATATTGCCAATGACTCTGCTAAAGAAAAAAGATTCGACGTCAGCTTGACTATTAAAAACAATTCTTCAAAGACGATTTATATTTGGTTAATGACTTGCTCTTGGACTGATTACTTCATAGTAAACAATGACTACATTTTTATAGGAGGACAAGACTGCGACCATAACTTTCCAGAAATAGTAGAGTTTAAACCTGGAGAAAGCAAAGAATACAAAACGACACTTATAAAATCTATCAAGTTTGATTATGCCCCGAAATACACTATTTACGGACCACAAGTAGAAACCACGAAATTAGGTTTGATTACTATCAATAATATTTTTAAGAAAGACGAAAAAGAAATCAACATATTGACCTTCGATACTTTTATGCGAGATAAAAGTCGGTGGACAATAACATGGAGCAATCCATTGTATTTATTAGGCAAACAACCGACACCAAAAACGTTCGACGTAAATAAAAATTAATATCAAAAGTTAGTATTGAAATGCTGCGCACAACAAAAATATTTGCAATAGCAGGGGGCGACGGAATAGCAACATCAACAACAGTAATTCTATTTAGCTTTAGTCTATCGGCTGACCTAACGCTATTGAGCATTTGTAATTATCTTCGGCAACAAAAATAAATCAGCTTCGGTATCAGCGTGACGAGCTTCGATGCCCTGCCATCGCAAATACCGATTCGTTGTACGAAATTTAACATGACTCCGTTCAAATCTATTTTTCTATTTTCTTTTTTGCTGATAAGTTGTAACCGACACAAAAGGAGTGAGTGTAATTTTATTAGAACAAATTTTTATTCAACGGGAAAGGTCCAATTGATTCTTTCGTTAAATAGTGATAGCATAAAAAATGGCGAGTGCTTTTATTTTAACGAATTCGGTTTTCTTGATTCAAGCGTGAACTTTTCAAATGGGATTTTACAAGGTTTGAAAAGAAGGTATTATGACAATCAAACCGACACATATGAATATCAAAATGGGAACCTGGTTTCCTATTGTGTTTATGACAGTTTAAATTACTTAAAATATAAAACGCCACTTGACTTCAAAAAAGTGGGCAAACCCCAGTTAACTTTCCTAAATCATAGAAATTATGCTCAACAAGATTGTTGGGACACATTTACCATTAAAACCGACGGACTTCCGCCTTATAACCTTGTTATTTCAGTAAAGACTGGGACATTTAGATTCGTAAATGATACAACATTTTCTATAAAACCTCCAAAACAGGTTAAGGATTTACATCAAGTTATTTTGTTAATAGCCGCTAGGCAAAATATAAGTGACACTATTGCAAAGCCAGTTTTAATTGACTCAATCGCAATACCGGTAAAATAAAAATCGTACAACAGCCGGTTTGCTGCTATGCTGGCTGACCTGCATATCCTCATCTTTAGTAATGCTATCAGCTATAGTCCGGGCAGACTTTCATTATTCAGCTTTTGTTCTTAACTTCATCATCAGTTTTTCAATTGGGCTAACGTTCGAGCTGACGAGTATTAGATGCCAGCACAGCAGCAAGCCCTAACGTTGGGAGCAAGCGTACTTAACGACAAATAATTGCCGCTTAATTCAAAGTCAATGAGACAGTACCTAATAATATTGATTGCATTCCTTTTGTTAATAACCAGCTGTAGTAAACAAAAAGTTAATCAACCTATTGGTAGTAATAGAACAGCAGAGGAAAATCAAATTGTTCAGTTAGCATATAATATTAATTACTTGTACCCGAATGGGTTTTATAAAAATGATTCAGGTTATTATGAGAATACAGTAAGTGTAACACCTCTTTCTTTAAGAAAGGACATATGGATTGAGTTATCAACTAATGATAAAAATCAAGCATTAGCATGGTCTGACAGCTCAGATGAATATAGCTCGGTACATCGGGCAATTATTTCTGAAAGTGAAACTGAAAAATATTTTGAGTTTAAACGGCAAAGCACAACCAATATAAATGACGTTATTCTATCAAGAATACATAAAACAAGTTATTTTTTGCCACTACTTGACAAATTTAAAATGCCGGACACAGTTGGCACATATAATGGACAACTCGATACAAGCAAAGCCAAAGAATTTGTTGAATATTTGTGGAGCTGCGGTTCATTGGGGATTTACAATTCCAAGGTGATTGAATCACAAATAACTGAATATAATGACTACTTTCAGCAATATATTAAATCTTTCAAAGTAGTGTATGGTGATATTGGTATAAAGGATTCTATTTTCGTTTATGATAATTATTTTAAATTAGACAAGAGCAGTAGAATATTAACCGTTGCGTCAAAACAAGTAGATGCATTTGAAGGAAATTAGAATGGACCTCTATTCGAGCCTGCTCCCAACAAGTGTATTGCCAATAGCAGGTCTGACGTGCATTTCATCAGCATTAGTTCTTTGGTCATCTTGGGTTCGGGCAGAAGGAATTCTTATCAACTTTTGTTGTTAACTTCATCAATAAATTATATAATCATCGGTAGTTCCGGGCAGAACGTTCATTGAATATCCTGCCATCGGCAATACCTATCGTTAGCTGTGACTTATATGAAGACTCCGGCAGAATTAAAATTTGAACTTATTATCAAACAAGGGTTTCACGAATACTTGAAACCAAAAGGTTTTAAGCGCAAAGGGAACAATTTTTATGAACAGCTTCAGGACTTAGGACATATAATCAACATTCAGAAAAGCGAATTTTACTCTAAAGACCATATAAATTTCACAATCAATACGGGCATTTTTATTCCTGAACATTGGCGGGGTTTGTTTTATAACGAAGGGAAGGCATTGCCGTCCTTTCCAAGCGAACCAGATTGTTTAATAAGAAAAAGAATCGGCGATCTTCGCAATCGAGATGACACATCATGGTATGATGTTATCGAGGAAACAGATGAAAATAAATTGGTAGAACAAATGAGAGAAAATTTGGAAAGATTTATTTTACCCTATTTTGACAGAATCAAATCAAGACAAGATTTTTTAGGGCTAATTGGACAAGAAGCTCCGATTATAGAGCCATATGGTAGATTGATTGTTTATGGAGAATTGCAAATGTCTAAAGAAGCCAAAACTGAGTATGAAAGGCTGCTTAAAGCAAAGAAGTGGAATTCTACTTTTTTGGAAACAATAAAAGAATATGGACAAAAATATGGTGTTGACTGAGAATCCACAGCTAACATGAGGTTTGCTGCTATGCCCCCTCCTTGGCGGGTGTCCTCACCCGACATTTCTTAAAAACATTATTTTTAGCCAGTGACGGTGTTCCCCGACATAGCAATCCTCGACTGCCAACCGTAAGAGCCGCCGTCTGGTCTCCGACCAACGGCAACATAATAGAGAAGCCCTGATTTGTATATATTAGCATGATGAATGGCGAACATATTATACATGCAGCACAATATTTTACAGCTACCATTTATGAATGGCGAAATGTTCTTTCAGAAGATAACCATAAAGACATAATAATCGATAGCCTGCAATTTTTGGTAAATGATAAAAGAATGAGTTAGTAAAAAAAGGAAGTATAGATATGGAATGGTAAACGACCAACAATTGATAAGGCGAACCAGAAACGAAAAATGTCATTAACGCAACTACAATACAAAAAGGCGAAGACTAAAATGTTGAAAATCAATAATGATTTTTTTGGAGGAGATGTGGGGAGTGTGGTATATTTATGAGTTGCAGGCTATTTGTGGAAACTTGTTGCGAGTGCATCTTTCTATAAATTACTTATGAGACTTTTTCTTCTTCTTAGTTTTATTAGTTTGACACTTGCAACATGTGACAATCCAAAAAAGTCAAAACAACAGCAAAGTTTTAATTCGCTTGACTTTTCCTATAACGACGTTTTCTCAACTTGTTTTTCTATAAAATTTACTCCAAGCGACACTGTTTTCATAAGACAACATTTCGCTTCGTTTTTTCTGACACACCCAAAAGCAATACGACTTATTACGCTTTGCTTACACAAACAGACAAGACAAAGCTTGACAGTTTTATAAGGCAAACGAAATTTTCAAACTTTGACACTTTATATTATCAATCTTACGAAGACGGAATAGATTATCAATTTTATTTTAAAAGTGACACTGTTAAAAAGCTGATTAGAGTTCATAGTGACAGCGTGCCGACACAATTAACTGCATTTATGAATTGGATTGTAGAGACAAAGAAAATGCTTCGGCTACATCAGATTGACACGACTATTAATTTTGAAAGCACAAAGTTTTTTTTGCAACCAAAAGTTCCATCACCGCCGATAAAATTCAAAGCTCCGAAAGTAGAATAAAACAGCCGCTAACACATGCATTTGCAATAGCATGGCTTGATCAGCAAAACTTGTACAGCAGTATTCTTATCATCTTTTGTTCAAGCCGACATTTAGCTATGCAACATTTGTAATTATCTTCAACTTATGTTTTTCAATTAAGCATTTGTACCATGCTGACAGTTCGCTATTGCCATGCCTTCACAAATGCTTCAACGTTGTGCGTTATGGAATTTAAACATTAATTTCACCTAAAGACTTAATTTGACAAATTTTCACGAATACATAGACATTTATGTTGGATTATTTCTAATCTTATGCTCCTTATGTATTTTTATATTTCCACCAAAGTTTGGCAATGACTTTTATGGTATAACTACAAAGCGGACATTACTAAACCAAACTGTTTGGGCTACTGGACAAAAATTATTCGCAGTTGCAATTATTGCAATCGGAATTATTTATATCGTATTAGGAAACCTAAAA
Source organism: uncultured Chitinophagaceae bacterium (assembly GCA_963823975.1). Taxonomy (GTDB): domain Bacteria; phylum Bacteroidota; class Bacteroidia; order Chitinophagales; family Chitinophagaceae; genus Ginsengibacter. Next base: position 721,405 of record CAWGNP010000001.1, on the reverse strand, counting down.
CTGCGTGACGAGATTCCCGATTTTGTAAAATTTATTTTGCTTATTGGACTCTGGAAAGTTTCTAAATATATTGTTGACAAAGTTCTTGAGAAAAAGTACCGGCAAAATAATTATCAATAGAGCTTATTTGACAATATTCTGAGACTCATCTGATCTCATAAATATCGCAGTTATTGAACTCAGATTGAATATTGTGTAAGCTGCTATTAAAACCTGCTAAAAAGTGAGACTCTTAGATTTTAGAAACATTGCATTGGTCCTTATCTTAACTTCAATGATGCCTTTAGGTTGCAGTGTTCCTAAAGACATTAGAGCAAGAATGACATACTGCTATAATGGAACAAATACAAATATTGATTCGCTAATAAATATACATGGATATTATAAGAAGAAGTATTTATTAGACAGGTATGGTTTCAACAAGTTCCCCGAACATAAAATAGATACTTTATTTACAAATTTTATGTTTTTTAAAGACGGTATCTTTTTATATGAATTTTTTGATTATAATAATAATATCCCTTCATACTTCAAAAAAATAATTATTAACCCAAAAGGTAAGGAAGCACACCGGTTTTATAAATCATATTATTGGGGAAGTTATATAATTTCAGGCGATACAATAAAGACGCAATTTATTAATCATCCATCTTTAAATGGCGGCTGGATGGCTTTTGAAAAGTGGTATAAGGTAATAAATAAAGATAGCCTTCGGGAAGTAGTTACAAGACCGTTATATTATGATAAACTTAACCAGAACAAATCCATAATGGATTTAAAAGTTTTGACAAATAAACCTTACTCGAACGCAACCTTTGTTTCAGTTGATACATTACCGGATTCGAATTCTTGGTTAAAAAATAAAAAATGGTTTTGGTGTGGCGACATAAAAAAATAAACAGCAGCTTACACGGGTATTGCTAAAAGCAGGGCTGACGTGAATTTCATCAGCTTTAGTTGTTTGGTCATCTTGGGTTCAGGGCTGAAAGAATTCATATCAGCTTTGTTATTAACTTCATCAATAAACTATATAATCATCGGTAGCACTGGCAGAGCGTTCATTGAATACCCTGCCTTCAGCAATACCTATCGTTAACAAGTGTGGTGCGGCCCTTTAACTGTAGGCAAAACATGTAAATTTCCAAATGACATTTATACCAAAATTCCCAACAAAACTACATCAAGACGTAGCAGAACTAATAAGAGATTACTTTTTAGCAGTTCCCGGTATTGACACAATTTTAGTTGTGAATTCGTGTGCCAGAGGGCAAGCCATGCCGGAAAGCGATCTTGATTTTGCGATTTTGACAAGACCTAATACAACACGAGACCAAATAACAAGTATTGAAAATTCATGGCAAATTTATTCCAAAACACAGCCAGTGTTTTTACGATACAAAAAATCAAACCAATTTGCACATATACATTTGGACATCATTGACGGAAATTATACACCTACAGGTTTAGAAAAAGGCGAACCGATTGACTATTTCGAAATTGAAATCGGAAATCAAATTTGCTATTCTGCCCCGTTAGATAATGTAGGTTTGTATTTTCGAGAGTTACAAAACAAATGGCTGCCGTACTATAATGAAGATTTACGTTTACAACGATTTAAAATGGTAAAAGATGCTTGCAATTATGACCTGGATCATGTACCATTTTTTATAAGGAGGGAACTGTATTTTCAAGCGTTCGATATTTTATGTAAGGCGTTTCAAGAATATTTGCAAGCTCTTTTTATTGCGCATAAAACCTATCCGATAGCTTATAATAAATGGATCAAGGAACAAGTTGTAACATGGTTAAAAAAGCCAGATTTATATCCAAAACTTTCGCCAATTCTATCAGTAAGTAATATTGAAAGTAATCAGACGAATGATAAAGCGAAGATACTTCGTGGGCTTTTAAACAATTTGACGAATGAATAGTATAACAGAAACACCTGGCCGCTAACATGGGTATTTGCAATTGCAGGGGGCGACAGAATGCGACATTTCTCCCAGGCCGTGTCTCTACTCCAAGCCACGAAGCCAGGCAGGACACGGCCGTGTCAAGCTAAAGAGAATTACCTATTTTAGAGTATGGTTGTCAGGACTACCTACGAAGCAAAATTTACTGAACTTATTATTTCTTATCGCTGAAAGGGAATTTCTAAATTTACGTATGAAGATTTTATATTGCTTTTCATTATTTACATTACTTTTTTTCTCTGATGTTTTTTCACAAAACGCTGCTCCAACAGCTATTGATGTAACAAATATTCCTTCCGATGGTTTATTATTAAATAATGGATGGAAATTCCATGCAGGAGATAACCCAGGTTACGCGAAAAATGACTATAAGGATAGTTCCTGGAATACTATTGATCCAACAAAAGATATTTATTATTTGCCCGAAGTCTCAAAAAAAGGGATTTGCTGGCTCAGGCTTCATCTTTATTCTGGTAATTCGCTTCATCAACAATTGTCCATGATTATTCAGCAATCCGGCGCATCAGAAATTTATCTTGATGATAGCTTAATTTATGTTATGGGGGTAATCAGTAGAAACACAGCGGTAACAAAAGCTTATGATCCCTTATGGAAACCGCTTGAGTTGCCCTTATCGAAAAATACAAAACACATTTTAGCGATAAGATATGAGCTGCAGCAAAATATTTTTTATACTAATGCATTTGGAACTGCAAACCCTTTATTATGGATAAAACTTATGAAGCCAAATAATGGGATTATGTATTATCAAAGGGTATCTATGCCTATTGAATTCAATGCACTTATACCCATTGGTATTCTTTTAATGATGTTCATACTTCACATGGCATTTTACCTTGTTTATCGCGGCCAAAAAGGAAATCTTTATTTTGGGCTTTATGCATTGTCTGCCTTAATCGGAATTAGTTTACAGATGATTTTACAGCTGTTCAACCACACAGTAGCATATAAGTTTTATCTTGGGAATTCTGCTTTTCTGTTTCTCTTTTCGAGTAGTTTGTTTATTCTTATTGCCTTAAAGTACATCCTGGAGCTAAAGTGGGACTTTACTTATACGGCTTCAATCATTCTATTTATTGTGGCAACTATTCTTAGTATCGTTGTCTACCCATGGGGATGGAAGGCTGGCGCAATATATACTCCGTTAATTTTGCTGAATATAATTCGTCTTGCATTCACGAGCGCATTGAAACGAAAAAGAGGCGCGTGGATTATAGCAATTGGTGGCGTTAGCACTATTGTCTTCTTTATCGCTTTCCAGTTGAGAATTAACGCTTCGGACACATCGCTTGTTTTAGCTCATGAAACTTTGAATTTAGTAATCTTTATGCTGTTTGTTTTTAGCTTACCTACATCGGCCTCACTGTTTCTTGCCCTCGATTTTGCATTTGCAAATAAGAGCTTACAAAAAAAATTAATTGAGGTCAATGATCTATCTCAGAAAAATATTATTCAGGAGCGGGAAAAACAGCAATTATTATCTTCTCAAAATGATATGCTGGAAAAGCAGGTAGCTGAACGCACTTCAGAATTGAAACAATCATTTGAAAACCTGCAGTCAACTCAAAAACAACTTATCCAATCTGAAAAAATGGCTTCGCTTGGAGAACTCACTGCAGGTATTGCGCATGAGATACAAAACCCGTTAAACTTCGTGAATAATTTTTCTGAATTGAATAAAGAAATGCTTGCTGAATTGAGTGAAGAAATTGACCAGGGTAATTATGATGATGCAAAAGCAATTGCAAAAGATGTTATACATAACAAGAAAAAATTATACCTCATGGCAAGCGTGCGGATGCCATTGTAAAAGGCATGTTGCAGCATTCAAGAAAAAGTGAAGGTGCAAAAGAGCCAACAGATATTAATGCCTTATGTGACGAGTATTTAAGATTAAGTTATCATGGCCTTCGTGCAAAAGATAAAGGCTTTAATGCTACTATAAAAACAGATTTTAATGATACAATTGGTAAAATAAATATCGTTTCACAAGACATAGGAAGAGTTCTGTTGAATTTATACAACAATGCTTTTTATGCAGTAAATGAAAAAGCCAAACAACAAACTAACGGTTACGACCCCACGATTTCAGTAGTTACGAAAAAAGCAGAAAATCATATAACCATAACGGTTAGTGACAACGGCAACGGGATTCCACAGAAAATAATTGATAAGATCTTTCAGCCATTCTTCACAACCAAACCAACAGGTGAAGGAACGGGTTTGGGGTTAAGCTTAGCTTATGATATCATTACCAAAGAACATAACGGAACAATTAAAGTGGAAAGTAACGAAGGTGAAGCAACTATATTTACTATCATTTTACCAAAAGATTAAATAACGATGAGAAAATTGATTGTTATGTTGCTGTTGTTTTCCGGCAGCTATTGCAACGTTTTAGCACAAAACAAAACTCTTGACAGCCTTAAACAATTGCTGGCAACAGCGAAGCAAGATACCAGCCGGGTACTCCTGCTTAACCGAATAGGCGGTGCTTATTTCAGTTCTAAACCTGATACGGCTCTTGTGCTGGCGCAGCAGGCACTTGCACTGGCAAAGAAAACAGGGTTTACGAAGGGAGAGGCAAGTAGTCTTAATCTTAGTGGAACTGTATTTAGGACAATCGGTAACTATCCCAAAGCATTGGAATATTACCTGGAAGCACTAAAAAAATCAGAAGCAGTTGGATACACCAGGGGCATTGGTACTGTGCTTAGTAATATGGCCAATATTTATTCTTCGCAGGGCAATTATCGCCAGGCTATAGTTTATTCGACTAAAGGACTTGCTATTTACAAAAGCCTTAAAAACGAATTGGGGATAGTTATTAATTTACTAAATATCGGGGACAGCTATGAAAAATTAAACATGCTTGACTCCGCTTTAGACTATACCATCCACGCATATAACCTGGCTGTTAAAATGAAGAATGTCGCTGAAACCGGCTCTACGTTAAATAACCTGGGCAATATATACTCCAAAATGGGGAAGGATGCGGTGGCCATGCGTAATTACAAATTGTGTTTACCTTATACTATGGAAACAGAAGATGATGAGGGTTTATGCGAAAGCTACCTGGGTATGGCTGCCTTATTTAAAAAAGCTGCAGCTACTGATTCCAGTCTATATTATGCTAAGCTTTCCTTGTCCATCGCACAAAAAGGAGGCTTTACAGAACGGGTAATGAATGCCAGCAATTTTTTATCCGGCTATTATGCGGCTCTACATAATATTGACAGTGCCTTTGCTTACCAGAGCGCCGGCATTGCCGCCAAAGACAGTGTGTTCAGCCAGGAAAAAGCACGGGAAATACAAACGCTCAGCTTTAATGAAACCCAGCGTCAGCAGGAGTTAACAGATGCTAAAGAAGAAGCCAAAACCGAATTGAAATTTAATATACTCATTGGCGGGCTTGTTACGCTGCTCCTTGTTGCCTTCCTGCTGTACCGCAATAACCGGCAAAAAAGAAAATCGAATGTAGTCCTGCAAAAACAAAAAGAAGACATTGATAGCAAAGCTCAGGAGCTCAGCCTGCAAAAAGATAACCTTGAGCAATCGTATAACAATGTGGAACAGCTGGGAGAGATTGGACGAAAGGTTACTTCTTCGCTTGCGGTTGAAACAATCATCAGTACGGTGTATGATAATGTGAATGCCTTGATGGATGCCTCCGTATTTGGCATCGGCATTTACAACAAATCGCAGCAAACCATAGAGTTTCCTGCCACATACGAAGATGGTGAGGCGCTACCTGCTTATAGCAATGCGCTGGATGATGAAAACCGCTTTGCGGTGATTTGTTTTAAAGAAGGCAGGGAAATTATTATGGGCCATGTGGATGAAGAACATAAGTCTTTTATACAACAGGTAGTTACACCACACGAAGGTAAGCAGGCAGTGTCACTCATTTACCTGCCGCTGATAGTAAAGGATAAAAAACTCGGCGTAATCACCGTACAAAGTTTTCAGCAAAATGCTTACACGGATTACCATCTTTTTATGCTTCGCAATATTGCCATCTACACTGCCATTGCCCTGGAAAATTCAGAATCATTTGAAACGCTGAACGACACAGTTGTAAGGCTTAAATCAACACAAGCGCAACTTATACAAAGTGAAAAAATGGCTTCGCTCGGAGAACTTACTGCAGGCATTGCCCATGAAATACAAAACCCTTTAAACTTCGTGAATAATTTTTCTGAATTAAACAAAGAAATGCTTGTTGAATTGAGTGAAGAAATTGACCAGGGAAATTATGATGATGCAAAAGCAATTGCAAAAGATGTTATAGACAATTCAGAGAAAATCAATCATCATGGCAAACGTGCTGATGCCATTGTAAAAGGCATGTTGCAACATTCACGGCAAACATCAGGAACAAAAGAACCAACAGACATTAACGCTTTAGCAGATGAATATTTACGTCTCTCCTATCATGGCCTTCGTGCAAAAGATAAAGACTTTAATGCAACTATAAAAACAGACTTTGATAAAAGCATAGGTAAAATAAACATTGTTTCACAAGACATAGGAAGAGTTCTGTTGAATTTATACAACAATGCTTTTTATGCAGTAAATGAAAAAGCCAAACAACAAACTAACAGGTACGACCCCACGATTTCAGTAGTTACAAAGAAAACAGAAAATCGTATAACCATAACCGTTAGTGACAATGGTAATGGTATCCCTCAAAAAGTAATTGATAAGATCTTTCAGCCATTCTTCACAACCAAACCAACAGGCGAAGGAACAGGATTGGGTTTATCATTAAGTTATGATATTATTACCAAAGAACATAACGGAACAATTAAAGTGGAAAGTAACGAAGGTGGAGGAACATCATTTATTATACAAATGCCAACATAACTTATTTATGAAATTGCTTATACCAGTTATTTTATTGTTTGTACTGCCCATATATACAAAGGCGCAGTTTGACTCTAACTGGGGCTACCCTACAATAATGCAGGTAGATAGTTTAAAAAAGATTTTGCCGGCAGAGAAAAACGATACGTTGCGAATGGCGGCTTATCGCAGCCTAGGAATGTATTACCAGGATAGTAAGCAGGACAGCGCTTTATATTTCTCTCAGCAACAACTCGCTCTTGCTAAAAAACTCAATATAAAAATGTGGGAGGCAGATGCTTACACCCAGATGGGATACATGTATAGTGCTATGGGCGAATTAAATGAATCGTATACTTCAATTTTGACAGCAGATGAATTGTCAAAAGACGAAAAAAATGAAGCGAGCAACTGGCGTCCCTGGATATTTTCAAATGCACAGAATTTGCATGATTCAAGGATTGCTATAGTGGCAATAAACCAGCACGCCTGGGGCAACTTCTACGGAAATGTAAATGAAGTTGATAAACAACGGGCAGCCTACTATGAAAGTTTGCGGCTTGGAAAAACAATTGCCAACGGGAAGCTTATTGCAATGGGAGAAGCATCAGTTGGAAACACTTATTATGGTCAAGCTAATGATTCCTTCATTTTATTTACCAGGCAGTCAATGGTGGATGCTGAAAAATTTGATTATACAAAATATATAGGTTTGGATCTGCTTAATATCGCGTTGGCTTACTATGATAAAGGTGAGTATGACTCTGTAAAAATGTATGCATCCGAATCTGTTTTGCCGAATCAGCAAAAGGGCAACGTCCAGGAAGTGGGGTATTCGTATTGCCTGCTATCAGCAGTATATAACCACGAAGATCAGAAAGATTCGGGGCTATATTACGCAAAGAAGGGACTCGAAATTGAATCTGACGTTCAGTATCCGGACGGGCAGCTTTATGCTTTGCCTTTTGTGGTAAGTAGTTATAATCTTCTGGGTAATGGAGACAGTGCTTATAAATATGAAGCTTTAGCGAACAAGCTAAATGATAGTTTGAAAGAGGCAAAGATTAAGCAGTTAACCGATTATCAGAAAGCTGCCTTTAATGAGCAATTGCGGCTTAAAAAATTAAATGATGATAAAACGGCTTATCAAAACAGGTTACAACTATATGCTGCTAGTGGTGCATTGGTGGCAGTATTAATTGTTGCGTTGATTTTATTCAGTAATAATCGCCAGAAACAAAAAGCGAATCATGTATTGGAAACAACGTTGACTGAATTGAAATCAACTCAACAACAACTTATACAAAGTGAAAAGATGGCTTCACTGGGTGAGCTCACCGCAGGCATTGCACACGAAATACAAAACCCGTTAAACTTCGTGAATAATTTTTCTGAAGTAAATAAAGAAATGATTGATGAAGCCAGAGAAGAAATTGATAAGGGAAATATTGAAGAAGTAAAAAATATTTGAATGATATAAAAGATAATTCAGAAAAAATAAACCATCACGGCAAGCGAGCCGATGCCATTGTAAAAGGCATGCTGCAACATTCACGGCAAACGCAAGGCATGAAAGAATCAACGGACATTAATGCTTTGTGTGATGAATATTTGCGACTGAGTTATCATGGATTAAGAGCCAAAGACAAAAGCTTCAATGCAGATTTTACAACTGATTTTGATACAACAATTGATAAAGTAAATATTGTTCCGCAGGACATTGGCAGAGTATTACTCAATCTTTTTAATAATGCTTTTTATGCAGTGAATGAAAAAGCGAAGCTTGCAAATGATAGTTATAAACCATTAATTAATGTTGCAACTAAAAAGATAAATGATAAGATAGAAATACGTGTACAGGATAACGGTAATGGTATACCCGAAAAATATTATTGACAAAATCTTTCAGCCATTCTTCACCACCAAGCCAACAGGACAAGGAACAGGATTGGGTTTGAGTTTAGCTTATGATATAATTACCAAAGAACATAACGGAAATATAAAAGTGGAGAGTAAAGAAGGCGAAGGAAGTAAGTTTATGATTCAGTTGCCCATTATCTGAACCGGATTAGCTGGATTAAAAGGTTATTTGGATTTTTTTGGAGTTGTTGGTCACAAGCCTAGCAAGGGCGGCAGCCCTCTTTTATTTGAACATTCTACGGATAGCACGGGGTGGATGTTCCATAATCTAAAAATTAGTCGTTACTCAGTAATAATTTTATTGTTTTTCAGGCATAACATTATTGCTGTTGCTTTTGCTTTCATCCGCAAAAAAACATCAACATCATATTCTGTCCAACTCCTCATTTTTGTGATATGGCCTCCAAAAACACCGCAAGAAAAAGCATGAAGAATTCCAGCAAATATTCTCCCCATTTCTTTTTGTGTGTTACGTGATGCGGATGATGTACTTCCATGTTTGAATAGTTCGGAGTGTTTGCTTTTATTTAAAATGATATTCTTTTTTTAATAAATTTATTAGTTGTTGTGCATGCTGACTGCCTAATATGGCTACTTCATTATTTATCTCGGTGGTAGCGTAGAGATAATGATATGCAATAATAACTTTATTGACAGTATTGAAATCATCAGACAACAGCGCAGGATTATTTTCAGGTTCCAAAATATCAACATTTAAACTTGAACTTGCCTCTCCGTTTGAATTTACTTTTGTAAACATGTGCTGAAAAGTATATCCGTCAAATAATTGGCTGTTTACAGAATGTACTTCAACTACTTTTTGCCTTTGCAAGTCACTTTGACTAATAAAAAATTGAAGCGACTGGTAATAGTTAGATATACTGTCCGTAATGCTTTTTGATTGAATAAGTTTCAATGTGCCTGAGCTTTTCATTTGATCAAATGTTCTTGTATCGGGTGTGTAGATACTATTATTGGCCGTGATAAAACGGGCAAGAAAATAGATATGCGAAGTATTGGAACGATTAAGTTTTAATAGTGAAATCAGCGTATCAGTTCTGCGGTCACTTAATTGATTTAATGCCACGTCTGCATTGAACATAGCAACATCTGATTGAAGGTCTGCAACCATAGATTGTATATCGTTGTTTATTTCATCGCTATTTTTGAAATGTTCACGAAGATTTTCCGCAAAAAAACCCATTGTTACGGCAAGAAATATCATTAAGAACTCCAAAAAATATTCTTTAAAATTTTTCTTCTCTACCTGCGGATGATGATGTACTTCCATTGTTCTATTTAAGACGATGCTTGTTTTTGTAAAAGTTTATAAGATTGGTTGCTTTTATTTGTAAGCTATTCAATAATGTGCTTTGTGCTTTTGTAACTCTTAAATACAATTGCAACTGGTTAAACCATTTGTTTAATAATGCTCTGTCATCCGAAAACAATAATGATCCATTTAAAGAGCTCTTGCCTGTGTCAGCGCCGGAAAGTGCTGAAACATTCTGCAGCGGCGATACTACTTTAAAGTTTGCCAGTTCATTCAATGTATTCCGAACATTATTCTGCGCTTCCTGGTAAATAGTCATTTCAAAATCATAAGCATTCCTGTACATTCTTTCATAGGCAAGAATGCTGTCGGCATCTTCTTTCTTCAATAATCTATAACCACCTGCATTCGCAAGCTGAGTTATAGTTCGATCATTTATCAAAAAAGGTCTGTTTACTTTTGAATATTTAATCAATATACCCATGCAAGATGTTGCTTTAAGATTATTGGTAACTGTATCATAACATTGGTACATGCTATTGAGAGCAGTTATTTTGTCCTTATCAAACTGAATGATATCATCCATTCTTGTTGTATCAGATTCGAGGTCTTCCACAAGAGATTGAATGTATTGTTCCCGCTGTTCGCTCTCTGAAATATGCTCTCTTAAATTCTCTGCAAAAAAGCCAAGCGTTACAGCAAGAAATATCATTAAGAACTCCAAAAAATATTCTTTGAAATTTTTCTTTTCTACATGCGGGTGATGATGTACTTCCATATGTCTTTTATTTTAAAGCATATTCTTTTTGCAGAAATGTAATTAAATTGGTAGCCTTTTGTTTGTATCTTTTTATCATTAGCCTGTAAAAATCTAATTGTGATCTTTCAATCTGTACAAGGTTGTATAATTCTTCCAGTAAAGCTTTGTCGTATTGAATAAACACTTCTTCATGATAAAAAAGCGCTGGGTAAATCGAATTGCCATCGGGACCAGTTGGTAAATAAGGAACCTTTATTAATTTTCCAGCGAAGTCTTCCACTTTTAAAAAATCATCATGATAAAAGCCTTCGTTTGATTTTACGATCTCGTAAAATGTTGCCAAAGCGGTGATAGAATCTGATACATCGGGTGCGTGAATCAAACTATATCCGCCGGCATTCCTTAATTGTGTAAGCGTATTATCACTTTGATGAAAAGACATTTCTGAATTAAAGAAAAAAAGGAAGTGATGATAGAAAGTGTCCTGCCTATCTAAATCGTGAAGCTGACCGGTTGGTATAGCAAGCGCCGTATCCATTTCAGCAAGCAATTCACTCTCGTCTTCTATTCTTAAAGCAGCATTTGAAGTATCGGTTTCAAGGTCGTGTATAAGGCTTACTATATAGTGATGTTCCTTTTCTGAATTGCTTATTCTTTCTCTTATACTTTCCGCAATAAAGCCGAGCGTTACGGCAAGAAATATCATGATGAATTCAAGGAAGTATTCTTTGAAGTTTTTCTTTTCTACTTGCGGATGATGATGTACTTCCATGTTAGTTGTTGGTTGGTTATATTTGGTCGATTGGTTTATTTTTTCCCCCCATCGGTTATTCTAATTCTTTTTGTACCATTTCCTGTAAATTTTTGCCTGTACTGTTTATTTTTTTAAGAATATTTTGGTCATTTTTATATTGAATATAATAATGCCTGTAATATGTAATGATAAGCCTTCTTTCTCTTTGAGTCAATTCCGGATAAGGCATGATTTGGGGTATCGTATTTGAACTTGTAATAGAAGAATCATGGTCATCTTCGATAGATGCTATAGTTGGTAATAAAAAACTTCTTTGTTGAAAAAGCAGGTCATTATATTTTATATAAACCTGTATCAAACCCTGATATTTTGCCATTGAGTCTTTCAGCATTTTGCCGGGAATATATTTTAATCCTCCCGAATTAACTATCTGCGCGTAGGCAGATGTTTGCAAAGGAACGTTAATAACCTTTCTTGCCCGTGTGTCAAGCCTTGATGTTTTTTTTAGATCATCATTTTCCTTTTTTTCAAAAAAGATATTAACTAAACTGTCCTGCACAGGCAAAATCAATGTGGATGTGCTGTCATATATATGAATGCTGGCTTCATTTTGTTTTAATTCATTTTCAAAAGCTTCAAGATATTCTTTTGCATTTTTTTTCTCTGCGAAATGCTCTCTTAAATTCTCTGCAAAAAAGCCAAGCGTTACCGCAAGAAATATCATTAGGAACTCCAGGAAATATTCTTTGAAGTTTTTCTTTTCTACGTGTGGATGATGATGTACTTCCATATTTCTTAAGTTAAATTATTCATCTTTGAAATGTAGTAAGATCAATACGAAGGCTAAAAATCCAAGTACTCTTTCTGCGGCAGCTAATCCATTCCATGTAGTGCTTTGCCACATAGCAAACCACTCACCACCGATCACTTCAAATCCCACAAACCAAACGAGAATGCCAATGATAATACCTGCAACTGCCCAATTTTTAGAAGCATGAAAGGCAGCACTATCTTTTTTAAAATTCTTAAACATTAACCAGCATCCTTTGATACAACAAATTGCCATGAATGCCTCGAGTAAAATAATCAGGCTATAACCGGCATGAAAAAGAAAAGGAGTGCTGATACTCCTGTAATGAAGGTGGCTGTCAGGAAACGTGGTGTCCATTTTCAATACATGCTCTACAAAAAAATAATTGGAATAATAATCGGTAGTATTTCCGATAACCACTAACAATGCAAACAGGCCCATACCAGCAACAGCAATTGTTTTAGCAAGGCGAAATAAAAAAGAAGTGGAGTACATATGTATGAATTTATTTCAGCAAATATTCTTTGAAATTTTTCTTTTCTACCTGCGGGTGATGATGTACTTCCATTTAGTTTTGGTTTTGAATTTGCAATTATTTTTTCTCCAACTTCTCAATGGTTTTCTTAGCAGCAGCTAATCGTATCGCCTTATTTTTTTCAATCATTTTTTCTTTTATCCAATGTTCCATTTTATGATGAAGAGGAATTAATAAAGATGCAATAATTACTAAAGCCAGCAACATCAACACAGGAGATTCGTGTGTGAAAGATGCAAGCCACGGATGAACCAGCAGGTTAATAAATTCAAACACAATTAATAAACCCAGAATGGCAAAGAAAGAAATGTGCTTTTCATTTGCAACGACTGTTGTGCTCAATAATAAAAAAAGAGTTATTAAAATAATGATGCCTAATGCAATCAACGCATACTGGATATTTTGCTTCCGCTCTTCTTCTGCTTTTACTTTTGCTGCGTCTGCCTCCTGTTGCCGCAATTGCTCCTGGAAAGTAAGTGCTTCAATATTTTTAACTTTCTCGAGGCTAAGAAGTGAATCCTTAGTAAGCATAGCCAAACGAAAATATTTGTTCAGGCTATCCTGTTGATTGGTTTGTTGAAAGCTTTTGTACAGGTATTCATAAGAACGCATGCTTTGGTCTTTATCATTAAAAGGAACAGAAACCACCAGCGCCTGCCTTGCATAATAATTGGAGCTGTCATATAATTTTGTTCCAAAAAAAACTTCTGCAAAATCATTTTTCAAATATGCATCCAGGTGAGGTGATATAGCTCCGTTTTGTTTATAGTAGGCTGCCGTTCTTCTTAAAAAAGGTAATGCAATATCATATTCTCCGGCAGCAATATAGTTTTCGCCGAGTGTGCTGGTGGAAAGAGCGAGCAGTGGATAGTCCTTTACATCTGCAGCCATTTTTACGGCTTTTTCCGCATATACCATTCCTGAGTCCGGCATGTTTCCTTCACCATATACACAGGCTAATCCGTTGTACTGAGCCGACAGCAAATCCTCGTTATTAGAAGCCAGCATAAGAGCGATTTCTTTTTTTGAATATTCAGCAGCATCGAGGTAATCTTTTGAAGACATGTACGTATTCTCTATTAATCTGTAGGTGTTGTATATTCCAAAGCTGTCTTTGTGCTGCTCAAATTGAGGCAGCAAAGAAAACAGTAAATTAAGTGACCCGGGAAAATCTCCATTATTCTCCAGTATCTGGCTCAGACGAAGGTTGGTATAGTTCTCGCCAATCATATCTTTTTGCTGTTGAAACCAACTTTTTAATACAAGAACTTTTGCTTTTGTTGCTGTGTCTTTTAATGGCTGATGCTTAAAGTAATTCATCAGGCACTCACCCTTTTCTTTGTCAGTTTTTGCGGTGGAATACTTTGCTTTAGTACTGTCTGGTAATGGTTGACTATATGTTTTTATAGTCCAGCAAAAAAGTAATAACAGGATTACAGTTTTTCTCATTTTATTTAGTTTGTGATTGTTCAACAGTAACTACGGCTTGAGCAATTCTAAAGTATGCTTTGAAATTTTTCTTCTCTACGTGTGGATGATGATGTACTTCCATTTATGTTGTTTTATAATTGATATTCTTTTTTTAAGTATTGAAGAAGCTCTTGCGCTTTATCGTCATATATTCTTTCCTGTTTCATATAATACAATAAAGAGCCCTCCTCATATCTTATAGTAGAGTATAATTGCCGGATAAGCGGTATATCAACACGGATAAAAAATTCTTTATTAGAAGGTATGATAGTTAATAATGTATCGTCTGTGCTTACAGGTATAGTAGGCAAATCCATCAACTGTGTTCCTAATTGAACAATCTTGTTATAATAATCGAAATAAGAGCCGTCAATTGATTTAATCTGGTTATCAAAAAAGGTATATAGCCCTGTAATAGAATCAATAACTTTCTGATTGAGGATAACGCTGAAGCCGCCTGCATTTTTTAATTGAGTATAGGTATTATCGTTCAGTGTAAAGTCGTATTCAAATGTATAAAAATGCAGAAAGTAATGAAAGAAAGTATCCTGTACGGCAACATTGTTAAGCCTTGCAGGCAATATGCTTAATGCACTATCCATTTTATTTACACATAGCTGCTGACGATTTAAATACCAGGAGAGTTCTGCTCTATCTTTATTTAGATCCCGCATTATGCTTTTTATATAATGAATTTCCTTTTCATTATTTACTAAACTTTCCCTCAGGCTTTCCGCAAAAAACCCCATCGTTACAGCAAGAAATATCATTAAGAATTCTAAAAAATATTCTTTGAAGTTTTTCTTTTCTACGTGTGGATGATGATGTACTTCCATTTATTCAATTAATAATTGATAGATAATATTTATTCGTCTTTTAAATGATATTCTTTATTTATTAAATTAATAAGGTCTTTTGCATCTTGCTTTTGAAATAACAACAATCGTATTTCACCTACAAAGCTTGATTTTCTTTCGTGTAAAGTAAATATGAGTTGATTGATAATATCTTCATTGTGGTTGCGCAATTGGGGATTACCAGCTGGCATTGCCAGGTTTTCAAGAGCAAGACTAGCGGTAACAGAATCGACAGAAAAAGCAGTTCCCCTGGCATCAGCTTTAATCATTTTATTAAATACATTGGCATCAAAAACGTTGCCCAGCAATGGATAAAGCATTTCAGATTCCCTGTTATCCACGTTGCTGAGGTTTATATAACTGTCTATAATTTTTTGAAAATTGGTAAGTCCGTCTATAATTTTTTTGTTGCTTATGATGCGAAAATTGCCTGAGTT
This sequence comes from uncultured Chitinophagaceae bacterium, assembly GCA_963823975.1. Classification (GTDB taxonomy): domain Bacteria; phylum Bacteroidota; class Bacteroidia; order Chitinophagales; family Chitinophagaceae; genus Ginsengibacter. The sequence continues at coordinate 705,749 of CAWGNP010000001.1, read as the reverse complement.
TTTTAATTCATTTATTGTATTGTTATTAGCACTGAATATTCGTGACCTTGTACTAAGCCTTGCATAATAATAAAGGTTGCCTCCCTGCGGATTAACACCTTTTACCTGAAGCAGGGAAATAAGTGTATCAAATTGATTTACTCTTTGAAACAGTGCTGGGCATCCAGATATTTAAAGCGGAAGTATCTGCTACAAGATCTTTTTTAATACCTGCTATATATTCTTTTTCTTTGGAATGGTCGCTGACTGATTCTCTAATATTTTCCGCAAAAAACCCCATTGTTACTGCAAGGAATATCATTAAGAATTCTAAAAAATATTCTTTGAAATTTTTCTTCTCTACGTGCGGATGATGATGTACTTCCATTTATTTGTTAGCGTTGGTGAATTTTATTACTTGTTTCCAAGACCGTATTTTTTTGAAATCAATTTATTTATGTTATTAGCCTTGTTTATTATTTCATTAATAACGTGTTTAATGGTTATACTTAAACCTTTAATTTCACTAATGCTCATGACACAATTATTGATTGCTGTACGATCTGTTGATAATAAGTACAGGTTTTCTTTTGGATACATGATGGCATCGTTGCTGTCTATTATTTTATTGAAATCGTTGCCATTTAAAACAGATGGTAAATGCTGCGCAAGATTCCCTTTCATGTTTAAAAGCGCTTCCTGTAGATTGGCGGCATAGTCTATTTCTTTGTAATAGTCAATAAGACTATCTGAAATTTGCCTGTCAATGAGCCTCATTTCACCCGAATTTTCTGCCTGAGAAATTGTTCTGTCATTAATAAAAGCTTTAATGCCTTGTTGCCTTATCATACTGCGCAGAAAATAATAAATAGAATTAGCAGGAGATGTTATTTGAATGTTTTTAAATAATATAAGCAGTGAATCGGCACCTCGTAACTGTTGATCATTTATAGCGTCAACTAGTATCGGAAGTTTAATTTGATCCGTTGATAGATCTTCATAAAATGAAGTTATATATTCTTTTTCGTGATCTTTATTTACAACGTGTTCACGATAGCTTTCCGCAAAAAAGCCAAGCGTTACAGCAAGAAATATCATTAAGAACTCTAAAAAGTATTCTTTGAAATTTTTCTTTTCTACGTGCGGGTGATGGTGTACTTCCATTTATTTCAATTAATAATTGATAGATAATAGTTATTCGTCTTTTAAATGATATTCTTGCTTGATTAATTCAATAAGCCTCATGGCTAGTTTTTTTTGTCGTTCAGCCAAAATGCAATCAAATCTTTCGCTGGCAGCCAGATAATAATAATTCAAGGCGACTTTATTTACAGTTTTATAGTCAGTTGAAAGCAATGCAGGGTGTCCTGAGGGCAGTTCAACTGTAGTATATGATCTATTTATGTTTTCAAATCCAACTTTCATTTGAGAAAAAATATAGTTGTCAAACAAAAGATAATTGTCTTTGTGAACGTCGTCTAGTTTAAGTTTAACCAGGTTATCTTGTGCTGATAAAAATTGGAAGGTTACATAATATAAGCTCAAACTGTCCAGCAAATCTCTTGGATGTATTAGCTTCAGCATACCCGATGCTTTCATTTGGTCAAACGTTTTTGAATTGGCATAGTAATTACCAACATTCGCTGTAACGGCTCTTGCGTAAAGATAAATTTGTGGTGTATTGGAGATATTACTATGAAGTAAAACCAGTAAAGAATCTGCTGAAGTATAACTAAACTGATCGGTGTTGAGAATGGCATTAAAATGCGCAACATCAGAATTTAAGTCTGCTAAAACGGAGTGAATGTCTTCCTTAATTTCTTTATTGTCTTTGATCGTTTCACGTAAATTTTCTGCAAAAAATCCAAGCGTTACGGCAAGAAATATCATTAAGAATTCTAAAAAATATTCTTTGAAATTTTTCTTTTCTACCTGCGGATGATGATGTACTTCCATTGTTTAAATCTTTTTTATTCAGGATTTGAATTTTACTCATTTTCCAACCTGTAATCTTTTTTTAATGCGCTGATTAATTTGGAAGCCTGGTTCAATAATGAATCCGCATAAGCAACATTCGTTTGTCTCATAAATCTTGAACGCACCATTTCTATATATTGATTGAACAGGGTTTTATCATAACTTAATAAAGGCGGCGTTTTCTTTGTAAAAGCATCCACTTCACCATAAATAGGAAGGTTCCAATTGGCTAACTCTTTTTGCACGATTGTGTTTGCTTCTTCATTATAACGGAAATCAAAAATCTGGGCTCTCAGCTTTCTCACCTCTCCATATATTTCCTGCTGCATTTGTTCATTAGATTGCAAAACCCTGCAAAACCGATCGTACTTTGCTGCCGATGAAGCGGTTTGTTCTCTGAAATAACGGAGCGACCCGGAGCTTTTCATTTGCTGGAAGGTCTCATCGTTGGGTACGAAATATCTGTGAGCGCCACCGAATAAACCGTACCAGTACAGCTTACCGGTCGGTATATCTTTTAACTCTGTATCGGCAATAAGCTTCTGCAAAGTATCAATATTACTGGCGGCATAATTATAGTATCGCCTGTAAGCTGTTAGCTGACTGGTATCCTGTTCAAGGTCCTTAAGCATTGACGCTGCAAATTCTTTAGCACGTGTGTGCTCTGTAATATTTTCCCGGATGGTTTCTGCAAAAAACCCCATCGTTACCGCAAGAAATATCATTAAGAACTCCAGGAAATATTCTTTGAAATTTTTCTTCTCTACAGTAGGGTGATGATGTACTTCCATAGATTATTCTTTTTCTAAATGATATTCCTTTTTTATATCGTTGATTAATTTCTCACTTGCCTCTTTGCAATACAGCAACCAGAAATTATAGACCTTTATTTTTATTTCAAATTCCGCCGCACCTGTATATAATCTTTCAAGGTCGCCAGGATCTTTTTTTAATAACTTCAACGGGGGATCATGTTGTAACAGATTTTGATAATTGTACTTTACGTCGAATGTTTTTGAAGGCATGCTGTCATACGATTCCACATAGTTATCTATATCTGTAAGACTAAAAAATTCGTTGCCGAGGTTTGTAGTTTCATCCGTTTCAGCTTTTGTAGGCATTTTTGAATCTACGGCAAGAAGTTTTCTTTGATAATAATCATATATCTCTGCGGTAAGATCTTTATTTTCAATCAACCTGAAAGAGCCTGAATTTTTAAGCTCAGTGATAGCAGAATTATTAAATGCTGCGTGGCTAAAGCTTCCAAGATATTTTAATGAATAATAGTAAAGCGCATTGGAGTTAATGTTGCCATTTATACCTTTCTTTATTTCCGCTCTTAAAGAATCCATTCCTTTTTCACGTACCACGTTTACTTTATAATTAATAGCGCAGCGGACAGAATCGTACTGCAGATTCTCTACCATTTCCTGCATGTAATCGTGAATACGGGTTTTATCAACAATGTGTTCCCGGTAACTCTCTGCAAAAAAGCCAAGTGTTACGGCAAGAAATATCATTAAGAATTCCAAAAAATATTCTTTGAAATTTTTCTTCTCTACGTTTGGATGATGATGTACTTCCATTTATTTCAATTAATAATTGATAGATAATAGTTATTCCCCCCGCTATCCTTAGAATGTAACAAATAAAAAAGAGTTGCTGTCCTGAGTTTGCAACGGGTACAAACTCAGGACAGCGCAACTTTAAGTTGGAGACAAACTAACGATAGCCCGGGGTATTCCCTTTGCCCATAATTTTATATTGCCCCTCCCCGCCAGCGTACTTATTGCTGTTCCTTAAAAATAACTTTTGTATCAAATGTAGCAGGCATCCACTCTCCTTTTTCTCTTCGCTTATTATCGTACCTATCATAAAGTGCCTTTGAACATTTTATCCTGATTCTCATTTTCAGCTGCTTGTTATTAATATTAAATGAAGCATTGATTATATTGTCAACTTCAAATTTTTCTGCGGGAAACTGGTCTTTTAGCTCCACAGTAACATTGCTGCCAGCGAAAATCGGGCTATTTGAATCGGATGACCGGGGCGCTGTTACATAGAAATATCCTTCAAATTTTTTTGGCCTCGGTTCAAATAAAAATAAAACGTTAGGAAGATTTTGTATGCTGTCCCTGAAAAAAGTATAATCTAAAAAATCAACAAAGCTGAAAGACTGGGAGTGGTAACGGAGGGGATTTACAGTTTGAATCTTTTTAAATTTTTTCATATCGAAGTCATACCAGGAACCTTCGTATTGGAGAATCCCTTGTCGAGGATAAATTAGGATATCGGAACTAACAATAGTTTTATCGTGAAGTACAAAAATGGTTATTATATATTGCTCCAGGTTAATTCTAGGTACCATATTTTTAACTTTCCAATCGTTTTTCATATTATTAAGATCATTGACTTTATTCACGTAGAAGCAAAATTCTTTTGAATCTTTATCAATCTCAGCAAATGATGAACTTAAAGCAACTATACTGTAGCTGCTGTCGAAGTTAAAATTGCCAAACAAGGCAGTCCTTTGTCCAAAACATATAATTGCCTGAAACAAAAAACAAAAAAGCAGTAATCGTTTCATGAAGCGTTAGAGTTAGGAATAAATTATTCAGCGATCAACCTGTTTATCAATCGCCTTGGTTATGGTACACGAAACAAATTTTATTTTGAATCTGTGCTTGTAAATTACTAAAATGCACATTCATAGAAAACATATTTATAGAAGGCCAGGGAAGATAGTTTGGATTTTTAGATAATTTATTTCATGATTATTGATGATGATTATTTAGTGAGCCACGAAATAAGGAGCGGGAGTTAACTATGACTCGTCCTAAAAAAAGTTTACAGGTTAGAAGATAAATCCTGTAATAGGTTTACAGAATGATTTTCGATTTTGTTTTCAAAAGTAACTGGTTTTTTAAAATAGTTTTTCCATGATCTTTGAGGGTTTAGTTTTTGATGGTTATGTAATTTGTTTGGGGTTAGATGGTTATTTGACCAGGGAGGCTTGCATTATGTGAGTTTTACAGTAGTAGAATATTATTACGGCAAAGAATGCGGGCTCATAGAAATTGAATTTTTGTTATAGATAAAGTTCATAATTCCTGAGTTGCAAACGGTTACAAACTCAGTATAGCGCAACTTTCGATTGAAAGCAAACTAAGAATAGCAAGGGGAAATTTGCTATGGAGATTGAATGGTTTCCATTAAAAAGCTGTTTGTTTCCCGCGGGAACCTTTTACTTTCCCGAGGGAACGTTTTACTTTCCCGCGGGAACCTTTTACTTTCCCGAGGGAACGTTTTACTTTCCCGAGGGAACCTTTTACTTTCCCGAGGGAACCTTTTACTTTCCCGAGGGAACCTTTTACTTTCCCGAGGGAACCTTTTACGTTCCCGCGGGAACGTTTTACTTTCCCGAGGGAACCTTTTACATTCCCGCGAGAACCTTTTACTTTCCTGCGAGAACCTTTTACTTTCCCGCGGGAACCTTTTAGTTTCCCGCGGGAACTTTTTACATTCCCGCGAGAACCTTTTACTTTCCTGCGAGAACCTTTTACTTTCCCGCGAAAACCTTTTAGTTTCCCGAGGGAACCTTTTACTTTCCCGAGGGAACCTTTTAGTTTCCCGCGAAAACCTTTTGGTTTCCCGCGAAAACCTTTTAGTTTCCCGAGGGAACCTTTTAGTTTCCCGAGGGAACCTTTTAGTTTCCCGCGAAAACCTTTTAGCTTCCCGAGGGAACCTTTTAGTTTCCCGAGGGAACCTTTTAGTTTCCCGCGAAAACCTTTTAGTTTCCCGCGAAAACCTTTTGGTTTCCCGCGAAAACCTTTTAGTTTCCCGAGGGAACCTTTTAGTTTCTCGCGAAAACCTTTTAGTTTCCCGAGGGAACCTTTTAGTTTCCCGAGGGAACCTTTTAGTTTCCCGAGGGTAGCTTTTTGCTTTTTTTGAGGAACGAAAAATGTCATTGACGCAACTACAATACAAAAAGGCGAAGAGTAAAATGTTGAACATCAATAGTAAATTTTTTATAAACCACCTGCTGAATGTGGTATATTTATGTGTTAGCGGCAACCATTTGACACAACCTGCAACTACAAACAGACATGAGAAGATTATTCACTTTACTTTCATTACTAATTTCAGCAACGTTATTTGCACAAGAAGACTTAGGAAAAATTTCCGATAGTTTGGTTGCAGAAGGATTGAAACTTTATAGATCAGAGATGGCTTCATGGTATGGAACAGACATTTTTTTAGAGAAGTATAAAAACAGAGAAAATATTGGCGGTTATTTTTCTTATTCAGACAACAATATTGCTAAATGCATTTTCTTTTCAAAAGGTGACACTTCAAAAGTTATAGGAACTATTTCTTTTGACACATCTTACAATGTAAGCAACGCTCAGGTTGACCTTAATGAAAGAGATTTCACAAATTATGAAAACGAATTACATCAAATTCGTACTGCTGCTTTAAAGACAATAAATAGTGACACACTATTCAAACATTATAAGAATACAAATTTAAACTTAATACCACTGATTTCAAATGAACAGAAAAAGGTTTATGTTCTAACAGGACCACAAGAAAATGGAGTTGTAATTTTTGGCAATGATTATTTGTTAACCTTTAATGACAACAATGAGTTAGTAAGTAAAAAGCAACTTCACAAAAACATTATTTCGATTAACTACGGAAGTTCAGGCGACACAACAATTATTGGAACAATGCATACACATTTACCAGAGACAGGAGATTTTATAACACCAACTGATATTTGTACACTTATGCTTTATGAAAAGTTTGCGAAATGGCAGCAACATTATGTAATGTCAAAAAACTATGTTTCTATTTGGGATTGTAACAAAAATATTTTAGCAATCTTGACACGAAAAGCTTGGGACAACATTTACAATGACCAAAAGAAACGAAACAAAAATAATTAGCAGCTTCATGTTTACAGAGTATGGTATGCAGCTAACAAAAGGTTTGGCAAAAAACTGGCAGACATAACGCAACATCAACTTTTGTTTCGCTATTCAGCTTCAGTAATCAGCACGACATTATAAATTTGGCAACAGAAACAACAATGAACTTTTGTTATAAATTTAGCAGCAGTTCCAGGCTGGACGAATTTCAAATACCAGTTCTTCGCCAAGCCTTGACCGTAAGCTGCGATTTTATGAATACCTCACTCTTCGAAAAAAGTATATGAGACATCAATTAGCCTTTCTTATTTCATTCTGTATTAGTATTCTTTTATGTAATCATAAAGGAAGTAAATCCAAAGAAAAAGTTTCTAACATAGTCCAGAGCACTGACACCATAGTGACCGCCCTAAAATTCCCGTTTGAGAAGATCGAGTTTGCGACATACGATATAAATTCTTTCAGGACTAAGCAAAAAAATCATGTGTATATAAATTTATATTCCATTATAGACAAAAAAGTGCTCGTTACTGTCCGAGATGATGATACATATCATGATACGCTGAAGTTTTATACTTACCAGTTGAGTCTGGAGCAACTCGCTAAGCTTAATTCGGTTTTTAGCAACACAGAACACGTGAAAGACAATATCTCAACATTAAAGGATAGCGGTATTTATGCAGGTTATTATGATTTTGCACTAGTCACTCGACAAAGTGGTAATAAAGACAGTTTAAGCTATGTTATTTCCTTAATGTCTAGTGAATTTAAAGGGGTGTATAACATGTTAGACAGCGTTTATTATATATACCCCGATACCAAACAGGCCAAAAGCTTTTCTATTCCTCCATATTTTACCAATGCCGTTTACACATCTTACAAGAAAAGCGTCTATCTACCCAAAGTTGGAACATTACCATCATTTAAACCGGAAGATCAATGATCTGCATTAAAAACTGCAGCCAACGAATCGGCTTTATGCTATCGGGGCAGACCTGCTAACGATTAACGGTAGCCCCTCACTTAGCCAGTGACGGTGTTCCCCGACATAGCAATCCTCGACTGCCAACCGTAAGAGCCGCCGTCTGGTCTCCGACCAACGGCAACATAATAGAGAAGCCCTGATTTGTATATATTTGTGCAAATACCAACAAGGGCGTGAAGATTTACTCTGGCATTTTAATATAAACCACAGGTCGGTATTTGCAAATTAAAAGGGAAACTCTGGTAAGTATCGTAAGCCCGTTAGATGCTATAAAGCTCAACTTGTAAAGTTGTATTTGCGAAAGTTTTCACACTTGCGTAAATAATTATAACAGCTTTAAAATAAGACAATTAAAAAAATAGACGCAAGTTTGGTGGACGAAAAACATTCGTATATTTATGAGTTGCATGCAATTTTATGGAGACACTTTCTACAATAGACAAACTTAGACAGAGATTTGAAGCTGCGAAACTTCAGACAAAAACCTTTTCAAAAGAAGAAGAAATTGAAGATGAGGACGGTCAAGAAAAAAAGATTGAAAAGCAACATATTGTAGTTTCTATTCCGGAAGAACGAGACTTCAAAAATATTATCATTGCGGATGATGACGAAATTCAAAGAGTAGAACAAAGTGAAATTGAGAAATATCGGTTCATAAAAGGCTATGAAGCCATTTGGTCTTCCGAATTGAAATGTGTAGAATGTCAAATAGAAGCACAAGAAAACTTAATAATGCCACCTCGAGGTGTTTTGAGACGTTTAAGAAATCTTTTGCCCGAACTTGTAGAATATCGAAAAAATGAAGAAGCTCAGATGTATGTATTCCCATCTCCAAAGGAAGGATTAAAAATAATGATAGGAGTTTCAACACTTGAATTCACAATATTGCAGAACTTCCAAAGAGAATTCTTCGCATTCTCTGGTCGACTTAGACATCGTTTAACTATCCGAATTGAAGGGCAAGAACTGAAGACTCACGAAGAAGCATCGGATTTTCTGATAAAAATTGCAAATGCTGTTTTATTTCAAATTGATTTAGCAACAAATATTCCCCTTCACCTATTAATGGACAGACAAATCATAAGGGGAATTAGACAGAGAAAAGCTAGACAAGACAAGCCAGAGTTTCAGCCCCCTAAATATGAATACGACAAAGAGCCATTAGCCTTGTATTGGTATGCAAGAACATCTACAAATATGCCCTTGCTCCAATTTTTAGCCTTTTATCAAGTAATGGAGTTTTACTTTCCTCTTTATTCTTTTACAGAGGCTCAACAAAGAATTAAGAATCTTCTTAAGAACCCACTTTTTGACACAACAAAAGATACAGATGTTGCTCAAATTATCAATATCATCAAAGTCTCGGCAAAGGGCAAATCCATTGGAGACGAAAAGAGTCAAATTAAAGCAACCATTCAACATATTGTAGATAAGGATTCGCTATTGGCTTTTTTTAATGAAAACGAAGAACGAAAGGATTTTTTTGACCAGCAGAAAAAGACAAAAAGCATTTCGAAACAAAAAATTAATTTTTCATCTGGAGAAACTGATATACGACTTGAAACAGCATTGAGAGTTTACGAAATTAGAAATCGAATAGTTCATTCAAAAGAAGAAGATGAACTTGAATTGATTCTGCCTTATTCAAGTGAAATTAAAACTATTAAACAAGACCTTGAGCTGGTTGAATTTTTAGCAAGAAAAGCAATTATTGCAGGAGCGAGACCATTAATCGTATAAAAAACTGCATGCAACATGGGTTTGCTGCTATGCTGGCAGACGAACAAATCCTCATCTTTTTATTCGCTATCAGCAGTGGTTCGGGCAGACGGAATTCTATTGAACTTTTGTTCTTAACTTCATCAGCAGTAATTTTATTCGGCTTCAGTTCCGGGCTGAACATTATAAGCCCTGTTCGTTGCCTGCAATTTGTGTAAAACCCTAAAGTCTTGCATCAGACAGAATACCATGACAAAATTTTTTCAACTAATAGTAACTCTTACATTAATCTTTGTCTTCGCAGGACAGACAACTTACGGGCAAAACAAAGCAATTACATACAGTAATAATTTGAATGCTTATTACAATCAGACAAGACCAAAAGATACACTTTTAGGTTCAAGATTTTTTGAACCTAAAATAAATGATATTACCTTAAATCCTGACACAACATTTGAATTTTGGACCAGACCGAATGTAAGCTGCTTTACTTGGCACAGCTATAAGGGAACTTGGAAAAAAAATAATGACACGTTGCTTTTTTATGACAACTATCAAGTTGAAGAGAACGACACAAAAGCAACTTACAAGAGAGGTTCAAAGCAAGAGTTTGTAATAACTTTTAAAACAGACAAAGGCTCTATTTTAAAAAACAAGAACATAAAGATTGACTACGAATATGACTATGATGCTCACATAGACGGTCCTGAAAAGATATTCGCTTTGGATAAAAATAATTCAGTTATTATTCCATACGCAGACATTCCAAACTTAGACAAGCTTGCTGCAATCAGAATAGAGTATCTTTTAAACTACACAGAGAAAAGGTATAATTATTTGACAGAAAACAAAACCATTAATCGTAAAGAAGGAGATGTCCCTAATATAATAGAAGTTGAATTTGTTGAAAGTCCTAAAAAGGAAATAGTTTACAGGACAATTAGAGCCGTTGTAAAAAACGACACTCTTAGAATTGTTTCAAGTTCAAAGACAAAAACTATTCTGCCCGACTACAATCGTGATATTGAATTTGAGGACAGTTACAGCCTAAACAAATAAACTGCAGGCAACATTGGGTTTGCTTTAGCCAGTGACGGTGTTCCCCGACATAGCAATCCTCGACTGCCAACCGTAAGAGCCGCCGTCTGGTCTCCGACCAACGGCAATATAATAGAGAAGCCCTGATTTGTATATATTAGCATGATGAATGGCGAACATATTATACATGCAGCACAATATTTTACAGCTACCATTTATGAATGGCGAAATGTTCTTTCAGAAGATAACCATAAAGACATAATAATGGATAGCCTGCAATTCTTGGTAAATGATAAAAGAATGATTTAGTAAAAAAGGAAGTATAGATATGGAATGGTAAACGACCAACATTGATAAGGCGAACCAGAAACGAAAAATGTCATTGACGCAACTACAATACAAAAAGGCGAAGAGTAAACGATTGAAAATCAATAATGAATTTTTTGGGGCGATGTGGGGAGTGTCGTATATTATGCGTTGGGCGTCACCAATTTGACACAGCTTTTATGCTAAACATTGACAAGAATAAATTTTTCCTTAACCTAAAATTGACACAAGGATATTGTCGCTTACAGCTTGACAAAAATTGCAGTGACAAAGCAAAAGTATTTAGAAGTTATAACCCAGCTTTGAACGACAAACCATTGTTCTCATTTGAAGTCAAACACTTCAATTTTGACATTGAGCCTAATCTTAAAACATGCACTTTAACTCATTGGCAAGTTGACCCGACAGAGCAAGAAAATGAGCATCTCATCGACAGACTTTTTGAATGGCAAATTGATTTTAAAAAAAATCAAAAGTTTGTATCAACAAATGAAGATTTTAAAGGCGACATTTTAATTTCAAAAATTGACTGTACAGTTATTGATGGAGCATCTGAAGTTCAATCGCTCGGTTTGGTTGACATTTATGACATGCCGCCAATCGACACATGGTTTTATTTGACAAAGACAAAAGGGACTCGACTTCTGTTTGCGTGGATACCAAACGAGTTAAAGAATTATGCAAACGAAGCTGTATTGGTGAATTGCGTTGACTGTATCAATTGGTTTCATGAATGGTATGCAAGTGAATATAAAGAGACAATGGCGAACGCCCAACAAATGCATTTGTAAAAGCATGGCTTGACAAGCCGCACTTGTGCAGCAGTAATTCTTATCATCTTTTGTTATCGTCAGACATTTCGCTATTCAACATTTGTAATTATCTTCAACTTCAGTTTTTCAATTAAGCATTTGTACCAGGCTGACCAATCGCTATTGCCATGCCTTCACAAATGCTTCAACGTTAGCGGTCATTGTAAGACACTCCACGACTATTAAGACACGAACAATAAGAAATGATAATAGACCGAAAACATTTTGACATCAATAATAAATGTGCAATTGAAAAATTAATAATCAAGACACCATTAAGACTTGGTGCAGTTTTTCAGGACGAAGCCTGTTTCACTTACCTTAAGGATGGGGAAATGTCTTTAACTTCTCCAACCGACAATCTATCTATTCAAGCAGAGGAAAGTGTTTTACTTAGATGTGGTTACTACTTCACAAACGCAATTCTGAAACTACCTGCCAAGACTTGTGAAATTTATGCTGTCCATTTGTATCCAGAAATTTTGAAAGAATTATACAAAAACGAATTTCCAAATTTCATAAAAGGCGATTCTCATAAACCCTATATTCAGAAAATAGAAAAACAAAGTGTCATAGCCCATTTCATCCAAAGCCTTGATTTTTATTTTGAAAACCCAAAATTGGTTACAGACGATTTGCTTAAACTAAAAATCAAAGAACTCATCCTATTGCTTCTTCAAACAGACAACGCTGAAAATATTATCGCCTTGTTTTCTGATTTATTCAACCCAAGACAAGCAAGTTTAAATGAAGTAGTTCAGGCACATTTATTTTCTGCTGTTTCTGTGAACGAATTAGCAACTTTGTCTGGTCGCAGTTTATCCGCATTTAAAAGAGATTTTGAAGTGCAGTTCAAAAACACACCTGCAAATTATCTTAAAGAAAGAAAGTTAGATAAGGCACTTGAATTAATACAGTCAACAAATTTGGCTATAAGTGAAATTTGTTACCAAGTTGGATTTAATGATACTTCCAATTTTACAAAAATCTTCAAGCAAAAGCATAATCAATCACCTTCCAATTATCGTAAGAAATAATTGAACTGTACTTACCAGTGTTTGGACTTTATAGCCATACTGTAATTTATTTTTAGTTGGACTTTTGCATCGCAATTTGGCAAAATAAAAAACAACAACTACAAATGAACGAAAGTATATTAATAACCGGAGCAAATATTGGGCTTGGCAAAGAGACTGCCCGGCAGTTAGCATTGAAAAAAGAAACAAAAAAGATAATTCTCTTTTGCAGAAATCAAGCGAAGGCAGAGACAGCAAAAAAAGACCTTGAGGAGCAAACGGGGAAAAAGATTTTTGAAATTATTATTGGAGATGTCTCGGATGCAAATTCTGTAAGAAGAGCAGTAGAAAAAATAAAGGAACCCATTGATGCAATAATTTTAAACGCAGGTGGAATGGTTGGGAAAACGGCTGCGAAACTTACGCCTTCAGGTATGAATGAATTAGCTGCTACCAATATTTTAGGTCATGTAATTTTAGTGGAGGAATTAATAAAACATGATAAGTTAAAAAAAGCAGTATTATATCCAAGTGCGGAAGCCGTGCCGGGAGTAAAGATGCTTGGAATGAAACCAGTTTCAATGAGGACATCTTCTATAGATGAGTTTGCTACTGTTCTTGATGGAACATATTTTGGGAATAAATTTGATGTAACGCAAGCATACGGATATGTAAAATATGCAGCAACCATGTGGATGTTATCCATGGCAAGAAAATATCCTGACATCAAATTTGTTGTTATGAGCCCAGGGAACACAAAAGGGACTTTGGCACCGGATAATTTGCCCCCGGCAATGAAATTTATGTTGAAGTATTTTATGATGCCTGTTGTATTCCCATTAATAGGGGGAATGGTGCATAAGTTGGAAGTAGGTGCAAAACGCTTTGTAGATGGCATTTCGGATGAGCGATATAAAAGTGGCGTTTTTTATGCAAGTGCAGCCGGTAAGTTATCAGGGGACGTGGTTGACCAAAGCACTTTTTACACTGATTTGAAAAATACTTCATTTCAAGATAACGCTGATAAAGCAATTCACCGTTTTATAAAATAAGCAAAACGAAATGTAAGAAAAGCAACGAACCGCTAACAAGGGGTTTGGCGTTATTGGGGCAAGACGTTGAAACTTCGGCTATAGTTCGCTATCAGCTTCAGCTTGACGTTAATAATTTAGCTTTAGTTCATATCTTCAACTTTTAAAACAATATTGGGCTTCAGTTGTCGGCTGACGTTTTTCAAATATCCCAACAACGCCAAGCCCTATTCGTTGGCTGTCAGGCTATTATAATACCAAGCTTATAGAAAATATATGAAATGTTAACAGAGTTTCCAATTATAAGAACGAAAAGACTTTTACTTCGGCAATTTATTGACAGCGACCTTGAAAATGTTTTCAAAGGACTTTCACATCCAGAGGTTATTAAATATTACGGTGTTAATTACGACACATTAGATGCAACAAAAGCACAAATGAAATTTTTTGCAGAGCTTGAACAAAATGAAACAGGAATTTGGTGGGCAGTTTGTTCATTAGACAACAAGGAATTTTATGGTGCAGGCGGACTAAACGGTCTAAGCAAAGAACATAAGAAAGCAGAAATTGGGTTTTGGTTGTTGCCTGACATTTGGAAGCAAGGTATAATGACCGAAGCAATGCCCTTAATTTATAACTATGGTTTTGATAAAATCGGCCTTCATAGAATAGAAGGTTTTGTAGAGACAGAAAATCAAAATTGTAAAAATGCAATAATCAAACTTGGCTTTAAACATGAAGGAACAATGAAGGAATGTGAAATCAAAAACGGACAATTTATAAGCCTTGATATTTATGCAAAATTGAAAACTACCTAACTTAAAATTTAGGCAGAAAGGTAAGACAACGAAAAAATGATAAAAAAGAAGCCCGAACCGCCAACATGAACTGTGTAAAAAACCAAATAAATTTTGAATATTTTTTTATGGTCTTGCTGAGCAATAATTTGGTTGATACAAAGTATTATTTTTTACTACTGCAAATACCTGTTTAAGCAGCTCTCCCCCGTCGTGTCACTTCTCCAGGCCCTGGAGCTAAGCAGGACACGGCCGTGGTGACAAAAATTACTTGCTTTTTGCAGGCTACTGCACATCATCAAAGTAATAGCCTTTAAGCATTAAGAGGTGGCTCACTTCGCTGTCGCTTTCAAAAAGGATACTGCCGTCATCATCCGTATAGCCCATCGTCATGGCTATTTCAGCTCCTTCCGGTGTAGCCTCCATAAAAGCGCCTAGCGCAGCCCCTACCGGCTGATCGGGAAAAGTAAATTTCAGGGGCGAGGAAAGGTTTCGGATAGCGAGGCCTGCAAAGGCAGTACCATCCCTCACGGTGATGATGAGTGCAGGATACGCGGCGGCAAACAATTGCCTGAGTGTGTTGCTAAGGCCATATCGTTTCCAGTCGTCGTACGTTGCTTTATCAAAAAGTAGTCCCAGGCCGGATGTAGGTATAGTGCCATCACCTGGCCGGGGCAGCAGCAGCACCTGCTTTGTTTTATTGAAAAAGCGCTGGAGTTCCTTAGCTTCAGGAGATAATACAGTTTTTTTCGGTCGGTTGGGTTGCATGGATGGTTGAGGTGGTGAAGGTAGGGATTTTTTGGGGTGGATGATTCGCCCGGGTGTGGAAGAGATGATTATGGCAGCACATTTTAGCAGCGTAGTTATACAATATCATATATTTAGGCATTATACGTAAACCCGCCTCACAACTTCAATAGAATAATTATGAAAAGAACAGTATTGGTTATAATTTCCTTATTCACATCTTTTTTCTCTTTCTCCCAGCCGAAAGAAAAGATACCTTATCAACAGCTTAAAGAATATGAAGGCATTTACCAATACCCCAATCCACGAAGGATTTCACTGGCTGCATCTCCGAAAGACACAGCTTTGATCGCTATCATCAACCAAAGCGAATATGTATTAAAAAATGAACGCCCCGATGTTTTTTCTACCAAGTATGATACTATTCGTTTTATAAGAGATGTGCATAACATGCCGTTTGCTTACATTAAAAACAAAGACACATTTAAGTTAATAAGCAAAAATGTTTTCTTTCCAGAAACGATGTGGTATCCACGGCTCAAAGGAAAAGATGTTTATGAATATACAATTCCTGAAAACCTTACGGATGGCTTAGAGGTGGGCAATATCAACAAAACTGTTTTAGATACTGCGCTATTAAGGGAGATGATGCAAAAAATTATTAATGGCACTTATGCCAATGTTCATAGTGTTTTAATTATACAAGATGGCAAGCTGGTATTTGAGCAATATTTTTATCAATATACCAAAGACAGCGTACAGGAGCTGCGCTCAGCTTCCAAAAGTATTTACTCGGCTGTTACGGGAATAGCTATTGACAAAGGATTTATTAAAAGTAAAAATGAAACGGTGCTTTCGTTTTTCCCTGAATACACTTTGAGCAACATGTCGGACAATAAGAAGCGGATAACAGTTGAAGACCTTTTGACGCAGCAAACAGGATTAGATTGCGATATCAGTAATCCGAAGTCAGAAGGCAATGAAACCGTGATGGATTATTCTGATGATTGGGTGAAGTTTACCTTAGACCTTCCGATGATTGATACACCTGGCAGAAACGGAAGGTATTGCTCCGGAAATCCTGTAACACTTGGGCGCATTGTTGAAAAAACAACCAATATGCCATTGCTTGAATTTGCTGAGAAGAATTTGTTTGAGCCTTTAGGCTTTACAAATTATAAATGGAATTTTAAACCGGGTAAATCAAACGCTGAAGATTATTGCCAGGTTTATTTAACGCCAAGAGAAATGCTGAAGTTTGGATTGCTGTATTTAAACAATGGCGTTTGGAACGGAAAGCAAATTGTTTCTTCCGATTATGTAAACCAGTCCTTTGAAAAGCATTCGGTTATTCAGGGTGTTGATTATGGATATTTATGGTGGCTGAAATATTTAGATGCAGACGGAGGTGTGCGATATTATACCAAAGCCGCACAGGGAAATGGAGGACAAAGAATTTATGTGTTAAAAGAACAAAATATGGTGGCGGTGATAACCGGTGGAAATTATAACACTTCGTCACCTTCAGATGAGTTGATGAGAAAATATATACTTCCTGCATTTAACAAGAAAAAATAATTTCCTCCAGGACATGTCTCTTATGTGAGCGCTGAACCTAAGCAACATACAGGTAAATTAAAAAGAAGTTTGCTAATTTTAAGTACAACCAGTAAACAGGCAATACCAACGTATGGAATTCTCTCCCGTTTAATAATGTTGTTAAGCTCTGTCTTCAAGGTATGGAAATGGAAGAAAAAGATAAGCCAGACGAAGCAGACGAACCTATTTCAGCAAGCCTGGAATGATGCAACAAACGACTTTGAAAAATTTCTTGCAGCTCATTATATAGCCCGGCACCAAAAATCTGTTTCCGACCAATTGCATTGGCTCGAGACGGCTTTACAGTTGCATTAAAGGTAAATAGTGATGCGGTTAATAGCGCTTTGCCTTCTCTTTATTTGAACATTGCCAAATGCTATGAAGATTTAGGTGACCCAGGCAAAGCAAAAGCGAATTCTGATTTAGCAATTACCTATAACTACAATCCATCGGATAAAGGTCCGTTTTATCACGGCACAAAAGCAAATTTGCACATTGGCGATTTCCTGATAGCAGGCGGCGATTCTAATTACAAGTCTGAACTAAAAATGAATCATATTTATTTTACGGCTTTAGTGAATGGAGCAGGGCTTGCTGCTGCATTAGCAAAGGGTAATGGAGTTGAACGGGTATATATTGTTGAGCCAACAGGAAATTATGAAAATGATCCGAATGTTACAGACAAGAAATTTCCAGGTAATCCAACTCGTTCATATCGTTCTGAAGCCCCGTTGAGAATTGTTGGAGAAGTAACAGAGTGGTTACGGCCAACACCTGAAGAACTTCGAAAGTTTCGGGAAAAATTAGCGAACAATAAGGGAGAAATAATCAATTAATTAATAAATAAACAAGGCAAACAACGAACTCAATAATTCATTTTTTCCTGATAAGTTGCAACGCTTCTTCTGCATCAATTCTTCCCAATGGTTCAAACTTTTTTTCTGCCAGCTCATTATAGTTTATAAAAAACTTTTCTATCTCATCTGCTTCTCCTTCCGGCAGATCGTTTATTGAATTAATTTTCGCAAACAAGTGAGATACTTCAGGTATTGCAATAAAGCGATCATTGCGAACAGTGGTCTCTCCTTCCGTTTGGTTAGCGGTGATAGCACCGATCACACGGCAATCCATCGCACAACCTGGAAAACTTTTTAAATCAGAAACAACTATTACATCAAGCGGATCTCCATCTTCTCCCTTCGTGTCAGGTATAAATCCGAAGTCAAATGGAAATACCATTCCCGCCGGCATGATCTTCTTTAGCTTGAACCACTTTTTTTCAGGATCATAATCATACTTCTGAGCACTTCCTTTGGGCGTTTCTATAACGACCGTTATAACAAATTCTGCATTTTTACTTTTCATAAATACTGAATTGTAGACAGATAAGTTTTCTATGGGTGCGCTACAAGTATGCCAGATTGATGGTGTGAAAGCAATGCCATAAGATTTTGCAACCAGTCTTCTTTTTCAATGACTAAGTCACTCGAATTATTTGTTAGCTTGCAGTATCACAAATGACTCCGCAGCAATCACGGTAGTAAACTATTTGCCTCTTCGAAAGAATGGCAAACCTGGCTTTCAAAGAACTATGATCAATCAAATGGTATCTGGCTGCTGCTGGCTAAAAAGAATGCAACCAACGCAACGGTAACTTATGCCCCCTCCCTGGCGGTGTCCGCACCCGACATTTCCTCAATAAATATTATTTTAGTCCAATATGGGAGGGGTATTCAAGTATGCGGGTGAAAGCAAAAGTCATCAAACATTTAATGAAATTTATTTCTGGACATCGGTAATAAAAGACTGGAAACATTTGCTGAAAACTGATGAAATGAAAATGATTATAATGAGAAGTTTTCAATGGCTGGTGCAGCATGAATTGGTTCATGTTTATGGATATGTAGTAATGGATAATCATATTCATGTATTATGGGAACAGTTAAAGATGAATGGCAAAGAAAGTCCTAAAGAAAGTTTTGAAAAGTTTACGGGGCATATGTTTTTAAAGAAATTTGAAGGGAGATATACAAACGCTTGAAGAATATGTAAGTGAACAAAAAGACAGGAATTATCTATTCTGGCAAAGAGACCCGTTAGCAATATTAATTACAGATAAAAAGATGGCAGGTGAAAAATCAGATTATATGCATTATAATCCTCTGCAACCACACTGGCGATTATGTAAAGAGGCTGCTGAATACAGGTTTTCATCAGCAAAGTTTTATGAAACAGGTGAAGATGAGTTTAAGATACTTACACATTTAATGGATAAATTGTGATGAAGAATGTGGGGTGGGGACAGCCAAGAAGAGTTCGCTTATTAATTATATGGACGGATAAAATAATTATTAAGGTTGAAGTGGTATAAAATTTACGTATTTTTATTTACCAATTAAGCTAGCTCATATGAAAGTTATAAGTCTTGAAAACTTATTTAAAGTTCTTATTTTATTGATTATTAATTCAGGAATTCAAACTTTAAGTGCCCAAACAGTACATGTTGTTCCCAATCCTCCTAATAGATTAGCATCAGATGATTTAGCATTTAATTATCCGGTTATTTTTAATAATAAATTATACATTGACACTGATAGCCTCAATGGCGTGAAACTTAATTGCAACCTTGCTGAATACGATGGAGACACCTTAAGAGTAATCCCTAACCCAACTTCAAAAAACTGTTATAATCTTACAATGCCTGTAATTTTTGATAACAAAATTTGTTATCAGTATAACGATTCCGGCCTCAATTCAATTGGTCACTTAGCTGTGTTTGACGGTAACAGTTTTACAGAAATTGCAAACAGTAATTTATATACTCCTTCTTTTTGGACAGTATATGGAAATAAGTTGTACTATTTTAATGGGGGCAATGATGGTGTGTATGATGGTAATACTGCTCACGCTGATACTATTACTTCTACGGATGATATCTTTTCAGTATACAACAACTATTTACTATCCAGTGACGGTATGCATCTTCATGCTTTCAACGGTATCAGCTCTATAACATATTCAAATCCCAATAATGGCGCCTGCGAAAATTTTGCCGCAAATAACCAGCAACCTTATAAATTGTATCGCACCATTTATGACAATAAGCTTTATTTAGAATATTCGGATTCTACAACGGAATTAGCGCAGTTTGATGGAACAAATTTGTCCATCGTTCCCGGAAGTAATGGTTATTACGGATTCGGAATCATTTCAAATAACAATTTATATTTTCAGATTCTTAGAGGCACAGCTTTACATAGTCAATTAGCTAAGTACGATGGCACTAATGTCACTTTGATACCAAATCCTGATTCCACGGGCCAGTATGTGCTGAATTATTTTAATGCAGCTATGACTTCTTATAACAACAATTTGTATCTCATTTATAAAAGCGCTTCCAACATTAATCAACTGGTAAGATATGATGGTAATACTTTAACCGTTATACCAAATCCGGATGGCGGTTATGGATTTAGCGGATCATTATTTGTTTACAATAACCTTTTATACAGCTCTTACATAAAGGCAGATGGAAGCGGTGAGTTGGTCAGTTATGATGGTACTAATTTAAAATTTATACCTACGCAGGACGGAAGCAATGTAACTTTTTTACACCCCATTGTTTTTAATAATAAATTTTATTTTTCTACTGATAATAATCTAGCATATTTAGATGAAAGTACTTTAGCGCTGACCTTATCAAAATTTAATGCTCAATTAAATAACAACAATGTAAACTTAAATTGGCAAACAGCTTTAGAAACAAACACAAAATACTTTAATATACAGCGTAGTATTGACGGTATACATTTCAGCACAATAAGTACAAAAGCCGCAGCTGGAAATAGTACTTCCACAAAAAAATACTTTTATACTGATATAAATGTTGCAACATTACATGTAACTAAATTATTTTATCGTTTACAGGAAATTGATGAAGATGGTAACAATAATTATAGCAAGGTTCAGACGATTGAATTTAGAAAGAGTAACATTTTATTTACAATATCACCTAATCCAGCAAAAGATTATATTAATATATCTGCTTCTGATAATATTGTCGATGCGCAAATTAGTATAGCAGATATGAATGGCAGAATACTTTATTCAATCAAGAAAAACTTTAGCTCCGTGGAACAAGTGAAGATTTCTACATTACGATTTGCTAAACAAATTTTATTGGTAACTATCAATGCCGATAATATGAAGCAACAATTTAAGGTAGTGAAGGAATAGGAACTGGGCATTTGTAACGCAAAATAATCAGGAAAAATGTTCGTAAAAAATCCTCTAACCTCGGTTTGCCAATATTCTTGGTTCGTGCCTCACGAACCATTTTCCCCAGCTGTCCGTAGAATGTTCAAATAAAAAAGTACTGCTGTCCTGAGTTTGCAACTCAGGACTTTACATTTATATTTATTGAAAAAAGGCATGAGCAAAGGGGGATATACAATAACAGACCAGGGCGGAGTTTATTATGTAAGTTTTGCAGTTGTGGCGTGGGTTGACGTCTTTACAAGGAAGGATTATAGAGATATAGTAATAGAAAGTTTACGATATTGCGAGGAAGAAGGGGCTGGTAATTTATGGTTGGTGCATGATGAGTAATCATGCACATTTAATTATATCTGCAAAAAAAGATAATGTGAGTGATGTAATGGGAGATTTTAAGAAGTTTACCAGCAAGCAAATAATCAAAGCTATAACAGAGCATGCTGGCGAAAGCAGGAAAGAATGGATGCTTACAATATTTAAAGAAGCTGGAGATAAGAATAGCAGAAATGTATATTATCAATTTTGGCAACAGGACAATCAGCCTAAAATAATTTACTCGCCGGAGTTTGCCAGGCAAAAATTAGCCTATATCCATAATAATCCGGTTGAGGCAGGCATAGTAGAAAAAGCAGAAGAATATATCTATAGCAGTGCAAGAGATTATTATTATGGAAAGAAATGCGGGCTAATAAAAATTGAATATTTGTGATAGATTTATTATTTATAAGTCCTGAGTTGCAAACTCAGGACAGCACAACTTTCGGTTGGAGATAAACTAAGGATAGCAGTGGGGGACTAAGTCACTCGAATTATTTGTTAGCTTGCAGTATCACAAATGACTCGGCAGCAATCACCAGGCAAGGCTAACGCCAGAGCAGAGACACGTCAGGGGAAGACCAATAAAAAATTACTCTTTGACCAATTTAATTGTTTTTACAAAGTTGCCCCTGTTTATATGTAATAAATAAATGCCGGGCTTATATCCTGTAGCATTTATATCGAACACACCGTTTGATTGTTTAATAATTCCGGATTGCAGCTTTTTGCCATCTGTGCTATACAACTCGATATCCGTGGGATGAATACCTGCCAGTGACAGGTATAATTTGAAGGTGCCCGAAGATGGATTGGGAAATACATTTGCCAGATTGATTGTGTTATCTCCGCTACCAGGAGGTGATGAAATTAATGCATCGCTGTTATCATCAGCAATTTCCCCCAAGCCACACCGGGCTCTTGTGCTGTATTCAGCGCTGGTATGGTGCATATAAAAATTGTCCCGCCAGCTTATTACGGCAACATTAGGTATCGGGAGTGCTTGAAAAGTTACAGTTGTGGTGGTAAAAGAGGTATCTCCCGGCGGTGCCGCCAAAGTACCATGCTGGCCTGAACGGTCCACATACCAGTCGACATTTACAGCAAAAGGATTGGGGTTTATGATCTTCCATCGTCTTACCCTGCCAGGGTCATCAGAGCAAAGCGGTACCAGCCGCAGATCTCTTACATAGAGGTATGAAAATTTCACTTTATCTACGGCTTTTTCAGCATTAATAAGTCCATACCCTGTGTTGAAATCAAAGCCTTTATCAAATCCCGCAGTATATACATCGTCCATATCGGTCGCGGTTTCTTCCAATGCATCTTTTACCTGGTCAGGCGTAATAGTATTCAGCTTTTGCGCCTGGATCATCAATGCTGCCACGCCTGCAGCATGTGGTGCTGCAGCGGATGTGCCTTTAAAGTTAGGATATGTATCGACATCCTGCGGAATATCAGTACCACCATAATAAGCGAATGAAACATTAGCATTATCCGGTGCAACGATTTCGGGTTTCTGCCGAACGATGGGTGATATGGCATTACCATGAACATCAAAATAATTCGCCACTCCCCCAACGGATGAGAAATGTTCAACAACCGGTGTATCAACACCATAAGGCGGTGTTTGAAAATAAGGCGCTGCGCCAACGGAAATAGCCCCTTCAGCTTTTTCATGCCCGACTATTGTTGGCGCAAATAAGCCGGGTATGGCCGGGGTAGTTATATAAAAAGATGAATTATAATCGTACAAAACATATTTGAGCCTGGCAGGATCCGGGCCTGCATACTTTACTATTACTACAAAAAAAATGGAATCAGTTGTTTTATTGGTGTAACCGAAAGCTTCCACGGGTTCGCCGCTCTTCACATTGTCAGATGTTGATGAAGAAACAACGTTGCCCTGCGTGTCTGTTAAGTAAATATCGAGATCAGACGCACATCCCACACCACTTGCAGCAAAGGAAGATTGGCTCCATTGCAGCTGCAAAATCATTGCAGCACCGGGGCGTATCAGCAGGGGCTGCGTATAACGTGGTGAGTCACCCGCAGCACTGAAATTGTGCGCTGTGCCCATTCCGGCGCCAAACGGCTCCGCACCGGTGGGCTGGTAATTATATTCGTAGGAGCGCAAGGAAAAGTTGCCGGCGGCTGTGAAATAAGCTACTCCCCGTTTCTTAACTGAATCTATTGACTGAGATATAATTCCATCCTGGAAATAGGGATCATCGAAATAGGCAACGTCATCCACTATTACCTTGCAACCTGCGCTGGCAAGGTCTTGTATGCCCTGGGCAAAATCAGCATCGCTATTATTGCCGGTATGAAAAGCCAGCTCTGCACCAGGCGCTACATCATGAACTATTTCCAGCATCTGGCGCCCTTCATCTGTACCCTCGGAGTCAGCATCTTCAAGAACCTGTACGGGTTTGATATATCCAAACGGGTTGCCGGGACCAGGCAGCTCGCCATGTGCAATGCCTGTATCTGCTTTGCCAAGGTGATTGTAGCTGTCTGATATGACACCAACCTTCACTCCTGCCCCATCCACATGGTATTTTTTTCTTGCCAGGTAGGAAAGCTGCGCCGTATCTCCCTGACTGGTGACATGCACCACTGAAGGTTGCGGCGGCTGTGGCGGGAAATGAATTATTTCACGATCCAAAGCTTCTTCGCTCACAGGCAGGCGAATGGGCTTGTAGGATGGCTTTGCATATTGTACAGAGGCAATTGTTTCTATTTGCGGCAATGCATTTATGGGTACTAATCCTGAAAGAACGCGACCGAATGCTGCTGTTATAGTAACGCCTTTTTTTTGCAATTCGGCCTTTGCAGCAGCTACATCATCTTTTACCGTAAAATCCACTAATACTTTACCGCCTTTTATCATCATAATATTTTCAAGTGCATCGGCAGACGATGATTGCCCTTTTGATAATTGCCCTGACTGCATGTGAGATCCATACTTTTCATACAATCTTTTTAATTCAGGACTAAGCCGGGAAGAAAATTTAGAAGGGGTTAATTGCTGAAAGGCTCCCTTTATTTTTGGATTGCCCTTTATTTGTGCATACATGCTGTTACAGGCAAACAAGCATATGATCAAGGGAACTAATTTCTTCATGTTTAATATTCAGTAAGTGATTTCTGCAATGAGCTGAATTTAAGGAACGTTTGCATCTCTTTTGTTAGTATGTTTTGTCCTAAAATAGGTTAACACAATTTAAGTGTAAAATGTATAGTTTAAATAAGTTTTGATTTGAGTGTACCTGTTCCTTCCTACATATAAAATGTTATATCGCAAGATTTCTCCGGGTTACCACTATTTAAGCATACCTTTATTGTGTTCTCTTTGAGTTACGACACTCAGTAATTGAAATTTGCCACTGGCTTAGCCTTCTGATAATCTTATTTTACTCCTGCGTTTTTCCTCAACTTTATTCACTTATTAATTAATTATCATGAACATTTATGTATCAGGATTAAGCTTCACTTCAATAAGCGAAGACTTAACAAAATTGTTTTCGGCTTATGGCACTGTTTCCACTGCCAGCGTTATTATGGACAAGTTTACCAACCGCAGTAAGGGTTTTGGCTTTGTGGAAATGAACAACGAAGATGAAGGAGCCAATGCTATAAAGCAACTGGACGGTACCCAATTTGATGGAAGATCCATAAGGGTTAGCGTTGCAAGGCCGAAAGAAGACAGGTCCACAGGCAGAAACAATTTCTCCAAAGGCCTTTATTCTAACAACCGGTTATCATAAGCGGACTCTTCATAAGAGTTTCTGTATCCTATAAAACCTTTCGGGCTTACCCGTAAATAAATTCACTATTTAAGATCCATATGATGCTTATTATACTGCTGTTCTTTATCGGGCATTGGTTCCTATCGTTATTTTTCCATTCTTTTTTCCTGCACCGCTATGCATCTCACCAGATGTATACGATGAGTAAGGGATGGGAAAAAACTTTTTACCTGGCCACATGGATGGTGCAGGGCTCATCATTTCTTGTGCCCCGGGCTTATGGAATAATGCATCGCATGCACCATACTTACAGTGATACAGATAAAGACCCGCACTCACCGCATTTCTTTAAGGATATATTCGATATGATGTGGCATACGGTTATCATTTTCCGCAGCATACTGAGCGGTAAAAATATGCCTGCGCCAGAGTTTACCAAAGAATATTTACCTGCTTGGAACAGGCTGGATAAAATAGGCCAGCATCTTATTACCAGGATATTGTTCATCCTACTCTACGTAGGAGTGTATATATTATTTGCTCCCAGTGCCTGGTGGTTTCTTTTGCTGCCTGTGCACTTCATTATGGGGCCTTTGCAGGGAGCTATCGTGAATTGGTTCGGGCACAAGATAGGATATAGCAATTTTGAAAATGGCGATCATTCCCGCAATACCACGCCCTGGGGCTTCTTAATGTTGGGTGAGCTTTTTCAGAACAACCATCATTACTCCAGGTATAATGCAAATTTTGCAAGAAAATGGTTTGAATTTGACCTGACATTTATCGTGATGAAAGGCTTGCATAGCCTTAGGATCATCAGGCTTTTGCCTGTACCTATACCTGTTAATTTACATTAATATAAACCTTTACCGGTGAAATCTGGCAGTATCCGGCTATGGGCTGTGATACGGAAGTGTATTATTACGAGTAATGGATAAGCCCATCACACCTTCTTTGCTAATATATTAATGCCAATAGGTGCCGGCACAAGGGATCAAACCTGCTTACCAATATCATACTCCGCAATCCCCGCTCATAAATTTTCTATCTCAATATGGATTGAACTTTTTATTTTAGCGAACAATTAATCATCTAACGTAATGACTTCAAAAGCTATCAACATCACTTATTGGATATGTACGATACTGTTTGCCGCATTAATGCTATTTTCTTCCCTGGGCGGACTGCAGCCCAGCGAGAGCGCCATTAAGATAGTGCACGATGGCCTTGGCTTTCCTGTGTATTTTATACAATTCATAAGCGCTGCAAAGCTGCTGGGTGTTATTGCGATTCTCATTCCCGGCCTCAACAGGATAAAAGAATGGGCATATGCAGGCTTGTTTTTTGATCTGGCGGGTGCTTTTTATTCCGGCATTGCAGTGTCTGGCAAATTTGATCCAATGATACTCACCATGCTAATATGGGTAGTTCCGGGGATTTTATCTTATTATTTCTGGCATAGGAAGATAGGTGTATAACCAATAATTGTGATAAGTTGAAATTTCGCAGGCAAAGTGCTCAATTGCTGTACCCATATTTAGAACTAGGCATCTTATAAACAAGTGTTTTGTAAGATACGAATCATGAACTGAGGATTCTATCTTATAACCGCACATCGCTTGTATCGAAAGCGAACAGTTTGCACACCGCTCACAATAATTTACTGTTGAAAATCATGCTGATAGCATAACGGCACCGGGGTTGTATAAATTCCGTGTATGCCAGTTCTATGATGTGACCATTAACTAATTTATAATGCAACAACCTGCAGGGTAAACCTTCTATTATGCTTAAAAACTATTTCAAAATCGCCTGGCGGAATATTATTAAAAGCCGCTTTTATTCCGGTGTAAATATTATTGGATTATCCACCGGTATTGCATTTACATTGTTGATTGGCGCTTATGTTTGGACGCATTGCAAGTGAATACAGATTTAAAAAATGCAGACAGGCAATACATTATTCAAAGCAAATGGAAAAACCCGAATATGGGTTACGAACTCTCTACTGTTGGACCTCTTGCAAAAGCGTTAAAAGATAATTATCCAAATCTTGTCGCCAATTATTATCGCTTTGATGGTATCTTCTTCCATGTGTCAAAAGGAGATCAAAGCTTTCAGGGAAGATATTGCAATTGGTGATAGCACGATGTTGAATATGTATGGATTTAAATTGCTGCATGGTAATGCTAAAACGGCATTTGATGATCCCTTTTCTGTAGTGATTACTGCTGATAAAGCCATGAAATATTTTGGTAAAACAGATGTTGTCGGAAATACATTAACCATTCAAAATTTCGCAGGATCAAAGCATGATTTTATTATTTCAGGCGTAATGAACAATCCGCTGAAAAATACAGTAACATATCTTAATGACTTAAACGATAACCAGATTTATATTCCTTCTTCTAACATTAGTTTCTTTGGAAGAAACATGGACTGGCCAAATCCCATATTGCTGGTTACATTGAATTGCAGAACGGTGTAACCCCAAAAGATCTTGAAAAGCCAATGGCGTATCTGATGAAACAAAACGCACCGCCGCAGATAGCTTCGAATATGACGCCTTATTTGGTTTCATTGAAAAATTATTATCTCGATGCAAATAATGGGCTTGTAAAAAAGATGTTGTATGCATTATCTGCCATTGCAATTTTTATTTTAATAATGGCGATTATCAATTTTATCAACATGTCTGTAAGCCGCTCTGCTGCGAGGATGCGGGAGATAGGAATTCGAAAAGTTCTTGGCGGACTGAAGAGACAATTGATCTTGCAATTTCTTATTGAATCCATCATTATTGTTTTTATTGCCACTGTATTTGCTTTGTTACTTTATATGTTTTCACAGAATTTATTTAGTAATATTTTGGGAAATGATATTCCGCATCTCAATGAATTTCCACTTTACTTTATCGCTTATCCTTTATTGCTTACAATCATTATTGGTTGCATCTCAGGCATATATCCTGCATTTGTTTTATCGTCATTAAAAGCAGTTGAATCATTAAAAGGAAAACTTTCTTCAATTAAAGAAAATATATTGCTGCGCAAATCATTAGTTGCATTTCAATTTGGTACCGCAACGATTGCTTTTATTGGCGCTATCATTATTTCACAACAAATCAATTTTTTCTTTAGTAAAGATTTTGGGTATAATAAAGATTATATTGTTTCCTCGCAATTGCCACGAAACTGGAACCAGGAAGGTGTGAAAAAAATGGAAACGATACGCAGGCAACTGCAGGATGTCCGCGGTGTAAAAAGCTCCACGCTATCGTATGAAATTCCTGATGGTAATAACGGCGGCCAGGCACCGGTATATAAATTTGGGAATGATTCCACTGCAGGCAATTGCATCACAAGTTTTAATATCCGATGAAAATTATTTAAATGTGTACCAGGTACCTCTTAAAGCAGGCTCTTTCTTTGATGGCAACGGCCTTGATTCAGGAAAAGTTATTCTGAATGAAACGGCCATAAAAGCACTTGGCTATAAAGATGCATCTGCTGCAATCGGTCAGCAGGTAAGGATTCCGGGCGATCCAACCGTATTTGCAATTAAAGGCATTACGAAAGATTTTCATTTTGGCTCTATGCAAAACCAAATATCGCCGATCATATTTTTTAATGTTCAGTTTGCGCCGCAATACCGCTTTCTTTCATTTAAAATAAAACCCGGAAATCTTACAGCAACTATAGATGCATTGCAAAAAAAATGGAGCGCATTAATGCCGGCTGCGCCATTTGAATATAAATTTATGGACGATACTTTAGCGAAGCTGTATAAATCAGAAATACAATTGAAGAAAGCATCTTACACGGCAACAATGCTCGCATTAATCATTGTTTTGTTTGGTGTGCTTGGGCTCATTTCATTAAGTGTGCAAAAGCGCACAAAAGAAATAGGTATACGAAAAGTGTTAGGCTCATCTGTTGCGGGCATCATGTCATTGTTTATAAAAGAATTTTTATTAGTAATTTTCATTGCCGGCGTGGTGGCCTGCCCGTTAGCTTATCTTATTATGAATAAATGGTTGCAGGATTATGCCTACAGAATAAGCATTACAGCGCAGCCATTTTTATTATCCATACTGGTGCTTGGTTTTATTACGGCGTTGTTAATTTGTTTTCAAACAATAAAAACAGCATTGGCCAATCCTGTAAAGAGTTTAAGAACGGAATGATAATGTGAATGGTGAATTGTAAATCGTGAATTAAACTTATAACATAAAAAATACAACTTAAAACTTCTATCATGTTTAAGAATTATTTCAAAACTGCCTGGCGGAATATAACCAGAACGATTGGTTACAGCATTTTAAATGTACTTGGGCTTGCTATAGGAATGGCTGTTGCATTACTGATTGGTCTTTGGGTATATAATCAATATTCATTTGATAAATTTTTGCCCGAATATCAATCGGTATATCGTGTGCAAAGAAACTTTAACAGTAATGGTGATACACTTACTTTTCAAACTACATCATTAAAGTTAGCTGATGCGTTACGCACACAAATTCCTGAAGTGAATATGTAGCTGAAAGTGACTGGACAGGCAATCATGGTTTGATTGTGGGCGATAAAAAATTATATGTAAACGGTGCTGTTTCAGGCACAGATATTTTTAAAATTTTTCAATATCCATTTGTTGAAGGCAATGCAAATACTGTGTTTAAAGACCCTTATTCAATTGTGCTTACACAATCGCTGGCAAAAGCACTTTTTGGAAAAGAAGATGCAATGAATAAAGTTGTACGGTTTGATAATGGGCATGATTTAAAAGTAACCGGCATTATAAAAGACATACCGAAAAATGCAAGTTTCAGTTTTGAATATGTAGTACCATCTACATACACTTATGCTATTAATCCACAAGCTAAAAACAGATGAGTTAAGCAGCTTTAGCAATAACAATTTGCAAATTTTTGTAAAACTAAAACCGGGTATTGATTACGCACAGGTGGCACCGAAAATCAGGAATATAGAACATACAGAAACAGGTGAATCAAATGCAATGCTTTCTTATATTACTCTGCAACCTTTAGAACGCTGGCATTTGTATTCAAACTATGTAAATGGTAAAGACACGGAAGGTTTTCTCAGTTATGTCAGAATGTTTTCCATCATTGGTTTACTGGTATTGATTATTGCCTGTATCAACTTTATTAATCTTACAACAGCACGTTCAGAAAAAAGAGCAAGAGAAGTTGGCGTGCGAAAAGCAATTGGTTCTCAAAGGAAAGATTTAATCATACAATTTTTAGCAGAAGCGTTTTTACTTACGGTTATTGCTTTTGTTTTTGCAATATTATTTGCAGCATTAGCATTGCCCGCATTTAACATGTTAACAGAAACACATATCACCATTCCATTTAGTAATATTTATTTCTGGATGATCATGCTAAGTTGTTTATCGGTTACCGCATTGCTTGCCGGCAGCAGACCTGCATTTTATCTTTCTTCATTTAATCCTGTAAAAGTTTTAAAGGGAACTGTACAAGCTGGTAAATCATCCTTATCAAGAAAAATATTAGTGGTTATTCAATTCAGTTGTTCCATTGCTTTAATTATAAGCACCGTTATCATTTATCAGCAAATACAATATGCTAAAAACAGGCCCACCGGTTATAGTTTAAACAGGCTTATGATAACCAGTATGAATGACGATTTGAACAAAAATTTTACTGCATTAAAAAATGAATTGATTGAAAAAAGAATTGTTTCATCCGTAACAACTGCATCAAGCCCTGCAACAGATGTTTGGTGGCACACAGATATTCAGCAATGGCCGGGAAAACAAGCTGGTGAAACAGTGGAGATGGGTAATATTTTTGTTACGAGTGATTATTTTAAAACGATGGGAATGAATTTAAAAGAAGGGAGAGATTTTACCGGCAGCTACGATTCAACCAGCGTAATATTTAATGAAACCGCAATTAAAAGATTGCGGATAAAAAATCCTGTTGGGCAAAAAATAACCAGCTATTTTAATAATAGGCAATTTACGATTGTGGGTGTTGTAAAAGACGCATTGATGATTTCACCCTTCAAAGCTGCAGACCCTACGATGTTTTATATGCAACCAGACCCACAAGGCAATATGTTATACAGGTTATCTGCCAACATAAAAACACAGGATGCCATAACACAGTTAACAGCGCTCTTTAATAAATATGATCCTGCTTATCCGTACGATTATTCTTTTACAGATGAGCAGTATGCTTCAAAATTTAATCTTGAACAATTAATAGGAAAGCTTGCCGGTTTGTTTGCGGCACTTGCCATTTTTATTTCATGTTTAGGGTTGTTTGGTTTAGCCGCTTATGTTGCAGAACAGCGTACAAAAGAAATTGGCATTCGTAAAGTATTAGGTGCATCTGTGCAACAAGTTTGGTTATTGTTATCAAAAGATTTTATTGTGTTGGTATTGATAAGTTGTTTAATTGCTACGCCTATATCATATTATTTTCTGCATAACTGGCTAATGAATTATGATTATCGCATCAGTATTGGTGCGGTGATTTTTGTTGCAGTGCATTGATGGCTTATTGATAATTATTGTTAGTATCAGCTTCCAGGCAATTAAAGCTGCAATTGCAAACCCTGCAAAGAGTTTGAGAACGGAATGATAAATGTTAAACGTGAACCGTCAATCGTGAATAAATAAATCAGACATCACAAAGTCATACATCTGAAAATCAACTTTATGTTTAAAAATTATTTTAAAACTGCATGGCGCAACGTTAAAAAGACATAAAAGTTTTTTTGCGCTCAATTTTATTGGCTTATATATAAGTGTTGTTGCATGTTTATTGATTGGATTACTTATTCTGCATGAAACCAGTTTTGATAAATCAAGCAACAATAATCTTAGCATTTACAGAGTTGTAAAAAGCAATTCTTCATCAACAGGAAAAACATATGGACCTGTAACGCCTTACCCGCTTGCATCTGCGCTGCGCGCTGCGATGCCTGATGAAAAATTAATTTCGCAAATTCATTTTCAAAAAGATGATGTTATTTCTTTTGACGATAAAAATTTCAAAGAACAAAATATAGTTTTTGCTGATTCTGTTTTTCCGAAATTATTTCCTTTAACCGTAAAACAGGGAAGTATTAAAAGAGCATTGGCAGAACCAGGTTTTGCAATCTTAACCGAAACAACAGCACATAAATATTTTGGTAATGAAAATCCCATAGGCAAGCGTATAAAAATTGCTAATCTTATTGACTTGCAGGTAGCTGCTGTAATAGCCAATGCACCTGCAAATTCGCATCTGCCTTATAACATGCTTATTCCGTATGCTTCATTAAGACCTGAACTTATTGGCGGATTTCCGCTTGATGAATGGGGCTTAAATGCGGCAGGTTTTACTTATATAGGTTTATCAAATTCAAACCAGCAGAAGCAAGTAGAAACTGCACTTACTTCAATTGCCAACGAAAATCTCAACGATAAAAAAGATGGAACTATAATAACTTTTAGCCTGCAGCCGTTACCAGATATTCATTATAACCAGTTATATGCCGGCAGCAACCCGTCTTATACAATCAACTACAATTATCTTTATTTGATTGGCGCTATTGGTTTGTTTTTAATTTTTGCAGCCTGTATAAATTATACAAATCTTTCTACTGCACTTGCCATAAAAAAATCAAAAGAAGTTGGTGTAAGAAAAACAATGGGCGCAACGCGTTCACATCTTATCAAACAATTTTTATCAGAAACTTTTTTGCTCACAGCATTTGTTTTTATTGCAGCCGCATTATCTGTACGGTTCTTTCTTCCGCCATTAAATAATTTTCTCGATAAAAATATTCCGCTTAACTGGTTACATATAAATAGTGCTCTTTTATTAATTGGTGTATGGATGGCAGTTTCACTGCTTTCTGGTTTATATCCCGCATTTGTGTTGTCTGGCTTTAATCCTATTGCTGCTTTAAAAAGTAAAATAATCACACCAAAACATCTGTTGTTACATTAAGAAGAGGCTTGGTGGTTTTCCAGTTTTTAACAGCGCAAATTTTAATTATTGGCGCAATAGTAGTGGCAAAGCAAATGCATTTTGTAAACTCGCAACCTTTAGGTTTTAGTAAAAATAATGTGGTTGATATTGGATTGCCTGAAAATAAACCAGAGCAATTAAAATTGCTAAAAGATAAATTAGTCTGTTATACCCGGCGTAAGCAATGTAAGTTTTTCGTTAGGCGCACCGGTAACTGACAACAATGCTTTAACTACTTTTAATCTCAAAGAAAAATATGCTTCAGAAAAAAAAGATGTTGAAATAAAAGCAATTGATAAAAATTATTTAAATACATATAATCTGCAGTTAACGGCAGGGCGTTGGTTTGATGAAAATGATGAACAGGGTATACATAACTCTATTCCCGATTCTTTAAAACGTTATGCATTTGTGTTAAATGAAACGGCTGTTAAAGCACTTGGATTTTCATCCGCACAAGATGCATTCGGTAAATATGTAACATTTGGTATCAATGATATTTCGGCACCAATAATTGGTGTTGTAAAAGATTACAATACTGCTTCTTTGCATGATGCAGTTAAACCAGTATTGATGGTTGAGTTTCCGTTTTTTTATTACGATGCAGGCATAAAATTAAACAACGGTTATTCTGCTTCAACATTATCTGCCATCGAAAAAGCATGGACATCCGTTTATCCGCAACAATTATTTGAAAGCAGTTTTTTAGATGAGCACATTGCCTCATTATATAAAAATGAAAAGCGCACACAGCAATTATTTAACCTGTTTACTTTTCTTTCTATTGTTATAAATGTACTTGGGCTTGTAGGATTACTTTCATTTATGATTGAACAAAAAACTAAAGAGATCGGAATAAGAAAAGTTTTAGGTGCTTCTATAAAAGACATATCATTTATACTATCAAAAGATTTTTTAAAACTTATAATCGTTGCATTTTTTATTGCAGCACCCATTGCATGGATTTTAATGAATAAATGGTTACAGGATTTTGCATATCGCACCACAATAAGCTGGTGGGTTTTTGCTGTAGCTGTTTTAGCAGCGCTTGTTGTAACATGTATTGCAGTTGGATTTCAAACAATAAAAGCGGCAATAGCAAATCCTGTAAAGAGTTTAAGAACGGAATAATATTAGCTAACAGCTAATGACAGATAAGCTATTAGCTTAAACAAAAAATATGTTTAAAAATTATTTTAAAACAGCGCTAAGAAATTTCATAAAGAATAAAGTGTTTTCTTTCATCAATATTTTTGGATTAACTATTGGCATTACGGTGTGCATGATGATTTATTTGTTCATCATGAATGAATTTAGTTTTGACCATTTTCATAAAAATAATGACCGCATTTATCGTGTAATGCGCGGCTTTGAAAGTGATGGCAAATCGGGCAGGGTTGCTTATTTATCAGGACGGCATGCACCCGCATTGCTGAATGATTTCAAAGGGCAGATTGTAAGTGCTGTTCGCGTTAATGAGAATGATAATCTTTTTACAGTTGGCACAAAATCTTTTCATGAAAAGAAAGAATTGGATGTTGATACAGCTTTCTTTACCCTCTTTTCATTTCCATTAATAAAAGGTACACCAACAACGGTATTAAAAGACTTGAATAGTGTTGTACTAACTGAAACCACTGCTAAAAAATATTTTGGAAGCGTTGATAATGCAATGGGAAAAATTATAATGCTGAATAAAGAAACACCGCTGAAAGTTACAGGTATTGCGAAAGATGTTCCTTCTAATTCGCATTTGTATTTTGATATTGTTATTCCGCTTGAAAGAGATAAAGATGCAGGTTGGATGACAACGATGGATTAATAATGGTGTGTATACTTACATACAACTTGCACCCAATGTAACACAGGCGCAAATTGAAAAGACAGTTGCCGGCTTTTGTAGAAAAATATTTAGGCAGTGATTTGCGCAAATATCGGTTATAAATGGTCTTTGTCATTAACGCCTTTGAAAGATGTTTACTTCGATAGCACAAGCCTTGATAGTATAAAGCATGGTGATAAAACGGTTGTATATATTTTTCTTTCCATTGCCATTTTAATATTGCTTATTGCATGCATCAACTTCATGAATCTTTCAACCATTCGTGCGGCAGAACGTTCAAAAGAAGTTGGTTTGCGTAAAGTATTGGGTGCATTGCGCAATAATCTTGTTTGGCAATTTATCGGCGAATCCGTTTTATTAACAACCATTTCATGCATACTTTCTGTGGGTTTGTTATTGCTCGTAATGCCGTGGTATAATCAACTGTTGGGTTATACATTAAACGTTTCATGGAATGCATTGCCAATTTATTTATTTCTTGTTGGTGTTATCATAGTTGTTGGGTTTTTAGCAGGCAGTTATCCTGCATTTTTTCTTGTCTGCATTTTCTCCAATACAAGCATTAAAAGGCAAATTAAAATTGGGCAAAGGCGGTGCATCTTTCAGGCAGGTATTAGTAGTTGTTCAGTTTAGCATATCTGTGTTTTTGATTGTTGGAACCATCATCATTACAAAACAAATGAGTTATGTAAAGAACAAGCAGCTTGGTTATAATAAAGAGCAAACATTAATTATTCCTATTGATAACGGTGATATTTATAACAACCTTAATTCTTTTAAAACTGAATTGCAAAATCAAAGCGCTGTACAATCGGTTTCGTGCAATGAGTGGTGAGCCCGGTGGTTTTTTTGATGGGCAGACATTTGATGTGGAAGGTCATACAGAAAAATGGAATGCAAATACTGAATTTGCAGACTTTGAATTTGTAAAAACATTAGGTTTAAAAATTATTGCGGGCAGAGATTTTTCTTCTCAATTTCCAACGGATACAACTTCTGCAGTTTTAATAAACAAAACCGCTGCAGCGAAATTAGGCTGGACTCCGCAACAAGCCATCGGCAAATGGATTCAAAATACTGTTGCAGACAGTGCGAAACGAAGAATAATCGGTGTGGTAGATGATTTCTATTTTCAATCTTTAAAACAACAGGTAAATGGATTGGTGATTTCACCTGCAGAAGACAGAAGACAAATATTGGTAAAATTAAAACCGGGCAACTTGCAGGCAGGTATTGCATTAGTAAGAAATGCATATAACAAAGCAGCGCCTGCCTATCCTTTTGAATACAAATTTTTAGACCAGCAGTTTGATGAGTTGTATCAGAAAGATATTCGTCAGCAAACTATTTTATCTGTGTTTGCAGGTCTTGCCATTTTTGTTGCTTGCCTTGGTTTGTTTGGTTTAGCATCGTTTACTGCAACAAAACGTTTCAAAGAAATTGGTGTAAGAAAAGTTTTGGGTTCATCTGTGCAAGGCATTGTTGTGTTATTATCAAAAGATTTATTGAAGCCGGTATTAATTGCAACATGTATTGCATTGCCTGCAGGTTATTGGGTGATGAATAAATGGCTTCAAAACTTTGCTTATAAAACAAGTTTAAGCTGGTGGATTTTTGTATTAGCGGCACTGATAACATTTGGCATTGCATTGACGACAGTTTGCATTAAAGCAATTAAAGCAGCAATTGCAAACCCGTAAAGAGTTTGAGAACGGAATAAAATAAAAAATAATATGTTTAAAAATTATTTCAAAACTGCCTGGCGGAATTTGATAAAAAACAAAGCGCATTCTGCTGATAAATATTTCAGGGCTGGCTGTTGGTATGGCTGTAGCAATTTTGATTGGTTTATGGATTTTTGATGAGCTTTCATTCAATAAAGATTTTCAGCACTATGATAAGCTGGCAAGTGTAATGCAGCATCAGACCATGAATGGCGAAGTGGGCACGCAATCCTCTTTGCCATACCTAACAGGTAATGAACTTAAGAACAATTTTGGCAGCGATTTTAAATATATCGCTATGATGTCATGGATTAACAATCATATTCTGGCTTTCGGTGACAAGAAAATATCTAAGGGTGGAAATTTTATAGAGCCTGATATTACCAATATGCTTTCACTGCAAATGATTGAGGGCAGCAGGAATGCACTAACCGATAAGCATAATATAATACTTTCTGCTTCCACCGCAAAAGCACTGTTTGGGGACAAAGACCCATTGAATAAAATTATTAAAATCGATAACAAGTTTGAGGTGAAAGTCGCCGGTGTATATAAAGACCTTCCTTATAACTCAGATTTTAAAGACCTCACTTTTATTGCACCATGGCAATTGTATATTGACGATAATTCATGGCCGGAAAAATATACCAACCCATGGCGTAATAATTCATTCCAGCTATTGGTTCAGCTGGCAGACAATTCGGATATGCAAAAGGTTTCAACCAAAATAAAGGATGTAAAACTAAAAAGAGTTACACCCGAAGATGCTGCATTTAAACCGGTCGTTTTCTTATTACCTATGAGCAAATGGCATTTATATTCAGAATTTAAAAACGGTGTAAATGTTGGCGGAAGAATACAGTTTGTATGGCTGTTTGGTATCATTGGTATTTTTGTGTTGTTACTTGCCTGCATCAACTTTATGAACCTCTCAACGGCCCGTTCAGAAAAGCGTGCAAAAGAAGTTGGCATCAGGAAAGCAATAGGTTCTTTGCGTAGTCAATTGATAAGACAGTTCTTTGCTGAGTCTCTGTTAGTAACCGTCTTTGCCCTTGTGATGTCTTTGCTTTTAGTTCAGCTGATACTCCCTTTTTTTAATGATGTAGCAGATAAACAAATTTCAATACCATGGAGTAATGCCTCGTTTTGGTTAGCTGCAATTTTGTTTACATTAATCACCGGCCTTATTGCGGGCAGTTATCCTGCACTATATCTATCTTCATTTAAACCTGTAAAAGTTTTAAAAGGTACTTTCCGGGCCGGAAGTTTTGCTTCGCTTCCACGCAAAGTGTTGATAGTGCTGCAATTCAGCGTTTCGTTAATATTGGTAATAGGAACTATTGTTGTTTTTAACCAGGTACAATTTGCAAAGAACCGGCCTGTTGGTTATAATCGCAATGGACTTATAACCATACCAATGGTTACAGAAGATATTCATAAGCATTTTGACGCGGTAAATAATGAGTTGATCAACTCCGGCACCGTAATAAGTATGGCAGAATCTTCCAGTGCTACAACTTATGTGAATGAAGAAGATAACGGCTTTGACTGGCAGGGACGTAATACATCCGTAAATGGTGATTTTAATGTAGTGTATTCTTCAATTGATTTTGGCAAAACAATAGGCTGGCAATTTAAAGAAGGGCGTGACTTTTCAAAAGATTTTCTTACTGATTCATCAGGTATAATTTTAAATGAAACGGCAGCAAATTTTACGGGCCTTAAGCATCCGCTTGGTGCAACCATCACCTGGGATGGCAAGCCCTATCATGTAATTGGCATTGTAAAAAATATGGTGATGCAGTCACCCTACGAGCCGGTGTTTCGCACTGTATTTGTAACCAACAAAGATCCGCAGGAAGTTATTATTATAAGAGTAAATCCTGCTGTAAGCACACATGATGCTTTGGAAAAGATTGAAAGTGTTTTTAAAAAATATAATCCCGAACAGCCCTTTGAATATAAGTTTACAGATGATGACTATGCAAAAAAATTTGGGGATGAGGAACGCATTGGCAAGCTTGCCAGCTTCTTTGCTGCGCTTGCCATTTTCATTTCATGTCTTGGTTTATTTGGCATGGCATCTTTTATGGCAGAGCAGCGTACAAAAGAAATTGGTGTAAGAAAAGTATTAGGCGCAACGGTATACAATCTCTGGCAATTGTTATCCAAAGAATTTGTGATGCTTGTTATAATCTCATTACTCATTGCTATGCCAATAGCATATTATTTTATGCATAACTGGTTGCAACGTTACCCATACCGTACAAATTTATCGTGGTGGATCTTTGGGATAACGGCATTCGGTGCTTTACTGATCACATTGATAACTGTAAGTTTCCAGGCAATAAAAGCAGCCATAGCAAACCCGATAAAAAGTTTGAGAACGGAGTAAAAATTAGCTAATAGCTTAAACAAAAAAACATGTTTAAAAATTATTTCAAAACTGCATTCAGAAATTTCTGGCGCAACAAATCTTTTTCTGTTATCAATGTGCTGGGTTTATCAATTGGCATCAGTGCTTCATTGATTATCTTTTTAATTGCATTTTATGAATTCGGTTATGACAAATTTGAAAAAGATAACGATCGTATTTATCGTGTAGTGCTTGATGCAAAGTTTGATGGTAATGAAGGTCATAGCGCAGCAGTGCAAGCTCCGTTAGCAGGCGCTATACAAAAGGAAGTTACAGGTGTGGAACTTACAGTTCCGGTGATGCAGTTCCAGGGTGATGCAACGGCTAATGTTACGATTGCAAAAAAAGGAATAAGCCAGCCTGTTGTGTTTAAGAAACAAGCAGACATTGTTTTTACCAATCCGCAATATTTTTATTTGCTGCCTTATAAATGGATTGCAGGCACACCAAATACTTCTTTGAAAAACCCTTTTAATGTTGTGCTCACCGAAAGCAGGGCGCATGAATATTTTCCGTCACTTCCGGCAAGTGATATTGTTGGTAAACAAATAAATTATAACGATGATATTACGGTAACTGTTTCAGGCATTGTAAAAGATTTGCATCAACAAACAGCATTTAATGCAGTTGAATTTATATCCTATGCAACTATTGCGCAAACACATTTACAGGACCAGTTTATGATGAACGTGTGGAACGACTGGATGGCTTATTCGCAATTGTATGTAAAACTTCTGCAGGTAGTAAAGCACCTCAGATTGAAACGCAATTAAAAACGCTTCTTGCAAAGTATAATAAAAACGCAAACAAAGATGCAGCCAATACAATGAGCTTTCATTTGCAGCCTTTAAATGATGTGCATTTTAATATTCAGTATGCAAGTGTTGGTGGAAGAACAGCGCATTTGCCAACATTATATGGCTTACTGGCAATTGCAGCGTTTCTTTTATTGTTGGGTTGTATCAATTTTATCAACCTTACTACAGCCAATGCAACACATCGTGCAAAAGAAATTGGCATACGCAAAACAATGGGCAGTTCAAAAAAGCAATTGGTGTTTCAATTTTTAGGTGAAACTTTTTTTATTACATTCATTGCTACAATACTATCAGTTTGCTTAACCCCATTTTTGTTTAATGTATTTAAAGATTTTATACCGCCTGGTTTAAATCTAAGTATTCTTCAGCAGCCATCAATCTTTTTATTCCTGCTCCTGCTTACCCTCTTTGTAAGTTTTATCTCGGGCCTGTACCCGGCATTAATATTATCCGGTTATAAACCGGTGCTGGTTTTAAAAAACCAATCTTTTGCAAACAGCAGTGAAACAAGACATGCATGGATAAGAAAAGCATTAACCGTTTCACAATTTGTAATAGCGCAATTTTTTATTATTGCTACGATAATGGTTAGCAAACAAATTAATTATTCTCTGAATAGTGATTTAGGATTTAATAAAGATGGCATTATCACATTTGATACGCCGCATGATACAGTTACTGCGCACACGCAACAACTTTTAAACAATATCAATGCAATTCCGGAAGTGCAGGTTGCCAGCTCTGGTTTTCTTTCTCCTGCGGATGTTGGAGTTGCATATACAAACGTATCTTATCCGCCAAAAAAAGATGTGCAGACGCAGATTCAATTCAGGTGGGGCAATCCTGCATATATTGATGTGTATAAATTAAAATTATTGGCCGGCAGAAATGTTGCACCAAGCGATACGTTCAGAGAATTTCTTATAAATGATGCGTACGCAAAATTACTGGGCTTTCAAAAGCCAAATGATGCACTTGGAAAGTACCTGAGCTTTAATGGAAAGCTAATGCCGGTTGTTGGTGTGATGCAAAATTTTCATGACCAGTCAACACATGCGCCCATCTTCCCGCTGGTATTTGCAGATGGTAATGGTTCCACTTTTCATGTTCGTCTGAAGCCAAATACTGCAGGTGGCTTTGCCTGGCATAACGCTATCAGTAAAATTCAAAAAGCATATAATCAACTGTATCCCGAGGAAGATTTTAATTATAAGTTTTATGATGATACCATTGCGAAAATGTATGAGCAGGAGCAGCAAACAGCCAGCCTGCTGTCATGGGCAACAGGACTCGCCATATTTATCAGTTGCCTGGGTTTATTGGGCCTTGTAATGTACACCATTAATACCCGAACCAAGGAGATAGGCATTAGAAAAATATTAGGAGCTTCTGTTACAAATATTGTATCTGTTCTATCAACAGACTTTATAAAATTAGTATGCTTTGCCTTTTTAATTGCAGCACCGCTGGCGTGGTGGGCAATATATAAATGGCTCCAGAATTATGCATACAAAACTGCAATGAGCTGGTGGGTATTTATATTAGCAGGCTCAGGCATGTTATTAATTGCATTGATAACGCTGAGTATTCAAACCATTAAAGCAGCCATTGCCAATCCTGTGAAAAGTTTAAGAACGGAATAATTAAAAAAATCAATTAAGCAATTTTTTTACTTACAAAATATAAAACATACCACTTAAAACACATTTCATGTTTCGCAACTTTTTCAAAACAACGTTCCGCAGCCTTTGGAAAAATAAAGGTTATAGCTTCCTAAACATTTTTGGATTGGCAATTGGTATTGCCTGCGCAGGTTTTATTTTTTTATGGGTGGAAGATGAAGTGAATTTTGATAATAATAATGTGAAAAAAGACAGGTTATTTCTTGTTAAGACAAATGATAAAGTTGATGATGGTGTGTTCACGCATTCTTCAACAGCCTGGCCCGCTGGCCGCTTCATTGCAGGCAACTATACCGGGTATTGCAAATACCTGCCGTGCAACTGAAGATGCACTTCAATGTTGTTTACGCATCGGTAATAAATCAGTGTATGCCTCAGGCAATTATGCCGAGCCTTCTTTGTTCAGCATGTTCACATTGCCCTTTGTGGAAGGCAATGCCGGCAATGCTTTCCAGCAATTGCATTCAATCGTAATAACAGAAAAAACGGCGAAGAAATTTTTTGGTGATGAAAAAAATGTAATCGGCAAAACAGTGCGCATGGATAATAAACAGGATTATGTGGTAACGGGTGTTTTAAAAGATTTGCCGGAAAATTCTTCTCTACAATTTGAATGGCTGGCACCTTTCAAGGTTTGGTATGATGAAAACCTGCGAATGGGCACAAACGTGGGATAATTTTGGCCTTACCACTTATGTTGAATTAAAACCGGGTGCTGATGCTGTTGCTATAAACAAGCAATTATTAAATCCTTTGTATGATTTCACCACGCAAAAAATATGAATCATCTGTATCTACTGTGCATGTATTTTTATTCGGTATGAATGACTGGCATTTGCGAAATGATTTTGATAATGGCAAAGAAACAGGCAGCGGAAGAATTCAGTATGTGCATTTGTTTACCATCATTGCATGGATCATTTTATTTATTGCATGTATCAACTTTATGAATCTTGCAACCGCAGGCAGCGAAAAACGTTCAAAAGAAATTGGTGTAAGAAAAGTATTAGGCGCAGGAAAAAAAAGACTTGTTTTTCAATTCATAGGCGAAGCATATTCATGGCTTTGCTTGCCGCCGTTGTTGCAGTTTTTATTATGTATTTTTGTATTGCCTGCATTTAATTTATTGGTACAAAAAAATCTGTCGTTAGGCTTAACTAACCCATCTCATTTTACTGCATTATTGTTGCTTGCATTAATCTGCGGACTTGTTGCCGGAAGTTATCCATCACTATATCTTTCATCATTCAATCCTGTATTTGTTTTAAAAGGAATAAAATTAAAAACAGGAAGTGCGGCAATTATAAGAAAAGGTTTGGTAGTAGCGCAGTTTGCTGTTTCAATTGTGCTTATCATCAGCACCATTATTATTTACCAGCAAATACAACATGTAAAAAGCAGGGACCTTGGATATAATAAAAACAATCTGATACAAATAGATGCACAGGCAGATATGGTAAAAAATTTTTCTTCCATTAAGCAGGACCTTTTAAATACGGGCGTTGTAGAGAATGCAGCATTGGCTGACCATGAAACACATTTCAGGCGGAAATAATACCACCAGTATTAACTGGCAGGGTAAAATCCCAAACAGCAATATTGTTATTTCACAAAGATTAGTAAGCGCGCGAATTTATGTCAACTACGGGCATGCATATTATAGAAGGCAGAGATTTTCAGCCTACCGATGTAATAGAGTCTGAATGATAAACACATGCCAAAAGATTCCACTCAACCTATTCAATGTTATTGTTACGCAATCAATGGAAAAATTGTTAGGCAAAGGAAGTGCTATTGGAAAAACAATGGAGCGCCAGACTAATAATGGAACTTTCAATTTAATAGTAACAGGTGTTGTAAAAGATTATGTATATGGCGATATGTATGGCGAGTCAGCCCCTGTAATTTTTTATTATATACCACAGGCAGCAAATCTGATGTATGTAAGAATAAAGGCAAACAGCGATGCTGAAACATGCATTGGCAAAAATAGGAGCAGTCATGAAGAAAGATAATCCTGCTTATCCTTTTGAATACAAATTTGTAGATGATCAGTTCAATGCACAATTTTTGAGTGAAATGCTGATAAGTAAATTATCAAGAGTATTTGCTGCGCTTGCCATCATCATTTCATGTTTGGGTTTGTTTGGATTAGCGGCTTATACAGCAGAACGCAGAACCAAAGAAATCGGTGTACGAAAAGTGTTGGGCGCAAGTGTTCCAGGCATTGCAGCATTATTATCAAAAGATTTTTTAAAGCTGGTTGCATTCTCATGTATAGTTGCATTTCCTGTTGCATGGTGGATGATGAATAAGCTGGCTTCAAGGTTATGAATATAGAATTACAATAAGCTGGTTGATATTCTTAATTGCAGGTATTGCTAGCGATGTTGATTGCTTTAATTACAGTAAGCTTTCAATCAATAAAAGCAGCAATTGCAAACCCTGTAAAGAGTTTGAGAACGGAATAAATTAGCAGAGAGGATGTTTAGATGACCTAAATGGGGAGGATGTTGATTTGCCTAAACGCAAAACAAAGCACTTAATTAAGTAAAATCATTTTAGGACATCACACAAACCCCGGCATGAATAAGTAATCATTTTAATCACCTGGAATTTCTTTAATCAGGCAACACTTTCACCATAATGTTTTTGAAATACACAGTGCTGC
Source organism: uncultured Chitinophagaceae bacterium (assembly GCA_963823975.1). Classification (GTDB taxonomy): domain Bacteria; phylum Bacteroidota; class Bacteroidia; order Chitinophagales; family Chitinophagaceae; genus Ginsengibacter. The sequence continues at coordinate 661,287 of CAWGNP010000001.1, read as the reverse complement.
CGGGATCGTGGCCCTGCAAAGCAAAGGTGCCGCTTGAATCAATCGGTCCTTTTTTATCAGGCGGTGGCACATTAGTTGGCTGCGTGTAGTCAACCACTGTTTTATCATTGATCTTTACAATCACATGGTTGGCAACCACCTTAATGTATTCTGTAAACCAAACGTTATCCGGCGCTACCACCTCTTTCACATCATCAATACCGTATAAGCTGCCCGTACGGCGCCAATCGGTATGCGAATTATTTACCTGTACTTCATAACCAACTTCCGGCCAGCCACCTTGCTGAAAAGCCGTATGAAAATAGATGCCTGAGTTAGCATGTGGCTTGGTCATTACATCTGCTTTAAATTCAAAATTTTTAAAGTTGTGATTGTTCACCGCACCTTCATAAAACAAATGAGCGGTATTACCATTCACTTTAATCATACCACTGTCCACGCTGAAGGTAGATGCATTATCGCCCACCTTCCAGTCGCTTAATGAGGTACCATCAAAGAGTGAAACCCATTGCTGTGCATGCGTTACATTACAAAACATCAGCGCCATGGCAGCCAAACAAACTCTTATCGTTTTCATATAAAATGATTTTAATAATGCTAAAGTATTACAAAATGACTTTAAATTTATTTAATAAAGTAACCGGATTGTACATGTACATCAACCTCCGCTTACCGCCGCGACAAAGCATTGAACTTTGATTTAATTTTAAGACCAATATTTTTTCTATGGATAAAATAAAAATAGCAACAGCCCAATTTGAGAACAAAAGCGGAGATAAAAGCTACAACCTCTCAGTGATTGATCGGCTTGCAACCAAGGCAGCGCAGCAGGGCTCAAATGTTATTGCTTTGCATGAATGTTCTGTCACCGGGTACACCTTTGCGAGGAAACTTTCAAAAGAACAAATGCTTGAGCTGGCAGAACCTATTCCGGGTGGAGCAAGCATTGTAAAACTTACCGAAGTAGCAGCACGCAACAACATCGTTATACTGGCAGGCTTATTTGAAAAAGACGAAAGGGACAATTTATTCAAAGCCTATGTTTGTGTTGACAAAAATGGGTTGGTGGCAAAACACAGGAAGTTGCATCCGTTCATAAACCCACATTTGATACCAGGCGACAGCTATTGCATTTTTGAAATTTATGGTTGGAAATGTGGGATTTTAATTTGTTATGATAATAACATTATTGAAAATGTGAGAGCAACCACACTTCTCGGAGCGGATATTATTTTTATGCCTCACGTAACGATGTGTACACCATCTACCCGGCCGGGTGCCGGGTTTGTTGACCCGAGGCTTTGGGAAAATCGGGAGAGCGATCCAATCTCGTTACGTTTGGAATTTGATGGGATGAAGGGCAGAAGCTGGCTGATGAAATGGTTGCCGGCACGGGCTTACGATAATGGCATCTATACTATTTTCTCAAATCCTATTGGCATGGATGATGACCAGTTGAAAAACGGCTGCTCAATGATCATTGATCCATTTGGAGATATCATCGCCGAATGCCGTTCATTTGATGACAGCTTTGCTATAGCAACGATTACGCCTGAAAAACTTAACCAGGCAGGTGGCAGGCGATATTTAAAAGCAAGGCGGCCCGATCTGTACAAAGATATTCTTGGACAAGACCATGAACCGGAACAGAAAGTAGTTTGGCTTAATGATGACGAAACATAGAAACGCCGTCAATATTTATCCATCAGTAATTAAGATTAACGTTATGGACGGTCGCATTCCTATGTTTAAACTACGTCCAGTATAAAATAGTAGCGGAAGGAAAACGCTTATTGATTTTTGAATAAAAGAACTGTTTCATTTCCTGCATCATAACCGGTGTGTAGATAAACTTGATACCGCCAAACTTATTGCGCTTCATTGCCCGCCTGCTTTCATCCATATCTACACCAGTATTTGGATACCAGCCCTGCAAAACTTCTTTTGAGACTGGTGTAAAACGATGTGTAATCAATTCAAATGTAAGATCGGCAGGAAAATCAATTTGTTGTTGCAGCTGCTCAAGCATTTCTATATACGCTTCCTTCCAACCTTCAAATGCCATGATGGGTGCCAATACAACACCGATTTTATAATTACCGCCACCTTTATTATACGGCAAGGCTAATTTTCGCAAAGCCTGCATGCGTGCTGTTAAAGAAGCGGTGCCGCCTTCCAATCTTGAAGAAACAGGCGCAGCATTTAAACTTATACGCCAGCGCGTATGCCCATTATGCTGAATAGCCAAAAGCTTGTCTATTGAAGTAAATTTGGTAACAAACCGTAAATGCACGTTTTCTTGCTCACCAAAAAAACGAATCGTTTCTTCCAAACTTCCTGTAAGATGTTCAATGCTTAAAGGATCAGTATAGCAACTTGCTTCAAACGAAGTAACCTTTCCTTTAATGCGATAGTGTGCCGTATTCTCAAGAATAGAACGCAGATTAGCAAACACCCGCACTACAGGCGCTCCTTGCAAACTGCCTGCTAAATAGCAATATTGACAATGCGCCGGGCAACCCTCTGCCAAATGAAACTGGAAATCTGCAGATGGCGGAATAGGCCTTAGCTTAAAAGCTGATGGCGGTGCATTTACAATAGCCAGCGTATTCTTTGCAAGCTTATACGTTTCTTTTTCTGTTGCGGCTTTTACACCAGTTAACCTGTTACTCTTTAAAATTTCAACAGGAATATTAAATGATTGAATACGCTGCAACATCTGCTGTGCAAAATTTTCTTTATACGCATCAGGTGTTATAAGTACTCTTTTAGGAAGCCAGGGTTTAAGTGTTTTTGCGTTGTTATTTTCAATGAAAGGAGAAGTAAATGGTTGCATTGCGCATTACTAAACAATTGACAAACCATATAGATAATTTTGACAGCATGTCATATTTAAAAAACGGTTAAAAGCAGGATGCGCCATTCAGTGATTTACAAGAAGGTGATCAATATAATTGTGGATAGTAGGGCAATTAATTTCTTTATTTATAATAATTGCTTTTAATAATAAAAATTACATGTCGTTTTTTAATCCTACATTCATTAATTATTCCATTACTGAAACTTAACGATGCCAACTGCAAATTCTGATGAAGGTTTAAAACGTGTTATTGGAGTTCCCGGACTTACACTTTCAATCATTAGTGGTGTAATCGGAGCAGGCATTTTTGTACTTCCAGCAATTGTAAGCGCTGCACTTGGCGGCATTTAGTGTATTTGGTTATATATTTTGCAGTATCCTGTTTGCAGCTATTATGCTTTGTTATGCAGAAATAGGAAGCCGTGTTACAACCAGTGGCGGTTCGTATGCATATGTTGAAGCTGCGTTTGGCAATCTTCCCGGTTATATTATTAACTGGATGTATTTTTTTGGATGGAGTATTTTAGGCAGTGCTGCTTTGATGAATATTATTGCAGATTCGTTAGCCGTATTATTTCCTGTTTTTGCAAACCCACTGATTCGGGGTGTTTTATTTTTTGTTCTGACTGTTTTTATGATATTGATAAATGTGTTTGGGGCAAAGCAAAGCATTGGTGTTGTTAAAATGCATTACTATTATAAAATTGCTTCCTTTACTTGGTATTATTATTTTCGGATTTGGTTATGTAAAATCATCTAATCTGCATTGGGAGCATTTACCTTCTCTTAAATCTTTTCTGATACTACACTAGTTTTATTTTTTGCTTTTGCAGGATTTGAAACATCGCTTGGAGCAAGCGGAGAAATAAAAAATCCTAAACGCACTGTTCCGCTTAGTATTTGCATTGCGGGAATAGTTGTTCTGATTGTTTATATGCTTTTGCAAACAGTTGCACAAGGTGTGTTGGGAACAGAAATGGTTTTATTTAAAAGTGCACCATTAGCAGCAGTTGCTGATAAAATTATAGGGCCAGCAGGCGCAACTGTTTTATTACTCTGCGCTGCTCTTTCTTGTTTTGGAAATGTAACGCTTGATATTTTATGTACACCACGGGCTTTATTTGCAGGAGCAAATGATGGATTATTTCCAAAATTTCTTGGTAAAGTTCACCCTAAGTTTGCCACACCATATCTTCGCTATAATAACTTACGGGTTATTATATTTATTTTTTCTATTGCAGGTGGATTTCAACAATTAGCTATTATGGCAAGTGCTATTATATTGCTTATTTACCTCGCGGTTATTTTAGCAACTATAAAATTGCGAAAGAACAAAATGGAAGGAGATGAAAAAAATTTTAAAGCTCCAGGCGGAATTATAACTCCTGTAATTGGTGTAGTCGCTATTATTTGGTTACTTACAAGTTTAGGTAAATGGGAAATTCTTTCGACCCTTATATTTATTGCTGTTGTTTGCATAATTTATTTTATCACAAAGCAGGTAAAGCGTAGCAAAACACTTGTTCAAATAGTGAAGTGAGGCAATTAGGCTAAAGCAACGCATTGTAAGCATCTTCTAAAAGCACTTATAGTGATAGCACATGAACATAATATATAAGCCTCATCGAACACACAACTTCGGAACCTGCATAATTGACGTGTAATAATGAAACCTTACTTATGATTAAAACTTTAATGACAGTTTCAGTTGCGACGCTTTTCTTTTCCTGCACATCACATAATGGATCAACCGTAAAGAGTGTTGCAGGCCAGGATACTGATAAAAATATTGCAATAAAACCGACTGATACGACATCCATAAAGCAACAAAGCATTTATACATTCAGTGGCGATTCGGTTGTAATACCACCTTTTGAGATTGAAATCTCTTTAAGTCCAAAAGCTAAAGAAAGAATTGTCAATAGCAAAGAGACCATTATTGTAGACATTCTTTTACAGGGAACACCCAAAGATTCATCAAAGGTACATTCGGAAGAAGACGGTTCTTTTTACGTTGCTTCTGCAAAAAGAGAAATATATTATGGACAGGTTGCAAGGTTTGACAACGTGAAATTTCAAAATAAAACGTATGACCAGCTTGCTGATAAAGATGTCTACCTGACGGTGAATGTTTATACAGGAAGAAAATCTTCGAAAGACAATTTATTGAATGTTGATTTTCTTTCAGATAAGATCAGTAATATCATAAACAAGCATCTTACGCTTAAAGGAAAATTAATTTATGGTGACGATTAATATTTTTTGCATTACCATCAAGCCTTACTTACTCTGCTTCCCAGCTGAAACCAAAATTTGCTATTTATCGTTTTCGTATTGTTTAGCCAGTTTCAAGGTGTGTTCAACGGAGCGTGTGCTTGTCCAGGACTGGTGACCTGGTATAACATATTTTGGATTGGGAAATCTTTTCTGAACATTCTCAATGGTAGCAACATATTGTTTTTCATCTGCATCTTCCATATTACCCAGGTTATCGGCTTCGGTACTTTTTATCAGGCAGCCGCCATATAAAATGCGCTCTTTCCCAAACCATATCACTATATTATCTGCCGTATGTCCGGGTCCCGGATAATAAGTTTCAAACCAATATTGTCCCACATTAAAAGTAGTGTCTTTATCTATTAAGAACTGAGCCCTTTTCTTACCGGTCTTTTTACTGAGTTCGTCCGTTTTCCGGGTGGTGTAAGTGGCAATACTCTGCTGCCTGTAATAAGCAAGGCCTGCGGTTCGGTCTTCATGAAAATGAGTAGCAATGCATAGAATAGCACTTTTATGATGCTTAAGTTTAATGCTGTCAAGCAGTGGTTGAAATTGAGTGGTATCCCATGGTGTGTCGAACAACACTACGCCTTTATTCGTAACCAGGTACATGCCATTAGCAGGAAAGGGACTGTTGTTAAGCATAACAGAAGTGGTATAGATATAGAAATCTCCGGTGAGGTGTGAGATCTTTAGCCTGCTTATTTTTGCCTGCGAAAAGCCGGACGCAGTATGTAATAAGAAAAGAATGTTTGCAAGAAATATGCGCATATATATTGTGAACTAACTAAAATTTATGATAAGAAACTTGAATTAAACATTCTCTTTAGCTCACTCAAATATATTTACAAATGTTTAGGTTAATCTCCTAAAATATCCTGCTGATTATATTTAATAAAGTCTTCGCTTACTGGCATAATTATCGTTTATAATTTTTTATAACCTATAAAAAATAATGTATGAAAAAAGACAAAAACTATGTGCTGATTACCGGCGGCACTTCCGGTATAGGACTGGAGCTTGCTAGGCTCTTTGCCAGCGACGGCTATAATCTAATACTGGTTGCCCGAAATGAAAGCGAGCTAACATCTGCTGCGAACGAGCTGCAGCAGCATGGCGTGGATGTGCTAACTATTTCTAAGGACCTGTTTCAACCAGATAATGCCTTTCAGTTGTATGAGGAAATACAATCCAGGAATTTGAATGTAGAAATATTGGTGAACGATGCCGGGCAAGGTGTGTATGGCGAATTTGTGGATACGGATATACAAAGGGAAATAAATATCATCAACCTCAACATTGTGAGCCTTGTAATTCTTACTAAACAATTCCTTAAAGCTATGGTGCAGAATGGCAGGGGTAAAATATTGAATCTTGCTTCCATAGCAGGAAAAGTGCCCGGACCACTGCAATCAGTGTATCATGCTACCAAGGCGTTCGTGTTTTCTTTTACAGAAGCTATACGCAATGAGTTGAAAGGTAGCGGCATTACTGTAACGGCATTGCTGCCCGGTGCCACAGATACTGATTTCTTCAACAAAGCAGATATGCAGGATGCCAAGATTGTTCAGGAAGGTAAGCTTACTCCGCCTTCAGAAGTAGCCAAAGATGGCTATGAAGCTTTAATGGCCGGAAAGGATAAAGTAATCTCCGGTTTTATGAACAAAGTGCAGGTAGCTATGAGCAACATATTGCCTGATGAACAGATAACCGATATGATGCACAAACAGCAAAAACCCGTGAGCCAGGAGGATTAGTGAGTGATAGTATTGGACTAAAAACCGGGAAGCCTTTGAAACGCTTCCCGGTTTTTTTATGCACCATCTCTTTACTTTATATGGATGAAGTGATGCCGGGATTTACTCATCACGAAGTCGTGCGTTTAATAATATTATTTATAAACAATGCTGAAATATAATTTTTTGCTTTCTGAAAAATTATTAGCTTTCAAATGTAATTCAGCTATGCCTGACTTCCAGCTTCTTGAATAATCTATAAACCAACCGAACACCTTTTTCAATTACTTCTTATAACTTAAACATGCACCATGAAACATTTATTACCTTTTGTTATTTGCCTGCTTTTTATTTATTCCGGATATGCTCAGATAAAGGGCAATCCACAAATGAAGGGGAAGCTTCAGCCATTAAATCTCTCTAAATCGTCTTCTAACCTTAGTCCTGACCTGAAAAGCCTGAATCAAAGTCAGCAACTCACGCAACAAAACAGGGCGTTATCTAAACCTTTGCCTCCAGCCAGTGCCTTGCAAAACTTTATGCAGATAAAGAACGGCCAGGTGCTCGTGGATTTTACTGCAAAAGAGAATGTCAATGCGGCTAAAGCAGATCTGCAAAAGGCAGGCGTAACCATCACGGGTGTTTATGGCCGGGTAATATCCGGTTACATACCTGTGACCGCTTTACCACAAATAGAATCCGCAACAAGCATACAGTATGCTAAGCCTTCTTATAAGCCGATGCACCAGCCCGTGAAGCCGGCGGCTGGTGTCCATAACAGTTTTGGAAATAAGGGAGAAGGCGGGCCTTCTGTAACAGGCATTGTGAGCCAGGGCGACACCGCCCAGCTTTCCTATAAAGCAAGAAAGGATTTTGATGTAAATGGGGACGGCGTGAAAGTGGGTATTTTATCAGATAGTTATAATAACCTGGGCACAGCGCATAAGGGTGTTAAGCATGGCGAGCTTCCCGGCAGGGATAACCCTTATGGATTTAATACGCCTGTGCAGGTAGTGAAAGATCTCGACTCCGGGGGAACAGACGAAGGCCGCCAGATGATGGAGATCGTGCATGATGTGGCACCCGGTGCTGATCTCGCCTTTTATACTGCTTATGATGGTGAAGCAGATTTTGCCCAGGGTATACAAACCCTTACCAACAAGGGATGTAAAGTAATTGGTGATGATGTTCAATATTTCGATGAGCCTTTTTTCCAGGATGGCATCATTGCACAATCTGTTGATGTTGCCAAAAGCAGGGGTGTATCTTATTTTTCTGCAGCAGGCAATCAAAGTATAGCGTCTTACGACAGCAAGTACCGCCCTACTGATGTAGAGCCTCTTGGGCCGGGATATGGAACTGCTCACAATTTCAGCGCTCCGGCTGATTCGCCCGTATATGCGCAGCCTTTGTATGTACCCAGCGGTGGCACCATTATTATGTCGTTCCAGTGGGACCAGTCTTCCTTTGCTGCAAGTGGTGTGGGAGCCACCACAGATTTTGATATTTATTTATCCGATATAAATGGAAACATTGTTGCCGCAGGTAACTCCGACAATTTAATGAGCGGTGAACCTGTTGAGCTATTGGGCTATTATAACAATACTGAGAACTACACGTTCTTTCTTACCATTTTAAAATATGCAGGCCCTGATGTAAAACGCCTGAAATACATTTTATATGGTGATGCAGAATTTTATCTTACCGATCCTCCTATTCCCGGCATACTTGCGCCCACCCTGGTAGGGCATACCAAAGCAGCAGGCGCTATTTCTACGGGTGCTGCCTGGTATTTGCAAACTCCTCAATATGGTTTGGACACAGCAATGGTCGAATACTTTTCTGCAGAGGGTGGCGTGCCTAATTACTTTGATATTCAGGGTAACAGGATACCGCCACTAGTTCGCAAAAAGCCGAATATCGTGGCTCCGGATGGAGGCAATGTATCTTTCTCTTCTTATCCCAACCAGGACATTCCTGATGATGCAGATACGCTGCCTAACTTTTTTGGAACCTCTGCTGCTACGCCACATGTTGCAGGTGTCGCAGCTTTAATGCTCGAAGCTGAAAAGCTCAATAATCTAACCCCCGACCAGGTAAAGGGGGTACTCGAATCCACCGCAAGCGATATGGATGACATCTACACAGATGGCTTCGATAAAGGTTTCGATTTTAATACCGGCTACGGATTTGTCAATGCAGTAAAAGCTGTAGGAAAAGTGAAATTTCCAAGCCTGTATGTGGAAAACCTGAAACTAAAGCCGCTTTGTTCGGATGACCCTTCTCTGGTGCGCAACTGGAAAATACTGAATCCGAATCTTTTCCCGGTGGATGCTGAATGGTTTGTAGAAGGCACCAGCCAGCACGGCACTGTAACCGTTCCGCCTGGCGGCATTTCCTTTACTACCAATACAGTTACGCTCCGCAATATACCGGTGCCCAATGTAGCAATAATAAGCTGGAAAGATAATTTTGAATTTACGCGTGTAGATGCAGAATTCAGCACTACAGCCAAATGCGGCACCGATGAAATTTCCGATGGCAACAGCGATAAATTCATATCCTCATCATCAAACGCACAAACTATCATCGGCGGTCACGTAGTTACTGCAGATGTTTATCCCAATCCATCTTCCAAAACGTTCAGGTTGTACCTGTCACTGGCAGAGCAGCAACCTGCAATAGTTAAATTGTACGGCGTTGATGGAAGAAAGCTTCAATCACAAGTTACTGAGCAATCCAACGGAGTAATGGATATAGATGCCACAAGGTATGCACCTGGTGTTTACTTCCTGAATGTAAGACAAGGTAATTTTGTAAAAACGATAAAACTGGTTAAACAATAAACAACTTCATTTTTCAGTATAAAGGATGCTTCGAAAGAGGCATCCTTTTAATTTATAGGAAGCCAGCCAGTTATATTTTTATAAGGAACTTTTATAAACATGCGTAAACATAATAATGATGTTAATACAGTGTTTAGTGCCCATGTCTGCTATTATTTTAAGCTTTCTAATTCTATGAATGATTTTATTTGAATATATAAATATGATGGCATACATTTAGCTGCGAGTTGAAAACGATTTAGATGCGGGTACCAAAGAGGTCAACAAGCACATGATATTTCGGCCTGTTTGTATAATTACGGGTGTGAGAAAGATTGGTTTTACGCTGCTTCCAATGCAATATCCTGGTGTGCCTTAAAACGCTTAACACTTTTTATATATGACAAATGCAGAAATTTTTGAAATGCTCAAAGCTGATGCGATCTCCTGTTGCGAAAATTACGTGAAGGTCATCAAGCGATTATCTCACAACGACATGCATAATGTAAATAAACGTATCGACCTGTTAGAGGCTTACAATAAATCGGTTGTGAGCAGTGCAGCCTACCGGGAATTTATAAACACGATACGGGCGCGAAGGGAACACTACTTCGCCTCTGGTGACACAGGCAAATGAGATAATAAACCTGCAACCGATAGCCTGCAATCTTTCGGAAGATTGCTTCGTCGCTTCAAAGTTCATTAGATAAACCTTTATTAGCGCTCCGCAATTATGTGGCTCGAATGGCATGATTTTATATGCAATTCTTTCAAAGCGTTTAACCAAACCGCTTAAGGGTTTGAATGGCAAACAGCGAAAGAACAGTTTTATTTATTCATATAAAAAATTTGTCCGATGTTCAAAGGTCAGCAGATAAGATCTTATATTCCTTATTCAGTTGCGGCAGCAATACTCTATTCAATAATAGCGTATATCTTTATACATAATCAAACATTCAGGTCAGCGTGGTTGCTCTTTATAGGCAATATTTTGTTTGCATGCTGCATAGCTGTTTTTATTCTATCCTTCAATAAGAAAAGGAAAAACGATGGCAACACAGGTAGCATGGTGCTTGCCGGCCACATTACGGCGGTAATGGGTATCCTGCTGTCGTGCGTATTATGTATTTTGATCTTTTTCCTGTTGCCCGTCGGCGGGGAAACTGGTGCCAGCAAAGTACTGAACAATGCAGCGCCCCAACTGCAATCAGGCGAGAGAAATCAATATTTGCTTATGCTCATCGCAGACGCAGTTATTGGCAACATAAGCGCCAGTTCCTTTATCTCGATCATTTTACCTTACACGGCTAAACGAAATCAGAAAAACAATACTTCTATAAGAGCTGCCAATGAACCGGAGATGTTTACCCATAATAAATAAGGCGTGAAGAGCGTGGTTAATATTGCATCAGCCAACTTCCGGTTATGCAAGGGCTATGCACTCTACTGATATAACAATGCCTGCAGAAAAAGGTAGTACTGTGGAACACTGCCGGCAGGTGGATCTCCGTAAAAAAGTTGGAAACAATATATCCTTATCACTTACAGAGTTTTTCATAATTTTACGAAAAAGCAGATGAAGTCCCTTCAATGATATCGCAGGCACTTTGTTCGTGTCATGTCTCACTTTGCCTTCATGGCTGCATATTCTTTCGTAGGCCACCCGGCCAAAAAACAACAGATGGATATAAGTAGAGAGGAAGCAAAGACTAATACAGTGCACGCGTGTCCTGAAAGGGTTATTGCCAGAGCAAAGACTCAGCAGCGGATTAACTCTAATTTCCTTGCTCCTTTAGAAGCCTCCACTCCTGCAACCATTGTAATTTTATATCGCGATGGCCCGGAATTTCTTGATTAACTATATTCATCAGGCGCAGAAACCATCTTCCTTTAAAACCAGAATTGTTTTTAAAATCATCCCACGTCATGATAAATACTTTCTGTAATATTTCTTCCGCTGCCTGTTCATCTTTAATGATCGTATAAATGTATCCCAGCACTAATCGTGAATATCGGTCATACAATTTACTAAATGCTTCTTTTCGGTGATGACACAAGGATTCATTTAAAGTATTCTGGCTATAATCCCCTATCATTGTGTCTTATGTAATTCTCTTTTTGAGTTGTACTGCTGTAATACATTAAAACATATATGAATGTTCAGTTTCCGGCAGCTTTTCATTTCCTTAGCAAATAAAACTTGTGGAATTAAGATAATCGGAGATGAAACGCGAATACAAGATGTTCATCGAATTTGATACCTGACCAACTATCCGTAAAATGTTTATTTAAAGGAAGTACAGTTCCTGGCAACAATTAATATGAAATCAATTGTTTGAAGTGCCGTACGTTTGTCTAAACTTTTAAAATATCTACAATGGTTTATTATGCCCCCCACTGGCGATGATTGCTGAACGACGCAGGTATCTGCGCATTTTTAAAAAACAAAATGCCTTATCGCTGGAAAGCGCCATTGACCCGGAACTATATAAATTAAAAAAAGGCATCATTTTTAAAAACCTGGTAAAGCAAAAGATCCTGCTACAGGTGGCCAATAATAATACTTACTTCCTGGATGAAAACAGGGAAAGACAAATACGTAAGAAAGCGCAAAAAGTTGCAATAATCATAATGACCATTGTAGCAGCTTTTGCTCTGATATCACTAGCCGTTATTTACTTGAAGTAAACGCGCTTATAATTAAAAATGGTAAAATGACATCCGGTTCTATCAATATATAGTTCCATTCTTAGATTAAATTTAGATATTGATTTAAACTACCAGTGACTGACTTATCAAATACGTAAAATCTGATTTTAAATTTCATAAAATCGCTTCTGCTTTCTCTACTTGGACCAAACAGCTGATTATTGCGATCTTCACGGTTGCCTAACGGGCTTATCGCTTTCCTGTTCAGGATCGCCATCCACCTTCTTGCCCTTTTGGGTATCTGCGGTAAATTGCCCGGGGTTATCAGATGTTTCTTCTCCAGGTGCCTTATCCACTCCTTGTGGCCCTTGTTCCTTGTTTGTGGCAGAGCCGTTGCTGCTAATGCTTTGCGGTTTGTTCATAATAAATGAGAAATTTTTATTTGTAATTTTTATTTATTTTCTTTCTACAAATCAATGGTTACCATCTGTTTACGAGCAGGAGCTGTAAGTACCTTTCCATCAACATCGAACCGGGAACCGTGACACGGACAGTCCCAGGATTGCTCTGCATTGTTCCATGCTACCTTGCAAGCGATATGCGTGCAGGCAGGATTTACTGCGTGCACTTCGCCCGCTTCATCCTTATATAAAGCTACCGAGTGTCCTTCATAGGTGACTACCTTGCCCTCACCTTTGGCAATGTCCGAAAGTTCCTCAAGCTTTGAGGAGGTGAACCATTTACCCACGAACACACCCGCAACATCTGCGGACTCTTTAACGAAATCTGTAAAGCCAGCCACTGGTTTCACTCTTGCCGGACTGAACAGTTTCGCATACTGACTGTCACCTGTTGTGATAAGGTCTGTCAGCAGCCTTGCCGTCACATGGCTATAAATCATACCATCGCCGCCAAAGCCTGTACCTACATATATATGAGAAGGATTGCCAGGTAAGTGACCGATATATGGAAGACCATCTACCGGCTGAAAATATTGAGATGACCATTTGAAAGCCACTTCCTTTACTTGGAAATGCTGGCGTATATAAGCTTCGAGCTTTATAAGGCACCCAGCCGTGTTTTCCTCATGGCCTGTTTTATGATCTTCACCTCCGGCAATAAGGTACAACTCGCCGTTGATCTCTTGCGTGCGATAATAATGATAAGGATCGTACATATCATACGCAAGATCATTAGGATAATTTTCATCCCGTAGCTTTACGGCGATAGCATAACTCCGGTATGGCGCACACCGGAAATGGAGAATGTTGACGCCGGGAGGTATGTGTGTTGCATATACCAGGTTTTTTGCCTTAATAATTCCTTTGCCGGTCTGCACTTCCAAAACGTCACCTCCGGTAACATTGGTGACCATGCAATTCTGGAGCAATGTGCCGCCCTCATGTTCAAAAGCCTTTGCCAAACCATATAAATATTTGGAAGGATGAAACTGTGCCTGGTGCTTAAAGACAACTGCTTTATCGAAGCCAACAGAAATGGGTATAGCATTAGCATATTCTACGTCGCAGCCTGCTTTTTGAGACGCTTCAAATATTTCATCTAACTCTTTGCTTTGTTTATTATCCTGCGAAAAGATATATCCGTTTTTTTCACTAAAAGCGCACTCAATGTTGTATTGCTGTATATTTTTTTTTATTAGGCCGATGGCTTCTTTAGCCGAAGTGCATACCAGGGGGCAAGCTTCTTCATCGAACTTTTTGGATATTTCAGGATAACTCGTATCCATAAAAGTATTTAGATGCGCTGTGGTGCCGCCGGAGGTTCCAAAACCAATATTATAGGCCTCCGCAATAACGCACTTCTTTCCTGCTTTCTGGAGCAGCAGCGCAGTATTTAGGCCCGTCATCCCCCCACCTACTATCAATACATCACATACATCATCAGGGACATTGCGCACCGGGGAAATATAATCAGGCATATCTTTTTGCCAAAGGCTTATAGCGGCTCCATCTCTTTTCATAATAATGTTTTAGATAGTTACCTACAGAGCTAACAATTTTAAAGCCAAGCTGCCTGCACTAACTTAATGTTTAATTGGTTTATAGTTGTTGCTAATTATACTGTATCAGCTTATTTTTTCAAGAGAGTATTTATATATTTTTGCAGGCTTATGGCTGTATCCAAATCAGTGGCCCTTCATACGCTTGGCTGTAAGCTTAATTATTCTGAAACATCGGCATTGGAAAGACTGCTTGTGAAAGATGGCTTTACCAAAAAAAGATTTTGATGAAGAAGCGGATGTATATGTTATTAACACTTGTTCGGTAACTGAAAATGCAGATAAAGAATGCCGTTATCTGGTAAGAAGAATTCAAAGAAAAGCTCCTGAAAGCTTTGGTGGTAATTACAGGTTGCTATGCACAATTGAAGCCCAACGAAATTGCATGCTATTGAGGGTGTTGATTTTGTTTTAGGCGCAGCTGAAAAATTTAATATTACTCACCACCTTCACGAACTAAAAAAGAATGATAGCTGCCAAGATCTGCAGTTGCGATATTGAAGAGGTAACGGGATTTCATTCTTCTTTTTCTGTAAATAACAGAACAAGAACTTTCTTGAAAGTTCAGGATGGATGCGATTATAATTGCTCATTTTGCACCATTCCTATGGCCCGCGGCAAAAGCCGGAGTGATAGCATTGAAAAGTTTTAGAAGACATAAAAAATATTACAGAACAACGGCGTAAAAGAAATTGTGCTTAACAGGCATTAATCTTGGTGATTTTGGCAGAGATGAAGATGGTAACAAAACACCGAATACTTTTTATGACTTGTTATGCGCATTGAGAAATTTTGATGGCATCGAGCGATACCGCATTTCATCTATTGAGCCAAACCTTTTACCAATGAGATCATCGAATTTGTGGCTGCAAGCAAAAAATTAATGCCTCATTTTCATATTCCTTTGCAAAGCGGAAGCAATAAAATTTTGAGGCTATGCGCCGCCGCTACAGGAAAGAATTGTATGCTGAAAAAGTTGGGCTCATTAAAAAATTGATTCCACATTGCTGCATTGGCGCTGATGTGATCACTGGCTTTCCCGGGCGAAACCGAAGAAGATTTCAATGAAACCGTTCTTTTTATTACAAACCTTGATGTGTCTTATTTGCATGTGTTCACTTATTCTGAAAGAGATAACACGAAGGCGGTAGAAATAAAGCCGGTTGTGCCAGTACACATACGAAACCAGAGAACGAAAGTTTTACGTAACTTATCCTATAAAAAAATGAGTGCCTTTATGAAAAGCATAATAACGAAACAAGAAAAGTACTGTTTGAAAATCCTGATAAAAACGGGATGATGGAAGGCTATACAGATAACTATATAAAAATATCTGCACCGTATAAAAGTGAATGGTGCAACAATATTATTGATTGGAAAATATAAATGAAAACGTTTATTGTAAATATAAAATTTGATCTGCCGGATAACTTTATGGATTACATTCCTGAGCACAGGAAGTATATCAATTCGCTTATAAATAATAATGTGATTGAAAGCTATGCAGTAAGCATGGAATCGAAGAAATCCTGGATCATTATCAATGCCGAATCAAAAATAGCGGTAGATAAGATACTTGTAAAGTCCACACTGTACAGGTTTTGGACCTATAACATTGATGAATTGTTTGTGTATGACAGCCAAAACTTCCGGCTGCCGAAGCTGCAATTGAATTAAATACCAATTAGCTGCTCAAGCTGCTGCAAAAGCGGTAATTGTCCCTGACTGATCTTTATTTTAGCAACACTCAGTGTAAACCATCCGGCTCTATCCACTTCCGGAAAGCTTTGCATCTTACCAGACTTTGGTGGCCATTCCATTTCAAAAGAATTAGAGATAACATTTTTTTCGTTTACATCTTTCTCTATTGCCCATGCAAATATCTTTTTACCGGACTTTATTACCACTGGTTGAAATTCTCTAAAATTTCCATCTATTGAAATTCCGGTCTCTTCTTTAAATTCACGAATGGCCGCTGTCAAAGGTTCTTCATCACTCGTAAACTCCCCTTTAGGAATAGACCATGCACCTTCATCTTTATTCTTCCAAAAAGGTCCGCCTGGATGTACTAAAAAAATTTCAGTGTTTTTTGTTGTTTTCCTGTAAAGTATTAAACCTGCGCTTTGTTTTTTTATCATATAAACCTTTTTGAACCATCTTTAAGCACGCGTTTTTGCATCTGTAAAAGATGAAGACATAAAATGTGTTACTTACAAGTTAATAAAGCTATTCAATTAATCTTTTCGTAAATAGATTTTATAATTTTAGCAGTATGAATGTAAAAAATTGTGTTCTTTTTGCAGCACTTTCGATATTTATATCCTCTTTTTTTTCCTGTAAAAAAGCTTCTAATAGTACTCCTGCCGCGCCCGTTGATTCATCGCAGGAGGCAGTAATAGCAAGGGATTCAGCATTAATTGACGCAAGGGATTTTTATATCTGGTATAACCAGATACCTTCTACTTTTAATGCTCAAAGCTATACCACCCCTGCAGATGAAATGGTTGCGATAAGAGCTTACAGTAATGAACCCGGCTATTCTTCACCTGTAGATAAATGGAGCTATGGAATATTAAAATCAGACTGGAATCAGTTGAGCGCAGGCATTGGCTACGTAGACAATATAGCCACGAGCGGTGATTTTGGAATGAGCGTTCTTTTCAGAGTAGATGGAGATCTACGGGTAAGACAGGTTGAAAGACTTTCTCCCGCAGGCATTGCAGGTGTTCAACGCGGATGGCGCATAACCAAGATCAATGGCAGTACTGATATTACAGAAAATAATAGCGATTACATTGTGAACGCTATTTTTTACAGCGGTAGCAGCACATTTACTTTTATAAAACCGGATGGTACATCCGTTGATATGACCTTAACTGCGAATACTTATACTCAGCAGCCTGTGTACCTGGACACAACTTACCAGATAGGCTCTAAAAAGATAGGTTATTTGGTAGTAACTACTTTTCTTGGAGATACAACGCAAATGAACAATGCTTTTGGAGCAGCAATGAATAATTTTGCCACTAAAAATGTTACCGATATCATCGTTGATCTCCGGTACAATGGGGGAGGCTATGTGTCAGCACAGGCTAGCCTTGCAGATTATCTTGCTCCGTCTTCTGCTAATGGGAGCCTAATGATGAAAGAAACTTTTAATGATAAGCACCAGGATTATAACACGAGTTATTATTTTAATAAAATGGGACCACTTAATCCTAATCATATTTTATTTATTGTTACCGATTTCACTTTATCTGCAAGTGAATTAATAATAAACAATCTTATGCCTAAAATGACCGTAAAGCTTGTAGGACCTGACAACACCGGAGGCAAGCCTGTTGGATTTTTTCCTCTCTCAGCAGGTGATTGGTATGTATTCCCTGTTTCGTTTCGGTCTTTTAACAGCGCTGGTTATGGCGGATACTTTAATGGGTTTGCGCCTGACGGAATAGCTGAAGATGGCCTTGATAAAAATTGGGGAGACACGACTGAGACATGTTTGGCAAAATCAATAGAATATATTACAACCGGAAGTTTTGCAAGAACAGCAAATGAGTCAACTTACAAGGCAGGATGCATCGGTAAAAGCTGCGAATCAAAATTTTAATATGGGCTTTAAAGGCAGCATTGACACTCGAGGAATGAAGTAAATAACTTATAGCATTTTTATTCCTGTTTGAGTAAACTCAATCTTTTTCTCTTTATATAATTTGCCGGTTGTCATTTTAAAAGTTTTTTTGCTCATTGCAAAAAATGAGTAAATATCTTCAGGTGCAGATGCATCGTTATAAGGGAGATATCCATCGTTTTCTTTCAGTAACTGCAATACTTTCATGCTTTCATCATCTACACGATTATAACCAGGCATACCTGCTGCAACATCAATAAGATACTCCGCAGAAACACCATCTTTATTTGCAGGCTTTGTAATTTTTTTTATATACCCTTTGAAGCGATTGCCTATGAAAATATCCCGATATACTTCATTAAAATGGAGCAGGCCGGTATGTTGATTATTTATTATAACAACATAACCGATGTTTGTTTTTCTATAGACAAGCATATCGGCTGTTTCCATTTCTTTTACGGTAAGACTTTCGTTGGATAAAAAAGGTTCTATTTTTTCTGTAGCATACAAACGTCCGGTCTGTTCATCCTTCATAATTTTTACAATGTATTCCCCTCCTGTACGCATAAAACTTCTTTGCTTGCTACGCGGTACAAAAAGGTCTTTCATAAGTCCCCAATCAAGAAAAGCACCGTGGTTATTAGTACTTAAAACCCGCAGCATTACAATATCACCTAATACTCCAAGCGGTTGCTGGGTAGTGGCTATAAGCCTGTCCTCACCATCATGATATAAAAATACTTTAATGGTATCCCCTATCTTCAACCCTTCAGGAATAAAGCGTTTTGGCAATAAAATACCGTTGTCACCATCATCCAGGAAAAAGCCCATTGGCTTTTCTTTGATCACTTTCATTGTATTGTATTGACCAACTTCTATCATTACCTATAAAAATTATTTTTTTATTTTTTCCAGGCACCAAGCAATCTGCGTATCACGATTATTTCAGCAGTATGATAAGCGTTATGGTCTGCAATTAAAAGCGCTTCACGCAGCAATGACTGGCCTTTGCCATGCTCAAATGGTTTATAAATATCATCGCTGGTTTTAAGAAGTTCAATAAAGGCATCCCGATCATCCTTAATCTTTTTTATGCAATCATTCCATGCAGCTTCATCCGTTGGATTAGCTTCTTTTGGCCAGTATTCCTCAGGCCACTTTAGTGACACATGTTCAGGATTTCTGGAGAACTCCAATATATCCCATTGGGCTATTCGAATGTGCTCGGCAAGCTGCCAAATGCTATATGGCAAAGCATGTGGCTTCTTTCCAAGCAGAGAAAAATCGATATTTCCCAATGCATCTTCAAGTGTGGCGTGTGCTTGCCCTTTGTTTATAAGAGCAATAATATTGTTTAATAATTCAGGCGGTTGATTACTGTTATCTTTTTCTGTTTTCATGGCCTTCTGGTTATAAATAAATAATAATGTTAAAAAATATAGTTGCTCTTTTATATACTATAGAAAATAAAAATAAGTTATTAATAAAAAGCATCGGCACATGTAACTTAGAAATCTTTTATGTGTCCTATATGCAGAGTTTAAAATCATAACACATGAAAACAAATTCTACACAACAACAGGAAATTCTCCTTCTTACCGGAACATCATTTTCCGCAAGAGAATGGAGCTATAAGGATACTGATAAAAAAAATAGCTTTACCGAAAGAGAACAACTGGAAGAAGCCTGCTACAATGGCTTACTTGAAGAAATGCTACCCGAGGTATTTATAAAAATGCCTTCTGAAAAAACCATGTATCTGTGGGATATAAAACAAGGCAATTCATTTATTGAGCTCGAACTTGGCGAACTGCCAGGAGATAAAGAAAATTATTTTTCTATAGATCCATATTCATTTTTGCACCTGCAACTTCTTTCTTAAGATTATACTCTCTTGATCTTATTGTAATGCAAGCAAAAAGAGTGATATAATTTGCCTTGATCAACGGCTTCCTGATCTTTAAAGGCACGATAATTGACTTTATTCCACAATAATTTCTTAATAAAAAAGATTGCTTCAACTTACTGTGGAATATTAAAGTCTGAAACGTTATAAAATCATTTTATGAAAAAAATATTAAGTTATTGTATCGTAATAGCTATAATGGCTTTTGCCACAAATATGGCAAGCGCTCAAGTAAGTGTTTCTATACAGATAGGACCACCAGTATTGCCTGTATATGAACAACCGCTTTGCCCCACCGATGGATATATTTGGGAACCCGGTTATTGGGCTTATGGAGATGATGGTTATTATTGGGTGCCGGGCACATGGGTGCTTCCTCCGCAATATGGGTATTACTGGACTCCTGGATATTGGGCATTTTCAGATGGATATTATGGGTGGCATCCAGGCTATTGGGGTCCGCACGTAGGATATTATGGTGGAATAAATTATGGATTTGGTTATGTGGGACATGGCTATTATGGTGGTGAATGGAGTGGAAGAACATTTAGATACAATACTGCTGTAACCCGCGTGAATACTACTATTGTACATAACACATATGTAAATAAAACGGTAATTAATAATACGACGGTAGTTAATAATCGTGCAAGCTTTAATGGCCAGGGTGGCGTCAATGCAAGACCTACTCCGCAGGAGCAAACATTCGAAAGAGAGAAACACATACAAGCTACAAAGGTTCAACTGGCCCATGAAGCTGCCGCAAGATCAGATAAAAACCAGTTTGCTTCCGTGAATCATGGACGCCCGCAAACTATGGCGGTAGAAAGGCCTCGTGCAACAGTTGCTAAAGCCACAACTGCAAATACACATACAGTCACACGTGCTACACGAGCTGCTATAAATAATCATACAACGCAAAGCGGCTCAACTGCTAATACCACAAATTCTCATCAACCAGTGCATAACAGTCAGAGAATAATTAGTAACAAGCAAGTGCATAATGCTCCAACTCAACAGGCGCAGGTCAATCAAACAAACAGAACGAATAAACCAACGAGGCGGCCTCAGGCACATACCAACATGCAACCATCTCAAGTCCGGACCCAGCAACATGTAACGAGACCTGCACCCATGGCAATGCCTCATCAGCAGCCAGCAATGTCTCGTCCGCAGGAACAGCCCCACGGCGAAGGTGGTGGTGGAAACGGAAGAGAAAAAAAATAAAGTGATAGGAAATCGTAATCAGCCAGATAATTATGTACTATACATTTATAGTATCATACACCACTACTCTATCCCAAAGGTGTGAGCATTTATCTATAAATTCCAAATGATCCGGATCGACCTGGTAGCTGTTCTGGTCTTCTTTATTATTAAATAATAATAGCCATGAAACAGAATATGTGTTATCCACCACATCCCTTGCGGTATATGCAGGCGCACCAATATAAAAGCTTTTAATGGTTTTTACGGAAGAAAGCTTTGTAAGCCCTCCAATTAATTGCTGACGGGCATCTTCGCCTGAGCCATCTTTAAGCCAGAAAAAAACATGATGAATAAAAACATTTCCCTGAAACATGATTTGCGTTGACATTATTTATGATAATTTTTTTTCGTTTGTAACATAACTGTTATCATACACTTCTTTTTCATACAGCTCCAAAGGAAGTCCATCAGGATCCGCAAAAAAAGTAAAACGCTTGCCTGTATATTCATCTATCCTTATTGGCTCTGTCATCACTGACTTCTTCTTTAAAGCTTCAATAGTTCTTTCTATATCATCCACCTCAAATGCAAGATGGCGAAGTCCCGTAGCTTCAGGCCGCGAAGGCCTCGCAGCTGGCAAAGGAAAAGAAAATAATTCTATAACGTAGTCACCTCTTAGAGCAAGATCAAGCTTATAAGAATTACGTTCCTGCCTGTATACTTCTCTTATGATTTTAAAGCCAAGTATATCCGTATAAAAAAACTTTGACCTTTCGTAATCAGAACAAATAATAGCAATATGATGAACGCGATTTAGCAATAACATTTTATTCGAAATATACTTTTATGGTTTGATATAAAAGCCTGTTTTGCATATACTGGCTTTGCGTGTTCAGCTTTTCCGAATAGCCTTCAAGGCCAAATAATCCTGCTGCATTGCCTTTATTAACGGCTATTTCAAGATAATTCGCAGAATTAAATAAAGCTAGCTTTTCACTCTCGTGCACATCTGCGTAGCTCTCGCTTATCTTATCAATTGTTTCATCTCTTTTAAAAACAATTTTAAAGCTTCTGCCCTTTCGCTGTTCTTCAAATTCTTCCTTGGTAATATTAATAATTACGTTTTCAAAATTATCTATAAAAATAATTTGCCCTTCTATGTAATTTGCACCCAGCAAGGGTCTCAAAGGATTTTTTACTTCTATTGAAACTGAATCATCACCGATTGCTTCCAACGTTTTGCCTTCGAGGATCTGTTGATAAGCCTGTGCAAAAACAGATACACAATACAGCGTTGTCTTCCTTTCCGAAACTTTTAATGGAAGCGCTATAATTTTTTCGGGCGTCTCCTCTAATATCATTGTGATAAGGCCGTTATCTGCACAGGCAATGTATTGCTCTTTATGCTGAATGATTAGTAAGTGCTCAGGCTTTCTGTCGAAAATATCAACGAGAACAATATGGAAACTAAATGGCGGGAAATTTTTTATGGCGTTGCGGCAAACATAGGCTGCCTGGGGATAATTGAAAGGCGATAATTCGTGCGATATATCTACGATAGTAAAGTTGCTGTTCACCTGCAGCAGTTGCCCTTTTACAGCTCCTGTTAAAAAATCCTGTCGTCCAATATCCGATGTGAGCGTTATTAAAGGCATTCAAAAAGTTGCGTTTGTTATAAAATCAAGGTAGTAAAAAAGGTATGAATAATGAAGAGATTTATTTAACCAGCTCACCGTTTTTATAAAAGAACTTTCTTACCAGCTTATCAGCGAGTGAAGGAAAAAACCTGTTGAGATAAACGGTTTCTTTACCGTTAAAAGTCAATACCAATGTACGTTTACGTTTCTCAACAGCATTAATGATATGCCGGGCACATTCCTCTGCACTCATAAGTTTATTCTCATCCAGCGGAGATTCACCCTGAGCTTTTACATCTTTATTAAGTGCTGCATTTCTAATGTTAGAAGCCGTGAAGCCAGGACATACCCACATTACATTTACACCTGTATCCAGCAGTTCGGTGCGCAACGCTTCCATCCAACCGTTCACTGCAAACTTGCTGGCACTATAACCACTTCTGCCAGGCAGGCCGCGATAGCCGGCAACAGAAGATAAACCAACAATACTTCCTTTTCTTTCCAAAATAGAAGACAGTGCATATTTGCTACAACATACGGTTCCCCAGAAATTAATATCCATCACATTTCTTAATGTTTGCAAACTTGTATCTTTAAAAAGTGCCCGCATGGAAATACCGGCATTATTGATGAGCACGTCAACGCCGCCATATTTTTCTATCACAGCATTTATAAAATTTTTACAATCTTCTTCTTTGCTTACGTCTGTTATCATAGTGAATAAAGCTTTGCCAATATTATCTTTAGCAAGTTTACCAAGCTTTTCCTCGTTTCTTCCACAAGTGGCTACAGCAGCACCTTTGGCCAGGAAAGCTTCTACCAGTGCCTTCCCTATTCCATCGCTTCCGCCGGTAATAACAATTATTTTATCTGCAAACATTTAATAAAATTGAGTGGACAAAAGTAAAAGAGATAGCGATGTTATAAAGGATAATTTTTTAAGGTGTTTTTAGATTTTAAAATATATTATGAGACAATGCAATGAAAGCAACTTTGCATCTCATGATTTATGTTTGCAAAAATGAAAATGATATATGAGCAATGAAGAGACTATAAAAGATGTATGGGAAAACCGCACGTTGCTGCAGGATGAAAAGTATATAAATACAGTAAGAGATGTTATAGAAAAAGTGGACGCTGGGGAGCTCCGTGTGGCTGCTCCCGGAATTGATGGCTGGCAAGTAAATGAATGGGTGAAACAAGCAATACTTTTATATTTTGGTATTCAGCAAATGGAAACATATACTTTACCCCCATTTGAGTTTTACGATAAAATGAAATTGAAAAGTAATTATAAAGAGCTGGGTGTACGGGCAGTGCCACATGCTGTAGCCCGCTATGGTGCTTATCTTGCGAGAAATGTAGTGCTTATGCCGAGCTATGTGAATATCGGCGCTTATGTGGATGAAGGCACTATGGTGGATACCTGGGCGACCGTTGGAAGTTGTGCACAAATTGGAAAACATGTGCATCTTAGCGGCGGCGTGGGCATTGGCGGTGTGTTGGAGCCTTTGCAGGCAAGCCCTGTAATCATTGAAGATGGTTGTTTTATAGGCAGCCGGTGTATTGTGGTTGAAGGAGTAAGAGTAGAAAAAGAAGCGGTGCTTGGAGCAAATGTTGTACTTACACAGTCAACAAAAATTATTGATGTAAGTGGTGAAGAACCGATTGAATATAAAGGAACGGTGCCTGCACGAAGTGTAGTGATACCGGGAAGCTATATAAAAAAATTTCCTGCCGGAGAATATCAATGTGAGCTGTGCTTTGATTATTGGAAAACGCAAAGAAAGCACTGATAAAAAAACCAGTCTGAATGATGCATTAAGAGATTTTAATGTGAGCGTTTAATTGATAGAAAACTATTTGCAAATTAAAGTATTTTCACATTTTAATTTAACACCAGCCCGGGTGGCGAAATTGGTAGACGCACTGTGTTCAGGTCGCAGCGTTCGCAAGGATGTGCTGGTTCGAATCCAGTCCCGGGCACAATTTTTTTATCTGCTTATTTAATCATTTGCCTGAATCTCTTTAGCTCCGCTAATTCAATAGCAGTAAGCTTTTCATTATTATCATACCTGGATTTTATAAAAAGTACTCTTTTATGGTGAGGATATTTTGAAAGTATTTCTTCAATTAAAATTCCTGCATCCTTATCTTTTTCAAACATTGGTTTCGCAGGTGGCAACTCCGATTTGAACCTGGTGGGCATACGCTTTATAATTGCCTCAAGTGTACCCAGTTTTCCAACAGAAATATCTTCTATTTTGGAAGCCTTGCTATACAATCCCTGTAATTGCTTTTTGCTAAGACTGCCTCTTTGCTGATATTGCTTATAAAGACTGATAACAAACGAAGACACGGGATAAGCTTTGATGCAATCTTCAAGCACTTCGTTAACGATATCTATTCTTTGCTTTTTAAAGTCCATGACGCATCAAAAATAAAAAGTAAGGCAGTAACATCTCAAGTATGTTTTAAATTTGTTTCAAAGCGATTTTAGATTATTTTTGCAATCCTTTTTTAAAAGCTGCCATGCTTTAAAAAAGTAAGAAGATTCCGTAGCTCAGTTGGTAGAGCAATACACTTTTAATGTATGGGTCTTGGGTTCGAGTCCCAACGGGATCACTAAAACCTCTGAAAGCAGAGGTTTTTTTATGCGATAACTTTGGCAATAATGCAAAAATTCCTTGTGATACAAACAGCTTTTGTAGGTGATGCTGTGCTCGCTACTGCAATCGCTGAAAAGCTGCACCGGTTCTATCCTTCAGCTGAAATTGATATGCTTGTAAGAAAGGGAAATGAAGGCCTGCTGAATAATCATCCTTTCATTCACGAAGTTTTAATTTGGAATAAAAAAGAACATAAAACAAAAAACCTTTTTCATCTTTTGCAAAGCTTAAGAAGAAAAAAATATGATGTTGTTGTAAACTTGCAACGCTTTTTGTCCACCGGTATAATAACTGCTTTTTCTGGGGCAAAAGAAAAGATTGGCTTTGATAAGAATCCATTAAGTTTTTTATTTACAAAAAAAGTACATCATGATCTTTCCAATAAAAAACATGAAGTGGAGAGAAACGACATCCTTATTGAAAGCTTTACTGACAGCAGCTTTCAGAAGCCAAGGCTTTATCCTTCGCAACAAGATTTTGATGCTATAAAAAAATATAATGCACAACCTTATGTGTGCATGATGCCTGCGAGTGTTTGGTTTACAAAACAATATCCCGCAGATAAATGGATAGATCTTATCAATAACTTTTCTTCAGCCTATACTATTTATTTATGTGGCGGAAAAGAAGATGTTTTTCTTTGCGAAACAATTAAAAAAAAATGTAACAAAGTAAATGTTCATGTATTAGCGGGCGCCTTAAATTTTTTGCAATCAGTCGCATTAATGAAAACCGCTCATATGAATTATACCAATGATTCGGCCCCGTTAC
Organism: uncultured Chitinophagaceae bacterium; assembly: GCA_963823975.1. GTDB lineage: Bacteria > Bacteroidota > Bacteroidia > Chitinophagales > Chitinophagaceae > Ginsengibacter. The sequence goes on along the minus strand of CAWGNP010000001.1, from coordinate 635,097 downwards.
ATTTTGCCTCTGCTGTAGATGCGCCCGTTACATCTATATTTTGTTCAACGGTTCCTGCATTTGGATTTTACCCTATATCGGATGCATCTTTCATTGTGGAAACAAAAGAAAATTTACCCTGCAAGCCATGCTCGCTTCATGGGCTGAAAGCCTGTCCACTCGGGCATTTCAAGTGCGCCTATACTATAGAAACTTCTCAATTATTACAAACCGTTTCCGATTAATATTATGGACCTCACCGATGATATAAACAATTGCCTTGAGGCATTACAGAGTGAAAAAATAATTTTATATCCTACGGATACAGTTTGGGGAATTGGGTGCGATGCAACTAACGCAAATGCTATACAAAAAATTTATTCTTTAAAAAAGAGAGAAGAAAAAAAATCAATGATTATATTAGTTGCATATGCAACTGATATTTTTAAGTATGTATCACATCCTTCAAAAAAAATGATAGATTATATTTTATTACAGGAAAAGCCAACTACTGCAATTTTTAAAAATGCCATCAATCTACCCAAAACACTTATAAACATTGATGGGAGCATTGCCATTAGGATAGTAAAAGATCATTTTTGCGAAGCATTACTAAAAAAATTTAATAAGCCCATTGTTTCAACATCAGCAAATATTTCTGGTAATGAAACGCCTGAAAATTTTACTATGATAAGTGATGAAATAAAAAACGGTGTTGATTATATAGCTCAACACCGAAGGCATGAAAATGATTTGCTACAACCCTCTTCTATCATTAAGCTGAATGATAAAAATGAAATAGAAAGAATCAGATAAGTTCATAAAATAGAAAACCCAACTCCTAACTGTATTGCAGAAGCCTTCCAGGTAGGGCTGCTGCCTAAATGATTCATATCTGTAACACCGCCAACATACCGGCCATATACTCTGAACTTTAATAAACGCACTTGCACTCCGCCTACTAAAGAAAAGTCCCCGGACTTAAAAGCATCCTGCCCGTTTTGATAAAGATTATCATTCTTGTTCATCAATATACCGAATTGCGGACCAGCCTGCAATGAAATGAATCTATTGATTTTGTAAGTGAGTAGCACCGGAATACTTAAATATTTTAATTGGATAGAGCTTGCATTCTTTACCTGGAAAACATCACTAAACCGGGTCGTCGTATCATTATTGATCTGGTTAAACAACACTTCCGGCTGAATAGCCAAATGTCCTCCTAAACCAAGCGTAGCAAAGGCTCCAACATGATAACCCAAAGAAAATTCATCTTTAAAAGATTCGCCATTTATCTTTCCAAGATTGGCACCACCTTTTATACCGATACTAAACTGGCAAAAAGCAGACGAACAAGCAAACAATACTAATGCGAGTGTGAGGATTTTCTTTTTCATAAAAGTTATTTAGCGTTTAACAATAATTGAATTTATAAGAATAAAAGTTATTAAAAAGTTATACCCTTATTAAAATTTAAGCTTTTACTTATGAATGATGGCAATCAAAAAAGTTTAAATCGTCTTAGTTATAAATCGATAGCAGTATGATTAAAACGAATGCTAATAAGTCTTTATTATGCAATCACTCTAACGCTAATAACCTAACTTTGCGCCTTATTTTAAAAAAAGAAGATGAATGAATTTGAAGGCCTTGGGTTAAATGAAAATCTTGTAAAGGCCATTACTGATCTTGGATTTGAAACACCAACACCTATACAAACCAAAGCAATTCCCATTTTATTATCCGGCACAACAGATTTTGTTGGCCTTGCACAAACGGGCACCGGTAAAACGGCTGCTTTTGGACTGCCGTTATTACAATTAATAGATGCTGATCAACAAATATCCACAGGCATTGATCGTTTGCCCTACCCGTGAATTTGTTTGCAAATATGTAATGACTTGCAGGAGTATAAAAAATATTCAAGAAATATATTTACTGAAGCCTGTTTATGGCGGCGCATCTATTGTAATGCAGATACGGGCTTTGAAAAAAGGAGTTCATATTGTTGTGGCTACGCCGGGCAGACTAATTGATATGATTGAAAGAAAAGCTATTGATCTGCAAAAAGTAAAATATGTGGTACTTGATGAAGCAGATGAAATGCTGAATATGGGTTTCAGGGATGATATTGATTTTGTTTTGAAAAATACGATTAACCGTGAAAGCACCTGGATGTTCAGTGCTACGATGCCTCCTGCAGTAAAAGCGATTTCTAAAAACTTTATGAATAACCCGCAGGAAGTAACTGTTGGCAAAAAAAATACAGCCAATGTAAATATCGATCATCAATATTTTATTACGTCTGCCCAGTCACGTTATGAAACGCTTAAAGAGATTGGTTGATTTTAATCCCGGCATGTATGGAATTATTTTTACCCGCACAAAAGCAGATGCACAGGAAATTACAGAAAGGCTTGTAAAAGAAGGCTATGATATTGAAGCATTGCATGGGATCTTACCCAGCAACAGCGTGATAAAGTGATGCAGCGCTTTCGGCAAAAAAGCATGCAGATTTTAATTGCAACAGATGTAGCAGCAAGAGGTATTGATGTGGAAGGCATCACCCATGTAATTAATTTTGAATTGCCCGATGATATGGAAGTTTACACGCATAGAAGTGGGCGAACAGCCCGGGCAGGCAAAAGCGGTATTTGTATTTCCATTTGCCATAGCAGGGAAGCTTTTAAAATACAGGCAGCTTGAAAAAATGACCAATGCGCATTTTCACCGCCTGGATATACCCAGCAGGAAAAGATGTGTGCCGTAAACAGTTCTTTTATTTTATGGATAAGCTTATGGATGCCGATACTTCACATGGCGATTATGAAACTTATATGCCTGATCTTCAAAAGAAATTTGCAGATATAAGTAAAGAAGAAGTTTTGAAAAGAGTTGCTGCTCTTGAGTTTGATCACTTTTTAAAATATTATGAAAATGCTGATGATCTGAATGCAAGAACCGATATAAGGGAAAGAAGATTTGAAAGTAATAACCAGGCAAGATAAAGGAAGAAGAGAAAGACAACTATATTCCGTAGCGATAATGGATACACAAGGCTTTTTATAAATCTTGGTACAAAGGATGGATTTTATAAAGCAAGCTTTTTGCAATTTATTTTGGATGAAAGTAACCTTAAAAAAGAAGTGCTGGGGAAAATTGATCTTCGGGAAATGAACTCATGGGTTGAAGTGGATAAATCTGTTGCAGGCAAAATGATCAAAAGCATTAGATGGTAAAAATTATAATGGCCGCCAGATAAGGATGAATGAGGCTGATGGCGGATTTCAAAGGACCTTCCCATGGCAGAAAAGAATACACATACAGAAAGCAGGTAGCGCTGCGATCATTATGTAAGATGGAGAATAACTAATTAATTATACTGATATATTATACATGCATTTGAATCAAATGCTTTTATTTACTGCAAAAGATTTTCACCTGTCTCATTTCGCTACTAAAGCACTGTAATATCGAACATTTTTACTGAAAAAAGTTATAAACCTATTGTCCTGATTATGCTCTTCATATTTGCCTTCGTTTTATTTATAATCCCAAATCTTCATTACGCGCAATCCGCTGCAGATTCCTTACTCGATTTTATACAACAAAATAAATCAAGGTCTTCTTTATTGCTTAAAAAAAATGATACCGTAATTGCCGCATTGAATGAAAACAAACTAATGCCACTTGCAAGTACTGTAAAAATCATTGTGGCTATTGAGTTTGCGAAGCAGGCGTCTCATCATATTTTTAATGAAAATGAAAAAGTATCCTTAAACGAACTGGATAAATATTATATTACCTAATACTGACGGCGATGCACATCCACACTGGATTGACTATGAAAAAAAGCTTGGAAATATTATTAACGATAGTGTTAAGTTGATTGATGTTGCAAGAGGAATGATCATGTTCAGCAGCAATGCCAATACTGAATTTTTGATGGATATGCTTGGCTTTGACAATGTGAATAATAACCTGCAGTTTTTAGGCCTTAAGAAGCATACAATTATTTATCCGCTGGTTTCTTCATTATTTTCTATCAAAATCCAAAGAGAATTAATGAAGATAAAATATTAAAAGCCAAATTAAAAATATGAGTGATGCAGATTATGCAAGTGCCGCTTTTTTGATTCATAATGAGCTTAAAAAATGATAGCATTTATAAGACAAAAATTTCGTCCGCAGGACCTTACATTAAAAATGCAAAAAGAATGGAGCGACAGGCTTCCAGCCTCCACTACAAAAGAATATGTGCAGGTTTGTACTATTCTAAACAATAGAAAATATTTTGATGAAAACACTTATAAAATTATTTCAGAAATCTTGAAACCCTTATGGAAAACCATGCTAACAAAACATGGCTTACCCATGCAGGCATGAAAGGTGGCTCAACAATTTTTGTATTAACCAAAGCTTTGTATGCTACGCTGAAAGACGGAACCAAAATAGAAATGGCTTATTTCTTTAATGATCTTACGGGTGATGAAAATCAACGACTGCAGAAATGGATGAACCACTTTTGAAATCGAAGTGCTTAAGAAACGATAAATTCAGAAAAAAGATAGTATTTAATCTAATTATTCAAATCATTTACTTTTTTCGCCACGTCTGATAATTCCGTATGTACCATAACTGTTAGCCTTTACATTTTTCCATACTTTTTATAATAAGCAATTAGTGTTGCAATTACTTCGTTGTAACTCGTTAGCCCTTTTGGCTGCTGATTTGCCTGCAAATATTTTCCATACATCCAGCTTATTGCAGGCTCAATAAAGCTTGTATATTTTTCATTAAATCTTTTCCATTCCAGCAGATCGGCTCTTACCTGCAGGCAATAATTGTTGCATTGCTCTTCTTGCTGCAGTTGAATCAAAATAAAATACTTCACGGTTTGCATATACAAAAAGATCAAGATAAGATGAATATTGAAATAATGTGTCCTGCGAGCATTGATGCAGCAAGGTAGGCAGAAAAATTTGCTTCATCTTCTTTTGCATATCCAATCTGGTGGCCCATTTCATGCAGCGCAATATTAGGCAATAAAAATTGTGGAACGGTGGTGTTTACCTGTGCCTCACCGGTAAATGGATTATAATAACCTGTAAATCCTAAATAATTTCCAAGCCAATCCATAGAGAGAAGATTTCACGGACAGTTCTTTGATACGTGATGAAAGGATATTTTTTTTTGCAGTATCGTAACATTCTTTTGCGCTGTTCAAATAATTCGCTGTTTTCAGGGTATTGCTGTTTGGTCATTAAGCAATTTTGTTTTGTTTCATTTACCTTTTGCAATAATAGTTGTTGAATAGTATTTAAGATCCTTATCATTATAATTAATTGGAGAAATATCAATTGCCATGCAATTCCTTTACGGTTATAATTTAATCCCCAGAAAATATTAAATACAATATAAATGATCACAGCCAACAGCAAAAGCTTGTTTACAACTTTTTGATTAAAAATCTTCTTGTAAATTCTTTTTAAAAGAACCTAATAAATTTTATTAGCTTCCAAACGAGCCAACAACCGGCAGCGAGATAAAGAATATCACCAATGCTAAAGGGAAGCCATCCTAATAAAGTCCGGAGAATTTTTGAAAAAAAGATATAAAAATCTTTATAATAATATGTTCTACTTGAAATTTTTTTAAAGAAAAAAGCTTTATAAAAATTATTATAAAAATCACAGCCAATAATATCCACCTGTAATTGTCTTTTTAATTGAACATATTATTTCTAGACTATAATCTTTAGTCCAGGTAACTTAAAATAAATTGATGCAAGCTTATTCATATTAAACTCGAATTGCAATTTTAAGGCATTTATTTAAAAATATTTAACTGGATTTCTTTACCTTTGCCACCCCTTTAATTTGATGTCATGGGAAACAGGCGTGAGTTTGAGATTGCTTTTGTTGGATTAAAGCCCGGAGTTCATGAATTTAATTATGAGGTTGATGATAAGTTCTTTGCAGATTACAGCCGAAGCCAGATTTCAACTGAACTGCCATGCAACATTCAAGCTGACGCTTGAAAAGAATACATCTTTTATGATGTTGAAATTTGAGATCGGTGGAAATGTGAATGTTATTTGCGACAGGTGCGGAAATACTTTGAACATGGATCTTTGGGATGAATTTAATATGGTAGTAAAACAGGTTGAAAATCCTGATGAGATGAATGAAAGCGAAGAAGATCCGGATATTTTTTATATTTCCAGAACGGAAAGCCATCTTCACCTCGCTGATTGGATTTATGAATTTGTTTCGTTAAGTATTCCCATGCAAAGAATGTGTAATGAACAGGAAATGGGTGGCCCGCAATGTAATAAAGAAATACTTGACTATGCTTAAAAAAATGGATCAGGAGTAATTGAAAATAATCATCCCTTGCAGAAAGGACTTGAAAAATTTAAAAAAAAATAATAATTAATTTATATTTAATTTAGGTTATGCCAAATCCAAAACGCAGACATAGTCAGCAAAGAAGTGCAAAAAGAAGAACACATTATAAAGCAGATGCCCCTACATTAAGCACAGATAGCACTACGGGCGAAACACATGTGCGCCATCGTGCCCATGTGAATGAAGGAAAGCTTTATTATAAAGGAAAAGTAGTTGCAGAAAAAGCGCCTTTGAAAGCCTGTAGCTAGTGTTTTGTTTATTATAATTATTGTATTCCAAAATCAAAGTTTGATTAACTTCAACTTTGTTTTTGGATTTTTTTTGGACAGGCATAATGTGTATTGACATTATACTTAAGTTTAGCAATTGATTAACTTTACACTATGAAAATTGCAATTGATATGATGGGTGGAGACTTTGCGCCGGCGGAAGCTGTAAAAGGAATTGGGCTTTTTTACTCAAAGCCGACAACAAGATATAGCACTTATTCTTAATCGGCGATGAAGAAAAAATAAAAGAACTGCTTATCTGAAAATTATATCAGCACCGAAAATATTTCAATTGTTCATGCGACCAGGTAATTGAAATGCATGAGCATCCTACAAAGGCTCTGAAAGAAAAAAAACATTCTTCCATTGCTATCGGTTTTCATTTGCTTGCCACCGGAAAAGCAGATGCATTTATCAGCGCAGGCAATACGGGCGCAATGATGGTAGGTGCATTGTTCAGCATTAAAGCCATTGAAGGAGTGCTGCGGCCAACCATTGGCGCTTATCTTCCGAAAGAAAACGGAACCTGCGGTGCTTTTGTGATGTCGGGCTTAATGCCGATTGTAAGCCTGAAAACCTTTCGCAATTTGCTTTGCTTGGGTTCATTGTTTTCAAAACACATTTTAAATTTTCATGATCCGCGTGTAGGGCTGGTCAATCTTGGTGAAGAAGAAGGCAAAGGAAATCTGCTAACACAGGCGGCGTATCCTCTTTTAAAAGAAAATAAAAAAATAAATTTTATTGGAAATGTTGAAGGACGGGACCTTTTGCACAGACAAAGCTGATGTATATGTTTGCGAAGGCTTTACCGGGAATGTTGTTTTAAAATTTGCAGAATCCATTTATGATATTGTGCAAAAACGAAATATTAACGATGAACATTTTAATCGTTTTAATTTTGAAATTTATGGCGGTGTTCCTGTACTGGGCGTAAACAAGCCAGTTATTATCGGACATGGAATATCACATGCAAATGCATTTGAAAATATGATACTAATGGCAAAAAAAATGTGCGATGAAAAACTTTCCGAACGCATAAGAAAAAGCTTTTCTGCTTAAAAGATACTGTATTTTTAATAAGGTCTACTAAATTTCATGCTGTTTTGATTTTGATATAAATCGATACCAAAATAACCGGCGTTCTTTCACATTTTTCTCACCCTTTAATTATTTATTTTTATTGTTGCGTTATTAGAAGATATCTGATGCTTTTTTGCAAAAAAAAATTATTGAATATAACACTTGCATGCATATTTTTTTTTATGCATGTAAGCGTGCATGCGCAAACAGATACGCTTCCAAAAAAGGATACCGTAATCACTATTATAACATCTAAGCCAGATAGTGTTATAACTGATACTATCACTAAACGTTCTTTAAACGATTATTTAAAAACAAGAAAAGGTTTTGTTGGCAGAATGATGAAAAACCTGACTAGAGATACCGGCGACGCTGGAAAAGCCAACCAGCTTTTAAGAAATGATGTTCCTTTTCAACGATACCAGGGATATGTAATAAGGAAAATAGATATTCACGATCTGCGCTTTGGCACACCCTTAAATGACACAACAAAAAGAGCTCATTCAGGGCTTATAAAATTTGCCAATATCATTCACCATGCAACGAAGCGACAGGTTATTGAAAACAATCTTTTTTTCAAAGAGAACGATACGATAAAGCCATTTCTTATGGCAGATAATGAAACCTTTCTGAGGCAGCTGCCCTATGCAGAAGATGCCACCATACAAATAGTGCCTGTGGAAGGCAGTGATGATTCAGTGGATGTGAACGTTGTATTAAAAGATGTGTTTTCATTGGGCATTTCCATAGCATCTTTGGCTCTTAATAATACAGATATGAGTGTAAGGGAAGATAACATTTCAGGAACCGGAAATGCAGTAGTTGTACATGCCCTTTATGATATGACGAGAAAAAATGCTTTTGGTACAGGACTGGAATATATTTCAAGAAATATGGGTGGCAGCTTTATAAATCTGGATGCTGGTTATCAAAATTATTATCCAAGTATCGTTGGTCTCAAAGAAGATAAAATTTTTTATACAAGAATTACCAAACCGCTTGTAAACCGCTACAGGCAATGGACTTACGAAATAGATGGGTCTCTTCATTCTACATCAAATATGTATTCCAGTGATTCTTTATATAAGAGCAATCTCAGTTATCGTTATTATGATGCAGATGCATGGATTGGTTACAATCTTCATGCAACACAATTTACAAGTGAGAATGAAGATACAAAGCTGAGAAAGGTAATTGCAGCACGCATTCTTAAGCAAAATTTTATTGATCTTCCTTCTATTTATATTAATAATTATGATTGGCGTTATGCAAGCATTTCAGGCGGCATGGCTGCTATTACCTTTTATAGGCAAAATTTTTATAAGTCACAATACATTTACGCATTTGGCATTAACGAAGATATTCCGGAAGGCCTGAACCTGACACTTACGACAGGTTATATAAAAAAAGAAAATCTATCAAGACCTTTTCTAAGCTTTAACTACCAGAAATCTTATTTTAATAATAAGAAAAATTATATTAGTTATGTAATTCGTGCCGAAGGGTATGTTTATAATAAAACTTTTCAGGATGTAAATCTTTTTGGAACGTTTGATTATTTTGATCATCTTAAACCATTGGGTGCAAAATGGAATCAAAGAACTTTCGTAGATATTAGCTTTGCCAAACAAATAAATACTATTCTAAATGAACCTTTATTTATTGATAGCAGATTTGCACTTCCTGCTTATAAAATTGGCTATGTAGGCGGCTCACTGCGGGCTACAGCCAGTGTGGAATCTGTTTTTTATAGCCCATGGTCTCTGGCTGCATTCAGGTTTGCACCATTCGTATTTAGCGATGCTGGTTTATTCAATCCTAACATTTTACCTCCTCCAAATGCAGGCCCCGTTTTAATAAATCCTTCTAACATAAATAATATTTATACCCTTGTTGGCGGCGGAATACGAACCAGAAATGAAAGCCTCATACTTGGAACGCTTGAGCTTCGAGGCTATTATTTTTTAAAGAAAAATGTTTATAATGAAAATTGGAGAATAGATATAAACGCAAATATCACCTTTAAATACAGCTCCCAGCTTGCTCACAGGCCAGATTTCATTCAAGTAAACTAAGCATCATATAAATAAAAAAGCATCAGGCTTTGTTTCATCTTTATTTCAATTTCTTGAAACGATAATTAAACTAACCAAATGCTTTTTTCGTTAAAAACTTCACCGTTTTACCGATGCTAACTTTCAACCTTGTGATACAAATATATCTTTGATAGAAGCGATTTCCAAATTTTCGCTTCATTAGTTTGCACCTTATCATCACATGCTTATACACAAACAAGATAATGTGTTATCAACATTTATCCTTAATCATTAAGCCAAATTGTGAATTTCTTTTTTTCTATTAAAAATCTTAAATGAATAAAGCCTTTTAAAAAATACAACCAACACAGCTACTAAAAGCAAAACAATGCCAATTGGGATTATTCTAAAAAAGCGATTCGGCAAACGAAATACAAAAAGATGGCTACTACTTTTTACTATGTTACTTGAAAAAAAGCAATGATCAAAAACGCAGTCAGCATCCATAAGAAGCGGCGTATTGGCACCATAATATCTGAAATTGCAACTTCTGAAAACAACATTGATACCGTGGGATGTAAGCAGGTTCTGCACTCCAGCCTCAGTTTGATAAGCAAAATCAATACTACAGTCAGATACTTCGCACGCAAGTTGGGAGTTGAAAGTGCCAAATGAACCAAGGCTTTCAGCAAATACATGGCTTACATAAGTTGGAAAATATCCATGTTGATCATTGAAAATAAATCTCACCACTCCACCGGCAATATTCACATGATCAATATGCCAATTACCCGCCATGCGAGGATTGCCATACAAGGCAGTCGCAAAAACCGTGTGCGTTCCACCCCAACAATAAATGTTTGAAATCAGGTTTTCTTTTTCCTGGTCTTGCCCTCCGGAAATACAAAGCTTGCAATTACTGAACTGAACTTTATTTATAATGGTGATTTCAGCATTCCTGTGTTAGCCCATTAGGTGAAGAACAAATACCAACAATAAAGCCGCTGATATTTAATTCCTCCAACTCCGTTCCTGTGCTTCCTGATTGAGTTGAGAGACTTCCTGATTTCCCATAATAATCCTTTAGCGTGGGATAACCTCCATCTGCCGGCAATTTATCATTTGGAAGATTTGTAAACGGATCAATAACAATAGCAGCATACGGCGAATAGCGGCTGTCCCTGCATTTGCCATCTGTAAAGCTATCAAATGAAGAACTGAAAAATGCATGGGAATCTTTTCCAAAAGGAGGTTTGAAAACGCCTGCAATTTTTAGTCTATGAATTTTACAACCTTTGCCTCCTTGAATGCCGATTGCAAAAGCGTTATTGAAAGCAGGAAATATTTCACTGCCCATATTACTATCCCAAAATGATGATTCTCCTAAAAGCTCAACCGTGCAAAAAGTGCGTGAAGCCGTATTATCATTGTCTTTCGGCCCTGATGATCCTCTTATGATCAAAGGCTTTGAAATTTTATAATGCCCCGCAGGAAAGTAAACAGTACGTATATTATTTCTTATACAAGTAGCTATGGTTTTCTGAATAGATACATAATCATCCGAACTATTTCCTTTTCGCGCCAAACCATTTTACTGAAAAATATTGATTAACTGACCTTGGATTAACCGTTAAAGAAGTATCAAAAAGCTGTGCCTGATAATTTTCATTCAAGTCAATGCCATTAATAGTGCCCGTACCTGTAAGCTTACAACCATCTTCAATCTTTAAATTTTTCCCTTGAGGAATATTAAGTGTGCCATTGACAATTATATTGCCACTATTGAGTGTTACGGTTTTCGTGGCCTGATCAGCAAACGCTGACTGCAGTGCTTTAGTTGCATCTTCATCAGCATTTGCTCTAAGCGTAAAGTCTTGTGAATACACATTTATAGCAATCAATAACATTATTGGAAGAAAGATATTTTTCATATAAATAATTATTTAAAAAATCGATTACAAAAAATTGAATAACGAAAAATTGAATAACGAAACAACTACTTTAAAATCTCATTTGCAACTTTGACCGTACCGTCTATTTTATCAGTTTGTGTTAAGCCCAAAATCTTAGTTACAATTGGATAAACATTTATGTTTCCAAATGAGGGAATTTTTAAATTGGTTTTAAAAGCAGGTCCCCACGCAAAAAAAGTTGCGTACATATCTTTCACTATTGAAGGATCAAAACCATGAGCACCGGGGTTCGGTTTTCTATTGGAAAATGAAAAAACGTGCGGCCATGTTGGTAATAAAAGTATATCGCCAATGTGAGCCATCACATCATCCGCACTGCTATAATGGAAATGAGCGGGCATGCGAGTTTTAAGATAAGCAGTGAAATATTTCTCTTCTTTTTTTAAGAGAGTATATGTTGGTAAAATGTCTGCGGAATTCTTAGCATACAATTGCACCAACTCTCCGCCGCCGCCAATAATAAATTTTGACGTATCGACATCTGCAGGAATTCTTGCTGTATTCAACGTATCAATAGTAGACATTCCATGATCAGAAACAAAAATATAGTTTACTTTAAGACCGGTTGTCTTTACTGCATCAACCAATTTTTGTACACTTGAATCCAACCAGTGAATTTCCTTGATAGTTTGCGAAGCATCAGCACCATATACGTGCCCTGCGTGATCAACTTCCGGAAAATAAAAAGTTATAAAATGTGGTCGTCTTTCCGCCGGCAACTTTAGCCAGTTAACTACAATATTTATTCGTTCATCTATTGATATCTTTTCACTATAATTATAATAATAAGTAGGATAAACATCTTTGATATTTGCTTCTGAGCCCACCCAATAAAAGCTTGCAGTAAGCATATGCTGCTGCTCTGCAAGCACCCATAGCGGAGTGCCTCGATACCAGCTGCCATCTCTCACGGCTTCTTTATTTCTCAATGAGTACATTGCTTTCCTTCTTTTAGAATAAAAAGTGTTATCCACAAGCCCGTGATGGGAAGGATATAAACCTGTAACTAATGTATAATGATTTGGAAATGTAAGCGAAGGAAAAGAAGGTATCATGGAAGCCGCTGAAACACCTGACTTGCTTAAGGTAAGTAAGTTTTGCGCATTGTATTCCTCAGCATAATTATAACGAAAGCCATCTGCTGAAATCATGATCACATAAGGTTTTTGTTCTTGTTCGGGTGCATTTCTTCTATCATAAATTATTTTTTGAGTGGTATCCGACTGTGCATATAATATAACAGGAAGGCATACACGAAAAATAAAGATGCGAAAGGATTTATTAAGAGATATTTTCATTTATACAATTTGAAGCAAATGTAATATGCACTTTGCAAGTAATTTGTCTGATTAAATTAATAAATTGTAACCTGAATAAGCCAATTTAGCTCAGGGGTAGAGCAGCACCCTCGTAATGTGCAGGTCGTTGGTTCGAGTCCAATAATTGGCTCTTGTGTAAAATAAAAAAGCGAAACAAATGTTTCGCTTTTTTATAAATCAAACTTAAAAATTTAATTTCTTCTACCACCAAACAAGCGAAGTAAGAACAAGAATATATTAATGAAATCAAGATAAAGAGTAAGTGCTCCAAGCACTGACATTTTCTTTGCATCAGTTGCACTAACATCACCAAACTCAACACCTTCGCCTATTCTCTTAAGCTTTTGAACATCATAAGCTGTAAGACCGGTAAATACCATTACACCAATTATACTGATGATATAATCCATCTGGCTGCTGTGCAAAAAGAAATTAATAACCATTGCGATTAAAATTCCTATTACACCCATAATTAATATGCGGCCAAATTTTGTAAGATCCTGGTGAGTGGTATAACCCATTATAGCCATAACGCCAAACATAGCTGAGGCAGATAAAAAACAACCCGTTACTGAACTGGCAGTAAAAGCTAACAGAATAAAGCTAAAGCTGATGCCATTGATGATTGAATATAATATAAACAACACTGTAAGCGCAGGTGCGGAAAGTCTTCTATAGCCGAAAGACATCAACAATACAAAACCTAAAGGCGCAAACATGGTTATTTTTCCAAGTGTTGATAAGCCCGTAGGCGTTATCAAATAACTCATTAAAGTTTCATTCACGGAAAACTGCCAGGCAACCAGAGCAGATACACCTAATGCAATAAACATCAAGAGGAAAACATTAGCAAGAAAAGATCTTGTTTGTGTTTGTACGCCTGTAGGTGTATAATTTATCGAGTAATTCTGATCATTATTTATTATTTCCATCTTGTTGTAAAATTTTAGCAAAGATAATAAGGGTATTCCGGATTTATAATTGCAAACGAAAATTTAAGTTTTTAAAATTATTTCTTTTCAAAAATAGACACAGCACAGCCACCGCCAGAAGCGAGTTTCAGTAATAATTGTGAACTACTACTTACATCCATTTTCTTGATGGTATAAGCTTCCGGATTTGTTTTCCAGTCAGCATCTGCTGCATCCGCATAAATTGTTGCTATATATTTTTTGCCTTTATCAAGAAATGAAAGAGCTGCATTGATAGTTCACTTGCATTTTCATCTGTGATCGCTCCGATAAACCAGTTGTCACTTCCTTTTCTTTTCTTGCAATAGCAATATAATCGCCGGGTTCTGCATTCTAATAATTTTTGTATCATCCCAATCAACAGGCACATCTTTTATAAATTGAAATGCATCCATGTGTGCTTCATAATTTTCGGGAAGGTCTGCAGCCATTTGCAGCGGACTATACAATAGTTACATACAATGCCAGTTGTTTTGCAAATGTTGTATGAACACTGCCTTGTTAGGTATCAAACGAATAATTTTAGTTTAAAAATTCCGGGCGTATAATCCATCGGTCCGCCCATTAATCGTGTAAAAGGCAAAATGGTTTCATGTTCCGGAGCATTGCCGTTGCTGAAAGCATTGTATTCATTTCCTCTTGCCGCTTCGCATGCCAGCCAGTTTGGATATGTTCTTTGCAAACCTGTCGGGCGCACCGGTTCATGCATATCAATCATCACATTATACGATGCCGCTTTTTTAATGCGAACGCACATAATGATTTACCATCCATTGACCATCATGATGTTCGCCACGTGGAATAATTTTACCAACATATCCTGTTTTTACAGAAGTATATCCGATATTGCTTCATAAAGCGAAATGCAGTGTCCATCTGCCTTTCATAATTTGTTGCAGAGCCGGATGTTTCATTATGCATGATCATCTTTACACCTTTTGATTCTGCATATTCTTCAATTCTTTTACATTAAAATCAGGATAAGGCGTTACAAAATCAAATACATTTTCTTTCCAGTTGCCAAACCAATCTTCCCAGCCTGTGTTCCATCCTTCTACCAATACCCCTTTAATTTTATTCGCCGAAGCAAAATCAATATATCGTTTTACGTTTGCTGTATTCGCGCTATGTCTGATGGTTTGGTATCAAATTTCCGTTTGCATCGGTACTGATCTGGATTGTCGGCATAATTCCATGCTCCTTTCCACTTTGCATTTCCCACCATACACCCACAAACTTCATTGGGTTTATCCATGAAGTATTTGTAATTTTAGAAGGATCATTTAGATTCAATATCATTTTTGAAGCAAGAATATCGGCGCTTTATCACTTACAATGATTGTTCGCCATGGTGTATGAAACGGCGCATGCAGATATGCTTTATTACCTAACGCATCAGGCACAAGGCTGCAGGTAAGATTGTAGTTGCTGTATCCACATGCAATTGCATTGCCGGATAATCCACCAATGCAGCTTCATGAATATTGATGTAAAGTCCATCATTACTTTTCATCATCAATGGAGTTTGAACTGCATAACGATCAGGAGCTACCCGAACGGCAATCGCTGTGCTCTTTTCAACCATGTCCTTGTTATCAATCTCGCTTATTTTACTTCTTGTATAAGGATATTCATTAGTATCATAATCGCCAGGTATCCAAAAAGCATTATGATTACCTGCAAGATGGAATTGAGTTAATTCATCAGTTACAATAAAATATTTTATAAATGGTTGCTTTGGAAATTCGTATCTAAATCCAACGCCATCGGCAAACACCCTGAAAGCCACGTCCAGTAAGCGACTGCCAGATGATTGTTTCAGATGTATTGTTAATTGCTCATAATGATTCCTTATTTCATTTACTTCACCCCACACAGGTTTCCATGTCTCATCCACTTCTTTTTTTTCTGAACCTAATACAATAAAACCACTATAAAAATTATCCTTGTCAGAAAAAATAAATCCCATTGACGATGGCTTCATTACAATTCTTTTATTGAATGAAACAGTATATAACGGAGCACCGTTTTTAGTAAGCTCAAATGAAACGTTTACATTTCCCATAGACGCAGTAATAGTTCCAGCAAGTAATACATTGTGAAATATGTAGGAAAACAAAAACAAGAATATTTGCCTGGATGCTGAAAGCTTTTTGAATGTGCTGTTGTTTAAAGCGTTGTTGGGATTTACCATGAAAGAAATTTTTTGAAGATAAATGAGAAAATATTGCAGTCGTTTTAGCAAATATATTGTAACAACGTACTTGAAAACAATATTAAAGTTCATTGTGCATCGAACCAAAGTTTTTTTTCATCGTTCCAGTTGCCATTATAATTTATCGTCACCTCCTCTCCTTTTTCAATTACTCTTATAGTTTTAATCAAAATTATTTCTTCATAAAAGTCCATAAAATATTCGCAGTTGCTTTTATAATTATGATTGTACAGTGAAACTAAACCCAGCGCCACACAGCATCTATCTTGAGCTGTCCCCCATTCAAATATATAATCGTGCAATAAAGTTTTATCAAGCAAAATCCTTTCATTGCCCGACATTACAATCACAGGTGATGATTCAATTACCACACCTGCATCAATTTTTTTCCTGGTAAAAACCCCTCGTCCTTTTAGTGAGGTTTTCTTTACAAACAAATAACGCTGTATCATTTTGCGAAGCAGATAACTATTCCAAAATAAATTAATTTGCGCCATAATCGAAGATTGATTACACAATGACTGAAGAAGAAATTAGCATACAGCAGCAATATGAAGAAGTGCTACAAAGCGGGGATGCGGCCACTGTAAAGGATTTTCTCAATCAGCAAAACATTAGTGACGTTGCACTTCTTTTGGAAGATAATGAAGAAAAACAGTTAGAAATTTTTAGCAGCTTATCTATTCATCGTGCTGCAAGCCTGTTCAAAATACTCGAACATTCGGATCAAAAAAATATTATAAAAAAATTATCGCCTCACAAAACTGCAGAGCTGTTAAATGAAATGCAGGCAGATGACCGGACTTCTTTTTTAGAAGATTTGCCAAATGAAGTAGTGCGGGAGCTTGTAAAAACATTAAATCCTGAAGAAAGAAAAATTACTTTATCGCTTTTGGGATATCCTGAAAACAGTGTGGGCAGGCTGATGACGCCGGATTATGTCTATGTGCATGAATATAATACAGTTGGTGAAGTGCTTGAAATTATTCGCCATGTTGGAAAAGATACCGAAACAATTGATGTTATTTATGTGATCAATGATCATGGGGAATTGCTTGATGATATAAGCATCCGTGAATTTATTTTGGCGTCGCCAAATAAGAGAGTGAGCGACCTGATGGATGGTAGATTTATTGAGCTAAATGTAAATGATGACCAGGAAAAAGCGAATGAAGTTTTTAAAATGAATAATCGTGTAGCATTGCCTGTGGTAGATGATTACAATGTTTTGCTGGGCATCGTTACTATTGATGACGTGCTTTGGATAACCAATGAAGAGTTTGGAGAAGATATACAAAAGATAGGCGGTACCGAAGCGCTGGACCAGCCATATTTGGAAACACCTTTTTTTCATTTAATAAAAAAAGAGTAGGATGGCTCATCATTCTTTTTTTAAGTGAAATGCTTACTGCTACTGCGATGGCATTCTATAATGACGAGCTTGGAAAAATGCTGGTATTAACCAATTTTATTCCCTTGATCATGAGCAGCGGCGGTAACAGCGGCTCACAGGCTTCTACCTTAATTATCCAGGCAATGGCATTAGGCGAAGTCACAATGGCTGACTGGTGGCGGGTCATGCGACGTGAAATTCTATCAGGTCTTGTTCTTGGCGCTATACTGGGTGCTATTGGATTTCTAAGAATTACGATATGGAGCATATTAATGCATCATGGATTAATGACAGATATTTATGGCTTGCACTGGTTTTTAATTGCTTTGGGTGTAAGCTTTTCTTTGGTGGGTGTAGTGCTTTGGGGCTCTTTTGCCGGCAGCATGTTGCCAATTATATTAAAAAAATTAGGCGCTGATCCTGCGTCTTCTTCGGCACCATTTGTTGCAACCTTGGTCGATGTTACGGGACTGGTTATTTATTTTAATGTTGCATTTTTTTTTTTAAAAGGGAATGGACTATAACAGTTATGCTGTAAACGTTTTATAAAAAATTTTTTTCAAAAAATTAGATAGTGTATGTGTGGAATTGTAGGTTACATTGGCCCAAGAGAAGCTTATCCCATCATTATAACAGGATTAAAAAGACAGGAATATCGCGGGTATGATAGTACAGGCGTTGCATTGATAAATGAAGAAGGCTTATTAGTATATAAAAAGAAAGGTAAAGTTGCCGAATTAGAGCAATCGCTTATCGGTAAAAATGTTCATGCAAATATTGGTATAGGCCACACACGTTGGGCTACTCATGGTGAGCCAAGTGACGTAAATGCCCACCCACACAGAAGTGCAGGCGGTAAGCTTGCGATGATACACAATGGGATTATTGAAAATTATTCACAATTAAAAACGGATCTGATAAAAAAGGGCTACACTTTTAAAAGTGAAACCGATACAGAAGTGCTTTTAAATTTTATTGAAGAAATTTATAAAAATACCAACAGTGATCTTGAAGAGGCCGTAAGGATTGCATTAAAAAGAGTTTCAGGTGCCTATGTAATTCTGCTGCTCGACCAGGATCATCCTGATACCATTATTGCTGCACGCAAAGGAAGTCCATTGGTAATTGGTATTGGCAAAGGTGAACATTTTCTTGGCTCAGATGCAACACCAATGCTGGAATATACGAAAGAAGTCGTATACGTAAACGATTACGAAATAGCCATTATAAAAGCAGATGAGCTAATCCTGAAAAACTTAGGAAATGAAAGGCAAACGCCTTACATCTCAAAGCTAGATATGGAGCTTGCTGCAATTGAGAAAGGCGGCTATGAACATTTCATGCTGAAGGAAATTTATGAACAACCCGCCACTATTTATGATTGTCTTCGGGGAAGATTGGATGCACAAAAAGGAACCATTACAATGAAAGGTGTGCAGGATAATATCGAAGCATTAACTCAGGCTAATCGTTACATTATAATTGCGTGTGGCACCAGCTGGCATGCTGCGCTGGTTGCTGAATATGTTATTGAAGAACTGTGCAGAATACCTGTTGAAGTAGAATATGCATCGGAGTTTCGTTATCGAAATCCCATTGTGCATAAAGGTGATGTGATCATAGCTATATCTCAAAGCGGTGAAACAGCCGATACTCTGGTAGCCATTGAAAAAGCTAAAGATCAGGGAGCGTTTATATTTGGTATTGTGAATGTGGTGGGCTCATCCATTGCAAGAGCTTCGCATGCAGGCGCATACACTCATGCCGGCGCAGAGATCGGAGTGGCTTCCACAAAGGCTTTCACTGCTCAACTTAGTTGTCTTATTAATGATTGCATTGAAAATTGCTAAAGAAAAAGAAACGATCACTAATGATCGTTATTCTAAATTGCTGATTGAAATGGAAGATCTTCCTGAAAAAGTAGAAGCGATTTTAAAGAACAGCGATTTATTAAAACCAATCAGTACAAAATATAAAGATGCAATTAACGCATTGTATTTGGGAAGAGGATACAATTTTCCTATTGCTTTAGAAGGTGCTTTAAAACTAAAAGAAATATCATACATACATGCAGAAGGTTATCCGGCCGCAGAGATGAAACATGGGCCAATAGCACTTGTTGACAGCCAACTGCCTGTTTTTTTTGTTGCAACAAAAGATGAGTATCATGGAAAAATCGTAAGCAACATACAGGAAATAAAAGCACGAAAAGGAAAAGTAATCGCTATAGTTACTGAAGGCGATGAACTGATACCTGCAATGGCTGATGATATCTTTGCTGTGCCTCTTGCCGATGAAATTGTTGCACCTGTTTTAAGCGTTATACCATTGCAACTGCTGTCATATTATATTGGTGTTGCAAAAGGCTGTGATGTAGACAAGCCAAGAAACCTGGCCAAATCAGTTACGGTAGAATAGATTGGTCAGTTAGTAAAAAATTCGTAACATCTTACATTAAATGTTTAAAAAACTAATGCCTATTAGTTTTTTCAATAAGCAAACATGAATATTATAACAAAACATCCTGTAAATAATCTTGGGTACAATTTCATTGATCCGAAATATTTGCCTGTTGGTGAGAATGAATACTATTTAAGAAACAGGCAAAATAAAAATGGAATTGTTTATCGGCAGGTTTCCAGCCTGGAAAAAGAAATTCTGATAAAAAATAATAACAGCTCTGATGACTGGAATAAAATATATGTATCCAATGCATTTGATCCGTTGCTGGTAAAAAATTGTAAGTTCTTTGGGCTTGTGCGCATTGGAAAGTTAGAACCTTACTATCTCGAATTTCATAACTTAAGAATGCCTGTAGGGTTATTCAACAGCACAATTATAAGTTGTGACTTTGGCGATAATGTCTGCATTGATAATGCACATTATTTAAGCCATTACATTATAGGCAATGAAGTTATGATTGCAAATGTGAATGAACTGGCAACAACTGATTATGCAAAATTTGGGAATGGAATTTTGAAAGATGGCGAAACAGAACAAACAAGAATATGGATGGAGCTTCGCAATGAAAACGGCGGCAGGCGCGTGATTCCGTTTAATCGTATGTTACCAGGTGATGCATTTTTATGGAGCAGTAACCGTGAGGATGATGAATTACAAAACAGATTTATTGAGCTTACACAAAAAGAATTTGATAAAAAACGTGGCTATTATGGAACCATCGGTGACCGAAGTGTAATTAAAGATTGCAATATTATTAAAGATGTAAAAGTGGGCACGGATGCTTATATAAAAGGAGCTAATAAATTAAAAAATTTAACGATAAATAGCGATGAAGAAAGAACCTCGCAAATAGGCGAAGGATGTGAAATTGTAAATGGAATCATTGGTTATGGTTGCAGAATTTTTTATGGTGTAAAGGCGGTAAGATTTGTTATGGCATCGCATTCGCAGTTGAAATATGGCGCACGACTTATCAATTCTTATCTTGGTAACAACTCAACTATTTCCTGCTGTGAAGTATTGAATTCATTGATCTTTCCTGCACATGAACAACACCATAATAATTCTTTTTTATGTGCTTCTTTAATCATGGGCCAAAGCAACATGGCTGCCGGAGCTACAGTTGGCAGCAATCATAACAGCCGCAGTGCAGATGGTGAAATCATTGCTGGTCGCGGTTTTTGGCCTGGCTTGTGTGTCAGCCTTAAGCACAATTCAAAGTTTGCATCTTTCAATATTCTTGCAAAAGCAGATTATCCATCAGAACTGAATATTCCTCTTCCTTTTAGCCTTATCAGCAACGATGTTGCGAATGATAAATTGATTGTGATGCCAGGTTATTGGTTCATTTATAACATGTATGCTCTTTCAAGAAATACATGGAAGTATGAGGATAGAGATCAAAGAACTGAAAAAATACAGCGCATAGAATATGATTACCTGGCGCCTGATACTATTGACGAAATGTTTGATGCTATTACGTTTTTATCAAAACTTAAAAAAGATGATGATGGAAATTTTTACGCAAATGGCTTTGAAAACAGCAATCGTAAAACCGAAATTTTAAGAGTACCGCAAACCATAGAATTGTTTAAAGAGCTCATTACATTTTATGCAACTAATCAATTGTTAACTTATGCTATTCAGCAAAATATATTTTCTTTTGATGATCTGAAAAAGAATATTCCTGTGAGGATTACCCGATCTAAATGGCTGAATATTGGTGGCCAACTGATGACTGAAACGGATGTTTACAAATTAAAGCTAAATATAAAAAAGAGAAAAATAAACTCGTGGGCGCAGGTGCATGAATGTTACAAAGAAAAGGGCATTAACTATGAAAAAGACAAGCTGGTGCATGCTTACACTTCGTTGCTTGAAGTTGAAAATATCACAACGAAGCAATTCAAAGCAGAAACTTTCAAAACGCTTTTAGAAAAATCTGTCGCCACTAAAACATGGATGAGTAAAGGCATTTATGAGTCACGTGCAAAAGATTATACTAATTCTTTCAGGAAAATGGTATATGAAACTAATGATGAAATGAAAGCTGTCATTGGTCGTTTGGAAGATAACCAGTTCATACAACAACAACTTGCCGAAGCGGATATCTATAAAAAAACTGTAAGTAATTTTTTGAAAAAAATTAAATAGAAAATTTCTTTACTGCTTTTTGTTAAAAAATATTTCTTTAGAAAGAAAAGCATCTTTCAGTTTTCATTTCGCGTCTTTATTACAATTGCATGTCCAGCCCTTATGATTCTTATTTCTAAATTTGGCATATGAAAATTATAGCAACAATTATTGTATCATTCGTTTTTTTCACTTCACACGCACAATACGTTGTAAAAGACATAAAATCTTTTGGAGCAAAAGGTGATGGAAGAACAAATGATCAGGATGCATTTAAAAGTGCAGCTGACTTTTTTAATAAGCGCGGTGGTAATGGAAAATTAATTATATCTAAAGGAACGTACATTATAGGTAAGCAAACGTTTACCGGTGGACAAGCGAATAAGCCCGCTTACTCGGCTGAAAATGTCCTGATGTTTTCCAACATTAAAAATTTAACCGTTTCAGGTGAAACTGGAAGCCTGCTGAAATATATGCCTGGCTTACGTTTTGGAGCCTTCAAGCCAACTGGAGAAGTATATGAGCATGGCAATAATTATTTTGTTAACCAGGCATATACTGCGCAGATTGGTTACTGTATTCGATTTGATAATAGTACGAATGTTATCGTATCCGGCATAACAATGGATGGCAACAGTGATAACTTTATTTTGGGTGGAGTATATGGAGATGTAGGAAGACAGGTTGCTCACACAGGCATCTTCATTCAGAATGGTAAAAACATAACCCTAGACAATAATTACATTCATCATTTTGGCCTTGACGGAATAACGGTTGTAAACAGCGGGGGAGATAAGCCGGATAGTATCGTTATTACTAATACAACTTCGGAATACAACGGACGGCAAGGTTTATCATGGGTTGGTGGCAATGGATTGTATGCGAAAAATTGCAAATTCAATCATACAGGAAAAGGGAAAGTAACATCTGCTCCCGCAGCGGGTATTGATATAGAAGCTGAAGGAAAGCAAATAAAAAATGGTGTATTTGTTGATTGCGAATTTGTTGATAATTCCGGTTGCGGACTATCTGCAGATTCTGGAAACAGCAGTGATTGCACGTTTAGCGGATGCACATTTTGGGGAACTACAAACTGGTCAATCTGGGTAAAAAAACCTCGCTTTACGTTTACAAATTGTAATATTTACGGCTCAATGGTTCATGGCTTTCCTGCGGATAATGATAATGATGCTACCAAATTTGATGACTGTAGATTTGAAGACAAGCCGTATAATGGAAAGCCACCTTATGGAACTTATCTTATTGAAAGTAATATCGGCAAAAGAATGGTTTTTAACAACTGCACATTTACTTCAAATACTAAAAAGCTTTGCTGGTTTAACTTTGGGAGTACGCAGGACGAAAAATGTAAGCTTAACAATTGTAACTTTATTATTAATAATTCCAATCTTCCTGCAAATGATTTTGTAGGAATGATGAAAGGAGCTTCTGCAAATAACTGCACATTTACTTTTACTGATCCTGATGCAAAAGCTAAAAAATATTATATAGCAGGCTATACACAGCCAGTGGGGAATGGTTTAAACCAACTTAAGGTTCTATATAAAAGCAGGTAACATTTTAAGGTTATACAATATCTAAATCTGCAAAGAACATATTGAAATCAAGGCCTGATAATGTTTTGGTGAATTGAACATCTTTTCCTTTTACAAGAAAATTAAACCTGTTATGAAATCTAAGTTGAAGAAGATTTTTTTTAATACTGTAATCAGGCAAATCAAAAATCATTGAACCAAAGTAAAAGTTTCTTGAAACGTAATTAAAACAAGCTTGTATCACATCCGGCATATTATTTTTATTTACACAGATAATATCCATTACAATCAAAAATTTTATACCTTTTTTTTTCTCTTCTTTTAAGATTGCAAAGCCTTTGGTATCTGCTGCAAAAACTTTAATTACATGAATAACTTTTCGTTCATAATTAGCATAACGCCATCTATAGTATTCTTCATCTTTATACATTGCATTATTAAAGTGAAAACTGTCTTTAAAAAATACATTTTCTATTTCATCAATTGAATTTAATCGCACAAAATTTTTCTTCTTAAAAAAAGAGTTTAAAGAAAATAGATTGAAAATTACTAATGGGCATTTGCCTCTTGCATAACTAAATTTATTTAGGAATATCGGGGTGCTCAATTCATTTGTAAAGGTTAAAAAAGCGGTGATACCATTCTCATTGATATTATGCGATTCGGTTTTAAAATAAAGTTTATTAAAAAAGCCTTTACCTCTTATCCTTCTTGATGTTAGGACATTCTGTGGCATCGCAACTTTCAAAAGTTCATTATTAATTATATATTTAAAATTATTAGAAGTAGCAAAGCCTTCTATCTTATCATTCACAATCACTTTCCAAATAGAAAATGAATGAGAAGGATTTTTAAAATACCAATGCCGAATAAAATTGTTTGTAAGATTTTTATTACCGTCTTTTTCTTTTGACAATGATTCAATTTCATCCAGATCGTTGTCACTTACTTTTTCAAAAGTGTAGTCAACTTCTATCATTCAGTATTGATTTTGCGAGTTGAGACATAGTGTAACTTTGAAAATTATATTGCGCGTTTAATACTTGATAATGTTTCAATATCTTTTCAAGAAATGAAAAATTTTCTTTTTGATTTATTCCAAAGTTGTGAGGATGCCACCAAAGATGGTAGGTGGCGTTGTTCTTAGCCGCATAAGTCATTCCGTTTTTTATGCGTTTAAGGCGCAGTGGTTCAAGTAATTTTAACCTCTTTGTGTATGGTCTCAAAAAGCGGCTTGATGGAATGTTTATGAGGGAATTATCTTTCAAATATTTATCGCTGTAACAATTAAAACCTGATAAATTTATATAGGCATCCAAAAGCCTTATCGCTCTTCTAAACAAACTTTCTTTTTCTGCATTCAACGCTTTGTAAATCCATGACTTTTCATTTCCCCGGTAACAAATAATCCCTGCATCTTTTATAACTTTTATGTAACGGTCGTTAAATTGGTTCCTGGGAAAAACTAATGAAGTTAGCTGTAAGCCTTGCCGGGCCGCAGCTTTGCATGCATAAAAAATATCCTCACTAAAATCTTCTTCAGTTTGACCGCCTTCTAAGCAATAATAATGTGAGAAAGTATGTGTTCCAATCTCATGCTCCTTTGAAGACTTTATCCGATTAAAAAGTTGCGGTGCAAAATGATAAGGATCGCTGTGAAAATTTTCGCCTACAAAATCAAAATGACCTTCATACGGTGATAAAGATTTGTTTGCATAATGAGGAATTTTTTTTGGAAGATTGTCGAGCAGCTCGTTTTTATTTTCGAAAAATAAAAAACCAACTATTGCAAAAGTGCCTTTAATTTGATAATTAGTAAACATTTTAAGAAGGCGGGGAATTACCTGGTGAACACCTTTTATATGCTGACCATATTCTTTAATTCCTACCACATCTCTCACACCCCAAAGCATTTCAAAATCAAGAGAGATTATAAATTTTCCATTATTATCAGGTGTATTTTCTTTGTGTTCAGTCAAAATAATTTTTCATTTTCCAATTGAAAGTATATAAAAAATTAATGCATGGAAGAGGCTTAACTAAAGCGTTTTTTAAATTATAAAAGAATCTACCGCAAGCTGGTAACCTTTCATGCCGAACCCAAATATAGTGCCGGCGCACTTCGCAGAGATGTGAGAGTATTTTCTAAATTCTTCCCTCGCTTCAATGTTGGAAATGTGAACTTCAACAACGGGAACTTTTATGGCAGCTACAGCATCCCCAATGGCAATGGATGTATGCGTGTAAGCGCCCGCATTTAAAATAATTCCATTTACAGTTCCTTCAGCGTTTTGCAATTCATTAATGAGTTCTCCTTCCACATTGCTTTGGAAATAATCAAATTGTATTGATTCATATTTTTTTTTCAGCTTATTATAAAACTGTTCAAAAGTTTCATTACCATAAATATCAGTTTCACGACTTCCGAGTAGGTTAAGGTTTGGACCATTAATAATTTTGATCTTCATAAACTTTATTTATTTTTCATAAGATCAAAGAAATGATCGAACAGGTAACGGCTGTCATGTGGGCCCGGCGTGGCTTCCGGGTGATACTGCACAGAAAATGCAGGCCGGTCTCTCAAACGAATGCCTTCAATAGAATCGTCATCAAGGTTTACATGAGTAATCTCAATATTATCGTTTGCTTTCACTGCGTCAGCATCTACGCCAAAGCCATGATTTTGCGTCGTTATTTCACATTTACCTGTAACCAGATTTTTAACGGGATGATTTAAACCCCTGTGACCATGATGCATTTTAAAAGTTGGAATATCATTGGCAAGCGCTAACAATTGTTGCCCAAGGCAAATACCAAATAATGGCTTTTTTGCATCAAGAATCTGCTTTATAGTTTTCACTGCGTAATGCAATGGTTCCGGATCACCCGGTCCATTGCTTACAAAATATCCATCAGGATTATAATCTTCAAGTTCATCAAATGCTGTATTTGCTTTGAAAACTTTTACCTGCGCACCTCTTTCAGTCATACAGGTTAAAATATTTTTCTTTATGCCAAAATCAAGAACCGCAACTTTTAGATTGCTATCATCGTTGCCAAGCGTATAATTCTCTTTTGTTGAAACTGTAGATGCAAGATCGAGCCCATTCATTGACGGAACCTTTGACAATATTTCATTTAATTCTTCCACATTACTGTTATCACTTGAAATGATACAATTCATTGCTCCCTGCTGACGGATATGAATCACCAATGCACGCGTATCAATTCCATCTATTGCTACAATGTTTTGCTTTTTAAAATAATCCTGCAAAGAATCGTTCGCTGCAAACCTTGAATATTGCTCTTCAAGATTTCTTCCTATAACACCTTTTACTTTTACCGAATCACTCTCCACATCTTCATTTTTAACTCCGTAATTTCCGATATGAACACTGTTCATTATAATGATTTGTCCATAGTAACTTGGATCAGTAAAAACTTCCTGGTAACCCGTCATCCCTGTATTGAAGCATATTTCACCGGTTGTAGTACCTGTTTTTCCAAAGGCTTTTCCATTAAAAACAGTTCCATCTTCTAAAATTAATATCGCTGATTGATTAACCTGGGACATGTGGTATTATTATCTTAAAGGATCATTTTTTTAAATGCATCAACGCATTCACAAATTAATTAAACAAATTATTAAATAACAAAAAAGCCTGCAATTGCAGGCTTTTCGTTTATTCTTTTTCTTCGGAATCGTTTTGAACCACTGCTTCATCTGTTTCAGCTTTGTCAGCACTGCTTTCGGCAGGCGCAGAAGCTTCTGCAGGTTTAGCATCAGTTGAAGCTTTTTTACGGGCACCTGCTCTTCTTGTCCTTTTTGCAGTGGTGGCAGACGATGCGGCTTCTTCTTTACCTTTTCCGTATATATCATTATAGTCCACTAATTCAATCATTGCAAGTTCTGCATTATCCCCAACTCTTTTTCCAAGCTTTATTACCCGGGTATAACCTCCAGGTCTTGATGCAATTTTTGCGCTTATCACATCAAACAATTCTTTTACCGCTTCCTTGTCTTGCAAATAACTAAAAACAATTCTGCGTTGGTGTGTTGTGTTATCTTTTGATTTCGTGATCAGCGGCTCTACGTATGGCCGAAGGGCTTTAGCTTTTGCCAATGTGGTTACTATCTTTTTATGCTGAAATAGCTGGCAGGCAAGATTACTGAGCAAAGCTTTTCTGTGGCTTGCTGTTCTGCCTAAGTTGTTGGATTTATCTCCGTGACGCATGACTTTTGTTTTAAAAACCCTGTACCGTGTCAGGAATTACAGGATTGATTTATTAATAAAAAATGCTGATACGAGTTGTATCAGCATAATAAAATTTATTCGTCTTCTAATTTTAATTTGCTTAGATCCATTCCAAAACGAAGACCTCTTTCATTCAAAACCTGTTCAATTTCACTTAAAGATTTCTGACCAAAATTTCTAAATTTCATCAGGTCTTCCTGCTCATACTGAACTAACTCGCTAAGAGAATTTATCTTTGCAGCTTTAAGACAATTAAAAGCTCTTACTGAAAGATCCAGATCTTCAAGAGGTGTTTTCAATACTTTGCGAAGCTGCAATGTTTCTTCATCTACAAGATCTTCTTTCTTCTCTTCCTTACTGTCAAAAGTTATGTTTTCATCAGTGATGATCATAAGGTGTTGAATCAAAATTCTTGAAGCCTGTTTCACTGCTTCTTCGGGATGAATAGTGCCATCAGTTACAACATCCATAACCAGTTTTTCAAAGTCTGTCCTTTGCTCTACACGAGTATTTTCAATGCTGTATTTTACATTTTTTATAGGCGTATAAATGGAGTCAACAGGAATGTAACCAAAATGAGAACTTTTTTCCTTGTTCTCTTCAGCGGGTACATAACCACGACCTTTGCCAATGGTAATTTCTATATCCAACTTCGCTGAGCTATCCATTGTACAGATCAGCAAATCAGGATTCATAACCTGGTATGTTGCTGATGCATCGCCAATGATACCTGCAGTAAACTCAGATTTATTTTTTAGACTTAATGTAATCTTTTCTGTACCTGCATCATGATCCACCTTCTTTTTAAAGCGAACCTGCTTTAAATTAAGGATGATTTCAGTTACGTCTTCAGTTATTCCTTTGATGGTTGCAAACTCATGATCAGCGCCTGCAATGTTAATACCTATAATTGCATAACCTTCCAATGAATTGAGCAACACTCTGCGTAGAGCATTTCCAATAGTAACACCATATCCCGGCTCCAACGGGCGGAACTCAAACTGTGCTTCAAAATCATTGCTTTTTTGAAGAACAATCTTATCCGGCTTTACAAAATTTAAAATGGCCATTTTTTATTTTGTTTTTTTTTGATTTAATTATTTAATACAGCAATCGCTGTAACGACTTTAGAAAAATTACTTGCTATACAATTCCACTATGAGTTGCTCTTTGATATTTTCAGGAACACTTTCTCTTTCAGGATAGGTAACGAATGTTCCTTGCATAGTGCCTTTCACTCCATTCTATCCAATTAAATTTTGGATTTTTTGGGCGAAGATTTCCTGTTATTGAAGTATTTTCTGCTGTCTTATCTTTTAAGCCAATCGTATCACCTGGTTTCAAAGAGTAAGATGGAATATTTACAACAAAACCATTTACTGTGATGTGCTTGTGAGAAACCAATTGCCTTGCAGCCTGTCTGCTTGGCGCAATACCCATGCGATATACTGTATTATCAAGACGTGCTTCGAGAAGCTTAATAAGATTTTCACCCGTTACTCCTTTGCGGCGTGCTGCTTCTACAAATGTATTGTGAAATTGCTTTTCCAAAACACCGTAAGTGTATTTTGCTTTTTGCTTTTCTCGAAGCTGTAATGCATACTCACCAAGGCTTTTACGCTTACGTGCTGCGCCATGCATGACCGGGCGGATTGCTATTTTTTGTAAGCCATTTACCGTTTCCAGTAATGGGCTCTCCGAAAATACGGGAGATCTTTGTTTTTGGTCCTGTGTACCGAGCCATGTTTATTATACTGATTTTTTAGTGTCGGTGCATCATCATTAAAAATCTAAAATTAATAATGCACCCGTTATTAAATATGTATTGTCTACGACGTTGATGTGGAATGTAATTTATACTTCTAACATCTTTATCTGTATTAAACTCTTCGTTTTTTGGGAGGCCTGCAGCCGTTATGTGGCAAAGGCGTTACATCCTTAATCATTACTACTTCTATACCTGCCTGCGATAATGAGCGTATAGCACCTTCTCTGCCTGATCCAGGACCTTTTACAAATACATCCACTCTCTTCAAACCTGCATCCAGAGCCACTTTAGCTGCATCCGCTGCTGCCATTTGTGCGGCATACGGTGTATTCTTTTTAGAACCCCTGAAGCCCATTTTTCCTGCCGAAGACCAGGCAATCACCTGCCCCTGCTTATTGGTAAGGCTGATAATAATGTTGTTGAAACTTGCTACGATGTGAGCATCCCCGAATGCATCTACTTTTACAACTCTTTTTTTTGAGGCTGCTTTAGGATTAGCGCCTTTTGCATTTGCTGCTTTTGCCATAATTTGAATAAATAGGTAATCTTTAAATTTTTTCCGGTAACCCGGTGAATCTTGCTCTCCTTCCGGCTTAAGAGATCTGAGTGTGATTCAAAAAAACAAGCCTTTTAATTATTTATTAAAAAATAAATCTTAATTATTTCTTCGGTGCTTTCTTTTTACCAGCAACTGTTTTACGTTTTCCTTTACGGGTACGGCTGTTGGTACGTGTACGCTGTCCTCTTAATGGCAATCCTTTACGATGCCTTAAACCACGATAGCAAGCGATATCAAGCAAACGCTTTATGTTTGTCTGCACTTCACTGCGTAATGCACCTTCGGTTTTAAATTCACCGCTTATTACATTTCTTATGGATGTTTGCTCTTCATCGTTCCATTCATTTACCTTCTTGTCATGATTGATGTTTGCTTTATCAAGAATGTAACGCGCAGTGGAGCGGCCAATGCCATATATATATGTAAGACCAATCTCTCCTCTTTTGTTTTTAGGTAAATCAATACCGGCAATACGAGCCATAAAAAAATTAAAAATTAAAAATTAAAAATATTAACCCTGTCTTTGTTTGAAACGGGGATTCTTTTTGTTGATAACATACAGCCTTCCTTTACGCCTTACAATTTTGCAATCAACACTTCTTTTTTTATAGATGCTCTTACTTTCATTTTTGTAAGTTTATTCTTATTTATACCTGAATATGATTCTTCCTCTTGATAAATCGTAAGGGCTCATTTCCACACCAACTTTATCGCCCGGCAAAATTCTTATGTAGTGCATCCTCATTTTTCCGGAAATAGTTGCCAAAATTTCATGACCATTTTCAAGCTTCACTCTAAACATTGCATTGGACAAGGCTTCCAGGATTGTACCGTCTTGTTTAATGAGAGCTGTTTGGACATATTTATTTTGGGAGCGCAAAGATAAATGTAAATATTTGAATTTTACAAAAAAAGGGTTAATATTCAGTGTAAATACCGAACATTAAGTGAAGGCTGGCCAAAATTATAAGAGTTACTTTATCTAACTGGATTATATGATATCGTCTGTTAAATGAACCTTAGTCATTTCAAGATAATGATTTTGCAACTGGTGAACTGAAATAGGCTTTGTCATTATCCGCTTTTCATCGCGGTACCATATTTCAAAATTAGAAAAGTTATCCTGCTGAGGTGTTTGAATTCTGAAAGCACCTTTCATATATTTTACAGAACCATCATCATTTATTAGTTTTTTAAATTTTAGCTTTAATAATTGCTTTTCATCCAAAGGCAAAGGATATAAATCTTCGCTGGAAAACCAAAAATCCTGCACACCATTATAAATACTGATCTCTTTTTCATCATGGTTGAAATCGGTCACTTCCCCTTCCCATGCCTGCCCGTCACTTTCTGCCAAAACATAATCTCCAGCTTTTAATTCACTAAATTTTATCATCATTAATAATTTTGCTCAATTTATATAAAAATTATAAAAACTATTTTTCCTTTTTTATCAGGAAAAAACATTTAACCGTTTTGACACACATAGGTATTATATCCGACACGCACAATTATCTTGACCAAAACGTATTGCATCATTTTAAAAACTGTGATGAAATATGGCACGCCGGAGATTTTGGAACTATTGCGATAGCAAATGAATTAAATAATTTAAAGCCATTAAAAGGTGTATATGGAAATATTGATGGTTATGATATAAAAAGCATCTATCCCTTACAATTAATCTTTACTTGTGAAAGTGTAAAAGTAATGATCAGACACATCGGTGGCTATCCGCCAAAATATAATCCTGAAACAAAAAAAGAATTAATGCTTCATCGCCCAAAGCTCTTTATTAGCGGGCATTCGCACATTTTAAAAGTTATGTATGATGATGCATTAGATTGCCTTCACATCAACCCAGGTGCAGCAGGAAAACAAGGATGGCATAAAGTGCGTACAGTAATCAGGATAGCAATAGATGGTAAAAATATAAAAGATTGCGAAGTGATTGAATTGAATTGATTTTATGCACACAAAAGTTTTATAATCTTGGTCATTGAACCCAATCATCATAGCCTCCATTGTTGCGGTTCCAGCGAGGTTAGATATTTTCGAATTAAAGAAATGATTGGATTGTAAATTTGTATTATGATAAAAAAATTGTTCACCTGTTTGGGCTGTTGTATCTTTTTTATCATTGTTTCCTGCAATAATACGAAAGCACAAAAGAAGATGATGCTTCCCTTCCTGCTGGTTCGAAAGAGCAATTACAAAAAGCGATCAATCAATATCCTGATTCATTATCTCTTGTTCAAAATTTAATTGAAGATTATCGGAATGAAGGCTCATACGACTCAGCATTAGCGCTTACTGCGGCGCAAATAAAAAAGGATACAACTAATGCATTTTTATGGAATATGCAGGCAACTTTATATTTTGAAAACGGTGACACCATGGATGCTATTTCTTCTATGAAACATGCGGTGGATATATATCCTTTACCCGAATATCTTGTAGCATTGGGAACTATTTATGCCGAGGTAAAAAACGAAAAATCATTGAAAATTGCGGATGATCTTTTAAAGATAAATCGAGTAAAATCCGGCAAGGATGCAATGTTTATTAAGGGATTGTATTATAGTTATAACGGTGATAAACAGAAGGCTATAAATTACTTTGACAGTAGCCTGCAAATGGATTATACTTACATGTTTTCTTACCGTGAAAAGGCAATTGCTTTGTATGATTTGGGAAAATATAATGAAGCAATTGAAGTATTAAAAAGAGCAGTGACCATTCAAAACAATTTTGATGAAGGTTATTATTGGCTTGGAAAATGTTATGAAAAGCTGGGTAAAAAAGATGAAGCTATTCAAAGCTACCAGACAGCACTCTTATACGATAAAGATTTTACAGAAGCAAAAGAAGCGCTGAATAAATTAACAACTAAAAATTAAAAATTATATTCACCATAGCCTCTTTTACCTTTCATTTGTGATCATTAATTTTTTACCATGATTCTTGCTCCATCACTTTTAGCAGCCGACTTTTTGCATCTTGAAGATGCATGCAACATTGTTAATGAAAGCGATGCAGACTGGTTTCATCTTGATGTAATGGATGGAAGATTTGTACCCAATATCAGTTATGGAATGGATATAATAAAGCAATTGAAAAAAGCCGGTAAAAAATTTTTCGATGTGCATTTAATGATCCTTGAACCGGAAAAATATACTGATGAATTTAAAGATGCCGGTGCAGATGGACTAACTGTTCACATTGAAGCATGCAAAAATTTACATCGCAATATTCAGCAGATAAAATCAGCAGGCATGAAAGCGGGAGTGGCCATCAATCCTCATTCTCCGGTTATTCTTTTAAAAGATATTATTGCAGATATTGACCTTGTAAATGTAATGAGCGTAAATCCAGGCTTTGGTGCGCAAACTTTTATTCCGTATACATATCAAAAAATCAGAGACCTCAAAAACTTAATTATTGAATCAAACTCATCAGCAAAAATTGAAGTGGACGGTGGCGTTTCTTTACAAAATGCGAAACAACTCATGGATGCAGGTGCTGACGTATTGGTTGCAGGGAATGCAATCTTCTCTGCTGCTGATCCTAAGATTGTAATAAAAAAATTTAAGAAGATAAAGTAACATTAGCTCATTACAACTTAGCTTTTATCTGCTTCAAAACGTCCGCAGTTTGCTTTACCCAATTAGTTTGTGTGCTATCCCAACTAAACTTATTTGTTGTAACAACATCTTCAATTATTTGTCTTGCTTTTTTTGCCTGGTCTTCATTATAAAAACAATTAATCCATTTTTTATCAAGGTTCTTTTCTGAAAGAACATATATGGCACCTGAATACCATTTAAAGCATGTTGGCAATCCTAAAAAATCAATTTCATTATTGGCATTCACTGCATTTCCTTCAAAAAAATACTGATAAAATTGTACACAGTTCTTCAATCGTGCTTTTAATTCATCATCAGTCTCAGGCTTTGCAGGCTTCAGTCGCCATTCACTATTTATCTTATTAAAAGGATTTTGTTTTGCATCTGGCCAGTAAGCCCGCGAGCCTTTTAAATAAAGGGTTGTAGCATGATTGTCTTCCATGCGTTTCAAAACCATCGTATCATTTTCTTTCCTTTCAATTGTATAAATCGCTTTTGCCTTATCATCAAAATCAGCAGTTATTGTTTTACCTTTTAGTATAAATTTTCCATATCTCATAACGGCTCTCGGGTTTTCTAAGAAAGTGGAATCTGTCATAAATATGATCCCGGGATAATTATAAATACCATCTTCATCATTATTATAAACATCAGCTTTCGTAGGGTTATCGGCATCTGTTACTTCCCAATACCGACACAATTGTTGAAACGGATTTTTGTGTATTATAGCAGCTTCATCCACCATTTTTTTATCAGAATGTTCCCCTTGTTGCGAACAACCAAAAATAAAAATTGACGTAAAAAAAATTACTATAAAAAAAACGTTTTTCATAGTTCAAAAATAATACAATTGAAATGTAAGCGTTGTAAATGTAACTTCGTAAATATATCTTCATCCAATGAGAACTGCTGGTTTCATTATTTTTTTATTCATTGCTTTACCGTGTTTTTCTCAAAAAAAAGCTGCCTACGTTTCAGTAAAAGTTATTGATGAAAATGAAAACGCTATGGCCGGAGTAAGTGTTGTTATTCTTGGAAGGCAAAGCGGCACTGTAACATCAGACTCTGGAACTTGCAGGCTAAGAGTGCCTGCAGAAAAGGCTTTTGCTCTCGTGTTTAGTTTTTCCGGTTACAGAGATGAACAAAAAAATTTTTATTTAAGTGAAAATGAAGAAGAGAAAATGACGGTAAGACTTGTAAGAAACGGAAAAACTTTGGAAACTGTTATTGTAAATGATAATAAAGAAAGAACAGAAACGGGCCTTGTAAAAATAAATCCTAAGGATGCATTGCTTTCGCCAAGTGCAACAGGTGGCGTGGAAGGACTAATAAAAATTTTAGTTGGCAGCAACAATGAACTTACCTCTCAATATTCTGTGCGCGGTGGCAACTATGATGAGAATATTGTTTACATAAATGATTTTGAAATCTATCGTCCTTTTCTTGTAAGCAATGCACAGCAGGAAGGCTTAAGCCTAATAAATCCTGAGCTTACAAAGAATATAAATTTTTATAACGGAGGCTTCCAGGCAAAGTATGGAGATAAGATTAGTAGTGTGCTGGATATACAATATAAAAAACCATCATCGTTTGCAGGCTCGGCCTACGTAAGTCCTTTGGAGCAAGGATTTCATTTGGAAGGGTCTACTAAAAATGACAAGGTTACATGGTTGCTTGGCGTAAGAAGCAAGACGAATAAAGATCTTTTAAGCAGCCAGGAAGTAAAAGGAAATTATGTGCCGTCTGCTGCAGATCTCCAGGCATTGCTTACTTATAAGCTATCGCAAAAATTGCAACTGGATCTTCTTGGAATTGTTTCCGGGTCAAAGTTTACATTGATACCCGAATCAGCGCAAAAATCAACAGCGGTTTTCTCACCATTATTTACTGCAGATATTGGATTAGATATATTCTTTAATGGCCAGGAAAAAGACAACTACAATAATAATCTTGTCGGATTGACACTTAATCAATATGTAAGCAAAAAAGTAAAGCTTAAGTGGATGGCAAGTTATTTTAATGATAAGGAAAATGAGAATTATGATATAACCGGCGCTTATCTTTTTGGTGAAAGAAATTTTGATAAAAGCACATCAACTTATGGCCAGATAACCAATCCTCTGGGCGCAGGTGTATACCAGAATTATGCAAGAAATAATTTGAATATTGATGTTTATAATATAAGCCATAAAGGAAGCCTGGATGAAGGCAGGCACTTCATACAATGGGGCGCAGGCGTGGATCACACAATAATCCACGATAAAATAAATCAATGGGAATACCAGGATAGTGCAGGTTATTCGTTGCCCTATAGCCCCGATGCTATTAACCTAAGCAATGTTATAAAATCCTCAGCGGGTCTTACTATAAATAAATACAGTGGATATGTGCAGGATAATTTCCGTATAGGAGGTAACAGTAATTCTGTAACCGCACAAGCCGGTGTTAGGTTTAACTACAATTCACTTAACAAAGAATTTTTAGTAAGTCCGCGCGGGCAAATTAGCTATAAGCCCAATGGGCAAAAAGATATTGTACTAAAAGCATCGATTGGCGTGTATGATCAACCTCCGTTTTACAGGGAAATGAAAAGATACGATGGTACTTTAAATACTGCATTGAAAAGCCAGAAAAGCATTCAATATGTTGCCGGCTTTGATTACAATCTTTCTCATGGAGAAGTGCCTGTGCGGATAACAACAGAAGCTTATTATAAATCCCTAACGGATGTAGACATTTACGATATTGATAACGTGCGCATACAATATTACGGTAACAACAATGCAAAAGCTTATGCAACTGGCATTGAAACCCGCATATTTACTGAGCTTGTAAAAGATGCTGAAAGCTGGCTGAGCATTAACGTAGGGCAGACGAAAGAAAAACTTGATAATGACTTTTATTATAATTATAAAAATGCCGAAGGTGAAGTAATTACATCCCAAACAACCGACCGGGTGATTGCTGACAGCGTTCGTACCAACGTTGGTTATGTAAGAAGACCAACAGA
Source organism: uncultured Chitinophagaceae bacterium (assembly GCA_963823975.1). Classification (GTDB taxonomy): domain Bacteria; phylum Bacteroidota; class Bacteroidia; order Chitinophagales; family Chitinophagaceae; genus Ginsengibacter. The sequence goes on along the minus strand of CAWGNP010000001.1, from coordinate 598,081 downwards.
TAGATTGCTTACAATTGGACTTTATCTGCAAGATTATTTAAGCACAAACAAAAATTTTAAAGTACACTTAAACATTATTTACGGAAGCAACATGCCTTACAATATTCCTAACAGTATAAAGTATCGCGATGCGTTGATCATTGAGCCGTACATAAGAGCAGACATAGGTTTTAGCGCATTACTGCTTAGTGAAAAATCTTTAAGAAGAAGCCATTCGCCTTTCAGAAGCTTTAACAACATTTGGGCAAGCCTTGAAGTGTTTAATTTAATTGACAGAGCCAATACTATCTCTTATCAATTGATAAAAGATTTTGCCAACGATACGTTCAGTATACCCAATCGTCTTACGCCAAGGTTGATAAATTTTAAACTGCTTGCAAGGTTTTAAATAAAAATTTAACCACGCATGGCTTTAAAAGCTTTACACATTGTTTCAAAAAAAGTAACGCTGATACGACTTGTATGTTTATTCTGGATTATTGCAAAAATAATTTCATGGAAGGTGTGGACATCAAACAGGATATTTCCTGTGGTTCCTCCTTTTAGCTTTTTATTTGTTCCCTCTTTCATCCATATAATTTTATTTTCACTGTCACTATTAGCATTATCATTCCTGCTTTTATATCCTGCAAGAACCGCACTGCAGCTGGGTTTGATTGTGATAGAATTATTTTCATGCTTATTGGATCAAAACCGCTGGCAACCATGGGAATATCAATACATTTTTATAATTCTTGCTTTTATCATAAATAAAAAAAATGATATAAGCGCTTTAACAACGATCGTTTTTATATTAATTACTTTCTACTTTTTCAGTGGCTTTAATAAATGCAATTCAGTGTTTTCAAAGGAGGTACGATACCAACTAAGCCACGCAGGAATTGTTTTTGACAAATCGTATTTATATAATTTAATTACTTATCATCTTGGATATATTTCAGGATTTATAGAAATACTTTTAAGCGCAGGCTTACTACTTTCCCGTTTAAGAAAGTCTGCTGCAATATTTCTTATCGTAATGCACTTGATAATTATAGCCATTTTCGGACCGTTTGGAATCGATTATGACGCAATCATTTGGCCATGGAACATTTTAATGATTGCAATTCTTTATTTATTTTTTATTTCAAATCATCCGGTTTTAATCAACTTCAATTGCCTTGTCAAAGGATGGAATAAGGTGTACGTTATTTTATTTGGCGTACTTCCTGTTTTAAATTTTTTTGGCTATTGGGATTTTTTTCTATCTGCAAGTTTGTTCAGCTTTAAGCCTCCTGACATGTATATCTGCATCCATAATTATAAAAATGAAAAAGTCTTAAATGGTTTCGCTTCGCAAAATGAAAGTGAAACTCTTTGCGACAGCAATTCCATTTTGATCAATGTGCGTTCCTGGTCATTTGATGAAATGAAAGTGCCCGCTTATCCTGAAACAAGAGTGTATAAAAGCATTAAGGATCAATTAACAAAACGCTATGCAGATATGGATGCCACCTTTATTGAATACATATATAAAGACGGAGAAAAAGTGAGAACCGAAATTAAGTAAGCTAATTTAATAATTATTAAATCGTAATGTTGTTCCACTAAATAACTGATAATACATGCCTGAAGAATTTATTGAAATCACCCGGATAGAAATATATAAATTATCCATTCCTCTAAAAAAACCTTTCATCATTTCATTAGGGACTACTACAACCGTAAAAAATATTATTGTTGTAATCCGCACCAACAAAGGCCTGACGGGGTTTGGCGAATGCAGTCCTTATATGCCAGTTAATGGAGAAAGCCAGGACACCTGCTTTATTGTAGGTCAATATTTAGCAACAGCTTTAAAGGGGAAAAATGCTCTGGATATTGAGAATGCATCTTTACTAATGGATAAAGTTATTTATAACAATACGAGCATTAAAAGCGCCTTTGATATTGCATTCCATGATATTGCTTCGCAAAATATGAATGTGCCTTTATATAAATTTTTAGGAGGTAAAAAAAACGAAAGCATAGAAACAGATTATACCATAAGCATTGGTGATCCAAAATTAATGGCAACAGATGCTTTAAGCATAATTCATGAAGGTTTCCAGGTTATAAAAGTAAAACTTGGAGAAGATGCTGATAGAGATATTGCAAGAATAAAATCAATTCGAAAAGCTATTGGCAAGGAGATACCCTTGCGCCTTGATGCCAACCAGGGATGGAAAACCGACGACGCAATAAAAGTTTTAAAAGCTTTAAAAGATCAAAACATACAATACTGCGAAGAACCAATAGCAAGATGGGATATCATGGGCCTGAAGAAAGTGAGAAAAAAAAGTCCTATACCTATAATGGCTGATGAAAGTTGTTTTGATGAGCATGATGCAAAAAAACTTATCCAGCTAAAAGCATGTGATATGTTCAATGTGAAGCTTGGAAAATCATCCGGATTATACAAGGCAAAAAAAATAATCAAGCTTGCAGAAAAAGAAAATATGAAAATGCAGATAGGCGGTTTTATGGAGTCTAAAATAACGATGACAGCTAACGCACACCTCATGCTGAGCAGTAAAAATATTTTATATGCAGACCTGGATACGCCGCTTATGTTTACCTTTGATCCGGTAAGCGGTGGAATAATTTATAAACAAAATGGCACGTTGGAAGTGCCGGAAACGCCTGGCCTTGGTGCATTTATCGAGAGCCATCTTTTAGATTCGATGGAAAAAGTGATTCTATAATTATTATTTAACTAATTACTTTTTTTGTGTTACTCTCTTGGGGACCAGCTTTATAATAACTTCTGAAATATTCATCTGCGGAAAGAACTCCGCTTCCTTTTATCGCGAAAAAAATCAATAAAAGCAACACCACTGCGGACAAAATTAATTCCGATGTACTTTGATTAAGGCTTGTTTTTGTGTTTACAAAAAATACCGCACCAATAAGAATAGGTATTTGAGCCACTGAAAATGTTTTAGTAAACAATCCTACTGTAATAAACAAGCCGCCAAGAAGATTTATGTAAGTAATTAAAAATGCAATCCATTGCGCATTTTTATCTAACATCTTAATCGGCATAGATTCCAACGCCGCCTGCAACTGGGTTGAATTTTGAATAAACGTTATTCCTTTCCAGAAAAGAATAAAGCCAAGCGCCATCCGAAGTATAGTCAACCATTTAGGTTGAGTAGCATTGGTAGCTTCAGTTATATTATCAAGCTCTTCATGCATAATCGTAAATTTTATTTTTAATAAATTGAATGTCTCTTCAAAGTTATGAATAAGTGTTATGCAAATAGGGTTATACAAATAGTGCATTAACTATTTATGTAAAAAAAAATGAGAATTAAATATTCTCATTATAAAAAGACACCGTTTTATTTGTTACCGGGCGGCGGTGGTTGCGGTGAACCAGGCGGCGGCATCGGAGGTCTTGGCCCTTCCTTCATTGGTGGCATTTTAGTATCCGGATGTGCTTCACCCCTGTGGCAAGTATAACATGTGACTGTTTGCAACATATATTTTACATCGCCGGCGTTTACTGTGGTATCCATCATCTTATGATCCATGCCTTGCATATCATGATCCATTTTCATATCATGATCCATACTTTTACTGCTATCCATTTTCATGTCGTGATCCATATCATGATGATCCATGTCCATATCCCTAAAATAGCTTTTGTTGATGTTAATAGCCATCGTCATCATCATTCGGGCAATATTTTTTTCTGGCTTTGCATCACTTGCAAAGTCAAGCCCCTTGCCTGCTGTATTCATTGCATGGCAAAAATTGCACCTTACACCAAGAGACATACTAAATGTATGCATCACGCTATCCAAATCGTGATCTGAAATATCAGCAGGAAGTATTTTTAAATTTTTAAATTTTGGTTCTTTGAGTGTTGTAAATGCCTGGAATATTCCTATTGACACTGCACAGGCTACTATTATTAAAAAGCTTTTTTTCATTGAACAAGCGTTAGTATAAAAATTATTTCGGGTAAATTTATATAAAAACAATTGCTTTTACTTTTTAACTTTTTTAACCTGGTGTGAATAAGTATTTTAGTAAAGATGGTTGTTCAATTTTTATATTTGATTGAGCAGGAAAAAGTTTTATAAAATTAAACCGTACCAATTGACCGAAACGATAATTAATCTCGAAACCGTAAACCCTATTGAGTTTTTTGGAGTAAACAATGGCAAGCTTGATATTCTTAAAAAAAAATTTCCCCGCCTGAAAATCTTAAGTCGCGGCACACAAATAAAACTTAGCGGAGCACCGGATCAGATAGAAGATGCAAAAGATAAAATTAATCTTGCAGTGCAATATCTTGAAAGGAATGGTCACATGACGGAAAATTATCTTGAACAAATTCTTGGTGGCGACGACGAAAAAACCATTGATCATTTCGTCGAAAGAAATCCCAACGATATTCTTGTTTTCGGGCCAAACGGCAAAACTGTAAGAGCAAGAACTGCTAATCAAAAAGTAATGGTAACTTCTATTGATAAGAATGATATCGTGTTTGCCATTGGGCCGGCAGGAACCGGTAAAACCTATACAGCCGTGGCTTTGGCCGTTCGCGCATTAAAAAATAAACAGGTAAAAAAAATAATTTTAACAAGGCCGGCCGTTGAGGCAGGTGAAAGCCTTGGCTTTTTACCTGGTGATTTAAAAGAAAAAATTGATCCTTACTTGCGACCATTGTACGACGCTTTGGATGATATGATACCTGCCGATAAGTTGGGTTATTATATGACCACGCGAACTATTGAGATTGCACCTCTTGCATACATGCGTGGCCGTACGCTTGATAATGCTTTTATCATTTTGGATGAAGCGCAAAACTCTACAGACCTGCAGTTAAAGATGTTTCTTACAAGAATTGGTGCGAATGCAAAAGCCATTATCACCGGCGATGTTACACAGATAGATTTACCCCCCAAAGTAAAAAGCGGGTTGGAAAAGTCGTTGAGAATTTTAAAAAATATTGATGGCATTGGCCATGTGGAGCTGGATGAAGAAGATGTTGTAAGGCATAAGCTGGTAAAGGCTATCATCAAAGCTTACGACCGTGAAAAGCAAAGAGAGATGGAAGATCATCATAGATAATATTTCAATTAATATTTCAAAGGCAGCATTACGCTGCCTTTTTATTTATCTTAGTTTTTTAAAAATAATTCATGAAAAAATTAGCAGCTATTAGCCTTGCAATTATAAGTATAATATCATGTCATCATTCAGCGGAAGTAAACAGGAGAGATCCATTAGAATCGGGAAGAGGATTTATTGAATCGGCATTAAAAGGAGACTATGATGATGCGCAAAAATATATATTGCAAGACAGTACCAACATGGAATATTTTAATGGCATGAAAGATTTTAATGAGAAACAAAATGATGCTGAAAAAGAAGGTTACAAAAATGCCAATATTATAATTGACTCTACACAAAAATTATCTGATTCGGTTACAATAATTACTTATTCCAATACTTATAAAAACAAACCTTCCAAACTAAAAATGATCAGGAAGAATAATGACTGGCTTGTAGATTTTAAATATACTTTTAATGGCAACTTATAAATTATTATAAATAAAATCAATTGAAATTAATTATAGCAGTTGGCCTGGGAAGCTGTATTGGCGGCATTTTACGTTACCTTTTATCCATATTTATACAAAACAAATTTTTATCATCTTTTCCTTATGGAACGCTTTGCGTAAACCTCCTCGGGTGCTTTATTATAGGTATTCTTTTTGGCCTGAGTGAAAAAGGAAGCATTGCTTTACCATGGCGACTATTTTTCATAACAGGATGCCTTGGTGGCTTTACCACGTTTTCATCATTTTCTATTGAAAGCATTGTATTGCTTCGCAACGGGCAATTATTACAGGCATTTACTTATATTATCACAAGCGTGGGAATGGGCTTGCTTGCTACGTTTGCGGGATTATCTTTAATAAAGTTTATCTAATTCATCATTATTATAAAATTAAAAGTGCACGTTTACGTTTATTTTTACAACTAAACTTTTTAATCATGTACGTGTTACATCCATGGCATGGCGCCACTTACGGCTCAGAAGCGCCTCATCTTGTAAATGCATTAATCGAAATACCAGAAGGCTCGCGTTCAAAATATGAGATAGATAAAAAGACCGGGTTACTTAAGCTGGATAGGGTTATTTATTCATCATTTCATTATCCGGTCAATTATGGGTTTATACCTCAAACCCTTGGCCAGGACGGCGATCCACTTGATATACTCGTAATGTGTTCAGAATCTATACAGCCATTATGCCTTGTAGAAGTATATGTGATCGGCAATATGCAGATGATTGATGGCGGCCTTATAGATGATAAGATCATTGGAGTTGCCGCACAGGATCCTGGTGTTAATTATATAAAAACGATGTATGACCTGCCACAGCATTTTATAAAAGTGCTTAAAAATTATTTTGAGCAGTACAAAGTTTTGGAAAACAAAAAAGTAGAGATAAACGATTTTCAAACGAAGGAAAAAGCGTATGAAATTATTAATGAATCAATAAAATTTTACAAAGAAAAATTTCCCAACACGTAATCTTGCAATTAATTTAAGCCATCGTATTTGCAACAAGGATGCATTTTTATTTATATGAAAATGATCTTTTTATAATACGTAGTTTATGAGTTCTTTGTTTCGTCTCGAAATTTAAAATTCCCTCGTTATCTATTTTATCAATGCGCACTTTACCGGAGGAATGAATAATTTCATGATCGTTCAGCAGCATACCAACATGAATGATCTTTCCTTCATCATTATCAAAAAAAGCAAGATCGCCGCAGCGAGATTGCTGTAAAAAATTAACTATAGTTCCCCTGAATCAGCCTGCTGGTAAGCATCGCGTGGCAATTGATATTTAAAAACTTATAAGCCATTTGGGTAAATCCGCTGCAGTCAATTCCAAAAACTGATTTACCGCCCCACAAATAAGAGGTATTCAAAAACTTATAAGCAACTTGTTTCACAAGCTTTTCATTGATTTTTATTTCTTCAGGGTTCCATAACTCACCTTTAAACTGTACTGAATTTTTTCTCCAGAATGCCTTACCATTTTTAAAAGCAGAAAGCGAACTACCCAGCGGCACATACATCCGGTGACCATTATAATCAATTTCGTTTATCCATGCCGCCGTTAAATTTTTATCGACTTTTACATAATGCTCTTCATTCACTTCAGCGAGATGAGAAGCCTGGCACCAGCCTTCATATCCATCGTACTTTAAATAATTTTTACCCAGCTATCTGTACCTTGTTCTTTCACTATAGATTTCTCACCAAACAATTGCTGGGAAACCATTTCAGCTTTGTGAGATGGTGAAGAACGAAGAGGACTAATTGGAACACAACAAACAGTGTATTGCATGGTTTCGGGCAGGTTTGCTGCAAATATAAATTATGGAAATTATTTATGTTTACATCTTATAATAAAAGCTGGGCCCTTGATTCCGCAAAGCATACATGATAAAGATGACAACGAATTATTGCAGAATTTTTATGCTGATCATGACAATAAATGGCTTGGCATTTTATTGCCAAGATATACACTCATGCTTTTAGGTGTTTGCATGAAATATTTAAAAAATGAAGAAGATGCGAAAGATTGTGTGCAGCAGATATTTTTAAAAATCATTAATGAATTGCATAAATATAAAGTAGATCATTTTAAAAGCTGGGCTTATATGATTGCTAAAAATCATTGCCTGATGAAACTGCGAGACAAAGGAAAACTCTCAGCTGAATTGAATGAAAAGATTGGTCCTATTATCAGCAACGAAGCTGAAGACAAATTAAACCCCGATCAAAAGGATTACCTTCTCAGTAAAATGGAAAACGCTTTGTCGCAGTTAAATGAAGAACAAAAAAGATGCATAAAACTATTTTATCTTGAAAAAAAATCTTACAGCGAAGTGGCTGCTGCTACGGGTTTCACCATGCTCCAGGTAAAAAGCCATATACAAAATGGGAAAAGAAATTTAAAGCTAATGATAGAAAATAATTGATGATGGACAAACATTACACATCATAAATAACATCACAAATGAATGATGAGTTGTTGAATATATTATCAGATAATAATCCTGAATTCGATAATCAGAAACTGATAGATTACGTTAGCGACAAGTTATCTGCAGAAGACAAACATGAGTTTGAAAAAACAATGGCTGATTCAGCTTTGCTTAATGATATTGTTGAAGGCTTACAAAACGTAAAAAATAAAAAACAATTACACGTATTAGTTGAACAACTTAACGGTAATCTTAAGAAACAACTTGATAAGAAAAAGACTATAAGGAACAAAAGGAAAATAAAAGATATGCTGATAATTTATTTGAGCATTATTCTTATTCTCATAATTATTGTAATTGGTTTTTTTGTAATTAAAAAGCACCTTGAAAGCGAAAAGACAACTCCTTCGCTTCCTGCAAAAAAAGAAATATCATTTAAAGTGTGTAAAGTAACTAATATGCTACAAACGAACCTCACTTAAAACAATTCGGTATTAAAAAGCCTTATTTTTTTCTGAAGAAAATACGCACAGGCACTCCATTAAAATCAAAGTTTTCCCGCAACTGGTTTTCCAAATAATTTTTATAAGGTGTTTTCACATCATCAGGATAGTTACAAAAAAAAGCGAACGAAGGAACAACAGTTGGCAGTTGCGTTGCATATTTTATTTTCAACGGATGACCTCTTATAACAGGTGCGTGGTAAGCCTCTGCGGCCTTTAGCATTACATCATTCAGTTTAGAAGTCGCTATCTTTTGTTTACGGTTCTCATAAACCTTCAGCGCCATTTCCATTGATTGAAGTATGCGCAATTTTTCTGTCGCAGATATAAACATAATTGGCACATCATTAAAAGGCGCCAACTTTTTCTTTAAAGTTTTTTCATAATCCCGTGCAGTATTCGTTTCCTTTTCCACAGTGTCCCACTTATTTACAAGCAACACAATTCCTTTTCCTTTCTTTGCTGCCAAGGAAAAAATATTTAAATCCTGTGCTGTTATTCCGTTTTTTGCATCAAGAATTATTAAACAAACGTCCGCTTCATCAACAGCTTTCACGGCACGTATCACAGAATAAAATTCGAGATCTTCATTCACTTTTGTTTTGCGTCGAATGCCTGCAGTGTCTATCAAAATAAATTCTTTATTAAAAAGATTATATGTTGTATGAATAGAATCACGGGTCGTTCCTGCAATGTTGCTTACTATCGTACGTTCCTTACCAGTCAAGGCATTCAGCAGAGATGACTTGCCAACATTAGGCTGCCCGATGATGGCAAACTTTAGGCAACGCTATTGCATCTTCTTCCACCTCTGTTGCAATCGGCGCCGTCACTTCATCAAGCAATTCTCCACTTCCTGTGCCGCTTATAGATGATATAAAAAAAATATTTTTAAAACCCAATCCATAAAATTCAGACGCTTCCATCATACGCGCATGATTGTCCACTTTATTTATAACAAGATATACCGGCTTTGTTGAGCGTCGCAACATTTCGGCCATTTGTTGATCAAGATCAGTAATGCCAGTCGTCACATCGCACATAAAAATTATTGCGTTCGCCTCTTCAATCGCAATGTGCACCTGTTTGCGAATTTCTGTTTCAAACACATCATCACTATGTGCAACAAAGCCGCCGGTATCAATCACGTTAAACGCTTTACCGGCCCACTCAGCCACGCCGTATTGCCGGTCCCTCGTCACGCCGCTCACGTCATCCACAATCGCTTTTCGTTGTTCAAGCAACCTGTTAAACAGCGTGCTTTTTCCAACGTTTGGCCGCCCTGTTATCGCAATAGTGTAAGACATTTGAAAGTTTTTTTGAAACAGAATTATAAAACAAATTTGTTTACCAGCCGCAATTTTTTATGGCATCATCCGGTTGTGTCACTCACTTGTACCGATGGTTCTTTGGGCATCTTTGCCTGCCATACTTATAAAATGCAAAAGTATTGCTTACGAAATTTGCACACTGCTTTTATAGATTTTAAATCATCAAAAAATCCCGGATAAGATTTCTTTACAGCATCAGCATTTATGAATAACTGTATTTCCATTAGCCGCTAATGCAGCAACCGCGCAGCTCATAGCAATCCTGTGATCATTATGAGACGTTACTTTTGCACCTCGCACACTTGCCGACCCATGAATCAACATTAAATCTCCATCCAATTGTATCTCAACATTCATTTTTGCAAATTCAGTTTGTAGTGTTTTGGCGCGGTCGCTTTCTTTATGCAATAGCCTGTTCACGCCCTTGATAGTGGTAGTTCCTTTGCAATGAGACGCAAGAGCCACTAATGGTGGAAATAAATCAGGACAATGAGTGGCATCAAAATCAAAGGCCATAAGATCCTTTTTATAAACCGTAATTTCTCTACTATTTGTAGCAAGCCTTGCACCGCATGCCTCCAAGGCATTGATAATTTTTTTATCGCCTTGGCAAGAATTTGTGTCGGCATTTTTTACAGTTACTTCGCCAGCCAATGCACCCGCCACTAACAGGAATGCAATATTGCTCCAATCCCCTTCCACCGTATATTTTATCGAATGACCTTTTGTTTTTTCTGCAGGTAAAATAGAGAACACTTCATAATTATTGTTCTCAATTTGAAAACCAAAATGCTTTAGTATATCGAGCGTTAAATCGATATACGGTTTGCTGGCAAGGTTATTCACTTTTATGTTTACAGCAGCCTTCGCTGCTCTAGCATAAGCCATTAACAGTCCGGTTAAAAACTGTGAGCTTAGCGATCCATCAACTGTTATATTTTTAGGAACCAAAGGGCCATGAATACGAAGAGGAATTTTGCCATCATTGCTTTGAACTTCTACTCCAAGCCTGGGTAATATTTCATCAAAAAAATTCACAGGTCTTTTTAAAATGCTTCCTTCACCCGTAAATGTTATTTCATGATGCAGCAATGCTGCAATGGGAACAAACATTCGTAAAGACAAGCCGCTTTCCCCAACTGAAATAATTGAATTCGTATTTTTTTGGGAGGAAGAAAATATATGATCAGATGAAGTGATGACCAGTTCGTTATGCACTTCATCAACAGTTGCACCCAGCTTTTGAATTATATTTTTTGCGGCACGCTCATCATTGCTGTTGCCTGCATTATCAATGATAGTGGTTCCACTATTTATCAATGCCGCAGCACATGCTCTTTGCATACAACTCTTTGATGGCGGCGCTTTCACGGTTCCTGAAATAAGAGATGGAGAAACAGTAACTATCACAATATGCTATTAAAAATTTTATTTAACTGATCCAGAGGAATTGATTTTATTGAGCCTTTGCCAATCCTGTCAAGCACAACAAAACTCATATTGTTACCGGATTTTTTTTTATCATGCAATAAAATATCCCAGGTCTTTTGTTTATCAACTGACAAATCGGTTGGTAAATGATATTGTTGCAAAAGATCTTTAATTGCTTCAGTTGCTTTTTCACTGAAGTCATTTATGTTTTCTGAAATGCGACACGCAGCAGTCATTCCAATGCTTATGGCATGACCATGAGAAAGCCTGGCAGTGTTTTCAATGGCATGGCCAATTGTGTGTCCAAAATTTAATAGCTTCCTTTCCCCGGTTTCAGATTCGTCATTGCAAACTATCCTATATTTTATATCAGCATTTCTTTCGATTAATTCACCTATTTCTTTCAATGAAGATTGAAATTTTTCAATAGAATTATTTTTTAAAAAAGAAAACATTTCTTTGTCACCAATACATGCATGTTTAATTATTTCAGCAAATCCATTGATCCATTCACTTTCTGGAAGTGTTTTTAAAAAAGAATAATCATATAACAAAAACTCCGGCTGACTTATAGTACCGACAAGGTTTTTATAAACACCCACATCAATTCCATTTTTGCCACCAATTGACTGCATCAACCATTGCAAGAATTGTTGTTGGAACAAATCCAAATCTTCACACCTCGCATATAAACAGAAGCAGCATAAGCCTGCAACATCAGTAACGACGCCGCCTCCAACACCTACGATATAAGTTTGCCTGTCAGCATTTAGTTCTATCAGTTGATCAATAATTGAATCAACTGTATTTTGTTTTTGAATTCCTCTCCTGCTTTTATCAAGATTGTTTTTCGACCGGAAAATTTTTCAGCATGAGTTTTAAAAACATTTTCATCTGTTATAAAAACAGTTGAATTTATTTTTAACCAATCTTCAATAAAGAAAAATCTGCATCAAAAAAACATTCTATTTTTTTCCCAGAAACGTTGTATTGCTTTGAAGAAACCTGTTTATTCTTCATTCATTATTTTGTTCTGGTGATTGATGCTCTCCATGTGCACTGCATCAAAATATTTTGTGATGAATTCTTTACTCAATCCCACTTTCTCACCTTTCTTTTGAAAGCCTTTGCCAGGATTTCATTCCAGCGATTGGTTTGTAAAATGGTGATGTTATTTTCCTTTTTATACTTCCAATTTTATCAGCAATTTTCATTCGCTGACCAATCAATTGCATCAATTCATCATCCATATGATTTATCTGTTCTCTTAATGTTGCCAACGCTGTTAAAAATTCTTTTGCATCAGTATTTTCTGTCGCCAAACCAATTCATCGAGCATTTCTGCCAAAGCGCTCTGGAGTTATCTGCTGCTTGGCATCGCTCCATGCATTATCAGGATCAATATGGCTTTCTATCATCAATCCATCAAAATCAAGATCAATACTTTTTTGCGCAACGGATTGCAACAAAGTTCTGTTTCCGCAAATATGCGACGGATCACAAATGAGCAGCATGTCTGGAAACCGGCGTTTCATTTCAATTGGCAAATGCCACATGGGTGCATTGCGATATTCAGTGTTACCATAATTTGAAAAACCACGATGGATCATACCGATTTGCTTTACGCCAACTTTTTGCAAACGCTCAATGCCACCGCACCACAATTCCAGATCAGGATTGATTGGATTTTTTATCAGACACCGGAACATCAACACCACGCAATGCATCACAACTTCCTGCACACTAAACGGATTTACTGTTGTTCGTGCACCGATCCAAAGCATATCCACATCAAAATGCAAAGCATCTTCAACATGCTTGGCTGTTGCTACTTCCACAGTTATCGGAAGGCCCGTTATTTTTTTTGCCTGTGACAACCAGGGAAGGCCCTTTTGCCAATGCCTTCAAACATTCCAGGCTTGGTACGCGGCTTCCATATGCCTGCACGAACATATCTACCTTTCCGGTTTTAGCAAGGCGGGTAGCGGTTTCCAGCACTTGTTCTTCTGTTTCTGCGCTGCATGGACCACTAATAATCAGTGGGCGTTTGTTCCATTTTTCCTCTATCAAATCTTTCATAGTTTTTGTTTGTATTTGCATAAAATTAATTTTTTAAAATTTATATTTTAGCATGATCTGTTTACAAGTCATGGAGTTTTATTCTTTTGTTTTGAAAATGCCTTATTCAATCTGATTATTTAATAATTCTTGATATCTTGTTTGCGTTCTCCATCAACTCCGTTAGATATTCATAATTTTCTTTTTCCAAACTGCTTTTAAATTTTCTTAGTTGTGAAATGTGTTCATTTAATACATCTAATACATTTTCCCTATTCTGCATAAAAATAGGAGCCCACATGGATGGATTACTTTTTGCAAGGCGCACGGTACTTTCAAAACCACCACCTGCCAATGCAAAAATGGCATCTTCTTCTCTTTCTTTTTCCAACACTGTATTTGCTAATGCAAATGAAGTAATATGGGATATGTGGCTTACATAAGCTGCATGCGTGTCGTGGCTTTGCGCATCCATATAAATTATGTTCATGCCAAGCTCTTTATAAACGTTTTCAATGGTATTTACAGCATCTTCATCGCTTTTTTCTTTTTCACAAACAACACATGTCCTTCCCACGAAAGCGCCGTGCACAGCAGATTCAGGACCGCTGTATTCTGTTCCCCACATAGGATGTGTTGACACAAAACGCTTACGCATAGGATGATTAGACAATGCATTGCACATTTCAAATTTAGTAGAGCCGGCATCAGCAATAATTTGCTGGTTAGTCATTATATCCATTGCCTGTTTCAGAACCGGTATAGTAACATCAACAGGAATAGCAACATAAATGAGGTCACTTTTTTTTACAGCTTCCTGCAGGGGTAATGCCTCATCAATAATACCCAACTCTTTTGCTTTATCAATGCTGGCTTTAGTTCTGCTAACACCAATAATATTTTCGGCCAGTTTTTTTTCCTTTAATGCATAAGCAAATGATCCGCTAATTAAGCCAACACCTACTATGGTAACATTTTTAAACATCTCAACTCCTGATTTTTGATTTTTCTTTTTCTATTCTTCTAATAGCGTCCTCAATTTTTTCGACAGGTGTACAAAGGCTAATACGTATATAGTTATTACCGGCATTGCCAAATATGCCTCCTGGCGTAATAAATACGTTTGCTTCTTTTAATACTTTATCGCTCAAATGGTAACCATCTTTATAAACCGGAGCTACCTCGGCCCATAGAAACATGCCTGCCTGGTTTGTATCATAATGGCATTGCAAAAGATCCAATAACTCTAGAACTCTTTTTCTTCTTTTTGTATAAACAATATTTAGTGTATCAAACCAATCTTTGCCCAGACTCAAAGCTTTTGCTGCAGCAAGCTGTAGAGGAAGAAACATTCCGCTATCCATATTGCTTTTGAAGCGAAGCACCTCATCAATTTTTTGTTTTGCTCCGCAAAGCATGCCCACTCGCCATCCCGCCATGTTATGGCTTTTGCTTAAAGAGTTCAATTCTACCGCCACTTCTTTTGCGCCATCAATGCTCAACAAACTCATCGGCTTATCATTTAGAATGAAGCTATAAGGATTATCGTGACATAGAAGAATGCTATGCTTTTTAGCGAAAGAAATTAATCGCTCAAACAATTCTTTTGTTGGTAATTGCCCAGTTGGCATCTGAGGGTAATTCACAAACATGAGCTTAACTTTTCGCAAATCAGTTTTTTCCAACTCATCAAAATCGGGGAACCAATTGTTCTCTTTTCTTAAAGAATAAAAATGTGTGAATGCTCCTGCTAACTTAGCTGCACTTGTGTAAGTAGGATAACCGGGATCAGGCACCAGCACTGCATCGCCAGAGTTTAGGTAGGTCATACAAATATGCATGATGCCTTCTTTGCTGCCAATCAATGGAAGTATTTCAGCATCAGCATTCAGGTCAGTATCATACCATTTTTTATACCATTCGGCTATCGCATTACGCAGTATCGGGCTGCCTTTATAATTTTGATAAGCATGATTGTTTGGCTTCGCAGCTTCCTCCTGCAATACTTTAATAACATCCGGATGTGGCGGCATATCAGGGCTTCCAATGCCAAGATTGATTACATTTTTACCTTCTTTATTCATGGTGTCAATCTCTCTCAGCTTTTGAGAAAAATAATATTCACCTACACTTTCCAATCTTTTTGCTACTTCCATTATTTACCTTTTTTATATACGCCGTAAATGGTTAAGGCTTCTGTTACTGGTTTTATTTCATCAATCACTTTGTCAAATTGTTCTACATCTGCAAATTCAAGATCAGCATGGAATGTGTATTTCCAGTCACTTCCGGGTATAGGAAATGATTGTAGCTTACTGAGATTTATTTCACCCTCCGCTATCTTCGAAAGCACTTTTGCAAGGCTTCCTTTAGAATGATCTGTTTGAAAATTTATGGAAGCCTTATCAGCATTAATTATTTTTTTTACGGTTTCCGGCCTTTCCAAAACTAAAAATCTTGTATAATTATTTTTAAGTGTATGAATATTGGGAACAATTATATCCAAATCGTATAATTCAGCAGCCAGCTTGCTTGCAATAGCTGCAGTGTGTTTACTTTTATGCTGATGGATATGTTTCGCACTTAAAGCTGTGTCCTCCGTTTCAATAAGCTTCCATCCATTTTTTTCAAGATAGTCCATGCATTGGAGCAATGCCATAGGATGTGAATGGACTTCGCGTATATCCTTTAGTTCTACGCCACGGTTTACCAATAAATTTTGATTGATGTGTAAATAAATTTCGCCTGCAATTCTTAAGTTGCTTTTCTGCAAAAGATTATAGTTAGGCAAAATACTGCCTGCAATGGAATTTTCAATTGCCATAATGCCGCCATCGCTTTCGTCTTTATCAATCGCAAACTTTATTACCTCACGGAACGTAGCGCAGCAAATGATTTCAACACTATTGCCAAAAAATTTTCTTGCTGCCACCTGGTGAAAGCTACCTTCAAATCCTTGTATGGAAATCTTTTTCTTCATTTACTTTAAATAAAAATCCCGGCTTTTGTGCCGGGACTCTTTATGTTATTATTTTTTATTTTAACAAAAGCTTCCCGAACTATTTCTAAAATAGTAGCTAAAACTAAAATAAAAGAAGCTATAAGTTTTTTGAGTGTTCATATTTTTAAAGCATCAAAAATAAGGGTGCGAAATGAATTTACCAATTCAAAATTAGAAGTAAACAAAATTAAAGGAAAGCATAAAAAAACCGTTTCAAAAGAGGAAACGGCTTTTAGATTGCCTGCCAAAAACATTTTTAGCAGTATAAAAATACCCGCATTATTTTTTTGTAGTGTCCATCGTCATCTTAGATGTATCCTTCATCATCTTAGATGTATCCATTGCTGATTTGGTTGTGTCCATTTTCTTGGTACTATCAGTTGACATCATTGTTGAAGTTGAGTCTGTTGAAGAAGTAGATGAAGAAGTTCCGCCGCCACAAGCTGCGAATAATACTGTAGAACATGCGATTACAAATAATTTTTTCATTTTGCTAAATTTAGATTTTATAATTTATTTCAGGTTTATACGCTTATTTCAAAAAAGTAACCTTCCATTTGAAAAAATTTTTTAAAGCTACATTTTGGGTTACTTTTCCGTTTTATAAGTATTAATTACGCACTCTGTGAATATTTACGAAAAGGAGAAGGAATTGCTGGCGGGGCTTGTTGCAAATAACACCGCCGCTATTGAAACTATTTACAGAGAAAATTATCAAACCATTCAGGCTTTTATTGTGAAAAATAATGGCTATGCAGATGATGCGAGAGATATTTTTCAGGAAGCCATGATAGTTCTTTTTAATAAGGCAAAAGAGGAATCTTTTATATTAAGCTGCCAGATAAAAACGTATTTGTATTCGGTTTCCCGAAGGCTTTGGCTTAAAAAATTACAGCAGCAAAATAAATACTTCCTTTCTGCAGATTCGCTTAAAGAAACTGTGCCCGTGGAGGATGATCTGGAATCGCATGAAAAAATGAGCACCAATTTTAGCCTGATGGAAAAAGCATTAAGCAAAATTGGCGAACCCTGCAGAGGCATACTGGATGCATATTACATCCAGAAAAAATCGATGCCTGAAATAGCGATTGCCTTTGGATATACCAATGCAGATAACGCAAAGACACAGAAGTATAAATGCCTGGTACGATTGAAAAAAATATTTTTTGCACAATATAAAAATGAAGAATAATGGACGACGCATTACTTTTAGATGCAATAGAGAGATACAGAAAAAACGAAATGTCTGCGCGAGGAAAAAACTTTCTTTGAGGAACTAAGAAAGAAAAATCCTGATATAGATCAATTGGCCGCAGAGCATAATTTCTTTTTAGGTGAACTTGATAAAATGAGCGAAGCAAAAGCGCTTCGCCACGTTATGAATGAAGTGGAAAATAAACTTTCTAATGAAGGAATTATCTCTTTTCAACAAGCAAAAAGAAAAACGAAACTTGTTTATCTCTGGAACCGGTATCGCAGAACTATTGCAGTTGCAGCCTGTATCGCCGTGTTAGTTTCCATTTCTACGGCAACTTTGGTTTCAATATATTCCGGTAGTAAAAAAGCTGATGTAACACCATTGGTTGATCATAAAATAAATATGCTGGAAACCAAGGTGAAACAAATAGAGCACACGTTGAATAATGGAACGGTTAGTGCTAAACCAATACCTCCTAAACCCAGGCTGACAGCCAATTTCAGGGCAACGGGATTTCTAATTGATGGTAACGGATATTTAATTACCAATGCACATGTTGTAAACAATGCAACTAATATTGTTGTTGAAAACAGGAAAGGCGATCAATATTTTGCAACCAATATTTACTCTAATAAGCTTACCGATATTGCTATATTAAAAATTGATGATACTGCTTTTAAAAAAATAAATTCACTTCCTTACACTTTTACAAAAACACCTGCAGAACTCAGCGAGCATATATTTACATTAGGTTATCCGCGTGAAGAAGTTGTTTACAGCGAAGGATATTTAAGCGCAAAATCCGGATACTTTGGTGATACAACCTCTTACCAGATAAGCATCGCAGCCAACCCTGGTAATAGTGGCGGACCTGTTATAAATAAAAGTGGTGAAATAATAGGTATTATCAGCAGCAAAGAAACCAATGCTGATGGCGTGGTATTCGCAATACAATCAAAAAATATTTACAGCGCTTTAAAGGAAATTAAAGACAGTCCTTCTATAAAACTTCCAGTGGTGAATTCCTTAAAAGGAATAGATAGAATGCAACAGGTGCAGAAGCTCGAAGATTATATATATATGGTTAAAGGAAACTGATTATACTTTTTATAAGTTAATAATAAAAAAGCACGATGATTATTCGTGCTTTTTTATTGCGTTTGCTTCAACACTATTAACTCCATAATTTTTCCGGATACACGCCTTTTTCAATCAGCGCTTCAATGCTTTGTCTTACTGATGGCGCATCCTCTTTGTAAGTAACACCAAACCATTGCGCCGAAGTTTGTATCACCTTTATCGTCCCATTTTTGTCTTTTATAAATGCATCACCAACAATAGGTATAAAAAATTCAGACTTAGGATTAGCGCCATTTTCAAGTAGAAATTTTTTGAATAATTTCTGGATATATTCAAATGCAGATTGATGAAAGCACCAGAAGTTCATGCTTACAGATGTATTCTCTGGTAGCTCAGTTTTCATTCCGTTTTCTTCATAAACAATTTTTCCATCTTCACGATAAATCTTCACACGCTCAGCAATGCTTATTAAATTCCCTTTATCGTTCACCTCACATACGCCGCGGCTCACCGTTCCATTTTCTGATAATGTTTTTGAGAGCATATATCCAATGATAGACCATGTATTTTCAGATACATCAGTCCTAAGAAAACTTGCCGCTTTCTCAAAAGCATCTCTTCCATAAAAATCATCGGCATTGATAACTGCGAAAGGCTCATCGATTACATCTTTTGCACACAAGACCGCGTGGGCAGTGCCCCACGGCTTGGTACGTTCAGCTGGCATTGCATAGTTTTCAGTAAACGAATTCATTTCCTGCATTACATATTGCGTTTCAACCTTGCCTTTTAGCTTTGCTTCAAAAATTCTTTTGAACTCGGCTGCGAAATCTTTACGAATCACAAAAACAATTTTACCAAATCCACTTCTTATTGCATCGAAAATAGAATAGTCCATAATAGTTTCACCGGAAGGCCCGAACGAATCCATTTGTTTTATACCACCATAACGGCTGCCCATTCCTGCCGCAAGAATCAAAAGAGTAGGTTTCATTTGCAATGTTTATAGTGTTAGAGATTAAGTATTTTATGGTTATTAAATTTGCTGCGAAAGTAAGCAACAATTGCTTTGTTATAAACTTCAAAAATGCTTCCAATCTTCACGACTGAAAATTTAATTCAACCACTGAACGATGAGCTTTTTAAATTGAACGGTATTTCAGTATGCATGTTAAGGCTTGATAGAATACATCCTGTTGTTTCAGGAAATAAAATTTTTAAGCTTCATTATTTTTTACAAAAAGCTATTAATTCTTCACATAAAAAAGTTATAACGTTTGGCGGTGCTTACTCTAATCATCTTGCTGCTGCTGCATTTGCGTGCAAGCAAAATAATTTAAAATGCATTGGAATTGTCAGAGGTGAAAAACCAAAAAGGCTTTCTCATACTTTACAATTTTGTATAAACAATGGAATGCAGTTGCAGTTGATAAGCAGAAATGATTATAAAAGAATTAGTGAAAAATTTTTTACTGATGAACTTATACAGCAATATGGCGATCATGTATTAATACCAGAAGGCGGCTTTTCAAAGTGTGGAGTTGATGGAGCTGCACTTATCGCTGATCATTATAAAATGGATAAAAAATTTACACATGTATGTGTAGCCGTTGGTACTGCTACAACTCTTGCCGGACTTATACAATCAGGCAATGATGCAACCACTTTTATTGGATTCAGCGCTTTGAAAAATCTAACGGATATTGATAAACGTTTTGAATTATTACAGATTTCCTTACCTGAAAAAACTATCATAACAAATGACTATCATTTTGGTGGCTACGCGAAAAAAACTAGTTTACTCATTTCCTTTATGAACAATTTTTATAAAAAACATACAATCCCACTTGACTTTGTTTATACCGGCAAAATGATGTTTGGCGTAAATGATCTTATTCAAAAAAAATATTTTGATAAAGGATCCAATATATTATGTATACACACAGGTGGCTTGCAGGGAAATCAATCATTACCGGAAGACATGCTCAATTTTTAAATTCAATTAACAAGCATTTATCTTTGCACACTTGAAAAACTAATAGCTTCGTTTATCCTATGCGCAGATTGGTTTCGATAATTATCGCTTCTTTTTTGTTTACAAAAAATTTCATTTTCCACAGGATACTTTGCCAAAGCTTTCTGTAACACAGCTCGGTAAAAAAGTTTTGGTCTCATGGGTAAATCCGTTTAGCACAGTTACCGTCATTGATATACAACGCTCTTCGGATAGTCTAAAAAATTTTACTACCATAGGAAGTGTGCTCAATGTATCTGCAAGAAATAATGGTTTCGTAGATACGAAGGAATTCATTCCTGCTTTGTATTACCGGGTGTTTATATCTTTTGATGGTGGCACTTATATTTTTTCTCAATCTCACAGGCCTGGTATTGATACAACTCACGCAATTGACGAGTTAAGAGAAGTGCAATATACGCCCGTGCAAACATGGTTTGTGCCTTCCAAATATGTTTATACAGGAAAAGAAAATAATGTGATCATTGCTTTGCCGGATGCAGAAAAGAAAAAATATTCAATAAAATTTTTTGAAGATGATGGAACACTTTTGTTTGAATTAAAAAAAATTAGTGAAACATATCTTACGCTTGATAAAGTAAATTTTGTTCATGCAGGACTTTTCAATTTTGAAATTTACGCAGATGGTATATTGATTGAAAAGCATAAAGTATATATACCCAAAGATGGAAAGCCTATGCCATCACTTGATGTAAATGGTTATGAGCGTAAAATGATTTCTATATTAAAAACATACTCAAAATTTTTCCTGATTCTTTGCTTTACTTCTTCAAAATTTATGCAGAGCCAAGTTCTTTTTCTATAGATGTTACTTGCTTATTTTACAATGCCGCATGGTATAATGTTTTTGAAATAACTGAGATCAGTATTTACATTTAATGCGAACCCGTGCATAGTGATCCATCGGCTGCAGCGAATGCCCATTGCACAAATTTTTCTTTCTTTACCAATATTCCCAACATCAATCCAGACGCCCGTTTCGCCCTTGCTGCGTTCTCCTTTTATTCCATATTCTGCTATTGTAAGAATGATAACTTCTTCAAGATCTCTCAAATATTTTCCTATATCCGTATAAAATTTTTCGAGGTCAAAAATCGGGTAACCAACCACCTGCTGCAATCCATGGAAGGTGATGTCTCCTCCTCTGTTTGTTTTAAAAAATTCAATTTCTTTTTCTTCCATTTCATGCTCGCTCATCAGTACATGTTCCATGTGGCCGCTTTTTCCCAAAGTGTATACAGGAGGATGCTCGCAGAAAAGCAAATGATTAGTAGTTTTTATTAAATCCGCCGAAATATTTTCTCTTCGTGCCGCTATTTTTAAATCAACATTTCTCTTCACGAGCTCTTCCTGGTAATCCCACGCTGCCTTATAATTGATGATGCCAAGATCCTCAAATATTACGTGTTGTTTATCCAAAATATTTTTTAAATGCAAAGATAATAAGGCTTTATTAGCAATATAATCAATGGAGATAATTAAACACAATAGCAGCAACCAGACCACCGCATAAAGGTGCGAAAACCGGCACCCAGGCGTATTGCCATTCGCTAGAGCCTTTATGCGTAATAGGCAATAGCTGGTGCATAATTCGCGGCCCGAGATCACGAACCGGATTAATAGCGTAGCCGGTGGGGCCACCAAAGCTTAACCCTATTCCCAAAACAACGAACGAAACAGGCAACGCATCAAGGGCACCTAAACTGCTTGACGGAGACGTAATAAAAAATACTGCCAGTAAAAAAAGAAAAGTGCCAATAAACTCTGTGAAAAAATTATGAAAGGAACTTTTTATAGCAGGGCTGGTTGAAAAAACCGCAAGGATAGCCTCGGCATTTTCTGTTGCTTTAAAGTGTTGCAAATAAGCAAACCAAACTAATACACTGCCCGCCATTGCACCAAGCAATTGCGCTATAATATACTGCGGCACTACGCTCCATGCAATTTTCTTAGAATAAGCAAAAGCAATAGTTACTGCAGGATTTAAATGAGCACCACTCCCCTTTGCAGAAACAAATACGCCTATGAATACAGCCATTGCCCAACCCAAAGCAATAACGATCAAGCCGCCATTGTTACCTTTAGTTTTATTTAAAACCACATTTGCGACCACGCCATTGCCAAAGGCAAGCAATACTGCGGTGCCAATAAATTCACTTAAAAAAATGGACATAAAATATAATTGATTGATAAAATCCGGGTTATGGTTTAGAATGCCATAACTTTATTCTTCCGCCCACGCTAATGCTGCTTTTACTGCTTTGGCCCAATTCTTTGTTTCTTTTGTACGAAGATCATCGTTCATTACTGGTTCAAAAGTCCGTTCCGCTGTCCAATAATTTTCTATCTCATTGATATCATTCCAAAACCCGATAGCAAGCCCGGCAAGATAAGCTGCACCTAAGGCCGTTGTTTCGGTTATTTTCGGCCGGATAACTTTGCAATTCAATATATCACTTTGGTATTGCATCAGCATATTATTTGCGGTGGCACCGCCATCCACTCTTAATTCATGAATAGGTAAAGAAGCATCCGCATTCATTGCCCTCAATACATCCATTGTTTGAAAAGCAATGCTTTCAATAGCAGCTCTTGCAATATGTGCATTGGTAGTTCCTCTTGTGAGGCCAACCATCGTGCCTCTTGAAGATTGGCTCCAGTAGGGCGCTCCAAGCCCTGTGAATGCAGGTACGAAATATACGCCGCCATTATTTTCTACTGATGCAGCAAGACTTTCAACATCGGAAGATGTTTTAATTATCCCCAGGCCATCCGCTAAGCCACTGCACAACCGCTCCACCTATAAATACGCTTCCCTCCAATGCATAAACTGTTTTATTATTTATTTGCCAGGCGATAGTTGTAAGCAAATTATTTTGGCTTAAACAGGCTCCGTCCCTGTATTCATCAGCATGAAACAACCGGTGCCATACGTATTTTTTACCATGCCTGGCTGCATGCACATTTGTCCAAAAAAGCCGACTGCTGATCACCCGCGATACCAGATACTGGCAAGCTTGCAGCACTGAATATTTTTTCAGTATAGCCATATACTTCACTGCTGCTTTTTACTTGTGGTAATATTGCAGATGGAATATCAAACAATTTCAGCAAATCATTATCCCATTGCAACGAATGAATATTAAAAAGCATTGTGCGGCGTGCATTGGTAACATCTGTCATATATGCTTTTCCATTAGTCAATTTATATAAAAGCCATGTATCAATTGTTCCGAAACAGAGCTCTCCTTTTTCAGCTTTCATTCTTGCACCATCTACATTATCAAGTATCCATTTTAGTTTGGTAGCAGAAAAGTAAGCATCAATAACAAGCCCCGTTTTTTGCTGTATCTCTTTGGAATGGCCGGTTTCTTTTAAATGATCGCAATAAGCGGAAGTGCGCCTGTCCTGCCATACAATTGCATTATATATTGGTTGCTGCGTATGCTTATCCCAGACGACAGTCGTTTCACGCTGGTTTGTAATACCTATTGCTGCTATATCCTGGATCACAAGCCCCGCCTTCACTACCGCTTCTGATGCAACTCCAATTTGCGTGTACCATATTTCATTAGCATCATGTTCAACCCATCCTGGTTGTGGAAATATCTGTGTGAATTCTTTCTGGGCTATTGCTTTTATCGCACCCGTTTTATCAAAAATGATGGCCCGTGAACTGGTAGTGCCCTGATCGAAAGAAAGAATATATTTAGACATGCAATCGTTTTGTTACTGGTCTATCAAACGTGCTTACGCTAATAGTGCTTATGCTAAGTTGCGGCAATTTTTTTGCAAAAAATAAATTTGCATAGCTTTTAATTTTTATTGATCAGATAGTTATTTGCAACGGCTTTAAACTCCTGCACCTGCTTTTTTATCCATGCTTCATCTTTGTCCATTTCTTTAGCCATCACTTCTGCTGTAAGCTCCGCCATTGCTATGCTTTCGGCGGCATCTAATAAAAGGCACCTTGTTCGCCTGCTTAAAAAATCCTCAATTGTTTGGGCCATTTCATTTTTTATAGCCCAAATTAATTGTGCTTTATAAATTTGTAATTTTTCACTTAGGAAAGAATTATCCTCTTCAATTAGTTCATTAATAAAAGCTTCATCGCTTCCATAATAGCCCAGAGATTTGTTTTTGCTCATGCCATTACTATAGCCATGAATAGGTAATGATGATGAAACAGATTTTGTATGTTTCCACTGCAATTTTTTTTCAATGTTATTTATCATGTGTTCGCCCATCTTTCGGTAAGTTGTCCATTTGCCACCAATAATGGTAAACAATTGTGATGAAGAAAAAATGAGCTTATGACCTCTTGATATTTCTTTTGTTTTTGCATTGCCATCAGTGGAAGCTGCCAACGGCCTAAGTCCGGCAAAAACACTTAATACGTCGTTTCGTGTAGGAGGTAACAGTAAATATCTTGAAAACGTTTCTAATACAAAATTGATCTCATTTTCAAGTGCAACAGGCTCCAGGCTTATTTTTGCAACTGGTGTATCCGTTGTTCCGATTAATATTTTGTCATGCCATGGAACAATAAATAAGACGCGGCCATCGCTCGTTTCAGGAATCGTCATTGCGTTGCTGCCTGAAAAAAATTTCTTTTCAAGAACGAGGTGAATACCCTGGCTTGCTGCAATATTCTTTTTCAAACCGGGCTGATCCATTTGTAAAATATCATCAGCAAATACACCTGTAGCATTAATTACTACGCTTGACTTTAAAGTATAATTTTTGCCCGTAAACTGATCCGTTGCGTTTACTCCTTCAATCTTTTTATATTCTTTATAAAGTTGAATGACCTTCATGTAATTAATCACGCATCCGCCTTTATCAACGATAGTTTGCGCAAGATTAATAGCAAGCCTTGCATCATCAAATTGTCCATCATGGTATAAAACGCCTCCAAATAATTTCTTGGTTATAATACCGGGTAATCTCTTCATAACCTCTTTCTTTGAAATGAACGTTGAGGCTCCAAGGCTTAATCTTCCTGCAATCCAATCGTACAACTTAAGTCCTAGTGTATATTTAAGCCTGCTCCATAAAGTATAAACAGGAATAATAAAGCTTTGATTCGAAACAATATGAGGTGCATTTTTAGTAAGCCATCCTCTTTCTATACTGGCTTCTCTTACAAGACTTATGTTGCCTTGTGCAAGATATCTTACGCCGCCATGGATAAGCTTGGTGCTTTTTGACGATGTGGATTTTGCAAAATCCGATTGCTCAATAAGAAGCGTAGAATAGCCACGGGTGCAGGCTTCCAGCGCAATACCAAGGCCTGATGCTCCACCTCCAATAACAATCACATCCCATTTTTCAACACTTTGTATCGAATGGAGTGATTGTTTTCTGTTCATAAAAGTTTATAGGATAACTGTTATGTTACACATGATTATTAAAGATTCAATCTCTAGATTTACTTTAACAGGTAAGGTTCCATAGCTTTTTGCCAGATATGATAACCTTTTGCATTCATATGCAGGTTGTCTTCCAGAAAAAGATCTTTCATCGGCTTGCCATTGGCATCCAACATCTTATTATATACATCGATAAACACAGTATGCTTTTTTGTTTTTAAAAAATCTTTTATCAGATCATTCGCTGCATGCATTTTTGGCATCAACTTCTCTCTCGACGGACTGGGTTTTATTGAAACAAACATAATTGGCTCACCCGGCAATTCTTTACGAATAATATTAAATAAGGTTACAAACCTTTCAAACACGGTTTTTGCACTTACCGTGTCTGATGCTGCAAGATCATTATCTCCGCAATAAATAACCACCTGCCTGGGATGATAAGGAGTAATAATATCGTTTGCATAGCGTATTACATCCGGAAGCTGCGAGCCACCAAAGCCCCTGTTAATAATAGTTTCGGAAGGAAAATAAGATTGCACATCAGTCCATTTACGAAAAGATGAACTGCCCACAAAGAGTATTGCATTTTTCGGAGGAAAGTGCATGCTGTCTTCTTTTTTGAACTGCTGAATTTCATCATAAAAAGGTGGCTGTTGTTGTGCTCGTGTTTCCTGAGCTATAATTATTAAAAGGAAAGCAATCGTTGTAATTTTTTTCATAATAATATATATAATTATATGTCAACTTTTGGCTTAGGAAAAGCACGACAAAAAGCTATAACGAGAACACAAAACATCTGTGCCTTTTCTTTTAATAAAATTGGCGTTTATAAAATTTAGATAAGAAAACTATAACGTTAAAGCTCCATTCATATTTCTTACTGCATCAGCGCTTTTATTAAAAGCAGCCTGTTCTTGCTTCATTCAATTTAAAATCAATAATCTTTTCCCATCCATCTTTGCCAACAACTACGGGCACGCCAATGCAAATATCTTTTTGCCCATATTCACCATCTAGCCATTACACAACATGGTATTAATTTTTTTTCATCACGAATGATTGCTTCTACTAAATAAGCCCCTGCAGCGCCTGGCGCATACCATGCGCTGGTACCTAACAATCCTGTAAGCGTAGCGCCGCCAACCATTGTATCCGCTGCCACTTTTTTTAATGTAGCTTCATCCAATAAATTGGAAACAGGAGTGCCATTATATGTTGCCAGTCTTGTTAAAGGAATCATTGTAGTATCGCCATGGCCACCGATTACAACCGCTTGCAAATCCTGCATAGAACAACCAAGTGCAACTGACAAATAATATTTAAATCTGCTGCTGTCAAGAGCTCCACCCATACCAATTACCCGATTCTTAGGTAACCCGCTTGACTTCAATGTTAAATAAGTCATTGTATCCATCGGGTTGCTGATAACAATAATAATTGCATCAGGAGATTGCTCTAAAATATTTTGAGTAACACCCTTTACAATGCCTGCATTTATTCCAATCAGTTCTTCACGCGTCATACCGGGCTTACGCGGTATGCCTGAGGTGATGATAACCACTTTGCTGCCTGCAGTTTTTTATAATCGTTAGTGCTGCCGATAATTTTTGTATCAATTCCGAGCAAGGCTGCGCTTTGCAACAAATCTATTGATTTACCTTCGGAAATGCCTTCTTTAATATCAAGCAATACCAGCTCCTCACAAAGTTCTTTCCTGGCAATATTATCCGCACAGGTAGCGCCAACTGCGCCTGCGCCAACTACAGTTACTTTCATTATTTGTTATTTATTTTAATAAAAATGGTTTGCGGCCAAAGGTAAATTTTAATTGATAATTGCTTGTTGTTTAAAATTTCTTTTAATACTCTTTACCAATTATCATAATTGCTACATAATTTTTTCAAATAAGAATTTTTACAGCTTCTTTAACTACAGCGCTTCTCTCTTTAAATTAATTTAAAGTCTCATTCCCACATATACATTTATGATAAAGCGCATCACATTATGCAGTATAATGCTTTGTATTTTTTGTATAAAAACAAAGGCAGGTATAACCCTGAAAGCAGCCACCATAGAAGGAAAGTCAGGTGTGACGCTTCAATGGAATATGCTTGATTATGCAGGCAACACAGGTTATACATTATTTAAAAGCAGTGATGGCATAATATGGCAACC
The DNA here is from genome assembly GCA_963823975.1 of uncultured Chitinophagaceae bacterium. Classification (GTDB taxonomy): domain Bacteria; phylum Bacteroidota; class Bacteroidia; order Chitinophagales; family Chitinophagaceae; genus Ginsengibacter. Next base: position 569,849 of record CAWGNP010000001.1, on the reverse strand, counting down.
TGCAGCAGCCAACCATGTTTACAGGACTTACACTTCTGCAACTATACTGGCTTACACGGATAAATTTACCGGTGAGCAAAAGCTTTTTTATAAAGTAAAAGTCTATGATGAAAATGAAAATATAGTTGCAATATCGAACACTGAAGAAGTGGCGAACCCTGAAAGAAATTATACAATAAAAAAATCTTCGCCGATAATTAATGAAGTGAAACGATTGCCAGGAAAGGGTTACAGCACGTGGCAAATTTATCCAAATCCGGTTGGAGATATTCTTAACTTATATTACAAAGGTACTAATACTGTAAGAGGTGTGATAAATGCCGTGATACAAGATGCAACTGGAAAGGCTGTAAAAAAATTTCGTGCAGCATCTAATAATAAGCATTTAAGTATTGATGTTAGTAATCTTCATGCAGGATTTTATTTTATAAGAATAAATGTATTTGATGAAGTGCAGATGAATGAAAAGTTCATTAAGCAATAAACTACAGCGCTTCCGCAATAGAATCAATCTTTACGCTGCCTTCAAAGTTCTTTTTAAAATTTCCTTTTTTATCATATACGAAAATGGACGGCAGGTTTCTTACTTTAAAAAAAACTGGGAAGAAAAATTTTGTATCTCTTGCCATAGTTATTTGCGGATAATCAGCAATCTTATAATTTTTATAAAAAGTGATCATCTCATTATATGGCAGATAAGTGATCATAATGATCTGCGCATTTTTCAGCTTATCAATATCCTTTAACAATGCTTCTGTTTCATGCTGGCAATGCTCACAATCCGGACTGAAAATCATAAATATTGTTTCCTTCTTTTTAAGATCATCCTTTGTAAATGCAGTGCTGTCGGGCGCTTTGTAAGACTGTAAATTATGGAATGGTTGGAAATCTTTTATAAACAGGAGCCGTACTATCATCCTGGCAAAAAGCTACAGATGCAACACCAAAAATTAACAGAGATAGAAAAAATATCTTTTTCAAGAGCATAAATTTTTTTTGAAAATAAATAATTGTAAAAACATATTGAATCAATTTAACAATGTGAAGAAGCATGTTTCAATTTTATCATTGAATCATTTTTAATACCTTCACCGCCTTAAAAATTTTCTATGGCAACTACATCAGATATGCGTACAGGGCTCATCTTAAAGATAGATGGCAGCTTGTATTCAGTTATTGAATTTGGTCAAAATAAAACTGCACGCGCAGCTGCAAAAGTTTGGGCAAAACTTAAAGGCGTGGATAATAACCGAACTATTGAGCAAACATGGAACAGCGGTGAAACCATTTTTCCTGTTAGGGTTGAAAAAAAGCCTTACCAGTTTTTATATAAAGATGATACAGGCTATACTTTTATGGATACAATAACTTATGAGCAAATTTCTGTATCGCCCGAAATGGTTGATGCACCGCAATTTTTAAAAGATGGGCAAGAAGTTTCTGTTTTAATAAATGGTGAAACAGATCAGCCAATGGGTGTGGAACTTCCTGATAAAATTGTTATAATGGTAACTTATAGTGAGCCAGGCGTGAGAGGCGATACTGCTACAAGAACTTTAAAACCTGCAACAGTTGAAACCGGCGCAACAGTTAATGTTCCGCTGTTTGTAAATGAAGGAGAACTGATAAGAGTGAATACAAAAACAGGTGAATATGTTGAAAGGGTAAAAGAATAATAAAAAGTTGATATAAGTATTTAAAAAATAATCCTTGTTGATTTTTACTTTAACTAATAGGCATTATCGCTTCCTTATTCTTACTGTTATTTTAATTATTAATTTTTAATTCCATTATCTTAGCCGCCCTATTTTTCCATAACATAAATTATTATAAATATGGATATAAGCAAATTCAGGAACTTGTAAAGCTGGTTAATAAAAGCAATATAGGTGAACTAAGCTATCGAAAGAGAAGATTTTAAAATTACGATAAAACAAAAAAGAGAAACTGCGCAGAATTTTATAGCACCTGCACAACAGCCGTTACCTTTGCAGCAGAACCTTCCACAGCAAACACAAGCAACTGCAGCTACGGCTCCAGCAGAAAAATCAGCCGAATCATCTGCTACAAAAACTGAAAACCTTGTTAACTATTAAAAGCCCGATGATCGGTACTTTTTACCGGCAGGCAGGCCCGATAAACCTTTTTTATAAATGTGGGTGATGAAATTGAGGAAGGACAAGTTGTTGTATTATTGAAGCATGAAACTTTTCAATGAAATAGAAAGTGAAGTTTGCAGGCAAAATTGTAAAGGTGTTGGTGGAAGATGCGTCTCCTGTTGAATTTGATCAGCCATTGTTTTTAGTGGAACCATTGTAATAGTTCGAAATCTTTAATAAAATTTCATCAACTTAGAAATAAAGAGACGTTGGTTAATTATTGTATCTTCTGAATTTTAAAATTGCTCTGTTTCATATTTTTTAATTTTCAAATTGAACCCTTTTGTTTAAAAAAATACTAATTGCCAACAGCGGTGAAATTGCCTTAAGAGTTATACGCACCTGCAAAGAAATGGGCATTAAAACAGTTGCTGTTTATTCCACTGCTGATAAAGATAGTCTTCATGTAAAATTTGCTGATGAAGCAGTTTGCATTGGCAAACCCGCAAGTATCGATTGTTATCTGAATATTCCTCATATTATGGCAGCCGCTGAAATTACCAATGCAGATGCCATTCATCCCGGCTATGGATTTCTTGCAGAAAATGCAAAGTTTGCACAGATATGTAGTGATCATGGCATAAAATTTATTGGCCCCACTCCTGATATGATCAATGCATGGGCGATAAAATAACTGCAAAAGAAACCATGATAAAAGCAGGCGTTCCTGTGGTGCCGGGAGGAGAAGGTTTACTGGAAAGTGTGGATGATGCAAAAAGTCTTGCAAAAGAGATTGGTTATCCTGTTATATTAAAAGCAACTGCAGGCGGCGGCGGAAAAGGCATGCGCGTGGTATGGGAAGAAAAAGAAATTGAAAAAGCTTTTGATACATGCAAAAGCAGAAGCAGCCGCATCTTTTAAGAATGATGGCATTTACATGGAAAAATTTGTGGAAGAGCCACGGCATATTGAAATACAAATTGCAGGTGATCAGTTTGGAAATGTTTGCCATTTGAGTGAACGAGATTGTTCTATTCAGCGCCGTCATCAAAAGCTGGTGGAAGAATCTCCTTCGCCCTTTTATGACAAATGAACTGCGCGAAAAAATGGGTGAAGCTGCTATAAAAGCTGCATCAGCTATAAATTATGAAAGTGTTGGTACCATTGAATTTTTGGTTGATAAGCACCGCAATTTTTATTTCATGGAAATGAATACGCGCATACAGGTAGAGCATTGCGTAACAGAAGAAGTTATCAATTATGATCTTATTAAAGAACAAATAAAAATTGCCTGCGGCGAAAAAATTTCCGGAAGAAATTATTTTCCGCAAATGCATGCCATTGAATGCCGGATAAATGCCGAAGATCCTTATAATGATTTTCGCCCTTCTCCCGGCAGAATAACTGTGCTTCACCAGCCCGGCGGCCATGGCGTGCGGGTTGACAGCCATGCATATGCAGGATATGTAATTCCGCCTTATTATGATAGCATGATAGGTAAACTAATTACGGTTGCCCAAACACGCGACGAAGCCATCGATACCATGAGCAGGGCATTAAGTGAATATGTAATTGAAGGTATAAAAACTACCATTCCTTTTCATCAGCAAGCTTATGAAAAATGAAGATTTCAGAAGCGGAAATTTTACTACAAAATTTTTGGACAGTTTCAAGATGTCTTAATTATAATGTTAGAATACAGAGCATATTTTTAATTCACATTAGTTCCTGAATTATCTTTTTTGTACTTGCAAGATCTTTGTGCTGGTAAGCATGAATGCCCTCTTTTTTTGCAGCCTCTACGAGTATAATACGGTCATCGAAATACAGACACTCATGTGGCTCTGCCTGGGCAATACCTAATGCCAGCTTGAATATAACCGGATCAGGCTTACGCATTCCCACTTCGCAGGAAGAAATAAAAGCGTCAAAAAAATCATGAAGATTAAATTTCTTTATCCTATAATCATTCAATTCTTTCGGCTCATTATTTATAGATAAAGTATGAATTTTCGGATGTTCATTTTTCCAGTTTATCATCCATTGCAATGTGTCAGGAAGCTCTTGTGATTGCGTAAGCATAAAAGAAATAAATGCTTCTTTTGAAAAATTTCTTGGCTTATAAAATACCACTGTATCCAAATAAGCATCTAATGAAATCTTACCCATTTCCCAAACATTAAAAATGAAATCATGCAACTCGTTCATTTCGGCATAATCAATATGGAAGCACTTTGCAGCCGCTTGCCGCGACTCATGTCCCCATCCGTTTGTAAGTAAAACACCGCCAATATCTGAAAACAAAATCTTATAAGAACTCATGAACAAATAGGTAATTAGTTTGCAAAATATTCATGATTGTTTTGAAATCATTTTTCAAGAGCAGCTACTTTTCTCAATCTTCTCTTATGCCTTTCTTCTCCGGTAAATTTTGCATTTAAAAAAGCAACTATCAATTCTTCTGCTGCCATAAAACCTGTAACACGGCCACCCATGCAAAGCAAATTCATGTCATCATCTTCTACTCCCTGGTGTGCTGAAAAATGATCATGGATAAGGGCTGCTCTTACGCCTGCAACTTTATTTGCTGCAATAGAAGCACCCACTCCGCTGCCGCAAACAGCAATGCCTTGTTCCACTTCTTTAAGTGCTACAGCTTTTGCAAGAGGAATTACAAAATCAGGATAATCATCTTTTGTGTCTAACTCAAAGGCGCCATAATCTTTTAGCTCATGACCCATATTTATCAAAAAACCTTGATAATTTCCTTAAGCTCAAACCCACCGTGATCTGCTGCAATACCGATTTTCATACAAAATTTTTATCAAATTAATTATTCCTGTGGCATGCTCACTTGCTGTGTTTTTTCTTTGTTACTTAGCCAAAGCTTCGCACCGCCTTTTATTCCATCCCTGTTTCCACAGATAGTAATATTTTCATCCAGCTTAAATTTTAAAAGTGATGCACTTCCGCCACTTATATACAAATGGTCATAGTTAAAAACTATTTTTAAAATTCCAATTACTCTTTCCATTCGTTTGTTCCATTTTTTCTTCCCAATTCGTTTTAACTCTACCTCGCCGATGTATTGATCATAATCTTTATTCTTTGTAACAGGATGATGCGCCAGCTCCAAGATGCGGTAATAAAATACCATCTTTAAGCAGTGCAGTACCAAAGCCTGTACCAAGCGTTATCATCATTTCAAGGCCTTTGCCGCTTACCAATGAAATACCCTGCAGGTCTGCATCATTTATTACCAAAGCGGGCTTGCCAAGAATTTCTTTAGTCTTTTTTGCAAATTAAAATTTAACCATTGTTCTGTTCCAAGATTTGGCGCAGTTTTTATAACTCCATTTTTAATAAAGCCGGAAAGCCTGCTGCTATTTTATTGTAGCCAGTAAACCTTTGTGCTAGTTGATCTATTACATCCAGTACTTTGCCTGGCGTAGACGGGGATGGAGTGGGCAATCTTTGGTAATCACTTAAAAAATCACCATGCATATTTAAGGTAATAGCTTTTATATTAGAGCCACCAATGTCTATAGAAAGTGTTACCTGTTCTTGCATAAATTTTATACGATTTAATTAATAATAATTACAACTCTATTTCTAATCGAATACGAATGTAAATACGATTTATTTAATTTTAATTGATTAAAAATATATTATACAATAATTTTTAGATGTACAGTTTTTTAAAACGTTGTAAAAAAACCAGAAGAAAGGAATGGCTGGACCATGTAAAATTTTTTACATCGGGATGGTTCGCTGCGCTTATATTTTTTTATATTATGCGCAGCGTGGGCACTACATCAATTTTACTGAAAAATCTTACATTTTTTAAAGTAGTTGTGTTTATTCCTGCTTTTACTTTTTTTTCGGGAATTGTTTTTGGCTCTCTTCATTATTTTTTTGAAAAATATCTCTTTAGAAAAATTCCGTTCTGGAAATTGCTGATTCGCTTATGTGTGGACCAGCTATTTATAATTTCCTTGCATTAACGCTTATATTTTATGCTTTAATTGTAATGATTGATAAGAATTCCATAACCTTTTGGGATTTTCTAAAATCTCCTTCAGCCATTGTTTATTATTTATATGTGTTCATTGTGAACATCGCTCTGAGTCTGGTTTTCGAAATTAACAGGATTACTTGGTCGGGAAAATTTTTTTAAGCTTATTGCGGGAAAATTTTATAACCCAAAAGAAGAGTTCCGGATTTTTATGTTTGTCGATCTCAATTCTTCCACAACCATTGCAGAAAAGCTCGGGCATCTTGCTTACAGCAATTTTATAAAAGATTGTTTTTATGATCTTGCCATTGTGCATAATTATGACGCGCAGATTTACCAGTATGTAGGTGATGAAGCAGTTCTTACATGGGAACGTTCAAAAATGAAATCTGTTACGGAATGTATTGATGCATTTCTGGGCATTCGATGATGAGCTTTTGAAAAAAGCCGGATTATTATAAAGATAAATATGGAATAGTTCCCGAATTTAAAGCAGGCGCAAGTATAGGAATGGTAACGGTTGTAGAGATTGGTGATTTAAAAAAGAAATTGCCTATCATGGCAACACATTGAATACTGCAGCCCGTATTGAGGCGGTATGCAATATATATGGTGAAAAATTATTGGTTTCAAAAAAATTGTATGATGAACTTGTAAAGGAAAAATCAATCTATATTTATAATAAGATTGCCGAAACGCAACTAAAAGGGAAACAGGGAATCAACTGAAATTTATAGTATCAACAAGCCTGTGAAAATTACTGTTGAAGTTGTTTAACTACAATTGTCTGATATAAAATTTTTAGTTTCATTTCTTATATAAAAAACTAATACGTTTAATTCTATAAAATTCGATCAATAAATTATTCATGATCTATTCACATTTGTTGATAAGTTTTCATATGTATAATTGCATTCCATCTTTTTTTTAGAATAATTTAGATAATGCAATTAAAATGTAAACACTTCCACAGATTTTTTAGCATGGAGTATTCCGCTTATTCGCTGCCCAACTTAACCAAATTATCTCACTACGGTTTTGCATCACTTTATCAAAATAATGTAACAGGCGAAAAATCTTTACATGCAACTGTACCATATCATGCAGGCGATGTGTTTGCAACTTTCGAAGCTGCTGAAACCTTGTCTGCGCCTAATAAATACACGGTACAGGTTAATGATGATGTGCATATCATTCTTGCACCCGAATTTTTACAATACATTAATCACAGTTGCGATCCTACTGTTTTTTTTGATACCTCCAGGATGGAATTAAGCTGCCTGAAGAGATATTTCAGCAGGTGATGAGCTTACATTTTTTTATCCTTCAACAGAATTTGCAATGGAATCGCCTTTCAATTGTTTTTGCGGATCAGCTAATTGCCTTCATAAAATACAGGGAGCTTCTTTTTTATCTCATGAAATTATTCATCATTATAAGTTTACTGATTTTATTATGCAAAAATTAAACATCCCTCACCTGCAAAAAGTATGATTGAGTAAACATTGATCTTTAACTAAATATGCTTCCATTTCATAAAAAACTTTTTGTATGGGTTTTAGCACCCTTTGTTGAAACGAATGATGAAAATCTTGACTACTATTACGACTTTAATCAAAGCATCGAAGAATTTACCAAAGCTTTTAAAGAACTGCGGGTATTCGTGGAAATGGCAGGAGGTTACCAATGAGAACTATAAATGGGTCATTGATCTTATTATTGCCAGTTCCTCTGCCGAAAATATTGTAGTGATTAATCTTTGCGATGGTGATGAAATCAATAACACACCCGGTGTTAACATAATAAGGCACTTAAAAAAAGCGGGCTGTGCTTTACAGGAGCCGACGAATATTTTTATCGCATTACCACTTCCAAAATATTGATGAAACAGGTTTTTGAGGCAAAAAATGTTGCCACTCCTCCCTGGGAAATAATTAATGATTATGGCGAAAATGCAAAAACTGTTTTCGAAAACCTGGGCAATCCATTAATTATTAAGCCGGCTATTTCAGGCGGAAGCCTTGGTGTAGGAATTCATTCCGTGGTTAAAAATGTCAATGAATTGCAATTGCAATATCATAAGACTCATGCAGGGTTATCACGGCTGGAACCTTGTTGATGGCGGTGTGCTGGCAGAAAAATTTATTGACGGCCCGGAGTTTACAACGCTTATTGTTGGCAATGGCGCTACTGCCAGAGATTGTAAAATTTATCTGCCTGTGGAAAGAGTTTTCAATAAATCGCTTGCCTCCTAATGAAAGGTTTCTTTCATTTGACCGGCTGTGGGAAATGTATGAAGATGAAACCCCGGTAAAGAATGATGAAGATTTTTACAACTATAGAACACCAGATTCATTATTTATAAAAAATATTTGCAAAATAAGCTTTGATGCTTATAAAGCCGTAAGAGGCAAAGGCTATGGAAGAATTGATATAAGAATGGATAAAAATACAGGGAAGATGTATGTACTTGAAGTAAATGCCCAATGTGGCTTATCCGAAGATGAAAATTTTACTTCTATAGGCGCCATACTTCGTTTGTCGGGTAATTCATTTGGCTCGTTGATTGCTACAATTATGCAAAATGCTTTGACCCATACCCATGTTGTAAAACAAAAAAAGGCAAAGCAACTCGAGCTTATTTAATTGTAACAAAATTCAACGAAAATTATACGATGAAAGTTTGTGTGTTGCAGCCTGATTACTCAACTACTGATGTTGACTATAAAAATTATGATCCGCCCCGCGACCTTTCACCTGCTGCTTCCGGGAGACATTGTTGATCATGTATTTCTAAATAAACTTTCCACCTATCGGCAGTTAAAAGAGCTTAGGAAAAAGAAATATGACATTTTTGTCAATCTTTGTGAAGGATACCTTGAATGGTCTGTTCCTTCCATTGATGTTATTCATTCGCTCGAATTGCTTAATCTTCCTTATACCGGCCCAATGCTTTGTTGTATGATCCTCCAAAAGAATTGATGAAATATGTGGCCTATACTTGTGGAATAAATACGCCACCTTATGTGATTGTCAAAAATTTGCACCAAATAAATAAAGCTATTTCCAAATTATCTTTTCCTCTTTTTATAAAACCTGCCAAGGCCGGCGACAGCCTTGGTATTGATGCAGATTCTCTTGTTAAAAATGAAGCCGGCCTGCAGAAAAAAAGTTGCTGATCTTTTGGAAGAATATCCTGAAATTTTAGTAGAAGAATATATATCCGGGCCGTGAATTTACTGTTCTTGTGGCAGCAGATGCAGGAAACAAGAACAATTGCACTGTTTATAATCCTCTTGAATTTGTTTTTCCCGAAGGGAAAAAATTTAAAACATATTCTCTTAAAACTTCTGAACTGCATAAAGAATGCAACGTTCCCTGCAATGATATCTTGCTTGCGCAACCGGCTTAAAGAAAGTGCGGCAAAAATATTTAAAGCATTTAAAGGTGTGGGCTATGCACGTCTTGATTTCAGGGTGAATGATAAGAACCAGATATTTTTTCTTGAAATAAATTTTACCTGTTCTGTATTTTATGAAAAAGGTTATGAAGGTTCTGCCGATTATATATTGATGAATGAACCTTCGGAGGATAAAGAAGCTTTTTTACATAAAATAATCAGGAAGGAATTTACCGCCATAAGGAAAAACAAAAGAAATATATTGTAAAAGGAAATGCACTTTCAGGCTATGGAATTTATGCCTCCAGAAATATAGAAGCGGGAGAAATTATTTTCTCAAGGGAAGAAAAGCCACACCGGCTTGTTACAAAAAAATATGTTGAACAAAACTGGAACGATGAAGAGACGGGAAAATTTCAGAAGATATGCATGGCCGGTAAGCAGTGAGGTATTTGTTTTGTGGGATAATGCACCGGCGGAATGGGCACCGCAAAATCATTCCTGCAATCCAAATACAGGATATGCGGGCCTTAATGTGATCGCTCTGAGAGATATAATGGCAGAAGAAGAACTAACCATCGATTACACCAGTTTTCTTAATGATGAAATGGAAAGTTTTATATGCAATTGCGGCGCAGAAAACTGTAAAAAAATTATTCAAGGTGTTCATGGCAATTCAGTAAGCCAGCGGCAGGAAAAGAGAATATAGCCCAATATTTTATAAGGAAATTACATTATAACTCTGTGTTGATTGTTATTCTTGTTCATGAGAATTCAATGTATCGAACATAATTTTGTGTAAGTTTTTGTAATAATAGTTTATCAAATGTTGATATGACCAGAGAAGAAAATTTTATGAAGGAAGCTGTACTTCTTTCTGACAAAGCAATCGAAGCAAAAGAAGGCGGTCCGTTTGGATGCATCATTGTAAAAGATAATAAAATTATAGGCCGCGGAAACAACAAAGTGATTTTGAATAATGATCCAACTGCGCATGCGGAAATCATTGCCATAAGAGATGCTTGTAATACTCTTGGCACCTTCCAGCTTCATGGTTGTGAGGTTTATTCATCCTGCCAGCCATGTCCGATGTGTTTGGGCGCTATTTATTGGGCAAGACCTTCAAAAGTATTTTATGGAAATACCCATGAAGATGCCGCTGCTATTGGTTTTGATGATTCGATGATCTATGATGAAATGAAAAAGAACAATACAGATAAAAAGATAGAACTAAAAAATATTGGCAGGGAAGACGCCATAAAAATTTTCGAAAAATGGTCTGCTCATCCTGATAAATCGTTATATTAATCCTATTTTTAATTTAAAAAATCACCTATGTCAACATGTAATTTTTCTATTCCTTTTTCATCGGAGCCATCGATGATAGTTGCAAAAGCAAAAGCTGCTGTGGAAAGCCAGAAAGGGAATTTTAATGGTAATACTAATTCAGGAAACTTTGATGTAACAATTTTAGGGAATACAATCACCGGGAGTTATATTATTTCCGGGCAAAGCCTGAACCTTACCATAATGAACAAACCCTTCCTGGTGCCATGCAGCACTATTGAAAGTTTTTTAAAATCGCAAATTTCGTAAATGCATCTATACAAGCGCATTTTTCTTTGATAAAATTTCGTGCACTTTACTGATGAGATCATTTACTTCAAAAGGCTTTTCTATAAAACCGTCTGCACCATAATCGTTGATAGCACTTTCGGCAAATCTTGGAAAAGCTGAGAAAAGTATAATGGGGATATGATGTGTAAATGAAGAAGACTTTAGCTTTTGGCATACATCCAAACCATCGATGCCTGACAGAAAAACATCAAGCAATATAAGTTGCGGCTCACAAACCTTCATAGCGGCCGCAGCAATTTCCCAATCAGTATAAGTGGATACGTTAAAACCACGTTTTATCAAAAGAGATTTTACCACTTTCAACAGGTCTGTATCATCATCTATGACATATATTTTTGGCATAAACAATCGTATCAAAAAGTTTGCGAATCGCCCGACAATTATTGATTAATTAATAAGATCCATTAACCAAAATTATCAAAAAAGGCAACTATTTTTTTACAAGCAATGCATATATAACATAAAGCCAACCAAGTATTCCATGTATAATTGCCCAAAGAATCGATTTATTTCTGCTCCACGATATTACTACAGCAATAATAGTTCCAAGACCAATGGAAGGGCCTACATAAACCGGCTGCATATAGCCATTGTAGTTAGGGTTGCTGGTACATGCAGTAAGTAAAATCAATGCTATTAAAAATAATACAGGTATTGTTTTTTGCATAAATAGTTTTTTAAAATTTAATTGATTTTTCACAAACTTAAAACCTTTATTTTTTTAGGTCATGTTTAAATGTTTTTTTATTTGGTTTATACCTTTTTCAAAAAATAATGCAGAAGGCTTTTTTGGCTGCATATATTTTAAACCAAAAGCCATTATACTTTTTTCTTTTATGTAAGAAACAATTTCATGCGTTGAATTTGTTACCAGGTAAAGGTTCGCATCCGCTTGCGATATTGTGCCGTAATCTTGCATGCATTTACTGTGTTCCAAAATATTTTTATAAAAATCTTTATCACAAATGATAATCGGGAACATTCGAATTTTTTTTGTTTGCACTAATGTCAATGCTTCATAAAATTCATCGAGTGTGCCAAAGCCACCGGGCATTACAATGAATGCATAAGAATATTTTATAAGCAGCGCTTTTCTTACAAAAAAATATTTAATGTTTACCCACTTATCGAGATAAGGATTTGGCTTTTGCTCATGCTCTAAAACGATATTGCAGCCAACACTTTTCCCACCAACATCTTTAGCGCCGCGGTTTGCAGCCTCCATAATTCCCGGACCACCACCAGTCATAATCGTAAATCCAAGCTTTGCTATTTCACCTGCAATTTCTCTTGTTTGTTTATAATATTCATGATCTTCTTTAAAACGTGCCGATCCAAAAAAAGTAACGCATGGTCCTACAAAATGCAATGCTCTGAAACCCTTTATAAATTCAGAGAAGGCACTTAACGCGTATTTCACATCTTTAAGCCTGCTCTGCGGTCCTTCAAGAAACTGTATTTCCTTTTTTACTTTTTCTTCTGTCAAAAGAATTGTTTTTAAAATATATTTAATAGTTAAGCAATCTCTTAATTACTTTATAAACCTTTTCTTCACCAGGCAACATCGCTTTTTCGAGATGAATATTCATAGGCACTGCAGGAAATTCAACGAACCCAACACCTGCACCGGCGCATCTAAAAATCTAAAACATTCTTTTGAAATCCTTCCTGCAAGGGCCTCTGCAAAAGAATTATTTTGCTGCTCTTCAGTAAGCACCATGCATTTTCCATGTTTTTTTACAGTTGAAAAAATCAATTCTTCATCCAATGGAAATAATGTTCTGAGATCAACAATTTCTATTTGCCCGGGAAATTTTTCTGCTGCCGCTTTTGCCCAATAAACGCCCATGCCATAAGTAATTATGCAACAAGCTTTCACCATTATTATTTTTTCTTCCGCATGCTTTTAAAATAATATTTCGCTTTACCTAACGGCAACATGTAATCGCGGGATGGCTCAATAGATTTTGCTTCTTCTGTGCCGGGCACTTTGCTCCAGTAAAGCCCTTTATGCTCCAGCATGATTACGGGATTGGGATCCAGGAAAGCAGCTTTCATCAATCCTTTCATATCTGCAGCATTGGAAGGATATACTACTTTTATTCCTTTGATAGAAAGCAATAAAGTTTCCACACAGCCGCTGTGGTAAGGGCCGCCGCCGCCGTAAGCGCCCACCGGAACACGAATAACAGTTTGCACAGGAAATTTGCCACAACTGAGGTAACAACTTTTTGCAACTTCAGTTGCCAGTTGATTAATGCCCGGATAAATATAATCGCCAAACTGAACTTCAACAATTGGTTTTACACCTGTTGCAGACATGCCAACTGTTGAACCAATGATATATGCTTCCTGTATGGCTGTATTAAAAACACGATGATCACCAAACTGTTCGGCAAATGTAGCTGCTTCCCTGAAAACGCCGCCCAGCCTGCGTCCTACATCCTGCCCATATAATACCGCTTCAGGAAATTCTTCCATGATTTCACGAATGGCAAACAAGGCAGCATCCACCATTATCACTTTTTCATTACCCGCCGGGCTGCGATCTCCTTTTTCTTCAGTAACAGGTGTTGGAGCAAAAATATGTTCTTCAATTCTTCTGAAGGATCCGGCTCAGGTGAAGCAACTGCTTCTGAAAATGCTGCTTTACAGCATCGTGCGACAATCGCTTCAATTTCATCAAGGTCATTATCCATCTATACCCATATTCAATCAGCTGCTTTTTTAATTTTGGTAACGGATCGTTTGTTTGCATGCAGGGCAAGATCTTCTTCCGAACGATAAAATTCTTTTCGAACGCCGCTTGTATGATGGTTCAAGAAGGGAACTTTTGCATGAACCAAAAAAGGCTGCCTGTTTTCGCGCACCTGTTTGTAACACTTTTTCATTATCTTCATAACTTTGGAAAAAGTCACTGCCATCAATACTTATGCTGCTGCAATCCTTTAAATCCTTTTGCAAATTCAGAAGCATTCATAGCACGTGCTTCATCAGCGCTTACGCTTATTCCCCAATCGTTATCCTGCACCAAATAAATTACAGGAATTTTTTTAGCACTGCAAACTGAAAGCCTCACTTACTTCGCCTTCTGTGAGGCTTGCATCGCCAAGTGAGCAAATAACAACAGGCGCTTCATCCAGTAGCCTTTTTTAAAAAGAGTGAGAATTAATAGTTTCCAGATATTGAAGCCCTGCGCTATGCCTGTTGCAGGAATTGCCTGCATACCGGTTGCACTGCTTTGGTGTATGATAGTTGGCTTATCATCTCCGCGGTAATTGGGATGAGAATAATATTCCCTGCCGCCTGTAAAAATATCATCTGCCTTTGCAAGCAATTGCAGCATTAAAGTATAAGGAGAAAAGCCAAGACCTAACAATATACTTTCATCACGGTAATAAGGGCTGATATAATCGCATGGCAAGCAATTGAAAAGCAGTTGCAAGTTGAATGCTTCATGGCCGCGGGAAGTTGAGTGAACATATTTACATATTTGCCGGTTGGCTTCATATGTTTCTGCCATTGACCTGGCAGTGCACATTAAACGAAATGCATTAAGAAGAATTTCCTTATCAATCATTATGATTTAATTAGCAATAATTCTTAGCTAAAATCTTAGCCAATTAGCTAATTAACCAAAACCTTTTCATCTTTAAATGCTTCCCTTGGCTTTAATCCCAACAATTGAAACATTGCATTGTCCTCATCAAAAGCCGGGTTGGGAGTTGTTAAGTAATTTATCTCCTGAAAAAATTGAATTTGCGCCTGCCATAAAACACAGTGCCTGTTCTGCAATACTCATTTCTGCACGGCCTGCACTTAACCTTACCATTGCCGCCGGCATAATAATTCTTGCGGTGGCAATCATTCTTATCATTTCCCAAATATCAACTTTAGGATTATCCTGGAGCGGAGTTCCCTTACTCTTACCAATGCATTGATCGGAACACTTCCCGGGTGTGCAGGCAAATGTGGCCAAAGTATGCAACATTGCCAATCCTGTCTTCATGTGTTTCTCCCAGACCAATAATACCTCCACTACATACGCTGATCCCTGCTTTACGAACATTTCCTAATGTTTTCAAACGATCATCATAAGTACGTGTGGTAATAATATCAGCATAATGATCTTCTGATGTATCTACATTGTGATTGTAAGCATACAGTCCTGCATCATATAATTTTTTTGCCTGCTCTTCTGTAAGCATTCCCATCGTACAGCAAACTTCCATACCCATTTCATTTACACCCTGTACCATTTCAAGCACACGGTCAAAATCCCGGTTATCTCTTACCTCTCTCCAGGCAGCGCCCATGCAAAACCTTGTAGAGCCTGCATTTTTTGCTTTTTCTGCATAAGCAAGCACTTCTTCTTTTTTCATTAAGCGCCTGCACATCAAGGCCGGTATTGTAACGGGCAGCCTGCGGGCAATAAGCACAATCTTCAGGGCAGCCGCCGGTTTTTATAGAAAGAAGTGTGCATACCTGTACCTCACCGGTTTCCTGGTACTCACGGTGAACCGTAGCCGCTTTATAAATTAATTCAAGAAGAGGCGTATGATATATTTCCGAAATCTCTTCTTTTGTCCAGTCGTTTCATTATAGAAATTTAATGATTAGCGATATTATTTAACAAAAGGAATTTAATTGGTAATTGTATCAGATTAATTGCTTTATCTTTTAATAACACATCTTTCAGTCACAAAATAACTCAAATTAGTTTTAGGAGTAAGTGCCAAGAACGCTTTCATAAATAAGCCTGATGGTGTTTTCAATATCATCCTTATGCAACATTTCAACAGTAGTATGCATATAACGCAAGGGAATTGAAATTAATGCTGAAGGGCATCCATCATTAGCATATGCAAAAGAATCTGTATCGGTTCCGGTGCTGCGGCTTACCGCTCTTAATTGCAAGGGAATTTTATTTTTTTCTGCAACTTTTTCAATAAGTCTTAAAAGCTTATTATGCACTGCAGGGCCATAAACCAATGCCGGCCCTTTGCCACAAGCGCAATCACCTTCAATTAATTTATTGATCATCGGCGTGGTTGAATCGTGGGTAACATCTGTAATGATCGCAATATCCGGCTTTATTCTTCTTGCAATCATTTCTGCACCGCGCAAGACCAATTTCTTCCTGCACTGCATTTACAATATACAATGCAAAAGGAAGTGTTTTTTTATTTTCTTTTAACAGCCTGGCAACTTCTGCGATCATAAAACCACCAATACGGTTATCAAATGCGCGGCCGATAAAATTGCCATACGACAATTCATCAAAACCTTCAGCATAAGTTACCGCAGCGCCCACATGAATACCCAGATCTTCCACTTCTTTTTTGTTTCGTGCCCCGCAATCAAGAAAAAGATTTTCCACTTTTGGCTGTTGTTCTTTATTATCATTGTTACTTAACCGGGTATGTATTGCAGGCCAGCCAAATACTGCTTTTATTGGTCCCTTTTTTACCATGAATAGTAACTCTTTGCGAAGGCGCGATCTGGTGATCAACTCCACCATTTCTTTTTAAATAAATTAATCCCTTCAGGAGAAATATAATTTACAAACCAGCTTATTTCATCAGCATGCGCTTCAATAACAACCTTAAAAGTCTTTCTCGGGATTTATAACACCAACTGCAGTTCCATAAGCATCTGTAAATGTGCTATCCACATAATTTTTTATATAATTGAGCCATACTTTCTGCCCGCCGGTTTCAAAACCAACAGGCGAAGGAGTATTAATATAACTTTTTAAAAATTCAAGTGATTTTTCATTTATCACCGATGATGTCTTTTTACTTTTAGCCATAATTTTAAAATCTTTTGATATAAGTGTGCAAATTAAAACTTTAAACCGAGAAGATAAACGAGTACAGCCTGCAGAAGCATCATACCATCAACTCCGGCAAGGTAAACGAAATCTGAATTTGATCTTTTTAGTAAGCTCTACGACAAAAAATGTGCAGAGCAGAAAGCAGCATTGCAATTAATATGCCTGTATCACTAAAATAAAAAAACTGCGTACAAATGATAAAATAATAAAAATGATAAGAAAAAAATAGGACAATGAATAAGATTTTTTTTTACCTAACAAAACAGCAAGCGTTCTGATATGTTTTCTTTCCTGTCAATTTCAATATCACGAATATCAAATAATAAACAGAGCACAAACATGAAAACAAATCTTTTGAAAAAAACGAATATGAAAATATTTTTTTCAAAATGAAAATATTTACACGGAAACCAAACGGTAACCAACGTCCACAATAAAGCAAGCGTAATTATTTTAAGAAAACCATAATCTTTTATGCGCTTTTTTTTTCCAAAAGGAATTACGGGAAATGAATATAAAAAAGCAATAGCGCCGAGAATAGCCAGAATAATAAAATGATGCAACCGGAAACTGAGAAAACTGAAAAGGATACATATCAATTCCGGCCACGACTAAAAGAACTTTGTGTATATTTTTATTTTTCAGAAGACCATGCAAGCCCCTGCGAATTTTTTACTGCAGATTGTTTTTACAAGGTAATGAAGGTTATACTGCACAAGGGTTGCGCCAAAAACAAAGCAATAAAAACTAAATGTATTGAGACGGAAGGTGCAGCAAAAGATTTGTTTGAATACACAATGCCACTGCACATGCTCCAATAAAAATACTGCTGAATAAAATGAAATTCTGCAAGCTTTTCTTCACCACACGGTTAATTATAAATAATTATGATGGGGAGATGAAACTGTATCGCTTACATGCTGTGCTTTGTCTTTTAAAGCAAAACGAAAAACGGCTGTATCATTTTCCGGCGGGCATTGCGGCGAAATGCTGGTATAACCACTTACATTATATCCAAAATTTACGCTTACGTCCCTTTTTGATCCTTTGATAGTAGGGAAAAGCGGTAAAGGAAAAAGTGCCTTCAATATTGCTGGCAGGCGCAATTCGGAACAACTTCCTGAACAAAAATATTTGCTATCGGTGAAATCTCCTTCAGCATCTGTAAAGGAAAGTGTAAATGTAATCAACTCCTGGTTATGAAGCTGCGTAGTATTTACCGATTCAAATTTTAAGAGAAGGTGTTGCTGGAAAACTTATTCTTTCTGCAGGACGTTGCAAAGAAGTAAGAGCAATATGGAAAATAAAATGGTGTAGCGCATCTTTGTATTTTAATATATCAAAATTAAATATTTAAACCTGAATAATATTTTAGAAATATCCCAATGGGAAGATAAAATTTTCTCATGCCACGTATTTTAATTTTTCAGCAGATGGCATTAAGATATATTCCGGCTGCAATATGAACATAATGAAATTTATAAAATTTATATCGATACACTTGGGCTGAATGTCGCACTAGTATAACACTATTGAAAATATTCCATTTTTACCTATTCAATTTTTTAAAACACAATACCGTTACAACCACACATTTAAGCCCGAAGTTGTTTTTGAAAGCAGTGGCACAACCGGCGAAAACACAAGCCGTCATTATGTAAAAAAATTATCTGCTTTATAAAAAAAGCTTTACAAATGGATTTAATCTTATTTTATGGGAAGCCGGCTGACTGGTGCATTCTGGCACTTTTGCCCGGCTATATTGAAAGACAAAATTCGTCGTTGGTGACAATGGTCGATGATCTTATTAAAGAAAGTAATAACGCTTATCAGCGGCTTTTATCTTGAACGATCATGAAAAACTTTACCAGGCACTTTTGTATAATGAAACTAAAAGAACAGCCAACCTTACTGATTGGGGTAACTTTTGCCCTGCTTGATTTTGCAGAAAAACATTCGATG
This sequence comes from uncultured Chitinophagaceae bacterium, assembly GCA_963823975.1. GTDB lineage: Bacteria > Bacteroidota > Bacteroidia > Chitinophagales > Chitinophagaceae > Ginsengibacter. The sequence goes on along the minus strand of CAWGNP010000001.1, from coordinate 550,899 downwards.
AATCTTCACTATACAACCGTTATGGAAACCGGCGGAATGAAAGGAAGGCGCGAAGAAATTACCCGTTAAGAAGTTCATAAATTTTTAGCAAGATAAGCTGGGCGTTCAAGCAAATACATTCAGAATATGGAATGACCGAATTGCTTTCACAGGCTTATTCAAAAGAAAAAGGATTGTTTCATTGTCCGCCATGGATGAAGGTTGTTGATAAGAGAAGAAAATGATCCCTTTGCAATTGCAACCGTTAATCCAAATACAAAAGCCAGTGACTGGTTTGTTAAATATTATTGATCTTGCCAATCATTTATTCCTGCTCATTTATAGCTACTGATGATGTAGGTAAGATTATATAAAAATGGAACCTTTGAAGTGCTTGGCCGCAGTGATGTAAGTGATATCAGGGGTTGCAGCCTGCTTACTGCTATGCAATAATGCTTACAAAAAAATAATATTGAGGCAGCAATTTTTCAAAAGCAACAACAAAGAATCACTTATTTTTCTTTATAAAAATTTATTGGCCGAAGCAATAACGTTTAAAAATTTATGACGATAACTATAATTATAGCTTTATGCGGATTGTTGCTTATTGCATACGTATTTGATCTCACTTCATCAAGAACAAAAATCCCGAGCGTTCTTTTATTGCTTTTGCTTGGCTGGGTTGTGAGGCAAGTATCAGAATTTTTTGAAATAAACATTCCTGATCTTACAAGACTACTTCCATTTTTAGGAACTCTTGGCTTAGTACTGATTGTATTAGAAGGTTCACTCGAACTTGACTTTGATAAAACAAAAAAGAAAATAATAGCAAAATCATTTTTTGTAGCGTTAATTCCGATGCTCTGCGTCGCTTTTTTACTTGCTTATCTTTTTAGCTATTTTAGCGGAGTAAGCTTTAAAGAATGCCTGACCAATGCTATTCCGTTTTGCGTAATAAGCAGTGCTGTAGCTATTTCCAGCGCAAAAAACCTTACGGCTGCAGATAAAGAATTTATTATTTATGAAAGCAGCCTCTCAGATATTTTAGGTGTTTTATTTTTCAATTTTATTGCACTCAACCGTGTTATAAACATGCACTCCACAGCCATGTTCTCATTGCAACTTGTTATTATTACTATTATCTCTTTTATAGCAACGCTTGGATTGTCGTACCTGCTAAGCAACATCGAACATAATATAAAATTCGTCCCTATTATTTTGTTGGTCATTTTGATATATGCTGTATCAGAAATTTATCATTTACCTGCTTTAATTTTTATTTTATTGTTCGGTCTTTTCCTTGGCAATCTGGATGAATTAAAGCAATTTAAATGGATACAAATATTAAGACCAAGAGAGCTGAATAAAGAAGTAAGAAAATTTAAAGAATTAATTATTGAAATAACATTCCTTATAAGAGCTTTGTTTTTTTTACTATTTGGATACCTGATAAAAAAATCAGATATATTAAATACACAGACTATCGAATGGGCTGTCATTATTGTTGCAGCAATCATTTTATTTCGCTGGCTACTTTTGAAACTCCTTCGCCTTCCATTGTCACCACTGCTTTTCATAGCGCCGAGAGGATTAATTACTATCCTGCTTTTTCTTGCAATCATTCCCGTTCATGTAATTCCTTTCATCAACACTTCATTAGTGATACAGGTAATTATATTAACAGCACTGGTAATGATGATAGGCCTTATGTTAACCAAATCAAAGGCCGTTAATAATAATATACCAAAAGACATCGATGTTAGTTAGGCTTCTATTTTTATTTGAAAGTTGAAAAACTAATTCAATAATCAAGGCAATTTAAAGTTCATTTATTCGTTTAGTTTAAAAAACAACGACACTTGCAAACTTGCAGGCGAATGATTATTTTGTAAAACGAATCCGGTACACAATAAATATCCTTATCGCTATGAAACATTCAAGTGAAAAAACTACCATTTTATTCATAAACAAAAATGCACGCATTACAAAGCCGGTGCAGGTTTCAAGCAGGTTAATTGCTCATTGGAAAAAATATGTTGCTGCCATTTCCATTATCTTTTTAGCACTTATTGCGGTTATTACTTATCTCGCTTCTCAAAATTTCAACCAGGTAAAAGAGCAGCATGTATTGTCTCAAAAAGTGTATTCTTTAAAAACCACCTTTACAGAAGTTGATACGAACGAGGTGCGAAAGAAATTTTCGAATATTGATAAAGAACTTATGGTTATCAATAATTATTTAAAAGCGAGAGGCATAAAACCCATCTTTAAAGGACCACAGGGAGGTGAGCAGGATAGTGATATAATTTCTACCGACGAGATAACAAGTTTTTATGAAGGATATTTAAAAAAGATCATTTACAATTTCTCCTATACGCCGTTAGGATTCCCTTTCTTGGGAACCATCACTTCTACGTTTGGTCATCGGGAAAACCCCTTCAGCGGCGAAGGAATCGAAACACACAAAGGGCTTGATATACGCGGCCCTATTGGATCTCCTGTAAAGGCGATGGCAAAAGGGGAAGTAGAATTTGCTGGACTTCGCGGCGGTTTTGGCAATTGCATCATGCTAAAGCATGCCAACGGTTTCGAAACATTATACGGCCACCTTTCGAAAATATTAGTGCATGTTGGCCAACAAATAGAAATAGGCCAGCAAATAGGAAACATAGGATCCACGGGGCGGTCTACCGGACCTCATTTACATTACGAAATACACCTTAATGGTGAAAAAATTAATCCGCAATCTTTTTTAAATCTTTAATTATGTTCAAAAAAAACAAACCAGAAGCGCTTGAAATAAACGAGCAAAAAATTTCAACCATCATTGGCGAAGATTTTATATTTCGCGGTGAAATAAAGGGCTCTTCCGTGATAAGAATTGAAGGAACCATTGTCGGGAATATTAATGTGGAAGCAGGTGTAGTGCTGGGTGAAAAAGCAAACGTTGAGGGAAATATAAACACAAGGTCTGCTATCATTTATGGGAAAGTAAATGGGCACGTTACAACTTCTCATTTGGAAATAAAGAAGACAGGAATGGTAAGCGGAGATATAACAACTGACACGCTGGAGATAGAGCTGGGTGCGCATTACAACGGAAAACTCGATATGAAAAGAAAAGAAGTTCTTGCAGAAGCGTCATAATATCAAATTGTTTTTTAACAAAAAAGCGCTCTTAATGTGAGCGCTTTTTTGTTTACGCTTCCGGCCAATTTTAAGAGAGTATTCTTTCCAAAACATCTTCATTGAAGTATCTTTGCAAATAAATTTATAGAATGTTAGATACTATTGAGGCTGCAATTGAAGATATCAAAAAAGGAAAACTGGTAATCGTTGTGGATGATGAAGACAGGGAAAACGAAGGCGATTTTATTACATCTGCAAAAAATGTTACGCCTGAAATAATCAATTTTATGAGCAAGCATGGACGCGGGCTTATCTGCGCTCCTTTATCCGAACAAAGATGTTATGAACTGGATCTTGAATTGATGGTAAATAAAAATACCGCATTACATGCCACACCTTTTACTGTAAGCGTTGATCTGCTTGGCAACGGATGTACCACCGGTATATCAGCACAGGACCGCGCAAAGACTGTTCAGGCTTTAATTAATCCTGAAACAAAACCGGAAGATCTTGGAAGACCAGGACATATATTTCCCTTAAAAGCTAGGAATGGCGGCGTTCTCCGAAGAACAGGCCATACAGAAGCCACACTTGATCTTGCAAAACTTGCAGGGCACGGAGAAGCAGGCGTACTTGTAGAAATAATGAATGAAGACGGCACTATGGCAAGATTAAATGAGTTAAAAGTTATTGCAAAAAAGCATGATCTTAAAGTTATCTCCATAAAAGATTTGATTGCCTACCGGCTCAAAAAAGAGACCTTGATACAAGAAGATGTAAGGGTAAAAATGCCGACAAAATATGGTGAGTTTGAATTGATAGCTTACAAGCAACTAAATACAGGCGAAGAACATATGGCACTTAAAAAAGGCGACTGGAAAAAAGATGAAGCTGTGCTTGTGCGAGTGCATTCGAGCTGCATGACGGGTGATATTTTGGGATCTTTGAGATGTGATTGCGGTGAACAATTACATGCGGCCATGAAGATGGTTGAAGCCGAGGGTAAAGGTGTTGTTTTATATATGAATCAGGAAGGCCGTGGCATTGGCCTGTTAAATAAACTAAGAGCTTACAAACTACAGGAGCAGGGTTTTGATACTGTGGAGGCGAACTTAAAGCTTGGCTTTGGTATGGACGAAAGAGATTATGGTATTGGTGCCCAAATATTGAGAGAACTTGGTATTTCTAAAATAAAACTTATCAGTAATAATCCTAAAAAAAGAGCTGGCTTACTTGGCTATGGATTGGAGATTGTTGATACAGTTCCAATAGAAATAAAGCCCAATCGTCATAATGAGAAATATCTTACAACAAAGAGAGATAAGCTTGGGCATAACATTTTACAAACAGGAAAAGTATAAAAGATAACAGTTATCCTGCCTACGGAACTATCTTGAAGTAGTATCTGTTACAGGTTTTAGCTTTTTTCTTTTTTGGTTTATAAAAAACTCAGTAAAAGTATTGAACTCCTTCCGGTAAGAAAGCTGAACGCCAGTCCTGTTGCGCCTTGTAAGCCCTGATATGTCACCAATATCAGCGTCGCTCCTGTTAAAGCCTATCACTCTTAGCCTTCCATCCGGTGATATCAAATATTCAAAGGAAACATCTGGTGTGAAAAGAAAATTAGAATTACTATTTACCGTGTTTTGAATTAACCTATAATCAACGTTTCCGCCCAGGTTAACCAGCAAACGGTTTTGGAGAAACGATGTTTTCACGCCAAAATTTCCAACGTTCTGAACATCTTTTTGTATTACTCCTTTTTGAAAATTGAAATCAGAAGTATTAATATTAGTGTAAAGATTTACGGCATTCGTGTTGAGTAATTTTTGAAGCCATGAATTTAAAGATGTGGAAAGCGTTGCTGATAATAGTTGTCCCACGCTCCGCGTTACAAAGTTGCCTGTATTGTTGCTTGTTATTAATCCTTGTTCATTATTCATGAATGTATTAAACAATAGTAATGACGTTACCTGCCGGTTCAATTCATTCTGATCGGCTTGATAAGTCTTTAAATATTCTGTTGCAATTGGATCAGACTTTAATGGATTATCAAAAGGAAACTGGAACTCAAAAGAAGGCTCCGGGGTTTTCAATGTTCCTCCTAATTTAAAAATAATATCTACGTCTCCCTTCGTAGTTGCAGTCCGTCCGCTGCTGGTTGGTATGTTGCTAAGATCTACGTTCGATGCCCTGTAAATAGCGTCAATATTGAGGTTGGCAAGATAAGGATCACCCTGCCATTCAATATAACCCTGTTGCAAAGTAAATGGCGTTTTTAAAAAAGTTTGGAAATTAAAAGTGTATTCGCCCTGCTGAATATTATACCTGCCTCTTATAGTTAAAGGATCAATTGAACCCGCAGTAATATTTAACTTACCGCTTCCTTGCGCCTTAATTACATCCCCAGTTGTTTCATCCAATATCACATCAATCTTTGCATAAGGATTTGCAACAATAGCCATATCCACTTTTATGTTAGAGCTTTGTCTTGTGGAAAGATCTGTCTTCATTTCCTTTCCGAATTTTATAAAATCAATATAATCGAGTGTTCCTGTTTCTGCAGTTTCGCCTGTCGGCAAATAAATATGACTGCTATCAGTAGGCTCTCCACTTATACTCATTTTCATATCCGTAACAAATCCATTCAGCGACAATTCAGCCTTGCCTATAAGTGTTCCATAAAAATCTTTATTATCTTTTGCAGTAGTATTTAATAAAACAAATTTGGATTGCCTGTATCCATTATCATCCGTTTTTAGATGTAGTTCATTAAAGAAAAAGTTGTCAAAAAAACTATGATAAATTTTACCTGTTACTGTTGCAGTGCCACCGAGCGTATCCTTAATTTTTATAGTTCCCAGGTCTATTTCATCAGGATTAAAAGTGAGAGTAGAATTATCTGCAAGCAAGTATCTGCATTGCGTGTAAAGCACTGTCATTGCTGCACTATCAAGAGATACTTTGCCAGTAAGCTTTGTATCTGCAGCGCTTCCTGATAAATATAAACTTCCTGTAGCCCTCCCAGTAATATTATAAAAAATATCGTCAAGATATTTTTCCAAAATATGAATTCCGGAATTGTTCAACACAATAGAACCTTTGATCTGGTTATCGGATGAATCGTTTAAGTTGTATGAGAAATCTGAAAGAAAATTATATAACGCGTTATCAGAAATCACATGAGTTTTAATGACGCCGGTTTTAGATATATATGTTCCGTTTGCAGATAATATACCAATCGAATCATTTTCAAAACGAAACTGTTCGGTATTTGTATTGAAATCAATACCAAGTTTTCCAAACGGATCATTTATACGAATATCGCCGCTCATCAATCCATTTACTTTCACCTGCTTCTCAAATAATGGAGCAAAATCTCCAATGTTAAGTTTCTTTATACCAACAATCAGGTCGTTACTGGAATCTGATTCCGAAGGTGCAGTATATATATTTAGTTGCTGATTTCCCTGGCTAAACTGAATTGCATTAGCAACAAATTTATTTCGATTCAATTCGAGTTCACCGCCCTTTGCAATGGTCCATTTTTTATCATTAATAGTAAAATCCGATGGATTAAAAGCAAGCTTAAATCCGTTCGCATTTGTAATGACTCTTGCCGAAACATCAGCAGCAGTAAGGGTTTTGTTCGCAGAGGTGATGATGCTTACATCAGATATATCATTATGTGCAACTATTTTAATTTTTGTTCCCGGCGCATGAAGGCTATCATTAATTACCACATCATCTATGTCACCATTAAATGTAAGCGTATCCTCCGTTCCCTTCCCTGCAAAGTGAATGTTATTAAAGTTTATGTTGCTATAATTGAACTGCGGTATATCGGCAAGCAGGTTTAAAGTATTTTCAGCAACATTAAGATTACCAATAAAAACAGAATTGTTTAGCCCGCTGATTTCATTATCAAAAAGAGAAACATAATCACTTATATTTTTTATTTGAATTGAAAAAGTAAAGTCCTGGTTTTCCGTTTTTCGTTTTGGAGCATTTATATAAGCAGGATAATACTTATGAAGAAATAGTTGAAATGCATCAGGCAATTCCAATATTTTAAAATTACCATTTAGTGTAAGCGCAAGCTCATTCGTTTGTACAGATAAAAACTTTTTACCATTATTAATGGATGAATAAATATCAAGAGAATCAAACGAAAGATGCTGATCCTTGTCAAGAAGAATCGCATTATACAGCTTTGCAGAACCTAAAAAATTATCAATATTGTCCCCGGTGAAATCAAGATTGAATAAGCCCGTTAATGAAATACTATCTTTTGTAAAACCAAGATTTTTCAAATTCAATCTTGATACATCTGCCCTCAAATTGAATGATGGATCAGACTTGCTGAAATTGATTGCGCCTTCAAGCGTATCAATTTTGATATTAGGATCATTAATACTTGCATTGCCCGAGAAGTGTTTATTCTTGAAATTTCCATGTGTTATTATTTTCGTGTATGAATAACCGTTATACGTTACACGAGAAATATTTCCATCTAAACTTATATCTATATCATTGGCTGAAAAGCCTTTGCCATTTACTTTCCCAGTGAAAGCAATACCACCAATATCACTGTTAGCTATAAACTTTCCGAGTTGAAAATTATCAGTAGAAACATTACCAGCATAAACAGCTTTTGCGCCTTCCGGAAATTTCATTTGCAGATCAGTGGTTAATTTGCCGAGAGCAGTATTCATCGTTCCATAGGTAACAAAATCGTTTATAAAACCTGTATAGCTGCCTTTAAACTCTATGTTGCCTAATGCGCTAAGATTGGGATTGGTTATATCTTTTAGCGATGGAACAAGCCTTACAAGCTCATTATAATTCGTACGAAAATCATTTGCCCTGAAGTCAATAAAAGTTGAATCAATATCGGGCAAACCGCGCAGGCTTATATCACCATCCAGGTAATTATCATTGCCTGCTTTGATCATCAATTTTTTTGCAATAAGATTATCAATGGTACCCTTGGCATTGCCTTTAATAGAAAAAACTCTTTTCCAGTCAGCAACTTCAGGGGCGAAAAATGCAATGTCATCGCTGCTAACTTCGCTATTATCAAGACGTCCTTCCAATGTTACCTTGTGTACGAAATCCTGCATGTCATCATTGAAACTATTATAATGCATAGCATAATAATTCGTAAGATGGCTTTTGTTTGTAACAATATCAAGATGATTGAACTCCATAAGTTTTGGAGTGAATTTAAAATCTGCCGAAAGGTTTTTTACAATAAAACCGCTTTGGTCTTTTGTTGCAAGCTGCACTCTTAGCAAGCATAGTATCTTTTACAAAAGAAAGATCAGTAAAACTTCCATTGATTTGCGACAAAATGATATGTGCATCATCAAAACCTGATGAATAAATCGGCCTGTTTTCCTGCCTTTCTATAGCGAGATTTCCATTGGTTATATTTATTTTTTTTGCAAAAATTTTCCATCCATCTGTATTCCATTGCATTCCGGATAAGTCTTTTGCTTCAGGCTGAAACGCTTGCTGGGTGGTATCTTCCGGCCTGTTACCTTCATAATCATATTGTGAAAAGTAAGGCTTGTCTAAATCAACAGTATTTAATTTAATAATATTATTATTCAAATCAAATTGCTCTGCTGTAAGGTTAAATTTATTTAAGGATGCCGTCATGTTTTCACCGCGCCATGCATCCTGTTGTACGATTCTTATCCTGTTACATTCTACCTTTTCAAGGCTTAGCTGCGTGTGACCTGATGCGGTATCTTTTTTACCCGAACCCGAAAAATAATCAACAATAAACTGGTAGTTCCATACTGAATCTTTTCGATTAAGATTTATAACGGCATTATCAAGTCCTATATATTTTAAGTCGATATGATCTTTAAAAAAGAACCAATCGTTCACACTTACTTTTACAGTGCCTGCAAACAATAATGTATCTTTTTTATGATCTAAGACAAGAATATTTTGTAAAAGCATTTTATCAAAAAACTCAAAATCAATATGTTTTACAGATACTGTTGTATTGAGATCCTTTGATAACCGTTGAGTAACTTTCCTTATTAAAAAATTTTGAACGAAGCTTGTCTGCAGCAATACCCACAGCACTACTATAAGCACAAATATGCCCAGCAATACTCTAAGAAATATTTTTGAAACTTTTTTCAGCAAAATAAATTGATTCACAAAAATATATAATCACCTGCGTAGGTCAAATGATTATCAGTTAAAGATTATGCAATGCTTGCTAATAGCCGGCTGCAGCGTCATCGCCCCGATGATCTCCCACTGCTGTGATTGTGTTATCCGGCTTTGTCATGATCACTTCCGTTCTGCCAATATCTCCACGAACATCAAACTTATAACCCATTTTTTCCAAAGCGTCTATCACTTTTTTATTAAAAGAATGTTCTGCAAAAATTGTATCCGGAAGCCATTGGTGATGAAACTTTGGCTTGTTTACTGCATCATGTGGAGTCATTTTAAAATCAATTATATCTACCAATGTTTGATACACGCTTGTAGGAATAGTTGTTCCGCCCGGTGTTCCAAGAACGATATAAGGTTTGTTATTTTTTAAAACAATTGTCGGTGTCATGCTGCTAAGCATTCTTTTGCCGGGCGCAATGGCATTGGCTTCAGCACCTACAGCTCCATACATATTCGGAACACCTGGCTTTACGCTAAAATCATCCATTTCATTATTTAATAAAAATCCTGCACCAGCAACAACCGTTCTGCTGCCATAACCGCCATTCAATGTGGTGGTACATGATACCGCATTGCCATCTTTATCAATCACATCAAAGTGAGTTGTTTCTTCTCTTTCCACATTTACCAAACCTTCTTTAATATCCTTACTGTTATTGGCTTTGCCAGGCTCATAATCTCTCATTCTTTTTTTAAGATATGCATCACTCACCAAAGTTTTTACCGGCACTTTTACAAAATCAGGATCGCCTAAATACTTTGCCCGGTCTGCATAAGCACGTCTTTCTACTTCTGCCATCAGCTGCACAGATTGCGGAGTTTCAAACTGCATGCTTTTAAAATTTTTTTATCTGCTCATTTTCATCATTTGCTCTATAATAACGCCGCCGCTGCTGGGCAAAGGCATCGTGACAATTGTATTATCTTTATAATTAAAAACCATTGGCGTTCGCACTTTTGCTGTATAATTTTTAAGATCATTTTCTGTAATAATGCCATTTCCTCTTTTCATTTCTTCAACAATAAGCATTGCAGTCTCGCCTTCATAAAAACCTTTGGAACCCTTGTCTCTTATAAGTCTTAACGTTTTCGCAAGATCTTTTTGTATTAGAGTATCACCTGCTTTCCATGGAACTATCCTTTACAAAAACCGGTGTAGTAGTATTATACTTTATAAATTCATTTTTTGTTTCATTAAAACTATTTGCCTGGTTTTCGGAAATGGCAAAGCCTTTCTCTGCAAGAGTCAATAGCTGGCTCAATTATTTTATTAAAAGGAAGTCGTGCATATTTCATGGCAGCAAAAATGCCTGCAACAGAGCCAGGCACGCCTGCTGCAAGATGTCCATCCTGCGATAAATTCATTTGCGCATTTCCATTTGCATCAAGATACATATCCCTGGAAGCCGCACCAGGAGCCTTCTCACGAAAATCAATTGTAATATTTTTTCCATTCTTCAAATGAGTAACCATAAAGCCACCGCCACCAATATTTCCTGCGCCGGGGTAAACAACTGCAAGAGCAAGCTGCGTTGCAATGGCTGCATCCACTGCATTTCCACCTTGTTTTAAAATATTTACACCAGCTTCACTTGCAAGTGCATGTGCTGAAACAACCGCACCATTTTTACAGGAAATATCTTTTATAGTTTGATAATGATAAGCATTGCGAATTTCCTGAGCTTCGCTTTTTTTATTTATAAAAAAAATAGAAAACAATACAGTAAGCGCATACAGCTTCTTCATAAGAATATTTTAAGCAACGAAATTAAGTTTTATGAAAGGAACATTTTCTATAAAAACTAATAGATCATTTACTAAAAAACATACAGGATACATTATCTTAATTTTGCATGAATCAATTGTACACATGCGCAAGATTATTTTTTCACTTTTCATTTTTCACTTTTCATTTTTCACTTTTTCGCCAATCGCCCGAAACGTTTACTTCTTCAGAGATCTTTCAACAAATAAAAAAACTTAAAGTGTTGGCATCAGTGCTATACATCGCTGCACATCCTGATGATGAAAACAATGCTTTGCTGCCTTATTTTGCGAAAGAAAAGTTATACAGAACCGCATACCTAAGCTTAACCCGCGGTGATGGCGGACAAAACCTGATAGGTGATGAGCAAGGTATTGAGCTTGGTATGATAAGAACTGAAGAGCTATTGGCGGCAAGAAAAATAGATGGTGCGGAACAATATTTTACAAGAGCTTATGAATTTGGCTTTAGCAAAAGTGCTGAAGAATCGTTACGCATTTGGGGTAAACAAAAAATATTGAGTGATGTCGTTTGGGTAATCCGCAATTACCAACCTGATATAATTATAAAAAGGTTTCCGCCTGATAAGCGTGCAGGGCATGGACATCATGCAGCTTCTGCAATTCTTGCCGATGAAGCTTTTACAGCCGCTGCTGATCCCAATCAATTTCCGGAACAGTTTAAATATGGTGTAAAGCCATGGCAGGCAAAAAGGATCTTGTGGAACACTTACAACTTTGGAGGCAACAATACTACAAGTGATGACCAGATAAAAATTGACATTGGTGGTTATAATCCATTGATAGGTGAAAGCTATGGAGAGCTCGGTGGCGAAGCAAGAACCATGCATAAAAGCCAGGGCGAAGGCAGACCAAGAAGAAGAGGGGCAATCTTATGAATATTTTGTGAATACCAATGGTGACGCACCTTCGGGAGATTTAATGAGTGGCGTAATCACTGACTGGAAAAGAATACAAGGTGGTGATGCGATTGATGCAATGATCAATACTATTATTAATAATTATAAAATTGATGCACCGCAATTATCTGTTCCGTCATTAATACAATTATATAAAGCAATGAAAGCTTTGCCAGAAGGCAACTGGCGAAACAAGAAGCTTGATGAATTGCAAAACATCATTATTGAATGCAGCGGACTGTATGTGGAAGCTACCTCATCGCAGCAACAGGTAGTCCAGGGCAATGATTTAAAAATAAATTTTACTGTAATAAAAAGAGAAGATGCAAATGTTTCTTTGAAAAAAATACATACAGATACTTATGATTCATCATTCGCAACAACATTGCCGTTTGATGAAAATATAAGCGTGAATACAACACTTCATGTGGCTGATGATAAACAAATATCGCAACCTTACTGGCTTGTGTATCCCTTATCAGGCGGCACTTTTGATGTAAGAGATCAAACGCTGATTGGCAAAGCATGGAATGATCCATCGTTTGAAGCAACATTTACTATAAATATTAATGGTGAAGATTTTACTATAAAAAAGCCTGTACAATATAGAACAGTAGATCCGGTGAAAGGAGATCTCTATGAGCCCATAGCAGTGCTACCAAAAGTGGAATTAAAGTATGATAAGGATAATTATGTTTCAATTAATAACAGCTCCGCAACAGCCGTATTATCCGTAAAATCAAATAACAGGCAGGATTTATCAAAATATAAAATTGAGGAAAATGTTCCTGCAGACTGGACAAAGAATGAAAAATTTATTCGATATGATGTATCACCTGTTTTAAACAAAAGCCTTTCAATGACTTTTATTCCATCTTCAAAAATTGAAAATAAAAAAGATGAAACTGATGCGGACGCTAAAAGTGCTAACGAAGCTTATAACAGCTATACAAAAGTGATTGCTTATAATCACATCCCAACTATAACTTATTTTCCTAAGGCAAGCGCCAACCTGGTAAGCCTTGATATAAAAATCGTTGGTAAAAGAATCGGTTACATTAATGGCGCCGGTGATAAAGTGCCTGATGCATTAAAGGCTATGGGCTATGATGTAATTACGCTCTCTGAAGCAGATCTTACGGAAGATAATTTGAAACAATATGATGCAATCATAACAGGTGTGCGGGCTTATAACTTAAATGAATATCTTACTGAGAAATATGATGTGCTGATGCACTACGTTCAAAATGGCGGAAACCTTATCGCACAATACATACGAGGCAACCAGGTGAATGATAAAACTGTAAAGGCAGGCCCCTACCCTTTTACTACCAACACCTCTTCACGGATAACCGAGGAAGATGCAAAAGTTACTTTTCTTTTACCTGATAACCCTGCACTAAATTATCCTAATAAGATAACGCCAAAAGATTTTGAAGGCTGGGTGCAGGAACGTAGCACCTACCAGGCTTTGCAACTGGACTCACATTATGAGACACCCCTTGGCATGAGCGATACTGGTGAGCCGCAAAGCAATGGAAGCCTTGCCATTGCTAAGTTTGGCAAGGGTAACTTTGTGTATGCAAGTCTTGTTTTTTTTCGGCAGTTGCCTGCAGGTGTTCCAGGGGCATATCGGTTAATGGCTAACCTCATTGCATTACCAAAAAACTAATGTGAATATTGTAATAGTATATTATATAACCGAACATAAGGATGCATTCTGAAAAAAAGTATTGGAACAAATGGTATATAACAGTAATCGCATTTCTTGTGTTACAAATAATATTCTATTACTTTCTTTCTGTTTATTTTAATAAATAACAAAAGACAATAGTTCGCTTTAATTAAATACATAACAGGTATTGCTTATGAGCACGCTTGATTGGTTGATACTTATTGCAATACTTACCGGCACCATCGTCTATGGCATCTATAAAAGCCGCACCAGCAAAGACCTTGATGGCTATTTCCTAAGCAACCGGGATATGTCGTGGTATCTTGTATTGCTCAGCATTATGGGCACACAAGCCAGTGCTGTCACTTTCCTCAGTGCACCCGGGCAGGCATACACCGATGGCATGCGTTTCGTTCAGTATTATTTTGGCTTGCCCATCGCCATGGTAGTTATCTGCATTGTTTTTGTTCCTGTTTTTAATAAATTAAAAGTTTATACCGCTTATGAATTTTTGGAACACAGGTTTGATGTAAAAACCAGGACACTTACATCTTTATTATTCCAGGTATCAAGAGGGTTGTCAACAGGAATAAGCATTTATGCGCCTTCAATAATTTTAAGCTCGCTGCTTGGATGGAACATACATGCTACCAACTTCATAATGGGAGGTTTACTAATTATTTATACCGTTGCAGGCGGTGCAAGAGCGGTAGCGCATACGCAAAAACTTCAATTGGCCATCGTATTGCTGGCAATGCTTTTTGCAGGATACTTCATTGTGCATTTAATGCCTGCTCATACAGGTTTTATAGATGCAATCCGCATAGGAGGTAACAGTAATAAAATGAACGTGATCACCACCGGCATTGATAATCACCATTTTGATTGGAAAGATAAGTACAACATCTGGAGCGGAGTGATAGGCGGATTTTTTCTCGCCTTGTCTTACTTCGGCACAGACCAAAGCCAGGTAGGAAGATACCTGACGGCTAAAGATAACAAGCAAAGCAAAACAGGATTGCTGATGAATGGCCTGGTAAAAGTGCCTATGCAATTTTTAATTCTGCTGTTGGGTGTACTTGTATTTGCATTTTACCACTTCAATAAAGCACCCGTTTATTTTAATAATACCCAGGTAATACGCGCTAAAGAAACAAAATATAAAGATTCCCTCAACCTGCTGGAAGCGCAGTATGCAAGCCCTTCTATAAATGCTGCGCAAAAAATAGTTATACAAAAAAATTATAAAGCCATTCTTACCAAAGCCTTGCCCGCCGAAGATGTGAACGATACCAATTACATTTTTCTTCGGTTCGTGATTGACTATCTTCCCAAGGGGCTGGTGGGCTTGCTGATAGCCGTTATTTTTCTTGCAGCGTGGGGAAGCATTGCTGCGGCGCTCAATGCACTTGCATCCTGCACAGTGGTGGATATTCATAAAAAGTTTTTTAATAAAAATCTTACAGAAGCAGAAGATTACAAAGTATCTAAATTGTATACTTTCTTCTGGGGCATATTTTCAATATTCGTTGCGGAGTTTGCGAGCAATCTGGGCAATAGTCTTATTGAGACGGTAAACATTCTTGGCTCTTTGTTTTACGGAGTGATACTCGGTATTTTCCTAATCGCTTTCTGGATGAAAACCATACAATCCAATGCAACTTTTTATGCATCTGTGGTTGCAGAAGTTTGTGTTATTATTATTTATAAAGCCGATATCATTTCTTTTTTATGGTTGAATGTTATCGGTGCCGTGCTGGTAGTAGTTTTCGGGTATGCATTGCAAACTGTGATGAAGAAGCAGTATGAATTATAAAATTGTGAACAGGAAAATTTCGCCCTAACAATATTATATTTTTACCTAAATAATGATAGTAGGAAACATTTAAGTTAATTTGCCACTGCCTTAAAACTAACCGCTACATGCCGAGAAAATTAAAAAAGGTTGCAGATCCCCGCAAAGCCATCAATCGTTTTTATGCTTCCATAGGACCCGGCTTTGTAACCGGCGCTGCAGATGACGATCCTTCAGGTGTAGCCACATATTCCATTGCCGGTGCACAACTCGGCACTTCATTATTATGGATGTCGTGGGTTACGTGGCCTTTAATGTCCGCTGTGCAAATGATGTGCGCACGCATCGGAATGGTTACCGGCAAAGGACTTGCTTCTGCATTGGGCACCAAACTTCCAAAGCCAATCATAAGATTATTTTGCCTGCTGTTATTTCTTGCCAACACTATAAACGTTGGCGCTGACTTTGCCGGCATGGCCGATGCCATGCAATTATTAACCGGGTGGAACTCCCATGCATGGATCTTCATATTTGGAATAGTTATAGGCGCCGGTATCATTATCTTCAAATATGGTCAAATAGCCAATGTGCTTAAGTGGCTCGCCTTGTTCCTGTTTGCCTATATTATTACGGCCTTCATCATTCATCCCAACTGGTCATTTATTCTTCGCCAGACGTTTTCTTTTTCCATGAAAAACGATAAAGCTACCTGGGAAACTATCGTGGCTATTTTGGGCACTACCATCAGCCCATATTTGTTCTTTTGGCAGGCTGCGCAGGAGGTGGAAGAAGAAAAAGCGAAGGGGCGTGATGAGGAACAACGTAAAGGCGCTACACAAGTGGAGATAACGGATAAAATAATGGATGTAAGTGCCGGCACTTTACTATCCAACCTTGTAATGTTCTTCATTATTTTAACCACTGCTCTCACGTTGCATGCGCATGGCATTGTACATATTACTTCTTCCGCACAGGTATCGGAAGCATTGCGGCCTCTTGCCGGAAATATGGCTACTTTATTATATACGGTGGGCATTGTAGCGGTTGGACTGCTGGCTATTCCGACGCTGGCAGGCTCTGCAGCTTATGCATTTGCTGAAACGCTCGACTGGACACAGGGACTTGATCAAAAATGGGGGAAAGCAAAAGCTTTTTATGCGGTGATTATAGTATCTATTGTATTTGGTGTGGCTATTAATTTTATACATGTTAACCCGATAAAGGCTTTATATTGGTCGGCAGTGCTGAATGGATTGCTTGCACCTTTCCTTTTATTGGGCATCTTCCTGGTAGCCCGTGATCAGAAGATCATGAATGGGCAGGCCAGCAGCAAACTTAATCAAACCGTGGTGGGCATTACCATAGTGCTTATGTTTATGGCTTCTGTGGGTATGTTTGTTATTTAGAGGGTGGGATATAAAATTTATTCCCATTGCGATTGAAATCAGGTGCTATATATAACTTCCTTTACTTCTTCATGAGGGACCGTTGCGCTTTCTTTCTATTGTCGGAAGCCACTACTTACTTTTTTTGCAAATATTAATTGCTACAATAGTTCCTTCGGCTCAAATTCCTATGGCACTTCGTTTATGGTTTTAAGAGCTTTGGACGTTTGAATAATTAGTAAGATTTTAAAGATTATGGGCGATACAATTGTTTTTATCTTAATAAGTAAAAATCACGAGGCAATCGCTTTAAGCGGATATATCAATATAAAGTATACAAGCTCTTCTTATTTGTTAAACGCATAAATAACAGTAATTAAGGACTTCCCTCACTTGATCTTTTGACACTTTCCATAATATTATACGGTATATAAAAATCTTTTTCAGTAATATATTTTTGAATACAATCGATACAATTAATAAGTTTCTTTGGAGAAATGATATAAATAATATTCAAAGAAGAATCTCTAATAAATGTAAGCTTATACATTGGTGGAAATCGTTCTTGTTCAATGTTATCTGGAAGTGGAGCACAATCCGACAAACTATCCATCATTTTACCATCGAGAGGCACATTATAATTTTCAAACTCACTTGATATTTTCATAGCGCTATCATAAAAAGTGAGTTTAGGTACTGGTTTATCAGTTTCTCCCATATATTCTACCATTAAAAAATGCAAATGTTGCGGAGGTACAATTTGCGGCTGCTTACAACCGGTAATTAATAATATTAATAAGACATAGCTTTTCATAATACCTGAGATTCAAAAAATATTTTTCTCCATAATATTGATGATCAAATAACATAAAAAAGCAAACTCTCAGTTGCTTTAACCTTGCATAATTAGAAATGGTTCTATCAAATAGCAATTTCTCAATCATACCATTCAAACAAATATTTTTCGTCATACTCAATTTTGAACTTCTTCATAAAATCCAGATACTCTTCTTTAAAGGTTTTCTTCTTGTGATGCTCCTCCTGGTTTTGTATGTATTTATATACATTGTCAATGTGAGAGTGAGAATATGAGAATGCGCCATAACCTTCCTGCCACGAAAATTTACCCTGGACTAATTGATGATCATTGATGAAATTGGTGGAATTATTTTTTATATCTCTTACCAAATCTGCCACCGGCATTGCAGGTCGTAATCCTATAAAGGCATGTATATGATCGGGCATACCATTGACAATTATGGGCTTTTGATTTTTGCCTTTTATTATTCCGGCTATATATTCATGAAGCCGTTTGTTCCAGCTATTGCTAATAAGGTTTTCCCTGCCTTTCACTGCAAAAACTATTTGTATATAAAGTTGCGAAAATGTTCCAGGCATATCTTAACGGGTTTTAATTGATTTTTTCACCCGCTTTGCGGGTTCATTTCCGTAGCGTATTTTGGATTTGCTATAATACTTGCAGCCCTTCGGGCTAAAATTGTTTTACAATGTGCCGTCTAACTTCAATTCGGGCTTATAATTTATTTACAATAATGCCCTCAAACTTAATTCGGCTTTAAGTAATTCTATTTTTTAAATATATTAAAAAATTAATCGGCAGAAATAAAACGGTGTTATTTATCAACCCCGAAGGGGGTAACAGTATTATAGCAACATACACGCTACAATTACATGACGAAACCCTGAAAGGGTGCCAGAAAATTAGCTATTCATACATATTGCTAATGAATAATAAATGATTGCCTATCCGATTTTTTTTATCGCCTCAGAGATAAAAGGTATCACCCGCTTTGCGGGTTGGTTTACAGAGCTCGTTTTGGATTGTTATAATACTTACAGCCCTTCGGGCTTACAATTGTTTACAACAATGCCGCAAAAAAATAATTCGTGGTTAAGCAACGTCTATAAAATTCAATTTATAAAACTAATCAATGAATAACGGGATAATTCACGCTAAACCCGAAGGGAGTAATAGTATTAGCCTTTATTGTATAAGTTCCCGAAGAGACGCAACAGTATTAATCGTTTTTATTGATTAAACCCCCGAAGGGGGTAACAGTATTATAGAAAAATAGCAATATAGATAGACAACGAAACCCTGAAAGGTGCCAGAAAACTAACTCATCATACATAACGGCGTTATAAAAATAACAAACTTTCCGGCCTGCGCATGAGGGATAGCAGCGGAAAGCCCGGTGATGGCTATGTGCGGCATGCTTTGTGCCGGACTTGCAGCGGATAGCCCGACCCCTTGCGAAGCGCTGACAACGTGCATGGACTGCATGGGGGCATGCCCAAAACATAATATTTAAAATGTATCCGTTTATTGTGGCTATTCATGTATGCCCACAAAAAAAGCAGACTCCTCAGCCTGCTTACACCTATGATAGCTAGAGTTTCCCCAAAGATTAGTTCTTAAGTTCCATTTCGTAGTCCAGCATCGTTCACCGTGCTCAGGTTTTGCACAAGCAGGAACGTGTTGTTAATATCGCCCAATTCATCCATAGTAAAGTAGCGGCTTCTGCCCGGCTTCACCTCGTGGCCTTTGCCATTTTTCTGCGAATCTGCAGCCGGCGCCAGGTATATAAACAAAGGCGCATTATCGCTTTTATTGGTTACCCTGGCAGAGCTTTCCTGTGTAAACGACTTGTTGATAGCCGTTGCAGTTTTGCCACTAAGCACCTCACCGGATATTTTTTCTTTGATACCCTTTGGCGCACTGCGTTTCAGCAACGCAAAGTTGAAAAACGCCAGGCATTGATCCGGGTTACCGGGGAACATGCTTCCGATGGTATGCACCACCGTTACCAAAGCCATCTCCAGGTCAGCACGGGCCTGTGTGCTTTCCGTGCGGGTTGTTTCCACAGTACCTTTCTGCTGTTGCTGCTGGCTGCGGTTCAGTTCCCAGTCAGTTTCAAAAGCCTGCAAAGTAGCCGTAAGCGGGTCGCCGAGTTGTGCACTATAATTACCAGCCACCGTGTTCACACGGTCAATCAGCATAGGCAGTGCAGTTTTAGTAGCGGAAGTGTATTCACTTACGCCTTTAGGGTAAAACTGCAGGTAACCTTGTGAGCTAAAACCACCCACCGCATTAGCAATTACACCTTCCTGCTCACTCATTGTTTTTTTAAACAATACGATCACCTGGTTCAGTGAAAGCGTTTTACCCTTCTGCGTGTTTAGGGATGTGTCCACGCTGCTAAGCAATGTTGCCATTGCATCGCTGGGGTCAGTGAGCAAGTTGATAAGATTCGTGTAAGCGCCACCGGAGTTAGCCGCAGTAAGACGGTTAAGGCAGTCTGCTGCAAAATTGCTAAGGCGGGTGCTGGTAATTTGAGTGCTCTCAAAAATGTTGTCGAAAAATTTTACAGGTTCAATCATAAAGAAATAATTTAAAAATTTAGGTACGGATTAAAAACAACCATTAAGTATAAAAAAGAAATCATAAGTATAAACGGAGGATAGGAATGGGATATTGTGTGAGGAGGGAAAAATATTTTTTTGGGGGGTGATTAAAAATGGAGAGAAAATAGTTATTGAAGAGATTAATAGTCATAGAATAATCTATTTTGACTTATATTTATTGTTATGGAAAAAATTACTTCCAAAGAATTTGTTTATACTTTTTGTGAGATATGGAAAGGTATAGACAGACGCATTTGTTTCGTTTTAGGTGCGGGTGCCTCAAGAAGTTCAGGTATAAAAACAGGTGGAGAATTGGCTAAACTTTGGCTTGATGAAATAAAAGAAAGAATGGATCACATTCCTGAAGCCTTTAACGAATTTGTAAAGGAAAAAAATATAAATATAAATTATCCGGCCACAAACTACCCACAATTATATAGTGAGAGATTTAGATTAGACCCCGGAACTGGCTTTGATTTCATAAGCACCCTAATGGAAAATGCCATACCGAGTTATGGGTACTCAGTTCTTGCTCAAATGATGGCTGCTGGACAACATAATATTGTTGTCACTACTAATTTTGATAACCTTACTGAAGAAGCACTATATACTTATACAGACAAACGACCTTTAATTTGTGGCCATGAGTCTCTTGCAACTTTTGCTAAACCAAGTGTAAAGCGACCGCTTATTGTAAAGATTCATAGAGATAGATATTTTAGTCCACAAAGCAAGCCAGAAGAAATTGATACGATGAATAACTTATGGATTAGTGCCTTAAATAATATATTTAACTCTAGCACACCTGTTTTTCTTGGTTATGGTGGAAATGACGGCAGTTTAATGGGATATATGGAAAGCGTAAACTCTATAAATAACCTATTCTGGTGTGAAATAAAAGGATACGAAGTTTCTGATCGAGTAAAAAGTTTGTTGCAAAAACACAATGGAAATTAGTGGAGATTGAAGGATTTGACGAAATAATGTTCCTGCTACAGGATGCCCTAAAGTTAAGATTATTAGATAAGGATATAGTTGACATTGCCCAATCAAGAGCCAAAAATTATCAGGATACTGTTATAAAAATAAGAAATGAACAAGCTAAATCTTTAGACGCAGATGTGCAAAAAGCTGCTGAAAGAATTGTTGAAAAGGTTGATAACAAGGATTGGTGGTCGTGGGATATGAAAGCGCAGGCAGCAAAAACGAATGAAGAAAAACAAGCTATTTATTTGGATGGTTTACAGAAATTACCCAATAGTGCAGAAATGAAAAATTCTTATGGGAATTTCTTATGGGAAGTGAAAAAGGACTATAATGAAGCAGGGAAATATTATAAGGAGGCCTTGAAAAGTGATCCAAATAATGCGACAATTAATGGAAACTATGCCATGTTTTTAGCCAAAGAGCGGAAAGATTATGATGAGGCCGAAAAATATTTTAATCATGCATTAAAGATAAATGCCTTCGATTCAATTATAATTGGCAACTATGCAGCATTTCTAGAAGAGGTTAAAGATTATGATAAGGCTCAAAAATACTATTTAAAATCTTTAGACATAAATCCTAATCTAGCGTCCACCAATCATAACTATGGACGTTTTTTATACAAGATACGAAAGGACTTTATCAACTGTGAAATTTATTATCAAAAAGCTGTAAAATTATATCCTAATAAAGATGTTCCTCTTAGAAACTATGGCCTTTATTTGAAGGAAATTAAAAAAGACTTAAATACTGCTGAAGGATACTTTCAAAAAGCTTTAAACATAAACCCTGATGAAGTTGATAACAATATAATCTATGCAAATTTTTTAGCAAATGATCGTAACAATTATATTGAAGCTGAAAAATATTATAAAGTAGCATTTAAACTTAAACCTGAAAATGCTGATGTGTATGAATCCTATGGCCTTTTCTTAATTAATCATAAAAAGGACTATAGTAGTGGAGAAAGTTATTTAAAACGAGCCCTAGAAATTGATCCTAAAAGTCCTAATAATAATGGAAATTATACTGGATTTTTATTTAGCATTGGGCAGAAAGATAAGGCATTAATTTATCTTCAAAAATCTTTTGAAATTTCTGACAACCCTGCTTTATTAATTGAGTTGTGGTTTTATAAATATGCTCATTTAGAACAGGAAAGAGAAAATTCATTGAAAGAATTGTATGTATTAATATGTAGTAAAAAAGAAAGGTCATTTGATTTTAATTTGCAAAATAATGTAGATAGAGCAATTGAAGATGGGCATCCCAACCCAAAATTACTTCAGCAAATTGCAGATATAATAACTAAAAATGACTCAGCGGATGAGTTTTGTGCAATGAATTTGAATAGTAATGCATCATAGATAATTGTTTTCTCATTGCAAGCCAGCATACCCTACGCTCACCTCCCCCAACCCTCACCACCCATCATTGCACATTTACACACACTTCTGTTTTGGCGTTTAAGGCATTTACGGTGCCGGCATCTTCCTGCGCACCAATATCTCCAAATGGCAACTGGGTGTAAAGATTATAGTGGCTATCACTAACAGTAAAATAAAATGCAACCTGGTTATACTCATACATATTAGAATAACATTTCTGAACCTCTGCGCTTAGACCAAGTCCAAATACACCTTTTTTAAGGAAAACAACACCTACCTGCATATCGTAATTGGTTACCTGGTTGCAGCCAAAAATAATGTTTGCAGTGGTAACATATCCGTTGGTATATTCAGAGGCGCTAACTCCCTGTGTATATACAAACGATACAAACGCTGATCCATCTGCCACAAGCGGGTTATTATACAGCAGTACCGCGGATAGATTAGTGTTGAAATATGCTGAATCATAATGCACCTGCTGATGTTTTATCGTATCATTTAAGATTTTGCCTGGTATAGATACATGAAGCCAAACTGTATCGCCCACGGAATAGTCAAGGTTGTAAGGAGTTATATCCAGGGGTTCTTTAAAGTATTGCTGAGCTATTCCCGGCTCATTGGTGTGGTCCGGGCACTGGGTATATATAGTTGTTAGTGCCACAAGGGCCAGGGCAATAAAGATTCTTTGTGAATGGCTCATAAGTTTTGGTTGTTGGTGTAGCTGATAGTGTTTAGTAGTATAAATCTACTAATAATTTTACCGGACAGCACTCTTACAAAAGGGTTAACGAAACATTATGTATGATAGCGGCAATTATAAGGCTCACGTGCCATTGCGAAGAATGCGACAGCCTCCGAAGCAATCTCATGCACACCATTGACAATTAAAACTGGATGATGTGTAATTGTTGAGGGATAGCAGATTTAACAAATCCCCTATCTTACATTTACCAAAATTATCTGCTATGAAAGGTACGGGCATAGGCATATTTTTTATGTTATGCACTGCAATGGCATTCAGCCAGAAAAAATCTGTTTATATATCTGACAGCGCTTATCTGCGCCAGGTAAAAAGAATTTCATTTACATTAAAAGATGAAACAAGCCCTCATGTGCTGCAGCTCCCGTTTACCCATATTACCATAGCCGATGTACGTTTTGATACCTCGCAGGTAGCGCTGTATAACTATCCAAAAAATTCAATGATGGCTGTTCATGCTTACCTGGTGAACGAAAAAATAAATACTGATAGCACTACAACTGCCAGCCTTAGCCGCTACTTTAATAATTATTATAAAAACAGTTTTAGCAAAAGCGGTAATGCAGAGTTACTATTTTTTCTGAAAGCGCTTACATGCCATAAGAAAGATACACTTATGGATGATGTTTATCTCGAAAGCACTTTTGGGGAAGTAACGATTAGGGCCGAAGTTTTCCTGCATAAAAATGATGCGTATTATGCCGCCTTCAAAATAGATACTACGATCAAAAACTGGGTACCTGTTGCCAGGAAACCATTTGCTGAAACCGTGAGAGATTTACTGGTAATGCCTGCCCTGGATGTATGTAAACATGCAGTGGAAGCCGCTGACTGGAATAAGGTGCTACGGAAAAATGCCTTTGACAGCAATACGGTAACTACCTATTATTATCACGATCGTTTTATATATTACCCATACTCACGCAGCCATATAAGAAAGGCGTATATAAAACAGCAGTCGAGTTTGTAGCTAATGCCCCTTCCCTGCCGGAAGCCTCTATAAAAAAATTCGGACCGGTAATAGAATTAATGACGGACAACAATGGCAACCCGTTGGGTAATATGCCTGTATTTGGCTATAGCAATGGAAAAATGTGCTGGATCATACAAGACCGAATGCCCTTTGCATTATACCGGCAGGGCCACTGCTTTTATTACTTGTATGGCCACGACAACTTACGGGCACTCAAATACCTTGATTTTGAAACGGGCAAATAAATTTCCAACGGGTTAAAACCCATTGCTACAACATGCGCAGATGCTACGCATCTGGCCATTTAACGTTGGGAAACTCTCTGCTTAAGTGCAAGTGCCGTAGGCACGGTTATATATTGTAACGCCGGATTTTAATCCGGCGAAAAAGAAAGCAGATGCGTAATGTGTGAGAAGGCAACCAGCCGACGAAACAAACTTATACCCAAGGCAATGCATGACGAACAATGATTAATAAACTTACTCCTAACATCATCTATTGCACGTTTACACACACCATTGTTTTGGCCTCCAGGGAGTTGAAGGTGTAGGTATTCTCCTGCTGGTTGATATTACCAAAAGGCAACTGTGCGTAATAATCGGCATGTGCATCCGCTACCGTAAAGTAATAGCCCATTTGGTTGTATACATATAACGTGGAATAACATTTCTGTAACGATCCATTCATGCCAATGCCGTACACACCTTTATGAGTAAACACTATACCAAACTGCAGATCATAATCCGTAGGCTGGTTGCAGCCAAAAACTATAGATGTAAAGGTGTTTACTCCGTTCGAGCCTTCCGTAGCAGATACACCCTGTGTGTACACAAAAGAAACCAAAGGTGAATCGTTAGAAACAAAGGGATCGTTATACAGCAACTGAACACCGGCACTTGCGCCGAAGTAGCCTGAATCATATCGTACCTGTTGCTTGGTTACCGAATCGTATAGCACTTTGCCTGGCAAGGATACATGCAGCCAAACGGTGTCACCAACTGAATAATTGAGCTGGTAAGGCGTAATAGATACCGGCTCAAAATAATAGTGCGCTGCTGCTTCGGGGTAAGGTGCATTCTTGCGGCAATCAACATACATATTTGTAACAGCAATAAGGGATAAGGCGATTATTAATTTAAGTGAGCGGTTCATACGTAGCAGTTGTGGATGAAGCAAATCGTTTTAGTAGTATAAATCTAGCCATTCGTTTTTAAAATGTTATCTGTAAAAACAGCGTTAACGAAACTTTAGGATGCATACGAGATAGCAAGAAGAACGTTATGTTATTGCTTCTTCTTTCCAACGGGTTAAAACCCGTTGTTACAACATGTGCCGATGCTACGCATCTGGCCATTTAAATTTTAAACACTTTGTTGAAATTGCAAGTGCCGTAGGCACGGTTTTATATTGTAACGCCGGATTTTAATCCGGCGAAAAAGAAAGCATATCCGTAATGTGTAAGGAAGGCAACCACCTATACACCTTCGCTTTGCCCTATATTATTTACTACCGGTGCCGTTTTTACTTTCGGGAACGCCTTCTCGTTAATAAGGGTCGACAATTCACGATAATCATACGCCGGGCCGGGCAATGTGCTGAAAGAAATCTCCCAACAACAGGTATGTTTTATATCTACCGTTGGCGATCTTAATTCAAGAGGGTGCCCTTTCATATACTTCCATTTCATCCACTCCGGTAAATGGTCTTTCCAAAATGTAATACGGAAGCGAAAGTCTGAATCAATGTGCCAGCGGCTTTTGGGAAGGGTCTCCAGCCGGTCAGTAATATTAAATAAAATAGTTTTAAAAGTATCTAAGTCAGGAGCCGCAAACATTGCGTCTACCTGCTCAAGCGTTTGCTTTTGTAATTCCCGTTTGGTAATTGTTTCCATAGTGATCATTTAATCTAAGTGGTTATTTTATTATTATAAATCCAGGACATTTGAATTATACATCTGTAAAAAAATCAGGTGAGATGCGTTTGGTGCCTTCAAATCACCTATACCTTATAAGGGTACTGAATTCATCATCACTGTAAGCATCCCCGGGCAAATCAGAGTAATTTAAGGACCATGCGAGATCATGTTTTAAATCCCTCGTACGCTTTTTGGTGGCAACTTTTTGGCCCAGGAGAAATTTGTAGCTCATATCCTGCAGCAAACGTATTTCGTTGGAATGTAGCTGTATGCACACTTGTGGCCACGAAGAATACCTGTAGTTGACAGAAGTCGCCTGTTCAATTAGATCCTGCAACATGCTTTTAAAAGCCTCCCAATCCGTAAGGGTAAATAATTCGTCTACCTTGTCAACAAGACGTTTTTGTAATTCTTTCTTCGTAAGAGTTTCCATTGTGTGCACAGTTTAAGAGTTAATAATATTTCTATAACGAATGGAAAGCGTCTTTATTATATATATCTTAAAAAGATGTTTTTTATTTGCCGGTTGATGCGTTATTACCGTTTAGATTTTTTTTAATACAACGGGTTAAAACCCATTGTTACAATATGCGCCGATGCTACGCATCTGGCCATTTAATCTTGCATACACTCTGCTCAGGTGCAAGTGCCGTAGGCACGATTCGATATTGTAACGCCGGATTTTAATCCGGCGAAAAAGAAAGCGTATAGTCATTGCGAGGAAGTAGGCAGCCTACGAAGCAAACTCAGGCGCAGCCTAATAAAAATAAATAGTAGCGGAAATTTTTTTATTACTCATTACATGCAGCATGAGTTTGCTTCGTCGTTCCTCCCCGCAATGACGATCTCACGGGTGGCATGTTTATTAATATATTCATTGGTTTGCGTTTATAAAAGTGCTAATACTTTTTTACTAACCCACACATCGAAAAAACGGAAGCAAAACAGCAACCCAAAAAAACGCGTCATTGCGAGGAGGAGGAACGACGACGAAGCAAACTCAGGCGCAAGGTGATGAACAATGGACGCGTTAAAAACCCATTGCTACGATATGCCGAAAAATCACCTATTCCAAAAACTTTTTCAATAGATGTGTTAGAAAGTTCAGGTATGGCTTAAAGGTTTACGGTAAGCATTCATGAAATTTTGGATAAGGGAAAAAGCTTTTTTTATAAGCATAGAAAACGATGATGACGGAGAAGAAAATTTTTTTTCAAGGCATTTCAAAAAATAAAATAAAAGGAAAGTATTTTATATATACAATTAGAAAGTGAAGGTGAAGGAAAAACTTTTTTTCTCCAGGGGATAAGGAAATTGTTAACATAGGAAAAAATTATACGGTTTGTTACATAACGTTCACTGTTATTGCTTATAGTAATAATGCCTGTAAAGCTCTTTATCGCCATTGCTATAGTCAATATAATGCTCGTAAATAGTACCATCGGCATTATACACGTAAGTATGATTATGGCTTAGAAAAGTCCTACGTATATCTAACGGAAGAACTTCTTTTATAAGCTGACCATTTTCATTATAATACCTGGTCCATTTCAAGTTTTGCCCCGAAAGATTATCGAGGTAAAAAGATTCCACGCCATTCGCTTTTTCAGTTATCTCAGCATACTTTGGTAACCCTAAGGTATCGATAGAAGTAGCTGTGATTGTATTCCCATCATCACTATAGGTGTATACTTTATTTAAATTTCTTATGCCATCCTGTGCATATCGAAAATTGGTATCCATCTTACCTTGCAGATTGTAGTGTGTTTCGTAAATGGAAGAGATCATTGTATCCTTATCCAGATTATATAGCCTTATTTGCCTGCCCGAACTATCATATTCGTATCTCTCTTCACTATTGGACCTGCCATCTGTATTTATTGACTTTTTACTGTATAAATTATTATCAGTATAGTAGCTATATAATGTCGTGCGGTGATGTTCGCCATTATTATAATACTGTGTTTCTGCTATGTGCCCGGTAGTGTCGTAAAAGCTAACAGAAACCCCCACAGAGTCACCCGCTTTTTTACGCCTGTAGTTGGGAAATATATACACCACCTCGCGGTAGATGTGCCCGGCTGCAATAACTTCGGGCTTATTAGGAAAATCATCCGCACGACTTCTATGAATAAACTCTTTATACTGGGCTGAAGATGCTAAAGATAAAAAAGAAACTAAAAAACTAATAAGCAGTTGTTGTCGCATATCTTGATAAAAAACGAAAAATAAAAGATATCATTAATATATTAAAAATCAAAATTGATAAACATAAGTTTGTACAAATCAGGAATTCGTTATAGTAATCACAGCCGCTTGATATTCTATGCCGTAGGCACGAGTTGTGAGAAATAATATCTTATGCCGGCTCATGAATAATTAATTTTTATCCCTTTGCTTCTATGGACATCTGTAATGCTCGCCATACTTTCCCACTTCCTAATTTTGAAAAGTAAACGTAACCGGCTGCAACCTGTAGGCGTTCACGTACCGGCCGAACTGCTTTGCAGGTATCCACTTGGGGCCATTTTTAATAGCTTCTGTGCACACTTTCGCAAGCCTTGTATTTTTCATAGTAGTGGCTTCCACATCGCTTATGTTGCCTTCTTTATCTACAATAAATTTTATAATGCAGGTGCCCGATGAGTTGCGGTGTTTCTGCAACTCTTCAATATTATCCTGCAGGGCATGTGTAATATATTTCGTCCATGCACGGGCCCCGCCCGGGAATTGCGCATCTTCCTCCTCCCTCGTTGAGAGATTTTCCACCTTTACGCCACTTGCAGTATAGGTTTTTTCTACGCCTTTATCGCCTGTAAAAATTATTTCCCTTGTCATTTTACCGGAATCATTGTAATCCGTTTCGTGCATACTGTTGTTTTTGACGTCGGTGAAGCGCTGCCCGGCTATGCCGCCACTAAGATTGCGATAAAAGTTAGTGCTGTCGAGTACAGTGCCTTGGTCATAATTTATCGAATCTCTTTTATGACCGGTAGAATCCCATCTTGTTACTATGCCATCATGCACATTTTTTTTATACCATCCTGTTTCATTTTTGGAGCCGTCACCGTAATATACCTCATACAATCCCTGCATGGTGGTCATAGATGAATCCGTGTAGTGTTGCATAATAACCGGCTGTTTGGTGTTTGCAGCCACCACCAGCAAGCGATACAGGTTATTATCGGAAGTACCATAACCGGTAAATACGGCATCCTGTTCCCCGCAGGGTCTCAGGTGCTGATCATAATAGTATACATGTTGTTTTTGTTGTGCAAATGAGATGGCACACCAACATACCATTGGCAGCAACAGCAGCGTTTTGAATTTCATAAGCCTGAAATTGTTTTAGAAAGGGAAATTATGAATTAAAATGAAAGATGCGAAAAGAAATGAAGCTTTTATATTCTTACAGAATGGCTTAAAACCCATTCCTGCAAGGTGCACCGATGCTGCACATGCGGTCCTTCATTATCCAATAATTTGCATATAATATGCTTGCGCAAAAAAGCACATTTTGCCATACCCGTTCTCTATAAATCCTTATTGTAGATAATTATACATGCATAGCAAGGTGCAAGGCAATAAGCTGATTTTTTTCTATACAGCTTTCAGCAACAATGCATGTGCAAAGCATTGCACCGGCAACCCAACAAAGATTTTTATCGTATAACTAAAGAATTTATTCCCTGCTGCGGTTCGTGCATCAATTAATGGCATACCTGTTGAATTTGTATCGCAAAAAAACTTATGCAAAACAGTAATTATAATACACCCCGTAACAGCATGGATGCGCCGCAGTCTACTGCTGATATGGATATAAACACAGGTAATGCACCTTCGGATGTAGATGATGCTACCAACGATGATGGCACACCGGTACTGGACGATCAGGATCTTGCAGAGAATGATCTTTCTGAGGATGAAGCTGAAGATGTTGAATGGGAAGAAACTGAGGGTGATGATACTGCAACTGATGACGAAGATGATGAGGATGAAGACGCCAGTACCGAAGAGGATGATGAGGATGACGAGGACGCTACTGAGACGGATGATGATGAAGATGAGGATGATTCTATATCTGCCAGCATGAAGAACAAGTCAACAAGCGGAGGCGGAAAGGACACCAATGATGGCGGAGAACCTGCAACCTACCTAAAGAAAGGAAGAGGAATGACAACAGGAAGCAGGGGCACAAAGTGAATTCTTGTAGCGAGGGTTGGTATAACAAACGATAAGGGCTGATAAGACAGCCCTTATTTCGTTTTTAATCGGCCTGGTAACCACTTCAAAAAAAACCCACAATCTTTATTTATATTGCAAGCACTATAAATACTTGCTGCATGGAAAAAGTAAATTGTTTGTAATTATTCCCTGGTCTTTTAGTGTAAAATCATTTCAGGCATTCACTTTAATAGATCCGGTACCTGTATAAGAAATAGGGAGTGGTTCTTTTATTTACACCATTGTTATAATCCGGCTGTCTCTGTATCTGCGAGCAGGTAAGGTAGAGATATCCATCTGCAATGGCATACGAATCGGGCCATATAAGCCTGTCGTCTTGTATCAGCGTGGTCATGTGCAGGGAGGGATCGATCTTTAAAAGCCTGTAGTGCTGCGGATCTCCAAGATACAGGTTACCTTTTTTATCAAATATCATCCCGTCTGTTGCTGCAAAGTGCCCGAGATCTTGCACCTTGGTGCCCAATGCACTATCGCTCATATCAAAGTTGCGCAGGTGTTCCGTTTCTATCCGGTATAGCTTATCATCAGTTGTAGGCTTGTAATACAGCCATTTGTAGTCCGGTGTAAGAGCAATACCGTCGCTATTGATCTTCGCCGGCTTGCCATTTTTCATAAGCTCATGCCCATCAATAATGAACTTATAATTGGGATCGCTCTTAGTGGAGTAATGTGTACTAAGCACACGCCTCATCTGCCCGGAAACGAGATTAACCACTATGATGCCGCCGCCTTTACTTTCCGTAAGGTAGGCAAACTGGCGCTGCACATCCACACGAACATCGTTTACATAGGCTGTGTCCGGCACTATGCCTGAGAAATAATAGGTGCGCTCCACTGTGTTATTAAACTTATTAATGCGAACCAGCTTTGCACCGCTGTCCTGGATCTCTTGCATCATTGGAGCTGCAGGATCAAGTATCCACAAGGTGCCTGCATCATCGAAATAAGATGCCTGCACACAGATCCATTTATCTCTGCCGCCGCTCTTAGGATTCCACTGGTTCATATCGAGGTTTGGGTAAGGCGTTTTACCAGTGAGGCCGTCTGCTTTTATCACGCCATACAGATAAACATCCGACCATCTTGGGTAATTAACGATGAGCCTGCCGTTATCTTCTTTCGCAAGGCCGGTAAACTGGTAGGTGCTGTCTTTAAAAACCACTTCCAGCGCTGAGGGAAGCGGGCTGTCCGCGTGTCTGCAGGATGCTACACCGAGCATGGCTGCAAAGACTATCAATAATCGTTTCTTCATAAGTTATAACGTTTATAAAGAAATTTTTATAAATAATATACCAGATTGCAACAGCAGGCATGCTGTCGACATATTTTATAGTGTATAAAGGAGAAAAATTCTATAATCTCATTTGTATTGATGCTATGCTGCAACAACAAATCATAGAATTTTTTTTACAGATAGCCTTCGCCAAAAAATAAGAAGCAGAAAATATACAAAATGAGCGCGGTGCGGCGATGATGAGTATTTTATTATCTTATTTTTTAGACAGGATATGTGACTGTAAACTAGTAAAAAAAACAGGGCAGTGTTAGCTGCCCTATTTAGAAAGGATGCAAATTTTAAGCGGGGAAACTTTATAAAACGATCAAATATTTAATCAATATTTTTTTTTAGATTATATCCTATTTGTGAGGCGACATACGATTTATATCAAAATGTTTTCTGTTACGGTTTGGCCGTCCAGCATGCGAATAATGCGATGGCTGTATCGCGCATCGTGTTCGCTGTGCGTTACCATTATTATCGTAGTTCCTTGTTCATTAAGTTCAGTTAAGTAATTGCATTACTTCATTACCATTGCTTGAGTCAAGATTACCGGTAGGCTCATCTGCAAGAATAAGTTTCGGGTTATTTACTACGGCTCGTGCAACAGCCACACGTTGTTGCTGACCACCGCTTAATTGCTGGGGATAATGATTGCGCCGATGCATGATTTGCATTTTATCCAGCACTTCTTCAACACGCTTCTTTCTTTCATCACTTTTTACGCCGAGATAAATTAATGGCAGCTCCACGTTTTCAAAAACTGTAAGCTCATCAATAAGATTAAAGCTCTGGAAAACGAAGCCAATATTGCGTTTGCGAAGCTCAGCTCTTTTTCTTTCATTGAATTTTGCTACCTCTATTCCATTAAAAACAAAGCTCCCATCATCAGGATCATCTAAAAGCCCAAGTATGTTTAATAATGTTGATTTGCCGCAGCCTGAAGGTCCCATTACTGCAACAAATTCGCCTTCTTTTACATTAAACGATAATTTGTTTAATGCAACAGTTTCCACTTCCTCAGTGCGATAAATTTTTTCGAGATCAGAAATTTTAATCATTGTTTTTGTTTTAGAATAATGTAAAGCCACTTTCAGTAGCGAATAATTTTACTTAAATTTTTATGATAAATAAATCTTTTTTATAATAATTTTCTATGTCGGAAACAGGTGTTGTAATAATGCTTTCCCTTACAGAATTTTTATTAATATAAGTACAAACCTTTTTAGAACAACACGTTTCGCTTTTTATAACTATCGACAGGAAACATAATAGCACAAGGGCTGTAAGCTTATATGAAATCAATTTTTTATTCATACGATTAGTTTTGTTTTTATATACTTTGTGTTCGCTCCGCTCTTCCCTCTCTATCACTTCCTTATCATTTTTTCAACACCAGCTCCTGCATCGTTCCATAATTTTCATAACTGGATGTAACCACTTTATCACCCGGCTTCAACCCCTGCAACACTTCATAATAATCCGGATTCTGACGGCCAAGTTGTATATCCACTTTATAAGCCGTCTTTCCATCTTCACTTACTTTAAAAATCCAGTTGCCACCTGTTTGCTGATAGAAGCCTCCTTTGGGTAACAATACCGCCTGTGTTTCGCATCGCTTAATGCAAGCCGTATCTGCAGCGTTTGCCCGCGTCGATCCCTTTTGGCACTTCACCCACAAATTCCATATCCACCTGGAAACTGCCATTAGTTCAACCTGGGTATAAACTTTTTTTATGACCAGCTTATACGTTTTTTCAGCAAAATCAAAATGTCCCTTTAAGCCCGATAAAAATTCGTGAAATATAATGTTCATCAACATCCACCCTTACTTTAAAACCGCTCGATCACATCTATTTGCCCAAGGCGTTCACCTTTATTTTTTGATCTGTCCCACTTCTGCATCCAGGGAAGTTAACTGCCCGTCAACAGGCGCACGCACTATAAGGTCACCGACTTTTTGGCGCATTACATTTAATGCCGTTTTGCGATCCTTCAAATGATTGCCTTGCCTGGTGTTACCTGTTGCTGGTTGGAAGCAGAATCCTGCTGCAAGTAATTTGGTCAGTCAGCTTTTTCTTTTGAAGTAAATAATTATAATTATTTTCCGCCTGCTGATATTCCTGTGAACCGATTGCTTTTTCTTCATACAAATGTTTATCTAATTTATAAATGCGCTCTGCTTCTTTTAACTGGCTTTCCACATCCGTCATCTGATTCAGTTTGCTAACCGTATTTTGCTGCGCGGCGTTTTTTGAAATCTGCATTTGAGTAAGCAGGTTGTATACATTGGTTTGCTGCGTTACCAGCCCCAGTTGAAGATCTGTATTTGATAATCTCAAAATAGGCTCTCCTTTTTTCATCATTGCACCATCGTCCACATATTTTTCTTCAACACGGCCACCTTCAACTGCATCGAGATAAATAGTTGTTAAGCGGAAGCACCACACCATTCACCGGAATATTTTCCTGGAATGTACCTTTTTTTATTTCGCTGATTGTTATTCTTTCCGTATCTACATTCAGCTTGCTTTTGCCAGATGTAAAATAATAACTGGCACCAATTAAAGCAACAACGGCCAACAATTCCTGCAATAGTGAGAATTCTTTTTTTAGACCATTTCTTTTTTGCTATAACTCTATCCACGATTAGTATTTAAGTTTTAGTTTTAAGAAAGGCCACCGGCTGTTACCGGTGCCCTTTCACTAATTGAGAAATTCCTAATACTTCTTCTCTATGCCTATCAACACAATGCCATTATTTAACGATTTTGATTCTCAATATGTTACAATAAACCAAATCTACGAAGATGTTCGTTAGCGATACAGTTAGTGTACGGTTTTGATACACTCATTTTTAGCGTTTCTACATAAAAAATTAATTGCCATGCTTTTGTATTTATGGTATAATTGCAGTTACTATTGCACGTAACCGATGAATTAGCAGTGTTTGAATTTAAAAAATATGATTTCAATCCGACAGAAATTTATTTAAAAATTGCCAAATTTAGTTCATCAGTTAGAATAAAAATTCTTTATTTATATAACATTTATACAATTTATACAATGCTGCTTAGGAATGCGACTATATTAATTATTGATGATGATACTAGATGTTTTAACGGCTGTTCGGCTTGTTGTTAAAAACCGAAGTGAAAGAAGTAGTAACCGAAAAAAATCCTGAAAATCTTCGCTGGCTTTTATCAAAACAATCATTTGACCTCATACTGCTTGATATGAATTTTACCAGTTCTATCAATACCGGCAATGAAGGATTGTTCTGGCTGAAAAAAATCAGGGAGTTTGGATCAGATGCTTCCGTTATCATGATTACGGCCTATGGCGATATTGATCTTGCAGTACGGTCTTTAAAAGAAGGCGCTGCAGATTTTGTTGTAAAGCCGTGGCACAATGAAAAACTGGTCGAAACAATAAAAGCAACTTTAAAGCGAAAGGAAAAACGTCCGGAAATACTTCTTCCGCTGGCACCTGCCATTGGCAAAGAAATGATTGGCGAGTCGGAAGTGATGAAAAATATTTTTTTTAAAGATTGAAAAAATTGCGCCGACCGATGCAAATATTCTCATATTGGGAGAAAATGGCACCGGTAAAGAATTAATAGCAAGAGCCATTCATCAACATTCGCTGCGTGCCGATAAACCTTTTGTAAAAGTTGACCTTGGCGCATTAACCGAATCCCTTTTTGAAAGTGAATTGTTTGGCCATAAAAAAGGAGCTTTTACCGGTGCCGGCGATGACAGGGCAGGAAGATTTGAGGCCGCGAACGGCGGAACGTTGTTCCTTGATGAAATCGGAAATATAACCCTTGCAACAACAGGTAAAACTGCTAAGTGTTTTACAAAACCGGCAGGTGATACGGCTGGGAAGTAATGACAGCTATCGATATTGATATCCGGCTGGTATGCGCTACCAATCTGCCTATTGCGGAACTTGCCAATGAAAACCGTTTCAGGAAAGATCTTATTTACCGGATCAATACTGTAGAAATTGTAGTACCTCCATTGCGTAAAAGAGAAGAAGATATTGTTTTACTTGCCAAACATTTTGCCCGTATTTATGCAAATAAATATTTAAAGCCGGAACCTGTATTTGATGCAAAAGCATTGGAAAAAATGAAGCAATATCTTTTTCCGGGAAATGTGCGGGAGCTACAATATACAATGGAAAGGGCCGTTATCATGTCGGATGGCGAAGAACTTAACGGCAGGCGATTTAATTTTTTCTCCTCTTGAATCTTCAGTACCTGCAGATGCTGAACCCGCAGAGCTCAACTTAAGCACATTGGAAAAAAATACTATTTTACGGGTTATAGAAAAATATAATGGCAATATAAGCAGGGCAGCAAAAGAACTTGGGCTTACGAGGACCGCTTTGTACAGGAGACTAAGTAAATATGATATTTGAGTTGAGCTTGAGCATTAGCTGGATCAGCATAAATCTGCTACAGCTATAGCTGATACTGATACAGACCTGATCGCAAAATTGTTATGACATGATGACGAGCACCTTTACAAAACAAACAGGATGGAGAATTTTCATAAGAATATTTCTCTTCTTGTTTCATCACACTTACAGCATTCTCTTTTTACTGGTTCACGATTATGGATATGTTTATCTTCTTTTGGTTCTTCCGGTAATTGCTTATCAGCTTGTGGAATTGTATCGCTTTCAACGCAAAGCGCAGGATGAACTGCAACAATTTGTTGAGTCAGTTCATTACCGCGACTTTTCACGATATTTTGATGTAAAGCACGCCCCTGCCGAACTACAAACGCTACGCGAAGGTTTTAATCAAATCAATTCCACCTTTAAAATTATCAGTAAAGAAAAAGAAACACAATATCAATATCTGCAAAAAATACTTGAGCTGGTTGATACCGGAATCTTATCTTATGAAGGTAGACAGCGGTGAAGTGCTGTGGATGAATGAATCATTGAAAAAAATGCTGCAGGTTCCTTATTTAAAAACCATTCATTCGCTGTGCAAAAAGAGATAATGAATTGTATAAAGATATCGTTGCACTTAAACCGGGCGATGGAAAAATCACCAAAGCTCATCTTGAAAAAGGATCATTTCAAGATATTATTATCAGCAACCGCTTTTCAAACAGAAGGAAAAAAATTTAAACTGGTTGCTTTTCAAAATATTAATGAAGCGCTGGATGAAACAGAATCAAAGGCATGGCAAAAACTGCTTAGTGTAATGACGCATGAAATTATGAATTCTGTTGCGCCAATATCTTCTCTGGCAGATACGCTTAAAAACAGGCTTGAGAAATCGATGTCTCATCATGACCATACAAATCGGCGGCTGTTCATGATCTTGAGTTGGGAATTGAAACTATTAAAAGAAGAAGTGAAGGTCTTTTGAAATTTGCAGAAACCTATCGCAATCTTAATAAAATTACCACGCCCAATTTAAAAACGATTTATGTAAGAGATCTTTTTGAAGGCCTTGCACCAGCTTATGGAACCCACGCTGACGCAAAAAAATATTGAACTGGAAATTGTTTTAAAAGATACCAGCCTTGAACTGAAGGCCGATCACAAGCCTTGTGGAGCAGGTGCTTATTAACCTGGTGGTAAATGCTATGGAAGCTGTAAAAGATAATCCCGAGCCAAGAATCATTTTATCTGCCACTTCGTTCGAGTAACCGTAAAATTTTAATCAAAGTATCCGATAATGGAATTGGTATGACAGAAGAAATCCTCGATAAAATATTTATTCCTTTTTTTAGCACCAAGAAAAATGGCAGTGGAATTGGCCTTAGCTTATGTAAACAAATTATGATGTTGCACAAAGGAAACTATCCAGGTACAATCCAGGCAGGGAGAAGGCACTGCATTCAGCCTGCAGTTCTAACAAGTCGCTTATAAGGTAACTGTTACTGTATAAACGAAAACAAATTTGCCTTAAAAGTAGCTCAGGATTCCACGTCAACTTCTTATCTTTAATTCAACATAAACTACTGGTATGAAAAACATTTTTTTATTATTTTATACGCTTTTTTTTAGTTGTCATTCTTTTGCTCAACAAGACAGCACTGCATTGTACAGGAAAACAAGCGCGATGATATCCATGCGTGATGGTATAAAATTGTATACTGTCCTGCTATCACCAGTGCATCCTAAAGAGCCATCACCGTTTTTAATTACAAGGACGCCTTATGGCGCAAGTGTTGATATTCATGACGATTCTTTATTTTCTTTTCCACCGGAATCTCCGTTAACTGTATTAGCAAAAGAAGGGTACATATTCGTGTTCCAGGATATACGCGGAAAATATAAGAGTGAGGGGAACATGCAAATTCACCAGCCTTTCATTCATGCTTCTGTAAAAGGCGCCATTGATGAAAGCACCGATACTTGTGATGCCATTGACTGGCTTGTAAAAAATGTTCCCGGTAATAATGGTAAGGCAGGAATTTATGGCATTTCTTATCCTGGATGGCTTGCCCTTGTAGGCTCTGTTGATCCGCACCCCGCCCTGAAAGCAGCATCAGAACAGGCTTGTATGGGCGATTTGTTCTTAGGCGATGACTTTCATCATAATGGCGCATTCCGCTTAAGTTATGGCATGGAATATTCTTATGAAGTAGAGTATGATAAAACAACCGACAGTGATTTTCCTTTTCCGCAATTTGATCTGTTTGACTGGTATCTGAATTTAGGCTCGCTTAAAAATGTAAATGAAAAATATTTTCATAATAACATTCCAACGTGGAATAATTTTATTAAACATCCTAACTACGATAGCTTTTGGCAAAGAAATTCTACGCTTAGTTATGTAAAATATCCCCAAGTGCCGCAATTGCATGTTGGCGGCTATTACGACCAGGAAGATATGAACGGCCCGCAACTAATGTATGCCAAATGGAAAAGAAAGATACTTTTAACCGCAATTATATTGTTCTTGGTCCATGGAATCATGGCCAGTGGGGCCATGCGAAAGGTGACAGCCTTGGTAAGATTTCTTTTGAAAGCAATACGGGCGTTTGGTTTCGTGAGCTACAGAAAAAATGGTTTGATTATTATTTAAAAGGAATTGGTGAAGGAAATTTTAATGAAGCTTATTGTTTTCAAACAGGAACAAACGAATGGAAAACTTATAAAACATGGCCACCGAAAGAAGCAGTTATAAAAAATTTGTATGCAGCTGCTGATAAAAAATCTTCATTTACTGCACCCGTAAGTAATGATGGAAAAACAAGTTTTATAAGTGATCCTCAAGACCCTGTGCCTTATCGCATGCTGCCCATCGAAGCGACCTATGGATACGGCAGCCGCTGGCGGCCATGGCAGGTAGAAGATCAAAGATTTGTCAGCACAAGGCCTGATGTAATTAGCTTTACACTGGATTCATTGACGGACGATCTTACGGTTACCGGAAAAATTATTGCGCATCTTTTTGCAAGCACAACAGGCACAGATGCCGACTGGATCGTAAAACTGATTGATGTATATCCTGCATTTTATCAAAAAAATGTTTTAATGAGTGGTTACCAGTTGCCTGTTGCTATGGAAGTTTTCAGAGGCAGGTTTAGAAAAAGTTTTTCAAATCCTGAAGCACTTGTGCCGGGCAAGCCTGAAGAATTTATATTGATCTTCATGAAATAAATCATACTTTTTTAAAGGGACATAAAATTATGATACAGGTACAAAGCACATGGTTCCCTCTGATTGACAGAAATCCGCAAAAATTTATACCTAATATTTTTGAAGCAAACGAAAGTGATTTTACAAAACAAACACATACAATTTATTTTACTAAGGAATATCCCACGCATATTGAATTACCTGTAATGAACAAATAATAATTAAAGTTTATAATATTTTCGTTTATAGGGTAACATTTATGTTTAATATAAAATAATTATAAAAAATTTATGGATCAAACTCTTTTGGGAATCGGAACAAGATTGCAACATACACTCCATGGGCCCGGCGTAATTGTAGGCATAAAATATGGCACTTACCTTATCTCTTTTATACATTATGGTATTATGGAGATTGATAAAACTGACAGCAAGCTTGATGACATACAACCCGAGAATATAAGTGATGAAATAGAAACAACTTACAATGCAGAAAAATCTTTATTAAAAATCTTAAGGCTTTGGGGAGATGCACAGGAAATAGTGCCGTTGGGCGAAAGATGGACTGGAGGAATGATGTTGTTACAACCAAAGGATTCGTCATTAAAGCCCAAAGAAATACCTATAGAGGTATTCTTTCATAAAATAGTTATGGCAAGGGACAGGCTTCGGGTATTGGAGCAAAATATAAATAGCCATAAAAATTTAACTGATGAAGAAAAAATA
This sequence comes from uncultured Chitinophagaceae bacterium, assembly GCA_963823975.1. Classification (GTDB taxonomy): domain Bacteria; phylum Bacteroidota; class Bacteroidia; order Chitinophagales; family Chitinophagaceae; genus Ginsengibacter. The sequence continues at coordinate 510,733 of CAWGNP010000001.1, read as the reverse complement.
AATCTTCAACAGTACATAACCCGTGTCTATGGATCATTCACCACATTCAATGTTTTGTTTAAAAATAAAGAACACTGGTTTACCGGCGAAAAACCAGGAAAAGATGAATAAGTTTAACAGGTAACTGTTATCATATAAACGAAATTAGCCGTTCGGATGAATTAATCTCCTTCCTCATTTCTTGCTGCTTTATTTTTCAATTCTGCAACAGGCACGGTCATCATTCTGCCAATTGGCTTACCATTTCTATAAGTAATTAGTTTCAAAAATGATGCGTCTTCAGGCACTACAACTGGTGATGTATACTTTGGATAGAACTGGTCAGGAAAAGAATTATCAAAGGTGTAAAATATATCAAGGCCATTGATTTCTGTGCTAAGCTTCAACTCCAGTTTATGCGCAGAAGTACTGTCGGCATTGATTATTGGGTCATAAATACTTGGCGCATATTTTATTTGTGCTACATCATATCTTGCGAAATGATCCTGAACCCGTCTTGCAAAATCGTCCCAGTTCTTACTTTCTTTTGGAGACCATACATCTTCTGAAATGGCAAACGCACGCGGCCATACCATATATTCCATGTGACGCATGTTGTAAACTTGCTCCGTCCATAAATTTGCTTGTCCACCCCTTATAAGTTTGGGATTCACACTATCCGGTAATGGATCAAATTCGTAGGCTTTGCTTAACCGTAAAGTGGCATACACCCGGGGCTCAATAGCAACATCTCCCTGCATATAATCAAGATACGCATAGTTAGTAGGACTCATCACCACATCATGTCCCATCTTTGCCGCTTGTGTGCCGCCTTTCATTCCACGCCAGCTCATTACCATCGCATTCGGTGCAAGACCGCCTTCGAGTATCTCATCCCAGCCCATGAATTTTTTACCTTTTGACTCGACAATTTTTTCCAGTCTTTTTTCAAAATAGCTTTGTACCTCTTCCATAGTTTTTAAATGTTCTTTCTTCATCAATGCCTGTACTGCATCACTCTTTTCCCAAAAATTTTTAGGACATTCATCGCCGCCCATATGTATGTATTCAAATGGAAATAACTGCGCAACTTCTGTAAGTACCTTATCCAAAAACTGGTATACTTTTTCATTAGCAGGGCAAAGGGTGTTATCCACCAAAGCCACTGGTGGCGCACCATGCGACCAATCCATGATCTCTTCGCCGGAGCGAACATGGTATTGATCAGCACCAGGAGTGCATGATAATTCAGGATAGGAAACGACTGCAGCGAGACTATGGCCAGGCACATCTATTTCGGGCAAAATATTTACAAACCTTGCTTTTGCATACTTTACAATTTCTCTTATATCATCTTGCGTATAAAATCCTCCGTAAGTTCTTGGTGAGTCTGGTGAAGGCGCTGAAAAAGAACCGAAGTATCCAACTTTTTTTACATTCCATGCACCAACAGTTGTGAGCTTTGGCAAACTTTTTATTTCAATCCGCCAGCCTTCATCATCTGTTAAATGAAGATGTAATAAATTAAATTTATAGCGGACCATCTGGTCAATGAATTCCTCTACATCTTGCTTTGTAAAAAAATGTCTTGATACGTCGAACATCAATCCCCTCCATCCAAATCTTGGGTAATCAGTAATGGTAACACATGGCGCTTCCCATTTGATATTACTTACCATTGTTTTGCTTTCTATTTCTTTTGGAAACAATTGCATCAAAGTTTGCACTGCATAGAATAAGCCTGCTGGCTCATTAGCTTTTATAATCACCTTTGACGATGTAACCGATAAATTATATCCTTCTTTACCAATTATAGCATCAGGTTTTTTATTAATCATTAATTGTATCACTGCAGATGGATCAGAGGCTTTTGCACTCACAGTTAAACCCGTTACTACTGATAAATGTTCTTTTAAAAAAGTAATAGTCTGCTGTAATTCAGGCTGGGAGCCCCCTTCAATAGTTACCTGCTGCGGAAGTACGAAAGTTCCCGTATTCTGTATAACGGTAACTGGTTCCGGAATGATTGATAACTTATTGATACTATTCTGCGCAAAAGCTGATACCGAAAAAAAGGTAATGATCAAGCTAAAAAATCGTTTCATGACTGTGTTTTAGTTTAAGTATTTGTTGTTATAAGTAATATCGAATATTAATAAAATGAAATTTTGAAAAGAGAAAATTACATAACGTTTGTTGACATTTTGCATAAAACTTTAATGAGTTTTTTTATTACATGTCTCTGTCAAGTAAATAATAAGCAAGTTCTCTCAAAGGTTTTTTTCTAACAGAAAGGATAGCAATCTCTTCCAGGTGATTGAGTGCAAGCGTCATATACTTTTGCTTCAGCTCTTTAGCCCATTCATCTATATTGCACGATTTATAAATGCCTGTTATAATATCTATTTTATTGTTTTCATTATGATCAAGATGGTATTGCAACTCGTGCAATTGGGCGCCGTTGCAAGTTTTCAGAGCTTGTATTAGTAAAAAAGTTTTTTTATTTGCCATAATATCTCCACCTGTTTTCTTACCAAATTTCTCAGGATCACCAAAAGCATCTAGATAATCATCCTGTACCTGGAAAGCAATGCCAAGGTTTTTGCCAAATTCATATAAATGATGTTGATTGCCTAAGCCTGCTCCTCCCATGATGGCACCTAACTGAAGGCTTGCTGCAAGCAATACAGATGTCTTCAGTTCGATCATTTCCACATAGTCATCAAAACTCACCTGAAGCATTTTTTCAAAATCCATATCTATCTGCTGACCTTCACAAACCTGCTTTGCTGTTGTATTAAACAGGGTAAGAACACGATGTATATATTCATTACCAATCTTATTGATACTTTCATAAGCAGCCACCAGCATTACATCTCCGGCAAGCAACGCAGTTGGCTCACCATATTTTATGTGAACGGTTTCTATGCCACGGCGCAAAGGAGCCCGATCCATTATATCATCATGTACTAATGTAAAATTGTGAAACAATTCAATGGCTGTTGCAACATGCCATACATCAGGATTGATAGCATCTACCAGTTCATTAGCCATAACGCAAAGCAGGGGACGAATGCGTTTACCCCTAACTGTTAGCAGGTATCCGGCGGCATCATATAAGTTTTGCGGTATTGCAGGAAAATGTCGCCTGTTAAATTGTTCTTCGAAAAGAACCGACAACTCTTTAAAGTTGTGAAGACCCTCGATAGCTGATGCTGCATCCTGGCTAAATTATAAATCGGTTTATTTTTTATTTTTTGGTGAATGATGTTTTCCTTTAGCATGAGAAACATCTTTGTTGTTTTTATGAATAGCCTTTTCCCGCAGATTTTTTTCACCCGGTATCCATTCAAAATCCAGTTGCCTCTTTTCAAGATTGGCCGCTACCAGCTTCACTTGCACAGTATCTCCCATTCTGAATTTTTTCCCTGTGCGAAGCCCCATTAATGCATAATCACTTTCCACATGCCTGAATTCATCGTAATCAGAAAGATCTTTTACTGAAACAAGTCCTTCACATTTTTCGTTCACCGTTTCCACCCAAAAACCAAATGCAGCAACACCACTTATTACGCCTGCCATATCCTCACCCACTTTATCCATCATGTATTCCACCTGCTTGTATTTATTGCCCGCACGCTCGCACTCCATTGCTGCCCTTTCTCTTGCGCTGCAATGCTTGCATTTCTCTTCCATTTTTTTATCTACATGAATGTTGTGCTCAAGAACTTCATTCAAAATTCTATGCACCATTACATCAGGATAGCGCCGGATGGGCGAAGTGAAATGACAATAATATTCATACCCTAATCCATAGTGCCCAATATTTTCAGGAGTGTAAATTGCTTTGGCCATTGTGCGAATGCCTAACTGCTCAAGTACATGCTGCTCGGGCTTTCCATGAACATCGCCCAGCAGCTGGTTGAATGAAGATGCCACTTCTTCCTGGTTATTCATATCAAATTTATACCCAAACTTTTTTGCGAATGCAACAAAAGGTTTTAGCTTTTCTTCATCGGGAGTATCATGTATGCGGTAAGGAAAAGGAACTGGCTTTTTGTTCAGCTTTATTTTGGCCACGTGCTCTGCAACCGTTTTATTGGCAAGCAACATAAACTCTTCAATAAGTTGATGGGCTTCCTTACTTTCTTTTATAATAATGCCAACCGGCTTTCCATTTTCATCCAGCTGAAACTTAACTTCTGTTGATGAGAAATTTATTGCTCCGTTCTTAAATCTTTCCTTACGAAAATTTTTTGCAAAGTCGTTCAGGCAAAGGATTTCCTCAGCATAGCTTCCTTCCTTCGTTTCAATAATCTGCTGTGCTTCTTCATAAGTAAAACGATGATCGCTGTGTATAAAAGTTTTGCCAAGCCAGTATTCTTTTACCTTGCCTTTATGATTCATTTTAAAAATTACAGAGAAGGTAAACTTGTCTTCATGAGGACGTAAAGAGCAAAGCTCATTGGAGATTTTTTCCGGCAGCATCGGATTCACGCGATCTGGAAGGTATACACTTGTTGCTCTTGCATAAGCTTCCTTATCCATTTCAGTTCCAGGCTTTACAAAGTGGCTTACGTCTGCTATATGCACACCTATTTCATATTCATCTTTATTTATTTTTTTAATCGAAATAGCATCGTCAAAATCTTTTGCATCGGCTGGATCTATCGTGAAGGTTAGCACGTCCCGGCAATCTCTTCTTTTATCGAGCTCTGCAGTATCTATTGCATCATTTAACAAATGTGCTTCATCTGTCACCGCTTTAGGAAACTGTATCGGAAAGCCGTTCTGGATAAGGATTTCCTTCATTGCAAGATCATTCTTATCTTTTGCCTGCAATACAGTTACCACTTCACCTTCAGGCTTCTTTTCTCCTTTTTCCCAGCTTAAGAATCTTACTACAACGCGGTCTTTATTTTTGGCACCGTTAAGATTGCGAATGCTTACATAAAAATCAGGAACCGGCTTTTGACTATCAGGCTTAAAAAATGCAAAGTTTTCGCTTACTTCAATATCGCCGATGAACTCCGTTTGCTTTCTTTCGACAATATCTTCAACGATACCTTCTGCTCTTTTTCCCTGCGATTCTTTTACCCTCACCTTTACCACATCGCCGTGCATGGCTTTATTGAAATCGTTGGGTTTTACCAGCACATCGTTATCTCTTCCTTCCGCAATAATATAACCAATACCCGAACGTGTAATATCCAAAACTCCTTGTATCAGTGAGGGATGTTTTTTCTTTTTATCTTTTTTACTCATATTGCTTTCTCATGCAGCTTGGTATATGTGCAAATTTACAAAAGTATGCATCAATGATTGTTGCAAATATGATAAGATGTAATGATTAATTTTGATGAAACTTTTTTATGGAAAATTATGACACTGTTTCCAACGCACTTAGCAGCCTCAAAGACAGAGGTTATACAAAAGATTTTAATCTTGCCTTTGATAAAATTATGTGCAATGAAACCAATGAATGCCTGAACCCTTCGGAGTTTGAAATAACAGCATTCTATCGCTTTGAAGGTGAATCCAACCCATCAGATGAAGCAGTTGTTTATGCAATTGAATCGAAAGACCATCGAATGAAAGGCGCGCTGGTAAATGCTTTCGGAACTTATGCTGACGGCGTCTCGGATGAGATGATTAAAAAGCTAGCCATGCACAGGTCGTAATATCCAGGTGATCATCAACCAATCTTATTTATATAAAATTCAATATTTGTTATGGTAAACAGGAGAAAATTTATACAGCTATCCAGCTTATCTGCACCCTTGCTTTCTTTAAAACGTTTGCAACATAACAGTTATGCACAAACGAAACCCATTGTTGTCTCTACATGGGGAACAGGCAAAGATGTAAATACTGCCGCATGGAAGATTTTATCAGCAAACGGAAGAGCGCTCGACGCTGTAGAAGCAGGCGCAAGACAAATAGAAGATACCATCAATTGCTGCGTAGGCCTTGGCGGATATCCTGACAGGGATGGCATTGTAACCCTTGACTCCTGTATTATGGATGAGCATGCCAACTGCGGTGCTGTTGCAGGTTTGGAGCAAATAAAACACGCAGTTTCTGTTGCAAGAAAGGTAATGGAAACTACGCCGCATGTAATGCTGGTAGGCGAAGGCGCACAACAATTTGCCATTGAAAACGGGTTTGCAAAAGAGCCGCAGGTATTATCAGCGGAAGCTGAACAAGCCTATAAAAACTGGCTGAAAGAAAGTAAATACAAGCCGGTAATCAATATTGAAAACCAGCCTTCGCAGCAAACAGATAAAAAAGGTAACGGACCTTTTGCTCCCGCTTTTTTTGATGATGGCTCGCCCAATCATGATACGATGGGGCTTGTGGCAATGGATGCTTCAGGCAATATGAGCGGTGCTGTAACTACAAGCGGGATGGCTTTTAAAATACATGGCCGTGTAGGCGATTCACCTATTATTGGTGCAGGTCTTTTTGTGGATAACGAAATAGGCGCAGCCACTTCTACCGGTGTGGGTGAGGAAGTGATGCGCACCTGCGGAACACATCTGGTTGTGGAGTTTATGCGCCAGGGCAATTCTCCTGAAATGGCTTGTCGCAAAGCTATTGAGCGAATTGTAAACCGAGATCCGGCGAAAGCAAAGACTATACAGGTGGGCTTTTTAGCATTAAATAAAAATGGTGATTACGGTGCGTACTCTATTCAAAAAGGATTTGTGTTTTGTGTAAAAAGCAATGGCGAAGAAAAGTTGTATCCTTCAAAATATATGTTTGACATTGTAAGCTGAACAATGAGTTTCAAATTAGAAATAATCGCCTTTAATATTGAAAGTTGTATTGCTGCGCAAGATGCGGGTGCAGACAGAATTGAACTCTGCGCCAATCCTGCGGAAGGCGGCGCTACTCCATCTTATGGTTTCATTAAAGCGGCCAGGGCAGCACTATCTATCGAATTGTATGTGATGATACGGCCACGCGGTGGAGACTTTTTTTACAGCAATGATGAGTTTGCAATAATGAAAGAAGATATTCAAATATGCAAAGAGACCGGCTGCGATGGAATAGTGACCGGAATGCTTAACAAAGATGGAAGCATTGACACAAAAAGATGTAAGGAACTTACCGACATTGCATATCCATTAGGTGCTACCTTTCACCGGGCTTTTGACAGGGTGAATGATCCGTTCCTAGCAATGGAAGCAATTATTGATTGCGGCTTCGAAAGAATATTAACCTCCGGATTGCAGCAAAAAGCCATTGATGCTTTACCTCTTTTAAAAGAAACAATCATAAAGGCTGACGACAGGATCATCATTATGCCGGGCTCCGGAGTTACGAAGGATAATATTCTTACCATTGCCGAAAGCACTGGCGCTGTTGAGTTTCACAGCTCTGCTTCCAAATATATACCCACGGAGATGCTTTATACTAATGAGAATATGAGTGAAGAACTTCAATATGTTGTGGTGAATAAAGATGAGGTAAGCAGCATGTCATCGCTTTTAAAAAACTATCATCCTGTTGCATGAATTTAGAACAAAAACTTTTGAAAGAACATTCAAGAGAACAATGCGATAAAATAGTTGCGTGGATAGGAAGCGATATAAAAAGATTCAACGAACTGGTGCAGGTATTTCTAAATGGAGAATACCGGCTCACCCAAAGAGCAGCATGGCCGCTAAGCTACAGTGCGATTGCACATCCTGAACTAATGAAAGATCATTATGAAAAACTTATCAGCAATCTGTCCAGGCCTGGTCTTCATGATGCGATAAAGCGCAATACCATCAGGCTTTTACAGCATGTACCTATCCCTGAAGAGCAGGAAGGCAACATCATGCAAATATGTTTTCAATACCTTGAATCGCCGGATGAAGCGGTGGCTATAAAAGCTTTTTCTCTTGCGGTATTGGGTCGTCTTGCAAAGAAATATCCCGAAATAATTTCCGAAGTAAAATTATTAATAGAAGAACAACTGCCGCACCAGACGGCTGCCTTCAAACAGCGGGCAAAAGTGTTTTTGAAGATGGCGGAGAAAACCAATAAATAAAAACAGCCATGCTTCCACATGGCTGTACTTTCATCACTAAAAATTACAATCAAGCAAAGAAAGGCGCTACGATTGTCATCACCTCTTCCCTGGTCAATGGTTCATCAAAGCTTTGTGTAGCCTTTTCTGCATTTATATAAGAGTAGCCGCCAATATCTATGATATCTACTCCACCCTGAATGGTGTTATACTCACCATTATAACTCAATTGCACAGCCGCATTTGCTTTAGCAGAGCCGGCATCTATGCCACTTTCGTTAAGTGTTATCCATGGTTTTACTACGCCTGCAAGAAGTGGTATATTGAGATCGCTTCTGAGCTTTCTTATACGTGATGCATGTCTTGCTTCTACGGAGTGTATCTGCAAAGCTGCCTTTAAATAAGGCCTGTTGGAAGGTCCTTGCAAGTTAGGCGCCTGGCCTTTGTAAGCCCTTACGCCTGTATCTTCGAACTGTTGACCCATAGCTGCATACACAGGATAGTTGCCTGGAGCAAATGGATCAGGGAAAGTACCATGTGCCGTATAATCGTAAGTAGAAGGACCAACCGGTGTTTTGCCAAGGCTCTTAATGGTAGTCTCCAGGAATTGGACATGCTCTCTTTCGTGCAGAGCTACAATTTCAAACACCTGGCGGGATCCATAATTATCATCGGGAACAAGGCCACTTGTATTGACGCCTGTTGTGAAAAAGGTTGCTTCAAGATGTTCTAAGGTTAAGGCGAAATTAAGCACATCCACTACATCAGAAATGGTTGGATCGCCTGCATACGCTTTATTCAATAATGAACCCAGGGCAAGCGGCAAAGATGCCATCGTTATTTTCCCTGTAAGCTTTGCGAAATTCCTTAGAGCTTTTCGCCTGGTATCCGTTTTATCATAAAATTCCGGATCCCTTTTTTCTAATTCGGATATAATATTTTCAATTTGCATAATAGTATAAATTAAAATGGTAAATGGGAAATGTCTACTTTTGTAAGTAAGTAAGGAAGGGCTTTTATCAGCACATAGCGCGCATCATTAGATTGATCGAGCCCCATGTTGTTAACAACAGTACTGTCTGCAAAAGAATCGGTTTGCAACAATTCTCTTATTAAGGCAGCATGCCTGGCTTCTACAGATACTATTTTACCTGCAAGTGTTAAGTATTCGGGGCTTGAAATATAAGGACCCGCACCATTGTAGGCAGAAACGCCTAAGTCTTCAAAACTTTTTGCAGCCTCCAATACACTCGACCTGCTCCTGAAATCAATAGTTGAAAAATTAAAAGTCAGCGTGGGTATAGCACTGGAGCCCAGAGCCGCTTTTAGAAATTCCCTGTGCGCAACCTCATGATCTCTTATATCGGTCAGATACGTTTTCTCATAGTCGCTCATTTTGCCGTAAGGCTCATTAATTACTTTGAGATAAAATGCAGCCTCCAGTTGCTCCAGAAGGTATGCATAATTAAGTATTCCCACATCCCCGGAACCAAAGAAGCTTGAGGGAATATGATCTCCCTTGGAACAAGATGCAAGCGCGGCGGCCGCCGTGGTAGATGCACCTGCAAACCAAAGAAATTTTCTTCGTGAAATAGGACTAGCATCCATTTCACTGGCGCTTACAGCTTCCTGAAGCGTGTTTTTTGTTAGCATAGATGTAAAATTTTACTGTTAAAATAATTAGGTTATTGCGAAGCGGTGTGTTTAACAATTGCTTCACATTTTGGCTAACAATTCGTTTCTGAAATTGGTTTGAAAAATTTATAAAATACTATAATATTACATTTGGTAAGTTGCGGTGCTTGTATAGTTATCGCGAAGACCGGTTATCGAAACGACTTATAAATGAAGGCTCTTAAAATTTTGTATGTATACTATGGGATCATTATCCTTACGCCGGTTATTTATTTAATTAGAATCTTTTGGGGTGAGAAGTTAGAGAATGAAATATATCTCAAACAAACCGGTCAAATCCTTAAGCGTTGTGAATTAGTGCCAACGTTTATTATTATACCGATTGTGTTATGTACATGCCTTGGCTTGTTTCTATTGACAAAAGAAATCCAAAGAAAAATAGACCGTACGAAACATATAACAGCAGGTGGTTATTTCAAATTGGCATTAATAACCGTATTTATAATTTTATTTGTTTTTGTTGACTACGAAATGATATGACTTCTTGGTTCGCTTTATCGTACCTCTTCGCTGCCATGACGTTGTGGTTCTCCTTACGCTAAAAACAAAAACCCCTGCACATTGCAGGGGATCTTATGAAGAAACAAGAAAAAACTTATCTTATTGTGGTGTTACCACTTTTGTGAGTGAAGGAGAACTGTTGCCCGCAGCATTCACAGAATACATGGATACGTTATAAGGCACGTTGCTTTGCAGGCCATCCATAGTAGCTTTCCTGTTGGTTTGCACCGTCATAAATACTGAAGTGCCACCGGCTACTATTTCCACTGTATTACCATTATACTTTATTTCCACACCAGCTTGAGCAGCAAGAAAAATGAATGCTTTTGCATTAAGAACCGGCTTCTTACTTTCCACGATGATGGCTCCTTTAGTGCCATTTACAGTAGCAGTAAGCGCTGCTGTTTTTGGTACAGGCTGCCGATTGGCGACACCTTTTGTAGGAGTAAAACCTGCCAGCTTGTATGTTCCAACATCTACAGGAGCGGTGTTTAAATTAGATTATTTGAATTAGAATCAGTCCCTATATTATCAATGTTTCAGCATCTGCAGGAGTGGGTGCCATGCCTGCGATCATTGATACATATTTTGCAGTAGCTGAAAAATTAAGATACCATGCATTCTTTGCCGGCTTTAGCTGTGCCACAGCAATGAAAGCCCCTGTTTGGAATGCCTGATCTGCGGTATCGAGATCATCATTTATCTTTTGCAGAGCAGGCACGCTTACCGGCAGATTGGGAAAGACTGCGGCAGCCGCTTCGCTGCTAAGGCAAGTGATAACAGAAGTGCCAAAGCTTACTTGCTTTGCAGGTTCTGAAATTCTTAAAATCGAGGGAAGAAGAAACGGTTCGTTTTCATAATTTATTAGAAATTTATTTTTTATTGCAAACATTAAGAAATTTTAATGCTTATTTATATAAAACTGCAGGATAGAAATTAAATTGTATAAACGTGCAATTATCAGGTTTAAAGTAATTTTTATTTAAGAGCACGAAATGACCTTTCACCGGGTGGTTAGATTTACCGCGGTGTCTTTGAAATTCTCCGCGGTGTTTTGAGATTCACCGCGGTGTTTCTGGTAGATTTGCCGTGGTATTTCATGAAATTCTCACTGCGGTCTAGTTTTCGAGATATTCTCACGCGGTTTGTTTTGAACCAACAATTTCTTCACGGACTTGGTGAAAACACCAAGGGCAGTAAATTTGAAATTGCACACAACAAAAATATTTTAATAGAATAAAGAAATGCTCACAGTATTCGGAATCTCGCGGAAATATTTAGATTCAAACGCAGGTCAAAATTTCGGTATTTTGAATTCTCCGCGGTGTTTCCAGATTCGCCGCGGTTTTGTAAGAAGGAATGGTAATCCATAAATGAGAATCCTAGGTAAAAAACTCTTATATTGACTATTGTAGGTAATAAAATAATAATGAAGTGGATAGCTATAACATTAATGTCCATGCAAATCATGAATATAATGGGAGATAAAAAATATTGGTTCATATTATTAGCTATCGTTTCTTTGGGGCGCTTAGTTTTAATGTTTGCCGATAAAACTCAACGTGAAAAGTATAAATATCAATTCCAAGGTAAAAGAAACATCATAATAATAATTATAATAGCGTTACTGTCTTTATTGCTATTTTATATTGTAACACATTCTTAAAGGCAACTTAATCATACTCAATGCACTACCGACATGGATGAGTTGCCATCTGCGGAAGAGGCAACCAATTGAGCACCGTCCACTGGCTTTTGCGGCACGTCCGGCTTTTTAAATGCACGAAATATGAGCCGGAGATTCTGATCGTAGGTGATATAATTATATATCCAGTTAAAGAAAACGGCAACCCTGTTTTTTACGCCGAGCAATAAAAAAAGATGAAGTCCCATCCAGATCATCCATGCAAAAAAACCTTTAAAATGCAGCTTGGGCTTTGGAATATCTACCACGGCAAGGTTGCGGCCAACAGTTGCCATTGAGCCTTTATCATGGTATTCAAATTCTTCCAGTGAGGAATTCTTCTTTTCTATTTTTAATAAGATTTTTAGCCAACGCCTTTCCCTGGGCAATAGCCACTGACGCCACCTGCGGATGGCCATGCGGATATTTTTCAGTTTCCATATAGGCAACATCACCAATTGCATAAATATTTTCAAAACCCGATATTTTATTGAACCTTCAACCTTTAATACGGTTACCTTTTACTATTAAATTTTTATCAATTCCTTCAGGCACATTTCCCTTAATACCTGCCGCCCAAATTACCATTGAAGAATCAATAGTCGTGCCATTTTCCATCGTCACTGTTTTGCCATCATAATTTTTTACAACGGTTCCTGTCATTACAATTACATTCAGCTTTTTTAAATATTCGCAGGAATCCTTGCTCGATTTTGCACTCATTGTTCCCAAGTGTTTTCGGGCTGCCTTCCAGAAGATAAATTTTCATTCGGCTAAAATCCAGTTCAGGATAATCTTTTGGCAAAACAAATCTTCGCATATCTGCAATGGCACCACTCATTTCCACACCTGTTGGGCCACCACCAACTATTACAACCGTCATAAGGCTTTGCAGCTCTTTTTCATCTTTGGCATACAATGCATCTTCAATATTCTTCAACAGCTTATATTTTATTTGAAGGCCTCTACAGTCTTTTCATTGGGAAAGTATTTTTTATCAATTCAGCATTTCCGAAAAAATTGGTATCTGCACCGGTTGCTAAAACCAAAATATCATAATCAAATGTATCTTTATCGGTAATCACTTTTTTCTGAGAAGTATCAATGGATTTCACTTCCGCCATGCGAAAATGAATATTGTTATTTTTATGAAAAGCTTTTCTCAACGGAAAAGAAATATTGCTTGCATCAAGCCCTGCAGTCGCCACCTGGTAAAATAAAGGCTGAAACTGGTGAAAATTAAACCGATCAATAAGCGTAACATCAAATCCTTTTTATTACTGAGTTTCTTGCAAATCTTAACCCTCCAAAACCTCCGCCAATAATTACAACTTTCATAATTAACTTTTAATTTGCTGTTTAAGGTTTATCATTAGTATTAAAACACCAAGCTCTTTAATACAATAATCTTACCTTAATTGTTTCTTTTACTTTTTTGAGTAACTCAAGTGCATTTCTGGAAATATTTTTGCTTACATCCAGTACAACGTAACCTATTTCATCATTGGTTTTTAAATACTGTGCCAGTATATTTATTTTATGCAGGGACAAGCTGGGTATTTATTTCAGAAAGTACGCCGGGCACATTTTTATGAATATGCAAAATCCTGTGTGTTCCTTCCTGCGGAGGCAGGCTCAAAGCAGGTATGGTATGCGAGCCCGTTGGTAATTCCTTTTTCCAGGTAATTAAAAAGCTTACTGCTTACATCTTCACCAATATTTTGCTGCGCCTCTTCTGTGGAGCCACCAATGTGTGGAGTTAATAATGACATTACTCAATCCCTGCAATGGCGTTACAAATGTATCTCCGTTTTTTTCCGGCTCCTCAGGATACACATCTATTGCTGCGCCGCCAAGCTCATTATTGACCAGAGCATTTTTCAATGCAACAAGATCCACCACCTCTGCCTCTGCATAATTAATAAGGATGGCAGTCTTTTTTACAATATTTAAACGTTGTTTTATTGATCAGGTTTCTTGTTGTGGGCAAATCAGGCACATGAAGTGTAATAATATCTGCAAGCCGCAGCAATTCTTTTAAGGAAGATTTATCTTCCGCATTTCCCAAAGGCATTTTTGTTTCCGTATCATAAAAAATAACTTTCATGCCAAGCGATTCTGCGAGTACGCTTACCTGTGAGCCAATATTTCCATAGCCAATAATGCCTAAGGTTTTACCTCGCAGCTCATGACTTCCTTTTGAATCTTTAAGCCATTTACCTTCATGTGCCGCTTTATTTTTATCAGGAATTTTCCTGATCAGCATTATGGAAGAAGCAATCACCAGCTCCGCAACAGAACGTGTATTGGAATAAGGAGCATTGAAAACAGTAATGCCTTTTTTTGTTGCTGCAGCAATATCAACCTGGTTTACACCAATGCAAAAGCAACCGATGGCCTGCAGCTTGGTGGCATGGTTTAATACTTCTTTAGTTATTTTTGATTTGGAACGGATACCTAGCAGGTGCACATTTTTAATTTCCTTTATCAGTTCATTTTCACTTAATGCTCCGGAAATTCTTTTTACGGAAGTATATCCTGCATCAGAAAATTTCTTTGCTGCCGTTATATTTATATTTTCCAGGAAAAGAATATTAATTTTTTCTTTAGGATAACTTGTTGTTTTTTTATCAGCCATATAAATTTTGTATTGTAATATTGCAAATATAGCCCCTTAATCCATGAATTTTTTTGTAATGAATATTTGCAGATTCTTACTTATTCCCATATTCTTTTCTTTCGTTTTTGTGGCCTGCAAATCAGGTTCAAGAAACAAATTAAAAAATAACTTTACCGATTCTTTGCCTGCTTATATTCCGCCTGCACCAGGCGACATTTCAAAGCAGGATTTTGACAGGTATTATAATGCTGTAAAAGACTTTTATGATAAAGATTTTGTTGGACATGGCTTCAACGGCGGCATTCTTGTTGCAAAAAAAGGCCAGGTAATCTTTGAAGATTATCATGGCTATTTCAACCTGTTTAAAAAAGATTCTCTTACTCCGCACAGTGCATTTCATCTGGCTTCTGTTTCAAAAACATTTACTGCAATGGCTACCTTAAAACTGGTAGAAATGGGAAGCGTGAAACTTGATGATGATGTCAAAAAATTCTTTCCTGCTTTTCCTTATAATAATGTTACTGTGAAATTGTTATTAAGCCACAGAAGCGGCTTGCCTAATTATATTTATTTTATGGAAAAGCTTGGCTGGAATACGCATGCAATATTGCAGCAATGAAGATGTGCTCGACTATCTTATTAAATATAAACCGCCGATCACCAGCATTGCCGGGCACTCATTTTGAATATTGCAATACCAACTATGCATTGCTTGGTTTAATAATTGAAAAAGCATTCGGGAATAAGCTATGCTGATTTTCTGCAAACAACTTTCTTTACTCCGCTTCAAATGAATGATACTTATGTTTTTAATATGACAGATAGCGCCAAAGCAATGCCTTCATTTGACTGGCAGGGGCAGGCTGGAAAAACTTAACTTACTTGGATACAGGCTTTGGTGATAAAAATATTTACAGCACGCCCGAAGATTTATTAAAGTGGGACCAGGCATTATACACCAACGAAATCTTTAGCAAAAACCCTTGACGAAGCTTATACGCCTTACAGCAATGAAAAGCCGGGAATAAGAAATTATGGATATGGCTGGCGAATGAATGTTTATCCCAATGGTAAAAAAATAATTTATCATAATGGATGGTGGCATGGTAACAATACTGTTTTTATAAGAATGATCCAGGATTCTGTAACAATAATTGTTTTGGGAAATAAATACAACCGTGCTATTTACCAGGCTAAAAAGATGGCGGAGATATTTGACCCTTCTTCTGTAATGGAAGATGATGAAAGAGGGATGAACAGGGAAGAAGTATCAGGCACCGAACACGCTCATACCTGCCGCTAGGACAACGCAGGTTGCCACAAGACATAGAGCCGTTGTTAAACATAAAACTATCCGCAAAACATAGGGCCGCTTCAAGTCAACGCAAAAAACGCAAAAAGTAATTTGGTATAAAGGGTATCGCAGCGTAACAGTTTACATTGCATTTCCAAAAAACAAATAGCAAAGTAATATAGAAGTAACGATGCCCACAAGATCGGCAAGCAGCATTGCACCGATTGAATACCGCGTATTTTTTATGGAAACAGCACCGAAGTAAACAGCAACCACATAAAAAGTAGTATCTGAAGAGCCTTGCAAAATGGAAGTAAGCCTTGCTGCAAATGAATTGCGGACCATAAGTGTTCATAGTATCAATCATCATGCCTCGTGCAGCGCTTCCGCTTAATGGCCTTATTAAGGCTGTAGGAAGACCGTTTACAAAACGGGTATCAGTCCCTAAGCAGCGAATAGATTGCTCATGCCATTTATGATCACATCAAAAGTGCCGCTGGTACGCAACATGCTTATTGCCACAAGCATTCCTACGAAGTAAGGAATAATTCGCACGGCAGTTTCAAAGCCTCCTTTCGCACCTTCCACAAATGCATCAAATATATTGATGTTTTTATATAACGCACCAAGAATGATTCAAAAGAAATATAAGCAATATCAAGGCCATTGCTTAATATGCCGGAAAACGTTTGCACAGCGTTCGAAGCTTTAGCCTTTAAGATAGATAACAAGTAAGGAAATCATCGCGGATAAGGCCACAGTACCCACAATAAAATTACCGGCTGAAATACATTTATTTTTTGTTTGAAAGAAACAATCAGCATTGCAGCCATGGTAGCAGACAAAAGTGGCGATCATGCAGGGAATAAAAATGTCTGTTGGATTGGCTTGCTTTTAATGAAGCCCTTACAGCGATGATACTCACGGGTATCAATGTAAGGCCTGAAGCGTGCAAACACAAAAACATGATCTGCGCATTGGAGGCCGTATCTTTTTTTGGGTTAATTTCCTGCAGGCTTTCCATTGCTTTAATGCCGAAAGGTGTCGCGGCATTATCAAGCCCCAAGTAAGTTGGCAGAAAAATTCATGACCATGTGCCCCATTGCCGGATGATTGCGTAGGCAATTCAGGAAATAATTTTGAAAAAAAAGGCGCGATTATTTTCGACTAAAAGCCTTATGCCTCCTGCTCTTTCAGCGATGCTCATAAAACCCATGAACAATGCCATGATGCCGATAAGGTTTATGGAAATATCAACGGCACTTTTGGCGGTAGCAATAATACCATCGGCATTTTGTTCTTTATAGGAAATATATTTTGCCATTGCAGCGATTTTTAAATTTTATATTATCGCTGCTATATTCTTTTCCGTTTGTAAAGTTTGCAACACTGCTGCAGGCATTGTTGCAGTATCAGCAGTTTCGTTTGAGAAGTATCGCCGGATTTCCCTGTAACCATGCGGTTGAAAATATCTGTATTATTTTTTACGAATACGCATTGAATAGCCTGGCCGCCAGGATCGAAACAATTATAAAAGCCGCCCATATTCTGCTTAAGGCCATAATAAGTTTTGTAAAAAACTAAGATAGGTTTATATAATGACTAATGAACAATTGACATACGAAAACCAAACCCCTTAACTTAACGTATTCATATTCAAATTTCTATCATCCATTGGATAAAACTTAAAATCAATTTCTCTGCAATAAAAACTTTTACTTTGCTCTTTCAAAAAACGATGTTCATGAAGAATTTCAATTTCAAAAAACTATTACCGCATCTGATTGCCGTGGTAATTTTTTTAATAGTTTCTGTAATCTATTGTAAGCCTGCTCTTGAAGGGCAAAGTTGTATCGCAACAGGATATACAGGGCTGGCGCGGCATGAGCCAGCAATCAGTGGAATTCAAAGAAAAATATGGATATTATCCTTTATGGACAAACAGTATGTTTAGCGGAATGCCGGCTTACCAGATTGCTTTCGACTGCACGTACAAACTGCAAGTTGGCTATCTTGTTCCGTGTTTTAACACTTGGCTTGCCCAAGCCGATAAGTTTTTTCTTTCTTGCCTGCATCTGCTTTTATTTTTTCTGCCTTGTTGCCGGAGCCAATCCATGGGTAAGTATTATGGGCGCGCTTGCTTATGCCTATTGCACTTTGATCCCATTATTATTAATGTTGGACATAATACAGAAATGGTTTCAATAGGTTATGTGCCGGCTGTGCTTGCAGGTTTGCTGTTGCTTTTTCAAAGAAGATATTGGGCAGGTTTTGCGGTTACTGCTTTTTTTCGCAGCGTTGCTGATCGGGCAAAACCATGTGCAAATGGTGTATTACACTTTGATAATGGCATTGGTATAATGGCCGTTGCTTTTCTAATAAAAAGTTATAAAGAAAAGCAATTGCCCGCAGCTATTAAAGGCGTTGGGACTTGCGCTGGTAGCCGGTTTGCTTGGGCTTGCCTGCAATGCGGTGATCCATGTTGCCAACTTATGAATATGCAAAAGAAAGTACGCGTGGCGGCAGATCTGAACTTACACAAGATGATAATCCATCCAACAAAACCAAAGGCGGACTTGATAAAGAAGAAGCTTTCAGATGGAGCTATGGATTGGGTGAAACTTTTACGTTTATTCTTGCCGGACTTATATGGCGGCGGCAGCAGAAACAATGAATTAAATTCGTCATCAAAATTTGCTGAAAAACTTACTGAGGCAGGTGTGCCTGAAGATAATGCTGTTCAAAATGCAAACGACAGTTCTTATTGGGGAGATCAACCTTCAACTGCAGGCCCCGTCTATCTCGGAGCAATCATTTGCTTTCTTTTTATATTCGGATTATTTTATGTAAAAAGCTGGCATAAATGGTGGATAATTGCCGCGACTGCTTTTGCTATATTATTGGCATGGGGAGCAAATTTAAAAGGAATAAATTATTTTATTTTTGATCATCTTCCTTTTTATAATAAATTCCGGGCAGTGACCATGTCGCTTAATTCCACAGTTTTGTTTTTCGGTTTTGGGAGTATTGGCATGGATAAATTAATTACTGAAACCGATTATGAATGAAGCATGGAAAAAATTCGCGTGAGTCGTGTACGTTACCGGCGACAATAATGGTATTGCTTGCAGGATTTTATTTTACTTCATCATTTAGCGGAAGCAATGATAAGGAACTTAAAGATAATTTTAAACAAGGCATGCTGCGCCAGGTTCCGCAGGGCAACAGCCTCTCAGCAAGCATTGCAGCAGGCGGATGATTTCAGCCCACGGGTAAGTGCCTTGCATGAAGACAGGAAAAATCTGATGGGGGGAGATTTGTTGAGAAATATTTTATTAATTGCAATCGCAGTTGTGTTGCTTGGATTGTTTGTCAAGAAAAAAATTAAGCCTGTTATCCTTATTGCTGGACTGATCGTTCTTTCATCTTTTGATTTGTTAAGTGTTGCAAGCCAGGTATATTAATTCCGATAGCTTTGTTGAAGACAGTGATTTTGAATCTGCATTTATTCCATCTGAAGCAGATCAGCAAATTTTGAAAGACCCTGACCATGCAAACTTTCAGGGTTTTTGATCAAACTGCTGCAAACGCTTTCTACAGCGACTCAAGAACATCTTATCATCATAATTCCATTGGCGGGTATCATCCTGCATTGCTTGGGTTATATAATGACATTATTGAAAATCAGCTTGGAAAAGGGAATGAGCATGTTTTTAATATGCTCAACACAAAATATTTTATTGTACAAAATCCACAGACAGGTAAACCCGTTGCCCACCTGAATCCGGATGCTTTTGGAAATGCATGGCTTGTAAAAGGAATTAAATATGTGGCCAATGCCGATGCAGAAATGCATGCACTTGACAGTACTGATCTTAAAGATACTGCTGTTGTTGACAAAAGATATCCTTCGCAAATAAAGCAGCTCCTGTTCCTGATTCTTCCGCATTTATAAAGCTGAAAGAAAATCTTAATGATAAAATTGATTATACATTTCATAGTAAAACGCCACAGTTTGCGGTGTTAAGTGAAGTATATTATCCGCTTGGATGGAATGCATTTATTGACGGGCAAAAAGCAGATTATGTAAAAACAGATTATGTTTTACGAGGCATGTATGTGCCTGCAGGTGACCACCAAATTGAATTCCGGTTTGAGCCAAAATCATTTACCATCGGAAGAACGATTACGATCATTGCTAATATAGCCGTAATGATTGCTATTCTGCTTGCAATATTATTTTATACAAGAAAAGAGAATAAACCTGATGCACATTTGCTATAAAACCTTATAAAAATGCGGTTTATTTTTTAGGATAACTGGCGTGAGTTTTATTATATTAAAAATATTCTTTGCATACTGTGCTGCCTGACTTAAAGAATATTTTTTTGAAAAAAATAATTTTGATAGGATAACTCCAACAAAAAAAACAGGTACTTCAGAAGTGTAAAAAAATAAGATAAAAAGAAACCATGACGTACCAAATTCTTTTCTTATACGTACAAGATTAGACAGCATAATCTGGAGGCCTTTTTTATCAAACAAGTTAAGATATCCTTTGCCTGAAGAAGCAAAAGCTTCGTTACTTGTTTCACCCTGCAAGTGAACTATATTGATATCGCCAAAGATGCATAATGTTCCAACTTTCTTAAGCCTGCTGCACCATTCAGCTTCTTCTGCATATAAAAAAAAATCTTCATCGATCAAGCCTGCAATATTTATTGCAGTTTTCTTTACCATTAAAAAAGCGCCATTTATCCAGTCAACTTCTACTGTACCTTTTGCATTCGGTACATTAGGCTTTCTTATTATTAATTGCCAAAGCAAAAGCTCTGAAAATATTACCAAGATATGGTAGCGGCAGTAAATAATTAAGACCGCCTTTCATAATATAGTTACCGGAAATTTGTGGCGATCTGTCAATATTCAATAATTGTATTCCGGCAGCAACATTATCTGATGCATTTAGATACTTATAACATTTTTCAATAGCATTGTTTTCGATAAGTGTGTCAGGATTTAAGAGAAGAATTGTATCGCCTAAAGCTTTCGAAATGCCTTTGTTATTAGCCCTTGCAAAGCCTGAGTTATAACGCATTTCCATCCATATAACTTGCGGAAATAAAGCTGTAAATTTTTGCCTGGAATTATCCCGGGAATCATTATCAACAACGATTATTTCGTAGTTGATTGAGCAAGATTGATCCATAATTGATTGAATACAATCAATTATAATTTGACCGCATTTATAATTGATAATGATAATGGAAAGCTGCACTCGCATGATTTAGCTTTTACAAAAAAAGCTCAATTTATTAAGATTGAGCTTCCATGTTTTTTAATAACAAAAAACTGTTATGTCAATATCTTTATACAATATTCAATGAAATGAAATCTGCATAAGCTTTTTTAATCCCCTCTTCAAGCCTTATTTCATGTTTCCATCCAAGGCCATGAGCCTTGCTTACGTCCATTAGTTTTCTTGGAGTACCATCGGGCTTTGATCTATCCCAAACTATTGCACCATCGAAACCAATAATATCCTTTACGAGATTTGCTATTTCTAAAATAGTTAAATCTTCTCCTGTGCCAATATTTAAAAATTGCTTATCATTATAATGTTGCATTAAATGAACACAGGCATTTGCAAGATCATCCACATATAAAAATTCTCTCTTCGGAGATCCGCTTCCCCAAAGTGTTACAGAAGGATTCATTATTTGACTTTCGCTGTATGAAATTTTCTTATTAAGGCAGGCAATACATGCGAATTATGAAGATCATAATTATCATTTGGTCCATACAAATTTGTAGGCATTGCTGAAATATAATTGCAGCCATATTGTTCACGATAATATTCACATAGCTTGATGCCCGCAATTTTTGCAATGGCATAAGGCTCATTGGTTGGCTCTAAAAAACCGCTCAATAAATACTCTTCTTTTAATGGTTGAGGTGCCAATTTCGGATATATGCAAGATGAGCCAAGAAACAATAATTTCTCAACATTATTTCTATACGAAGCCTCAATGATATTAGATTCTATCATCAGGTTATCATATAAAAACTCAGCTTTATAAGTGTTGTTAGCCATGATGCCACCCACTTTTGCGGCAGCTAAAAAAACATATTGCGGGCTTTTCCTTTTTAAAAAAATCATTTACACTATTCTGGCTGCGAAGATCAAGCTCAGATGATGTTTTAGTAACAATATTTTCAAAACCATCTTTCTGTAATTTTCTTACAATAGCGCTGCCAACCATGCCTCTGTGGCCGGCAACATATATCTTATCCTTTATATTCATATTGATTAATGTTCGATAGACTGGCTTATAAAAAAGCCACCATCTATAAGATGCTTTTCTTTTTTAAACCTGTCAATGTCTGCTGCTACCATTTCGCTCACGAGCATATCCAGTGAATAAGATGGTTCCCATCCTAAAATTTGTTTTGCCTTGGCAGGATTACCTATTAAGAATTCTACTTCTGTTGGCCTGAAATAATTAGGATCAACATTCACCACTTCTGTTCCTTTTTTCACCTGGTAGTCTGGATGGCTGCAGCTTACAACGACGGCCACTTCTTTTACACCTTCACCTTTAAATTCAATGTCAATTCCTACTTCCCCAAAAGCCATTTCCACAAATTCTCTTACAGTAGTTGTAACGCCTGTTGCTACTACATAATCATCCGGCTTATCCTGCTGCAACATAAGCCACATCGCTTCCACATAATCTTTCGCATGTCCCCAATCCCGTTGTGCATCCATGTTTCCGAGATACAACTTGTCCTGCATCCCCAATGCAATTTTAGCAACACCCCTTGTAATCTTTCTTGTAACAAATGTTTCACCACGTCTCGGGCTTTCATGATTAAATAAAATACCATTGCATGCAAACATATCATATGCTTCGCGATAATTAACCATTATCCAATATGCATACAACTTGGCAACAGCATAAGGTGAGCGCGGATAAAAAGGTGTTTTCTCGCTTTGAGGTATTTCCTGAACAAGACCATATAATTCTGACGTAGAAGCCTGGTACACTTTTGTCTTTTTTGCAAGTCCCAACAAACGTACTGCTTCCAAAATTCTTAACGTACCCATTCCGTCTGCATCGGCAGTGTATTCAGGTGTTTCAAAACTAACTTGTACATGGCTCATGGCACCAAGATTATAAATTTCGTCCGGCTGCACTTCTTGTATGATGCGAATAATGTTAGTTGAATCAGTAAGATCGCCGTAATGCAATCTGAACTTTGGATCCGGTCGATGGGGATCTTCGTAAATGTGGTCAATACGCTCGGTATTAAACAAGGAACTTCTTCTTTTAATACCATGAACTTCGTAACCTTTACTTAATAAGAGTTCGGATAAGTAAGCGCCATCCTGACCGGTAACTCCGGTTATTAATGCTGTTTTCATTTTTGCAAAATAGAGATTTTTTTAACGGAAAATAAGATTTGTGTTTAAACATTTAGAGATGAAATATGATCTCCAGAAAATTACATTATTATTTTAAAAGAGGTTTTTTATATAGCTTCTTTGAAAGTAAAAACGCCTTTCTTAATAAAATATTATTATCAATGAATATTGCCAGTTTTATTGATAGAATTTTTTCGGGCGTAAATTGATGTTGAACATTAAGCTTTAAAGCTAATTCAGTAAAAAATTTGATTGTACTTTTTATGGTTAATCCATTTCTTTTTTCCAATGGTGTTCTAAGTAATCTGTGACAAAAACTTTTGCAATAAAATAAAAGAAATGGTGAAACATATTTCAGTATTACGTCGTTTTCTTTTTTATTTATCTGTTGGATTTGTGAAAGATATTCAATAAATAATTGCAAAGCCTTATGTAGCTTATTATCCTGCGATGTAGTTGTGGTGCTTTGATGAATCCGAAAACTAAAGCAATTTTCAAAGGCAATGGCCTCGTAACTAAGAGAAACAATCTTATGCCAAAGCTCAAAATCTGCAAATAATAAGCTCGGATAATTTACCGGAATGCCTTTTATACTATCATAATCTTTCGAGCGCATAACATAACCGGTGCCCATAATATCTATTTCCTTTAGAAAGATTTTTTGCAAAAGCTCATCAGCGGTAAAAGATTTTTTCATTGGCTTACAAGGCCTTATATGTCTTCCATTTGCATCGATATAATTAAAATGAGTATGATATAAAGATGCCTCCGGATAAGAGATAATTAACTGTTTTATTATTTGTAAAAAATTGCTTTGCAATAAATCATCATGACCTATTAAAGTGATAAACTCATTCTTAGGAACATCGATTATTCGTGACCAGTTTTCTTCTATGGTTAAAAATTTATTTGATGTATGAATAATGATCTTTTCATTATGTAACGAACGCAGCCATTCTAAAGTGCCATCATTACTGGCATTATCAAGAATTATAAGGTTAAAATCCTGTAGAGATTGGGATAAAATGCTTTGCACACATTCCTTAATATATTCGCCACCATTGTGAACGGGAAGTATGATGCTGAATTTTTGCATTTAGATAAAAGATGCAAAAGTAAAAGGAACATTGAATTATATTTGAATTTAATATTATGAATGGAAGTTTTGAAAAATTAGGGTTTAGAAATTTAGGGTTGAGACTTATAGAAAGCATAAACTGGATACGGCTATATGGTGTTAAGAATGGCTTTCAATTATTTAATTCTACACTTACAAAAAAAAATAAATTATTCCATGCAAGGGCATCCTTTTTAAAGCAACCCTTTATATTAAGAGATAATAATTCTGACAAGCCAATCTTTTTTCAGGTATTCTATGAAAAACAATATGAATTATATGGAATTGATTTTCCCGATGCTACTAAAATCATAGATGGCGGCGCCAATATAGGATGTTCATCTGTTTACTTTTTTATAAGATTTCCCAAAGCAGAAATTTGCGCTATCGAACCAGAAAAAGATAATTTTTTAATACTTGAAAAAAATACTGCGGCATATAAGAATATCAAATGTATGCAAGTTGGAATATGGAATAGAAATGAGAATTTATCACTTATTAACCCTAAAGCTGGTGCGGCCGAATTTATGTTTGAAAATAGTCTCATAAATAATGAAATAATTAAAGGTGTTACTATTCAATCAATATTAGATTCTCAGAATTGGGACAGCGTTGACATTATAAAACTTGATATTGAAGGAGCTGAAAAAGAAGTCTTTTCTTCCGGTGATTTATCCTGGCTAAAAAAAGTTAAGTTATTAATTATAGAATTACATGACAGATACAAAAAAAATTGTACCAAAACTTTTTTTGAAGCGATTAGTAGCTTTGAATATGATGCTTATTTCCATCACGAAAATATTTTTATTTTTTTTAAATAATGTCTCTCCAAATCGCAGCCTGCTCTATTTTGTATAATCCACCGCCCTCTGTTAAGCACAATATCTTATCATACATAAATGTTGTTCAAAAAATTTATTTATTTGATAATTCTGATTCCAAAATTTCTGATAGTACATTATTTGCGTTCGAATCAAAAGTTATTATTATTAATAATTGGTCAAATGAAGGTATTGCCAAAAATTTAAATGTGGCTTGTGAATTAGCAATAAAAGATGGGTTTGAATTTTTGTTGTTGATGGATCAGGATTCTTTTTTTGATGAAGCTTCAATCAATGAATATTTTAAATGTATTGAAGCTTTTACAGAGAATAAAAAAGAAGTTTCGGCATTCGGAATTAATCATGAAACAAAAAGTATCGAAAGCAATTGTAACTATAATAAAGTAAAGCACTTAATAACAAGCGGAAGTATCATTAATTTAAACAATTATAAAAATATCGGTCATTTCGATGAAAACTTGTTTATTGATTTTGTTGATACAGATTATTGTTTCAAATCTATTTTGAAGGGATATGAATTGATTGAGATTAAAAACATTTTTATGAATCATCAAATTGGAACTATAATCGAAAAACGGTCGATAAAAAATTTTAAATTATCTAATCGTTCCATTCATTCAGGAGTTCGTTTATATTATATGCTAAGGAATTTTTTATATTGAATAAAAAATATAAAGATGCATTTCAGACAGAATTGCATGGATTTAAAGAGGAATTTACAAAACAGAATTAAAAATAAATTATTATATAACAATAGCAGAATTGAAACTATAAAATTTCTAATAAAAGCAAAAAAAGATTATAAACAAAATAGAATGGGTAAGATATATTGATCATTGTATTTTATTCAAAAAAAAGGTTAATGCCTTTACTTTTCTTTTATTCATTTTAAAATTGATAAAGCGGCTGTAATAATCCTTTATATTAAAAATTTCAGTTTCATTTTCTTTAGCTACACTTTCTATTTTTTCCAATCCATATTCATTTGCCTCATTAAAACTTTTTATAAAATCATCATCAAGTTTTTTATTACTTACCCATGCCGCAAATACAAAAGGCAATCCTGTAAATTTTTTCCATTCTAACCCAAGGTCATAAATGTAAGTCGAAATTTTTCTTTGCTGTAACGCCCTATCACCAATGATGAGTGCGGCAGTAGCACCGGATATCTTGATTGGTAATTAGCCTCGGTTTGTTCAAGCTCAACGTTCAATTTCCAATATTCTTTTAATAATAATTTTAACAACTCAACAGATGTTCGGCTTTGATAATCTAATAAAATTTTTTTTATTTCACGTAATGGAGCTTCGCTGAAAAGACACACACTTGCTACTTCTCCATCACAGCCAATGCAATAGTCGGAAATAATATGATGCTCCTTCATTTCCGGAATAATGGCAACCGGAACAAGGCCAACATCAATTTCATTTTCCAAAAGCATTAAAGCAATTCTTGAAGGAAATCTATTTAAGTTCAACACTTTCTTTCATCATTCCATGCTCAAATCCATATATCAGCGGCTTTGTATTCAAATAACTTACTGCACCAACCCTTATCTTTGTCTGCAAACCTGTTTATTATTTTTTGCGCAAAATTACTATAATGAAGATGATTCACCACCTTGTTTTTTCTTCTATATACAACCGATAAAAATGGAACTTCAACCACTTACTGCTATTTCTCCCATTGATGGCCGCTATCGAAACCAACTCGCAGCATCTTGATGAATATTTTTCTGAATATGCATTAATAAAATATCAGAATAAAGGTTGAAATCGAATATTTTATTTTCTTACGGAAAAGAAATTTTTTAAATTTAATGCCGCCTGCAAAAAAACAATTGAAAAGTATCTGTGAAGCATTTAATATTGATGATGCTCTGGAAATAAAAAAGATTGAAAGCATTACCAACCACGATGTAAAAGCCGTTGAATATTTTTTAAAAAAACAACTACAAAAATCTGGTGTTGAAGACTTAAAGGAATGGATACATTTTGGGCTAACATCACAGGATATAAATAATACCGCCATTCCATTGCTTTGGAAGGATGCAATTCAACAACGAATATTTGCCTTCGGTAAACGAACTTAAACACAACTCAAATAATCTTGCATAAGATTGGAAAGATATTCCTATGCTTGCTAGAACTCATGGCCAGCCTGCATCGCCGACGATGCTGGGCAAAGAAATGATGGTTTTTGTAGAAAGGATTAACAATCAAATAAGTCTCTTTGCTCAAATTCCTTTTACAGCAAAATTTGGCGGAGCCACCGGAAATTTTAATGCGCATCATGTCGCTTATCCAAATATAGACTGGATCAATTTTGGAAATGAATTTGTTGAAAATAAATTCGGATTGCAACGTCAGCAATTTACAACGCAAATAGAACATTACGATATGCTTGCCGCCACTTTGATGCATATAAAACGAATCAATACAATTCTTATTGATTTGTGCCGGGATGTGTGGACATATATCAGTATGGATTATTTTAAACAAAAAATAAAAAAAGGAGAAATTGGCAGCAGTGCCATGCCACATAAAGTGAATCCTATTGATTTTGAAAATGCCGAAGGCAATCTTGGTCTTGCAAATGCAGTGCTGGAACACCTTTCAGCCAAACTGCCTGTTTCAAGATTGCAACGAGATCTTACAGATTCAACAGTTATAAGAAATATTGGTGTTCCCTTTGCGCATACTATTGCTTGCTGTTATTTCGCTAAAAAAAGGATTGAATAAATTAATTTTAAATGAAAAGAAAATTCATGAAGACCTTGATAATAATTGGGCAATTGTAGCTGAAGCCATTCAAACAGTCTTAAGGAGAGAAAATTATCCCAATCCATATGAATCATTAAAGGAACTAACAAGATCCAACTCGGTAATTACAAAAGAAGTCATTCATACTTTCATTGACGGGTTACATATTTCGAATTCTCTTAAAACTGAATTAAAAAAAATAAGCCCGCATAATTATACGGGTATTTGAAACTTTTAGAAAAGAGGTTAACTTGTATTTAATACCATTATTAAACCAGCTTATGAGAAAAATATTTTTCTTTTTCTTGATCTGTCTTTTTTCTATACAAGCTTCATTTTCGCAAATTGTAACAGCAAGTTTTAATGCACCTGATACGGTTTGCGTTAATTCATCTGTAAATATTCAGAATACATCACAAGGTGGATCTTCGTATTATTGGAGTTTTTGCGCTGCAGATTTTAATACAACACCCCAAGCAGTAAATATTGGAAATCCAAGTGGAGTATTAAATTCCCCTGTATTTGGCTGTTATGCTCTTGATGATAACGGAAATTATTATGGTTTAGTAATGAATTATACTTCCGGAGAACTTTCACGACTCAATTTTGGCAATAGTTTATTAAATACTCCAACAGGAGAGGATTTAGGTAATTTAGGTGGAGCGCTGCCTGAACAAGCGGAGGGTATTCAGCTTTTACGAATTAATGGAAAATGGAATGCTGTAATGGTAGGTGGAGGGAATGGATCCTTTAACTCGAGCCCAAGAATTGTAAAAATTTATTTTGGAAATTCCCTTGCCAATACACCTGTTGCAACTAACTGGGGAATATTGGTGGCTTAAACTTACCGCACGATTTTTATATGAGTCAAGAATCTGGAAATTATTATGGTTTTGCAATAAATGTAAATGATAATACAATTACCAGGATCAGTTTTGGCCCAGACTTGAATGGTACTCCGACAGGGGTAAACCTTGGTAACATTGGAGGTATAAACTATCCGGCGGGTTTCACATTTATCAAAAATAATGGTAATTGGTTTGCCTTCATCGCAAACAGGGTTACAAATTCTATTACACGATTAAGCTTTGGTTCTTCGCTTCTAAATACACCGACTGGTATAAATATCGGAAATCCAGGAGGGCTTTTAGATTATCCAAGAGATATTTCGCTTTTTAATAGCTGTAATGAAATAGATGGATTTGTAGTTAATGAAACGAGCAATGAAATTGTAAAATTGAATTTTGGAACTGATTTGACGTCAAATCCACAAGCGACCGATCTTGGTAACCTGGGAGATCTAAGTTTTCCTCATTCAATTTCAGATTTTTTTAGAGTAGGAAATGATATTTATGCATTTATACCAAATGTAATCAGCAGTTCGTTAACTAGGATACGTTTTAGTGGCTGTCAAAATATACCCGGATCTATTTTACAAAATCCACCTGCAGTATCTTATCCGCAAGCCGGGACTTATAATATTAATTTGCTTGTTGACCTTGGTTTGCCAACACAAACATCTTATTGCAAAAATATTGTTGTACTAGATGTAAATCTAACCAAAGCTGCAGATACAAGCGTGTGCGCTGGTTCGCCAGTTCAATTAACAGCCGGAGGCGGAAATATTTATTCATGGTCTCCTGCATCCACTTTAAATAATCCAACTATCAATAATCCTGTTGCTGTGCCATTGGCTAGCACTATTTATTATGTTGCAGTTACTAACAGTAAGGGCTGCTCAAAAAAAGATTCAATCAAAGTCACCGTAAATAGTTTGCCTGTAATTACTAAATCAAATGATACAAGTGTTTGTAACAATACATCTGTTCAGTTATCTGCTGGTGGCGGCAGCACATATTCCTGGATGCCGGCATCTTCCTTAAACAATCCAACTATTTCAAACCCGGTTGCCACACCTTCGTCCACAACTTTATATTATGTAACAGTCACTAACAGTAATGGCTGCGCAAAAAAAGATTCCATAAAAATCAATACAAGCGCACCTCCTGTTATCACAAAGTCAACTAATGAAAATATTTGCAAAGGCACATCTGTACAAATATTTGCAAATGGAGGTGCGAGCTATTCCTGGTCACCAGCTTCATCTTTAAGTAATACATCCATTTCAAATCCTGTGGCATCTCCTACTTCTTCCTACAACATATTATGTAGTAGTTGATAATGGATACGGTTGTACCAAAAAAGATTCTGTAAAGATTTCAATTTATCCAGTGCCTGATATATCGATTTCAAATGATACAAGCATTTGCAACAATAGTTCTGTAAAGCTTTTTGTAACTGGCGGAAACAGCTATAGCTGGTCCCCTTCCTCATCTTTGGATAATCCTGTAAGCCCCGCTCCTGTTGCTTCTCCTTTAGCAAATACTTTATATAAAGTAATAGTTACAGATGCTTATTCATGTTCTTACCAGGATTCTGTAAATATTTCTATAAAGCCCCCAGCTGTTTTTACAGTGTCCCCTGATGCAACTGTTTGCACGTTAACGCCCAAACAATTGATGGCGGCCGGCGGCGATACTTATCTTTGGTCTCCTTCTGACGGCCTGAATCAAATCAACATTCCAAATCCTGTTGCAACGCCCGATGCTACAACAGTTTATTCTGTTACTATCCGTGAAAGCGTTTGTAATGAAACAGCGACATTATCAACTACTCTAACTGCTTTGCCGCTTCCTTCTGTTCATGCAACCAGTTCTAATGATCTTACATGTTCTTTAGGTTCCAGCCAGTTGAATGCATCTGGTGCTGAAAGCTATACATGGTCCCCAACATCAGGACTTAATAACAGTAATGTATCAAATCCAGTTGCAAGTCCCGCCAGTACTACATTATATCATGTTACAGGGAAAGATAACAATGGATGTACAAGTTCCGATACAGTAACAGTAAAAGCAGATTACAGCATGAACGCATTATATCTTTTACCGAATTCTTTTACGCCAAATGGTGATGGGTTAAATGATTGTTTTGGAGTAAAATATTGGGGAGTTATAACCGATCTTAATTTCACCATTTATAATCGCTTCGGCAAAAGAGTTTTTTATACAAATGATGCCTCTAAATGTTGGGATGGCACTTATAAGCAACAGCCGCAGGATGCAGATATTTTCGTGTACACCATAACAGCAAAGACTGCCTGCGGGATTGTAAATAGAAAAGGAAGTGTTACTTTAATAAGATAAATTTTAGTTCAATCTATTTATGAATTTCACTGGTAAAATGAAATTCAATATCAGGGTTATTGGTTCGTTCCGTATTTAGGAACCATTCGCTTTGTGCAAGGTAAACAATATGCCCATCCTTATCTTCAGCAATATTGGATGATTTAAATCTTATAAAATCCTGCAGCTTTTTTGGGTCTTTCGATGTAAGCCAGCAGGCTTTATAAAACGGCAATGAATTCAATTGAACAGAAGCGCTGTATTCATTCAATAAACGATATTGTATCACTTCAAACTGAAGTTCGCCCACACATCCAATAATTTTTTTATTACCGCCAAACTGCGTGAATAATTGCGCAACACCTTCATCTGTTAATTGCAGCAATCCCTTTTCAAGCTGCTTGGTTTTCATCGGGTCTTTATTAACAACTTCTTTAAAAATTTCAGGTGAAAAAGATGGAATGCCGGTAAAATAAAAATCTTCACCTTCAGTAAGTGTATCTCCGATTTTAAAATTTCCTGTATCAAATAAACCCACTACATCGCCCGGGAAATGCAGAATCAATTACATCTTTTTCTCTTGCTAAAAAGCTATAGGGATTGCTAAATCTAACATCCTTGTCTAAGCGAACATGATGAAAATATTTATTCCGTTCAAACTTACCTGCACATACTCTTAAAAAAGCAATCCTGTCTCGGTGCCTTGGGTCAAGGTTCGCATGTATTTTAAAAACAAACCCGCTGAACTTATCTTCATCAGGCTCTACAACCCTTGTAGTTACTGCCCTGTGCTGAGGCAATGGTGCAATTTGTATAAAAGTTTCCAGCAATTCTTTCACACCAAAATTATTAATAGCACTTCCAAAAAATACCGGCGCTACTTTTCCTTTCAAGTACTGCTCACTGATCAAATTCGCCATAAACACCTTCAATCAATTCAACATCTTCTCTCAATTGCGCAGCATCTTTTTCACCGATTCTTTTTTGCAAAATATCATCATTCAAATCATCAAGTGGTAAATAATCTTCTTCAGTTGCTTTTTGATTTGGATTGAAATAGCAACAGGCTTTTATCATACAAATTATAAACACCCTTAAACTCCCTTCCCATATTTATCGGCCAGCTTAAAGGATGCAAGCTGATTTTTAATTCACTTTCAATTTCATCCAAAAGATCAAAAGGATTTTTACCATCACGGTCAAGCTTATTCACAAAAACAATCACCGGCGTATCCCTCATTCGGCAAACTTCCATCAATCTTCTTGTTTGTTCCTCCACTCCTTTCACACAATCAATCACCAGTACAACACTGTCAACTGCAGTTAGTGTTCGATAAGTATCTTCAGCAAAGTCTTTGTGGCCGGGCGTATCCAGCAGATTTACCAAGATATTTTTATATTCAAAGCTCATTACAGAAGTAGCCACAGAAATTCCACTCTGTCTTTCAATTTCCATAAAATCGGACGTGGCATGCTTTTTTATTTTATTGCTTTTTACAGCACCAGCCGTTTGTATAGCACCGCCAAATAATAAAAACTTTTCGGTAAGTGTTGTTTTCCCGGCATCCGGGTGAGAGATAATTGCAAATGTTCTTCGCTTTTGTATTTCATTTATATATTTCATAAAGTGCGCAAAGGTAGTAATCAATTAAGAATTTTTAGTATCAGGGGCTCTCATCTTCCGGCTCTTCACTCAGCCATAGTTCGGGCTGTTCGCTTCAAGGCCGCCACAGGCGGCGCTTTGCGCTTCCATCCCGCAGCCCGTAAGCAATGTAATTCTATTCAGCTGTTAACGATTAGCTTATTATGCTGTCATTATAGGTGTACTTTTGTTAATAAATATATGTATGGAATTTAAACTGACCGAAGAACAATTGATGATACGCCAGGCTGCACGGGATTTTGCAAACAATGAATGTCTGCCCGGCGTTATTGAAAGAGATGAACAGCAAAAATTTCCTTACGAGCAGGTAATGAAGCTTGCTGACCTTGGCTTTATGGGCATGATGATTAGCCCTGAGTATGGCGGCTCAGGTCTTGATGCCATAAGCTATGTACTTGCTATGGAAGAAATAAGTAAAGTAGATGCAAGCACAAGCGTATGCATGAGTGTAAACAATAGTTTGGTTTGCTATGGCATCGAAGCTTTTGGCACTGAAGAACAAAAGAAAAAATATTTAACGCCGCTTGCGCAAGGACAAAAAGATGGCAAATTATATATCGGCGCTTTTTGCTAAGTGAGCCGGAAGCCGGCAGTGACGCCACTTCACAAAGAACCATTGCTGTTGAAAAAGATGATCATTATATAATTAACGGAGTTAAAAACTGGATCACTAATGGCAACAGCGCATCATGTTACCTGGTTTTTGCTCAAACAGATGTTAGCAAAGGAAGCCGTGGCATCAATGTTTTTATTGTTGAAAAAAACTGGCCCGGTGTTACAGTTGGCGCCAAAGAAAATAAACTGGGAATTCGGGGAAGTGATACGCACAGCATTTCTTTTACTGATGTAAAAGTTCCGAAAGAAAATCGGATTGGCGAAGATGGCTTTGGCTTTAAGTTTGCCATGATGACACTTTCGGGAGGCCGCATTGGCATTGCATCGCAGGCTTTAGGTCTTGCTTCAGGCGCTTATGAAAGATCATTGCTTATTCTAAAGAAAGGAAAGCTTTTGGTACCCAAATTAAGAATCACCAGATCATCCAATTTAAACTTGCGGATATGGCAACACGGATGGAAGCCGCACGGTTACTTTGCTTCAGGGCTGCCTGGCAAAAAGATAAAGGGATTGATTATACTGAAAGTGCTGCTATGGCAAAAGTGTTTGCCAGTGAAACTGCTATGTGGGCAACAACAGAAGCCGTGCAAATACATGGTGGTTATGGCTATGTAAAAGAATATCATGTGGAGCGCATGATGCGTGATGCTAAGATCACTCAGATCTATGAAGGTACCAGTGAAGTGCAGCGCATTGTGATCAGCAGAGGTATTTTGAAATAGCACATTAGCTTTTATCAACAATGGAATTATTGAACATTCAATATTTATTAATATAAAAAACACTGCCTTGCCAGTTAATTCAAACCTTATATTGTACAAATTAGTAATGAACTTCAGATCAAAAAATGTAACACTTGTTGCAGTTTCAAAAACCAAGCCTGCTCAGGAGATTTTAGAATTATATAATCTCGGACAAAGAGATTTTGGTGAAAATTATGTTCAGGAATTGACCGCGAAATATGAGCAGCTTCCTAAGGATATTCACTGGCATTTTATTGGTCATTTGCAAAGCAATAAAGTAAAATACATCGCTCCTTTTGTTTCGCTCATTCAAAGCGTTGACAGCAAAAAATTATTAGCAGAAATTAACAAACAAGCAAAAAAAAACGAACGTGTAATTGATTGTCTTTTGCAAGTGCATATATCAGATGAGGAAACCAAGTTTGGCTTTGATGAACAAGAATTGAACAAATTATTTTCAGATGATCTGCTCTCTTTTAATCATATAAATATAAAAGGCTTGATGGGAATGGCTTCATTCACAAAGGATGAAAAAAAAATACGAAATGAATTTAAAACCTTGAAAAGTTTGTATGATAAATTTGCTTCGGTTGCAATCTTAAATTGTCAATTCTCCATTCTCAGCATGGGCATGAGCAGCGATTATGTAATAGCCATGGAAGAAGGCGGCAACATGATTCGCATTGGCAGTTTGCTCTTTGGCAATAGATGACGAATTTCTTTTAACAACATTTTTTTTTGCAATAACATAATTTTGAAAACACATTAAATATCATCGTGGAAGTCACTGCCATCAATCATTCATTCGAAGCTGAAAAAAACAGGAAAGCTTTTCTGTACACGGCAATCATTGTTGGCCTCTTACTTATAATTGCTTTTTTTTATACATGGCGTTTGCAAATGCCGCCTGTGCCTGCGGTGCAAGATCTTATTGATGTAAACCTCGGCAACGAACAGGAAGGCATGGGAACTATTCAGCCGTTGGTGAAAGGAGAAAGAGCGCCGGATAATCAAAGCGTTTCTCCTTCTCATGCAAGAGCAACCAAAGTAATTGAGGAGCCTGCCAGAAAAGTAAATGCCGATGAAAATAATGATGATAAAGAAGCGGCCCCTGTTTTGAAAGCAACTAAGCCGAAGGATGATGCAAAAGAAATTAATAAGACAAGCGTTGATAAGCCTTCAAAGAAAATAAATCCATCCCCTGTTATTAATCCAAATCCTGCGCCGCCGAAGCCAAAAATACCTTTGTATAAAGGAGGCAATGGCAACGGCGGTAATGGCGCGACGGAAGACAATGGTTACAGAAACCAGGGTTATAAGCCAGGCAATGGCGATGCTGGCAGCCCTGATGGAAAGGCAGATGCTTATGGTAATTCGCCAGGGGGAAGAAGCGGTGTAAGTGTTGTTCGTGGCTTATCTGGCCGAAGACCGATACACTTCCCTTCAATGACAGATGATTTTAATGAGAATGCGAAAGTCTTCGTAGATATACAGGTTGATGCCTCAGGAAAAGTGATCTCAGCCGCCATTGCCCGTGGCACAACTACTTCAAGCGGCTCTCTTAGGAGCATTGCTCTTGATAAAGCAAGACAATTAAAATTTCCACCGAGCCAGAATGATGTTGAAAGTGGAACCATTCTTTTTAATTTCTTGTTGAAGAATTAAAAATTTGGGGCTACCATCTTAATCTCTTTGTTCAGCAATATTCGGGCTGTTCGTTTCAAAGCGGCACAAACCCGCCGCGCAAAGCTTCACCGTGTTTTCCACTTTCATCCCGCAGCCGTCAGCTATTAAAACTATACTCATCATAAACAATTATAAATTATTTGCTAGTTATATTTGCTTCGCATGACATACGAGGAAACAATACAATATTTATACAACAAACTTCCTTTGTTCAGCAGGCTTGGTAAAAAGGCTTACAAAGCTGACCTCAATAACACGCTCGCACTTTGTAACTATCTTGATAATCCGCAAAAAAAATTAAAAACTATTCATGTTGCAGGCACCAATGGTAAAGGCTCGGTAAGCAGTATGCTTGCAGCTATATTCCAGCAAAGTGGTTATAAAACAGGTTTATACACTTCTCCTCACTTAAAAGATTTTCGTGAGAGAATCAAGATAAACGGTGTAATGATTTCAAAGGAGTTTATCATTGACTTTGTTGATCGTATCAAGAGTTTTTCAGAACAAATTCAGCCTTCATTTTTTGAGCTCACATTTGTAATGTCACTTGAATATTTTATGCATGAAAAAACTGATATAGCAATCATTGAAACCGGCCTTGGTGGCCGGCTTGACAGCACAAATGTTATTACGCCTTTGATATCTGTGATCACTAACATAGGCATGGATCATACAGATATTCTTGGAGATACATTAGAGAAAATAGCCTTCGAAAAAGCAGGAATTATAAAACAAAACATTCCTGTGGTTATTGGAGAAGCTTTGCCTGAGACAAAGGGAATTTTTATAAGAACAGCCACAGAAAAAAACGCACCAATCACCTTTGCTGAAGAAACATTTTCGATCCAGTCAATACAATCAAATAATCAAACCCTACGGGTTCAATTATATGATTCTATGCAGAAACAAAGTAGATCATATTCACTTGATTTAGCAGGATTATACCAGGGAAAAAATGTTCGTACATGCATAACTGTTATGCTATACACGAAAAAATATTTCGCTGTAAAAGAGGATGATATAATATATGCTTTAAGTCATATAAAACAATTAAGCGGCTTACACGGTCGCTGGGAAGTAATACATCAAAACCCTTTGGTAGTGCTGGATGTAGCTCATAATGAAGACGGAATCAGGCAGTTGGTTCATCAAATCAATAACAGTATTTATAAAAAGCTGCATATAATTTTTGGAATAGTAAAGGACAAAGAGATAGAGAAAGTTTTGAAACTGCTTCCCAAAGAAGCAACTTATTATTTTACCAAAGCTCAAATACCAAGAGCGTTGCCACAAGATGAATTATTACTGAAAGCAAAAGAGTATAATTTAAAAGGGAATAGCTACCCGGAAGTCAATATTGCTCTGAAAAGAGCCATGGATAAGGCTTCTGCACAAGATATTATAATTGTTTGCGGTAGCGTTTTTGTAGCAGGCGAAGTTGAATTAAATCTCGCGCATTCTATGTAACGCATGATAAATACAAAGTGCATGCATCGACTGAACGATTTTATTTTGGCTAAATAGTTCTTTTAATTCATTCAGAGGAACAGTAAGCACCTCTATATCTTCATTATGATCGAGCTTTTGCTGACCCGTCTTTCTTCCGCCTGTTGCCAAAAACAAATAAGTAAAATTGTTGAGTACGCCCGGGTTCGCTGCAGTCATACCAAGCTGTTCCACTTTTGAAAACTCGTATCCTGTTTCTTCCATCAGCTCTCTTGCCATTGCTGTTTCGGGCGTTTCATTTTCATCTAAAAAGCCACCCGGTAATTCTATGATAGTTTTTTGTATGGGATGCCTGTATTGCTTAACCAGGATAGCTTCCCTGTTTTCTGTAAGTGCAACTGCGCAGGCAGAAACAGGCATCTCTACAACAAAATATTCTTGAATGATTTTCCCTTCAGGAGTTGCACATTTGTCTTTACGTGCAGTAAAATATTTATGATGGGATATATATTCTGTTGATAAAATTTTCCATTCCATATTAATTCCATTTCATTCTTTCTCTCAGCTTATTAATGTGTGCAGTATGATGCAGTCCATGCCATGAATATGTTTTCAAAAGATCCCAAAGCGTTAGCAATCTTTTATTTTCCGGATGATACAACGTACGCTGCCATTGGCTTTCATTTATATTTTTTAATACTTCATACCATCTTGCATGCAATGCATGCAAGCATGCGTTAGCGAAACATTTACCGGTAAATTTTTTGTATCACTTAATGTTGCCCATGCATCCTGATCATAAGGTTTTATTGTAGGGCTATCTTCTGTAAGTCCAAGCTTGAAACGAATGTACGCATTCATGTGGCTGTCTGCCACGTGATGTATTAACTGATGAACAGTCCATCCTCCAGGCCTGTATGGAGTTTGCAATTGTTCTTCATTTAGATTTTCAATTGCAAACTCTATCAGTGATGGAAGCATTTTTATATTTACCAGCAATTCATTTTTTAATTCATTGCTGAATGGTTTATCATACACATCCTGCTCATCCTGTTTGCCGATCGGAAAAGATAAATCTTCCTTTTCTTCCATGAATTATTATATTACTTATTAACGATATCCAAAAGTTCTATCGTAAAGATCAAGTGCTGCTCCGCCAGGTATTGCGCCGCCCGCTCCGCTGATCTCCATAGCCAAGATCAGAAGGAATATATAACTTCCATTTACTGCCAACAGGCATCATTTGCAAGGCTTCCACCCATCCTTTTATAACACCACCAACAGGTATGGTTAAGGGTTCACCCCTTTTATATGAATTGTCAAATTCATTGCCATCAATCAATGCGCCAATGTAGTTTGCTTTCACAGTATCTGTTGCTTTTGGTATCGGGCCTGTGCCTTTAGTTAATACTTCATATTGCAAGCCGTCAGGTAATGTGATTACGCCAGGCCTTTTTTTATTTTCTTCTAAAAATTTTCGCCGGCTTCTTTTTGAGCACTTGCTTTTTGCATCATAAATTCCTGCATCTTTTTTTGGATAGTCATATTTGCTTGTTCTGGTGAAAGTAAAGTTGTTTTATTATCAAATACATCACTGTATGCTTTTTTCACCATTGCTGCATTTATTTTTTCTATTCCCTGTGACTTATAATATTGGGCTGTTTGTATACCCATTGCATAGCTTATGCTGTCAATAGATGTCAATGGTTTAGCTGCAACCGGCTTCAGAGGCGGCTTTACCGGCTTTTTTTTTGCGCAAAGCAAACAGAAATTATGAAAGGAAGAATGAATAGTATTTTTTTCATTTGTGCTTATATTTTGTTTAGGTAAAATAACGGAATTACTAGATTTATGTTTCCTAATCTTCTCTGAAATCTT
This sequence comes from uncultured Chitinophagaceae bacterium, assembly GCA_963823975.1. Taxonomy (GTDB): domain Bacteria; phylum Bacteroidota; class Bacteroidia; order Chitinophagales; family Chitinophagaceae; genus Ginsengibacter. The sequence goes on along the minus strand of CAWGNP010000001.1, from coordinate 471,580 downwards.
TGCCTGTAAGATGAATAAAAACATCTTCAAGGTTTGCAGCCTTAGTAACCTTTGGTTTTTCAAAACCAGATGCAACAAGATCATCAATTAATTTATCCGGAGATTGCAATGCAATAATTTTGCCTTCATCCATGATGGCAACACGATCACAAAGTTGCTCGGCCTCATCCATATAATGTGTGGTAATAATAACAGTGGTTCCCTTTGCTCTAATTTCCTTTATAAGATCCCACAAGTTGCGCCGGGCCTGCGGATCAAGGCCTGTAGTAGGTTCATCTAAGAAAATTATTTTAGGCTTATTGATTAAAGTAGTAGCAATGGAAAAACGTTGCTTTTGCCCGCCACTCATTTCCTTATATTTACTTTTTGCCTTATCCTGCAGATTTACTGCTTTAAGCAATTCCATTGCATTCACATCAATATTATACAATCCGGAAAAAAGTTTTATTAGCTCAAGCAAATTAAGGCCAGGATAAAAACCAGATGTTTGCAATTGCACGCCAATGATCTTTTTTATTTTATCTGGATCTTCATCCAGGTCATATCCATCAACGTTAACCTTTCCGGAAGTCTTATCCCGCAAGGTCTCTATTATTTCAAGCGTAGTAGATTTTCCGGCACCGTTTGGTCCGAGCAACCCAAATATTTCACCATCATACACATTAAACGAAATATTTTTTACCGCTTCAAACTTGCCATAATTTTTTTGCAAGCCATTAACTGATATAATTATTTTTTCCATTTTTTTTTACAAAATCCTTTTTATTTCTCTTTTTATGCTGCGCAAAAATAATTCAATTAACCATTGAATTTTTTCAGATGAAATCATTTGTATAAAGCCTGAAAGACACAATTATGGATAAATAATTGATATTACTTTGTCTGTAAAATAAACGTGATGTATGAAGGTTTTTAAATTTGGCGGGGCAAGCATCAACAGTTTTGAACGTATTCAAAATGCTGCAAAAATTATTAAAGCATATAAAGATGAAAAGATTTTGATCATTATTTCTGCAATGGGAAAAATGACCAATGCGCTTGAAAAAGTAGCAGAAGAATTTTTTGCAGGTAAAAAAGATGAAGCATTGTTGCTGTTTGAAAAAATAAAGCAACATCATTTAACCCTACTAAAATATGCAGTAACGCAACAATGGGAAGCCGCTACCAATGAGCTTCTTAACGTTTTTACTGAAGTAGAATGGCTGCTGCATGATACGCCTTCAAAAGAATATGATTACTACTATGACCAGATCGTTTGTGCCGGCGAATTGCTTTCAACCATCATCATTAGTTTTTATTGCAATGAAGAAAAGATTAATAATAAATGGATTGATGTAAGAGATGTATTAAGAACAGACGATACATTTCGTGATGCAGCAATTGACTGGAGTGTTACCCAAAAATATACTACAGAAAAATTACGGCCGCTTTTTAATGATACAAATATTGTAATAACCCAGGGGTTTATTGGCAGCACCGATGAGAATGAAAGCACCACACTTGGCAGAGAAGGAAGTGATTACACTGCTGCGGTTTTCGCTAATCTTTTACAAGCTGAAAGATGTAACCATCTGGAAGGATGTAGAAGGTGTAATGAATGCTGATCCAAAAGAAATAAAAGACGCTGAAACTATCGCCAGTCTTAGCTATCGGGAGGTGATTGAAATGGCTTATTACGGTGCTCAGGTTATTCATCCGAAAACTATTAAGCCATTGCAAAATAAAAATATACCGTTGCATGTAAAAAGCTTTTTAAATCTGAATGTGGAAGGAACACTTATATCCTCAAAAAGTACACATCACTTGCCGCCAATAATTGTTTATAAAAGAAAACAGATTCTTATTTCGCTCGAGACAAAAGATTTTTCTTTTGCCGAAGGCAATCCTGTAAATGCTTTGCATGAGATACTTTATAAGTTAAACATAAAAGCTAACCTTTCGCAAAATGCTGCGATTAGCCTGCTGTTATGTGTAGACGATATTGCTGAAAAAATACAAAACCTTGCTGTGATGGCAGATGACATGTTTAATGTGCAAATGGAAAAAGATCTTACCTTACTTACGATTAGGCATTACACGGACGAATACCTGGATAGATTAACAAAAAATAAAACGATTGTGCTGGAGCAAAAAACGGTAAACACTATACAGCTTTTGATTAGAGAGCATCCTAATCAATAACATAATCACCGCGTTTATTAACCAATATTAATGGCACCTGGCGCGTGTCTTCAAACTTATCATAAGCATCTTTAAGCTGCAGCTCGAACTTCTGAAGAGGCGCATTGTTTCTTGTGGCAAGCTTAAAATATTCCATTGATTTTCTTGAACCGTATTTCACAGGAAAAACATGCACAGGTATAAAATCCTGGCCCGCAGCCTTTGCGTAGCTCGCAAGTAAATATATTTCTTCAATCTCGTCATCCGTAACAGGAATGCAGCCGACTGATACACAACTACCATGAATATAAATAGCATTTCCCGGCCTTAATGAATCGCTTAAAATTTTATCAGACGCATTCGGATAATTCAGTCTCAATGAAAGGTGATAATTGCTATGAGGATTAAATTCATTGATATAATAAAAGCCTTCCGGCACCTGGTAATCCCCCTGCAGTCGCTTTGGTCCCATGGTTCCACTTTGCATGCAAACCTTATAGGTTTTAAACAATTTATACTTATCCTTTGCATTACTTTTCACCCAAACTTCCAGTTGCGAATCATACTTAAAACTGCGAATGTATAAATACCTAGCAGGCCACTGCAAACCTTTTGCAGCAAATTCTTTTTGAAGCGTATCTTCTTTATTGGTAAAAATTCCCGCAACCTTTACTGATGATTTTTGAAGCGATACATAAGAATTTTGCGCCAGCAAAAAAGCCGGCAGCATAACGAAAGTAAATACCAAGAAAGTGAACGGGCAACGCTTTAGAATCATTCTTATCGGATTATTCAAAGAACGTAAAAATAATTTTTTTATTGAAAAAAGATAATCGTAAGAATTCTATTAACTAATAATTTACGATCGAGGAGAAACGATTCGTCAATCATCGTACTGTATAGCAATAAAAACAGAACATTTATCTTGCAAAAAAATTTTGAATGATGAAGGTTGGTATATTAGGCGGTGGCCAGCTTGGAAGGATGCTTTTGCAAGCGGGCGTGAATTATCCGGTAGAAACTTTTGTAATGGAAATGGATCCTGAATGCCCTTGCGCACATCTTTGCGATCATTTTATAAAAGGAGATATAACCAACTATGATGATGTATATAATTTCGCTAAAAACCTTGATGCCATTACTATTGAAATAGAATCAGTAAATGTGGAAGCACTTTACAAACTTCAGGAACAAGGTATTGCTGTGTATCCTAAGCCATCTGCGCTCGGAACAATAAAAAATAAAATTTTACAAAAGCAATTTTATACAAATGGCAATATACCTACGGCAGCTTTCGTAGTTACACAAAATAAAAAAGAGTTGCACAATCACATTGGCTTTTTGCCCGCTGTTCATAAAGTCGCAATGGGTGGCTATGATGGACGAGGTGTAGTGATTATTAACAATGAAAAGGAAACGGATAACGGCTTTGATGCGCCGGCGGTGCTGGAAAAAATGGTTAATATAAAAAAAGAAATTGCGATCATCGTTGCCGTGAGCGACGCTGGAGAAATAGCACTCTTCCCTGCGGTTGAAATGATTTTTAATAAAGATTATAATTTATTGCAATACCAGCTTTGTCCTGCAGCTATCAGTGAAAAAGTTTTGTGGAAGGCAGAGGCAATTGCATTAACTGTTGTAAAAAATTTACAAAGCCCTGGAATTTTCGCAGTTGAAATGTTTGTAGATAAAGAAGATAATGTGTGTGTAAACGAAACAGCACCCCGGCTGCACAATAGCGGCCACCATACAATCGAAGGAAACTATTCATCACAGTTTGATATGCTTTGGAGAATATTGTTACACTATCCTTTAGGCAATGTAAAAACCATCATGCCTTCCGCCATGATCAACATTATTGGCTCCGATGGTTGTTCCGGCAATGTTATATACGAGGGGCTTGAAAATGTTTTAAAAATTGAAAATGCGTTCGTTCATTTATATGGCAAAAAGCAAACAAGACCCGGCAGGAAAATGGGGCATGTAACCGTTATCAGTCAATCCATGCAGGATCTTACTTATAAAGCGAATATTATAAACAGAACTCTTCGTGCAAAAGCATGATAGACATTATAACAGCCACTCCGAATAATTTTGCAAGGATATCAATAGGTTAAAAAAGCGTTTCTTTGTTTTAAATAAAAAAAATGGGTGCAAGTGTTGGAATCATTATGGGAAGCGACAGTGATTTGAAAGTTATGGAAGCTGCCGCCGAAATTTTAGAAAAATTCAACATTGCTTTTGAGCTCACCATTGTTTCAGCTCATCGTACACCCGAAAGAATGATGGACTATGCAAAAGCCGCAGTAGACAAGGGTTTGAAGGTGATCATTGCCGGAGCCGGAGGCGCTGCCCATTTGCCCGGAATGATCGCATCTATTACTACGTTGCCTGTTATCGGAGTTCCCATAAAATCTTCCAATTCTATTGATGGTTGGGATTCGGTACTTTCAATTTTGCAAATGCCCAACGGTGTTCCCGTTGCAACTGTTGCTTTAAATGCTGCAAAAAATGCGGGCATACTTGCTGCACAAATATTAGCAACATCTGATGCCGATCTTCAACAAAAGCTCATTGACTTTAAAAATGAAATGAAAAAAGAGGTTGAAGAAAAGGCTAAGAATATTGAGAAGAAATATTAATATTTCTATTTTATTCCACCTCCTTCATCACACAAAACTCCTGTTGCGTCGTTAAAGAATTTTCATACAACGTTTCAAAAAATTCACTCCCCCATTTTGCGTAAAACAACATGAAATTTTCTGTTCGCTCCTGTAAATTATTTTCTGGAAATAAAATTTTATAAATTTTTTCAACCTGATTTTTTATATCTGCAAATTTCCTTTTTTCAGCACGAAGCATCTTCTTTTCAAGAATGTCTAATCGCTTTAAAGCGCTTACCTGCAAAGCTTCTACGTGTTGCTTAAGCGTTAAATCAATGTTGCCCGCTGCTTCTTTTATGGAATCATATTGCTTCTTGATTTCTAGTTTTTCCGAATCTATGTGTAACCGTAACGTTGTAAGCTTTTTTACAATCTCATTGAAAACATCCATCTGATTTTTAAATAAATCCTGATTTGAAATATGCAGTTTTTCAATTAATGCATTTAAGTTTTTTTCAATGAGTAAAAATGAATTTCTTAAGATGACCAAAGGATAAGGAACCTTATAATGATGAAACAAATCCTTTAGTTCCAGCCAGTATGCAAGCTCACCGCCGCCACCAATAAATGCTATGTTGGGCAATACCATTTCCTGGTACAATCCTCTTAAAATTACATTTGGACTAAAACGTTCAGGATGGCCGCTTAATTCTTTGTGAAGTTCTTCTTTTGTAAAAACAATGGCCGTATCGTTCACGGCAAATTTTTCGTCCACTTTTATAATCCTGTTACGAATATTATCTTTTAAATAAAACAAATTTATTTCTCTTGGTTGCGCCTGAACTTTATAATGCTCTGATAATTTTTTGGAAGTTGCATGTACGATTTCTGAAGAAGTATTTTTAAAAATATCTTCATGAAATATAGTATTCATAGGCCTTTTAAGAGATCCATTATCAGGCAGAAATATAAGCAAGCCATAACTTTTGAATAACTCATGAACGAAGAGAAAAGTAGCTTGCTCAATTGTTGCATCTTTTTTATAGCATTTTTTCAAAAGATACGTTATCTCGTTCCCATATTTTTCAACTGATAATCTTCCACTTATTTCGTCTATAATTTTAAGCAAAGCATCATCTGCCTTCATCCTGCCAACAGCACCTTTTTGTTTTGTGTTCCATGTAAATTTTTTGCCATCAATGATAATATGATTCAACTCTTCCAGATCCGCATCCTCACTCCCCATAAAATAAACAGGAATAAAATTGTATTCGGGCAATTGCTTTTTCAGTTCATCTGCAAGCTTTATGGCATGAAATATTTTATAAATAAAATATAAGTGACCAGTAAAAATATTAGGCTGGTGAGCAGTACATATTGTGAATGTATTTGCTTGTAAAAGCTGATGTATATTGGCTTTTACCGCATCACAATCATTCAAGTTTTGATATTGAATTTGTAATTGATCCACTAATAACGTTCGATTCGTATTATAAATCTTTCTCTGTTGAATCGCATTTTTTATGCCTTCAATATTTAATTCATGTTCATTAAAACTTTTAAGATTATCCGATTGAGCAATATAATCAACAACAATTTTGGAGAAGCCAGCTTTGGTGTAAGAAATATAATCAGATTGAAATTTTTCCGCCATTAGATGAAGTACAAATTCTTTTTAGAAAACAAAGATAGTTGCAAAATAATGAGTGATTCATGACGAATATCGAAATGATTATCAAAATAACTATGCAATAAAACGAGTTATAGTTTTAATTTTATATCGTTTTTGATTTCTAACTTCTAAAAACGATTGCAATGCACAATTCCCGCCGTGATTTTATAAAGAAAACAGCAATAACAACAGCAGGCCTTTACGCAGGCGCGAATGCCTTCAGTGCTAAAAGCTACAAACGTATCATCGGTTCCAATGATCGTGTAAAAGTAGGCGTGGTAGGCTTTTCAGACAGGCATAGGAATTCACACATGCCTGCGTTTATGAATCATTATAAGGAATTAAATTTTGACATTGTTGCTGTTTCAGATATATGGAATAAGCGAAGGGAGGAAGGGGTTGCTGCGTGGAAAGATAAAATGCAACACGATATAATCGCTTGCAGGAACAATGAAGAAATGTATGATAAAAAGATAGTAGATGCAGTGTTCATTAGTACAGCAGATTTTCAACATGCACTTCATGCCATACAAGCAGTGAATGCAGGCTGCGATGCTTATGTAGAAAAGCCTTTTGCTGAAACCATGGATGATAATAAAGCGGCATTAAAAACTATAAAGGGTTCGGACAAAATTGTCCAAATAGGCTCACAAAGAAGAAGCGGTGCCAATTACATAGCAGCTGCAGGTTTTATACAATCAGGAAAGTTCGGTCCAATAAAAATGGTAGAGCTTACATGGAATGTAAACCAGCCTGGCCGGTGGCGAAGGCCTGCCCTGGTCGCACAATTGAAAGAAGAAGATACGGATTGGAAAAGGTTTTTGCTTAACAGGCCCGAAGATACTTTTGACCCGAGAAAATATCTGGAGTATCGCTTGTTCTGGCCCTATTCTTCAGGACTTCCAGGTCAGTGGATGAGCCACCAAATTGATACGGTGCATTGGTTTAGCGGATTAAAACATCCACGCAGTGTTGTTGCAAACGGCGGCATTTACATGTGGAAAGATGGAAGAAAAAATTGGGATACAATAACTGCTGCTTTTGATTATGGCCCTATTGATGATCCTTCAACAGGGTTCCAGGTTTCTTTTGCATCCCGCATGGATAATGGAGATGAGAATCCTTCTGAAATTTATTATTCCAATGGTGGCGAATTAAATCTTATTACCAACAAGGTTTCTCCCAAAGGCGGTCTTACAAAACATTTTGCTGATGAAATGGGTATGCAACCTAACTTATTGCCGGATATAAATTTATCAGATGCTGAAAAAGTAGTGGCTTCTGCAAACACCGGTGGGGATATACTTACAAGCAATCATGTGCGCAATTGGATGGAATGTGTGCGAAGCCGCAAGCAACCTCATGCCCCGGTGGAAGCGGGTTATAGCCATTCCATTGCAAATATTATGACTACGGCTGCGTCACACACGGGGATGAAAGCAACATTTGATGAGAACTTACAGGAAGTGATGGCTGGGGGTAAAATTTTTAAATATTAGATCTCGTTTGTTACATAACTGTTATTGTACACACTAATAATTTTTAATAATTACCATGAAAAATTGCCTGAAAAGATTTTGTGTATGTTTTACTGTTACATTTTTTATGACACAGCTATCTGCACAAAAAAATTTGATGGTACAAGTTTTACAATCTGAGAATGAAAACAAGGTTGATGTTTTTATCGGGAATAAACTTTTTACAAGTTTTTTATACCCGGATACTCTGGAAAAGCCTGTTCTGTTTCCTGTTTACGCCGCAGATGAAACAATGATTACAAGAGGGTTTCCGTTACATCCTTCACCAGGAGATCCTACCGATCATCCTCATCATACCGGTATATGGTTTACGTATGAAAACGTGAATGGGATTGACTTCTGGAATAATTCGTATGCAATACCAAAAGATAAAAAAAATTTGTATGGGTGGATAAAAACAGATAGCGTAACAACAATTTCAGGTAATAAGAGAGGCACAATTATTTATCATGCTAACTGGATTGATCAACATAAAGATGTATTACTTGAAGAAACAACTTACTTAAACTTTAGCGGCACCGGCGATATGCGAATCATAGATCGGGAAACAATATTAAAAGCAGATACCTTAATAAATTTTACTGATGCCAAAGACGGATTGTACGCAATAAGACTAGCTCCTGCATTGGAAATACCCGATAAAAAAGAAAAAGAATTTAAAGATGGCAAAGGCAATGTAACACAAGTAAAAGCTTCAAAAGACATTGCTACAGGCAACTATCTAACAAGCGAGGGAAGAACCGGCGATAGTGCGTGGAGCACAAGAGGAAACTGGTGTAAAGTTTATGGAAAAATTAAAAATGATTCCATTAGTATTGTTATCATCGATAATCCGGAAAACCCTGACTATCCTACATTCTGGCATGCCCGAGGTTATGGATTATTTTCAGCAAACCCGCTCGGAGCTAAAGCCTTTACTAATGGAAAGTCATCTGAAAATCTTCACTTGAAAAGAGGTGAAACGGTTACTTTTCGTTATAGGATCGTTATACAAGATGGGAAGGAAACCTTATCTTCCAAAAAACTGGATGAACTTGCCAATGAATTTGCAAAAGAAAATCATTAATAAACAAGAACTTCTTCGTTCACTACTTCTCCCTCAAGATCGTAATCAAATGCATTGGTAATTTTTACAGAAACAAAATCGCCTGCATATAATTTCTTTTCAGAGTGAACAATCACTTCATTATCTACTTCAACGCTATCAAACTCTGTGCGGCCGAGATAACGGCCTGCTTCTTTTTTATCAATAATTACTTTAAAAACTTTACCAATTTTTTCTTCGTTCTTCTTTAAAGAAATCTCCTGCTGCACTTCCATAATTTCCTGGGCACGTAACTGTTTTACCTCTTCAGAAATGTTATCAATAAGATTATAAGCAGATGTATTTTCTTCATGCGAATAAGTAAAAATGCCTGCACGATCAAATTCCATTTTTTTCAAAAAATCGTTTTACTTCTTCTACATCATCCTGCGTTTCTCCAGGGAAACCCGCAATGAGCGTAGTTCGCAAGCAAATACCCGGAATTTTATTTCTTATCTCAGCAATGGTATCTTGCATTTCTTCTCTGGTTATTTGCCTTTTCATTGATTTCAACATCTTGTTGCTGGCATGTTGCAAAGGCATATCGAGATAGTTGCAAATATTTTCACGTTCCTTCATTGCATCAATTATTTCCATAGGAAATTTTGAAGGATATGCGTAATGCAAGCGTATCCACTCAAGGCCTTTTATATCCGCAAGTGCATGAAGTAATTTAGGCAATTCTCTTTTTTTGTAAATATCCAAACCATAATAAGTAAGCTCCTGCGCAATCAACATGATTTCTTTAACACCTCTGCTCACTAAAATTTTTGCTTCATCTACCAATGATTCAATGCTGCGGCTTATATGTTTGCCACGCATCAATGGTATAGCGCAAAAAGAGCAAGTGCGGTTACAGCCTTCACTTATTTTAAGATATGCATAATGATTTGGAGTGCTTAATAATCTTTCTCCAAGCAATTCCGCTTTATAATCAACATTAAATTTTTTTAATAAAAATGGCAATTCCATTGTACCAAAGAATGCATCCACTTCTGGAATTTCATCTTCAAGATGTTGCTTATATCTTTCGCTTAGACAGCCTGTAACATAGACTTTATCAAGCTTTCCACTCTTTTTTAATTCTACCTGTTCCAAAATAGTATTAATACTTTCTTCCTTTGCTTTATCAATAAATCCACAGGTATTCACTACAACAATATTGTGATCCGTTTTTTTATTTTCGTGTATAACATCTATACGAGCCGCTCCCAGCTGGCCGCTCAGCACTTCACTATCCACAAGGTTTTTACTGCAGCCGAGTGTTATAATATTTACTTTATCTTTTTTAAGTTTTGTTTTCATTTAAGAATAACAATATTTTTATTTATATATTAACCCATTAATTCTTCAGCTAACTCCTTCAAACAAACTATCTACAAATTCTTTTTTATCAAATACCAAAAGGTCGGTTGCCTTTTCGCCAACTCCTATAAATTTCACCGGAATTTTAAACTGATCTGCAATTGCCAAAACAACACCGCCTTTCGCAGTGCCATCCAGTTTGGTAATAGCTATTGCAGTTACATCTGTTGCCGCAATAAAATGCCTTGCCTGCTCCACTGCATTTTGCCCCGTACTTCCATCAAGCACCAGCAATACTTCGTGCGGCGCACCAGGCATCGCTTTACTTACCGATCGCTTTATCTTACTAAGCTCATCCATCAAATGAATTTTATTATGCAGCCTTCCGGCTGTATCTATCAATACCACATCCGTATTTCTTGCAGCAGCGCTCTGCACCGCATCAAAGGCAACAGCGCTGGGATCTGCGCCCATCGCATGCTTCACGATAGGCACCTCTGCTCTTTTACTCCAGATATCCAATTGCTCAACTGCCGCCGCCCTGAAAGTATCTGCAGCTCCTAGCAAAACTGTTTTGCCTGCCAATGAAAAATTGTGTGCCAGTTTACCAATAGTAGTCGTTTTACCAGCACCGTTTACTCCGACTATTAAAATCACATGCGGCTTATGACGCAGCAGGCAATTCATAACTTTTATAAGAAGTGTCTTCAGGCGAATCAACCAAGAACAGATTGTATCTCCTCCTTTAATATCCGAGTTAAGTTCCGATGTATTTATATATTTATCCCGGGCAACTCTTTTTTCAATACCATCTATAATTTTTACCGTTGTGTCAACACCAACATCTGCACTTACCAAAGCATTTTCAAGATTATCCAGCACTTCTTCATCCACCGTACTTTTGCCGGCAATTACTTTTGTAAGCTTTTCAAAAAAGCCTTCTTTTGTTTTTTGTAATCCCTGGTCAAGGCTTTCCTTCTGTTCTTTTTTTCCAAAAATTTTATCAAAAATTCCCATTGTCTGAAATTAGTAAAGCGTAAAAATAAATAAAGCTATCCGCAACGATGCCGGATAGCCTTATAAATAATATTAGAAGTCCAAAATCAGCTTGCTAAAAATTCTTTGATCTTGTCTTTATGAACAATAGATTCTTTAAAAGTGTAAGAACCTGACTTAGGACTGCGAACCGTACGCACTACTTTTGTCCAGTTCTTTGCTTCTGCAGCCGCTTTCTGATCTTTTGTTTTAATTGCGGTTTTTGCTGCTTTTGCCATGTGTTAATTTGATAATTTGATTATTTGATTAATTGACAATGTGATGCTGTTAGCTAATTGAGCTAATTTCCAATTGAGCTAATTACTTAATTTCTTTATGAACCGTCACCTTTTTTAAAATCGGGTTGAATTTTTTCAATTCCAGGCGTTCAGGAGTATTCTTTTTATTTTTTTTGGTAATATAGCGGCTGGTGCCCGGCATGCCGGAAGTCTTATGCTCCGTGCATTCTAAAATTACCTGTACCCTGTTTCCTTTCTTTGCCATAACAATATTTTAAATATTTTTATCAGATCTTTGCGCCGTTTGCCCTCATTTTCTTCACTACGTTAAAAAGACCATTTTTATTGATCGTACGAATCGCCTCTGAAGATAACTTTAAAGTGATCCATTTACCTTCTTCTGCAAGAAAATATCTTTTCTTTTGAAGATTAGGTAAAAATCTCCTGCGTGTTTTTATATTTGAATGAGAAACTGTATTCCCTGTAATGGGTCTTTTCCCTGTAACCTGACATACTCTGGCCATAATGATTTTTTTTCGGACGGCAAAGGTAATAAAGAAATTAATTACCTTAAAAATAATTAAACAGTTGCCTATTCTTTATAACTGACATATTGTCCATTTTTAGTCATAGCGTTTTTGACCAAAGGCATAGTTTATGCATTATATTTATAAAATTTTTATGGAAACATTTAAGCAAAATAATTAATGATGAAAAGCCGGTTTTGGTTGATTTTCATGCAGAATGGTGCGGGCCCTGTAAAATGATGGCGCCTGAATTGCAACGATTTGCCCAAAATAATAAAGACAATGTAAGGGTTTTGAAAGTTGATATTGATAAAAATCAGCCTACGGCCAGGACATTATAACATACAAGGTGTTCCTACTTTGATTCTGTTTAAAAAAGGTAAAGTTCTTTGGCGCCAATCGGGCGCTATGAATGCGCAACAAATTTCGGAAGCAGTAAAATCAAGGATATAACGGTTTATCGATATTAAATCAAGCAACATTATGGCAACCAATTCTATAACTTCTGTATACCAGGGCGGGATGAATTTTACAACCCTGATAAATGGCCATAGCATTACTATTGATCTTGATGAAGATGCCGGAGGAAACAATGCTGGACCCGGCCCGAAAATTTTGATGCTGGTTTCACTTGCAGGCTGCACAGGCCTGATTGTAAGTCTTTTAAAAAAAATGAAAGTAAGTTTTTCTGATTTTACCATTAATATTGAAGCACACCTCACAGATAATCATCCAAGATTTATGATGATGTAACGATTACTTATAGAATTAAAGTTAAAAAAGCAGATGAAGCTAAAGTGGAAAAAGCAGTTACCTTATCGCAGGATAAATATTGCGGCGTAAGTGAAATGTTCAGGGCATTTGCAAAACTTACCACATAGATAGTATTTTTGCCATAAGCACATGAATTAACACTGTTACTGAGATCTTTGTTCTCATTTTGCTAATTTTCTCTCATTCCATACTCTCATCATTTGTAAGTGATACAGCAAGTAATATCAGGCCAAAACCAAATAAAATCCTCGCCCTAAAAATTTATTTTCCTTAAAAATAATAAATGCAAGAATTATAGCATACACAGGCTCAAGGTTTAAGTAAGATTTGCAGTAAATGGCGATATTTTTTTTAGTGCATTTAATTGCAAGAATAAAGCTAAGACTGTACATATCCATGCAAGAATGAGTAGCCACATCCAGTCTGATAAAGTGGGAATAATAATATTGGCTGGGAAAAAATGCAGGTAAAAGGGAATGATGATACAAAGAGCAATAAAACCACCTGTCATTTCATAAAGTGTAACTATTTCAGGTGAAAATTCTTTAAGCAGGTTTTTATTAAATATTGGGAAAATGCTTGCCAGCATTGCTGAAATAATTCCAAAAATAATTCCTGTTTTATATTGCGGATAAAAATTAAAAATGAGGTAAATGCCCGCAATGGCAAGCAATCCCAGCAATACTTCTATCCAGTCAATTCTTCTCTTCATAATGACTGGCTCAAAAAAAGAAGTAAAAAAACCAATCGCAGAAAAACATGTCACTGATACAGAAACATTCGAATATTTAATACTTCCATAAAAGGTAACCCAATGAATGGCTACAATAGCTCCTACACCAAAAATTTTTATTATGTTTATAAAAGAAATCCTTAAAGTTCTTTTTGAAGCAATAATATTAAAGCAAGTGAAACAGCGCTTAATAACATCCTGTACCAGACCAATATCCCTTCATTTAAATGAATCAGCTTGCCAAGTATAGCAGTAAAGCCTGCAAAAAGAACAGCAATATGCAATTGAAGAAAAGCTTTTTTCATTAGCAAAGTAGATAATGCAAGTACGATATGCAGACGAAGTAATACGTTTTAATGATAGATATGGCACCATTACATGCCCTATCGCACATCTCGTACATCATAACATATTAAATTAACATTCCTTTGTGTAAAAAAAATATCAGCCCGTTGTAATTGTAGCCATTCATAGTTTTATATTTGCCCCTGTTTATTAAAACCCAGCTATGAGCTTTAAACGAATCAACAATATTACAGGATGGGCAATATGCATTATTGCCTGCATGGTATATTTATTAACGATGGAAGCTACCGGAAGTTTTTGGGATTGCGGCGAGTTTGCTTCCAGCGCTTATAAACTTCAAATACCCCATCCGCCGGGAGCACCATTATTTATACTTATTGGGCAGGCTTTTCATGATTCCTTTTTCGAACCCTGACAGCGCAATTCTTGGCTTAAACAGCATGAGCGCTTTAATGAGCGGCTTTACTATTTTATTTTTATTCTGGAGCATTACGCACTTTGCAAGAAAGATTGTTGAAAAAAATAATCCGAATCCTCTTAACCAACAACCAGATCTTTTCTATAATGGCTGCCGGTGTCGTAGGTGCATTGGCCTATACTTTTAGCGATTCATTCTGGTACAGTGCTGTGGAATCGGAAGTATATGCAAGCTCATCTTTTTTTACAGCGATTGTTTTTTGGGCAGTTCTTAAATGGGAACATGATGTAACTGATGAACAAGCAAATGGCATAAAAGGACATTTTACTCCGTGCCGACAGCTGGCTGATACTAATTTTTTATCTTGATAGGACTTGCAGTGGGTGTGCATTTGCTGCCAATTCTTACCATTCCTGCTATTGTAATGGTGTATTATTTCAAACGATATAATACAACAAAATGGAAGACTTTCTGGGCTTTTATGATAGCCTGTGTTATTACCGGTATTGTACAGGTACCCATGATTCAATGGACCATTAAATTTGCAGGACAGTTCGATATATTTTTTAAAAATGATCTTGGCCTTCCTTTCTTTACCGGCTTTACTTTCTTCTTTGTAATGATCGGCGTTATTATTTATTTTATGCTACGGCTTGCGGACAAAAAGAACTGGAATTTTTTAAAACTTGCCATGTGGAGCTTTGCATTTGTATTGCTCGGCTTTTCAACTTACTATACAACGCTTATCCGTTCCAATGCCGATCCTGCAGTGGATATGTTCAATGTTGATAACCCTGTGAGTCTTGTTGGCTATCTAAGCCGCGAGCAATATGGCGACTGGCCCATTTTATATGGACAGGATTTTACTGCACAGCCAACTCGCAAAATCCTGATGGATACTTATGTAAAAGGAAAAGATAAGTATGAAAAAAAAGGCAAAAAATATGTTACTGATTATGCGCCGGAAGACAAGCATTTTTTTCCAAGGATGTGGGATGACAGCAATGACCAGGGACATGCCGATTATTATGCAAGTTTTGCAGGCATTGGCAAAGATCAGAAAACAGGAAACTATTCTGATAAGCCAACAATGGCTGATAACATCAGCTTTTTTGTTAGCTACCAGTTTAACTGGATGTATTGGCGGTATTTTATGTGGAATTTTGCCGGAAAGCAAAACGATATCCAGGGTGTTGATATGGGCAATGTAAGAGATGGAAACTGGCTTACCGGTATTTCTTTCTGGGATAATGCAAGGCTGGGCGATCAAAGTAAAATGCCTGATAGTATTAAGCATAATAAATCACATAATACGCTTTTTTGCCTGCCATTTATATTAGGTATTCTTGGGCTTGATTTATCAATATAAAAAAGATAAAAAAGATACGCTTGTAGTAGGATTGCTGTTCTTTTTTACCGGTTTTGCCATTTGCATTTATCTGAACCAGGCAGGCAATCAGCCACGTGAACGGGACTATGCTTATGTAGGCTCATTCTATGCCTTTGCCATATGGATTGGCTTTGGAGTATTGTATGTAAAAGAGCTGTTTGAAAAATTTATGAAGGGTCAACATGGCCAATTATGCATCTGCAGGACTTTGTATGCTTGCAGTTCCCGTGATTAATGGGCACCCAGGAATGGAATGATCATGACCGAAGCCATAAAGTTCTTGCACGCGATCTTGCTATAGATTATTTACAGAGTTGCGCACCTAATGCAATATTGATCACCTTTGGCGATAATGATACTTATCCGCTTTGGTATGCACAGGAAGTGCAAGGCGTTCGCAGGGATATAAGAGTGATTAACTCAAGCCTGCTGGGAACTGATTGGTATATTAACCAATTGCGATATAAAGTAAACCAAAGCGATCCTATTGATGTGCTGTGGACTGCCGATCAAATTATAGGAAGTAAAAGAGATGCCATTTATTATTATCCTGATGCGCCGGGTGCAAAAGTGGATCAAACACAAGCCAATGGATCTTTATACAATGATGAAAGATTATGCAGGTAGCGATGATCCTTCCCGAATGGCTGCAAAATGGTGATGAATATCTTAAATATTTTTCCTACTAAAAAAGTAAAGCATACCTGTTGATACCAATCTTGTAAGACAAAATGGTACAGTGAATGCCGGATGATAGCGTGGTAAGTGAACTTGATTTTGATATTACCTAAAAGTGCTTTGGGTAAAAATGAAAGCGGCATACTTAAATATTATGGCTGCCAATAAATGGAAGCGACCAATTTATTTTACATCGCCTTATGATGAACTTGGCTTTCAGCAATACTTAAGAACGGATGGACTTACTTATCGGCTTGTGCCTGTGAAAAACAGCGAAGTAAACAGGGATTGGGCTTATGATGTTATGATGAAAAAATTTGTGTTTGGGAATGCTGATAAGCCAGGCGTTTATTATGATGAAGAAAACAGGAGGCATTTAAATACAATAAGAATGCAATATGCCCAGGTCGCTGCAATAACCTGGCTGATCATGACAGGAAAGATGATGCAAAAAAATTATTGGAAAGATGCGATAAAATGATGTTGCAGGAAAATTTTCCTTATGGGCTGGTATCACGCCGGCAGCAACAGGACCAGATCTCCGGACAATTTTTACTAGCAGCTTATAAAGCCGGTGATACGGTATTGGCTAAAAAGGTTTCGGAATCATTACGCAAAGATCTTGGAGCAACAGGTAACTTATTTTAATAGCCTTGATGAAAATAAGCAACAAGGCCTTGCTTATGAAAACCAAATTGTGCAGCAGCTTTTACAACAGTTGCAAGGCATGGAACAATATTTTAAAAGCCAGCAATCATTGAATACGGAATTGCAAAACCCTGTTATTAAAAACCTACCAAAGCTCAAAAAAGATACGCAAGTGCATGATAAAACGCAATAATTAACTTATATAACTCTTTAAATAAAATACCTGCATTAATAGCAGGTATTTTTATTTATAACAAATCAATTTTAATAAGTTGTCTTCCTTCGGTTCAGCCACCAGCCAAGCCAAATGCCGGTAAGAGCCCAACTTACCATGTAATCAGCAAAGTGCGCAGTAAGGTCAAATGTTTCGTACCATATATGAATAGTATAAGCGCCATGAAGGAAAATAATTAGCCCTAAAAATATGGCTGCTAAAAAAGTTTTGCCCATAGAGTTTTTTGCATAGCCACTTATAATCCAGCAAAACAGGCACACCATTATAATATTAACAATAAGATTTATTGCCATATTAGCACCCATATTCGTATTCATAGATGAGTGATAAAATATTTGTATCCACGGTTTGCCTCCTGCTTTTTTCGCCAATGCTGCATTATCATCCATGGATGCGCCTTTTGGCATAGTTGGTAAAAGATAACCACCACTTGAATCAAGATGTGTCTCCAGGTATTGTGCAATGCTATCTTGCTTTGAGGTGTATTGCTGCGCCGGTCGATGAAGATCAAGAATTGTCCATGAGAGAAACTGGCAGATAAAAATTATTATACCGCCAACTAAAGAGCCAATTAAAATTTTCATATCAATAGATTTTGGTAGTGAAAGTTATGGAATGCAAATAAATAAAACAACTTACCTCTAAATTCATCCAGCTTTTCGTCTATCGCATAACAGGTAGACATGTTCTAAATTTAAGATTAGTTCATTTCAAATAATTCAAAAGATAATTAATGTAAAAGCTCTTCTTGTTAAAACATTAAAGCACCCAAACCAATACCTTTGCAAAAAATTTATGCAAGTACTTCTAGTGATACATAACCTGATGCGCTGGCTCGTTTTGCTATTTGGCGTATGGACGTTGTTGAATGCTATTGCAGGCATTGCTTCTAAAAAAAAATTTACTCTCGGTGATGGACGTAGTAATTTTTTCTTTATGCTCAGTATGGATATACAGCTGCTTGTAGGGCTGGGCTTATATTTCAGTGGTATGTGGTTTGAAAGCCTGAAGCATTTGCATGAGATTTCCGGAAATGCAACACTTCGCTTTTTTACTATAGAACATGAGTCAATGATGATCATCGCATGGATATTGGTGCATGTAGGAAGAGTAGTTGTAAAAAGAGCCGCAACATCACTATCAAAATTTAATAAGAGTCTTTTTATTTTTTGGAATAGCCTTATTGCTAATACTAATTGCCATGCCCTGGCCGTTTAGAGAAGCAGTAGCGAGGCCGTGGTTCAGGTGGTTTTAAATAACTGCTGCTATAAAAAAATACACATGATTGAAGAAAAAAAAGATTGCCCGATAATTCTAATAACTAATGATGATGGCATAACAGCTCCCGGTATTCACAATTTAACCGAAGCTGTATTGGGATTAGGAAAGCTAATAGTTGTAGCGCCTGATAAGCCGCAAAGCGGTATGGGACATGCAATAACTATTGGTGTTCCGCTTCGGCTGAATAAAGTGGAAGATATGCATGAAGGTGTAGAAACATGGCAAACCAGCGGCACACCTGTGGATTGCGTAAAACTGCGGTTGATAAAATCCTACATCGCAAGCCGGATATATGTTTGAGCGGTATTAATCATGGGGCCAATCATTCCATAAATGTTATTTATTCAGGAACCATGAGTGCTGCAATGGAAGCATCTATTGAAAGCATTCCATCTGTTGGTTTTTCATTACTTGATTATAGGTTTGAAGCAGATTTTACTGCATCAAAATTTTATGTAAGAAAAATTGTTGAAAGTCTTTTAAAGCAAACAAAAAAGAAAAACATTTGCTGCTGAATGTAAATATACCATCTGTACCACTTAATGAAATGAAAGGAATAAAAGTTTGCAAGCAAGCATATGCAAAATATGATGAAGACTTTGATGAAAGGCTTGACCCGCATGGAAAAAAATATTATTGGCTTACCGGTGAGTTTAAAAATTTTGATACAGCAGAAGATACCGATGTATGGGCTTTAGAAAATAATTATGTAAGCGTTGTACCTGTTCAATTTGATCTTACTAATTACAAGTTAAAAAAAGAACTGGAAAAAAACTGGGATGTATTATGATATTCAAAAAAGACAATTTTATTTTTGGGCTTGTTCTTGGCTTTATTGCGCCTGTATTAGGTTTCATGCTTTTTAAATTATATAAATTTAATGGGCTCACCATTTCAGAAATGTTTCAATGGATGAAGATGAACCCCAATCTTATATCTATTTCAATAAGCGTTTCATTGCTTGCTAATGCCGCTTTGTTTACCATCTATATAAATGGGCATAGGGACAAAACCGCCAAAGGAATATTTTTGGTAACAATAATTTATGCCATCGTTGCTTTTATATTTAAGTATTATTAAACGTCTGTCAGGCGTTCACAAAACAAATCTTATCTATCTTTAAAAGCGAAAAGATTTATTTACAACTGGTGAAATATTACATTATTGCAGGTGAAGCTTCCGGCGATCTTCATGGAAGCAATCTCATAAAAGAAATAAAAAAACTGGATGCTTCAGCAAACATCAGATGCTGGGGCGGCGATAAGATGAATGCTGCAGGAGCCACGCTGGTAAAGCATTACAGGGATCTTGCATTTATGGGTTTTGCAGAAGTAATAAAAAATCTTCCCGCGATAATAAGAAATTTTAAGTTTTGTAAACAAGATATACAAAGCTTTCATCCTGATGTGGTGATATTGATTGATTATCCCGGGTTTTAATCTTCGAATGGCTAAATGGACAAAGTCTCATCACTATAAAACAGTGTTTTATATTTCTCCGCAAGTGTGGGCGTGGAAAGAAAGCAGGGTAAAGACAATAAAAAAGTATGTAGATAAAATGATCGTCATACTTCCATTTGAAAAAGATTTTTATAAAAAATGGAATTATGAGGTTGATTATGTTGGCCATCCTCTGGTGGAAGTGATTGAAAATATTAAAAGAAAATATTTTAATACCAAAGCATCAGCAAATACAATAGCATTGTTGCCGGGCAGCCGTAAGCAGGAAATAGAAAAGAAGCTTCCGGTAATGCTTGAAGCATCCAAAAATTTTCCTGATTACAATTTTGTTATCGCCAAAGCGCCTTCGTTAGACGCAGACTTTTATAAAACATTTCTTAATAAATATTCTAATGTTGATATAACTGATAATACTTATTTTTTGCTTATGAAGGCAACAGCAGCGCTGGTTACATCAGGCACTGCTACTTTAGAAACTGCGTTGTTTGGTGTACCGGAGATTGTTTGTTATAAAGCCGGAAAAATATCTTACCAAATAGCAAAGCGATTGATAAAATTAAAATACATCAGCCTTGTGAACTTGATTATGAATAAAGAAGTAGTAAAGGAATTGATACAAAATAATCTTACTCCCGAAAATATTACTACAGAACTAAATGATCTTTTAACGAACGCTGAAAGGAGAGAAAAAACCAGAAGTGATTTTATTCAACTAAAAAATCTTTTATCAGAAGGTGGCAATGCATCAGCTAACGCTGCGGAAATAATTTTGCGTTTACTGCATAACAGTTAGCCTACATACGGAATCACTTTCGTTATAATATTTTAAAAATATTCCTTAAATATTATTTCAAATCGAAAAGTTTCTCAGCATCCAGCCAGTTGTCAAGCCGCTCATATTTTGTTTCATTTATATTGTGCGAGCAAGTGAACATGATAGGCCTGCCACTGAAAACGGATAAATTAAAATCATGATCATCAATCAACACATCTCCTTTTAAAACACTTTTGTCTCCACAAAAAATCCTTCTCTTCCAGTGAATGAAAGGAAAATGGTGATCCAGCCATTCGTATTTTTCATCCAGGCAATATTTAAACTCCATTGCCGCAGATGCGATATACACATCAAACCGGTTATTAAGCTCTTCTATTATTTGTTTGCTGTTCTCAATTAAAGGAAGGTCTTTAAAAAATCCTTTTTGATGCGGGTAATCTCTTACAATATTTCTATGTTGTTCCGGCACGATCAAATGTAGCTTTGTTCCCTGGAGATCTGCTTTGGAATAACGAACACCAAAGTCTCTTTCGTACCATTCGAGAAAACGCTCAATGGCATCTGCAATCACATCATCCATATCAATAAGTATCCGCATAATAATTTTTTATAATAAACAAATTGTAAATAATTATTTAAAACAGTTCGTAAGATAAACCGGCATCGAATTAAACTTACTGCCATATTATTTCTTATGCCTTTCTTTTAAAATTTCCATTACATCATTAAGGTCAACCTTCTTTTCCCGGAGCAATATCATATAATGAAACAGCAAATCAGCAGCTTCATTCAGGAAAAGTTTTTTATTATTATCCTTTGCTTCTATCACAAGTTCTACTGCTTCCTCTCCTACTTTTTGTGCTATAGCATTAATGCCTTTTTTAAATAAAGTAGAAGTATAAGAGCCGGATAGAGGATGCTTCTTTCTTCCTGAAATTATTTTTTCAAGCGTAAATAAAAAGTCTTCGGATGTATTCTCCTCATTAAAACATGTTTCAGCGCCCGTATGGCACACAGGCCCGTCAGGCTTAGCTTTCATGAGCAGCGTATCGAAATCACAATCGATTTTCATATCAAGAAAATGAAGAAAGTTATTACTTGTCTCACCCTTCACCCAAAGACAATTACGGCTGCGACTAAAAAAAGTTATAAGCTTCGTATCAATAGTTTTCTGCAACGCTTCAACATTCATGTAACCAAGCATTAATACGGTATTTGTATTAACGTCCTGAACAATAGCTGGTATTAATTCATCAGGATACTTTGAAAAATTAATCCGCTGTATCATTTCAGCATAACTTCTGTTCATATCTTACATTAATATTTTTTTTGCATAAAAATTCTTTTAAATCCGGTATTTTTATTTCACCAAAATGAAAAACACTTGCCGCCAAAGCTGCGTCGGCATTAGCTTTAATGAAAACGCTTTCAAAGTGCTGCATAGTTCCAGCGCCGCCGGATGCAATTACAGGTACTTGTAAGTTATTTGCGAATAATGATGTAATGTCTTCTGCAAAGCCATTTTTTGTGCCATCATTATTCATTGACGTTAGCAGTATTTCACCTGCTCCAAGATCAACAGCCTGCTTCGCCCATTCAAATGCAAGTGTGCTTGTTTTGGTTCTGCCTCCATCCAGGTACACATACCATTTTCCATCGGCTTCTTTTTTTGTATCAATAGCAAGCACCACACATTGGCTTCCGAATTCGTCAGCCATTTGCTTTATTAAAAATGGATTTTTGAATGCTGCTGAATTCACAGAAGCCTTATCGGCGCCATATTTCAGCAATTCGTTTGCATCATCAACAGAAGTTATACCACCACCAACTGTAAAAGGAATATTGATGTTGGAAGCGACCTTTTTTGCAAGTTCTGCGAGCGTTTTCCTCTTTTCAACCGTTGCTGTTATATCCAGAAAAACAAGCTCATCTGCACCCTGCTGCGAGTAGTACAATGCAAGCGCTGCAGGATCACCTGCATCACGAATGTTTACAAAGTTTACACCTTTCACAGTTCGCCCATTGTCTACATCAAGGCATGGTATGATTCTTTTTGTAAGCATTATTCATTTATAAAATTTCCCATTTGCGTTAACGAAATCTTTTCTTCATAAAAAGCCTTGCCAATAATGGCGCCGCTGCAACCTGTATCACGCAAGGCATACAAATCCTCATAGCAGGAAACCCCACCACTTGCTATAAGATGCAATGCAGGAAAGACTTCCAGAATTCCTTTATACAAATCTGTAGATGGCCCCTTCATCATTCCATCCTTTGAAATATCTGTACAAAAAATGGTTTTTAACTGCAAATCGAGCAAGATTTTTATAAAATCAAAAACATCTAAATCAGTATCTTCCTTCCATCCATTTATCTTGATTTTTTTATTAAGTACATCCGCACCCGGTAAAAATCTTTCCGCTCCAAATTCATCGAGCCACTCTTTGAAAAGACTACGATTTTTTATTATAATACTTCCTGTATTTATCATTTTTACACCAACATTAAAAACGGACTTTACATCATTAGATGTTCGAATACCACCCCCATAGTCTATCGTTAATGTTGTGCCTGAGGCAATAGTTTCCACCACATGAATATTTCTCAACGGGTTACCGGCTACACCATCAAGATCAACAATATGCAGGCGACGTAAACCTGCGTCAGCAAAGGACCGCGCAACACTTACTGGATCGGTATTATAAAAAATCTTTTTACTAAAATCTCCCTTTGAAAGTCGTACACATTTACCATCTATTATATCCATTGCCAATATAAGTTCCATTAAATAAGATTTATAAAATTTGAAATGATCTGTGCACCGGCATCTGCAGATTTCTCTGCATGAAATTGTACACCATAAAAATTATTTGCACAAATTGCAGCACTATAAGGCAATGTATAATCGGTAGTAGCGATTGTTTCAGCAGCAAGTTCTGCATAGTAACTGTGTACATAATACACAAAAGAATTTTCTTTTACATTTTTGAATAACGGCGACGTAAGGTTATAAATATTGTTCCAGCCCATCTGTGGGATCTTAAGATTATTATTGTCGTTATTAAACTTTTTTACATCGATATCAAAAATTCCCAAACAATCAGTGTCACCTTCTTCACTTTTTTTGCATAGCAGTTGCTGTCCAAGGCAAATGCCCAATACAGGCTGGATAAGACCTTTAATAGTTTTATCCAATTTTGTTTTTTTCAAATATGCCATAGCGGATGCCGCATTGCCCACACCCGGAAAGATTACTTTATCAGCGCTTTGTATCTCATCGACATCATCCGTAATTATCGCATCGATGCCCAATCGCATAAGACTATAAATCACACTTTGTACATTACCTGCATTATATTTTATTATAACAACTTTCATAATAAGCCTTTTGTGCTGGGCAATGAATTGTTAAGGATCTCGCTTTATAGCCATTTTTATTGCTTTTGCAAAAGCTTTAAAAATCGCTTCAATTTTATGATGTTCATTTTCTCCTTCTGCTTTAATATTTATATTGCACTTTGCAGCATCGCTGAATGATTTAAAGAAATGAAAAAACATTTCAGTTGGCATCTCTCCTATTTTTTCTCTTTTAAAATTTGCATCCCAAACCATCCAGCTTCTTCCGCCAAAATCAATCGCAACCTGGGCAAGGCAATCATCCATTGGCAATAAAAAGCCATATCTTTCTATTCCTCTTTTATTACCCAAGGCATTTGCAAAAGCTTCTCCTAATGCAATGGCAATGTCTTCTATTGTATGATGTTCATCAATATAAAGATCACCTACACAACTTAAAAAAATATTAATCGCAGCATGTTTCCCAATTTGATCCAGCATGTGATCAAAAAAACCAAGACCTGTTTTTATTTTTGTTTTTCCGTTCCATCTAGATTTATTTCGACATTAATCTTTGTTTCATTTGTATTTCTTGCATGAGTAATTTTTCGTCCAGGTAATTTTAAAAATTAATAAATATCTTTCCAACTTTGGGTTTCTAATGCAATTGCATATGCAAGATCACTTACTGATTGTTTTACCTCATTGCTTCCAAGCCCCAGAATCATTGTTGAGCCAAATCGCTTTACAACCAAGGTTTTCAGCAAGCTTCACATCTGTTATCCTGTCGCCAATTACAAAAGAATTTTCAATATCATATTCAGGATTGTCTAAATATTGCGTAAGCATTCCTGTTCCTGGCTTTCTTGTTGGAGCGTTCTCATTTGGGAATGTTCTATCAATGCAAATTTTTGAAAAAAATACGCCTTCATTTTCAAACGCTTTTATAATAAAATCTTGAACTGGCCAAAAGTTTCTCAGGAAAAAATCAGTGCCGAGCCCATCCTGGTTAGTTACCATTACAAATTCATAATCAATTCCTGTGCAATTCTTGGAAAGGTATTCAAATACATGAGGATAAAATTCCAGCTTTTCGAAATGATCAAGCTGGTAAGTAGGTGGTGCTTCTTTAATCAATGTTCCATCACGATCAATAAACAAAATTTTTTTAGGCATTCTGTATATTTTTTAAGCGCTTCAATAACAATTTAATTTTCTTCTGGTGTACCAATTGTTATTCGTAAACAATTCACACAATTAATTTCTTTACTCCTGTTTCGCACAATTATTTTCTTGCAGATAAATAATTGATATAAGTCATCCGCATTATTAACTTTTACTAAAATAAAATTTGCATCTGCATGGATAACATTTTTTATATAAATCAAAATTTTTCAATACTTCTTTACAAGAAATTTCTCTTTGCTCAACGGTAACCTTCTTTTATCCATTTATTTACCTGCTATGTGCTTTGTAAAGCCTGCAATGCCAGTTGTTGTGAAGCTTGCTTAATATTGTAAGGAGGCTTCACTTTATTAAAAAGATCAATAATTTTTATTGAAGCAAAACCTAATCCCAATCTAAGAGCACGCAAGTCCCCATGCTTTGGAAAGTGTTTGCATCACAATCAAATTCGGATATTCAGTTAGCTCCTGTATAAAAGTTTTTTGCCTTGAAAAATTAATATATGCTTCATCAATAATTACAATTCCATTAAAATTATTTAGCAAAAATTCAATATCTTTTCTGTTCATATTATTTCCCGTTGGATTGTTGGGAGAGCAAACAAAAAGTAATTTTTGTATTTATTAGTCTGCGCTTCAATATTCTTTCAACATCTAATGGAAAAGGTTTGTAAGATTTACTTCTTTAATTTCTACATCATTGATGTTAGCATTCACTTCGTACATTCCGTAAGTAGGAGGACATATAATTACATTATCTTTCACGGGCTCACAAAAAATCCTTAATGCAATATCTATCACTTCATCACTTCCATTTCCAATAAAAATATTTTCTGCCGGAACTCCCTTTATTCTTGCGAAATTTCGTCTTTCAACTTCCATTGAAAGGGATCCGGATAACGGTTATAATCATCAGGTAACGGCGAAACATAAGTGTTTTCATTTGCATCTAAAAAATATCTGCATTCGCCTGTATACTCATTCCTTGCCGATGAATACGGCTTCAGGTTTTTTATATTTTTTCTTATCAAATTATCAATTCGAAAAATTTGTCATTATTATTTTTCAGACGAATAACGATTGCATTTTTGTGAGCCATCTAACCCTTCTGCCGCAGCCATTTCCTCTACTGCATTTCCAATGTTTTCTAATGCCTTTTCTATTCAGCTTTTGAAACGTAATTTTCTTTACAAAACTATCCACCGATACGCCACTTTGATAGTCCTGCAATGCCATTTGTTGGCAATGTATGATTAGTGCCGGAAGCATAATCACCGGCACTTTCCGGAGAATAAGTTCCCAAGGAAAACACTCCCGGCATTTATAACATAATTTGTAAACTTTCATTGCATTATTTGGATGCGATTATTAAATGTTCTGGTGCATATTCATTTATGAAATCAAATGCGTCATCTATGATTTTCATAAAACAATATAACGCTTGTGCAAAAAACTTTTTTCTATAATATTTTTTCTTTCAAGGCAGGAAGCTGCTTATGAATTTCTTTTATCACATTTCTCATATATTTTTATGTGAAGCAACAAGATATCACCTGGCTATCCGCTCCATGCTCGGCCTGGCTCAAAAGATCTGCTGCTACAAATGTTGGAACGCATGTTTCATCAGCATATATCGCCAGCTCACTCGGGCCTGCCAGCATATCAATAGCAACTCCATCAGCATTTACTAGCTTGTTTTGCAAGGTCACATATTGATTGCCGGGGCCAAAAATCTTATCTGCTTTACGTAAAGTTTGCGTGCCGTAAGCCATCGCAGCAATGGCCTGAGCTCCGCCGATTTTATAAATCTTTTTTAATTTCAATAATTTTTGCAACATATAAAATCACAGGGTTAATTTTTCCATCTTTATTTCGCCGGTGTTGTCACGACAATATCTTTACAGCCAGCGATCATTGCAGGCATAGCAAGCATTAAAAATGTGGAAAATAATGGTGCAGCTTCCGCCGGGTATATATAAACCAACATTTTGTATTGGCAAGGATTTGCGCCAACAAACAACTCCTTTTGTCGTTTCAATTTTGTCATCTTTACCACCTGTTCCTTATGAAATTTTTCAATATTATTTTTTGCAACATCTGAATTGCCTTTTTTAAATTTTCACTGATAGCTTTCGATGATTTTTTTATCTCTTCCTCGGTTACCCATAAATTCCAATGTAATGTCCATCAAATTGCATTGAATATTTCTTACCGCTTCATCGCCATTTTCTTTCACATCTTTTAATTATGTCGATAACACTTGTAGTATATCTTTTGAATCTTGAGAAGGACGCTTTATTAACTCCTTCCATTCGCTTTTATCCGGCCCAGTTATTATCATTTTGCATTGAATTTTACCTGATTAAACCTATTGATTCAATTTTTATAATATCATTTTTTCAATCGGCATTACCAATATTCCTTCTGCTCCAAATGCTTTCAATTTTTCAATCATTTCCAAAAATCATTTTCATTTACTACACTCTGCACGCTGCTCCAGCCGCTTTCCGCAAGAGGAACAATGGTCGGACTTTTCATGCCAGGCAACAATGAAGTAATATTTTTTAACTGTTCATCGGGAGCATTTAGCATAATATATTTATTATTTCCAGCAGTATTCACGGCGCTAATTCGGAGCAATAAATTATCTAATATCTTCTTTTTCTCTGAGGATAATTTTTTATTAGCAACCAGCACAGCCTCTGAATGCAAAATCACTTCTACTTCCTTTAAACCATTGGTAAAAAGTGTGCTGCCACTGCTCACCAAATCACATATAGCATCCGCAAGACCAATACCAGGCGCTATTTCAACCGATCCACTTATCTCATGAATATCGGCTTCAACACTTTTTTCATTTAAAAAATTTTGTAAAAGGGATGTGTATGTTGTTGCAATTTTTAAACGTTGCAAATCCATTTCATTTTTATAATTCATGTTCTTTGGAACTGCTATGCTTAGCCTGCAACGACCAAAGCCCAACTTACTTACAACATCGATACTCTTATTTTTTTCATATACAACATTTTCACCGACAATGCCAATGTCTGCCACACCATCGTACACATATTGTGGAATATCATCGTCCCTTAGAAAATAAACCTCTGCAGGAAAATCGTATGCAATAGCTTTTAGTTGCCTATTACCATTGTTAAGCTCTATACCACATTCCTTCAGCATCTGCAAGGAACTATCGTATAAACTACCGGACTTTTGTATTGCTATTTTAAGCATCACTGCGTTTTAAAATAAAAAAGGCTCACTTTTCAGTAAGCCTTTGTTGGAAAATATGTTTCAAACATACCTGTCAACATAGCTTACCTTTCGGTAAAACATGATGATGATGTGTATGTAAATTAATATTCATTTGTAATGCAAAATAAAGAATAGAAATTTATTAATGCAAAACTTTTTTATTAATCTAAAATGGAATTACTTCAACACCAATACCAGCAAGGCTTTTATAAAAAATCTTTCCCTCTTTAAAAGCTACTCCTTCGGCTACATCTTCTGCAAGAAGCAGAGGACCGTCCATATCAACGTAATCGATAAAAGGCAATAGCTGCGCTATAGCAGCAGTGCCAACAGCGCTTTCATTCATGCTGCCCACCATCACTTTCATGTTAAGCTCGCGTGCTTTTGATATCATTCGCAAGGCAGGTGTAATACCACTGCATTTGGTGAGCTTAATATTTATTCCATGAAAATATCGAAAACATTTTTCTACATCATTTTCAAGAACACAACTTTCATCAGCCATCAATGGCAAAGGAGAATTTTCATAAAGAAATTTCATTCCCTGCCAATCATCTTTTGCAAGAGGCTGTTCTATAAATTCGACATCTAAATTTTTAAACGCCTTTATTTTTTGCAATGCTTCAGCGGCCTTCCACGCTGCATTTGCATCAATTCTGAAAATAGATGGAGTATGTTTTCTTAATGCTGTAATTATTTCAATATCATTATACGTTCCAAGTTTTATCTTATAAATGGGCCATGGTTTTTCCTTTATTTTTTTAACCATGTTTTCAATGGTATCTATACCAATTGTATAATCAGTCAAAGGATTTTTTGATACATCGCCATTCCATAATTCATACAACTGTTTGTCCATTCATTTTACCATAGATATCCCATGCTGCGATATCAAGCGCGCAAACTAAAAAAGGATTTTGAGGAAACAGATGATGAAGATAATGCCAGTATCTTTCAGGGGTTGTAAATGCAAACTTTTCGATCAGCATTTTTTTTGCTTCAATATCTTCAATCATTTTATCAACTGAAATATTATAATAAGGAATCGCAGGAGCTTCTCCATAACCCTTGATACCAAAGCATTCCAGCTCCACAAGTAAAGATGGCTGGTGAGTTTTAGTTCCTTTTGAAATAGTAAAAGGATATTTGAAGGGAAGATTTATTGATTTGTATTTGATCTTCATGCGCGCCCGCTTTCAACAATGTATCTTTTTATCTCAGCATTAAAATCATCGGTTTTTAAAAGCGTTTCCAGGGTAAGATGCATCCTGTAACCCCAATAATAATGTGCGTTTGAAGGATCATTAATTCTTTCTTCATGAGGATTCTCTCTCCTTAATTCCGCGCTAGTACCTAACAAATCCTGCAGCATAAAAACACTCCACATAGCGGGAGAATATAAATGCTGGATAATAATTTCTTTATTGATCCATGGCTCACAATAATAAGGCGCTTCACCATAATGACCGAGCATATAATTATAAAAGCGCTGCGTTTTATTTCTGTTCTCCTCCCACCAGCCGCGTATAGTGCTCATATCATGTGTAGAAGGTGTAACGACCGAAAGATAAGGTGCATTATTAGGATGAAAAAATTCATGCGCACTGTCCTTTGGCATTCGTTCCACTTCAAGGCTTAGGATACCTAATTCATTCATTACCTGCGGCACACATGACGGCACCATGCCCAAATCTTCTCCGCATACGAGCATATTCGTACTTCTTTTCAATGCCGGCAATTTTTTTATAGCTTCTTTTCTCCAAAAGTCATCCTGGCGTCTAAAAAAATAATTAATATATAAGTTGTATAATTTTTCTTTGGTAAAATGTTCCAGTTGTTGAAAAGAAGAAGTTTTATCTATCTGTATCCTAAAATGAAACTTTTGACCTCCCGAATCTTCTTCTTCTATTAAAATTATATTACTAAGCAGATCAAACAATCCCTGCTTATTTTTTGCTCCATTTTCGTCATGATTTTTATTGAAATACTCTTCAATTTTTCTTTGTGTGTTAAAAGCTTTTTTCATTCGATAGCCGCCACCATCATTGCTTTCAAGAAATTGATGTTTTACAAATTCATATTGATCATGAAATATTGAGCCTACAATTTCATCTGTAATAAAAGGCTTGCAATACCGGTCATAATTAAACCAGATATCGTTATTATAAAACTCCGAAATATGGACAGGAACTGCAGGTGCAAAACGGCCCATAATTCCTTCTACTGATTGAAATGGAATGCTCCAAATTCTGAAAAAACCAAGAATATGATCAATACGAAAAGCATCAAAATAATTACTCATTTGATCAAACCGGCGGCGCCACCACTGAAAATTATCATCATTCATTTTATCCCAGTTATAAGTGGGAAAGCCCCAGTTTTGACCTTTCACTGCGAAGTCATCCGGAGGCGCACCCGCCTGTTCATACATGTTATATAATGAAATATCGGACCACGCATCACAACCATTCCTGTGAATACCGATTGGAATATCTCCCTTTACTATTATCTTATTTTTATGAGCATATGCAACAGCCTTTTCAAGCTGCTGGTGAAGATGATATTGTATAAAATAAAAGAATGCAATGTCATTATAAAAAGATCTGTCCGGGGAAACAAGTTTCTGAATTTCCGACTCCTCAAAAAGATTGTGTGTTTTCCATTTTGTAAAGTCCGGAGTTTTATATTTATCACGCAGATAAGAATAGGCAGCATACGGTACCAACCAATGCCGATTCAACTCAAAAAATTCAAAATAAGCAGGATCATTCTTAAGGCTTTTTTTTGATGCAAGAAAAATTTCTTTTAAAGCCGACATTTTAAACTTCATAACCTGTTCATAATCCATGACAGGCAAGTCATTTAATTGCTTTTGCTTTTTCTTTAAAGATTTTACAATGCCAGCATGCGATTTACCGGCAACAGTTTCGAGATTAATGTATAAAGGGTGTAAAGCAAATGCAGATATAGCGCCATAAGGATATGAGTCGTGCCATGTGTGAGAAGCAGTCGTATCATTTACTGGTAGTAGCTGAATTAACTTTATATCTATTTGTGCGCACCAGTCAACAAGCAATTCCAGATCATTGAACTCACCGACACCAAAACTTTTTTTGGAACGTAAACCGAAAACGGGAATAGCAACGCCTGCACCACGCCATTTCACAAACGGGCATCTTACAAAGCCGTCATGTAAAACTGTAAAAACTTGTGCGCCTTCTGTCACAGGAAGCACGCGGTTTTCACCATCTTCAAACCGGATGATCTTCTTTTGCTGAAGATTATAAATACCATACTTATAAGTTGCTGGCCAGTCATTTTCCTTCAAAGCTACCCTGCCAATAAACCAATCATTCTTTGGCGTAAATAATACAGGATTTTCTGTACTCCACTTCTTTAATGTGTCTGTAGATCCGCAAAGGCATATCACTTCTTCCGGCTGAAGCAAAGGAGATTTTACTCTGAATTCATGAGTAAATTTTTTTGGATAAACAGATTTTACTTTTGCCGGAGGTGATAATAAAATTCTACTGAAAGGGTTGGTGAAAAAAATATTATTTGCATCGCCAGTTGGGTTCCATGTATCATAAACACTTACAGAACTTCTATCGAAATCCTCGAGATCAATCATTCTATTATTCTCTCCGTCATAAACCAGTGTACCATCACTATATTTTACATAGTAGGTATACAAAATAGTATCACTAAATTCTTCACGAAAATCGATTGAAATATGCCAGTAATCGTTATTGTAAAACAACATCTTTACTGCAAGTGCTGAATCAAAATTTCCCAAAATATCATTATTACCTAAAATATAAATATCCTGCCCGATCTCTGTATGAAACCGCAAATAAAAATGAATAGTCATTTAGTAGTTAAGATAATTTTGATATTACAAAAGCAGTGACCAGGCCAGCGATTAAAAAATGAATAAAACGCCAAACCAAATGATAAATAAAATACAGCCAATCCAAACCGATTTAAGTTTGTCTTTCCTTGTAATTATTGGTTTTTTCTCGTGCGATGTATACGCAAGCAAAACACCAAAAGGTCCAATAAATGAGCCGACAATAAACCAAAGTAGGCTGAATTTGAACTTTACTTTTTTTGCATCATAATAGTCAGTTATCAAGAGATCGGGATTTTTCTTAAGGCTACGCTTTACCTGTTTCTGGATTATTTTAAAATAAACTTTTTGAAAAAAATTTAGTTTCCGTCCTGTTGCTATTTCAAAATCTTTCACAGACAAGTTTACAAAAACCGATGCTTTCAAATATTCTTCAGGCTTCGAAACGACAGGACTCACAGAAACACTTTTAAAAAAAGAAAAAGAAAAAGCGTTATTGCTTTGCATACTGCAAGAAATAAATACAGTAATGATCAACAATAGCTTTTTAAAGGTTTTTGTATGCATAAAAGATCATTTTTATAAAACGAATATTCTTTTTATAAACTTGTTTGCAAATGTAATTTTTAATAAGTGTAAATAAAAAAAAGAGGCTGCAAATATGCAACCTCTTTAATTTTATCACGGATATAATTTATTTAACTTCTTCAAACTCGGCATCAGTAACATTATCGCCTGCTGTTTCGTTTACCGGCTCGCCCTCAGTGTGCTGCTGACCATTACCGTTTGCGCCAGCACTATTACTATTAGCACCCTGCGAAGCTTTGTACATATCTTCGCTTGCAGCAGTCCACGCAGCATTCATTTCAGCAACTGCTTTATCAATAGCATTTACATCCTGAGATTTATGAGCATCTTTTAATTTTGATAATGCAGATTCAATAGGAGCTTTTTTATCAGTTGGAATTTTATCTCCGTACTCCTTTATTTGCTTTTCCGTCTGGAATATAAGACTATCAGCCTGGTTTACTTTATCTACTTTTTCTCTTGCGGCTTTATCTGTAGCTTCATTGGCTTTAGCTTCATTTTTCATCTTTTCTATTTCTTCTTTGCTCAAGCCGCTACCAGCCTCAATCCTGATGTTATGACTCTTCCCTGTTCCTTTATCTTTTGCTGACACATTTAAAATACCATTTGCATCAATATCAAAAGTTACTTCTACCTGTGGAACACCTCTTGGTGCTGGCGGAATACCATCAAGATTAAATGTTCCGAGGCTTTTATTTTGATTAGCCATCGGTCTCTCACCTTGCAATACATGTATTTGCACACCTGGCTGGTTATCGCTTGCAGTTGAGAATACTTCTGTTTTCTTGGTTGGAATAGTAGTGTTGCTTTCAATAAGTCTTGTCATCACACCGCCCATTGTTTCAATACCTAATGAAAGAGGCGTAACATCCAGCAACAATACATCTTTCACTTCACCTGTTAAAACACCACCTTGTATAGCAGCGCCTATTGCCACTACTTCATCAGGATTTACTCCTTTGTTGGGTTTTCTATTAAAGAATTTTTCTACCATTTCCTGAACTTTGGGAATACGGGTAGACCCCCCCACAAGAATTACTTCATTGATCTCATTAACACTTAATCCTGCATCCTTTATAGCAGCTTCACAAGGCTTTAAACATCTTGTAAATAAATCATCAGATAATTTTTCGAACTGTGAGCGAGTTAGCTTTTTAACCAAATGCTTTGGAACACCATCTACTGCAGTAATGTAAGGCAAATTAATTTCCGTTTCACTGGAAGAAGACAATTCGATTTTTGCTTTTTCAGCGGCTTCCTTTAAACGTTGCCAGCTCATAGGATCTTTATGAAGATCTATAGCTTCATCTTTTTTAAATTCCGCAGCAAGCCAATCCATAATTACTTTATCAAAATCATCACCGCCAAGATGCGTATCACCATTGGTTGATTTCACCTCAAACACACCATCACCCAATTCAAGAATTGAAATATCAAAAGTACCACCACCAAGGTCGAACACTGCTATCTTCTGATCAGTACTTTTTTTATCCAAACCGTAAGCAAGTGCTGCTGCGGTTGGCTCATTTATAATGCGACGAACTTTCAATCCTGCAATTTCTCCGGCTTCTTTTGTTGCTTGCCTTTGCGAATCGTTGAAATACGCTGGTACAGTAATTACTGCTTCATCCACTTCCTGGCCTAAATAATCCTCGGCCGTTTTTTTCATCTTCTGAAGAATCATTGCAGAGATCTCCTGCGGCGTATAATTTCTTCCATCTATATCTATACGAATGGTATTGTTATCCCCCTTTACAACTTTATAACTCCAATGTCCCGCTTCAGTAGTTACTTCATCCCACTTATGACCCATAAATCGCTTAACACTCATGATAGTATTAGTAGGGTTAGTGATAGCCTGCCTTTTTGCAGGATCACCCACTTTGCGCTCTCCGTTCTTCAAAAATGCAACCACACTTGGTGTTGTACGACGACCTTCATCGTTTGCAATTACAACAGGTTCATTACCTTCCATAACTGCCACACAACTGTTGGTTGTACCTAAATCTATACCTATGATTTTTGCCATGATTAATTATTTTTAATAATACCTTGTTGACAATGTTTATGCCAAGCAAATAAGTGTGTAAAATTGTCAGAGAAAATTATAATGCATTTTGTTCAGAGACTTTTGCATCATCTATAACAGAGTTATTTATCTTAAAAGTAAAATGCTTTTGAGTTAAATAACTTATGCCGATAACAATGATCGTTGCAATCACCTGCGAAAGAAAAGGCTCCACATGAAAGTACTCTACAAAGAGATTGAGCACAAAATAGTTTATAATAAGGTTTAGAATAAAGGAGAGAAAATACCTGAATAGTTGTATGCGACCTCTCAAATAAGAGTCACAAAAAACTAAAAATTTATTTAATATAAAACCAAATGTAAATGATACGCAACCTGATAAAAACAAAGATGCGTTGTGAGGCTTGAAAACAATGATGCCGGCATTAAAATTTTCTTTATCAAAAATGAAATGGAAGCCGATGTAATAAATAAACAAGCCGAGTATTGTGTTGGTAAGGCCGCAAACTGCATAGCGGAAAGTTTGCTCCGGCATCAGTTTTTTAAACGGCCGATAGAAAAAATCAATAAATGCAATTATTCTTTGTTGCATTATCCTTTATTGCTTTAGCATAAATAATAAATTCCAATCGCCAAGCAACCGGTATTATTATATGTATAAAAAGAATTGTCTATGGAAGTACGTATCTGAAACCTAGTCCTAAACTTAAGTAAGTACCCGTAGCCGGGGCAATATTAAAAAAGGGATCGAGCCCGATACTTACATCGATAGGTGCGTCTTCAATCTTATAATCAACGCCGCCTGTTAGCCTCAGTGCAAAATCTGTTGTACTTCCTTTGCCTGTGCCAAAGCCAAGCAAGCCACCACCGCCTACAAAATATTGCAATCCCGGTACGCTTGGTATATCGGCCTGGTATTGATAAAGACCTTCAAAGCCTATTACCCCTGTTCCAAAAAGCAACGAGCCTTCAAGAGCAGTAGTTTGGCTGGTGAAGTGCTTGATATTAAAACCGCCAAGTGTTCCATTACCTACATAAAATTTGGCGCCTACAGCTGTTGCGTAAGTTTGAGCCTGTGTAACAGCAAATGCCAAAAAAGAAAAGGAAATTAATAAGATTGCTTTTTTCATACTGTTGTTTTAAGATCAATAATAATCTCAAAAATATTTAATAATGCAAAGGTGGAAATAATTTTTATCCACTATGCGTGAATTTAACTTTTGATATTTCAATTATACATCGATGCCTGCAAAGTTTTTATTCTTTCATCAGCAAGATATTCATCGTAAGTACACAGCCTGTCAATCATACCGTCGGGAGTAAGTTCAATAATACGATTGGCAACTGTTTGCATAAATTGATGATCGTGTGTAGTTAACAAAACAATACCCGGAAAAGTTAGCTCATTCCATCATTAAAAGCTGTGATGCTTTCAAGATCGAGATGGTTAGTTGGCTCATCAAGAATCACCACATTAGGATTTTGCAGCATCATGCGGCTTATCATGCATCGCACTTTTTCTCCACCGCTCAGCACATTTGTTTTCTTTATTATTTCATCTCCGCTAAAAAGCATTTTGCCTAAAAAGCCTCTCAAAAAATCTTCATCCACATCTGTATATGTGGTCGGAACATACTGCCGCAGCCAATCCATCAAGGTTAAGATCCTTCGTAAAAAATTCAGTGTTCTCGTTAGGAAGATAAGCAGTGGTAATAGTAGTGCCCCATTCAAATTTTCCGCTCTCAGCCTTTCTTGCCATTTATTATTTCAAAAAAATTAGTAAGTGCCACAGGATCTTTGCTAAGAAAAGCAATCTTCTGACCTTTTACTATATCAAAATTTATATTGCTGAAAAGCTTCCTGCCATCTATGCTTTTTGTAAGCTTTTCAACATTTAATATCTGGTTGCCGACTTCTCTTTCTGGCTTAAAAATAATACCCGGGATATTTTCTGTTGCTTGGCTTTATATCTTCAAATACTAATTTCTCCAAAGCTTTTTTTCTTGATGTAGCCTGCTTGCTTTTCGAAGCATTAGCGCTGAAACGTGCAATAAATTCAAGAAGATCTTTCTTCTTCTCTTCCATCTTTTTATTCTTGTCAGTTGCCTGCCTTGCAGCAAGCTGGCAGCTTTCGTACCAGAAAGTATAGTTGCCCGTGTAAATTTTTATTTTTTGTTTGTCAACGTCTGCAACATGCGTGCATACTGCATCTAGGAAGTGACGATCATGGCTGACCACCAAAACAATATTTTGATAATCGGCTAAAAAATTTTCCAGCCAGGATATGGTTTCCATATCCAGATTGTTTGTTGGTTCATCCAATAATAATATATCAGGATTACCAAACAAGGCCTGAGCAAGCAACACGCGCACTTTTATATTGGCAGCCACATCCTTCATTAATGTTTGATGAAGCCCATCAGTACTCCAAGCTCATTAAGAAAGTAGCTGCATCACTTTCTGCTGTATATCCGCCCATTTCACCAAACTCTGCTTCCAGTTCACCGGCCCCATCCCATCTTCTTCACTAAAATCTTCCTTTAAATAAATAGCATCTTTTTCCTGCATCACGTCCCACATCTTCTTATGTCCCATTAATACCGTATTTAGAACCGTAACATCATCAAACTCAAACTGGTTTTGCTTTAGCACAGCCATTCGCTCGCCTGGCGTTATTTACCGATCCTTTATTTGGTTCTATTTCGCCACTGATTATTTTTAAAAAGGTTGATTTGCCAGCACCGTTTGCACCAATAATACCATAACAATTTCCTTTGGTAAAATTGAGGTTTACCTCATCGAACAAAACTCTTTTGCCATACGCCAGTGTTACATTACTTACAGTTATCATCTGCTCATTTTTTGAGGCGCAAAATTAAGATTTTAATTTTTTAAAAAACCTTTAAAGGCGCTTTGATAAACAATAGTTAGAAATCTTCTTTGCTGCAAGAAGTATCTTCCATACAATCAAAGAAAGTTAATTTTGCACATCATTTATACAACATGTCCTTTACAGAACTGATACAGAACGCAGTAATAAAGAGCTTAAATAACTTATATAAACAATGAATTTTCAAATAAAGATTTTCAAATAAATGAAACTAAGCCTGAGTTTGATAGGAGATTATACTGTTGTGTTTTTTCGCTTGTAAAAAAATTAAAGCTTACTCCCGAAACTTTAGGCCATAGCGCTTGGTGATGATTTAATAAAAAATAATGCTGACTTATTTTCTGATTATAATGTTATCAAAGGCTTTTCTAAACCTATCTCTTTCACGAAAATACTTTATACGATTTTCTGCGAGAAAATTATAATAATAATGACTTTGGCAAAAAAGCATCAAGTGGCAAAAAAATAATGGTGGAATATTCATCGCCCAATACCAATAAACCTTTACACCTTGGCCATTTACGAAATAATTTTTTAGGGTGGAGCGTTGCAGAAATTTTAAAAGCAACTGGTATAAGATGTTATAAAACGTGCATTGTTAATGACCGCGGCATTCATATTTGCAAGAGCATGATTGCATGGCAATTGTTTGCCGAATGGCGCAACACCGGAATCAACACAATACAAAAGGCGATCATTTTGTCGGTGATTATTATGTAAAGTTTAATGATGAATATAAAGCAGAAATTAATGAGCTGATAAGGCGGAGGAGCAGATGAGAAAGATGCAGAAAAAAAAGCACCAATCATGAAGAAACGCACACAAATGCTTTTGGATTGGGAAGCACGGAAACCCTGAAGTGATGGAGCTTTGGAACAAAATGAATGGTTGGGTTTATAAAGGTTTTGATGAAACTTATAAAAGCATTGGAAGCGACTTTGATAACATTTTTATGAAAGCAATACTTATATTTTAGGAAAAGATATTGTAAGGAAAGGTTTGGAAGAAGGAGTATTTTATAAAAAGGAAGATGGCAGTGTTTGGATTGATTTGTCAGCATTCAATATGGATGAAAAATTATTACTGAGAAAAGATGGAACATCTGTTTATATAACGCAGGATATTGGACTGGTAAAACAAAAATTTGAACAATATAAAATTGATGAAAGCATTTATGTGATTGGCGATGAGCAACTGCATCACATGAAAGTGCTGAAAGCAGATTTGCCGAAAGCTGAATTGCCTTTTGCAGATAATATTTATCATTTGAGTTATGGGATGGTAGAGCTTGCCATCAGGAAAAATGAAAAGCCGCGAAGGCACTGTTGTTGATGCTGATGACCTTATTGATGAAATGATAGCAACGGCAAAACACCATACAGAAGAATTGGGAAAAGTGAAAGATTTTACTGAAGACGAATTAAAAAATTTATATGAAACGATGGGCATTGGTGCCATGAAATTTTATTTGCTTCGGGTTGACCCGAAAAAAGAGAATGGTTTTTAATCCAGAAGAAAGTATAGATTTTCATGGCTTCACGGGTACCTTTCTTCAATACACTTATGCAAGGATACAATCGGTGCTAAAAAAAGCACGAATAATGGATATTGAGCAATGGTCAAAAAATGAATGGCAGTTGACAGAGAAATTGCTTCCGCTGGAAAGAACACTTATAATTTTTATCGAAAAATATCCTTCTGCTATCGGGCAGGCGGCTGAGGAACTGAATCCATCGGTTATTGCTTTATATGTTTTTAATCTTGCCAAAACTTTCAATTCATTTTATACAGAGCATTCTATTGCCAGTGCTGAAAACGAAGAGAAAAAACATCTTCGCTTATATCTTTCCGTTTTTACTGCGAACGTCATCAAAAGCGCATTAGGCCTGCTTGGTATGCACGTTCCGGAAAGAATGTGATACAATTTTTTTTGTTGGTTAAAGTTTATATAAATGAAAAAT
Source organism: uncultured Chitinophagaceae bacterium (assembly GCA_963823975.1). Taxonomy (GTDB): domain Bacteria; phylum Bacteroidota; class Bacteroidia; order Chitinophagales; family Chitinophagaceae; genus Ginsengibacter. Next base: position 431,626 of record CAWGNP010000001.1, on the reverse strand, counting down.
GTGTTTTGTAAAAGGAATAATTTATGCAGCTCTAAATAAAATTTTAAAATGCTTCTTAAGATTAAATTTTTGCTGGTTATATTTTTTTTAATTCAAATAAATAGCAACGCTCAATATAAGTCTTATACACTTTCGGCAAAGGGTGATACCTTAAATGCTATTGATAAAAAAGGGATGAAACAGGGTAAATGGGTGGTTCATGTGGATCCTCTCCGCAGCGAGCCTGGCTATGAAGAAGAAGGTATTTTTGTAAACGATAAGAAAGAAGGCACCTGGAGAAAATACACTTTACAAGGAGATATTATTGCTGTTGAAAATTACAGGTATGGCGGCAAAGACGGAGTTAGCCGCTATTTCACGCCATTCGGAGAGTTATTGAGGCAAGAAAACTGGAAAGGTTATAATCCGGACGCACCTTATGATACGATACCGGTTTATGGTACCGGAAGCAATGAAATCTTAAGCTATAAAATTGTGAAGGCAGATCAGTATAGTGTAAAAAATGGCGATTGGACATATTACGATCCATCCACCCAGCGAATTGCAAAAGTGGAAACGTACGACCATAATCGCTTAATCGACGGGCCTAAAAGTGATACAACCGCTGCTGCTCCCAAGAAAATCGAAAAGCCTGCAGAAGTGCTTGAATACGAAAAAAAGAATAGTGGAAAAAAGAAAGTAAAGGTGAGAGATGGACAAACCTATTGAAACATCATAAAAAAAGCAGCACACTTTTGCAAATATGCTGCTCTAAATTTGAGGGGTTTTTCATTCAAAATATCAGCTCAAAAAGTGGGATGATGTTTAAAAGGATGATGAATGAAACAAGATAATATCGCTCAAATATCCTGCCAGATAACTTAAAGAAAAGGCAAAACTCACCTTAAATTCATTGAAGTAATAATATTCTGGATTTTTTCCTCGAGTTTTTTATCAGTCGCTTCAAATTCGGCTGCATTTTTTAAAGGCATATGTACACTGAAATAAAATTTTATTTTTGGCTCAGTGCCGCTTGGCCGCGCAGAAATTTTACTGCCATCTTCAGTAATAAACTGCAGCACATTGCTTTTAGGAAGTTCTATTTTTTCAGTTTCACCGGTTTTTAAATTTTTCTTTATCCTGTTGATCATAATCATATAGTTCCACTACCGGGCTTCCTGCAATTTCTGTTGGCGGATTATCCCGGTAGCCTTTCATCATTTCTGCAATTTCCTTTAGATCCGTTCATTCCTTTCTTTGTTATGGAAATAAGATCTTCTTTATAAAATCCATATTGCACATACAGATCAATCAACTTATCAAAAAGTGTTTGCCCGTTATTTTTTTCTACGCCGCCATCTCGCAAATCATTGCCACTGCGCTTACCGCATCTTTATCACGCACCTTATCGCCTATCATAATACCAAAACTTTCTTCACCACCAATAACATAATTTTCTTTGCCTTCTTTTTCTTTTATCATTTCTGCAATCCATTTAAAACCTGTAAGCACATTGTAACATGTCACATTATTTTTTTCGGCAATCACATCAATCATGTCTGTTGTAACAATTGTTTTTATTACCATATCATTCGGCTGTGCAATACCTTTTGTTTTTCTTGCTTCAATCATATAATTAAATAGCAAGCAACGCAGTTTGGTTGCCATTCATTAATACCCATTCGCCTTTATTATTTTTTACGCCAATGCCAACACGGTCTGCATCGGGATCTGTTCCCAAGTAAAATATCTGCATCTAATTCTTTTGCTTTCTTTAAGCCAATGCTCATCGTTTCTTTTTCTTCAGGATTTGGATAATATAACCGTTGGAAAATTTCCATCAGGTGTTTCCTGCTCCTCAACAATATGTACATTATCAAAACCAAATGCCTGTAACGCCTGTGGAACCAGCATTATGCCCGATCCATGAATAGGAGTATAAACAATTTTAAGATCATGCTGCTCTTTGCATACTTCAGGATTTATGCTTAAGCCTTTCACCATTTCTATATAATTATCATCCATTTCTTTTCCGATGATGGTAATATTTTTTTCATTGCCTTTCCATTTTACATCATCAAGACTTTTTATTTTTTCTACTTCTTTAATTACATTTTTATCATGCGGCGGAACCATTTGTGCCGCCATCATCCCAATATGCTTTGTAACCATTATATTCTTTTGGGTTGTGTGATGCAGTACAAACAACACCGCCCTGGCATCAAGATTTCTTATGGCAAAACTCAGTTCCGGCGTAGGGCGCAGCGATTCAAATAAAAAAACTTTTATACCATTTGCGGCAAAAATATTTGCAGTTATTTCTGCAAACTTCCGGCTGTTATTTCGGCAATCATGTGCAATAGCAACTTTTACTTGTATCAAAACATTGTTTAAATAATTGGCATAACCCTGCGTAGCCATTCCAACTGTATATGTATTCATGCGGTTGGTGCCTACACCCATTAAGCCCCCAGGCCACCTGTACCAAATTCAAGGTCCTGGTAAAATGCATCTTCAAGTTGCGCTGCATCTTCTTTTTGTAAACGGCGTAATTTCATCCTTTGTGGCTTCATCATAATTACCGGATGAGCCATTCATCTATCTTTTCTGTGTTTTTGCTTCCATATTATTTTTTTTACAATTTGAAGATATTCATTTTTGATTATTTATGAAACCGTTAATGTTCATTACACGTATTTTTGTATGATGCATTATTTTGCAAAACTACAGGAAACAGATGCTATTTTTTCTTACTGCTATTGCCTGTATTATTTTCTTATTGATTCAGTTGCAATGCGCAATATACTTTTAAACCGGATATTACTTTAAATAAGCTACAAAATTTCAATGATACCGGTCAGCAATACATCAAATATTATCCTTATAATAAAAAAAGAATAAGGCTGGTAACTGCCGCAAATATTGTCGGATATGGCGGAGCACTTGTAGCGCTTAATGCAGCATGGTATGCACAATATCCACGGTCGGGTTTTCATTTTTTTAATGATGATGCAGAATGGCTGCAGATTGATAAAGTAGGCCATGTCTATAGCGCCTATAGTGAAAGCAGGGCCAGCATGGAATTGTGGCGATGGGCTGGCCTGCCGCGCAAAGAAAGAATATGGATTGGCGGATTGAGCGGAGTGCCTACCAGTCAATTATTGAAATCCTTGATGGCTTTTCATCACAATATGGATTTAGCCCGGGAGACTTTACTGCAAATATTTTTGGCTCAGGCATGTTTATTGCGCAGGAATTTGCATGGGATGATCAGAGAATAAAATTAAATTTTCTTTTCATAGAAAAAATTATGGAGAAGCGATCTTGATAAAAGAGCCAGATGATATTTATGGCAAAACCGAAATCGAAAGATTTATAAAAGATTATAATGCTCAATCATATTGGCTTAGCGCTAATATTTATTCATTTTTTCCCGGAATCAAATTTTCCGCGATGGCTTTCGTTTTCGGTAGGGTATGGCGCAGAGGATGTTTGGCGCAAGAAGCAATGTTGCACTTGACAAAAACGGAAATATAATTTTTGACAGAAGTGATATTAAACGCTATCGCCAGTGGTATCTTTCGCCTGATGTGGATTTTACAAAAATCAGAACCAATAAAAAAGGTTAAAGGTTTTATTTTTTGTGCTGAGTGCCGTAAAATTTCCTGCACCAACTCTTGAATTTTCCAATGGAAATATTAAAGGGCATTGGATCGTGTTTTAAGGTTTTGAAAATTTATAACGAATTTAGTGCAAAGTTCGATGGTTTATGCTTAAATTGCCCAGAAGGTTAACAAATTCACTTTCTGCTTTACTACGTGCTCATCGTGGATAGTGCTTTTGCACTACAATCTTATTCCAGCCGTGCGCCCAAAATTTCATCTCCCTCCGTTTCTACAATAATTTTTTCATCCAATGCAGTAGAAACCGAAAGCCCTACATAATCCGGGGAAACAGGAAATTCTTTATGGCTTCTTTCCACCAGAACCAATGTTTGTATTTTTTTTGGATAAAAATCCAGAAATGGATTCAATGCATATAACAAAGTTTTACCAGTATTGGCAACATCATCCGTTATAATAATTACTTTATCATCAAAATTAAATTCTCCAGGAATAGTAACTATTTTTTGGATTTTTTTTATCTATGTTGATTTCTATTACTATAATTTCTCCTTTAAAAATATCCTGCAGAAACGTTTTTATTTTATGGGCAATAATTACACCGCTATCTTTTATTCCTGCAATTATTATTCGTTGCTCATCCATATTGCGTTCAAGCAATTTCATAAGCCATACGCTGCATTTTTTTGCAGGCTGTATCCGCGGAAAGAATAAAATTTTTACTGGGCATATTGTATATTTTTTATGAAAATAAATACTCCCCGGCGTTTAAACAATTAAACAGGCAAACCATTACCTTAGCAACATATCTTATTTTATGCAAATTCTTCAGCAAATCCTTTTTATACTTCTAACCAGCGTGCGCCATTATTCTGTTTGCAAAAAAAGCTAGGGAAATATATCGAAATATAAATTTAGGCAGAGCATGAAGACATATCCGGATAACACGAGCGAACGGCTGGAAAAACTGTGCTGCTGCTGGCTTTGGGGCAAAAAAAAATGTTCCGGTATCCGCTTGTTGGCATCATGCATTTTGTGATTTATGCAGGGTTTATCATTATCAATATCGAAGTTCTGGAGATTGTCCTGGATGGCATTTTTGGCACACACCGCATGTTTGCAAATACGCTTGGAAATTTTTACACTTTTATCATTGACTTTTTTGAAATACTGGCTATCGGTGTTTTACTGGCTTGCGTTATTTTTTTAGTAAGAAGAAATGTTTTGAAATTAAAGCGTTTCATGAAGCATGAACTTGATGGCTGGCCACGCACAGATGCCAACCTTATTTTAATTACCGAGATCATTTTAATGAGTTTATTCTTAACCATGAACTCTGCCGACAGGGCACTGCAATTACAGGGAAATGAGCATTATCTTGATCATGGTAATTTTATTCTATCCGGTTTTCTTGCGCCGGTTATGCAGCATTTATCTTCATCATAATTTAATTGCTATTGAGCGCACCTGCTGGTGGCTTCATATCACCGGTATTTTTGCATTTTTAAATTACCTGCCCTATAGCAAACATTTTCATATTTTACTTGCTTTTCCAATACTTATTATAAGCCTTCTGAGCCTAAAGGCAAAATGAAAAATATGGAAAGTGTTGAAAGGAAGTAGCAATATATGTTTAAGCCGGAACTGGCACCTGCTAACGCGGAGGCACAGCAAACGCCGAAATTTGGAGCAAAAGATATTTTTGATCTAAGCTGGAAAAGTCTGTTGGATGCCTATACCTGCACCGAATGCGGAAGATGCACTGCTGCCTGCCCTGCAAACATTACAGGTAAATTATTGAACCCAAGAAAAATCATGATGGATACCCGAGACAGGATGGAAGAAGTGGGAAAAAATATAAAAGCAAAATAAAACTTTTGTAGATGATGGAAAAAAGTTATTACACAATTATATTACTACAGAAGAACTAAGAGCATGCACCACCTGCAATGCATGCGTGGAAGAATGTCCTGTTAGTATTAACCCTTTAACGATTATTCTTGAGCTTCGCCGTTCACTGGTAATGGAAGAAAGCAATGCACCTGCTGAATGGAATGCAATGTTCAGTAATATTGAAAATAATTTTGCTCCCTGGAAATTCAGCCCCGATGAAAGGGATAAATGGGCGAGATGAGATGTAATGTTGTACAATGTAAGTGAGCCTTTATCCTGCATATGCAAGTCATTACACAAGTATCAAATATCCAACATCGATGCATCCATTTCAAATAGCTCCTTTTGGAGTCAAAATTTTCTAATTCTTTTGCAACTGCATTTAAAAATGTTGAACCCAATGAACCATCAATAATGCGATGGTCGTAGCTTAATGAAATGTACATCATGTGCCTGATGGCAATGCTATCGCCTTGCTCCGTTTCAATAACAACAGGCCGTTTTTTTATGGCACCCACAGCCATAATGGCTACCTGCGGCTGGTTGATTATCGGAGTTCCCATGATGCTTCCAAAGGTACCTACATTCGTAAGTGTAAAGGTACCGCCTGCTGTATCATCGGGCTTAAGCTTATTGGTGCGTGCAGCATTGGCAAGGTTATTTACCTGTTTGGTAAGGCCTGTTAAATTTAACTGGTCAGCATTTTTTATAACCGGCACAATTAAATTTCCATTGGCAAGGGCTGTAGCCATTCCTATATTAATATCTTTTTTTATAATGATGCGATCTCCATCCACACTGCTGTTGAGCAACGGATATCTTTTTAATGCACTTAATAATTGCTTCAATAAATAATGGAGTAAATGTTATTTTTTCACCTTCACGTTTTTCAAATTCTTTCTTTATTTTTTCACGCCATAAAACAAGATTGGTAACATCACACTCTGCAAAGCTGGTAACATGAGCGCTTATATTTTTACTGTCCACCATGTGCTTTGCAATCATTTTGCGCATACGGTCCATTTCAATAATTTCCACATTTCCTGTATAAACAGCAGGTGAACTGATATTCCTGTTTTTGAGAGGAGCTGAGGAAACTTCATGTAACCTGAGTAGTTTCAGCAGCTGTTTCAGTCAGGTTTTTGCTGCGGGCTGATTTTTCTTTTTTCCAGGTAGGACATGATGTCTTTTTTGCTCACTCTTCCATCCTGTCCTGTTCCTTCATATGCTTCCAGCTCATTCATAGAAATACCTTCGCTGGCTGCAATATTTAATACTAATGGCGAATAAAAGCGAATACCTGAATTGTTGTTTGTTGGAGAGGCTTTTTCTGAAGGCTGGTAGGGAATATCTTCAACAAGGCTGCTTCTTCATAATCTGTGGCTTCATGCGCAGAAGGTCTGTTATTTAAATGATGTGCCATTGTCTGGCCAGCATTGGTTTCAGTATTTATCCTCGCAATCACTTTTCCAATGGGCACTACATCATTTTCATTAAAAAGTATTTCTGCAATAATTCCATTTGTTGTGGAAGGCACTTCGCTATCTACTTTATCAGTCGCAATTTCAAGAATGGTTTCATCCTGCTCCACTTTATCACCTGGCTTTTTAAGCCATTTAAGAATAGTGGCTTCCATGATGCTTTCTCCTAACTTGGGCATTATTAAATCTACCAGGCTCATAAAAATAATTTTAATGTATCATTCGATTGGTATGCCTCAAAATTAAGTAAAAACGATAAGTAAAAAAGTTTAAAACCTGCAAAGCTTTCTAAAAGAAGATCTGTTTGATAAGAAAGATATTTTTCTTTAAAAAATTATGTATGCGATACAATAAATTTTCTTAAAAAATTGAGCGCCATCATGCCTGTTACTTCAATATTTCTTTCACGGTTAAACCGTAAGCTTATTTTTTGAGTCTGATGATTTTCTTTATTTCCAACAGCCATCCAAACAGTTCCCACAGGTTTTTCTGCTGTTCCGCCCCCAGGCCCCATAATCCCGGAAACAGCCACGCCATAATCCGGTATTTTGTTTCAAAAGTCCGCTCAGCATTTCTGTCACCGTTTGTTCACTCACTGCACCATATGTGGTTAACGTATCTTCATGTACACTCCAAGTAATGTTTCTTTACATTGTAAGAATAACTTATGACGCTGCCTGCATAATAATCGGATGAGCCGGGAACCAAAGTTATGAGATGAGAAATGTAACCACCGGTGCAACTTTCTGCTGTTGAAACTGTTTTATTTTTTGTTGTAAGAATCTTTCCTATTACTACCGGCATGCTATCATCCACATCCGTAACCATATATTCTTTTGTAAGTAATTTTAATTCTTCGAAATGTGTATCAATTATTTTCTTCAATTGCTTCTTTATCAAACCCGGATAGTTGATAAACGCAATCTCACCATTCCATAATTAGGCAGGTAAGCAAGTTTTATATCTGTTGGGAATGCATCTTCAAAATCTTTGATAATTTCTGCCAGCGCAGATTCACCAATACCGGCTGTAAGTATTGTGCGATGAATAATTAGCAGGCAATTCAAACTTTTCTTTCAACATTGGAATTACGGAAGCTTCCATCATTCCTTTCATTTCATAAGGAACACCGGGCATGCTTACATACAACGTTTTTCCTTTATGAAAAATCATTCCCGGCGCCGAGCCTCTTTTATTTTGAATCACTTCGCATACATCCGGAACTTCTGCCTGTTGCAGGTTTACAGCAGAAACAGGCCGTTTAAAAACCTGTTCAAAAAGATATTTTACATTTTTTAATGCATCGTTCATTCACACCATCTTTCCTCCAAAATAATCATTAAGAACACGGCTTCGTAATATCATCAGATGTTGGACCGAGGCCACCGGTTATTAAGATAACATCCGCATTCTTCGATTCCTCATCAAGTGTTTTCAATATTTCATCTTAACTATCGCCAACTGCTACACGCCGTTAACAGCAATGCCTGCTTTGTTAAGTTGCTGCGAAATCCAGGAGCTGTTGGTATCAATTACCTGTCCTATCAATAGTTCATCGCCAATAGTGATTATACTTGCATTCACATTTTTCATGTTGTAAAATTACGTGTACAGGTTATAATAGTATTTGATTTTACTTAAACTCGAATAGTATTAATCTTTAGTTTTGATCTTATAAATTTTTTGTTTGAAAAAAATATTTCTATTTTTTCTGTGTTTGAATGCAGTTATGCTGAATGCGCAGGATGTTAAAGAAAAAGATTAATGCAGCATATAAAAATTTTGCTTCAGATGAAATTTTCAAACATGCATCTTTGAGCATTCTTATAATTAATAATGAAAATAATACTCCGTTACTTGATGTTAACTCTGAAGTAGGGCTTGCACCTGCAAGTTGCCAAAAAGTAATAACGGCGGCCACTTCATTCGATTTGCTTGGTCATAATTATACTTATAAAACCAGGCTTGGCTACACAGGAACTATCGCAAATGGAGTTTTAAATGGTGATATAATTATTTCGGGAACCGGCGATCCAACTCTTGGAAGCTGGCGATATTCTCAAACAACTGAAGATAACTTTAATCAAAATATTCTTAAGCAAAATATCCGAAGCAGGTATAAAAAAAATAAAAGGACATGTGTATGCAGATGAATCTTTATGGAACGATGAAGTGACGCCCGACGGATGGATATGGGAAGATATTGGCAATTATTATGGCGCAGGTGCAAGAGCGCTCAATTGGCGGGAAAATCAATATGACCTTGTTTTAAGATTCAGGAAAAAACATTGGTGATTCATTGCATCTTGTAAATACAAAGCCGCATTTCATAAAAGATCTTTATTTAAAAATATCGGCAACCGCTGCGGCGAAAGGCAGTGGAGATAATACTTATATTTTTATTCCGCAATTTGAAAAGTATTGTTATTTGAGAGGTACGATACCTGTTGATGAAGATAGTTTTACTATATCCGGCTCAATGCCACAGCCTGGGGAACAACTGGCACAACACTTGAATCTTCGTTAAAAAATATTTCTTTAGATAGTGCTTTCAACAATTATAATTTGCAGGAAATAAAAAAAGATTCAATTCATTTTTTTTATACGCATACTTCTCCAACGCTTGACAGTATTGTATTTTGGTTCCTTAGAAGAAGTATTAATTTGTATGGTGAATCATTAATAAAAACACTTGGCTATAATGAGACAAAATGCGGTGCAACCGATAGCGGAGTAAATGTTATACAAAACTTTTGGTATAAAAAAGGAATTGAAAAATCGGCTTTGAATATTATTGATGGAAGTGGCCTATCACCGGCCAATCGGGTAACAACGAAAGCGCTCGTAAGGTTATGCAATATGCAAAAAATCAAAAATGGTTTCCATCATTTTATAATGCATTGCCTGAAATTAATGGAATAAAAATGAAAAGCGGTTCTATTGGCGGCGTTGTTTCTTATACAGGATATATGAAAAGTAAAACAGGCGCTGATTACACTTTTTCATTTATCATAAATAATTTTGATGGCAATGCAAACACTGTGAGAAAAAAAATGTGGGCATTCCTTGATCTGCTGAAATGATTTAAGTTTTTTTAAATGAAGGCATTGCTAATTCCTTATCAGCTTTATGCAAGTATCCAAACAGCGATCATCATCCAAACTGTACTAAGACAAAACCCTGCAATAACATCACTTGCAAAGTGAACACGCAAATATACCCTGCTCAATGCAATTGTAGCCGCAAAAAGAAAAAAGAAAACAGAAATTATTATTTTCCAAAGCAAACTCATATCCGTTTTCACCATAAGATAAATAAGTAAGCCATAAAAAGTGAAAGATGAAAATGAATGACCGCTTGGGAAACTGAAACCTGTAACATTTGCTACCAGCGGATCAAGTGGGCGATGCCTTTTGAAAATGTCTTTGAACAAAAATAATAGCCCGGTGCTACTAAGGCCAATCATTGTAATATCAAGCGCCAGCCTGCTCTTATGTTTTATTAAATAAAAAATAATTACAAGTATGTAAGCAGGAAATAAAAAGTTAGCGGAGCCAAAAAAGGTAATGAATTCCATGATGCCTGTCATCCTGGAAGAAACGAGCGAATGCAGGTCAGCAGAAATCTTTTCATCGAAATTATTATGTTGCTTAATAACGATCTGCTCCGTAATTGCCACAAACACAAATAGTGTAAGAAGAAATAAAGAAAGCGCAAGAATAAATCTTAAAGATATCCATTTTGCTTTTTTATGTTGTGATAGATGTTCAATATGCTTTTCAGTATTTTCCATAAAAGCAATTATTATAAAATATAAAACTACAGAAGAGTTTTTAACGATTATAAACAAATACCATTTTGGAAACAAATTTTGGAAGAACTAAATCGCAATATTATTTTTGCGTCGGAGAGATGTCAGAGCGGTTTAATGAGGCGGTCTTGAAAACCGTTGACTGTTAAAGGTCCGGGGGTTCGAATCCCTCTCTCTCCGCAAGAAAAATTCAGAAAGACATTGTAGTAAATGGTTTCATTGAATTTACTTTTACTTGGTAGCAAATTAGGTAGCAATTATTAAACAAAATTTTTATAAAAGTTATCTTTACCGAATTAGCCCGAAAGGCTATTATTTAACAACCGGCCCGTGTTTTTACATGGGCTTTTTTAATTAATAAAATAATCTTTTATGACTGAAGAAGCTGCAACAAAAATACTGACCATAATAATGGAAAAGTATTTGGCTATGGACTATAATCTTTTGCCAGATGTGTTAGGTTATGAAATCAAACAAGAGGTTGGTAGATTGAATAATATAATATTCAAAATTTATTCAAATGATCATCCACCCGCACATTTTCACGTCACCAATAAGGAAGGTTCTCTTGATGCAAAATTTTCGATAAAGGATTGTTCATTGTTGGAAGGTCACGTGAGTAGTAAAGACATGAGACGGATTCAGAATTGGTACAAAGATGATAAGGTATCAATGCTTTTAGAAACTTGGAAAAAAAATAAAATATACCCTTAAAGCATTATCGATGAAAAAAAGAGTAGCACTTATTTTTGGTTCAGGAGCCGTAGAAAATTCATGGGAACCAATATTTAATTGCTTAACGCCTAAAGATTTTAAAAAGAAGTTGACTATAGAAGCGGCCAATACAGCCTTAGCATTGTTAGTGTACAACTTAAGATTTTGGTCTACTGATATTCAAAGTGATAATTATAAAAAATCTTTTAATATCCTTCACAGAACCCGGCTTGGAATCTCTGCTCACATTCAGTACTACCAACAAAATGGTTTGATAAACATTCGTCCTGAATTCGACCAAATTTTATCAAAATTTATTTTAACAGGATTCAATGGTTTTTTGTTTATAACAACCAATTGGGATACAGTAGTTGACGATGTCCTAAAATCGCATCCCCTCATCAGGTCATATATAACTAATAATAAAGAAGTTTGTATGCATTTGCATGGAAGCTTCAATGAACCCAATTTAATTTATCTACCAACTGAGGTAATTGAAGAAGCGTATCGCACACAAGAAGAAAAACTATCAATGGGAAAACTTCTTAGAAGGACATACAAAAGTCTTCTAATTGCCGAAAAAATTGTTTTATACGGATTATCTCTTTCTCCACTTGATGTAGAACTAATGCAGCTTTTGGGAAGTTCAATTTCTAAAAATGTGGTGCTGAAGGTGGTTCAAATTATAGACATTAACCATGAAGTTATTGCAGATAAGATGCATATTATTCTTGATAAAAATAAAAAGGTGAAAGTAGAGGGAATACATCCAGAAAGGTTAGATATAATTTACGATCACAGTTAGGAACAACAAATGAATGTAATAAAAGTCATTCGCTGTTTATAACTTATAATTTCTACTTTAACCCTAAAAGATTTTCAATTTTACCTACCTCTTGCTCATGAAAGTTTTGTAAATATTGCCTTATATATTTAAAGAGTATCCTGATAACAGGCATCATCGTACTTGGAGCACCGCTAACAGCTGGGGGAGCTCCTTTCAAATGTATAAATTCTTCAGTTAATAATATATCGCAATCATTAAGGAGAATTTTTTCAAAACCGCGGAGGGAATTTGGGCTGAACACCCAATGATAAGTCCTTAAATAAATTTTTAAATTAGCTATATCCATAAAAGCGTACAGAGTAAACTTATCATCTCCGATTTTAAAATCAATTTGCTCGTCATCCTTCTGCTCAGCTTCAATATAGGTAATACATGCATTTTCATTCTCACCAATACAAGAAATAATTATTGCAATAATTTCATTCCTCTTTTCTTTAAGATACCTTATACTTTCTTTTGTTATTGCCATTAAATCACGTTTCATCAAAATTACATTTTAAATCGCCGGAACATGCCAAAAACTGCTATTCACAATAACTAATATAGTTTCAACGTTATTGCTAATGCTTTTTTGTAAGAAATATTGTTTACTATCGCTCTGGCAACGTGGCGTTTTTTAATAAAATCTCAAAAGATATTATTCACTGTATTTTTACAATTATATTTGACTTATATTTTTTAAATTACATATTCAAAAAAAGGGTAAATAACGTATGGGGCAACTAACAGTTACCAATAACTTGAATCCGGACCAGGAAGAAACTTTGAGAATTAGTAGTAAAAATCATATTAGCGCCGTTTTACAAGTCTTTAGATTTGTTGACAAAGATACTCACCAAGTTATTTTGTATGTGCAGTCTTTGGAACTTTCTGGTTATGGAGAAACTGAAGAAAAGGCAAATGAAATGTTGGATGATGCAATTGATCAGTATTTTGAATTTCTAACATCACTGTCCTTGAAGGAAAGAACTGGAGAGTTAAATAAGTTAGGATGGCATCGTGATAAGCTGCATAACAAAGTATTTTCAAAAGCTTATGTTGATCCAGATGGTAATTTAAAAAATTTTAATGCTGTAGGTAATAAAGTGGAAAGGCTTACTCTCGAAACAGCATAACTCACATGAGTTACAGACCGATTGATACAAAATGCTGGGAGAAATTTCTAACGCTACATAAATTTCAATTTCAACGGTCGAAGGGAAGTCATTTCAATTGGACAAAGAAAGGTCATCGTACGATCCCTGTATGGGCAAACGAAAAACAAATTCCTGCGTTTCATCTTCGTACAGGTTGCATAAGCATTGGTTGTTCTTTAGATGATTTATATACTTGGGCAAGTAAGAATTGCTAACCATCATTTTTGCTCCCTAATTTGCCCTTTACTCATCAACAAAAATTATAAGTTATTGATTTTTAATAAATCAAATTGTTTCAGCATAGAGACATGTTGATTTGAACCTCTTTTTATAGCGTCCGCAAAGTCCGGGTGCTACTTACCCTCACTATTTTTTTTACCCTTTTTTATAGTGTCCGTAAATTCCGGAAATAGCATGTTACACTCTCTATTTTCCCCTTTTAACTATGCTTCATCTCCTGTGTAGAGTGGACAATTTCAATTTGTGTTATTGGTTGCAAAACGAATCCATCAGGATCAATTTTTGTCGGTGCATAATCCCCTTCAATTTTTGAAATTTCAGATTGAATATCTTTCAATGTTCTTCTCAAGTAAGCTCTTTCGTTTACCGACATTTCTTTCACAACTTTTTTTTGTTTGCCATAACCATTATAAATATAGTCGGTGGTAACGCCGGCATTTAGCTCCATGATAATATTATCGCACTCTTTCTGTAAAATCATTAGCCTTTCGTGCTTGGTCTTTAATCCTTTCTTAAGCGAATCCACAGCGCCTTCAATTAAAGTTTCCTCTAAGGCCTTATTGCGTATTATGGATAACTGTTGCGCTAATGGCTTTGCATCATTTATGTACCTGTCCAGCGTTGCCTCACTTACATTCCATTCTGTAAATATTTTCAAAATATCTGATCGGTCTTTACCGGTTGCAAGCTCATGCGCTATTGCGTTAATGCGTGCCTGGATCTGAGGCGTTCTTTGTTGTTCGCTTTCTTTACTTTTTGCCGAATTCATTTTTTAAGTCATTAAAAGATTTTATTAAATCATCCTCAGCTTTTATTGCTGAAGATGTGATTACATCAAAACCCCTGCTCTCTACAGCTGCTGCATATTGCATTCCCGCAATGCCTACTAAAACATATCCTGTAGGATATTTTTCAGCTATGAAGTCAATAATAGTTTTAGCAGAATTTATAGGTTGGTCTTTTGCTAACGTTCCATCTTGTTTAAGAACAGGCTTTACCGTATCATCATAGGCTTCAGTTATCCTTTTGCCATCTTTCAGTATAACATATCCTATTGAGCTTCTTAAATTACCGGTCTGATCTTTATACGTGTCTGTTGACCTTGCATCAGCAACAAATTGTTCCCCGGCTCTTTGCACAATGGTTAAAAGTCTTGTATCAAGTAAAGCCTTAAACCTGTCAGTTATAACTTTTACATTTGCCTCCGTAAACTTTGCCTTGATTGATGACTTCATAGTTCACTGAATTGATGATATGGCTTTCACATTTAACAGCAGTGAATAGTTATGAGTAAACTGATCTGCATCAACTTCAAAAAACCCATTTGCACCATAGAAACTTGTTCTGTCCAATTGAGTGCAGGAAGTCAAAAACAATTGTAATGTTTTTTCCCAGGCATCTTTAAGGTCAATGTAACTTTGATAAAAATTACTTTGAGTTTCTGTTTCAATTATGGTCTGGAATCGCTTTTCAAACTGATCCAGTTTCAATTGCGGCCGGCGTTCAATAAATTTAATGTCATCATAACTGATAGGAGTAAATGCGCCGCTGCTATTTATAATTATAGAATCTTCTATATCCCTTAATGTGTTGATAGCTGCTTCAAGAGGCATCAATGTTTCCTCCACCTTGCCAGCCAGATTGCCGGTTATGGCAAGAGTTGCAACCTTCATCTTTTTGATGTCATCCTTTACAGCCTTGTAATATTCGTTGCGGATATTTTTTATTCCGTTGCTCAGAATATCACGAAATATTTCTTCATTGAAATCAACCTTAAAACCTAAAGTGTTATAGATGTCGGCTATATCATTAATGGCCGGTATCAATCTATTATTCCATGCAGAAACAGTGCGGCCGTAATTAACCTTATCAAAGTTTAATATCTTACCTATGTGACTTTCGTTTATGTTGTATTGTTTTTAATTGATGAATTATTTTTTTGATTTGTCCTTATCGGCCCAGGCTTTCATATCATTTTTTACAGTCTGTGAATCTGTCTTTTTATCTTCTTTCTTTTAATACTTCAGCTACTTCCTCAAAAAGCCTTTCTTTCAAACTTTCAGGAATCAGGTCTAAGATTTTCGTTTCCATTTTTGATTATATTTTTTTATGTTTTTACAGTTTTGTTGCTCCCTTTGTTGCTACCGCTTTATAACATTTGCTTTAAATTATACGGCCTGATAGCGATTTATTAAGTCCATTCACAACTCAAACCCTCTTTTCTTTTATGAGCCAAATCAAAAACCAATACGCTTTTTTAAACATCTCATAAGTTGATGGATTTTTAGCAGTAACAATTCTTGATTCTATTTCGGTTAGTGCAGTGGTTAACTGATATTCCCTATTCATCAAGATTTATCCCTTGTTGTATATCAGATAACGCCGTCTTGTAATCTTCAATAAGGTTGTTGATGTACTTACTCAGTTCGTCAAGCCTTTCTACAGCGTTTATGTAAGCAGGTTTTTTATTTTCCATTTATTTCATTTTTATTCCTTCAGTATCAAATTTTCTCAGGTAAGTGTTTGTGTCTTTGATAAGTGATGTGTTGTTAGCAATTTGATTTAACACGTCCAGCGAGCTTTTTGCCATGTTTAACTGATCAATAGCAGTCAATCTTAATCCGCCAAATTGCCCCGCCAATAGTTCTGCCTGTTGTTCTGTTATTCCTTTTATAGCACCGCTAAGACTGTTCCCGCTGGCGGTAGCATCCGTTGTAGTTAAATCAATACCGGTAAGCTTTTGCAGTTGATCAAATTGCAATCCTGCATTAGTAATGATTTGATTGTATTGCCTTTGAAGGTCCTGAATCTGGCTTTGTGATAAAGTATTACCGGTCTCTGAAGCGGCCGCAAATTGGTTGTAAAAATCTTCTATAGGTTTCTGTAAAGCACTATACTCAAAAGAACTAAGTATTGATTTACGCATTAAATCCTGGAAGTCACTTGCAAAGTCTGCACCCGCTCTTTTACCTTGTGAAAAGCCATCAACAATACTTTGCAGAATATTATCTGAGGTTGTCCCGGTAAATAGCTGATCAGCGTCGGCCTTGTTTTGTGCAAGCTGAGAATCTATATCAACTCCTTCACTTTTTAACTGCTCCAGTGTTTGAAATTATTCTTTAGCCCTATCATCAAGCCTTCCCTCTAAAAACAATTTTTGTAAATCATCGAAAGACTTTCCAGCAAGTGAGGTAGCTGCATCAAAAGCCTGCGTAAGACTGTTTGATTGCCCGAATGATTCAAGTTGTTTAACAACTGCAATTTGTTCAGCAGTAAATCCTTCAGGAGTTGCAACCTTACCTTGGACCTGTATATCTTTTAAAATGTTGTTATAATCTTCAATAAGCGTGTCTCTATTGGTTTGCAAAGCTGCTGCCTCTGCCTTTAGTCCATCAATCTTTAGTTGGTTAATCTGGGCTTGTAAAACAAGCCTTTTGCGATATTCATCATTTATTGCAATTTCCCCTTGCTCTGCAGAAACTAAGGCGTTAGCATCCTGGTCAGCAAGTTCTTTTCGTTTTTCAGAAGCAGCATTCAATATGCCATTGACAGTAGATACAACGCCAAAGAAAGCACCGAAAACCCCTGTTACACCGCTTAATGTGTCCGATATCCCCTGGAAGCCTGTTTCGCTGCTACCTTTCTTTATTTCAGCTAATGCAGATACTGCTTTTGAGGCTGCTGTACTAACGGACCCAAGTGAAGTAAATATCTCAGAAAGCGTTGCATCAAGTTCTTTTAAATCTGTTCCAAGGCTGCTAAATGCATATTCGATAGCCGCAACATTATCAGCTATTTTCTTTAATTCAACAACATCTTTAGTATTGTCAAAATTGTCAAGATTTTGCTGAGCTGTTGCGGCTTGCTGTTTTAAGAGTTTAAGCTTTGTTTCCAGTTGACCTGTCTGGTCACCGGTATGAACAATAGATACATCAATATATCAATTTGCTTATTAAGGCTGGTAACTTCATTTTGAAGCTTTTGTCTTGTGGCATCTTGCTGATCAGTGAAAGAACTGGAATTGCTGTTAATAACAAGATCAAGGTCTGCATTCTTCTGTTGCAATGCCTCCTGCGATGCTTTCTGTTGTAGCTCTGATTGTTTTATATAAAAATCCTGTGTGAGCTTTAACCTGTCATCATATGCCTTTTTATTTATTTCAAATACCTTAGCAGCCTTTACATTCTCGTTATCAGTTGAAGCTTGTTCATCTGTTATAGATAAATTTCTTTTTGCGTTTATAAGATCAATCTGCAATTGCAATTCGTCCGACGTTCCTTTTTTAACGACGTCAAGCCTTGCCTGAGTAGTAGCAATATCAATGTTTTCATTATCCTTTACACCACTATAAATTGAATTGCGGATTAAGTCATCAATCTTTTTTTGTGTATCGGTATATATCTGTAACTTCTTTTCCTGTGTAAGTCCAATTGCATTGAGTTCTTCTTTTTTCTCGAACATTTAAAAGCTGAATTTTTAGGTCCAGTTCTTGTTGACTGCCGGCCTGTACTAAATCTAATTGAGTATTGATGGAATCCTTTTGTTTTTCAAGGATACTTTTTTGCCGTTCAACTTCTATATTTTTTAAATCAAGTGCAAGCTGTGCATTAATCTTTAATTGTTCAGCAGCATTGTATCTTGCCTGAAAAAGCTCATCAGCCGCAGTCGCTTTGATGGCCTTTTCCTTTGCATCGTAATAAGCATCTGACTCTTGCTTACCCTGTGCTTCCAATAACAATACCTGTGCATTAGCGGTGTCCGTATGTGCTTTTAAAATACGTGCATTTGCTTCATCATTTAACTGTATAATCTCCCCCTGGTATTTACCTTCAGCATCAATTCTTTTTGCTTTTGCGCTTAAATCCTCATCATTGAGCCGTTTATCACTGTCAACGTATTGTTTTTCTCTTGCATCAAGTTGTTGTTTAAGAGTTGCAAGCGCTGTAGTATTAGCGGATTCGTCTGGTCTATTTGTTGTTGAATATTTGCCTTATCAAGTGCAAATTGTGCATCGTAAGCTTTCTCATTAAAGATAGCCGGTAATTTAATATTTGATAAAAAGCCATTAATGTCTGCAGCTAAATCACCAAATATATTTTTATTCCTGTCCGCAAATCCTGATAACTGTTTTGACAGAGCATCTATTTTATCTTGTGGATTAGATAAAGCATCTGTGAAAGTGTTGGTAGCGCTCGACATTTGATTAAATGCAGCGTTCGTAGTTATGCTTAAATCATTAATCTTGTCTTGTAAATCTTTAATCACAGTAGCTTTAACAAAGCCGCCATCGTTAACATCGCCTTTCGCTGATAATGCGTTACTACGTAAATTGCACTTGCCTTTTCACCAAAAGTTAAATCACCTCCCGCCGTACTCGGCAAGTTCTGTTTGTGCTGTTAATTGCTTTTTTAAAGCTTCAGTATATAAATCTTCCGATCCAGCCGCTATAGCCTTTTTCTTTATAATCTATCTGCTCATTTATTAAAGCAGAACCTTGTTCTGTTAAATAGATTTTCGCTGGTAGATTTCCAGATATTCAGGGTATTGTGAAGCAAGCTCCAAGCGCTGTTCCTTTTCAAACTTAGAAGCAGTTTCACTTTTTGCAGTAACAAGTAACTCACTTAAATTACTTTCTTCTTTGGCAATGCTATCAATAGCAGCAGCATTTGCAGCATTAAGGGCTTCTGTGGCAGCCTGCTTTTCTTTTTCTGCATCAGTGGCAGCGCCTAAAGTATGTATGTACAATTCATAAGCAGCCACTAAAGACGCCAATGCTGCAAGTATAACTCCTATAGGATTTGCAAGAAGTGCTGTTGTTAAGGCATTCTGTGATTCTGCTGCTGCCTGAGAAGCTACAGCCATTTCAGCATCAGCAAGTGTTATTCCTTCGCTTTCTGCCAATGCTTGTGCCTTTGCTGCATTTGCTTCCAGCTCTGCAGCAGTTAATTCTTTGGTACTATTTCCTAATGCTTTTCGTGCAATTCCTTCAAGATAAAAGTTAAGCGCGCTGTTTTTTGAAAGCAATGCTGATACTTCTTCGAGAGAATTAAAAAATCCCCATTGTCGCTATTACCTGCTTTGTGGCTTCATCTGCTTCTTTACTGTTACCCCCGAACAAGGCTATGGCTCCGACAACTCCCTGGAAAGCGCCAACTAAACCCTTTGCGCCCTCGGTTAAAGCCGTAATACCTGCTACGTTATTAGCACTCAGGGCAAGTTCTTTGTTGGTGTTGCGTATATTGTTGGTGAGTGTCTGCGCTTCATCATTAAATTGCTCAAACTCCGGTGACCCTCTCTGCCCGTCTATGGTAAGTTGTACCAGTTCATTTTTTATTTGCCTTAGTCTTCCATAAGCCTGCGTTACCTGGTCTACAGGCGGCGCAATGGCCGATGTTTGCGTGGCAATATCTTTCATTTGCGTAGCAGTGTCGGCGAGCTGGCTGTTTAAATCTTTTATTTGCCCTGGGTCAGTGGTTTTGCCTAAAGCATCCTGCAGCGTGAGTTGCTGCTTTTGCAGTTCTGCATATTTCGTTACCAGCGCATCCAACGAAGGGTCGCTGCCTACTTTATGCAGTTGGGTAAGCAATGCATTTAAAGCTGTATCCACATCAGATAAAGAAGCTTGTAAAGGATCTGCAAGCTTTGCTAATTTACTATTTAGGCTTTGTAGAACGCTATCAAAGCCGTCTGTGTTCAAGCTCATGTCAAATTCCAAGCCGCCGCCTAATACATTTAATGACATATTATTAAGTTTATAAATATTTGATAATCAAACATTTGTGTTATAAGATAATTTTCTATTTTTATACTTTCCCTCATTTTTTATCATTTTTTATCACTCTTCACTTGCTACCCTTTTTGCTCTTTTCTCAAATTGCTACTATTACTTTTGGAGAATAGTGGACTTGAATACATCAAAAATCCCAGAAAACAGGATAATCGTTTTCTGACAAAGCGAACCCTGTTCTGGGACATTGTTTAATTAAGAAATCTGCTAAATCAAAATCGTTTACCCGTTCTTCAACAGATAAGCTATTCTCCAAAACCTTGCTTACGCTGATCTTGCATGTTATTTTTTCTTTTAAATGATTTGCTCTTTCAGTCCATTCATCAAAGCATGTCCTTAAAGTTTTTTTATTATAATATCCAAAGTCTGGGAATAGGATCACAACTCTATTTTGTAAAACTTTATAAACAGAATATTCCCGCCATTTGCAGCCACTATTACCGCCGGTAGCTATCCAAACCATGTCAGGCATAAAAAATAGAAGCTATAACAGCCGTCTTTTCACTTTCTACAATACCAATAGTAGATTCCGGATATTCTGATAATAAGTGTTCGCCAAAGAAGCATAACTGATACTTAAAATCATTCATTACGGTATGCACCCAGGTAGGATTAATTTCTTTATTTCTCTTACCAGTCTCAGGACTATAGCACATGATTTTTCCTGTACGTACCTTTTGCTCATTATCTATACGCCAAAAGATGCAGGCTTTTAAATTATCTTTTTTAGACCTGCCTACCAAATATTTCAGCAGCGCTTTTGTTGCAACCTTAATTCCAAACAAGCTTATCAAATACTCAGCAAAATTTGTTTTATCAAAACCATTCATTGATTTTTCTACAAATTCTAAAGGCATGAAATCAATTACCTGGTCAACCGGTTCTTTGCGCCATGGCTTTGCAGGAGCATAATAATTCAAGCTTACCTCAGATAGATACTGTTTCAAAGTAAAATGATAGCCGCAATTATTTTCCCTGTCACACCTGCCAACATGATCAGGCAAGTATTCGCCTGTATTAAAATTTTTCATTTTAACGAAAGTCTTTTGACCACAGCCAGGACAAATGAATTTTTTACTGCCTTTATCAAGGCCGGTAGTATTAATTATTTTATCGTTCACGGTGTTCACGGTGTTCATTATATTATAATGTTCATTATGTTCATTCATTATGTGAACGTGAACATTTTAAATATTTATTTACAGTACCTAATGCTATACTTAACTCTATAGATATTTCTCTTTGACTTTTACCTTTATTATTTAATAATAATACCTGTTCTATTAATGATTCTTTATCCTGCTTTGAATGCTGTTTGAGGTGTTCATGTTCATAGTTGGTGTGAACAAGCGTGAACGAAAGGAAATTCTCTGGCTTCGCTATTTCAAATACAGCAACATTATCAGCATCATAAACGATCTCTGCATTTCTTGATTTTATCTGTTTCAAGTATCGTAATGATTTGTCCTTGGCTGATTCCCCTAATGCAAATGCACTATCGCAAAAATTGATAAGCATCTTACTTCCCTGAAGATCATTTCTGGTAATTGGATATGATAAATTTCGTTTTGGCGTGTGCGCTAATACAAGTATTGATAAGCCATATTTATTTTTTAAGGCCTTAAGATGTTTCATAAGCGGGAGCGCTTCTTTGGCCTTTTCAGTTTCACTTCGCAGATAAGTAAGGTTATCTATTATTAAAACTTTTGCCCCCGTTTCAATCAGGATTTGTTCAATTGAATTGTTTATATAGCTTTCAAAATTATTGTAACCACATGCTTCAAAATCTGATTCATCAGGATTAATCTCAGCTCTATAGAAGTTATCGGGAAATTGAAAGTGATTAGTAAAGTTTTGACTGTATCGAGCCTCGAATTGTTTATCAGACAACTCAAAATCTATGTATATAACCTTATCCGTCTTCGCAATCTGATTAGCTATTTGAACGGCTAATATTGACTTGCCTACATTGGTATCAGCAAATAAAATACAAACCTCCCCTTCATACCATACACACAAGTAAAGAGGTCTGGGCTGATCTTTTACGCTTGCATCCTTTAACCATTGATTACCTGATTTCAAAACGAAAATTCCGGACTTTCCGTTAGAATTTTCCAGAATACTTGTTTCATCCTTTATTACCGACAGAATTTTTGTGATTGGAATAGTTTGATGGTTAACCATGCTGCTTAGATTTTTTTTCAAGAGCTTTAATAACAGCTGCTTTATCAAAGCGAACGGATCCGCCGATTAATAAATATGGAATTTGATTTTTTTTCTTTCGAGATATAAGCGTGGGCTCAGAGATTCCAAGAAACTCGCAAAGCTCCCGGGTAGTGAGAAGTTTTTCTGGGACCGTATTTGTTTCTGGTAAGTTTAAGGATGAAAGTAAACCTTCAATTCTTTCAAGCCTGGCATTTAATTCTTCAAAAGGGTTATAGCTCATTTGCTGGCCTCCTTTTTGTTAGCTTCACTGAACTTTATAAAATCGGATCGTGTCTCTAATTTTTTTGTGTTTGGTAAAACCGTTTTGTTTTGAGTAGAAACGACATATAAACTAAATGCCTGACTAACACACTTCATAATCAAGTGTTCAAGGTCGGCCTGAGTAATTGTTATGAGATATGTTTTGCTCATGAAATAATTTTATTAAGCAAAACTCAAATTTGAAGGTGGGAATTTTAGTATAATTCCCAGTCCTACCTATATATTTTTTGTGTACTTATTATATTCATTTTTTGCCGCCTCATAGCCTGATTTGTAGCCCGTCTCACCCGGTTCCTTTTCTATTTTCGTGTTGTTTCTGCCAAACCTAACAGAAAATAAATTACATAGAGATTTCCACTTGATATTGTATTTAAAAATTGTCTCTAAGTGTATAAAATAATCAAGAAATCCGGATAAATAACGATTGGAAATATTTTTATTAAAAACATCATTTGTATCAATTATTTCTGCACTTTGAAGGCATGTAATAAAAGCGATTTGTTGATTAGGCATAAAAAATATTCGAAGAGTAATATTTTTTGTGGTTTCGGTTTCTTAATGCTTAAGTAATTAATTCGGCTTTCAACAGTTTTTTGAGCTTGTTGAAGACGTGAAATTGATTGATCCAATTCAGGAATCAATACTTTTTGAAATTGCACATTATCTTTAAGCCGAACATCATTGGATAAAAAGGCCTGATAAGCGACTATAAATTGGTTAATATGAAGAAGTAGCAAGGGTAATTCACTCAATAGTTTTTTTGTATCAGCAGCTTGTTGACAAAGTTTTTCTGTGTGATACTTAATGTTTTCAATTTTTTTATCTATTTCATCATTGCTTGGCTCAATTATCGCCAAATAATTTTCCAATTCAGAAAGGTATTGGCCTGAATCAGTATTTGTTTTCTGCTGACCCTTAATACCCCATAGTTTTTTCTTTTTTTGGAGTTTATCGTTTTTCTCTCTTCTCCTTTCAGAGTCGACCATTTGTCTTTCTTTTACGCAATTCGTAAAATTCTCAATAGTAAAAGGATTAACGATTTTTAAAGTTTTACTATCATACTTACGTTCTACGTATCCATTAAAAAGTGAAAACCAAAGCGCTTCCTGAGCACCTGGAGAATCTTTTGCAAACACATCTTTTGTCTGATGTTTCTTGGGGAGAAGTCCTACTTCAATAGCTTCATCATATAATTCATTGAAGCTTTGAAAACCGTTTGAATAATTTTCATCTGCAATTTTGGTATCTTGCATCGACATATTTTTTTAGTTAAAAGCTCAGTTCAAGTAGTGCCTGACTGAGCTTTTATTTTGTTATGAAGTTACGAAATTGAAACTGCAATTCATTTGTTCCAATGACCATTATTGAACTCTCCTCTTAACAGCCGTTGATGAAGTTCTTCAAGTTGCTTTTTAATTTCTTCCAGATTTTCCTGGTACTTCTTTTCTTTAGCTCTTTCATTTTTTATTTCAACAATTTGCCGAATAGTTAACCTTCGTTTTTGCATGAGATAAAATTCGGAAAATTCTAATTAATTCGTTAGTAGTAAAAGCCATGAGTTTCATTAGGGAACTGTTTAACCGTATTAGGATCTTACCCAATTACCTTTATGATACACCTTGTTGAGCGGTATTTCAAAAGGCTCATAAAAAATATCGTAATGTTCCTGGCCTTCAGAGTCAATAGATCCCAATTGGATTTGAAAACTTGATATTTTAATCCAATATGCTGAAAGAGCTTCTGCATATCCGCTTAAAAAAGCATGTGATAGTTCTTGAGGCTCGCTCCAAGAAGAAAAGACAGGTGTTATCAATTTCATTTCTGATACAGTGCCATCAAGATTATTCAATGTAACTTTTGTAACCCTGCTGACGCGGGTGCTACTTTTGCCATCTTCCTTAGGCATAATCTTATTCTTAATAAATTGATCAGCGGATGTTGTTAGAGTATTCACGATTTTTAATTTTTTAAAGTGATGGTATTAGAACCTTATTTTTTAGCGTATCTACTTCTGCTTAAAAACTTGGTAACAGTCGCTTTTACACATTATGCAGATAAGGTTCATGTTGGTTAAAGAAGTTTTTTGATGTCGTATTTTATCTCTATATCAACGTCTTTACCAAATTGATCACAACAATGATTGAGTTTAGTTAAGGTGGCTGGAAAAACATCAGTCAACTTCTTAATTGCAGTAACGCATTTCTGCTTTGTCTTGTAATTGCAGAAAGATTTGCCAACTGGCACACCTTGATTAACAGCTCTGTCAGGATTCCAAAATACTGTAAATGAATAATAACCTTTTTGAGTAGTACTCGGGTGCAGTAGAATGTAAGAATACTTTTTGTTTAATGTCCTATTGATAGCAATAGGATTTGAAAGCGCTACCGACTTTGATGTTTTTGTTTTTTTTACTTTT
Source organism: uncultured Chitinophagaceae bacterium (assembly GCA_963823975.1). Lineage (GTDB taxonomy): Bacteria > Bacteroidota > Bacteroidia > Chitinophagales > Chitinophagaceae > Ginsengibacter. Next base: position 406,212 of record CAWGNP010000001.1, on the reverse strand, counting down.
GTGTTCATAATAATGATTATTGATTGTTATTAATACAAAGGGTTACAGTTTGACCGCCGTGCCCTTTGTTGTTTAAATTTTAAACGGCCTTGAGTTTGTTCTTCAAACCTCCCCAGGCCTTTGTCATTACAACTTTCTTTCGTTGCTCTGTTACATTCGCATATCTCTTGAAACTACTATATGATTTATGACCGGTGCAAGCCATCACTTCTTCTGCTGTCATTCCTTTTTCCAGTGATAAAGTCACAAATGTTTTTCTTCCTACATGCATTGATATAAGTTCATGCTTTGGATAAATAATTGATTCACGTTTTACACCACGAAATCTTACAATTTCAATCGGTTCATTAATGCCGGCCTTTTTACAAAGCTCATGCACTCCATAATTTAAGTTTTGGTTGCTGATCATTGGTAAAGGATTCATCATTGAAGCATACCTATTCAGTATTGTATTAGAATAAATATTTAATGGTATTGTGAGCAGTTCCTTTGTTTTCTTAACAGTAAGCCTTATTTCATCATTTTTGATATGCTCACGTTTTAGTTGATCTAAATCGGAATATCTTAATCCAGTTGAACAGGAAAAACAAAAAATATCTCTTACCTGAGCAAGTCTTTTATCTTTTGACAAATCCATGTAAAATAATGTTTCAAATTCTTCATTAGTCAATGCAATAATTTCAAGAGTATCTTTCTTTATTTTAAAATCTCTATACTTCATTGAAACTTCTATACCACGGGCCCGGGCATAATTAGAAAAGTTTTTACTGTGCTCAGTTGCTTGGCAACAGTTGTATTATTCAAACCAACCTTATCAATTAAATAATTTTGAAATGATTGAAAGAAATTATAGTCAATGTTTTCAAATGTTACTTTCTTGCCGGTGGCTTTGCAATAATTGCTTAAATGATTTTTTACAGATTTATAAACTGCCAGGCTTCCAGCTTCCCTGGTCGCCTTGTGATCATCAATATATTGCTGCATGAAATCGAACAAAGCATTTGAATTAACAGCTTTCTTGGTTTGATGAGCATTATTATTTTTTAGCTTATCCAAAACCATGTCGGCTGAATATTCTATTTTATTGATTTGAAAACTTCTTTCAATGCTGACTACATCATTTTTCAATAATCTTAAGTCAGTGTTGATGTCCTGTACTTCTTTAATCGTAGGTAGCAAATCAAAATCAACATTGGGTAGCAATTTTTTTGAAGTCTTTCTATCAATGCAGATAGCTTGCTGCTTGCTGATATCCCAACAAGGTTGATAAAGCTTCTTATCAGTGCGGTAATATCTTCTTTGACCTGATAACTGAAAGATTAAATCTATTGGACAAGCGCCGTTTTTTAATGGCTTATCGTTTCGGAGAACAAAACGTATTGTACCCATTTATGCTATTATTTAACACAATAAAGATATAAAGTATTTATTAAGGTAGCAAAAAAGGGAGCAATTATTTTTTAGTAGTTTTAAGAGATTGTAAGTCCATAAATATTAAATAGCTGGATTATCAAGCATTTCAGAGTATAGAAAAATAAATAAAGGTAAAATTAAAAACAAAACATTCAAGTCCCTCTCTCTCCGCAGATAAGTTTTAAATCCAGCACTGTAATTAAGGCTTGTGAAATTCGTATCGACAAAAGCTTTTAACTGATTTTAATGTTGCATAAAATTTAATAAGCACGAACCATTTCCCAATTGATTTAACTACATGATGCCATATTTTTTGTATCTTGTGAGTAATGAGACCAGATTATCCTTGCAAGTTATTTATTGATAAACCGGATAACTATTCCTGCCTGATGGAAGCACTTGCAGGGGCTTCGCAATTGCAATTAAGCTAATATCTTATTTAGGAAGATGTTTGTTGACGTTCTGCAAGATGTAAATCATCCAACACGCGAGACAAACGTAAATAATTTTTTTACGGTGAATTCAGAATAAATAGAATATTTAAGTAATAATAATTAATATGCTTACAGAAACAAAAACTCAACGAGAAGCTTCAGCTGTAAAAGATTTTTTGCCGCTATATGGTACCGATTATATTGAACTATATGTAGGGAATGCAAAACAATCAGCTCACTATTATATAACAGCTTTTGGTTTTCAGCCCTTAGCCTATGCAGGTCCGGAAACCGGGATGAAGCATAAAGCAAGCTACGTAGTACGTCAAAACAAATTGACCTTTGTGCTTACGACCCCCTTAACTACAGACAATGAAATCGCAGATCATATTTACAAACATGGGGATGGTGTGAAGGCAATTGCTCTCTGGGTGGAAGATGCAGCAGATGCGTGGAAACAAACTACTATGCGTGGCGGTGTATCCTATAAAGAACCGGAGACTATGCAAGATGAAAATGGCAAAGCTGTTATTAGTGGTATTAAGGTTTACGGTGACACAGTTCATCTGTTCGTTGAAAGAAAAGATTATGCAGGAGTTTTTTTGCCAGGCTTCAGACAATGGGATAAGCAAAGTTTTCAACAGGAAGACTGTGGCCTATTGTATGTTGACCATTGTGTAGGAAACGTAGGTTGGAACCAAATGAATCGATGGGTACAATTTTATGAAGATGTTATGGGCTTCAGAAACATTCTTAGCTTTGATGATAACGACATTTCTACTGAATACTCCGCATTAATGAGTAAGGTAATGAGCAATGGCAATGGATATGTAAAGTTTCCTATTAATGAGCCGGCCGTTGGTAAAAAGAAAAGCCAGGTTGAGGAATATCTAGAATTTTACAAAGGTGAAGGTGTGCAGCATGTTGCCTTAGCAACAAAGGATATTGTAAGAACTGTAACAGACCTTATGAGCCGTGGCGTTGAATTTTTAAAAGTACCTTCTACCTATTATGATGAATTGCTCGACAGAGTAGGAGCAATTGAAGAAGACCTTGAGCCATTGAAAGAATTAGGAATATTGGTAGACAGAGATGATGAAGGATATCTTTTACAACTTTTCTCAAAACCTGTTGAAGACCGGCCTACTTTATTTTTTGAAATCATTCAGCGAAAAGGAGCAAAGAGTTTTGGAAAAGGAAATTTCAAAGCATTATTCGAAGCGATAGAATCTGAGCAGGCTTTAAGAGGAAATTTGTAAAAACTTATTGAAGCTGTCTCATCTCCAATCTAAACTAAATTAATTATGCCTTACTATCATAAGTCAGGAAAAATTCCGCATAAGCGCCATACGCAATTTCGTAAAGACGATGGAAGCCTCTATTCAGAACAACTATTTTCCACCGAAGGTTTTTCGAATGACTATTCGCTTTTGTATCACGTACATCCCCCCACGCAAATTATAAAAACTTCAAAGCCGCTAAATGTAGCACCTGTAATTGCCGAAGAAAAAATGCTCAGCCATCGCAGCTTTGAGGCTTTTAAATTGAAACCACAAAAGGATTATTTACAAAGCCGGGTGCCTGTTTTAGTCAATAATGATGTACACATTGTTTTGGCAGCGCCGCAGGAAAGTGTTCGCAATTATTTTTACAAAAATGCAGATGCGGATGAACTCATTTTCATCCATGAAGGCAGCGGTACTTTAAAAACCATGTATGGCGATTTGTCTTTTTCTTATGGTGATTATCTGATTGTTCCAAGAGGAACTATTTATCAAATTGAATTTGATAATGATAACAACCGGCTTTTCATAGTTGAATCGTTCAGCCCGATTCGTTTTCCCAAAAAATACTTAAGCAAAGGAGGTCAATTAATGGAACACTCACCTTATTGCGAACGCGACATCCGCCCACCTCAAGAGCTGCATACATATGACACAAAAGGAGATTTTTTAATCAAGATAAAAAAGCAGGGATTTCAATATGACATTCATTATGGCACCCATCCATTTGATGTTGTCGGCTGGGATGGCACCTGCTATCCATTCGCTTTTTCTATTCACGATTTCGAACCCATCACCGGCCGTGTACACCAGCCGCCTCCGGTGCACCAGACTTTTGAAGCGCATAATTTTGTGGTCTGTTCTTTTTGCCCGCGTTTATTTGATTATCATCCACAGGCAATACCTGCTCCTTACAATCATAGTAACATTGATAGTGACGAAGTGATATATTATGTAGATGGAGATTTTATGAGCCGCAAAAATGTAACAAGGGGCATGATCACTTTACATCCGGCAGGAATTCCTCATGGGCCTCATCCAGGCACGGTACAAAGAAGTATCGGAGCAAAGGAAACAAAAGAACTTGCCGTAATGGTAGATACTTTCCACCCGCTAATGCTGACCAAACAAGCAATAGAATTTGAAAACACGGATTATGTTAGAAGCTGGATAAACGATACAGAATAAAACTGATGAAATTAGTTAGTTATCAAAAAGGTGGAATCCAGCAATTAGCACTCTTTCAAAACGATTATCTATATGACATGGATGCACTCGATTCCAATCTTCCTGATACTATGGAAATGTTTTTGAATGATTGGGACAAATATGCACCCATTGCTGATGAATGGAACACTAAGATTAAGGGAAAAAAAATTCCCGCAGTAAATAAAGTTGATTATAGAACGGCACAAGTGCTGGCTCCAGTGCCTGTCCCCAAGTCATGCAGGGATGGTTATGCGTTTGATCACCATGTTGCCGCAGGCCGCAAAAGCAGGAATTTGCCGATGATAGATGAGTTTTATGAGTATCCTGTGTTTTACTTCACGAATCATAAAAGCATTCAAGGTCCAGGACCAATTACATGCATGCCTGATCACCTGGAGAAACTGGATTTCGAACTTGAAATAGCGATTGCAATTTGCAAAGAAGGTACAAACATAAAAGCTGAAGATGCGGAACAATACATTGCTGGCCTGATGATTATGAACGATGTAAGCGCAAGGCGATTGCAAATGGAAGAAATGCTGTTGAATCTCGGACCTGCAAAAGGGAAAGATTTTGCCACTGGAATTGGCCCATTACTCGTTACGCTTGATGAATTAGTGCCTTATGAAATTGCACCGCAACCCGGCCATACGGGCAAAAACTGGAATCTTCAAAATGACCTGTAAGGTCAATGACGTGCAGGTAAGCTCAGGTAACGCGGGCACCATGTATTGGACTTTTGCAGAGATCATTGAAAGAGCTTCTTATGGAACGCGGCTTTATCCCGGAGACATTATTGGCAGCGGCACAGTAGGCACTGGTTGCTTTCTTGAATTAAATGGCACAGGTAAATTAAATAATCCCACTTATAAAGAACAATGGTTGCAGAATGGAGACCAAATAGAAATTGAAGTGGATGCATTAGGAACTTTAAAAAATAGCATTACGATGCACCCAACAGACTGGAGTATTTTAAAGAGAAAAAAAAGTAATACTTGATTACTTGTTCAATCATTTAAGCAAAACGGCACATGATTTTTGACATTTCTAGCCTGCATACTACCGAAAAACAATATTTTTTACAGCACCTTGTGGCTCCGCGGCCGATATGTTTTGCATCCACAATTAACAACGAGGGACTGGTTAATTTGAGTCCTTTTAGTTTTTTTAATCTTTTTTCATATCAGCCACCCATTGTTATTTTTTCGCCGGTGCGTCGCACAAGAAACAATACTATAAAGCATACCCTCGAAAACCTGATGGAAATTCCTGAAGTGGTTATAAACATGGTTGACTATGCAATGGTTCATCAAACGTCGCTGGCAAGTTGTGAATATGCCAAGGGTGTTGATGAATTTGTGAAAGCAGGATTTACTAAAGAAATTGCGAAAATGGTTCAGCCTCCGCTTGTGAAGGAAAGTAAAGCTAAGCTTGAATGTAAAGTACTTGAAATTAAATCTCTGGGAGAAAATGGTGGCGCCGGGCAGCTGGTGATCTGCGAAGTTTTGGTAATTCATATTAACGATGAATTATTGTCTGCCGAAAATAAAATCAATCCGGGCGATTTGGATTTGGTGGCAAGGATGGGAGGAGATTGGTATTGCCATGCCAATAAAGAAAATTTATTTGTTGTTTCCAAACCCAACTCTAAATTAGGAATAGGAATAGACAATCTGCCTTCATTCATTCGTAATAGTGAAATACTTACAGGTAACGATCTTGCCCAACTTGCTAACGTGGAAAAAGTTCCCTCCGCCAGCGATCGTTTAAATATCAGTTCTTCTTTCAATAAAAATGATCAGGACATATTTTCAAAGGAAAATTTAGCATCCATTCATATGATGGCAAAGAAGCTGATACAAACGGGAGAAATAGAAAATGCATGGCGGATGCTACTAGGCGCTCACAATTAATTAATTTTTTCCCATTTAAACTAGATATGATCTATGGATGAAATAGAGATGGAATAACCTGATAATATAATCAGTATAAGGTAATAATTACTTTTAGTATATTGTACCAAACCATATTATGAAAAAAATATTGTTCGCCAGTGTTAGTATATGTCTTTGTTTTTCTGTACTTGCGCAGCAAACTATGCAGGAAAGACTTGGTTATGCGAAAGATACAAAGCTGCTCATTATTCATGCTGATGACCTTGGCGTATCTCATTCTGAAGACTCCGCCAGCCTACACGCTCTGGATGAAAAATATGTAAGCTCTGCCAGCATTATGGTACCCACTCCATGGTTAACTGAAATAGCGAATTATTCAAAGCAGCACCCGAACGCAGATCTTGGCCTCCATCTTACACTCACCAGTGAGTGGAACGCTTATAAATGGGGATCTGTTGCGCCTCGTGATAAAGTGAGCAGTCTATTGGATAGCCAGGGATATTTTTATGATAATACAGATAGCCTCGGTAAAAAAGCTTCTGTGGAAGAAGTAGAAACTGAATTGCGCAGCCAGATTGAAAAGGCATTGCATGCAGGCATTCATATCACCCACCTTGACTCGCACATGGGTAGTGTTTTTTTTAAAAAAGATTTTTTCAAAGTATACTTAAAACTTGCCCGCGAATACCACCTGCCCTGCCTGATGAATGTAGATGTTTTTAAATTAATTTATCATGTAGATATTAGTGACATGCTTACGAATAAGGATGTGGTAACCGATCATGTGTATATGGCAACGCCACCGAATAATCCGGGCGATCGCAGTGCATTTTATACCGGGCTGCTAAACAATTTGCCAATGGGGCTAAGCTGTCTCATTATACATGCAGCTTACAACGATGATGAGATGAAGGCAATCACCAAAGGACATCCTGATTATGGAGCTGCATGGAGACAAGCCGACTACGACTTTTTTAGCAGTGATGCCTGTAAAAAAGTATTAGCTGATAACCACATTCATGTTATAACCTGGAAGGAAATAAAAGATAAACTGATGCAGTAAATTTCTTTTGTCAATATACTTTTCAATGTATATAAATTAACCGATGCCATTCACTTTTGCCTCTTTATAAATCTTTTGCACCAATCCTTGTAATACTTTGCCTGGTCCGCATTCTGTAAATTCTGTAGCGCCATCTTCTAATATCTTCAATATAGTTTGTGTCCACATCACGGGGCCCGTAAGTTGTAATATGAGATTCATTTGTATCTCAAGAGGATCTGTAACAGCCCTGGCAACTACGTTTTGATAAATAGGGCACGATGGCACATGGAATTCGGTGTTTTCAATGGCCTCAGAGAGCTCTTCCTTTGCCGGCTGCATCAGTGGAGAGTGAAAAGCACCACCGACAGGAAGCAACAATGTTCTCTTAGCTCCAGCTTCTTTTAATAATTTACTTGCGTCGTCTATTGCTTTCAAGCTCCCCGAAATAACGACCTGGCCAGGGCAGTTATAATTCGCAGCTACTACAATTTCATGCTCGATTGAATCACAAATTTTCTCAACTACTGCATCATCCAGCCCAAGTACTGCGGCCATACCAGAAGGGTTTATTTCGCAGGCTCTTTGCATTGCTCTGGCTCTTACAGAAACCAATTTCAGCGCATCTTCGAAACCCAAGCACTTATTAGCAACCAATGCAGAAAATTCACCAAGCGAATGACCTGCAACCATTGCAGGCGCTGTATTTGCAAGTGTTTTAAAAGCAATTACTGAATGCAAAAAAATGGCAGGTTGCGTCACTTCCGTTTGTTTCAATGCATCGGCACTTCCGAAAAACATAATATCAGAAATGCGAAAGCCAAGTATATTATTAGCTGTTTCAAACATTTCTTTTGCTGCAGACTCATCACATAAATTCTTTCCCATACCGGTAAATTGCGAGCCTTGCCCAGGAAAAATGTATGCATGTTTCATATCAATACTTATCGTCTTTTATAGAGGTCTGCCTGTATTAGATTAATAAATTCGTTCCGGGTTGTTTGCTTTTCAAACTCACCCGAAAATGCTGATGTGGTGGTAACTGAATTTTGTTTTTGCACACCACGCATCATCATGCAAAAATGCGAAGCTTCAATAACCACAGCCGCTCCAAGAGGATTAAGTGTTTCATTTATTGCATGTAACTATTTGCGTAGTCAATCTTTCCTGCACCTGCAGTCTTCTTGAAAAAACATCAACGACTCTTGCAATTTTACTTAAGCCCCGTTATCCATCCATTCGGAATGTATGCAATATGTGCTTTTCCAAAAAACGGAAGCATATGATGCTCGCACATGCTGTACAATTCAATATCTTTTACAATAATCATTTCACTCATATCTTCGTGAAACTTTGCAGAATTTAAAATTGCATTAGCATCCATCTTCATAACCCTGAGTTATAAACTGCATTGCTTTTGCAATACGTTCAGGTGTTTTTAGTAAGCCCTCCCTATCCGGATTTTCACCTATAAGCTATTATCGTTTCGCGATAATTTTTCATCAAAGCTTCCGTGACATCTTTATCGTATTCTTCCGTTTTTTTGTAGGCCATGTTATAAGTTAATTAAAAATTATGATGCAGGATATTCCACAAAATTTCTTTCTGTTTCATAAAGACGCACTTGTAAGCTCAAGCTGCGTATCTAGTTTTTCTCTTAAAATATTATAAATAACTATACAATATTTTCTGCAGTAGGATTAAGGTGCTTAAAATCTTCTATATCAAGATTTAAATTTTTATGATCTAATCTTTTCAATCACATTTTCTTTTATAATATCACTTAACAATTTCAGATCTATTACATAACCTGTTTCCGCATCGGGTTCGCCAGTAACCTTTACTTCTATTCATAATTATGACCATGATAATTTGGATTATTGCATTTGCCAAAAATCAATTGGTTCTTTTCATCAGTCCATGCAGAATTATGTAAGCGATGTGCTGCATTAAAATGTTCTTTTCTATAAACTGCTACTTTATTATCCATTTCGTTATAATTTAGTCTCCAAAATATTCAACATAAATTCTGGGTGTTTCATATAATTTTATGCAATGCAACTGCAACATGTGTCAGGAATTTGGGGCTGCAATTGTTTCCATATTGCCTTTGCAAGATTTTCAGTAGAACACATTTTATCTTTTAAAAAATCAACATCTATATTTAGATTTTTATGATCCAGTTTTTCTATAATAAATCTTTTATTAACAAACTCAAATTTTTTACATCAATTAAAAAACCTGTTTCTTCTCCACTTCTCCTTTTACAGTTACATACAATTCATAATTATGGCCATGCCAGTTTTCATTGGCACATTTGCCAAATACCTCTTCATTTTTTTCCTTACTCCATGCGGGATTATATAATTTATGTGCTGCATTAAAATGCTCAATCCTTGTAAGATAAATCATTGCTGTTTGAAAATTTTCGCAAAGGTAACTTTGAAAATTAAAATGAACTCGATAAGTGCGAAATTTGCAGAATGAATGTATTAGTTGTCGCTGCAACTGAATTTGAGATACAACCTTTCATATCAGAAAACATTCATGCAGATGTACTGATAACCGGGATTGGTATGCCTTCCACTGTTTATCATCTTGCTAATAAACTTGCACATACAAGATATGATATTGCCATGCAAGCGGGCATTGGCGGGAGCTTCAGCATACGCATTCTCTTGCAAGTGTTACTGTAATTACTGAAAGATACCTTTGGAGATGTGGGAATTAATGAAAAAAACAAATTTATAACATTGTTTGAAGCAGGGTTTATGAACAAGACTGATTTTCCTTTTGAAGATGGATGGCTTGTAAATAATAATAAACTTATCGAAGAACTGGTTCTTGCAAAAGCAACCGGTATCACCATAAACAAAATAACCGACGATGCAACAACAATAGAGATGATGAACAGAAAGTTTAATGCGGATGTTGAAAGCATGGAGGGAGCTGCATTTCACTATGTTTGCCTGCAGCAAAATATTTCTTTTTTACAAATCAGAAGTATCTCAAATTATGTTGGCGAACGTGATAAATCAAAATGGAAAATAAAAGAAGCTATTATCAATCTTAATGATGAATTAAAAAGAATTATACAAAATATTTTATAATGAAATACACACTTGGCTTTTCACCATGCCCAAATGATACTTTTATTTTTGATGCGTTGGTAAATAAAAAAATTGATTCAGAAAATATCGATTTTGATGTAAGACTTGAAGATGTTGAAACACTTAATGAGCTTGCTATAAATAACGTTCTTGATTTTACAAAAATCAGTTATGGTGTATTGCCGTTTGTGTTAGAAAATTATAAAGTGCTTAACAGCGGAAGTGCACTAGGCAAAGGTGTTGGGCCGCTTCTCATCTCAAAAGAATTGATATCTTTTGACGAGGTGGATGACTGCGTTATTGCCATCCCCGGTGAAAACACAACTGCACATATGCTCTTTTCCCAAGCATTTCCAAACGCTAAAAACAAAGTATTTAAGAGATATGATGAAATAGAAAATTTTGTATCAGATTCGGGAGAAAAACACTTAGGCGTTATTATTCATGAAAATAGGTTTACCTATTTTAAAAAAGGGTTAAAAAAGATTGTTGACCTTGGCAATTTTTGGGAAAAAAAAACAAATTATCCAATTCCATTAGGAGGTATTATTGGCAGGAAAACAATTGATGAAAATATATTAATGAAAGTTGATCATCTTATAAAAAAAAGCATTGAATATTCTTTTAGCAAGTATCCTGTACATTTCAGATTATGTAAAATCGCATTCGCAGGAAATGGAAACAGATGTAATGAAACAGCACATTGATTTATACGTTAATAATTATTCTATCAATCTCGGCGAAGATGGTAAAGCAGCTATTGAAAAAGTCATTTCTGTTTATAAAAATAATGACTCGTTACCCTATAAACGAAAATGATATGTTTGTAAAAGCTGTTTGATTATTTTTTTGACAAAGCAATTTTATATGCATTCAGACAGCGCTCTCGAGCTACCTCATGATCCACAATGGGCTTTGAGTAACTAAATTCCTGAAACTCGGGAACCCATTTACTTATATATTTTAGATCCTTGTCAAATTTTTTTGTTTGCAGTTGTGGGTTAAAAATCCTGAAATATGGAGCTGCGTCACAACCACTTCCTGCTACCCACTGCCAGCCACCATTGTTAGATGCAAATTCATAATCCAAAAGCTTGTCAGCGAAATATGCTTCACCCCATCGCCAGTCTATCAAAAGATCTTTGCATAAAAAACTCGCCGTTATCATACGCACCCGATTATGCATATAACCGGTATCATTTAATTGCCTCATACCTGCATCCACAATAGGATAGCCGGTTTCGCCCTTGCACCATTTATCAAATTCTTCTTCATTGTTTCGCCATTTTATTTCATCGTATTCAGGTTTAAAAGATTTATGTTTTCCAATGTGCGGAAAATGCCATCCAATGCTCATATAAAATTCTCTCCAAATCAACTCATTTAAAAAAGTTGGATTCAACTCTTTAGCTTTTTTCACAACATCGCGAATGCTAACTGTTCCAAATCTTAAATGAATGCCCAATCTTGAAGTACCTGCAAATGCTGGATAATCTCTTGTTTTATTATAACTTTTCAATACACCAACATCTGGCTGTTTTGATGGAAAATCTTTTTTCGTTTCTTCAAAACCCATCGATTTCAATGACGGGATTTCTTTTTGATCCTGCTGATAAAAATTTTTTATATGCTTATTTACAGGATATTCTTTCAGGTAAAAATCATTTAGATTTTCGTTCCATCGCCGGCTATAAGGGGTGTAAACAGTGTAAGGATTGCCATCATCTTTTAGTACTTCATTTTTCTCAAAAATAACCTGGTCTTTAAATGTTTTTAAATCAATGTTTTTTTGAAAAAGTATCTTTTTTATTTCATCATCTCTTTCTATTGCATAAGCTTCGTAATCATGATTTGTATACACTTTTTGTATATCATAACGTTGAAGTAATTCTTTAAAACCCTGTTCCGGCGTGGCATACAATACTTCAAGAGATGATCCATGGCTTATAAGTTCATCCTGAATTTGCAAAATAACATCTCTTAAAAATTGTACCCGCCTGTCTTTTTTATCATCAAGCTTATCCAAAATATTTTTATCAAAAATAAAAACAGGAAGCACTGGAAGATCATCTTTTAAAGCATAATATAAACCTGCATTGTCATGCAAACGAAGATCCCGGCGAAACCAAAAAACATTTATTTTATCCATTGCTTGTGCTTACTATTTCTTATAGTACAAAACAAAAGTTGCTTTAAATAGTTTCGGTAATGGTGTTATAAAGTTGTTGTATAGCTTTGTTTGGGTAAGATTTATTCATAAATTTTTTAACCCAGCGTATGTAGCTGATAGCATTAGTTAAAAAAATTTCTTCAGCATCAAGTACGTCATTAGGTGTAAGCTTTTTCTCTCTAAAAGAGTACTTTTCAAAGGCACCATTTTCAAGCAGGAATCGGCGGAAAGTGCCCGCTACACAACCTTCCGACAGTGGCGGCGTTAAAACCTTTTTATTTTTTACAATAAATACATTTCCAATAATGCTTTCGCAAACTCTGCCATGCGCATTTAAAATAATACATTCGTTCAGCTTATTTTTTTGTGCATAAATACCGGCCATCGCGTACGGTAAATAATTATTAGATTTTAGATTGGAAAAAACGTCAACACTTTTTTTTGCACCGGGAAAAACGTCTACGATCAAACCGTTATTCTTTATGGAAGAATCATCTATTTCAAACGTTTCAATAATGTAACCGAGACTGTGACTAGTATTAAAGATGCTTCCATCTTCCCTGAAAACCATAAGTCTTATACGCACTGCATTTGAATGATTATTTTTTACTAAAAGCTCACCAATCTTTTTTTCAAAAAAACCTTTATCCATTTTTTTTGGAACATCAAATTCCAACACTTGCATTCCATGAAATAATCTTTCGAAGTGATACGCTTTGTTTATAATCCGGCCACTTAACATTTTCATAGTTTCGAAAAGGCCATCACCATAACGAAGCGATCTATTGCCGGCGCTTATAACAGGTGTGCCTTCAGGAAATAGTTTATTATTATAAATAAAAAAATGCCCGGTCATATTGTGATGATCGGGCAAAAATAATTTATTAAACTTCAGTGCTATGATTCTTGATCTAGCAGCTTGTTTTTTACTGCAAACATGATGAGACCTGCTGTACTTTTTGCTCCTGTCTTCGTTTTCAGTTTATCCCTTATGGCTTCGATAGTTCTGGGACTAAGATCAACAGCTTCAGCAATTTCCCGCGTACTTTTTTCTTCACACATTAGCCTTAGCACCGTTATTTCTTTATCGGAAAGTTGTGCATCTTCCTGTTGCAACTTAATGACGGCAGGCGGCTTTTGACGTAAATTATTCAGCAAAGCTTTATTGGTAAGTGCATTAAAATAAAACTCATTCTCATGACATGTTTTTATAGCTTCATAAATAATTTCCGAGTCAGAAGTTTTTGTAAGATAACTGTTAGCGCCGAGCTCCATCAACTTCGTAATCATACTTTGATCATCCATCATTGTAAGCATGATAACTTTTATTTTAGGATACAGTTTTTTTATCTCCGGTAATGTTGCAATGCCATCCATTATCGGCATTTGAATGTCAAGTAAAATCACATCCGGCTGAATTCCTTTCAGAATGTTTAAAAGATGAGCTCCATTATCTGCCTCAGCAATTACCTTAATGTCTTTTTTGATAGAAAGCGCAGCTTTTACGCCCGCTCTATACAATACATGATCGTCTGCAATTATCAATTTTATCACGCCTTCGTTATCAGTTTTCATTGTTGTAATGAATTTAATTTGAAATTATCAACACATTCGCTTAGACAACGTAAACACTAATGTTTGTACAATTTACATCGTAATTATACGAAAAAATAAAATGTAAAGTCGTGTTATGCGCATAAGCGACGAGTAAAAGTTCTATAAGATAACTCCGTTTTTATAAAAATATTATTCAGGACACGGAGTTTTATGAAAATTTTTGCGCTACATGTGTTCCAACAAAAAAGCACTATCGAATAGTGCTTTGTGAATAAAATAATTATAAATGATTATTTTTTCTTCTGGCTTTTCGGAGCAAATATGGCAAACATTCTTTTGCCTTCAAGCTTGGGCATACTCTCTAAAGTACCAGCCTCCACAAGCCTTTCAGCGAATTTCAATAAAAGTAATTCGCCTCGTTCTTTAAACATAATTGCTCTGCCCTTGAACTGTACGTAAGCTTTTACTTTATTGCCATCTTTCAAAAAATTCTCTGCATGTTTTGATTTGAAATCAAAATCATGATCATCTGTATTAGGCGTAAAACGAATTTCCTTTACCTCAGAAACTTTGCTTTTCGCCTTCATTTCTTTTTCTTTCTTCTTCTTTTCATAAAGAAATTTATTGTAATCAATGATCTTACAAACCGGCGGATCTGCCTGCGGAGAAATTTCAACCAGGTCAAGCGCCTGATCATTTGCCATTCTTAATGCATCTGAAGTATTATAAATACCAACTTCTACATTATCGCCGACCAAACGAACTTTTGGTACTCTTATCATTTGGTTAGTTCGGTGTTCTTGTTGTTGTTCTTTTTTAAAACGAGGATTAAATGCACCTCTTGGTGCTCTGGGTGGGAATGCCATTAATTGTTTTTAGTTAAAAAATTGTTTTGTTATTATAAAATTATATTACCTGCTCTATTGTTGTTTTATTTGTCACTTCCTGTTGAATCATGTCAATTAATTCATCAACACTCTTACTTCCTTCATCACCTTTGCCCTGCCTTCTTACAGAAACCATGTTATCATTTACTTCCTTCTCACCAATAATAAGCATTAACGGAATTTTGGCTAATTCTGTATCTCTTATTTTCTTTCCAATTTTTTCGCTCCTGTCATCAATCTCAGCACGAATATCACAATTTTTTAGTTGCGACAAAACATTTTGTGCATAGGACAAAAATTTATCACTTATCGGCAAAACTTTTACTTGAACAGGAACGAGCCACATGGGAAACTTGCCTGCGCAATGCTCTGTCAATACAGCAATAAATCTTTCCATACTACCAAACGGAGCCCTGTGAATCATCACCGGTCTGTGTTTAGCATTGTCTTCACCCGTATAAGTTAAATCAAATCTTTCAGGCAAATTATAATCAACCTGTATAGTTCCGAGCTGCCATTTTCTTCCTATCGCATCACGAACCATAAAGTCAAGCTTTGGCCCATAAAAAGCTGCTTCGCCAAATTCCATTACAGCGTTCAAGCCTTTCTCCTCCACCGCTTCTATAATAGAATTTTCAGCAATTTGCCAGTTTTCTTCAGTACCAATATACTTTGATTTGTCATCTTTATCCCGTAACGAAATCTGTGCTGTGTAATCGTTAAAACCAAGAGATGAAAGCACATAAAAAACGAGGTCTATCACTTTTTTAAATTCATCTTTTACCTGGTTGGGCATACAAAATAAATGAGCATCATCCTGTGTAAAACCTCTTACTCTTGTGAGGCCATGCAACTCGCCCGACTGCTCATAACGATACACAGTGCCGAACTCTGCAAGCCTTAATGGCAGGTCTTTGTAGCTCCTTGGCGACGATTTATAAATCTCGCAATGATGCGGACAATTCATTGGCTTTAGAAAAAACTCTTCGCCTTCAACAGGTGTTTTTATCGGCTGAAAACTATCCTTGCCATACTTTTCATAATGGCCGCTGGTTACATACAAACTTTTTGAACCAATGTGTGGAGTAATCACAGGAAGATAGCCAGCTTCCACCTGGGCCTTTTGCAAAAGTTGTTGCAATCTTTCGCGAAGCATAGTGCCTTTAGGCAACCACAATGGCAAGCCAGAACCGACTTTCTCAGAAAAAGTAAAAAGTTCTAATTCCTTACCCAATCTTCTATGATCTCTTTTCTTTGCTTCCTCTAAAAACACAAGATATTCATCCAGTTCTTTTTGATTAGGAAATGTAACGCCGTAAATGCGTGTAAGCATTTTGTTCTTCTCATCTCCCTTCCAATATGCGCCTGCAATACTTGTAAGTTTTATGCCTTTTACTAAACCCGTAGAAGGTATATGTGGACCACGACACAGGTCAGTAAATTTGCCTTGTGTATATAAAGTAATGTTGCCATCCTGCAGATTCGTTAAGAGATCAAGTTTATATTCATCACCTTTCTCTCCAAAATATTTTACAGCATCTGCTTTGGAAATTTCTTTTCTTGTAAAAGCATTGTTTTCTTTTGCAAGCACCGCCATTTTCTTTTCAAGCTTTTCAAGATCGCTTTCTGTAATAACATTATCACCTAAATCAACATCATAATAAAAACCTTTTTCCACCGGAGGTCCAACCCAAAATTTTACACCGGGAAAAGTATCTTCGATAGCCTCAGCCATCAGGTGTGCGGATGAATGCCAAAAAGTTGATTTACCTTTTTCATCTTCCCATGTAAGAAACTTTATCGATGCATCATTTTTTATAGGCCGGGAAAGATCCCAGACTTCTGCCGTTTACTTCAGCAGCAATAATTTTTCTTGCAAGCCCTTCGCTTATTTTTTTGGCAATATCCAAAGCTGTAGAACCCATGCTGTATTGCCTTACAGCACCATCAGGAAAAGTTATATTTACATTTTCATCCATTAAAAGGCTTAGTTATTTATGTTTCAAAGGATGCAAATTTAACGAAGTATTACACAAAGAAGTGGCACATTTAAGACTTTGACTTTTTATTACACATAATTTTGTAAGATAGAAAACACAAGATTTTCCAATAATTTGATTGCATTATTATGATCATTTTTAGAAAAATTTCTTTACAAAAAATAAAAATTTCTTACGTCTTTATTTTTTTATTGATATCAATATCTCTTAACGCGCAAAATTTCAATGGCCAATGGAAGGGCGGATTTACCGAAAGCAATTATGGCTTTGTTGGCCTTGGCGGTAACGGCATTGATTATGTTTTGGAAATACAAACCAACGGAAGCAATGTTACGGGATACTCTTACACATATTTTAACGAAGGAGCAAAAAGATATTACACTATTTGCAGACTAAAAGGAACGTTGAATAAAGACGAAAAAGAAATAACTGTTACCGAAGTTGAAAGGGTAAAATATAATACGCCGCCAGATTTTCAAAACTGTTTTCAAACACATAAGCTACATTATAGCAAGGATAGTGGAGATGTTGAAAGTCTACGTGGGACATGGATGCCGGCGCCTAACCAAACCGGTAACTGTGGTTATGGCTCCACTGTTTTATCAAGAAAAATAGTAGCCCCAATTGCACTTGAGAATAAAGCTGAAATAAAAAAACAAGCTGTTACGCAAAAAAATACTGTGCCATCAAAACCAAAAAATACCACTTCAAAATCAATTGCAAAAACACCTCAAAAGCAGCATAGCAAAATTGAAAGGCCACTTGCAACAGATGATAATACAAATAAAAATTTACCATCAATACTTCCTGATATAAAGCAAACGGATACTATTAAGCAAAAAGCATCTGGCTTTGAAATAAGAAGAAAAGACATTATAAAAACTATTCCTATTTCCAATCCCACATTTAAAGTTGATTTTTATGATAATGGTGAGGTGGATGGCGACTCTATAACTGTTTTTTATAATAACAAAATTATATTGTTACACAAAATGCTTTCAACAAAGGCAATATCATTAACGCTTTCTCTGGATGATAATGTAAAGGAAAATGTAATAACTATGTATGCTGATAACCTGGGGAGCATACCGCCAAATACAGCGTTGATGATAGTTACAGACGGTGATAAAAGATATGAAGTAAGAATTTCATCTGACCTGGAAAAGAGTGGAAGCGTAATATTTGTTCATGATAAAAGATAGTGTGTAACGTAACTGTTATGCTTTATTCGCTTTGTGTTTTAATTTCATTCACTTTCCATGTTTTATATACCCACCACATTAATATGAACTGCAACGGAAACAAACGCAGCCATGCAATCCATTCAGGCACACAAAGAGTTTTTGTAACGCATCCATGCAATTGTATCATGTAAACATGAGCCGGTATAAAAACAATTAAAAGAAATAGGACCATATACATTCCATACTTCCTTGTTGAATGAAAAAGTAATAATTGTGCAGCAATTACTTCAAAGCTTCCGCTCGCATAATTAATAACTTCTTTATGCGGAAAGTAAGGCGGGATAAGGCTTAGATAATTTACAGGATGAACAAAATGATTACATCCTGCCAGGAAATAAAATATACACAATACAGCAAGGTTTATTTTTTTCCACATTGTTGTTACAGTTTAAAGTTCCATGTTACAGATGGTATGGCGGGAAATAAAGCAACCTTTTTAGCCTGCACTTGTAGCGTTCCATTGTAAGGGCTTCCACTTTGATCGAAATAAATAAAATATGGATTTAAATGGCTGTAAACATTATAAATACTAAATACCCATTCACTTTTTAATTTTCTCGAAAGATGTTTATTGGGACTATAAGTTGCAGCAATATCAAGACGGTGATAAGATGGAAGACGATAAGCATCAATACTGCTGTATTGCTGTGTTAATACTCCATCAAAAATATAAAATCTTTCAGGAAGCGTGGCTGCATTCCCCGTTCCATAAATAAATGTTCCTGATAATTTCCATTTCTTTGAAAGCTCGTAAATGCCCACCACGTCTATATCGTGGCGCCTGTCATATTTTGCATAAAATTTATCACCATTATTTAATCCATCAAACTTTCTGAACGTCCAGCTTAATGTATAACCAATCCATCCCGTAAGTTTTCCTTTTGTTTTATTAATAAAAAATTCTGAACCATAGCTCCATCCTTTACCGAAAGTGAAAAAATCTTCAGTATCTTCAAGAGTCGCCGGCGTATATCCTTGTTCATATTCTATCTGATTTTTTAATTGCTTATAATAAACCTCCACAGAAGTTTCATACATATTATCGTTGTAATTTTTAAATAATCCCAAAGCATACAGCCAGCTTTCCTGTGGCTTCACTTTAAGAGTACTTGGCACCCAAAGATCTGTTGGCAATGTGCTTGCAGAATTACTTACAAGATGTATGTATTGAAAATTTTTTGTAATGGCGGCTTTGATAGAAGTCTCATCGTTTATAGCATAACGGATAGTGAATCTTGGCTCAAAGCCAAAGTAAGTTTTAACAGCTTCGCCTTTATTGTAAACCGTACTGTCAATACGGTTTCCATTCGCATCTAAAACATAGTTTGTATATCGGCCCACCTGCTCAAATACGCTTTCACGAATGCCTGCATTTATTTTTATTTTATTACTTACATCCCAGTCATCCTGCAAATAAACAGCAGCTTCATTAGCATATTTCACCGGTGGGTTATCTGGCTTAAATTCAACACTGTCCTGCTTTCCACTAAATACATTAGGCGTAAATGTATGATAAGTGTATAGTGCTCCAAACTTTAATTTATGATTGCTGAAAGTATATAAATCAAAATCTTCTTTCATGTTTAAATCTCTTATGCCTGAAAAAAGTTTTATATCAAAATTGTTTTGATTCGCACCAAAATTGAAATTGTAATTATTATAAGCGAATGTGGTATTTGAAAACAAATGGCTATTGAAAACACGATTATACCGGATTGTTCCGGTTGCATTTCCCCAGGGAATGTGAACGCTTAAAGATTGTTTTCCGTTAACAAAGTCGAACTTATCTTTTCCAAAATAACCACTTAGATATAACCTGTCTTTCTCAGAAAATTTGTAATTTATTTTAGCATTCAGATCATAAAAATAATAGCCTGAACCATAGAAAGAACTTGATTTTTTTACAAAAGGTTTTACCAAAGCATCAATATAAGTTCGACGGGCTGATACAATAAAAGATGCTTTATTTTTTTTTACCGGACCTTCTATTGAAACCCTTGAAGCTATTAAACCAATGCCACCCTGCACCGCAAAATTTTTATCATTTCCTTCTTTCATTGATATATCTAAAACGCTCGATAATCGTCCCCCATACTGTGCAGGCATTCCGCCTTTTATCAACGATGTGTTTTTAATTGCATCTCCATTAAATATGGAAAAAAATCCGAACAAATGACCTGTGTTATATACAACTGCATCGTCTAATAAAATTAAATTCTGATCAGCTCCTCCTCCTCTCACATACAAGCCTGTATTGCCTTCGCTGCTTTGCACACCGGGCAATAATTGCACAGCTTTCAACACATCTACTTCCCCTAGAAATGCAGGAATAGATTTGATCTGGTCTATTGAAAGGTCAAGCTTCCCCATTTGTGCATTCTTTACATTGGCATCTCTCTTTTTTGATGAAACAACCACAGCCTGCTCTGTTGTTATTTTGGGAAGCATTTCAAAATTGAACAGAACGTTTTCATCAAGATTAATTGCTTTTATTTTAGTATTGTAACCAATAAAGGAACAAATAAAATTATAAGTACCCGCAGGTAAAGTGATCGAATAAAAACCAAACTGATTAGATGTAATTCCCTTGGTTTTATTAGTCATGTAAACCGTAGCACCGATAAGGGTTTCGTCCGTTAAAGAGTCTTTTATATAACCGCTTAAAGTGAATCGGTTCTGGCAAAAAGAAAAAAACGGTGTTAATAAAAAACTAATAGCAATTAGCTTTTTCATTTCATAAGTTAGATTAAACAAGATTACTGCAGGGAGTCTTTATTTTCTCCACAACCAAGCATAGTAGCTTTGTATTGAGGGTGATTTTTTCCAAGATAAGGATTAATGATCTGCGATGTATTACTAAGCCAGTTCGCTCCATTATTATCGCCAAATGCCATTGGGCAATTTTGCCAGTATAGCTTTGGCCCCTCATAAGAAATAGTTCTTAAAAAAGGATATAAGTTTTCCGAAACCATCCTGAAATCCTGCCGCATTTCTGTTATATCTTTTTCCTGAAGAATGGCTTCAGCATTCAATCTCACGTCACTTGCAAATTGTTTTGCAGATACTAATATTGATGAATCATCTTTAGTAAGATCATTAAGTTTCAATGCATCAAGGGATGCGATAAATTTTTGTGTATTTGTTTTTATACTTGCCGTATCGGCATTTACAAAAGCATCTTTCATTATAAGGTAATTTTTTAATGTATTATCAATGCCCTGATTAAAGTCTTTAGTATGCTTTTCAATTTTTAACGCCTGCTGTTTTGGCTCAGATTTACCTTTCTTTCCTGCGGAAAAAAACCACCAAATAACGCCAACAACAACGAGTAGTAAAATGATAGCCAGCACTCTTTTCATTCCGTAAAATTTGTGTGCGAAGTTAAAGTATAAAGATGTACTGATTCATAAGCAAATAGCATTTAATTTTGCACGCTTATAAATAAAAATATGCTGGTAGGATTTCAAAATGTTACGTTTGAATTTGGAGCAAGAATTATTGTGGAAGATGCTACCTGGCATATACAGCCAGGCGAACGCATTGGGCTGATAGGCTATAACGGAACAGGCAAGTCAACATTACTGAAAGTATTGACAGGCGAATATTTGCCATCGAAAGGAACTGTTGAAAAAGGCAGGGAAACAACTATAGGATATCTGCACCAGGACCTGTTAAGCTTTGATACAGAAGATTCAATTTTCCAGGTGGCATTGGGCGCTTTTGAAAAAGTACTATCATTAGAAAAAGAAATAGAAGAATTAGGTATTGAATTAGAAGAAACTTCTGATGAAAAACTTGCACATATATATGCTGATAAACTTCATGAACTGGAAGTGCTTGGGTGGCTACGACATTCATCATAAAACGGAAGAAGTATTACAGGGCCTCGGATTTCCAAACGCAGATCTGAACAGGCCTTATAAAGAATTTAGCGGAGGATGGCGCATGCGTGTGTTGCTTGCAAAAATGATATTAATGCAACCGGATGTTTTGCTGCTCGATGAACCTACGAATCACCTCGATCTTCCCTCCATTGAATGGCTTGAAAAATATTTGCAGCATTATAAAGGCTCTGTGGTTATTGTCTGGCATGATAAATATTTTCTTGATCGCATGGTTACAAAAATTGTTGAATTGTATCAGCAGCAACTCCATTTTTATACAGGCAATTATTCTTATTATTAGAAGAAAAAGTTGTAACGAATTGAATTGCAAAAACGAGCTTATGAAAATCAACAGGATTATATTCGCCAGCAGGAAAGATTTGTTGAACGCTTCAAGGCAAAGGCTTCGAAAGCTGCGCAGGCGCAAAGTATTATGAAACGGCTTGACAAAATTGAGCGCATCGAAAATGCGGAACTGGAACGGCCAAACATAAGATCAACTTTACAGTTGGCATTACTCCCGGCAGAGTTTTATGTACTTTAAAAAATGTTTCAAAAAATTTTGGCACTGTAAAAATTGTTGAAAATGCACATGCAGAAATTAATCGCGGTGATAAAATTGGTTTAATTGGTGCAAATGGAAAAGGCAAATCAACGTTACTAAGAATCGTTGCAGGCGCTGAAAATTTTGAAGGCGAAAGAATATGGGGACATAATGTAAAAGATGCATTTTATGCGCAGCACCAATTAGAAGCATTGGATGTAAACAATGATGTGTTGGAAGAAATGAAAGGTAGCGGCAGCGGCAAAACTGAACTTGAACTACGAACGTTGCTTGGCTGTTTTTTATTCAGTGGAGATGATGTTGAAAAAAAAATAAAGGTTTTAAGCGGAGGCGAAAAAGCAAGAGTTGCATTGGCAAAAACTATCGTTAGCAAGGCAAATTTTTTATTGCTTGATGAACCCACTAATCATCTGGATATTCACTCTGTTGATCTGCTTATTGAGGCTTTGAACAAATATGAAGGCACTTATATTCTTGTAAGTCACGACAGGTATTTTGTATATAAAACAGCAAATAAAATATGGGAAATAGAAGATTATTCTATTAAAGAATTTGTGGGCACTTATGACGAATGGGAAAGATGGAAACAGGAAAGAAAAACGATAGAAAATGTTTCTTTAAAACAAAAAAATTCTCAACCTGAAAAGAAAGCTGATCCTATCATTAAGAAGAAAGTTGAAAATAGTACAGATAATAAAGAATTACAAAAAGCGCAAAGAAATTTTCAATTGCTTGAAGAAAAAATTGTTTCTCTGAATAAGGAAAAAATCGTTTTTGAAAATGACCTGTCAATGCCCGAAATATATCTCGACAGGCAAAAATTTGCAGATGCAGAAAAAAAATACCTGGATAAATCAGAGCAGCTTAAAAAAGCAAATGATGAGTATGAAAAGTTATTTGAAAAAATAATAGAATTAGAAAGTAAAAATTAATGCTTATCGTTTATTCCTATTATATATAACCACGAAAATTTGAATAAATTATATTTGCAAAAATTTGGCCCCGTAGCTCAGTGGATAGAGCAACAGCCTTCTAAGCTGTGGGTCGAACGTTCGAGTCGTTCCGGGGTCACTAACTGCTTACAGATTCTTCTTTATTAAATGCTCCGAGTTTTTTATCTGTAACATACAGGCATTATTGCATCAAGCCTTGTATTTTTATAAAAAAACATTTTTGATGGATGTAAAGATTGAAGAAAGCTGGAAAGAAATTTTAAAAGATGAGTTTTCAAAAGTATATTTTCAGCAAATAGTTACTTTTTTGAAAGCGGAAAAGGTCGCCGGGAAAATTGTTTATCCGCCAGGTCCATTAATCTTCAATGCTTTTAGTAAAACACCTTTTGCGAATGTAAAAGTTGTATTGCTTGGGCAAGATCCTTATCATGGTAAAGGACAGGCACATGGCCTAAGCTTTTCTGTGCCTGATGGAGTTCCAAAACCGCCATCTTTAAAAAACATTTTTAAGGAATTAGAAGATGATGTAGGCGTCCAATCTCCTTCCAGCGGCAATCTTGAACAATGGGCAATGCGTGGAGTATTACTTTTAAATGCATCATTAACCGTAAGGCAAAATGAAGCAGGAAGCCATAGCAAAATCGGATGGCTTCAGTTTACGGATACTGTTATTTCAAAACTTTCTGAAGAAAAGAAGGGAATTGTTTTTTTACTTTGGGGAAAATTTGCGCAAGACAAACAATCGCTTATCGATGAAGCGAAACATCATGTGTTAAAAGCTGCACATCCTTCTCCTTTCAGTGCTGATAAAGGCTTTTTCGGTTGCAGGCATTTTTCAAAAACTAATAGATTACTTGCTTCCGAAGGAATAGATGCTATAGATTGGAAGCTTTAATTATCAAAAAAACTGATGCGTTGAAAAATATTCTTGCAAGAATTTTTGCTTTGTGGGCTCTTATAATTTTTATTATTACAATGCTTCCTGTGTTTCTGTTAATGTGGATAATCGGGATTTTTGATGAACCTAAACGAACGAATGTATTTCACAAAATATCTTACCTATGGATGCGCATATTTTTTTCGGTAACAGGATGTAGTGTAAAAATTTCAGGCTTACAAAATTTTCACAAAGGCAAAAAATATGTCATCATCTGTAATCATAACTCATTGATGGATGTCCCACTCACAACTCCATTTATCCCAGGTGCAAACAAAACAATCGCTAAGGCGAGCATGGCAAAAATTCCTTTATTTGGACTCATTTATAAAAGAGGTTCAGTTCTGGTTGATAGAAATGACAAAAACAGCAGGAGGGAAAGCTTTAGAAAAATGAAAGAAGTACTGGCAATGAATCTGAACATGTGCATTTATCCTGAAGGCACAAGAAATAGAACCAGTAAGCCTTTAAAGGAATTTCATGACGGAGCGTTCAGGCTGGCAGCCGAATGCGAAACGCCACTTTTACCTGTAGTTATTTTTAATACAAAAAAGGTTTTACCGCCAGGTAAAATATTTTATTTCTGGCCTTCAAAAATGGAGATGCATTTCCTGCAGCCTTTTATAATAGACAAAAATGATAACCTGGAAATAGTAAAGCAACAAGTACATAATAAAATGAGTAACCATTATGCAAGTCACCTAATGGAAGGATAAAATTATTCAATCATCCTGTGCCTCATGCCGTATGTGATAAGACCTCCGATAGTTTTGGCGCCTATTTTATTCTTCATATTCTGACGAATGGTTTCAATAGTTCTCGGGCTTAAAAAAATGATCTTCGATATTTCATCTGTTGATTTATCTTCAGCAATAAGCTGCAAGATTTTTAGTTCCTTTTCACTAAATATAATCGGGGCAGTGTTTCCAAAATGATGTCGTACATTTTTTTTCTGCATCAGTTTGCCCATCACTGCGTTATTCACTAACTGGTTGAAATAAAAATCATCGTTCATGCAGGTTAATATAGCCTGATAAATTTCATCGGGATCAGTCGTCTTTGTGAGATAAGCATTCGCCCCCATTTCCATTATTTTACTGATCATTTGCTGATCATCATACATAGTAAGCACAATTATCTTTACATCGCTGTATTCTTTGCGAAGCAACGGAATTGCATTGATGCCATCAATTTCCGGCATCCTTATATCCATCAATAAAACATCGGGTTTTTTAATGTTGATTTTATGCATCAAATCTTTTCCATCCTCAGCTTCCCAAAGGAGTTTCAAATCTTCTTTTGCGGATAAAGCCATTTTTATTCCATCGCGGAATATCTTATGGTCATCAGCAATAGCAAATTTAATAACTGAAGTTATTGGCATGTATCTATGCAGTTATGGGTTATGATATAAATATAAAACATTAACGAATAAATGAACTAAACTATTACTGCAAATTTTAGATTTTTTAAAAAAAATAGGAATGCCAATGGAATAATACGATAGAAAAAATACTTAAAAACGCATGCATTAACTACGTGGCTATTTTCGCAATCGGTGGCATTTTGTGTAAATACATCATAAAAAAAAAGAGGGCATTTGCTTATAAGAAAATTAAAATTATTTTTATAAAAAATTAAAATCCCTTTCTAAAACAGATAGATAGCACGCATAATTTACATTCGTTTTAAAAACGCTTACCCATACTGGTATTGAAAGCGTTTAAAGTTTTTGAATAAAAAAATTTTATTCTTTAAGAAGCCTATTTGTCTTTCTATTTTTCCTAAACGGCCCTGCCTAAGTACATTTTCTATAGTAAATGAGTATCAAACTGCATAGTAATTTTACTATTTTTGTGAGTAGTATTACCCTTTCTAAATGTTTTATTTACGAGTCAAATATTAGTAAAATCCTTGCCTGTAAAGCATTTCAAGGATTTTATAATTAGCTAACCGAAAAGATACTATTGTTGATGAATTTTTTTTTTAGGAAGTTAGTAGTGGTATTTTAAAATAAATTTTTTTATCACAGTTAAAAAAAACTTACAACTATGACACAAAATTCACAAGTCGCGACCAAAAGTCTGGCTGAAATTGGTGAAGACATTGGTCTTGCTGAAGGAGCAAAACTGGTAAATGCTTTTAACGAAGCAAACCCCGATGCTACTCAAGGCTATTACATTGGCCGTAACATTCTTGAGCAGATCTTAGCCCAGCCAGGCTGCGTTGGTATCAATTTTCGCAAATGCCTTACAAATTTGAATGAAGAACATTTAGTTTACACTGCTGTAGACGAAGATGGCAAAGACATTCTTGAGTATTCTGTAGTGAACCCTGCAGGAGACATTGTAAAGCAAGATGCAATTGTTGCTGACAGAACAATATATTGGGATCAAGTTCATGTACTGGAAGTATTGCAGTCATAATTTTTAAAATTTAAAATAGATAGCTATATTTGATACAAACTATAGCTGCTATCAAAAGTTTTATAACCAATATAAATCTGCTTTCTTACTTATTACCTTTAGTGTTTTTTCTTTTGTTCAAATTACATACAAAAGAAAAGGCGCTAAGGGTAATTTTTTTTTATTTTTTCTATAGTTTTCTTAATGAGCTTGTTGGCTTTGCACTTCATAAAAAAGGCATTTATATAAGTGATTTTTCTATCCCGATTTTTACTGTAGTCGAATTTTCGTTATTCTCCGTTTTCTTTTACTATTCCATTAAAGGAAATAAACTTCAGGTATTTATACTTCCCGTGTCTATTGCTTTCTTTCTACTTGCTATTATTGATTTTTTCCTTATAAACAAAATGGAAGAATTTGATTCAGTTCCGGCTGGCATTGAAGCAATCCTGATAATACTGATGTGCATTTATTACTTATTTATACAAATAAAAGGAGTAAATGATCTTTTTGTATATTCAACATCCAATTTTTGGATAATGATTACGTTTTTAATTTATATCTCAGGAACGTTTTTCATCTATATTATGGCTGAAAAATATATGAATATCAAAGCTTTTGTATACCAATACATCATTATTAATGATATTTTTAACGTCATCAAAAATGTTTTGTTCTGCATAGCAATGCTTATGAAACCTTCTAATAATAATAGAGTACAAGCGACAAATAAAGATTGGGATGATTTTCTTACATATAATTTAAATAGCTAAGTAACAATGTTTTTTCTTCAGGCTAATGGTTCAGACAATTTTCCTAACATACTTATTTTCGGAACGGTTGGCATGTGCGTTATGGCTATTACATTGGTTTCAGTAGTTGTATTTCATCAGCGCAGGGTTATTAAATTTAATAAGCAATTGCAAAAGCTGGAGGATGATAAACAACAGATGTTATTGAAGGCATCAATAAGTTTTCAGGAGGAAGAAAGACAGCGTATAGCAGCAGACTTACATGATGATGCAGGACCTTTATTAGCAACGGCAAGATTATATCTTAATGAAAATCTTATTCACCAGGAGCCTGCCGTGCAACTACAATCTATCTTTAGCGCCAAGCAAATAATTGATGATAGTATACAATTGATAAGAAACATATCTCATAGCCTGATGCCGCCTACCTTAAAGAATTTTGGGTTGGAAACGGCTATCAAAGACCTTTTTGAAAAAATAAATGGTGCTGGTATAATCAACGCCAGCGCACGCTTTCATGATAACAGAGAGCGATTGAATCAAGAACAAGAGCTATTGATATTTAGAGTTTTGCAGGAACTTGTTACAAATATTATTAAACATAGCAAAGCAGGTTTCATACATTTAACTCAAAACGTGCAAGGAAATTTTTCTTACTTTCGTATTCATCATGATGGTACGGGTATTCTTCAATCTCAATTTGAAAAAATGAGTTTTAATTCTACCGGTCTTGGATTGAAAAATATAGAAAGCCGCATAAAGGTGCTTAAAGGAAGAATTTCATTTGATATAGATAGTACGCAAACTTATTATAAGGTTACTATTGAGATACCAAGGGAAACACATTAAACTGTCCGACAAACTTATGTGCTCTTATTTACATAATCCCAAATATGTAATATGGATATAATAAAAGTAGCCATAGCAGATGATCACAAAATTTTCAGACGAGGTGTTATATCTTCTTTGAAGTCTTTCAGTAATATCCGTTTTGTTCAGGAGGCTGAAAATGGTGAAGAACTTATAAAGGGTGTTGCTGAGTCAAACCCTGATGTGATACTTATGGATTTAAGAATGCCGAAAAAAGATGGCATAGAAACGACTAAGTTTATCAATAAAAATTTTCCCTCAATAAAGATTTTGATATTAACCATGTTCGATGATGAAAGGTTCGTAGGCCATTTAATGGATAGTGGCGCTAATGGTTATCTTTTAAAAAGCACAGAGCCAGAAGAAATAAAACAAGGAATAATGGATGTGATGAAAAACGGATTTTATCTCAACAACTTTGTAAACAGGGTTCTCATTAAAAAGAATTATTCAAAGCAAAAATTTAACCCAAACCTGAGTAATGAAATTGTTATAAGTGAAAGAGAAAAACAAGTACTTTCCTTGGTTTGCCTTGAGTATACTGCTCAGGAAATAGCGCAGAAAATGGATATCAGTGCAAGAACAGTGGAAGCTATTAAAGACAGACTTATGGAAAGATTTGGAGTAAAAAATTCGGTAGGCCTTGTATTTTTTGCAATGAAAAATTCATTAATAGATTAACCTTTGTTGCTTATAACACCATCTCTGGTATTTCAGTTTTAATAATAAGTTTCCCTTCTGTCTTTGCCTGTATTTCATCTACGCTTATGCCGGGGGCTCTTTCTATCAATTCAAAACCACTAGCTGTAACATCTATAACTGCGAGTTCTGTAACGATTTTTTTAACACATCGTATACCCGTCAATGGTAACGTGCATTCATGAAGCAATTTCGAAGCTCCCTGAGGGCTTGTATGCATCATTGCAACAATTATGTTCTTAGCACTGGCAACAAGGTCCATTGCACCGCCCATGCCTTTAACCATCTTTCCAGGAATCTTCCAGTTAGCAATATCACCTTTTTCACTTACTTCCATTGCACCCAAAACAGTAAGGTCAACTTTTCCTGATCTAATCATTCCAAAGCTTACGGCACTATCAAAGAATGAAGAACCTGGTAAGGCTGTTATCGTTTGCTTGCCGGCATTTATTAGATCAGCATCTTCATCACCCTCAAAAGGAAAAGGTCCCATACCCAGCAAACCATTCTCTGATTGAAGAGTAACGTGTATATTTTTGGGGATGTAATTGGCCACTAATGTAGGAATGCCAATACCAAGGTTTACGTAATATCCATCCTTTAATTCTTTGGCTATTCGTTGGGCTATTTGATTTTTGTTAAGCATGATTAGTTAATTGCCCTCACTATCCTTGATTGTTATCTTTCTTACAGTTCTTTGTTCAATCCTTTTCTCAAAATTCTTTCCTTTAAAAATTCTATGAATGTAAATACCGGGAGTATGTATTTGATCAGGATCTAATTGGCCCGGCTTTACTAATTCTTCAACTTCTGCAATAGTAATTTTTCCTGCCATAGCCATTAAAGGATTAAAATTTCTTGCTGTTTCTTTATATATGAGATTACCTTCTGTATCGCCTTTCCATGCTTTAACCAAAGCGAAATCGGCATTAAAGGCATATTCCATTAAATAATTTTTACCCTCAAACTTTCTTGTTTCTTTTCCTTCGGCAACTTCAGTCCCTACGCCCGCAGGAGTAAAAAATGCGGGTATTCCATAACCAGACGCCATACATCTTGTCGCCAAAGTACCTTGCGGTATCAATTCTACTTCAAGCTCGCCACATAACAATTGGCGCTCGAACTCTGCATTTTCACCCACGTAAGATGCAATCATTTTCTTTAATTGCTTTTGCTTAAGCATTAATCCTATTCCAAAATCATCCACGCCCGCGTTGTTCGAAATACAAGTTATGTTTTTAATATTTTTTTTGACCAAAGCATTAATGCAGTTTTCAGGAATACCGCATAAACCAAAGCCGCCAAGCATAATAATTGCATTGTCCTCAATATCTTTTATAGCTTGTTCCGCTGTATCAAAGACTTTACTCATATTTTTTGATTCGGTTTCTTTGCATTAAATTTTACAGGCGTTGCTCTTTGCTTTATTGCTTTTTCATTTTCTCTTTGATTTTGAGCACTAAGGCTATCGAAAACATTTCTCAATATATCAGGATGATTGGTGTACCAGTTATAGGTTTTAGTAAAATCATTTTCGGAAATGTGATGCAGTGCAAAAATCTTTGCATCCAAAACCTTTATTTCTGCAATTTCATTTATTGTAGAATCCTTGCGTGCCAGTTCCGCAGAAAGCACTTGCGCTCTGGTAATATCCCATAAAATGTTTTGCATTTCCTTAAATTGTATAACGCCTTCAGGAATTCTATCCTTGCCCGAACAGGAAACGAATATTAGCAGTATTATATAAAAAAATAAATACTTCATTATTTAAGTGCATCCGCATATTTTGATGCTGATGTTACATCAAGATGTTGCAAAAAATCCAAAGCTCTTGCCTTGTCGGGCGGGGATGCCTTTGAAAATATTTTAATTAGTTCCAGTGATTTACCCTGTAAAAAAAACTGCAATATCATCGTGTTCGAATTATCATTATTGAAGCTGTTAAGCATATTCAAAACATTCAATACCTGTGTTCTTGCATTAGCCTCTTCATCATATAATTTATCCATGCCCATTCTGTAGTAATTATAAATGGCATCATGCATAATCGTATACTTACTGTCTAACAAATTTTCAGCAAGCCAATATCTGTTACGAGTTCCATCAAACGCTTTCCATCCGGTAATATTCTTCCCTTCCGGCGCATTGTTTACAATATTTTGGGCTTTTTGAAAAAAAGGATCTCCACCTCTTGGAGAAAACGAATCGTAGTCCATGCCTAAAATAATATCTATATAATAAGCAAATATTGCTGTAAGATTAGAGGCTAATGCATCAGGGCCTGACACTCTTGCATCATTAAAATCAAGATCCTGAAATTGTATGTATTTAAATATAACATCATTATCCTGAAAATTTATTATAGGCGACTGATAGGATGTGTTGAACACTGGCCTTGCTGATTGTATAGTAAGATTGGCCTTGTAAACATTCGCATCGTCAGTGGATTCAAGATTTAATAAAAAACTGCAATCAATTTTTTCTTGCTGGGTAAAATTATCAGTTCCCCATTTACGCGTATTTATAAAATCATTCAAAGCAGATTGCAAAGTTTGAAAAGTCTTTTTATCCACGTTATTAGCAACACGATTGCTAAGTACGCTCACTCTTGCTCTTAGTTCCTGTGCACGAGTAATACTTGCGGAAAACGACAGCAGTAAAAAAAATATCGATCTATGCATTTCTATAATTGATAATTGTGTTTATAATGTCACTTGCTATTTGTTTTTTTGATTTTTTTTCAAAAGAATATTCATTCCCTTTTTTATCAAAAACAGTTATCTTATTTGTGTCAGGGCCAAATCCGGCGCCATCATCATTTAAAGAATTAAGTACAATCATGTCTGCATTTTTCTTAGATAGTTTTTGTAAAGCATTTGCCTTCTCATTCTGTGTCTCCAATGCAAAACCCACGAGTGTTTGATGTGTATTTTTCAGCTCTCCTGCCTTTGAAAGAATATCTTTTGTTTTTATAAGTTTTATAGATAAAGTGTTCTCTTCTTTTTTAATTTTCTCCTTCGATATTTTTTCAGGGGTGTAATCTGCTACCGCTGCTGCCATAATTATAATATCAAAATTAT
Source organism: uncultured Chitinophagaceae bacterium (assembly GCA_963823975.1). Taxonomy (GTDB): domain Bacteria; phylum Bacteroidota; class Bacteroidia; order Chitinophagales; family Chitinophagaceae; genus Ginsengibacter. Next base: position 373,823 of record CAWGNP010000001.1, on the reverse strand, counting down.
TGAAGTTATTTATACACCCATAATACATTTCATCTGCTGAAATAACATTTATGACATCAGCATTTACAGGCATTGCAATATTCACAGGCCCGGCAACTAATGTTACTTGCGCACCTCGTGCAAGCAATTCCTCTGCAATTGCTACACCCATAGTGCCTGTAGAAAGATTACCAACGTACCTGACCGGATCAATAGATTCATGCGTTGGGCCCGCTGTTACCAAAGCTTTTAAGCCATTTAGTTCATTTTTTTTTTCAAAAAATTGTTCTATAAAATTCATAATATCAGCGGGCTCCATCATTCTTCCTTTGCCAACAAGGCCGCTGGCAAGCTCTCCTTCAATAACTGATAAAATTATATTTGAATTATTTTCTAAGATTGCTATATTTCGTTTCGTAGTTGCATGCAGCCACATATCCTCATCCATTGCTGGCGCAACAAAAACAGGGCATTTAGCAGAAAGATAAATAGCCTGTAAAAGGTTATCACAGATACCATTTGCCATTTTAGCAATTGTGTTACAGGATGCAGCCGCAACCACCATTATATCCGCCCATCTGCCAAGCATTACATGATTGGCCCATGATTCGTCATCAAAGAGGTCAGTAAGAATTTTATTTTTAGATAATGTAGAAAAGGTTAATGGCGAAATAAAATCCACGGCCGCTTTTGTCATCACTACTTTTACTTCTGCACCTTCTTTAATAAACAATCGCAGCAGCAATACTGCTTTATAGGCAGCAATACTACCTGTTACACACAGTAATATCTTTTTTTGTTTAAACCATCCTGAAGCCATCTGAACTCTTTCTAAAGTAAACTACGGTTACAACATTCTTATTATATAAAAAAAGCGGCTATAAATAACCGCTAATAAAATTATAATTTCTTATGCTAACATTAGTATAAATCCCCTTGATTTATACTTATTAATAATTAATCGAAGAGATTATCATCACTTTTGCGATAATAAATCTTGCTTTGCATAAACTCTGCAGTTGCCAACAGCGCAGGATTTGGCATTCTTTCATATGCTTTTGAAATTTCTATTTGTTCCTTATTTTCATGAATTTCTTCAAGGCTATCTGTTTGGCTCGCAAATTCTTCAAGCTTATTGTGCAACTCTTCCTTTATGGATATATTTATTTGGTTAGCCCTTTTTGCAATAATTGCAATTGATTCATATAAATTACCTGTTACAGCTTTTATATCTGCAAGGTTTCTTGTCTCAACTACATTATTGGTATTAGCGCTCTGCTGACGTCTTAGTTTGCTCATTTTGTATTTTTTTAATATTATTCAGACTTAAATTTTTATAATACTCTGCATTTTTCAGCAACTTACTTTCAGGATACCTGTCCGCAAAATCAAAATATTCTGTAGATACTTTTTGATATCTTTCTTCTTGCTTATCCTCGACGCTTACTTTTGCAAATTCGTAATATGATTTGACGGTCATTAACATGTATTCTTCTCCATTGGTTGTTTCCGGATAATTATTAAGAAGATTTGAAAATGTAATGCCGGCAGCACGGTAATCCTGTAAATTATAATAGAGTTGTGCCGTCTTAAATTCTTTAAGCTCAAGCTTCGACCTACATTTTGCAATCAAGTCAGTGGCATCTTTTACCCTTGCTGAATTGGGATAAGTGTTTATAAACGATTGCATCATTCCTATTGCTTTAACTGTATTAGCCTGATCAAGCTCTACTTTAGGTGATTGCAAATAAAAAGTATACGCATGCATATATGCTACTTCTTCGGCCTTCGCACTGTTAGGAAACACTTCTAAAAAACCTTTAAAAAGATTCTCGGCATCTGTATAATTCTTCTGATAGAATGAGCAGTACGCATATTTATAATATAATTCCTCAAACTTGTCGGACCCTTTAAAAACTGAAAACAACTCTACATATAGTTGCTCAGCGTCCTTATATTTTTTAGCAGCATAGTATTCATCGGCTTTCTTTAATTTATAGTTAGCATCCTTACTTTTTAGAATTTTAGTAAATTGATTTGAACAAGAAACTAACAATAAACCAGATATAATAAAAAGAAATACTGACTTCATAAAGCGGCGCAAAAATATGGAATTTTAGGCAAAGATTATTTTTAAAAGAGTCTTTGTGAAAAGCTGGGAAGTTAATAATTTGGTAAACAAAAAAAACCCTCCCCAAAAAGGAAAGGGTTTTATCATTGAGCAAAAAGTGGACGTATTATTTAGACTTAATATCAACAGTGTTTGCATCACCACCGCCAACTTCACAATTAGTATCAATACGATCTGCGCTGATACCTTCTTTTTCTGTTAAATAAGCTTTTATTGCAGCAACTCTTTTGTTGCAAAGTGCCTGAGATGCTTTAGAAGCAGCAGGATAACCAGTTACCATTATAGAACATGCTGCACTGTTTTTCAATTTTGAAGCAACAGTAGCAAGCATTGCTTTAGCATCGCTGCTTACTCCGCCGGCTTTGCCTTTGAAGGAAATACTTGGCAAATCTCCTATTTGGCAAGCTGAAGCAGTTTTCAAGGAATCGAGAGCATGACAACATTCAGGATCTGGGCATTTACCAACGCCATCAGCATCTACTGGCTGACATTCTGTAGGTGTAATCAATTGCTTGTCTTTGCAGTCTGGAACACCATCACCATCGGTATCTCTTGACACACCATGTGTATCAACAGGGCAGCCTGCCGGCGTGTTTGGTTCTTTATCAAGCTGGTCAACAACACCATCACCATCAGCATCATCAAATACTGGTTTAGGTAATTTCATGTGCTTAGGGTTGTTGATTTCGCTATATGCATAATCAAGAGGATTGATCCACCATAATGGTTCAATTGCTTTTTTACCAATATTAAAGTTTAACCCTATAGAAGCATAGTTGTAGGTATCATAATCACCGGTTAATACGCCTAAATTACCCGGAGTTCCATCCTGGTATTCCTGGCCATCTAACAAATCATCCTTAATAAATGTAAATCTATCTTCCAAAGCGAGGTTAACTCGTTTACCTAATTTAAACGCAATACCAGCTATAACTGTTCCTGAAGGTCTTAACGTTTGTCCGAATAAGGTTGAACGATTTGATTTATCGTTCTGTGCATCGGTCTCGTACGAATTATCCATTAAACTTTTTAATGCCTTACGAATATCTTTCCGATCCTTATAGCCAGCACCTGTTATTGATGCAAAATTATAAAGAGCAGTACCGTTTCTTGCATTAACCTTTGTGTCATAAATTGTTGCTCCAAATCCTACACCACCATATAGAACCATTCCGGTTTTTTGCTTATGAAAGCGAATGTTGTTGAGAGTAAATATTCCAGAAAGGTTGAGGTCTTGTACATGGGCTCTGTAATTATAATAAACAGGAGTGCTTCCATATTCTGACCATGCGGGATTATTTTTATAGCCATCAGATGCTTTCCAGTTTAAACCCTTTGCTACACCGTATACATATTGCAGCCTTAAAGCAAAAATGTAACCCAAGGCTTTCTGTATATGAATAGAACCTCCAATAGTTGGCAATTTTGCAGAAACGTCACCGCTTACTGAAAACATACCACCTGAAATACCCAGTTCCCATTCATTTCTCGGCTTGGCCGGAAAATCGTAGGTGTTATTCATGAACTCATTTTGCTGCGCCATTCCTTTTTTAGGAACAATGCTTGAGTCGAAGACGCTATACACGCCTGTATCCTGGGCGAAGACGCCACAAGACATTAGGGATAAAATCCCTATAAATAATAGTTTGTACTTTTTGCTTGCCATAACTTTTTGATTAATGATTTCTTAAATAAACTAGTTGATTAACCGCAAAAATATTAAACCAACGTCAAAACACAAATTTTTTTTAGCAATTATTTACATTTTGAGCAATTTATATATCGTTGCAATTTTGTAAACTACGACTATTGTTTCTTCAATTATGCTGCATATAGTATTTTAAATACTGAAAAAATTTACTTTTTAGTGTATTAGCCATTGATATGATAAGAACAATTTATTTAATCCAATTGTGCCTATATTGCCAGTTATTTTATGAAGTTTTCAAAAGAGCTTATAGCCGAAGAACTTTCAATATTTGAAGAAAAGTTTGCAACCTCGGTGAAAAGTAATACGCCATTGCTTGATAGTATCATGAAGTATATTATCAAGCGGAAGGGAAAGCAATTACGGCCAATGTTTGTTTTTCTCAGCGCAAAACTGCATGGCACGATAAATGAATCCACTTATAGAGCCGCAGCATTGGTGGAATTGTTGCATACGGCGACGCTTGTTCATGATGATGTAGTGGATGAATCCCTGGAACGGCGCGGTTTTTTTTCTATAAATGCTTTATGGAAAAATAAAATAGCAGTACTGGTAGGAGATTATCTGCTTTCCAAAGGCCTGTTACTTTCTACGGATGCTGGAGATTTTAAACATCTTCAAATTCTTTCGGATGCTGTAAAGCAAATGAGTGAAGGAGAATTATTACAATTGGAAAAAGCACGCAGGCTCAACCTTAAAGAAGAAACTTATTTTGAAATAATAAGAAGCAAAACGGCTTCGCTGCTTTCTTCGGCATGCGCTGTTGGGGCATGGAGCACAACCAATAATGAAAGTATTATGAACCGGATGAAAATGTTTGGAGAAAAAACCGGCATTGCTTTCCAAATAAAAGATGACCTTTTTGATTATGGAAATGAAGATATAGGCAAGCCCACCGGCAATGATCTTAAAGAAAAAAAATTGACACTGCCACTCATTTATACATTGAATAATATTAATACTGCGGAAAGAAAAAAGATCATTTATATAGTAAAAAACGAAAATAAATCAAAGGATAAAATAAAGTATGTTTTGCAAAAAGTAGTAGAATGTGGTGGAATAAAGTACGCAAATGAAAAGATGCTACAATATCGTGAGGAGGCTTTATCAATACTGAATGAATTCAATGAAAGCCCTGTCAGGAAGGGATTAGAGGAGCTGGTATTGTTTACTACCGATAGGAGATATTAATAATTAATAAGCAAACATTTGAATAAAAGATGGAACATATTATCAGTAGATGAAAGTAAAGTAACATCCTTGCAAGCGGCTTTAAAGATCAGCAGGCCTTTGTGCAAAATACTTGTGCAGCGTGGCATTGATACTTTTGAAAAAGCCAAGGATTATTTCAGACCGCAGCTTTCTCAATTGCACGATCCATTTTTAATGAAGGATATGGATAAAGCAGTTCAAAGAATTTTACAGGCAATTAATAACAATGAAAAAATTTTAGTATTCGGCGATTATGATGTGGATGGAACTACATCTGTTGCATGCATGTACCGCTTTCTGAAAAGAATTTATACAGAAAAAAATATTGCTTTTTATGTGCCTCACAGGTATAAAGAAGGATATGGTATCAGCAAACAGGGAATTGATTTTGCAAAAGAGAATAATTACACATTAATCATATCCCTGGATTGCGGAATTAAATCTGTTGATCTTATTAAGTATGCATCATCGTTATCAATTGATTTCATTGTTTGTGATCATCACTTGCCTGATGATGAACTTCCACCTGCTGTTGCTATTTTAAATCCAAAGCAAAAAGATTGTAATTATCCCTACAAAGAGCTTTGTGGTTGTGGTGTTGGCTTTAAGCTTATCACCGCTTTATCGCAAAAATTGGGTTTGGATAAAGCGGAATATTTGTTTTTTCTTGATCTGGTTGTTACTGCTATCGGCGCTGACATTGTCCCGATAACAGGTGAGAACAGGATACTTGCTTATTATGGTTTGCAGAAATTAAATTTGGAACCATGTGCAGGTATTAAGGCCTTAATGGATTTAAGCGGTTATCAAAAAAAATTTTCTATTAATAATGTGGTATTCATAATTGCTCCAAGAGTAAATGCAGCGGGAAGAATGGATGATGCAAAAAAGGCAGTGCTTATGTTTATCGAAGATGATTATGATATCGCCAAGCTTTATGCCGAAATGCTTCATAGCGATAATACCGATCGTAAAGAAGCTGATATAAATATTACTGAAGAAGCGCTTGCCATTATTGAAAGTGATGACGTTTTAATAAAAAGAAATACAACTGTTGTTTTTAAACCGCACTGGCATAAAGGTGTTGTGGGCATTGTTGCCAGCAGGCTTATTGAAACCTATTACAGGCCGACAATTGTGCTTGCACAAAGTGGTGAGTATGTCGGCGGCAGCGCACGCAGCATTCCAGGATTTAATTTGTACGAAGCTATCCATGCCTGTCGTGAGCATCTCATTGGTTATGGAGGCCATTTTGCAGCAGCTGGGATGACGCTACTTGCAGAAAATATAAATGCCTTTAGTGATAAGTTTGAAACCATTGTAACATCTCTGATCGATCCAAAATTTTTAGTACCCGAAATAACAATTGACGCAGAAATATCTTTCGAAAATATAACCAAAAGCTTTTACAACATTATCACACAAATGGAGCCTTACGGCCCTGGAAACCTGCGCCCGGTCTTCATTACAAAAAATGTGTATGATACGTCATGGTCAAAAATTGTGAAGGAACAACATGTTCGTTTTGTATTAAAACAAGATGAAAAAGTACTTACCGGAATTGGCTTTAATATGGCCGAAAAATTTTATTTATTACAAATGAAAAAGCCATTGGATATTGTTTATACAATAGATGAAAATGTATGGAACAATGAAACTTCATTGCAACTTAAAATGATTGATTTCAGGCTTTCCGAATCTAACCTGAATTAAAAATTACTCCGTTTGAAAAAACTAATCTAACTACATACGGTATTGGTTTTTTATTGGCATCAATTGGAATTTCATTTTGGCATTTTTCAGCATTTATTATGAAATAAAAGGCGAAAAAAAATATGATATTGATACAATAGAATTAGACAGACTGCATAACATTTCAGTGAAGGGAGATAATAAAAATCACGCTTCTATTTACCAGGCTTGCAACTATTATATTCTTAATAAAGGATTTGATTATATAACAAATATAAATGAAAATAAAAGCTTTGTTGATTTTGGCTGCGGTAAAGGAAGAGCATTAATAGTAGCTGCACACTATGGCATTAAAACTATTACTGGTATTGACTTTGCGCAGGCTCTATGTAATGTAGCTGAAAAAAATATTCAAATAACAAAGCAATTATTTCCATCTGTAAACTTTGAAATTATTTGCGATGATGTAGTGAATTATTCCATAAAAAAAGATCAGAATGTATTTTTCTTTTTCAACCCTTTTGATCAGGTAATAATGTTGAGAATTGTAAAAAACATTCTTGCTTCGCTCAAAGAAAATGAAAGAAAAATTTATGTGATGTATGCAAATCCGGTTAACAAAGAAATCTTTTTAAGCGCCGGCTTTACAGAAGTTTTTTATGTAAAGAAATTGGAATATTTGGAACTGAGTATTTTGTCAAAAAATATCGAGGATGATAACTTGTATAAATAAAAAAGTCCCGGTTGATGCCGGAACTTTTTAGTAAAACTTACATTTATTATGCCTCTAAAATTATCCTGCTTCTTTCTTTTCCTTCCATCATTTCCACGCTCCTGTTTATAAAATCGGTGAGTTCATTTCCTTTTAATAAACCTTGTGAAAGCAGCGCCAGGTCAGCTAAATTTCTTATTTCCTTTTGTTGCTTATCCTTGTTTTCTTCTTTTAAAATTCTTTGATATAATGCATGATTTCCGTTTACCGTTAATGTAACTTCTTCAGGCATGTTGCCATAAAAACTTCCAATTCCGCCACCACCATTCGTGGCCATATCTTTCATTCTTCTCATAAATTCAGGGCGTGTGGCAATTACAGGCGGAGCCTCATTTGACAAGCCTTTTACTTCTACAGTTATGTGTAAATCAGAAACATCCAGATGGAATAAATCTTTCAGTATAAGCTGATCATTTTTGCTTAATACACTATCGATGTGATCTCCTTTATCTATTAAATTTTCTGTTATATCAGCATCCACCCTCACAAATTGCACATCATTCCATTTCATCTCCATATTATTGATAAAAGCAGCATCCACAATGGTTTCAAGCTTTACAACTATATAATTTTTTTTCCTGGCTTGTTGAATAAAACTATTCTGCTGAACGGGGTCAGTCGTATATAGCATTACTAATTTTCCGTCCTTATTTTTTTGTAAAGATTCTGTTGCTGTGCGATATTCATCCAGTGTATAAAACTTACCACCATCGCTGTCTTCAAACAAATTAAACTTGTTTGCCTTTCTCTAAAAACTTATCATCTGTTATCATTCCATACTTTACAAACAAGCCAAGGCTTTCCCATTTTTCTTCAAATGATTTACGATCACTTTTAAAAATTTCATCCAGCTTGTCAGCAACTTTTTTAGTGATGTAAGAATTTATTTTTTTCACATTTGGATCGCCTTGCAAATAGCTCCTGCTAACATTTAAAGGAATATCAGGGCTATCAATTACGCCATGCAACAACATTAAAAATTCAGGAACAATATCTTTTACTTCATCAGTAACAAATACCTGGTTGCTGTATAATTGTATCTTATCTTTTTGAATTTCAAAACGCTGTTTTACTTTGGGAAAATATAAAATTCCGGTAAGGTTAAAAGGATAATCAACATTCAAATGAATCCAAAATAATGGCGCTTCGCTGAAAGGATATAATTCTTTATAAAAATCCTGGTAGTTCTGTGATGTAAGATCGGCGGGCTTCTTCGTCCATGCAGGATTGGTATTGTTTATTTGTTTATCATCAAACTTTATTGGAACGGGCAAAAACTTACAGAACTTTTCCAGGATAGTTTGTATGCGTTCATTCTCCAAAAATTCCTGGCTTTCTTCATTAATGTATAAAATTATATCAGTGCCTCTTGTATCTTTTTCGGTTTCTTCCAACGTGTATTCAGGGCTTCCATCACATTCCCATCTTACAGCTTTTGCATCTTCTTTAAAGCTTTTGGAAATAATTTCAACTTTATCACTTACCATAAAAGATGAATAAAATCCAAGGCCAAAATGCCCGATAATATTAGCTTCATTCTTCCCCTTATACTTTTCAAGAAACTCTTCAGCTCCGCTAAACGCAACCTGGTTTATATATTTATCAACTTCCTCAGCAGTCATACCTACGCCCTTGTCGGAGATCGTTAATGTCTTCTTTTCTTTATCAATAGAAATCGTAATATCTATATCACCAATATCACCTTTTGCCTCACCCAGACTTGAAAAAGTTTTTAATTTTTGCGTGGCATCTACTGCATTACTCACCAGCTCACGAATAAAGATTTCGTGATCACTGTATAAAAACTTTTTTATTATGGGGAAAATATTCTCTGTCTGAACTCTTATATTTCCTTTTTGCATTTGTGATTTTTTGGGATGGTTTCCAAAAAAAATGCCACAGTTCTTGCGCTGACAACATGACAAGGGACCGTAAATACATATGGTAAAATTCTTGGGCTAGTTTTTATTTTTCCCCCTGTACTGTTCCACTTCCCGTTGTAGTTATTTCAGGTGAGGCAGGGTTACCACCGTAATACACATCGCCACTTCCCAGCACTGAAGCTGAAAGATGAACGCTGGCAAACACGTGCGCATTCCCGCTTCCCACTATCTTTACCGTTGTATTTTCGCTTTTAAGATCTTTGCAATTAATATCGCCGCTGCCACTTGCCGAACAATCAAAATCTTTGGTTTGTCCCTTTAATTCTATGGTTCCCGAGCCGCTTATGTTCGCTTTTATTGATGGCGCTTCCACGCTTGCTTTTACATCTCCTGAGCCGGAAACATCTATTTCCATATGTCCCGAATTTTTCAAAATATCCTGTGTGGAAATATCTCCGGAACCGGAAGTATACAACTTGTCAATCGATGGCGCCGTTACATAAACCTTTGCGTGATCATTACCAATCGAAGTGTTATCCTTATAATGCACATCCAAAGTTCCACCGCTTACTTCAGTAACTATGTAAGGCAAAATGTTATCATCATCTTCTACTGAAACGGAATAATTATCTCCTTTGGCAATCTCAACATCAATGGAACCTGAGGCTCTTACGCCATTGAAATTGCCGGTGTTTCTTTTTTCTGTACGGATATTGCCATTCCCGTTTACTTCATTGCCCGAAATAATATTACATGCATTTACTGTTACAGAAACGAAAATGATGAATATAACTTTTTTCATAAAAATGTTTTAGAGGATTACTTTTTACAAGATAGCAAACTTCAATAAACTTTTTAACTTCGCTGCAAATGACAGAAAAAATTCTGATTCTCGATTTTGGCTCGCAATACACACAACTCATTGCCAGGGCCGTTCGGGAAGCAAATGTATATTGCGAAATTATTCCGTATAATAAACATTTTGAACTGGATACTTCGTTGAAAGGTTTAATACTTTCGGGATCTCCGTTTTCTGTAAATGAGCTGAATGCACCCTCGGTTGATGTGAAATCAATTGCTGAAAAAGTACCTGTACTTGGCATTTGCTATGGTGCACAACTTACTGCAAAATTGTATGGAGGTGTAGTTGAAAAAAGTGATAAAAGAGAATATGGAAGAGCAAAGCTACAGGTAACAGACAGGCATGCGTTGTTAGAAAATATACAAGACAATTCAGATGTATGGATGAGCCACAGCGATACAATTGTAAAACTGCCGGAAGATTTTTCTCTCCTCGCAACCACTCAAAGCATTCCGGTGGCAGCCTTTGTTTACAACGATACAAATGTGCCGCTGTACGGATTGCAGTTTCATCCTGAAGTATATCATTCTGCCGAAGGCAAAAAAATAATAAAAAATTTTTTAGTAACTGTTTGTAAATGCCGCCAGGATTGGACGCCGGCACATTTTATAAACGATACAATAGAATCTATAAAGCAACAAGTAGGTGATAAAAAAGTTATTATGGCTTTGAGCGGTGGCGTAGATTCTACTGTCGCTGCTACACTTATTTATAAAGCTATTGGCAAAAATCTTTTTGGAATTTTTGTAGATAACGGTGTGCTAAGAGCAGATGAATTTCAGCAAGTAATTGATTCTTGTAAAAGTATTGGATTAAATATAAAAGGTATAAATGCGAGAGATCATTTTTATGCAAAACTTGCAGGTAAAGTGAGTCCTGAAGAGAAAAGAAAAATTATTGGTAAATGCTTTATAGAAGTTTTTGACGATGAAGCACATAAGATTGAGGATATTGAGTTTCTGGGCCAAGGCACCATTTACCCTGATGTTATCGAATCTGTTTCGGTTCATGGTCCGTCAATGACCATTAAGTCTCATCATAATGTAGGCGGCTTGCCAGATCGCATGAAGCTTAACCTGGTTGAGCCTTTGCGCTCATTGTTTAAAGATGAAGTGAGAAAAGTTGGCGCAGAACTTGGGCTTGCCGGCTGCTGTTTTAAACAGGCACCCTTTTCCTGGTCCCGGACTTGCAATAAGGATTTTAGGAGAAGTGACTGAAGAAAAAGTACAATTATTGCAAAAAGCAGATGCCATTTATATAAATGCTTTAAAGAAGTTTGATTTGTATGCAACTGTATGGCAGGCGGGTGTCATCTTGTTGCCGGTAAAAAGCGTTGGAGTAATGGGTGATGAAAGAACTTATGAATTTACTGTTGCGTTAAGAGCGGTAACATCTGTAGATGGCATGACTGCAGATTGGGCGCATCTTCCTTATGAATTTCTTGCCTATGTATCCAACGAAATAATCAACAATGTAAAAGGAATTAACAGAGTTGTGTACGACATAAGCAGCAAACCACCAGCAACTATTGAGTGGGAATAATTTCGTTTATAAGCTAACTGTTATATTATAAACTTTTATAAGAATATAATGAAGAAAAAAATCTGGTTGTTTTTATTGATACTCTTTTGTGTTGGCTCGCAAAAAATTTCTGTTGCACAAGAACTTTCTTCGAAAATATATAGAGTTGCTGTATTTGCACCACTGTATCTCGATTCTGTTTTTACCAGCAGCCAGCTGGATTATGACAAGCCTTTACCAAGATTTATAATGCCTTCAGTTGACTTTGTACAGGGAGCACGGATTGCATTAGATACAATATCTCTTTACGGAAAAATGGCGCAGGCTTACATTTATGATTCAAAATCTTTTACGCAAAATATTCCATGGCTTATCAACAATAAAAAGCTTGATGACATTGATCTTATTATCGGATCTGTAAAAGATCCGGACTATCATGAACTTGCTGATTTTGCTTTGCAAAAAAATATTCCTTTTATTTCTGCCACTTATCCTAATGACGGCGGCATTATTGCCAATCCTTATTTATTTATTGTAAACTCTACACTGAAAGCCAACTGCGAAGGTATCTTCAGCTACCTGCTGCAAAAGCACGGCACTGATAAAATATACATTATAAAAAGAAAAGGTGAAGACAGAGTAGATAATTATTTTCATGAGCTTAATACATCGGAGGGTAAGCCGCTGCTGAATGTGAAAACGATAACGATTGACAGCAGCATTTCATCTTATGCTTTGCTAAATAGAATAGATACTAATCATACAGCGGTTATTATTGGTGCTTCACTTGACGAAGCTTTTGCAAAAAATCTTGCTGATGCATGTTATCCAATACAAAAAAGACATTCGCTTGTTTTAATCGGGATGCCTAACTGGGATGGCTTTAAAAGTCTTTCAAAAAGAGACGTTTACAGAGATTTTCCCATACGATATACAACACCGCATTACATTTTTAAAAACAACTTTTTTGATTCTTTGTTAACTAAAAAATATTTCCAGCTGTACCGCGCAAAGCCTTCTGATATGGCTTATAAGGGTTTTGGCATTACTTATTACTTTACTACTTTATTGCTTGCCCATCCAACTGATTTTATTAGTCATGTTAATGATAGCACCTTAACTGTTTTTCATGATTTTAATTTCAGGCCAGTGCATATTGATAAGCAAAATAAGCTGCCTGATTATTATGAGAATAAACATGTTTTTATTATGGAGATTATAAATGGAGATATTGTAAGAGAGTGGTAACTATCTTCAATCAGGCGTGCGAAGAGGAAGTGTAAAATAAAATATAGAGCCCTTGCCGCTTTCGCTTTCAAACCAAATTTTACCACTATGCCTCTCCACTATTTCTTTTGCTATAAAAAGGCCAAGACCTAGACCCGGATAAGTATGCAGATTGTTACCAGATATCCGATAAAACCTTTCAAATATTTTCTCTTGCTGGTCCTCTTGAATTCCTTTACCAAAGTCCTGGATTGAACAAATTGCATTCTCGTTTTTTTGGCTTAAACTAATTATTATGTTTTTACAATCGGGGCAATATTTTATTGCGTTTCCGATAAGATTGGTAAGCACCTGCCCTATTCTTTCCCTGTCGGCATATACTTCGGTGAACACGTTTTCATTAATTATAATTTTATGCGCAGCAGCACTCATTTGCATTTCTTCTACAATCTCTTTTATAAGAATATTTAACTGAAAAATACTTTTGTTATAAACGATCTTTCCATTCTGCAATCGCGTAGTATCCAGCAGATTATTAATAAGAGAAGTAAGCTTATCTATTTGCGTATCCATTTTTTTAAACATCATTTCTTTCTTCTCATCTCTTTTTTCTTTGGAATCCATCTGCATGATCTGCGTATAAGCTTTAAGAGAAGTAACTGGTGTTTTCAATTCATGACTTGCTATGCTTAAAAAATCATCTTTCTTTCGCATTAGTTCAAGCGTTTCTTCCTGCACTTTATCTTTTTGCAGCGTAAGCTGGTGCAAGTCTTCCTTCATTCTTTCAATGGAATTGCCAAGCAGGTCTTCATCACTTCTTGGGTTTACAGGCACATCAAAATTTCCTTTACCAATAGCGTTTGCCGCATGTGCTAGTTGTATGTTATTCTTATCAATGTCAAGAATAGATCGAGTAAGGCTTCCCAATACATCGTTCGGCATATTATGAAATTGAAGCCCGGTTTTACCAAGCGATATTTTTTGAGCAGCCACTTTTAGTTCCGTTAGCATCTGCGTTATCACACGCGTAGTATATATAACAAAGCTTATCACAAGTATGATAGCTACTATCAGAAAAAAAAGAGTGCGGTTGCGCGATTGCATCTCCTTTACATAAATAATGTTCATGCCTTGCTCTGCGCGGTTTTCCAGGTTATCCTCAAGATTTTTTAAAACGTCTTTCGCTTTGGAAGAAAGATTCCACCATTGCTCTGCATTGAGGGAAGAATCACTAGTTGGATTGTCAATCAATGTATCAATGTAAGCAAGCATCGGCCTTAGAGACGTTGTATCTTTTTCCGCTTGATACATATTAACTACATCTTTTGGAGCCTTTAATAAAAATTCTGTTTCATAACTTCTGAACACTTCGTAAAGCCTTACAACAGGTGATAAGGATTCCTTACTCAGCTTTTTAGTATATAAAGTAGTATAAACATTTATGCGCAGGTTAGCTATTAAAGTGATCATTTCAAAAATCGTTTTTTGCGCAATAAGATCTTTATAAACAGGCTGCAAAAACGTATTACTGGCAGAGGATATAGAGTTAAGCGAATTAAGCCTTGATATAGCACTGCCATAAAATTTCATTACCATATCCGGGGAAAAATTAGCAGAAGAATCTATCGAATGCCTGATGGAAGAAAGCCTGTTGAGAAAAGTGTAATCAGTAAATCCTGATATTGCAAGATCATTGCTGCTATTCAGTTTATCAAGTATATTATCGGTGCGCGGCCTTTGTAAAATAACACTTGAATAATTTTCATTCCTTAATAAATACTGATAAGAATATTTCCTTTCATTTTCCAGCTCGCTCATAAGTCTCGCAATGTTTTGCGATTCATGTATATGAGCAATATAATCTTCTATTAATTTTACTTTTTGCGTTTTTTCGTTGTATAGCTGGGCAGATAAATAAATAAGAAAACAAACAGGGATTATACCAATAAGCATTAGCTTAATTGAAAGAGGCAATTTTCTAAAATAAGAATTCATTCCTATGCTATACAATTTTTATGTCTTGCTAAAACTACACAAGTTTTATATTGGACGCTAATTAATTCCGGTTTCACACGAACTAATAAATAAACAATGCAGCGGTAAAAAAATAAATTTAATTATGTTTGTGCTCATCAATAAACACAATAAAAAATATCATTTATGAAAAAATATATCGCTGCATTTTGCATATCCATCGCATTGTTTTCCTGCGGAGGAGGAAATAACAAACAAGATGCAACTCCTGCTGACAGTACATCTTCTTCAACGGCAACAGCAGCAAATGATGTAACTTCTAATCCTGATTATAAAAAAGGTCTTGACCTTGTATCTCAATCCAATTGCTTAACATGCCATAAAGTAACAGGAGAAAAACTGATTGGCCCTTCATTCAATGATATTGCCAATAAATATGCTGGCAATGATACAGCCATCACACGTCTGGCTCATAAAATAATTGCAGGCGGTAAAGGTGTTTGGGGAGATATTATAATGACTCCACATCCTGATGTAAGTGAGGCAAATGCAGAGCAAATGGTTAAATATATTTTATTATTAAAAAGTTAAACTGGTTTCTTCTTTAAAAAAGCCTGTATAAGCAGGCTTTTTTTATAATATACCATCTAAATAGATTAAACAGTCATACAACTTTTAAGGCTGCTTCATGTTATTTGCTTGTCTGTTATAACCTTTGCAAATGGCCAATTTAATTTCATTTACTGATAAAGGACTTTATTGTGAAAAAGGAAATTTTTATATAGATCCCTGGAAACCGGTCGATAAAGCAATTATTACTCATGGGCATGGCGATCATGCTTACTTTGGTCATAAATATTATTTGTGCCATACATATACAAAACCAATTTTACAATTTCGGCTAGGAGAAAATAATTATCAAACACTCGACTGGAATGAAAATATTTATATCAATGGAGTAAAAATTTCTTTGCATCCTGCAGGGCATATCATTGGCTCATCCCAGGTAAGAGTGGAATATAATGGTGAAGTATGGGTTGTAAGCGGCGATTATAAAGTAGAAGATGATGGCATCAGCGGAAAATTTGAGCCTGTAAAATGTAATACATTTATAACAGAATCAACTTTTGGTTTCCTATCTATAAATGGAAACCGCAGCAGGAAATTTATGATAATATCATTACCTGGATCAATAAAAATAAAGAAAATGGAAAAACGAGTGTGATTGCTTGCATACAGCCTAGGCAAGGCCCAGCGCGTGTTACAGGCCATTAAAGAAACAACACAAACCATTTTTGCGCATGGAGCTGTTTTTAATATGCAACAGGACTTTATAAATGCAGGATGGAATTTTAATGCCTGTAGTGAGAATAACTCCTGAAACTCCAAAAGAATTATTGAAGGGAGCTGTTGTAATTGCTCCGCCCAGCTGCAGATGGAACTCCCTGGATGAAAAAATTTCAACCCTATTCGGTTGGTGTTTGCAGTGGATGGATGCAGGTAAGAGGCAATGCAAGCAGAAGAAATGTAGATGCAGGTTTTGCACTTAAGCGATCATGCAGATTGGGATGGCCTTTTACAAACTGTTAAAGCAACAGGCGCCGAAAGAGTTTTTGTTACACATGGATTTCAGTCTGCATTCAGCAGGTATTTGAATGAAGAAAATATTGCTGTTGCCGCAGAAGTGAAAACACAATATGGCAATGAAGATGAAGAAACGCAGAGACAGAAGGTTGAAGATTGAAGGTTGAAGTTCAAGTTCAAGGTTGAAAGTTAAGTTCATAGTTAGTTCCTCTTTTGATGATAATAATTCATGAAGAAGAAGCGAAATAGTATATGAATGTCTGCATTAACCGGCAAAAGAAGAAAAAGAAATTTCCGGATTAGAATTATTTGCAAAGCTTGTCAACGAATTAAGTAGTTCTACCAAAACAAATGATAAGCTGCAAAGCCTTGTTGATTATTTTGCCATTGCGCCCGACCAGGACAAAGTTTGGGTTATTGCTATCTTTAGCGGGCGACAGGCCGAGGCGGGTTGTAAGTTCCAGGCTTATGCGGGATTGGTGCGCCGAAATTACACAGCTATCCGGCTGGCTGCTTGATGAATGTTATCATACTGTGGTGATCTTGCAGAAACACTTGCTTTACTTTTACCCGAAACAAAGACATCCACGAAAATTTCAATCAAAACCTTTCTTATTATCTCGAAACATTTATACAGATTGAAAAACAAGATGAATCTGTAAGAAAAAAATTCATTCTGGATAGCTGGCAACAAATGAACCGCGACGAAAGATTTGTTTTTAATAAACTCATTACCGGAAGCTTTCGCATTGGAGTTTCACAAAAAATGATTGTAAATGCTTTAACCAAAATAGTCAGATCTTTCCGCATCTGTAATTGCACACCGCATCAGCGGCAACTGGGATCCTGTTACCACTTCATTTGATGATTTGTTAAGTGAATCTGCATCTTTATCTGATTTTTCAAAACCTTATCCATTTTATCTTGCCTATGCATTGGAAGAAGAGCCGGAAACATTGGGTGATCGAAATGAATGGCAGGCAGAATGGAAATGGGATGGCATTCGCGGACAAATTATAAAACGAAACAATGAATTGTTTGTATGGAGCCGTGGCGAAGAACTGATGACAGATAAATTTCCTGAGTATTTTATTTTAAAAGATTTGTTACCTGATGGAGTTGTTATTGATGGTGAAATCATTCCTGCGGTATGATGGAAAGCCGTTGCCATTTGCTGTTTTACAAACACGAATTGGCAGAAAAAATATTGGCAAAAAACAATTACAGGATGCACCCATTTGTTTTTTTGCTTATGATCTTCTCGAATTTAATTATGAAGATTGGCGTGAAAAACCTTTAACTGAAAGAAGAAATAAATTGGAAGAAATCATTGTTACCAATAAAAAATAACTCCATTCAAATATCTGAAATTATTGATTTTACTACATGGGATGAACTTGCTGAATTACGAAAAAATTCAAGAGAAATGAACAGTGAAGGCATCATGCTAAAAAGAAAAGATTCTGATTATAAAGTGGGCAGAAAAAGAGGTGATTGGTGGAAATGGAAGATCGATCCGCTTACTATTGACTGTGTTATGATCTATGCACAAAAAGGAAGCGGAAGAAGAAGCAATCTTTATACTGATTATACTTTTGCAGTAAAAGATGGCGACAAGCTGGTAGCTTTTACCAAAGCATATTCCGGATTAACTGATAAAGAATTTGCGCAGATTGACAATTTTGTAAAACGAAATTCAATTGAAAAATTCGGGCCGGTACGCACCGTAAAGCCTGAATTTGTTTTTGAAATTGCCTTTGAAGGCATCGCAGCCAGCAACCGTCATAAAAGCGGTGTGGCATTGCGTTTCCCAAGAATGAGCCGCTGGCGAAAAGATAAAACTGTTGATGAGATCAATACATTGATGATTTGAAAGCGATGTTGAAGATGTATGGAAATAAGTGCGTTAAAAATTAATTATTACTTATACACATTTTAATCCAGTCATTATCTCCATTCTACATTCTGTATTTCAAGATATTCTTGCATTTTAAAGTTTATTAAGACAATATGAGCGCTATGTCTATAAATTCATTAAATAGATTTATTCGAAATAACATTTAATTATTGATTATCTTAATTTAGTTTCGTGATATTAAATGAAACAAAGGTTATAAAGTAATTCAACAATGGCTTACTTCTAAAGGATATACTCCATTTTCTTTCCAGGAAGAAACCTGGCAGCACATCATTGATAAAAAATCGGCTTGGTAAATGCACCAACAGGTTGTGGTAAAACATTTTCAGTTTTTCTTGGAGCCCTTATTGATTTTATTAATGAACATCCGAAAACTTATAAAACAAAATCAAAAAATAACCTGCAGCTTTTATGGATAACTCCTTTGCGTGCACTTGGCAAAAGATATTGGCAGGGCAATGGAAGAAGTGATTCATGAACTTGGGCATGAATTGGAAAATTGGAATTCGTAATGGCGATACAAGCATTAGTGAAAGGCAAAAACAAAAGAGGCAAATGCCGGAGGTGCTCATCATAACTCCTGAAAGCCTGCATCTTTTACTTGCACAAAAACACTATCCGGAAGTTTTTAAATCTTTAAAAATTATTGCTGTTGATGAATGGCATGAATTGCTGGGAAGTAAAAAGAGGGGTACAGGTGGAATTGGCAATTTCAAGAATAATCAATTGCCATAGTCATGTCAATTGTAAATGATCAATGTATCTGCAATTTGGGGGATATCAGTGCAACCATTGGAAACCTTGAACAGGCCAAAGAAGTGTTGCTTTCTCCCCTCTTCTGAATTAGATGAGACAGGATGTCAGAATCATTCGGAGAAACCGTAACCGCACAAATTAATAAGCCTATTCAAATTGAATCTATTTTTCCTGATGAAATTGAAAAATTTCCATGGGCAGGCCATCTCGGAATTAAGCTGGTTGATAAAGTGATTCCGATCATTCATGCAAAGCACTACCACACTTATTTTTATAAACACACGCGGCATGAGTGAAATGTGGTACCAGGCATTGCTTACTGCTTGCCCTGAACTTGCCGGCGCTATTGCATTGCATCATGGAAGCATTGAGCAGGACTTAAGATTTTGGGTAGAAGAAAATCTTGCATACGGGAAAACTTAAAGCAGTTGTATGTACCGCAAGCCTTGATCTCGGTGTTGACTTTCGCCCGGTTGAAACGGTTATACAGGTAGGTTCGCCAAAAGGAGTTGCAAGATTTTTACAAAGAGCCGGAAGAAGCGGCCACCGGCCCGGAGAAATAAGTAAAATTTATTTTTTACCAACACATTCTCTTGAACTGGTAGAAGCGGCTGCACTAAAAGAAGCCACAGAAATAAAATTGATTGAAAGCCGTGAGCCAAGGATTTTATGTTTTGATGTATTGATACAATATTTAAGCACTCTGGCAATTTCGGATGGATTTTTTCCTGACCAAATTTTTAAAGAAATCAAAACAACTTATTGCTACAGAGATATTACAGAAGATGAATGGCAGCAGATTCTACAATTTATAACTGCCGGCGGAGTGGCATTGCAGCAATATGATGATTATAAAAAAATTGAGATTATTGATGGCTTTATAAAATTAATAACCGGAGAATTGCCATGCGCCACCGCATGCATATCGGAACAATTGTAAGTGACCCGATGCTGAAAGTAAAATTTATCAGCGGTGGATTTATCGGTGTTATAGAAGAATGGTTTATTGCAAGATTGCAGCCAGGAGATGTTTTCACATTGGCAGGAAGAAAACTTGAATTTGTGATGGTAAAAGAAATGACCGCGCTGGTAAGAAAATCAAATGCAAAAAAATCTATTATACCAAGCTGGCAGGGCGGACGGATGCCGTTGTCTGCTAACCTTGGATTTATGCTGCGGAAAAATTTGATGAAGCAGGAGATGCAATTACATAAAAAAGATAAAAAGAATTTGATGAAGAAATTATAGTATTGAAACCCTTGTTTGAATTACAGGAATATCTTTCGCATATTCCAAAGAAAATGAACTTTTAATTGAACACATTGAAACAAAAGATGGCTTTCATCTTTTTGTTTTTCCTTTTGAAGGAAGGCTTGGTGCATGAAGCCATGGCAGCAATTTTGGCTTATCGGATCAGCCGGATTACGCCCATTACTTTTTCTCTTGCCATGAATGATTATGGGTTTGAATTATTAAGCGATCAGCCAATACCGTTAGATGATACCAATGCTTATGAATTATTTTCACCTGAAAATTTATTTGCAGATATTCAGCGAAGTGTGAACAGTGTTGAAATGGCCAGAAGAAAATTCAGGGATATTGCAGTTATCGGCGGATTAATTTTCCAGGGCTTTCCGGGTGAGCAAAAAAAAGCAAGGCATCTTCAATCATCTGCTTCTCTTCTATTTAATGTTTTTGCAGAATATGAGCCCCACAATTTATTGCTGCGGCAAGCATATAACGAAGTAATGGAGCAACAAATGGAAGAAGAAAGATTGAGAAATATGCTGGAACGTATTCAAAAAAGTAATATCATTATTACCTTTCCAAACAGGCTTACTCCATTTTGTTTTCCGATTAAAGTTGACAGCATGCGGGAAAATCTTACTTCAGAAAAACTGGAAGACAGGGTGAAGAAAATGCAAATGCAAATGGAGAAATGAAATGGCAATAGTCAATAGCAATGGTCAATAATACAGCAGCCAACTGATTAATACTTAATGACTAAGCTCATAATTATACATCTTCTTATTTTTGACACATGTTTTCACCGCAGCGATTTATTTTTCAAAAACAAACGCTATGGCTCTCTCCTGCCCGATGTATTTTTTGGGAAGAAGAAAAAGCCTTGATACTTTCTGATCTTCATTTTGGAAAAACAGGGCATTTCAGAAAATCAGGTATTGGTGTGCCGCAAAATATTTATAAAGAAGATCTGCAAAGATTATTTACACAAATTCAATTTTTTAAGCCTTCAACTTTATTATTGCAGGTGACATGTTTCACAGCCATGCAAATAAAGAAATTGATTTTTTTTTAAAATGGAGAAATGATATTTCCGAGATTGATCTATTCATCTTATAAAAGGAAATCATGATATTCTTTCGAATAAATTTTATGAAGAAGCCAATATAAAAGTTGCTAATAAAAAATTTCTATAAAAAAATTTTGTTTTACGCATGATATTGCATGCCGAATGTGAAAAAGACGGAGAAGAACTGTTTACATTTTCAGGGCATATTCATCCTGGTATAAAATTTAATGGCAGTGGTAAGCAATCTTTTATGCTTCCATGCTTTTATTTTACCAGAAACATATGCTGTATTGCCAGCTTTCAGCCATTTTACAGGGTTGTATAAAATAAGGCCAGCTAAAAAAGATAATGTATTTGCTTTGGTAGAAAATAAAGTAATAAAGATGTAAGCGTACACAATAAAAGCAAATAATAGTTAATGCATTATTGATTATCTGATTATTGATTTTTCATCCTTCTTTTTATTTCTCTTTTTATCAATCCCAGTTCTCTTCCTGTTTGCCCGCTTACGGAAGAATTTTCCTGCGCTCTTCTCATTAAATAAGGAATTACATCTTTTATTGGGCCGAAGGGCAAATATTTACTTGCATTGAATCCTGCTTTTGCAAGATTAAAAGTAATATTATCACTCATGCCATACAATTGTGAAAAAAGAACATGATCATTACCGGCGATATATTATTTTCTCTTGCGCATAAGTTGTGTTGTATATAAATTACTGAGTTCATTGTGTGAAGCAACAATATAAAAATATTATCAATATGCTGATGCAAAATTCCAAAGCTGCATTATAATCTGCATCAGTATGTTGTTTATCAGGTTGAATGGGAGAAATAATTTGTTCCAGCGCACGTTTACGTTCCTTTTCCATATAGGCGCCACGTACCAGCTTTAGCTCCTAACAAAAAATTATTTTCTTTGCGATGCTTCATAACTATCTTTTAAAAATTGAAGCCTGTCTGCCTGTACAGCTGAAAAGTATTGTAAACGAAAACCCGCTTTTTATTAAACTTTTGCATCATTTGCATGGTAAGTGCATCTACCGGATTTTGTATCCAGCTTTCTTCAGCATCTATTAAAACACCTCTGTTATTTTTTGCGGCAACGTTGCAAATTTTTTCAACTCTTGCAACTACTTTTTGCCATTCGTGTTTTTCATCTTCAGATAAATTCTTTATTGAAACAATTCCATTTATAGTATCATTATAATCTGCAGCATGCATTAATTTTTCCAATAATGCAAATCTTGCAAGACCGGTAAGCTTTACACTTATAAATGGAACATGTGGCTGTGTTGCCGCATATTCTATCACTTTTATAAATTCATCCGTCGCATGGTCAAAATTTTCTTCACCTTCTTTTCCTTCAACACCATAATCAAGAATAACCTGCACATTAAAAGGGTCAAGTTTTTTCACAACATTTGATGTTTCCTCAAACGTTTCTCCGCCAACAAACTGGCTAAAAATAGTGTTCCTTATAAATCGATTTACAGGTAAGTGCATCTTTATAATCCACGGAGTTAATCTTGTACCAAGCTTTACCAGCCAGTTTCGCCATTGTAGAAAAAAGAAATTTCGCTTTTCTTCAATTCTTTATCTGTTTTATATTCAAAAGCAATTTCAGTATTTTCAAAAGAAATGTTTGTACATAATTGAAAACCGAAATTCATAATCAAAAACTAATCACCAAATAAATAATGGTTAAATATATTTTAAGTCCTGTCGATACACACATCATGGTCGTCTTATCTTTGGAAAAATTTTTAAATGGATGTGAAAAAAGCTTCAGAAGTTTGAGTGATTATGACGGAACTAGTATTGCCAAATGATACCAACACATTTGGGAATCTTATGGGTGGCAGGCTTATGTACTGGATGGATATTGCAGCAGCTCTTGCCGGAGCAAAGCATTGCAATGTCGCCTGTGGTAACTGCTTCTGTTGATAATATTTCTTTTACAAATCCTATTAAACTTGGCAACGTTGTGCATATTGAAGCAAAAATTTCAAGGGCTTTTAATACCAGTATGGAAGTACATTTGAATGTGTGGGGAGAAGATATTATTCAGCAATATCGTTATAAAAGCAATGAAGCATTTTTTACTTTTGTAGCGCTTGATCCAATGGCAAGCCAAGAATAGTGCCTAAATTAGAACCGGAAACGAGAAGAAGAAAGCATTATATTTGAAAGCGCTTTACGACGCAGGCAACTAAGATTAATACTTGGAGGAAAAATGAAACCTGAGGAAGCAGAGGAATTGAAGGCTTTTTTATCAGGTAGTGCTAATTAACTAATGGGCTAATTAGCGAAGCAATTATTTATCCAAAGCGTTGATAAGATGATGCTTGCTTTTCATCATAAACTTTTTACTTTGCTCAATAGCATCCATTACTTTTTCAAGAATGCTATCAATGCTTTCTTCATAAGTTAATTGCAGTGGCTCTTTAAAATGAACACTTAGTAATGTTCCTTTCTTCTTAAACTTCAATCCCTTTTTATTAAATGCCCGCCAAAAACCATTTATCACAACCGGGATCACTATGGGCTTATAATGTTTAATAATAAATGCAGTTCCCTTTCGCCCCGGTGCAAAAGGCTTTGTAGTGCCTTGCGGAAAAGTAATCACCCAGTTATTTTCAAGTGCCCTGGCAATTTTTCGGGTATCGCCCGGGTCCAGCCCGCGCCTTACTTCTTTGCCTTCGGATCGCCAGGTTCGCTTCACAGTTATAGCGCCCGCCCATGTAAAAATCCTGCTGATGAAACTGCTTCTCATTGTTTCTGCAGCAGCAACATAATATACACGCGTAAATGGATTTAAGTAAATAAAAAGGGATACCCAGTTTGTTTTCTTTTCTCCATTTTACTGCACAAAAAATATGAAGAAACATTATTACATCTGCAAAATATGTTTGATGATTGCTAACAAATAATACATTCTTCTTTTCGGTAGATTTTTTAAATGTTCTGTGCCCTTAATCTTTACTCTGTTGATAATCGCAAATCCGGGATAAGTAATGATACCTACAAGGAAATAAACAATTGATTTTATAAGGCGGGTTTGCTTCAAGCTATCAATCCATCGTTTCATTATTATTTTTTTTGAAATAATAAAATGCAATTTATAAAAAACAGTTCAAATGAGCATTATTATACTAAGTAAATCGAATAACAAATAGGAAATAAATATTGATCTTAGAATGATAAAACTTGCTCACTTTAATATTAAACAAATGGTTTATAAATTGTTACCTTTGCAGTCCCAAAATAAAAACACCATTTGGGATAAATTATGAGTAACGAAATTATTAACTTTCAAACAATAAATGCTGATGAACAGGAGGTAGCCCAGCACCTGCAGCAATAACAAAATCACCTGTTGATAACATTATGGAAGAAGTAAAAAATGACGTTGCACAACGCTGAGAGAGAACTGTAAAACACTGATGTTTCAAACGAAGCGGAAACGTGCAACTGGACAATTCAGAAAGAAATCAGTACTAGAAGAAGCTGCGCAATCACGCTCGCCTCATGATGATTTTGACTGGAGCGTGGACAAAAGAAATGTAACCTCTTACAACAAAAAAGAAAGAGAAAAGTATGATGAAGTGTATGACAAAACCTTTAAGCAGATCAATGACAATGAAATGATCAATGGCACTGTGGTAGGTTTGACCAAAACTGATGTCGTTATAAACATTGGTTTTAAAAGCGACGGGCTTGTTTCACTCAATGAATTCCGCGATATGCCAAATCTTAAAGTGGGTGATGAAGTGGAAGTAATGGTTGCTGAAAAAGAAGACAGGGAAGGAAATCTTCATCTTAGCCGTAAACAGGCACGCACCACCCGTGCATGGGAAAGAATTGTTGATATGCATAAAACGGGTGAAATTGTTACCGGTCTTGTTACCAGCAAAACAAAGGGCGGCCTTATCGTGGATGTATTTGGTATGGAAACATTTTTACCGGGTTCACAGATCGATGTTAAGCCGGTTACTGATTACGATCAGTTTGTTGGCAAAACAATGGAATTCAAAGTTGTTAAAATTAATGAAGCAATAAAGAATGCCGTTGTATCGCATAAGGCGCTTATTGAAAGCGATATTGAACAACAGCGTGCTGAAATTATCGGCAAGCTTGAAAAAGGCCAGGTACTGGAAGGAACTATTAAGAACATTACTGACTTCGGTGCATTCCTTGACCTTGGCGGCTTAGATGGGTTGTTATATATAACTGATATAAGCTGGGGACGTATCAATCATCCAAGCGAAGTATTGAAACTTGATCAGAAACTTAATGTGGTGGTTCTTGATTTTGATGATGATAAAAAACGTATCAGTCTTGGCTTGAAACAATTAACTCCTCATCCATGGGATACTTTACCGGAAACAATTAAAGAAGGTGAAATTGTAAAAGGAAAAGTGGTGAACATAGAAGATTATGGCGCTTTCCTTGAAATATTCCCCGGTGTTGAAGGCCTTGTTCATGTAAGTGAAATTACATGGGCCAATACACCTATCAATGCAAAAGAATTCTTTAAACTGGGTGATGAATACGAAGCAAAAGTAGTTACGCTTAGTAAAGAAGACCGCAAAATGAGCCTGTCTATAAAGCAAATGACAGAAGATCCATGGAATACTATTGAAACCAAGTATCCTGAAGGAAGCAAGCATAAAGGGCTTGTAAAAAACATTACGCCTTACGGTGTGTTTGTTGAGCTTTCTCCCGGCATTGGCGGAATGATTCATATCAGTGATTTAAGCTGGCTGAAACGCTTTAATAACCCCAACGAATATACGAAAGTAGGCAATGATATTGATGTAATTATTATGAGTATTGATAAAGATAACCGGAAGCTTCAGCTTGGTCATAAACAAATTGAAGAAGATCCATGGAATTCTCTTGAAGAAACTTTTCCTGTCGGCAGTATTCACGAAGGAACTGTTACAAGGAAAGATGATAAAGGAGCTACTGTTCAGCTTCCTTATGGACTTGAAGGATTTGCTCCGGCACGTCATCTTCGCAAGGAAGATGAAAAAGTTATCGGCATAGATGAGATTGCACCATTTATGGTTATTGAGTTTGACCGCAATGATAAAAAAATCATTCTTAGCCATAGCCGCATTTGGGAACAGGCAAAAGCAAATGAAAAAAATGCAGAATTGAAAGAAAAAAGAGCTGAAGCCGAAGTAACAAAAAAGCAGTAAAAAACATTCAAAGTAAAGTTGAAAAAACAACTTTAGGTGACCTGGGAGTTTTAGCTGATTTGAAAAAGAAAATGAACGAAGACGAATCTTCTGAAAAATGAAAAAGCAAAAGATATAAGAAGAATATTGAAACTAATCAGCGATACTGAATAATTAATAAACCATCTTTTTAAAATCCCGCTATCAAAAAATTGCGGGATTTTTTTTTGAAAAGATCATTGCGGACATAAATAAACTGCAGAATGATTGTAAAAGATACTGTTAAAATTAGTGGTACAATTTATGAGACAATATGTGAACTTGACCTAAGAGGTTACTGAAGTATTTAAATGGATAAGTCAAAGTTTATTACATACGCATTAATAGGAATAATCATTATTTGTATTATTATACTATTCTTACTCATAGTGCTATAGATTATTTCTTTTTAATTGTCATTTATACAATTAATGTCGTTTAATGTGAATCTTTATTCATAAATCTGCTGTATTGGTTTACAAACAAAGTCCTTCTTTATTATAAAAGAGAATAGATAAAAGTTAATAATAATCAGAACACAAGTTAGCATTCGCTTTTTCGGCATCTTCAATAGGCTTAAATGAAGAAAGTATATCAGCTTTTTCTTTTTTTACACAAACAGTATGTTCATAATGTGCAGATGGTTTACCATCTTTAGTTCGTACAGTCCATCCATCTTTGTCATTAAAAACATCTTTTTTACCCAGGTTTATCATCGGTTCAATAGCAATTACCAGTCCTTCCTTCAATTTAGCACCGCTTCCTCGTTTACCATAATTAGGAACCTGTGGATCTTCATGCAAGATTTTTGCCTAAGCCCATGGCCAACCAATTCGCGCACTACTCCATATCCATTTTTTCTTCAGTATAGTTCCTGTATTGCATATGCAATATCACCAACCGGTTTCCTGCAACTGCTTTTTCAATCCCTTTATATAAAGATTCTTTGGTAACACGCATCAGTTTTTTTATATCTTCGCCAACATTGCCTATACGCAAATGTATAAGCACTATCACCATGAAATCCATTTTTAAATGCACCTACATCAACAGAAATAATATCTCCTTCTTTTAATTCGTTATTGTAGGAAAGCCATGTACCACCGCATCATTTACTGACATACAGCATGCATAAGGAAAACCATGATAATTTTTAAAAGATGGAATAGCTCCATGATCTCTTATAAATTCTTCTGCAAGATTATTCAAATACATAGTTGAAACACCCGGCTTTGTAAATTTTCGCTACTTCTGCAATTGCATTATTTACAAGCAAACAACTTTGCCTCATCAATTCTATTTCTTCCTGTGTTTTATAAATAATCATAACAGCCATTTTCAAAAAAACCCCGACAGTATGTGCCAGGGTTAGAATTAAAATAGTTTATAAAATAATTATAAATTTCCTGTTACACCAGGAGCTACAGTTTGCCTTCCCTGTATTCGGCCTGTGCTCATCAATCCATCATACTGACGCATTAGCAATTGTGTTTCTATTTGCTGCAAGTGTATCTAATATAACACCTACCATAATAAGAAAGATGTTCCTCCATAAAAAGATGCAAAGCCCTGTGTAACGCCCAAGCAGTTGTGCAATACCCGGAAGAATACCAACAAATGCAAGCAATACTGCACCGGGTAAAGTTATTCTATCCATGATAGTACCAATATAATCTGCAGTAGGCTGACCTGGCTTTACACCGGGAATAAAACCATTACTGCGTTTAAGATCATCAGCCATTTGCTTTGGGATTAAATATAAATGCCGTATATAAAAATGTAAAGCCAATAACCATTACCGAATAAATAATCATGTAAACCAACATTGGTATGATCTGTAAAATATTAGATGCCCAGCTTTTGCCGGATAGTTTGAAATCCTGAAAAAATGGTAGGTAAAAACATGATTGCCTGGGCAAAGATGATTGGCATAACACCGGCAGCATTTACCTTCAACGGAAGAAATTGCCTTGCACCCCAAACTGCCGGTTCCAACTATTTGCTTTGCATAATTAACAGGAATCTTTCGTACACCCTGAACAAGACAATCAAGCCCATAATAATACGCAATAAGAACTGCTATTTCAATTAAGAAATATTAATAATCCGCCACCGCCTCGTGTTTGCTTTGCATGAAATTCCTGCATAAAATGCTTGTGGAAGCCTGCCAGAATTCCTACCATGATAATTATAGAAGTACCATTGCCAAGACCTTTATCAGTAATTTTTTCACCAAGCCACATTACGAATAAAGTACCTGCTGTAAGATATAACTACGGTTGAAACCCAAAAGAATAGCCTGAGTAAGCAGGTAAGTAAAGCTTCGCTGTTAGAGCTTTTTAAAAATCCAATATAAGCAGCTGCCTGGAAAGCTGTAACAATAACAGTAAGATAACGCGTCCATTGATTGATTTTCTTTCTGCCGCTTTCACCTTCTTTCTGAATTTTTGCAATTTGAGGAACAAGTATAGTCATCAACTGCATAAAGATAGATGCAGAAATATAAGGCATGATACCTAATGCAAAAATAGAAGCCTTTGAAAAAGCACCGCCAACAAATGCATCAAGCAAGACCAAGCATGCCGCTTTTTGTGCTGTTGCTTAGATTGGTAAGTTTATTAGGATCAATACCTGGTAAGACAATATGAGAGCCCACTCTGATAAACAAGTATAAGCAATAAAGTAGTAAGAATCTTACTTCGCAGTTCTTCAATGCTCCAGATATTCTTTAATGTTTTGAATAAATTTCTTCACAGAATTATCAGGATTTAAATATTTGCAAACCATATTGCAGAAAGCAAATATCAATTAATTATTTCACTATTTCTACAGTTCCGCCTGCAGCTTCAATTGCACCTTTGCTTTTTCACTTATCGCATTTACTTTAAAAGGAATTTTTGCTTTTAATTCACCATTCCTAAAATTTTTACTCTATCAGTTTTGCCTGATCAAGATTATTGATATAAAGATTTTCAAGATTAAATTCTTTAATATCATATTTTTCAATTAACTGATCAATCTGGCCAAGATTAAAAACTTTATATTCTATGCGGTTATTATTTTTAAATCCACGCTTTGGAAGCCGGCGCTGGATAGGCATCTGTCCACCTTCATGTGCCATTTTTCTTTTATAACCGGCACGGCTTTGTCCGCCTTTATTACCTTTTGTAGATGTGCCGCCTTTACCTGAAGCTTCACCACGGCCAATCTTTTTTGTTTGTGTGTAGCACCTTTTGCAGGTTGTAAATTGTGTAGTTGCATTGTATTTTTTTGAACTTAACGGGATATCATCCGCTCGCTTTTATAAATTATTAAAACTAATCGTTAAGCTAATTCTTCAACCGTTACAAGATGGTTCACTTTGCTAACCATTCCTAAGATCTGCGGAGTAGCTTCCACTTCTTTTGTTGCATTCAGTTTATTTAAACCCAAGCGCCTGTAAGTGTAAGCTTTTGACGCTCCGAACTGTCAATTCCGCTTTTAACCTGTGTTATTTTTATCTTTGTCATTTTATTAAGTCATTATGTCATTAAGTATTAAGTTATTGATATTGAGTATTGACATTACTCATTGACTGATTTTATTATCCGTTGAATACTTTTTTTAAAGAAATATTTCTTGTTTTAGCAACAGCTATCGGTTCTCTTAAAGTTGCCAGTGCTTTTACAGTAGCTTTTACCACATTATGCGGATTTGCAGAACCAAGGATTTTGCAAGCACATCGGTAATACCTGCACTTTCCAATACTGCACGCATACTGCCTCCGGCAATTACACCTGTACCATGTGCCGCAGGTTTTATCAATACCTTTGCTGCACCTTCTTTTGCTCAATTGTTCATGAGGAATTGTGCCATGCATTACCGGAACTTTATTAAGATTCTTTTTTGCATCTTCAATTCCTTTTGTAATTGCTTCCTGAACTTCTTTTGCTTTACCCAAGCCTTGTCCAACCACACCATTTTCATTGCCAACTACCACCAATGCAGAAAAGCTGAATGCACGTCCGCCTTTGGTTGTTTTTACCACACGGTTGATGGAAACTACTTTTTCTTTTAGTTCAAGATCGCCGCCTTTTATTCTTTGTGTATTTGATTTTAACATGATAACTGTATATATTTTATTTCTGTTTAAATATATCATTAAAATTCGTTAAAATTGCAATCCACCTTCTCTTGCTCCTTCAGCAACTGCTTTTACACGACCATGATATATATAACCACCTCGGTCAAATACAACATCTTTAATTCCTAAGTTCTTCTGCTTTTCTTGCAATAGCAGCTCCTACCAATTTACTCTTTTCAACTTTATTTACTTTCTGGGCCAGCAATATCTTTCTCTCTTGATGATGCAGCAGCAAGTGTGGTTCCATTTTCATCATCTATCAGCTGAACATAAATTTCACGTATTGCTTCTGAAAACAGCTAAGCCTTGGCTTTTTGCGCTGTACCGCTGATTTTTTTGCGGATGCGATACCTGATTTTTTGTCTTGCACTAACTTTTGAATTCATTTTATTCTTATTTTATTCTCCTGATATTGCCAGAAGCAGATTATCAATTGATTAATTATTTACCTGCTGCTTTACCTGCTTTCCTACGTAACTACTTCACCTTCAAATTTCACACCTTTCCTTTGTATGGTTCAGGCTTACGTAAGACTGCGGATTTTTGCAGCAACCTGGCCAATCAATTGTTTATCAATACCTTCAAGAGTAATCTTTGGATTTTGACCTTTTTCCTGTGCTGTTGCTACTTTCAATTCTTTTGGAATTTCAAAAATGATATTGTGAGAATATCCTAAAGAAAGATCAAGCAGATTTCCCTGGTTAGATGCTTTATAACCTACACCTACCAATTCAAGTTTTTTTTTATAGCCTTCTGTAACACCTTTCACCATATTATTTACCAATGAACGGTATAAGCCATGCATTGCTTTATGACGGATCTGATCAGTAGGACGTGCAAATTCAACTTTATCATCTTTAACCTCAACCTTAATATCCCTGTCAATAGCTTGTTTTAATTCACCTTTTGGGCCTTTAACAGTTATCACATTATCGCTCCCAACAGTTACAGTTACTCCTTTTGGAATGGTAACCGGATTTTTTCCTATTCTTGACATAATATTTTATTTTTATTATACTGAATGTTCAGCACGACAGGTTAATAATCTTCAAAATTAATAAATATTACATAGTACTTCTCCACCCACATTCTGCGACTTTGCTTCTTTATCAGTCATTACTCCTTTTGATGTAGATACAATTGCAATGCCTAAACCATTCTTTACACGTTTGAATTCATCTGGTTTTGAATAAGTACGCAAACCCGGGCGGCTTACTCTTTCCAGGCTTTGGATAGCAGGATGCTTTGTTTGAGGATCATATTTCAAAGCTATTTTAATTAAACCCTGTTTGTATCATCTTCAAATTTATATTTCAGAATATATCCTTTTTCGTATAAAATTTCGGTCATACGTTTTTTCAAATTGGTTGCAGGTATTTCAACAAT
Organism: uncultured Chitinophagaceae bacterium; assembly: GCA_963823975.1. Taxonomy (GTDB): domain Bacteria; phylum Bacteroidota; class Bacteroidia; order Chitinophagales; family Chitinophagaceae; genus Ginsengibacter. The sequence goes on along the minus strand of CAWGNP010000001.1, from coordinate 341,557 downwards.
CCTGTGATTTGCCATCTGTGCATTACGGATTCTTGTTAAATAATCTGCTATCGGATCAGTTACCATTTTTATTAATTATTTTTATTTACAATTCGATACTTGATTCTTGATACCTGAGTTTAACGTTGTTTACCAGCTTGCTTTTTTTACTCCTGGAATTTTTCCCTGCAATGCCATATCACGAAACATATTTCTTGAAACCCGAAATACCTCATATATCCACGTGGCCGGCCGGTAACTGGCAACGGTTCTTAAGCGAACAGGAGATGCATTTTTTGGAAGTAGATCAAGTCCTTTATAATCACCGGCTTCTTTTAAAGCTTCTCGTTTTTCAGCATACTGTGCAACCATCTTTTCTCGTTTTCTTTGCCTTGCTTTTACTGATTCTTTTGCCATAATTTTTAATTTATTTAATTTACAATTATCAGATTTATTTTTTTACATTTTTAAAAGGCATTCCTAATTCTTTCAACAATTCATATGCTTCTTCATTATGTTTTTGCTGTTGTTACAAATGTTATATCCATTCCTGTAATCCTATTCACTTTATCAATATCAATCTCAGGAAAAATGATTTGTTCTGTTACACCCAATGTATAATTACCACGGCCATCAAATGATTTATCACTGATACCTTTGAAATCACGAACACGTGGAATGCAACAGAAACAAGTCTGTCCAGAAATTCATACATGTTTACACCACGCAAAGTAACTCTTGCACCAATAGGCATATTCTTTACGAAGCTTGAAATTTGAAATATCTTTTTTAGACATGGTTGCTACTGCTTTCTGACCGGTGATGGTTGTTAAGCTCTTCTACTGCAACATCTACCAGTTTTTTATCAGCTACTGCACCGTTCACACCACGGTTAATACAAACTTTTGTAAGCCTTGGCGCCTGCATAACACTTTTGTATGCAAATTTTTTCATTAAAGCAGGAACAACTTCTTTCTTGTATTTTTCTGCCAACCTTGGAGTATATTTTTCTGTGCTCATTATTTAATTACCTCCCCTGATTTTTTTGCTGTTCTTACTAATTTTCCATCTTCTCTTGTCCTGCTGATTTTTGATGGTGATGATGATTTGGCATCCCAAAGCATTACATTGGAAATAGCAATAGGTGCTTCTACTTTCATGATACCGCCTTTGGTATTTTGTGCAGAAGGCTTGGTATGTTTTGTTACAATATTTACACCTTCCACCAGTACACGGTTCTTTTCTGTAATTACTTCTAAAACTTTGCGTGGTTTTTTAAGATCTTTATCATCACCGGTAATCACCACCACTGAATCGCCTTTTTTTATGTTGAACTTCGGTTTAAATCTTGTCTTCATTTTTGACAAATATTTTGTCTTGATTTACTGCTTATTAATAACACCTTTTTTGAAGGGCGCAAAGATACAATTATAATACTTCCGGAGCAAGGGAAATTATCTTCATATAACCTTTATCTCTCAATTCTCGGGCTACTGGTCCAAATATCCGTGTTCCTCTTGGTTCATCTGATGCATTTAAAAGAACAACTGCATTATCATCAAACCGGATATAAGAACCATCTTTGCGGCGTAGCTTATTTTTGGTACGAACAATTACTGCTTTGCTAACTGTTCCTTTTTTTATTCCACCCTGCGGTAATGCATCTTTTACAGTTACCACTATCTTATCGCCAACCTGTGCATAATCCTGGCCTGAGTTGCCTAGTACACGGATGCATAGCACTTCTTTTGCTCCGCTGTTATCTGCTACATTTAACCTGCTTTCTTGCTGAATCATTTTATTTTAGCTTTGAGCTCTCAGCTACATAGCTTTGAGCAATTAAATCATTATAGAACATATCCTGTTCTATACACTAATCAATTATTTCACTTTTTCTAACTATTTCCACCAATCTCCAGCGTTTCGTTTTACTTAGCGGACGTGTTTCCATTATTCTTAACCACATCACCTATGCTGCATTCATTCTTTTCATCGTGTGCATGAAACCTGGTTGTTTTTTTCACGAACTTTCCATAGATAGGATGTTTTACTTTCCTTTCAACTTCAACAGTAATGGTTTTATCCATTTTATTGCTGGTAACCACGCCTATTCTTGTTTTTCTTAAATTTCTTTCGAGCATTTTATTAATTTGATATTGTGTTAATCAGCCAATTAGCTATAGCTTGTATTGTTTTTTTCTTTAATTCAGTTTTTAAACGTGCAAGATCTTTTCTTACACCGCGGATGCTCATTGGATTTTCCAAGGGAGAAATTGCATGAGCAAATTCAAGTTTTTTTAAACGCAGTTCATCTTCCTTGATCTTTGCTTTAAGATCTGCCTCATTCATCTCTTTTAAACTTTTTTCAAAATCGATTTTTATTAGACATCTTTATTTAATTTAATTATATTCATTTACATTACGCTGCATAATCTCTTCTTACTACAAATTTTGTTGCAATTGGTAATTTCTGTGCAGCAAGTTCAATGCTTCTTTGGCAACCTGCTCAGTAACACCATCTGCTTCAAACAAAATTCTTCCTGGTTCTACAACTGCTGCCCAATATTCAGGGTTACCTTTACCTTTACCCATTCTCACTTCTGCTGGTTTCCGGGTAATTGGTTTATCAGGGAAAATTCGATCCATACATTTCCTTCACGTTTCATATGACGGGTCAATGCCTGACGTGCTGCTTCTATCTGGCGGTTGGTTAACCAAATTGTTCCAGTGCTTTCAAGCCAAAGGTACCAAATGCAAGTGTAGCTCCTCGTTTGGTATCGCCTTTCATGCGGCCCTTCTGATCTTTCCTGTGCTTCGTTCTTTTTGGCTGTAACATTTATTAATTTTAAATTGTTAAATTGTTAATTATTATGCGTAATTATCTTCTTCCTCCGCCACCAGCCACGCTCTTCTATCACCTTCGCCGCCTCCACCTCTTCTATCTCCGCCTCCGCCACCACCGCGTCTATCTCCGCCTCTGTCACGCCACCACCACGCCTGTCGCTAAATCCACCTCTTCTGTCACCTTGTCTTCTGTCACTTCATCACTCTTTCCACCACCGCAATTATATTTGGATTCAGATCTCTTTTTGCTAAGACTTCACCTTTACATATCCATACTTTTACACCTATCTTTCCATATACTGTTTGTGCAAATACATTTGCATAATCAATATCCATACGTAAGGTATGCAATGGAGTACGGCCTTGTTTAATTTCTTCGCTACGTGCAATTTCTGCACCACCTAAACGGCCGCCTACTCTTACTTTAATTCCTTCTGCACCCATTCTTAAGGCAGAAGCAATTGCCATTTTAATAGCTCTTTTATAATTGATACGGTTTTCAATTTGCCTGGCAATGGTATCTGCAACGATATTTGCATCCAGTTCCGGACGGCGGATTTCAAGAATATTTATCTGAACATCTTCTTTACCGGTAAGTTTTTTCAATTCTTCTTTGATACGGTCAACTTCTCCGCCACCTTTACCTATAATGATACCTGGCTTTGAAGTATGAATAGTTACGATCAGTTTACTAAGTGTCGCTCAATAACGATCTTTGCAATACCACCTTTATTGATACGGGCATTCAGATAAGTTCTGATTTTATCATCTTCGATCAATTTTTTAGCATAATCTTTTGATGTGCCAAACCAGTTACTTTCCCATCCACGGATGATTCCTAACCTGGCACCAATCGGATTTGTTTTTTGACCCATATTCGGTTTTTAATTTATTTGTTTTTTTGAAGATTTCTGTCTGTCTTTTTTCAGTGTTTTTTGTTCTAGTTTTTTTTACCGGTTTTTGTTCTTCAACTACTTTTTAGCCAGGTTCTGTTTAGCACTTTGCTTCTCGGAACTGGTTCCGCTTTTAGCAATAATTTTTTAGAAGGTCCTTTGCTGTCAACAATAATTGTTACATGATTGCTGCGTTTACGAACCCGGTAACCACGACCCTGTGGTGCAGGGCGCATACGTTTGATAACTCTTCCGCCATCAACCATAATTGTTTTTACAATAAGGCTTGCATCTTCCACTTTTTCATCAGTATTTTTCTGTTCCCAGTTGTTGATAGCACTTTTTAATAATTTATACATCGGCACTGCAGGATGCTTTGGATTGAATTGCAAAATTCCTAAAGCTTTTTCTACTTCCATCCCACGAATAAGATCTGCCAGCAAACGCATTTTGCGGGGAGATGTGGGATAATTATTTAATTTAGCTACTGCTTCCATTTTATATTAGTTTCTTACTTGATTCCTGATACCTGATTCCTGTATCTGTAATTATGCGATCTTTTTACTTGAGTGTCCTTTAAAGTTTCTTGTTGGCGCAAATTCACCTAATTTATGGCCTACCATAAATTCTGTTACATACACAGGAATAAATTTATTTCCATTATGCACTGCAAATGTATGTCCTACAAAATCAGGAGTAATGGTAGAGCGGCGGTCCATGTTTTGATCACACCTTTTTTTGTTTTTCCTTCATTGATGCCCAGCACTTTTTCTTCAAGCTTTGCATCTACATAAGGACCTTTTTTAACTGAACGAGCCATTTTTTATTTACGATTTTAGATGTTTGATTTACGATTTTAATAATTGATTCTGAATTATTTATTCGGCAATTTCTTACCATTTCTTCTCTGAATGATCATTTTATCGATCCTTTTCCTCTTGTTCGTGTATTTGTCCTTTTGCATATTTACCTGTTCTGCTGCGTGGATGACCACCTGAAGCTTTACCTTCACCACCACCCATCGGGTGATCAACAGGGTTCATTGCAACACCACGTGTTCTTGGGCGATACCTCTCCACCTGTTTCTGCCTGCCTTACCCATGCTTTGCAAGTTATGATCGCTGTTGCTTACAACACCTACTGTTGCATAGCAGTTGATCAATATTTTTCTTAGTTCACCACTTGGCATTTTCAATACCGCATATTTCTCTTCTTTATTTGCAAGCTGTGCAGATGAACCTGCACTTCTTGCAAGTTTCCACCCTGGCCTGGTTGCATTTCAATATTATGAACAACAGTTCCCAACGGCATATTTTTAAGCATGCAGTGCATTTCCAAGTTCCGGAGCTACGGCATCGCCGCTTAATAATAGTTGCGCCAACCTGTAAACCCTGTGGAGCAAGGATGTATCTTTTTTCACCATCGCATAATTAACCAAGGCAATAAATGCAGTTCGGTTCGGATCATATTCAATTGTTTTTACAGTTGCAGGAATATCTTTTTTATCTCTTTTAAAATCAATTATACGGTACATTCTTTTATGACCGCCACCGATATAACGCATGCTTCTGCGGCCCTGCGCATTTCGGCCAGCAGTATGATGTACTTTTTCCAGCAAGACTTTTTTCAGGCTCATTGGTGGTAACTTCAGCATAGGCATTTCCAATTCTCCAGCGGGTTCCTGCTGTAGTTGGTTTATATTTTCTTAATGCCATGTTGATTTTATGTTTAGTTCCGGTAACTTACCAGGATTATCTCATTATAATTTATAATCTGTTATACATTGCCATACAAATCAATTGTTTCACCTTCAGCCACGGTTACCATTGCTTTCTTTTTTGCAGGCTTTACGCCCTGTAAGTAATCCTGCTTTTGTATTACGTGTTTTATTTTTGAAGGCATTGTCAATGTATTTACATCCTCCACCTGGACACCATAAAATTCTTCTACAGCTTTTTTAATTTCCAGCTTATTTGCTTTCCTGTTAACTATAAAAGTATAGCGATTATCTTTTCCGTTGCCGGTTTACTTTTTCTGATAACACAGGTTTTATTAAAACTTCAGACAATTTCATGTCTTATTAATTATTGAAAATTATAATTTTTTAATTATGCTTCTGCTTCTACTTTCTTCATTCTTCTTCTACAAATATTTTTGCTGCACTTTCAGTAAACACCAATACATCTGCATTTACAATATCATAAGTATTCATATCACTTAATAAGTGTTCCGCATACTGATGGTATATTTCGAAAACTTTTGTACACATTATCATTATGCTCAGGTATTACAAACAATGTTTTTCTGCTTCCGGATATTCAATGCTTTTAAAATTCCTGTAAATTGTTTTGTTTTAGGAGCTTCTATAGTAATATCTTCAACAACAACAATTGTATTTTCTTTTGCTTTATGACTTAAGTGCACTGATCTTTGCCAGATCTTTCACTTTCGGTTCAGCTTGAAATCATATCCATGTGGCTTTGGGCCGAAAACAGTACCACCACCTTTATATAAAGGATTACGGATATTTCCTTTACGGCTTCCACCGGTCCTTTTTGCTTGTGAAGTTTTTTTGAAGAACCTTGTACTTCAGCACGGGTCTTTAACTTTATGTGTACCCTGGCGCTGTGCAGCCAGATATTGCTTTACGCAAGATAAATAACATGGTCATTTGGTTCTACTCCAAATATTTCATCAGGCAATTCAATGGTTCTGCCGGTTTTTTCTCCTTTTATATTTATTATTTCTACTTGCATATTACTTCTGAATTAAAACGATTGAACCATTATGACCCGGAACCGAACCACTTATTAATAAATAATTTTTTTCAGGGAAAATTTTTACGACTTTTAAGTCCTTTTATCTGCACTCTATCCTGCCCATTCTGCCAGCCATTCGCATTCCTTTAAATACCCGTGAAGGATAAGAAGAGCCACCAATAGAACCGGGAGCTCTTGACCTGTCGTGCTGGCCATGTGATTGTCCACCAACACCATGAAATCCATGACGCTTTACAACACCCTGGAAACCTTTACCCTTTGGTAGTGCCTACAACATTTACTTTTTCGCCTTCAGTAAATATTTCAACAGTAATGGTGTCGCCAATATTTTTATCTGTTTCGCTATCGCGTATTTCTTTTATGAATTTTTTTGCAGTAGTATTTGCTTTGGCGAAGTGATTTTTTTCCGAGAGAAGGGTATGCTTTTCTTTTTTATCGCCAAAAGCAATCTGGAGTGCATTATAACCATCAGTATCTACAGTTTTTTTCTGAGTTACCACGCATGGCCCTGCTTCAATAATGGTTACAGCTGTTTGCCTGCCATTGGTATCGAAAATGCTGGTCATGCCAACTTTCTTTCCAATAATACTTTTCATTTCTATTTTATTATACCCAGCGCTCCGTATCAAATTATCAGTTGGAGATGGATGTTACAATTTTATATAAGAACTTATAACCTCATCTCGTCCTTCTCAACGGAGAAGGGACAGACAAGGCTATTATGCTTTTATCTCAACATCAACACCTGAAGGCAAATCAAGCTTTGACAATGCATCCACGGTTCTTGAACTGCTGGTATAAATATCCAGCAAACGCTTGTGCGTACACAACTGGAACTGCTCACGCGCTTTTTTATTTACATGCGGAGAACGCAAAACGGTAAATATCTTTTTATGTGTAGGTAAAGGAATTGGCCCTGTTACCACTGCACCTGTGCTGCGTACGGTCTTAACAATTTTTTCTGCTGATTTATCAACCAGATTATGATCGTAAGACTGAAGTTTGATCCTGATTCTTTGAGACATATTTAAAGAACTTTTATTAAACCCAATTTATTTTGGGAGTGCAAAGGTATGTATATTGTATTAAATGACAAAGAATAAATAATAAGTTTTATAAAAATAATATACTGTGCTTGGCATAAAATTTTCAACCAAAATAATAAATAAAAATAATGGCTAAAAAAATTTCTGACAATGATTTAACCGATTCACCAAGGGATACTGAGAAAATGAACGAAGAAATATCAACAATTGATTTGCCTGACGTGTCAGATATTCCAGGACAGGAAAACATCACACCGGCGCCTTTAGGCGATCTCGCAGACACAACCATTGCTTCCGCTGATGAAGAAGGCGACGAGTTGTTCGATGACGATATAGATGAAGAAATAGATGAACAAAGTGATTCTGATGTGACGGAACAAGAAAAAAAAGATTTGCAAACAACAGCGAACGACATGCCTACACGAGATGATAGAAATCTGCGTGAAGCTGCACTCGATAGCACCGACGATGATGGAACTCCTTTGAACGAAGCTAGCTTTGATAAAAATATTTCTCCCGATGATCTTGATATTCCCGGCGCAGGTGATGATGATGAAAACGAAGATTTAGGTGAAGAAGACGAGGAAAATAATGAATACAGTATAGGAGGCGATGATAATGACGATATACAGCAGGACGAATTATAATCTAAGCATCAAAATATAAAAAGGCTCAGTGATTAATTGAGCCTTTTTAATTTTTATTTGTATATAGTTGATAACTTATGGAATCCTTTATCAATTCACATACCATTTTTATAAATTGCATATAAATCCTAAGTGATTATAAAAAGCATATGAATTTGCCTGATTTTTTTTCGCTTTACTGGATCATCGTACTCACTATACTTTTTTTTATTATAATTACTGGAAGATATTTTCTTGTTGCAGGAATTTTTTATTTAATATTTTATGTATGGTATCGTGAAAGATGGAAAGAAAAAAAAATTAATTCAAAAAGTTATAAGAAAGGGCAATTTGCAACAGAAGTAAAATGGAGTATAATAACGGCTTTGTTATTTTCCATTGCAGGAACTGCTACAGTTATTTTATGGCAAAAAGGCTATACAAAAGTTTATACAAACCTATCATTATTTCCATGGTGGTATTTGCCACTAAGCTTTTTTGTTTTTGTATTAATTCATGAAACCTATTATTATTGGCTCCATCGCTGGATGCACATCCCATCTGTGTTTAAGATAGTGCATAAAGTTCATCACAACAGCAATATCACCAGCCCGTTTACTGCATTTTCGTTTCACCCTATTGAAGGATTTTTTCAGGCAATATTTTTACCCATAATGCTGATGATTTTACCCATGCATTATTATGTAATTATTGCCTTACTACTCTTTATGACTTTCAGTAGTGTGATCAATCATCTTGATATAGAAATTTATCCTAAAAGTTTTAATGAAAATTTTTTTGGTAAATGGATCGTAGGAGCTACTCATCATTCATTGCATCACAAACAATTTAAATATAACTACGGTTTGTATTTTACTATTTGGGACAAAATAAAAAAAACTGAAAGCCCTTTGTTTAAAGATCTTTTTAACTCGCTTACCTCAAAAAAAGATAAATTACCGCTTTGATTTTTAAGATTAAAATTTCATTTGCATTAAATTTTTTTATTAAGAACGCATCACATTGTTATTGAACAAAAAGTTCATAATAAAAAACTAATGTTTTACATCACATCTTGCTGTGCAGATTTTATAGTGTTTAAAAGACTATCTTCGCGGCTTAATTAATTAACACAAAAACACAATGGACAACAAAACAACAGGAACCGTAAAATTTTTTAACACAGAAAAAGGATTCGGTTTTATTAAACACGATGATTCTTCAAAAGAAACATTCGTACATGCAAGCGGGCTGATAGATGAAATAAAACAAAATGACCATGTAGAGTTCGATTTAAAAAACGGACAGAAAGGCCCAAATGCTGTTAACGTGAAATTGATCGGTTAAGCTCGATATTTCAATTTGTACGGGAAGTGTAGCAGCTTCCCTTTTTTATTATATGCCTTCAAATCAAACTAACAATTAATTACATAAATAATAATGAAAAAAATATTTTATACGCTAGTAATAGCTAATGGATTTTCTTATTCAGCTCTTGCACAAAGCAATGGCGCTGTCAATTTACCAACGGGTAAGAAATATTTAGTAGAAAATAAAGTAACTACTACCAGTTCATCTGAAATGCAAGGTCAGGAAATGGAAACAAATGCAGATGTGAACACAACTTATAATATTGAAGTGAAAGATAAAAAAGATGACAGGTATAATATGACAAATACGATTTCTTCCCTAAAACTAAACATGAGTTCGATGGGACAAAATATAACTTTTGATTCGGAAAAAAAAGAAGACATGGAAGGCGAGATGGGAAGTTCATTCAAGGGAATACTTAAACAGCCAATGGATGTGGTTATGGATAAATCAGGTAAAGTAATTGTGACACCGAAAGCTGATACTGCCAAAGACAGTTCAACTAACCCAACTGCAATGATTCTGAAACAGCTTGGAGATCCGGAACAACAAGGTTATGGTGCCACTATGGCTTTTCTGCCGTTGCCGAAAAAAGTAAAAGCAGGTGATAACTGGAAGGATTCAATCGCAGCAGAAGGTGTAACACGCGTAACCAATTATACTATAAAAGAAATAAAAGAGAAAGTAGCGACAGTAACAATTGATGGCACAGAAAAAAGGGATACAAAGATGGAAATGCAAGGCATGGAAATCAATACAAAGACTGATGGTAAAATTACCGGTGAAGAAACGGTGGATACAAACACAGGTGTTATTTTGCAAAGCAATACCACTATGGATGCAAAGGGAACTGTGAATGTAATGGGACAGGATATTCCAACAACGGCAAAGGCTATATCCGTTACCACGGTAAAGTCTTTATAAGTAACTTTTAATTATCTGAAGCCTTACAATCCTAAGGCTTTAAATTTTATAACGATGCTTCGCTGGCACCTGAAATTTTATGAGTTTTTTTATTTTGGAGAAAAATAATAACGATTAAGTTTTTATGATCGCCGGCAGATTCAGGTATGTTAACTTCGTTTATAGCATCTCCGTTACCTTGTACACTAAAAGATGTCAAACTCATAACCACATTATTGCCAGTTAAAGTAGCTCCGCCGTTCTCACCAGCTTTTACTTCGGTTATTACTTTCTTTTCGGCAAGAGCAATGTTCAACACTTCATTTGATGTTGCTCCTGATACATTATAATGCACGATAACTTTATTACCTGTGTTCTCGATATTATTAATTATCGCTGAAGAATTTACTGTCTCACTTAAAACTTTATCCAAAGTATTATTGATCTTATTAGCATCACTGCCCACCATTTCATTCTCACCATTAACCACAAGCTGCGGCGTATACACATCGGAATGAAGAACAGAGGCGTAATCATATTGTCTTTGTGTAAAAGCCTGTGAACTGAATGGATCTTTCCATCCAAGACGATCCCAATAATCAACATGATAGGAAAGCAGTACAACATTTTCTTTTGACACATAAGGTTCCAAAAGCCGCTCTGCAGCCGGACAGCTTGAGCAGCCTTGTGATGTGAACAACTCAAGCACAGCAATATTCTTATTTGCAATAATGTTACTGCCGTTCTCCTTTCCCAATTTTGTAACTATATTTTTTTCACCTGATGATGAATTGCAAAACGACAATGTAAAAAGAGGCAACGCCAAAAGCAAGAAGTAAAAAATCTTTTTCATAAAAAATATTTATACTAAAATACGTTGCTTCATTCATCAACGACTTCTAAATGTTTTACTTTAACTTTTGTGGTATTTTAAAGCAATGGTTAAGCATTCATGCTATTTTTACCATGTGAAAAAATACACAGCTTACGTTGCTTATTTCCTTTACTGGATTGCTTTTTTTATTGTTTGCAAAACTTTATTTCTTGTTTATCATCTTAGGCTTACTAACACTTTAGATAGAAACGAAATTTTAAAAGTTTTTTTATATGGCTTAAGGATGGATGGATCTTTCACAGGCTATATATGCATATTTCCCTTCATATTATTTCTATTACGAAAAATTTTTATCCATTTACAAATAAAAAGGCTGATTAAATTTTATACTTATGTCATAATAATTCTTCTTTCATTTCTTGCCATTGCCGATCTCGAATTATATAATGCATGGGGCTATCGAATGGATGCAACACCGTTGCAATATTTAAAGACTCCGAAAGAAATGATGACAACCGTTTCTTCTGCGCCCGTGTTTTTATTGCTACTACTTTTTGTTTTATTGGCAGTTATTTTTATTTGGTTGTACAAGCAACTAATACAAAAATATTTTGTGTCAAATAAGATAAGCCACTCCTTATTACACATATTCTTTTCTGTTTTTCTTATTGCACTATTATTTATTCCTATCCGCGGTGGCATTCAAAAAATACCATTGAACCAAAGCGATGTATATTTTTCTGAAAAATTATATGCTGATCATGCGGCAATTAATCTTCCATGGAATATAATGTTCTCAATACTTAACAGGAACAATTCAAAAAATCCTTTTGATTATTTACCAGAAGAAAAGGCCCAGCAACTCGTTAATAATTTATATGCGGCTTCTTCAAAAAAAATTCCAGGTATATTAAAAACAAAAAGGCCAAATATTATTTTTATCATTTTGGAAAGCTTTACTGCAAAGCTTGTTGGCTGCCTTGGTGGAGAAAAAGGCATTACTCCTAATTTAGATAGCATCGCAGCAAATGGATTATTATTTAACAACATTTATGCAGCCGGCGACAGAAGTGAGAAAGGCCAGGTGGCTGTGCTAAGCGGTTATCCTAACCAGGCAATTACATCAATAATAAAAACACCAACGAAAACACAAAAGCTTCCTTCAATAACGCAATCGCTGAAGCAGCAAGGTTATCATACAAGTTATACTTATGGCGGTGAGCTTGAGTTTGCAAACATTAAATCTTATCTGCGTAACATTGGCTTCGATAAACTTATAGGTAAATACTCTTTTCCGATTTCTGAAAGAACTACATCCTGGGGTGTTCATGATGAATACGTTCTTAACCACTTTTTTTTAAACATAAAAAACGAACAGCAACCATTCTTTGCAGCACTCTTCACGCTTAGCAGCCATGAGCCTTACGATGTGCCTTTTCATAAATTTAAAGGAACAGATGAAACTAGTCTTTTTGAAAATGCCGCCGCTTATACAGACAGTTGTATTGGAATATTTATGAATAAACTACGAAAAGATTCGTTATGGGATAATACCCTGGTTGTTTTTGTTGCAGATCATGGACATCCTTTGCCAGGCCATGATGCAAATGACCGCCCAACAAAATTTCATATACCATTAATTTTTTCAGGAGGTGCTTTGAACACTAAAGGTATTGTTACAACAATTGGCTCACAAACCGATATTGTAAAAACAGTTCTTGATCAGCTTGATATTGATACAAAAAATTACCCCTGGAGCAAAGACTTGCTTGATTCATCGGCAAAGCAGTTTGCATTTTATTGTTTTAATAATGGGTTCGGATTTGTAACACCGAAAGGCGTTGTAACAATGGATAACGTTTCTAAAAAAATCATTTATTCAAAAGGAAATATTGATTCATCAATGATCAATGCAGGTAAGGCTTACATGCAGTTCTCTTACCAGGATTATTTAAACAGGTAATGCGCTATTTCTGTCAAGCCTTCTGTAAAAAAATGTAAGCAAAAAACATATAATGCTTATTATTATCCAAAGCATTTTGTAGCCATAATGCTGTGCAACAAGAGAGCCGGAGTATGGACCAATTGTTTGTGCAAAAGCCCAAGCCACACTGTATAAAGCTGCATACTGGCCCCGATTATCTGCCATTGTTCTGCCAATCCAATAAGCATTCATAAAAGGCATGGCAAGTATTTCACCAAAGGTTAAAATAATCATGGCAAGCAGTGCAAGCAAACCAAAATTTACTGAAGGAATATTTAATGATAAAAATGCAACAGCAACGAGCAATACGCCCGATGATATGTAGTGTAATGATGGCCTTTTTCCTTCCAGAGCAAAGATGGTGATCATTTCAAAAAAAGCAATGATCAGACCGTTTAGCGACATTACCAGGCCAATAAATAAAATACTTAAATGAAAATTCGTTTTAAAAAAAACAGGGATAGTAGTGAACAACTGGAAGAAGCAAATTGCAAAGAAAAAAACCAGGACAATAAAGCCAAGATATCTGTGATCTTTGTAAGCAGAATTTTTATTCGCTACCTTTTTTCTGCTCTTCACTTCCGTTGATTTGTTTCGTGTAGGAGATAACGTTGCATATAAAAGTATTGCGCCAAGAAGGTTAGTAATACCATCTACCCAAAACAATAAATTGTAATTGATACTTGCAAGGATGCCTCCCAAAGCACCGCCCACAGCCCAGCCCATGTTTATGGCAAGCCTGTTAAGAGAATAAGATCTTGTCCTGTTTTGTTCTTTGCTGTAATGCGCAATAGCAACAGTATTTGCCGGCCTGAATGATTCATTTAATATAGCAAGAATAAAAATACCAATGCATACACCTGTATAAGTATGTATTTGCCCAAGAATAATAAACATGGCTCCGCCAAAAATTAATGCAAACAACTGGACAGAATAATAACCAACCTTATCAACCATTCTGCCACCAAGCAATGAGCCTATAATAGCTCCGAGCCCAAACAAACTCATAACAAATCCTGCTTTGCCAATAGATACGCCGTAATGCTGTGTAAGATACATCGTCATGAAAGGCACAACCATTGTCCCGCTTCTGTTTACAAGCATTACAAGCGACAGCCACCATGTTCCTGCTGATAAACCTCCGTAAGCTTTTTTATATAACGAAACCGCCTTCAGCTGCATAATGCAAACAAATATAGCAGATACTATTGCAACTCTTCCTGTATCAACGGGGCCAATAAATTGCTCCACTGGCTATATTGATGACCGGAAGGATGAAGGCCATCATTAGCTGTAAATGATAAATCATTTTTTGCTTTACGGGATATAGAAGTGATATCTAAATAGTGAACGCCGGCTGCTAAAGCAATAATTTTATTAGCATTATTAAAAGCTTCAATATCCCTGGAAATGGCGGCTGTATCGAGGTTTGCAGCAAAGGGCGTTACACTATAATCGGGAATGGATAAAACAAACACATGTGCTTTGTTACCTCTTGCATAAGCAATTGAACGATTCAGCAATTCTAAAAATTCAATTTTATAATTGCTCAAACTTTTATGTTGGTATTGATTGTTAACGCCAATTAATAATGATACAACCGAATAAGTATTTTTTGGGTTAATATCATCGAGTGCATGGATAAGATCTGTAGTGGTCCATCCGGTTTTAGCAATGATTTCCGGATTGCTTATATCAATACTTTTAAGCCGTAACAACTTTGTAGTTTGCAGAGGATAACTTTCCTGTTCACTTACTGACTCGCCGATAGTGTATGAATCCCCAAGAGCCAAATATGTTTTACCTGCAAATGCAAATTTGGTGGGCATTTCAGCGCTCATAACGGAAGTAGCATTTTTAATGCATGATATTAATACTATATAAATCGCTGCAACACTTAATAAACTTTTCACCCATATAATTTATACACTTACATACGATGAATTATAAACCGAGGATGATGCGATTGACTATTGCTCCGAAAGTAATTTTTAAACTATTGTGTTATTTATACATGATCTCGTAGTATTCATTTGCCATCCTGTTACTGTCAAACTGAACCTGCACATCTCTCATGCCGTTCTTTACTATCTGCCTCCATGTATCATAATTATCATAATAAATCGGCAATATTTCAGTCTCCAATATTTCATAAAGCTTGTTAAGATCATATTCATCCTGCTCCTGAACATGCATGTTCATGTAATCTGCAGGCGGCACTACAAATCCATTGTTACCATGATTTATAAACTCACAAATCCATCCATCATTCGTGCTTAAATTTACAGCACCATTCATTGCTGCCGTCATGCCACTTGTACCACTTGCTTCTCTCGGCACGCGCGGATTATTTAACCAAATATCTGCAGCCTGTTTCAAGCGCTTGCTTAAAGTAAGTTCATAACCAATGCAAACTGCCACGTTGCTATATTGTTTGCTTAGATGTAACCAGGTGATTGAAATCATTTATCGCAGGAGTAATCTAGCGGGTAAGGCTTACCTGCCCAGATAATTTGTACAGGATATTTTTTATTATTGAGTAATGCCTCAAACCTTCTGTGATCGCGGGTTATAAGCTCCGCACTTTTATAACCTGCAAATCTTCGTGCCCAAACAATTGTTAACACATCAGGCTTCATTAATTTTCCTGTTTGGTCTGCAACAATTTCAAAGCGCTCTTTTTTTCAAATATTTTTTTCTGTCATCAAACCAGGCATCATTATCTTCTTCTTTTGCACGATACAATTGTTTATCTGCCCAGTACTTCCAGTTTTGCGCATTGGTAATTGCTTTTATTTCGCAGATGCCTTCATACTTATCCCACATTTGCCTGCTTACTTCTCCATGAAGTTGTGAGACTCCATTAGCAAGATGTGCAAAGCGAAGCGCCGCAAGAGAATGATTGAAAAGATCATCTGTCATTCCCGATAATTCTTCTTACTTTATCCAAGAGGCATTCCGCAGAAATAACTCATTTTTTCACAAAGGATAAATATCATGCTTTTCATTACCTGCTTCTTCCGGAGTATGTGTTGTAAAAACCAAGCGCTTTTATTACCTCTTCTGTATTTCCAAATTTTTTATATAAATAAAATACAGAACTCACTCCATGTGCTTCATTAAGATGATAAATTTCAGGATTGAAATTTAATACATCAACAAGCTTGGCACCACCTACACCAAGTAAAATAAATTGTGCAATTTTTGTTGCAACATTCCCATCATACAAGCCGGTGAGTAATCGTTTGCGATATGTAATCATTTTCAGGAATGTTAGTACTCAATAAAAAAAGCGGCGCACGTATTAAATGTCTAGGGGTTAAGATACCAAACCTTTACCCATACAGGATGATCGTGTATTTCAATTTCAAACTGAATGCCTGTGTCTTCCAGAAAATTATAAGCTTTATTTAGCCACATTACTTGTAGACTTTGATCTTCATTTCTTGCCTGGTCATAATATCCTTCTTTCCATAAAATACCAATGCCAATGAGGTTTTGCCTTAGTTCGTAAGCACTTCTTAAATGAGAACCCGAAAAAAACCAAGGCCTCCGCTATATATCTTTAATGGCTGATGAACAGCAAATTCCATTGAAAAATAAGCAACTTTTTTCGAGTACCTGCTATCCACTTCGTAAGGCACATTATAGTTTTCAAAACTCATGATTGTAAATAAAATTTGTTTGAGGGCGCAAATATAGAAATGAAAAAGTAATAACGGATTGGCTGCCGCAATTAGTATATATTATATAAAGCTTCTTAACAGATTATTATAACAGCAAATAATTGCAAATGTTTTGTATAACTGTATTTAATAAAGAATTAAAAAAACCAAATCGAATTTTTATAGATTATTAAAGGCAAATCAAAAACGTTTTTTTATTAATTATAATTTTTAGATTTGCCTAAAAAATAAATTAGGCGATATGAAATTATCCAAAAGTGAAGAAAATTACATTAAAAGTATTTATAATCTTCAGCTTAAAACGAACAGGGTAAATACCAATACTCTTGCCACACATCTCAATACCCGTGCAGCCTCTATAACAGATATGCTAAAAAAGCTCCAACGAAAGAAATTGCTTGACTATAAAAAATATTATGGCTTTAAACTGAATAGCACAGGTAACAGGCAAGCATTAAAAATTATAAGAAGACATAGGCTTTGGGAATTATTCCTTACATCAAAGCTTGGTATGGATTGGGACAAGGTGCATGATATTGCTGAGGAATTAGAACACGTGAGTAGCAGGGAACTTATCGATTTGCTTGACAAATATTTAGATCATCCTTCAACAGACCCGCATGGCGATCCTATACCGGATATATATGGGGTAATGCCAGTGCTGCAGCAAGTTTCATTAAAAAAATTGCAATTAAAACGGAAAGCAATTATAAGCTCAATAAGTGACCAGACTCCGAAAATGATGGCAATGATGAAGCATTACGGAATAATGATAGGAGCATCTTTAAAAGTTATAAAAGCTTTCGATTTTGATGGGTCGCTACAAATAAAAATTACAAGAAAGCCAGAATGCATTATAAGCGATCTGGCAGCACAAAATATTTTTGTATATGATAATTGAAAAGAATATTAAAGAGGCGTCATTAAGTGAAGTGCACGGCAGTATTGACATTGGAAAAATTGGATGGAAAAGGATCTTTTCATTTTTAGGACCTGCCTATCTCATAAGTGTTGGTTACATGGATCCGGGCAACTGGGCGACTGATCTGCAAGGCGGAAGCAGGTTTGGCTATGCACTAATATGGGTTTTATTAATGAGTAATCTAATGGCATTGTTACTTACAGGGCCTGGCAGCAAGACTCGGCATAGTACGAGGCCGTGATCTTGCACAGGCAAATCGCGAAACTTATCCTAAAATCGTAAACTTCACTTTATACATTCTTGCGGAGATCGCTATTGCTGCATGTGATCTTGCAGAAGTACTTGGAATGGCAATAGGTATTCAATTACTTACAGGCCTGCATTTGATATGGGGAGTAAGCTATACGGTGCTTGATACTTTTTTATTACTTTATCTGCAGAAGCTGGGAATGCGCAAAATGGAAGCATTTATTATAACGCTTGTTGCTATTATAACCGTTGCTTTTATTGCACAGGTGATAATGGCTAAGCCAATGGCTGGAGAGGTTTTTAGAGGATTTATTCCAAAACTACAAAACAATGAAGCGCTATATATTGCTATCGGTATTATTGGCGCAACCGTGATGCCGCACAATCTCTATCTTCATTCAGCATTGGTTCAAACCAGAAAAATTGATCGTACAGAGCAAGGAATAAGGCAGGCAATAAAATTTAACCGCCTGGATAGTACCATTGCCTTGAACATTGCTTTTTTTGTAAATGCGGCAATTCTTATTGTTGCGGCAGCTGTTTTTTTCAAATCCGGAAACACACATGTTGCAGAGATTCGCGAAGCACATAAATTATTACCAAAATTTTTGGGAAATATCGCACCCACATTATTTGCAATTGCATTGATTGCAGCAGGACAAAGTTCTACTTTAACCGGAACACTTGCAGGTCAAATTATAATGGAAGGCTATTTGAGCCTTCGCATTAATCCATGGCTGAGAAGGCTAATAACCCGTTTGCTTGCTATCATTCCTGCATTAATAGTCATCATCATTTATGGTGAAGATGAAGTAGATTGGCTCCTTGTTTTAAGCCAGGTTATACTTAGCCTGCAACTTGGCTTTGCTATAATTCCACTCATACATTTTGTAAGTGATAAAAATAAAATGGGATTATTTGCTATAAACAACATTACAAAAATTATTGCATGGATAATTGCAGCAATATTAGTTTACCTGAATTTCAAAATGCTTGTAAGCCAATCTGTGCCTGTGTTTGAAGCGGAATCATTTTTTTCAAAATTTATCATTATCGTTGCAGGAATATTTTTTATTGCACTACTTTTATACATTATCATTGAGCCATTCATTCAAAAAGAAAAGAAAATGCTTCTATTACTATTCACTCCGGAAATGAAGAAAATACGTTTTCGATATTCCTCAATACAACTGTATTGCTATTGCACTTGATTTTTCTAACAATGATAAGAAGCTTATTAGCTTATGCATTAGGCCAGGGGAATAGCAACACACGATTCATTTTAATACATATTGTAGAAAGTGCTTCCGCAAAACTCTGGGCAGCCAAAGTGATGATTATGAAACAAGGCGAGACCAGGGTCAATTGGATACTTATGTAAATCAATTAAATGAAAAAGGTTACCAGGCTGCGAGCCTTTTGGGTTATAAAAACAGGGCCAAAGAAATTGTAAGGTTGGTGAAAGATTGTAATGCCGAAATGCTTGTAGTTGGCGCCCATGGCCATTCTGGCATCAAAGATCTTATTTATGGGGAAACTGTAAACACAGTTCGCCATTCATTAAAAATTCCTGTGTTAATGGTGAGTTTAAAAGATTAGCCTATTGATTAATTAGTTATTGTTATTCTATTAATTGATATTAAAGTTGTTAGTGTTTATACTTTTAAATAAATAATTTAACTACTATAAATAAACAATTTCTGATGATTTACGAATCGAAAGTTACAAAGGGGAAGCACTATCTTCTTTTAGCTTTTGGATCTCATCATCTATTTTTTTATTCCACGAAAGCTGTTGCTGAACATCAAGACTATGGCGGGTTTCATTGTCATATTGCTCCTGTAACTGGTTATTCTCTTTATAGCATTTATCGAAAATGGAAGTAAGCAGATTGCTATAATTTTCCTTTGTAAAATTTGCACGACTAACCTCATATAAAAATCTTTGAGCCGTTAGTCGTGTTATATCAAAATGATGCTGCTCATGCTCAAGATGATAAGCAGAATTAATCTGCGGTTTTTTCCAGGAATCACTTTTTATAAAAAAAGTAAAGACTCCGATTATTAAATTAATAGTTTTTCCATCAAAGTTCATTTGGGAATCGAATGCAAAGCCCGAAGCAGTGATAGCGCCTGCAGGATTATTATTATCGGGCGTACCTTGAAAGTCGCTCCAGGAAAGCTTCCTATTAAAATCATAATAAATTGTGTCACTTTTTGGCGGAGCAATTTTATTTTGAATAAACGCATGTACAATTACTTTTTGAGCAAAAATTTTGCTTGAAATAAAAATTAATAAAAAGAAAATGACAACTTTTTTATTGAAGATCATACATGAGAGATGTGCTACAAAATTGATTAGTTACCGGCAAATAAAAAGTTAAGAATTAGTTCTTAAAAAAGTATTCACTTCATTAACAAGTAATGGAATATTTTGATTGCGCATACATTTAAAATGTCCCCTTGGGCATTTCTCAAAACCTATTTTGCTGCAAGGCCTGCATCTCAATTTATTTACCTGGAAAATTTTATAAGAAGTTTTGTAAGGCACCATTCCAAAAGAAGGAACCGTATTTCCCCAAACCGAAAAAATCATTTTCTTAAATGCGGCTGCGATATGCATCAGGCCTGTATCGTGGCTTATCACCAATTTGCTTTTTTCAAAAGGTCTGCAGATTCATTTAATGAAAATTTGCCACAGGCATTATAAATTTTTACGGGATCTACATCCGCAATTCTTACCGCATTCGTATAATCTTCTTTAGCACCTAATAAAATAACAGGGTATTCAAGAGATGCACATAAATCTCTGAGACGGCTTACCGGCAATTTTTTAGTAAAATGTGCTGCACCCGTAACTATAGCAACAAAACCCTGCGAATGGGAAAAAGGGATATCACCTTCTTTTATCATATCTTTTTCAGGGATAAAATAATCAAGACCTAACCCATCATTTATTACATCCAGATCACTCACGGCTTGCATGTATCTGTCCACAATATGGATATCAGGCATCACATTTATTTTAAAAGTTGTGTAAATCCATTTTTGCCTGTTCAACTTATCAAATGTGCAAAAGGGAATTCCTTTTAAAGCCTGTTTAATCCTATATGTTCTAAGATTGTTGTGCAGGTCAATTATATAATCAAAACGTTCATCTTTTAAAATGCTTATTGTATCAGCAAAGTCATCATCGAGCTCAATAACCTTATCAATGTATGGATTAGATTCCAAAATGGCAGCATGCCTGGGTTTGGTGAGATAGTATAGTTTGCTTTGAGGATACTTTTTCTTAAGGCATCTTATTACCGGCGTAGTTAATACAATATCTCCAATAGATGAAAACCTGATAATAAGAATTTTCATAAAGTAGTTCAGTATAAAAATTAAGCAATCGCTTTATGCTTCAATGTATGCAAGCTCTTTATAAAACGTTTCTTCCGTAAAAATAGTTGCGACTATACCAATGATCATAACAATAACACCCGTAAGTAATCCACTAAAGGTATATGTAAAATAATGCTGCAGTCCATTAAAAAGTATGAGCATTAACGGCAATGCACCACGCACCATATTTGGAATAGTAGTGGCTGCGGTGGCCCGAAGATTAGTGCCAAATTGTTCAGCGCCCATTGTAACAAAAACAGACCAATAGCCCACAGAAAGTCCCAGTCCCGCTGTGATCCAATACATTGAGGTTGCAGAGCTGTTATTTGTTTGCGTGAAATACAAAGTACCCATTACAACAATAAGTGCGTAATAAATATAAAGCGCTTTCTTCCTGCTTTTTAATAACTGGCTGAGCAAGCCAGCAAGCACATCACCGACGGAAATAGCGACGTAAGCAAACATTGTTGCCTTGCCAGGATTAATATCTCCGACGATGCCAAAATTTTTTGCAAACTCATTAGAGAATGCGATGAGAATTCCTATAACGAACCATGTTGGCAAGCCAAGTAAAATGCTACAAACATACTTTCGGAAACGCCTGCCGTTGTTGAAGAACATTAATAAGTTTCCTTTAGAAATATTTTTTTCAAGCGATTGGTACATGCCTGATTCAAAGATGCCGATACGAAGAAACAATAAAAGGAAGCCTAAGCCACCGCCAATAAAATAACAAACACGCCAACTAAACTTTTGTGATATAAAAAAAGCCACAACAGCACCTGTTAACCCAAGGCCTGCAACTAAGGATGTTCCGATGCCTCTTTGTTCTTTGCTTAGCAATTCTGAAACAAGCGTAATGCCTGCACCGAGTTCTCCTGCCAGGCCAATGCCCGCAATAAATCTTGCAATTGCATATTGCGGAACAGTATGTACAAAGCCATTTGCAATGTTTGCAAGAGAATATAAAATTATAGACCCGAAAAGCACGCTGAGCCTGCCTTTCTTATCGCCGGTTACTCCCCATATAACGCCGCCGATTAACAATCCGAGCATTTGTATTCCAATAATAAATTCGCCTTGCTTATCTACTGCTGCCTGGTCAAGGCCAAAAGATTTAAGGCTTGGAATTCTTACAATATTAAAAAGAAGCAGATCATAAATATCAACGAAATAGCCAAGTGCGGCTA
Organism: uncultured Chitinophagaceae bacterium; assembly: GCA_963823975.1. Taxonomy (GTDB): domain Bacteria; phylum Bacteroidota; class Bacteroidia; order Chitinophagales; family Chitinophagaceae; genus Ginsengibacter. The sequence goes on along the minus strand of CAWGNP010000001.1, from coordinate 318,863 downwards.
CTATTACCGTAATTGAAAAAATACTAGCTGGTTTATTGCTCATCATATCTCGAATCAAATTGCAAATCGTTAGACCTTGACCTTTTTCTTAGGAATAAATATCTTAAGAAGCACGGGAATAGTTGTTACTGCAACTATTGCTATAACTATTATTTCAAGATGTTCTTTTAAATCAAAGCCAAATTCGTGCATAATAAATGTCTGCAGAAAATGACCGGCAAACAACATGCTCCCCACCCAAAGCACAGAGCCTGTTATGTTAAACACCATAAACTTTTTCCAATTCATTTCGACAATGCCAGCAACTATTGGAGCAAATGTACGCACAAAGGGAACAAATCTTGCAAGTATTATTGCGCCGCCTCCATTTTTTTCATAAAACTCATGCGCCTGTATTAAATACTTTTTTTTGAAGAAAAAAGTATCTTTTCTTTCATAAAGAAATGGGCCGCTTTTTTTCCCAAACCAATAGCCAACAAAGTTTCCAAGCACACCTGCCACAGAAATTAATATCCATAAAACCAAAAGATGAATCCACACGCTGCCAGAATTGAACAATGCTGCATTTACAATTCTATCACTAAAAATACCTGTTACAAAAAGCAACGCATCCCCGGGAAGAAAAAACCCCACAAATAAACCTGTTTCTGCAAATACAATAAACAATATCATCCACAACCCACCGTGCTCAATATAAAATTGCGGATTCAAAAATTCTTTTATACCTATCCTTATTATGTTTAATAATTCCACTGTAAATTTTTTTATATAGCTAATTCACCTTCCCATTTGCTTACTGCAGTTGTTGCCAAAGCATTTCCCAACACGTTTGTCGCCGTTCTGAACATATCGCAAAAATGATCGATAGGCAATATTAAAGCTATCCCTTCCGGAGGAATATTAAACATAGCACATGTTGCCAAAATTACCACAAGTGATGCGCGTGGCACGCCTGCAATGCCTTTGCTGGTAAGCATTAGTACAAGTAACATCGTTATTTGCGTGCCAGTGTCCATATGAATACGGTATGCCTGCGCATATAGCAATGCTTGCAAACGTCATGTACATCATGCTGCCATCAAGATTAAAAGAATATCCAAGCGGCAAAGCAAATGAAACAATTTTTTCAGCACAGCCGAATCTTTTTAGTTCTTCAGTAAGCTTAGGAAAAACGGCCTCGCTGCTGGTAGTGCTGAATGCAATAAGCAAGGGCTGAGCGATTCGTTTTAAAAGATGAGGAATTTTATTTTTTAAAATTATAAATCCAGTTAAAATAAGAATGATCCATAAAATAAATATGCCAATGACAAAATATAAAAGATAGCTGCCATAAAAGCTAAAAATTTCTAATCCTTTCAAAGCGATAACAGCTGCAATGGCGCCAAATACACCCAATGGCGCAAACTTCATTACATAGCCAACCATTTTTAAAATAATAAAAGAAAGGCTTTCCAAAGCTTTTATCAAAGGCTTCGCTGCATCACCAATAGCTGTGGCAGCAATTCCAAAGAAAACACTAAAAACCACTATCTGCAATATTTCGTTGGATGAAAGAGATTCAAATATACTTTTTGGAACAACGTGTTCTACAAATTTCTTTAATGAAAACTGTGTTGTATTGGTCAGTAATTCCTTTGCGGACGAAGCGTCGGATAGGCTTAAGTTTATTGCATCTCCCGGCCTGAAATAATTTACTAATATCAACCCGATAAAAAGACTTATTAATGAAGCTGAAATAAACCAGAGCAGTGCTTTACCTCCTACCCTGCCTACCGTTTTCAGATCACCCAGTTTTGCAATGCCAACTACAAGAGTGGATAAAACAAGTGGTGCAATGATCATTTGAACCAATCGTAAAAATATAGTAGTTAGCAAATTAATATCTGCAGAAAAAATACCAATAAATGCTGACGAAGTAGTTGTATGAACTATATAACCAAGCAATACGCCTGCTGCCATAGCAATCAAAATATAAACAGTAAGCTTGTTGGTATTTGCCTTCGATCCGGGCTTAAAATGGCTCATATTCGCTTCGCAATATAATGTTTAATGCGATTAATAGTATAGCTTAAAATTTATAAAATACTCTTTAATTGTTTTAAAAATTAATTGATTATTTTTCCGATTTATAACAAGAACCAAAACCATTTATCACATGAGCCTGTTTGTAAAAAAACCACTATCTACATTATTATCTGAAGCATCGGAATCAGGATTAGGATTGAAAAGAACTTTAGGCTCATGGTCGCTGATAGCGCTGGGCATCGGTGCTATTATAGGTGCAGGTTTATTTGTAAGAACGGCTGCTGCTGCTGGCTTACACGCCGGACCGGCTGTTACCATTTCTTTTATAATTGCTGCTGTTGGGTGCGCTTTTGCAGGCTTATGCTATGCTGAGTTTGCATCTATTATTCCTATTGCGGGCAGTGCTTACACATATGCTTATTCAACAATGGGTGAACTCGTTGCCTGGATCATTGGATGGGCTTTGATATTAGAATATGCATTGGGCGCAGCAACCGTTTCCATTAACTGGAGTGAATATTTAAATAAACTTGTTGGAGGTAAAATTCCTTATGAATGGTGCCATTCACCATTTGAATCAGCACTTGATACGCATAATGTAATGCATCATGGAATTATGAATGTTCCTGCATTATTTATTTTATTAATACTTTCATTACTTCTTATCAAAGGAACAAGAGAATCTGCAACTGTAAATGGTATTATCGTTGCTTTAAAAGTGGCTATTGTAATTGTATTTATTTTTATAGGATGGCATTTTATAAATCCGGCAAATCACACTCCTTATTTTATTCCTGCTGATGCAAAGCCTGCATTACAGCCCAATGGATCTTTATATACTTATACGGATTTTTTTAAACATGGCTGGGGCGGCGTTTTAACAGGTGCAGGTATTGTATTCTTTGCATTTATTGGGTTTGATGCAGTATCAACAGCGGCACAGGAAGCTAAAAATCCGAAAAGAGATATGCCTATTGGTATTTTGGGTTCGTTGCTCATATGCACTATTTTGTATATCTTATTCTCTTATGTTTTAACAGGTGTTGCGCCATACACAGATTTCGTGAAAGCCGGTAAGGAAGCATCTGTTGTGTATGCAATTGAAACTTATATGAGTGGTTATGGATGGCTCGCTACTTCAGTAACTGTTGCAATTTTATTAGGCTTTTCTTCCGTGATACTTGTTATGCTTATGGGCCAGTCGAGGGTTTTTTATACTATGGCTTCCGATGGATTATTGCCAAAAGTATTTTCTGATCTGCATCCTAAATTTAGAACACCATATAAATCAAACATGATCTTATTTTTATTTGTTGGTGCTTTCGCAGCTTTTGTTCCGGGCAGCGTTGCAGGAGATTTAACTTCTATAGGAACCTTGTTTGCATTTGTTTTGGTGTGTATCGGAATCTGGATTTTGAGAGTAAAAGATCCTAATCTCAAACGCCCTTTCAAAACGCCGCTTGTGCCATTGGTTCCCATTCTTGGTATTCTTATTTGCACTGCAATGATCATTAGTTTGCCAAATGAAACTTTATTGAGCGCATTTATCTGGATGGTTATTGGCTTGCTTATTTATTTTGCTTACAGTCGTTTTCATAGCCGTTTAAGAAATCGGGATAAATATTCTGATCAAACCCTGTAATAAGTTACGTCTACTTTTTTTATTAATACAATGAAGATTACGCACCTCATTGCTCAAAACATTTTGCAGGTATATGAAGGCAATAACTGGACGCATGTGTGTATTGCTGAAACAATAAAAAATATGAGTGTAGAACAAGCAATGACAGTTACCAGCGGCTCACCAAACTCTATTGCATCTTTAACACATCATTTAAAATACTGGAATGAAATAGTTATGAAAAGAATGGATGGTGATGCGCCTGAAGTATCCGCTGCTAATGGCTTTGACATAGATATGCTTCGCAATGAAGATGAATGGAAACGGTTAATAATTGCCACGCACGAATCCTTTATGCAGATAAGTGATGCTCTAACAAATTTTCCGGTAGAAAATCTTTTTGATATTACTAATAATGGTAAATCAACTTATTACAAAAACATGCAGGGCATAGCCGAACATGCGCATTATCATTTAGGGCAAATTATTATTATAAAAAAGCTGTCAGAAGGGTATTAGGAAATGATTTTATAAAACTAATCAGCATTTATTTGCCTGCACAAGACGTTCCACCTGTGCCCGTCAAGATCTGAAAAGCCACATCCATACATTGTTTGCATAGCTATAGCGGGCCTGGAAAATACAATACCACCAGCGTTCTCAGCTTTTTCCGCGATTGAGTCTACCTCTTCTTTACTGGCTGCATCAATAGAAAATAACACCTCAGTAACTTTACTAGTATCTGCAAGTTCATTTTTTGTAAAGCTTTTAAATAGGGCATCCTTAAAGAGCATTACAATCACTTTACTATCGCCTACATACATGCAAGCCATATCTTCAGTGGTCATTTGTTCATTAAAAGAAAAACCAATTTTTACAAAAAATTCTTTTGCACGTGCTATGTTATGTACAGAAAGATTGATCCATAAATTTTTTTCCATAATAATTTTTTTCTAAAAGATGTTACGATAACGTCAACATCTTTTAAAGGTTTTTAATTTTTATATTTTTGAACCATACATCGGCTCCATGATCCTGCAGTGCTATTCTTCCTCTTTTGTAAGTGCCAAAGCCTGGCATATCTTTAAATTTGGTACCAGCAATATTTTGCTTCCATGCATCATCCCAAATAGTAGTGTCCAAAACCTGTTGATCATTCATGAACAATTGCAGTCTGCCATCATTCGAAATGATTTCTGTATGATTCCATTGCATGGCCGGCTTTACATATTTATCAGAGCTTGTATGAAATAATTCGTAGATGTCGCCTGCCTGGCTTTTATACACTTTACCATCTTCATTTTTATCGTTATCACATATCTGCACTTCAGGCCCGGAGTTCCATGCATATTTATATTTGGAAGTATCTTCATTTACATAAATCATTATTCCGCTATTGCCCGCGTCTGATATTTTCCAGTCAAGCTCTAAATCAAAATTTTTAAACTGCCTGTATGTAACAATGTCGCCTCCGTTTTGTGTTTGCCAGCCATCTTTTATTGATGCGTTTAGATGAATGGTGCTGTCTTCTGCTTTCCATGCACTTCCGGCGCTATCCTTTCCGTAGGTATGCCAGCCTTTTAGCGTTGTGCCATCGAACAAAGGTATCCATCCTATGCCAGTATCCTGGTTTACATCCCCCGGTTTGCGTGCAAGCTTGCAGCCGTTTAAGGCTATCAATAAATTACTTGCTATAAATATTTTTACGTAAATATTTTTGTTCATTTTAATAATTTAAAAAACTAACAAGCGTTAGCTTTTATTAAAATTTTGGTTTCAGAATAATTTTATAAATTGCCTTTCTTCATTTCATCAACAGCAAAGTTTGCAGCTCTTGCAGTTAATGCCATGTATAAAATCGACGGGCTTTGATTAGCAGTACTTGCCATGCATGCACCATCAGTTACAAAAACGTTTTTACAATTATGAAACTGGTTATTCCCATTTAATAAAGAAGTGCTGGAATCCTTGCCCATCCTGCATCCGCCCATTTCATGTATATCTCTTCCTGGCGCCCAATGATTATCATGCTGCTGTATATTTTTTACATCACACGCATCAAGCATTTCGCTTGCCTGCGTTAAAAAATCCTTTAAAAGTTTTTCATCGTTATCATCGTATCCTACATTCATTTCAATTAAAGGAATTCCCCAATCATCTTTTTTCGTCTTTGCTTAATGCAACATAATTGGTTTCTTTCGGAACCGTTTCTCCCTGCATATACATATACATACCCCAGGGCCCCGCTTCTGCCAATGCATCTTTATAAGCGCCCCCAATTTGATCAGTCATATCTTGTCCGTTTTCGTTTGCACGGTAACATGCCGGAAAAGGCCATATATCCTCCAACAAAATCCATATCATTTGCATGTATATTTCTGAAGTTAGGAACCATACATTCGGCAGTTCTTCGGCCATAATAATATTTATCCAGGTAGCCATCAACATCTCCACCAACAGAACCACGGTAATTTTGAAAACAAACATATTTGCCAAGCAATCCATTATCATTTCCAAAACCATTTGGAAAGCGCCTGGATGTTGAATTCATTAAAATAAGATTGGTGTTTAATCGCTGATGCATTCATAAAAATTATCCGTGCGAAATAATCCGTACTTTCTTTTGTATTTGTATCAATAATCCTTACGCCAACTGCTTTTTGTTTTTGCTCATCATAAATGATCGAATGCACAACAGAAAAAGGCCTTATAGTTAAATTTCCTGTTTTTGCCGCCCAGGGAAGGTGGATGATACAGAGCTGAAATATCCGCCAAACGGGCATCCGCGCATACATAGGTCCCGTGCCTGGCATTGGCCTCGTCCTTGTTGCAGATGTATTTCTCTTGGCTCGTGATAAGCTGTGCCCAGCGCCCTTGTATCATAATACCGGTCTTTATATTTTGATTCAAGCTTTTGCTTCATATCTTTTTCCGCACAGTTAAATTCGAATGGCGGAAGGTATTCGCCATCAGGCATGGATTCTATTCCATCTCTGTTTCCACAAATACCGGCAAAAGCTTCTGCATGCGAATACCAGGGAGCTATTTCATCATAACTTATAGGCCATTCAATTCCATAGCCATATTTCGCAGGATTGATGAATTCATATTTACTCCAACGCGGGCAAGCTCTTCCCCATATCAATGATTTACCGCCGACCTGGTAGCCGCGTATCCATTCAAAAGGCTTTTCCTGTACATAAGGATGATCTTGATCTTTTATAAAAAAATGAGCAGTAGATTCATCAAAGCCTGCAGCCTGTGTAATCAAAGGATTTTCTTCCATGAACTTTTCTGGCATCTGACCACGGTGTTTAAACTCCCATGGGTTCATGGTTGCCGTAGGATAATCTTTATTATGTACCACATTTCTTCCTCTTTCCAGCACGAGTGTTTTTAAGACCATGCTCACAAAGCTCTTTGGCAGCCCATCCGCCGCTGATTCCGGAACCTACAACGATTGCATCATATGTATTTTTTTGCAAGCCACCGGAATTGATATTTACTTGTAAAGAATCACCAGGCATCGTAAACTTTTTGTATCAAACAATAATTTTCAAGATAAACAATTTTTAAAAAGAATAATTTTAATAATTTTTATAAAAAACATATAGATCACATCTATAATAATAACTTATGGAAATACAAATTAGTGACGATTATGAAAGCATGTCAAAAAAATGCGTAAATGATCTTTTGAATTATATTTCTAATAAAAGTAAACCGGTTATTTGCGCTGCATCTGGTGATACACCGAAGGGAATGTATAAACAATTAGTGACAGCGATACAAGAAAAAAATATTGACGTTTCCCATTGGTATTTTGTTGGTCTGGACGAATGGTGTGGCATGAACGGAAATGATGAAGGAAGCTGCAGGTATCACTTAAACAAAGATTTGTTTGAGCCTTTGAATATCAATGAAAGTAATATCATTTTCTTTGATGGAAGAGCGTATGATCTTAGTGCTGAATGTGAGCGGATAGAAAAAAATATCAGTGATCTTGGTGGTATAGATATAGCAGTTTTAGGGATAGGAACGAATGGGCATGTTGGTATGAACGAACCGGGTACAGATAAAAATTCACGTGCACATGTAGCAAATATTCATGCAGAAACAGCAGAGACAGGCCAAAAATATTTTACAATAAAGCAAAGGCTTACTCATGGATTAACGCTTGGCATAGGCGATTTGATGGAAACAAACTTTTTAATGCTGTTAGCAAATGGAAAAAGAAAATCAGGAATTATTAAAAAAGTGGTTGGAAGCAAAGCGACATCAGATCTACCTGCATCGCTATTAAGCGATCACCAAAAACTTATTATTTATCTCGATAAAGAAGCAGCAAGCTGTATAGAAATTAATGCGCAATAAAAATATAATTGGTGTTGATATAGGTGGCACAAGTATACGCGCAGGCGTTGTTAGTAAAGGCGCTACTGGAATGATTGTTTACGATCGTATACAATCTTTAGGAAGTAAAGAAGATGTGATTCGACAGCTTTTTGGAACCATAGATAAAGTGATTGATAGTTCTGTAAATGCAATAGGGATAGGTGTTCCAGGCCTTGTAAATGCAAATGAAAAAATGGTGTATGACGTGGTAAATATTCCTGTGTGGAAAGAAATTAATTTGCAGGCAATTATTGAAGAAAGATATAAAATTCCGGTATTAGTGGAAAATGATGCGAACTGTTTTGCATTGGGTGAATTCCATTTTGGTCTTGGTAAAAATGTTAACTCTATGATAGGATTAACTATCGGAACAGGACTTGGATCAGGCATTATAATTAATAAAAAACTATATGCTGGCAAAAATGGCGGAGCAGGTGAATTTGGAATGATGGAATATCTTGATAACAACTATGAATATTATGCAAGCGGGAGTTTTTTTAAAAATAAATACAATCAGGATGGTGAATTAATTTTTTTACAAGCGCAAGAAGGAAACAAGGATGCCTTAAAAAAATATGAAGAAATGGGTATGCATCTTGGCAGAGCTATTCAGTCTATTTTGTATGCGTTGGACATTGAGTTAATTGTTATTGGAGGTTCCGTAAGGCATGCTTTTAATTTCTTTAAAGAAACGATGTGGCAGCAAATAAGTAAGATCGCATTTCAACGAGTTTTTAAGAATGTAATCATTGAAGTTTCGCAGCTTGAAAATGCAGGTATTCTTGGAGCCGCTGCTTTACATGTAAATAAAAAATAATAATAATTTACACATATTTCGTAAGTTTACTGTCCATTGAACGTTTTTCCTTGTCTCTTGTTTATAAGAGAGCAGCTATAAGTCCGAATACCTTGAATTAACGCTTTTCCCGAAGCTATATTGGCTTAATTTTTGTCAATAAATGGACTTTAATTTTAAAAAAATCCGTCATATTAATTAAACACCTTATGAATTCATTTTCTAGTAAATCGCTTAGCCAAAACTTTTTTTTGAGCATCTTTTCTTTATTGAGTTTAACCGTTTCATTTGGACAAACAAATGTGACCACTCAGCATAACAATCTTAAAAGAACGGGATGGAATAATACAGAAACGTTACTAACGCAAGCCAATATAAGCAGTGGAGCTTTTGGAAGATTATTTACACGCTCAGTGGATGACCAGATATATACCCAGCCACTTATTATGAATAATATTTCTATTGGCGGCGGCACACATAATATAGTTATAGTAACAACAGTTAATAATAGTGTTTACGCGTTCAACGCGGACGACTCGGCGACCATGACTCCTTATTGGCATGTGAACCTCACTTATAATCCATCAAGTTACAGGTCTATCAAAAATACTGATATGACCGGAGCATGCGGAGGAGCTTATCATGATTTTAGTGGAAATATGGGTATAGTCGGAACTCCGGTGATTGATCCTTCAACCAAAACATTATATGTAGTAGCGAGAAGTGTTTCAACAAGCGGCGCTACATTTGTTCAATACCTGCATGCTATAGATATAACCACAGGCGCTGAAAAAACCAATAGCCCTGTATACATCACAGCCAGCATTTCAGGTACAGGTGATGGCAGTTCTGGAGGAACTCTTACATTCGATCAACAACATGAAAACCAACGTCCCGGTTTGTGCCTGTACAACGGAAATGTTTTTATAAGCTGGGCGTCTCATTGTGACTGGAGCCCTTACCATGGCTGGGTAATAGCCTATAATGCTACTACACTTGCTCAAAGTTATGTATACAATGATACACCCAACGGCAGCACCGGTGGCATTTGGATGAGTGGACAGGCACCGGCCGTAGATGATAACGGATATATCTATGTTACCTCTGGTAATGGTAGTGTTGGAAGTGGTAGCAATCCAAATGATACAACTGAAAGGGGCGAAAGCATAATTAAATTATCCACTGCTTCAGGCCAATTAAAGGCAGTCGATTTTTTTACTCCCTATGATTATAGTTATTTAAATAATCAGGATCTTGATTATGGCTCTGATGGCGCTATGCTTATTCCTAATACAAATCTTTCTCTTTCTGGTAGCAAAGAAAGCTACCTATATTTAATAGATGATACCCAAATGGGGGGAACCACTAGTAACAATTCTAATGCAAAACAATTGTTGAATGTAAATGCTTCCTCCACCCAAGCTGACAAACATCTTCACGGATCGGCCGTTTATTTTGAAGATCAATCCTCCAATGAATATATATATGCATGGGCAGAAGATGGTTTCTTAAAGCAATTTCCATTTAATCGTTCAGCTTTGCTTTTTGATACATTAAATAAAATCGTTGGCAATACTGCATTGCCTTATGGTATGCCGGGAGCTATGCTTTCAGTTTCATCCAATGGCTCTCAAAGCAATACTGCTATACTTTGGGCATCGCACCCTATCAATGGAGACGCTAATCAGGCTGTTGTGCCGGGTGTGTTACAGGCTTTTGATGCTAATGATGTAACTCACGAATTATGGAATAGCAACTGGAGCAGTAAAAGAGATTCGATGGGGAAATTAGCAAAATATGTATGCCCGACAATTGCAAATGGAAAAGTATATATGGCTACTTTCTCAAATAAGTTAATCGTATATGGTTTAAATCCGCCAGCCGTATCTTCCTGTTCTGGCACTTTACCTTCATCATGGCAAAGCGCTGATATTGGATACGTTAACCTTCCGGGAGATGTTTGTTACAGCAACGGAACTTATACAATAACCGCTGCAGGAAGTGATATTTATAATAATGCAGATGGCTTTCATAGTGTATACCAGGCATTAAGTAACAATTCTATAGATATGAAAGCACGGGTTGTGTCCATACAAAATAACAATGTGAATGCAAAATGCGGGGTGATGTTTCGTTCCAATCTCGATGCAGGTTCACCCGATGTATTTATGGCTATTACAGCCGGGAATGGCGCTGGTTTTGAAAGCAGGCTGACGCAAAATGCAACTACAAGTTATCAATCAGTTTCAAGCAATGCAGCTCCGTATTGGGTAAGATTGGTAAGCAACGGCAACAAATACGTTGGCTATATTTCACCAGATGGTACAACATGGACTGCTGTTGATTCTGTAACAGTTGCACTTGGTACTTATTTGTATGTTGGATTTGCTTACTCAAGCCATGACGTGAATACATTGGGTACTGCTGTAGTTGATAATGTTTCTCTATCTCAAAGCGGCGTGCTGCCCGTAAATATTCTAACTTTTAAAGGAAGTAATATTCAAAATAAATATTCACAATTAAACTGGTCAACCAGCAGTGAACAGAACGTAGATCATTTTGAAATTGAAAGCAGCTCTAACGTCACTGATTTTAAATCTATAGGCTCAGTAAAAGCAGTAGGCAACTCATCAATTCAAAATAATTATTCATTTAATGATGCTAATCCTTTTAACGGCACTAACTTTTATCGCTTAAAAGAAGTGGATATTAATGGAAATGTTAAGTACTCGAATGTTATACATATAGCCTTTAATTTCAATAAACTTGATATTTATCCTAACCCTGCGCACGGTCACATTTATATTCATAATAATACCTACTTTACTAATAATGATAAAGTGAATATTAATCTCGTTAACGTGGACGGGCAAACAGTTTTAAATCAGGAATATACCACTGCAGGTGGTGAATTAATCACTATTAATGTGCCGCCTTCCATTGCTACGGGCATGTATGTTCTTAATATTACCAACGCAAATGGATCAAAGCAATCAAGCAAAATTTATATTTATAAATAAATTCTTTGATTTTTTAAGTAAAAATGCCGGACATTGCTCCGGCATTTTCATAAAACATATTTAAATAAAATGAACGAACCACTTATTACAGAGTGCATCTGCAATGCTTCGTCTGAAAAAGTTTGGTAAGCAATAACTGATGTAACTCAAATGAAAGAATGGTATTTTGATATCAAAGATTTTACGGCGAAGCCAGGTTTCGAATTTGAATTTACCGCCGGATCACCCACGAAAACTTATGTTCATCTTTGCAAGATCCTGGAAGTGATTCCGGATAAAAAGCTTGCCTATAGCTGGCGTTACAAAGATTATCCCGGTAATTCTTTTGTAACATTTGAATTATCTCCTCAAGGCGATTCAACAAAAATCAAACTTACGCATGAAGGCCTTGAAAGTTTTCGAAAAGATTCCCCTGATTTCGCAAGAGAAAGTTTTACGCAAGGATGGAATGCAATAATCGGAACAAACCTTAAAAACTATGTTGAGAAAAATAGTGTGTAGCATAACTGATAGTTTACACACGAATTATGAATTGTTATAAATGGAACGCTCATTCATTTCTTTATACTAATCATACCTTCTTCTTTTTTGGCTACGTTTATATAAAAAATATAAAATGAATATAATAAAAGCGATTTTAAAAATACTTTCGATTATGTTGTTTATACCGGCATTCATCCAGGCTCAGGACTGGCCGAATCTTCAAAAGTATAAAGACGCGAGAATCAAAAAATAGGCATCCCTTCGGCAAATGAAAATCGTGTGGTATTTATGGGCAATTCCATTACTGAAGGCTGGGCTAAAACTGATTCAGCATATTTTGCTTCCAAAGGATATATTGACAGGGGAATCAGTGGTCAGACTTCTCCACAAATGCTCATTAGGTTTATGCCCGATGTAGTGGCGTTAAAACCGAAGGTAGTATTGATTCTTTCAGGCACCAATGATATTGCGGGCAATACAGGTCCTTCATCGCTGGAAATGATAGAAGATAATATTGCCGCAATGACTGCTATTGCAAGAGCGCACAATATAGACGTCATTTTATGTTCCGTTCTTCCTGTGTATGATTATCAATGGAGGCCGGGATTACAGCCTGCGGAAAAAATAGTGAAGCTAAACTTATGGATCAAGAACTTCTCTCAGGAAAATGATTGTTTTTATCTTGATTATTATTCTTCTTTGGTTGATGATCGCAAAGGAATGAAAAGTGAATACAGCGGAGATGGAGTACATCCTAATATAGCCGGGTATAAAGTAATGGAGCCCCTTGCTGACAAAGCAATTGCAGATGCTTTGCAAAAAACCAATGATATGAATGAAAAGCAAATTCCTGCATTTAATCATACAACCGTGTTTGTTGTTAATTTGAAAAAGAGTACACAATTTTATAAAGATGTAATGCAACTGCCTGTTATCTCTGAGCCTTTCAACGATAATAAACACACATGGTTTAAGATTGCACCGCATGGCCAGCTTCATGTGGTGGAAGGTGCAAAGAATATTGTGCCTCATGACATCAATATCCACCTCAGCTTTTCTGTCGCATCATTGGATGCATTTATGAAGCATCTTGATCAATACAATATTAATTATGGCAATTGGGCAAGAACAAGTAAAACTCCACAACTCAGGCCTGATGGAGTTCGACAAATATATTTCCAGGACCCTGATGGTTATTGGATAGAAGTGAATGATTCAAAGTTTTAGATTTACTTCTAAAGCAAATAAAAAATGATCACCGTTGATGGCGTTGTAAAAAAGTTTGGTACTAAAACAGCAGTGGATACTATTTCTTTTGAAGTAAAGGAAAAAGAAAACCTCATACTGCTGGGCACAAGTGGCTGCGGCAAAACTACAACCCTCCGCATGATCAACAGGCTCATTGAAACAACCTCTGGATCCATCACCGTTGCCGGAAAAAATATCAAAGATGTTTCTCGTGAAGAACTCAGAAGAGGCATTGGTTATGTCTTGCAGCATCATGGGCTTTTCCCTCATTATACTATTGCCGAAAACATTGCTATTGTTCCCGAATTATTGAAATGGAATAAACAAAAGATAACTGCAAGAACTTCAGAGTTGTTAGATCAGTTACATCTCCCACAGGAGTATTTATCATTTTATCCGCAACAGCTGAGTGGCGGCCAACAGCAAAGAGTTGGACTGGCCAGAGCACTGGCTGCAGATCCGCCTGTGTTATTGATGGATGAGCCTTTTGGTGCACTGGATGCTGTTACCCGGGCCAACATTACCCATGAATTCAGCCAGTTGGAAGTATTGAAAAACAAAACGATTGTTTTGGTTACTCATGATATTCGTGAAGCCTTTGCCCTGGGTAACAAAATTATATTGATGAATGAAGGAAAGATAGTGCAGCAAGGCTCTCCGGCTGATCTTCTCTTTAATCCTGCCAGCGATTTTGTTACGTCTTTTTTTGAGGATCAACGAATGCAGCTTGAGATGAATGCTGTAATGCTCAAAGACATCTGGGCTTATATTGAAACTAATTCTGATAACAGTTATGCTGTAAACGAAATTACAAATGATAAAAACATTTGGCAGGCATTAGGTGTTTTATTAAATAAAAAACAAGATAATCTTGCCATAAAAAATGTTACAACAGGAGAAATAAAACACGCCGGTTACGATTCATTGTTCACTGCGCTGGGCGCTTATAAACAGCACATGCATGGATGAACAAAATCAATCGCTGCTGAGCTTCATGCGCGAGCAATCCGGTAAAATCTTCAGCCAGTTGCTGGCACATATAGGACTTACATTTATATCTTTATTTATTGCAGTTGCCATCGGTGTTCCTCTGGGTATTTTTATTTCGAAAAGAAAAAAATTATCAGGCATTGTACTGGGATTTGTTGGTGTGCTGCAAACCATTCCCAGCATTGCCCTGCTCGGCTTCATGATACCAATACTCGGTATAGGCCCAAAGCCTGCCATCGTTGCTTTATTCCTCTATGCGCTGCTTCCCATTGTAAGAAACACCTTCACCGGCATCAGTGGCGTTGATCCATCTGTAAGTGATGCGGCAAGAGGAATGGGAATGAATTCAAAACAAATTCTTCTTAAGGTAGAACTGCCTTTAGCCATGCCTGTTATATTAGCCGGCATCCGCACCGCGACGGTTATAAACGTAGGCGTTGCAACACTTGCATCTTACATAGCTGCCGGCGGGTTGGGTGAATTTATTTTCGGTGGAATATCATTAAACAATACCAACATGATTCTTGCAGGAGCCATTCCTGCTGCCTTACTCGCTATTGTGCTGGATTTTATTTTATCGAAAATTCAAAAGATCAATCTTCGAAAAGTGAAAACCGCCTTTTGGCTTTTGCCCTTAAGCATAATTGTATTATCCTCTTTCTATCTTTTGCCAAATGTGTATGGCACTAAACTGCTCGCCGGCTTTACGCCCGAGTTTATGGGAAGGGAAGATGGATATCTTGGTCTTAAAAAAGTTTATCATCTGAACATAAGAAATGTGGTGATAAGCGATGCCGTAATGTATAAAGCCGCTTATGAAAAAAAACTGGACATTATCAGCGGATACAGCACTGACGGGCGTTTAAAAGCATTTGATCTTATCGTTTTAGACGATGATAAGAAGATATTTCCTCCTTATTATGTTGCGCCTGTTATTCAGGAAGAGGTGTTGCAAAGATATCCTGAACTGGAAAACGTATTGAACCTCTTGTCCGGTCGCATCAACGATTCCATTATGACCGAGTTGAATTATCGCGTGGATTATTTAAAACAAAGCGCTGAAAAAGTGGCTCACGATTTTTTAACAGAGCAACATCTATACAAGGCGGCCCGCAATGGAAGCAAGGGTGTAATCCGCATAGGCTCAAAAATATTTGGCGAACAGTACATCCTCGCTGCCATGTATACCATGCTTATACAAGGAAACACCGATTTGCAAGTGGAAACAAAAACCGGTCTTGGCGGTACTAAAATTTGCTTCGATGCTTTAACCAACAACCAAATAGATATGTACCCTGAATATACGGGAACAGCATTATTGGTAATTTTAAGTACGCCCCCTTCGGTGGTCAGTGCTTTGAAAGGGAATAAAGATGAAGTGTATAATTACGTGCAGCAGCAGTTTCATATAAAATACCATTTGAAATGGCTCAAACCCGTAGGCTTCAATAATTCGTATGCTTTAATGATGTGCAGGCAACAATCTGCTCAAACAGGTGTTTATAGTATTTCTGGTTTACAAAAATATCTCGATAAATAAATGAATCTCTTAGAAAAATATAACAGCGTAAGAAGCCATACTGAGGAGCTTTGCAGGCCACTCAAGACGGAAGATTATGTCGTCCAGCCCATCGCCGATGTCAGCCCTCCAAAGTGGCATATCGGGCACACCACATGGTTCTTTGAAACTTTTATTTTAAAGCCTAATATAAATAGCTACAAAGAATTTGATCCCAATTACAATTATGTTTTCAATAGTTATTATGAAACCGTTGGCACAAGGGTTATCCGCACGGACAGAGGTAACCTTAGCCGTCCGTCTGTGGAAGATATTTATAAATACAGAAAGCATGTGGATGCGGCAATGAACCAATTTCTTCTAAATGGCGAAGCTTCGGGGATGCATGAACTTTTAGAGCTTGGCCTTAATCATGAACAGCAGCACCAGGAGCTTTTATCTACAGACATAAAATATATTTTGGGTAATAATCCTTTGTTTCCTGCATATAATCCCGATGCGGAAGAAGGGGTTATTATAGAAAAGAGAGACAATGGATTTGTCAAAATTGAAAAAGGAATTTATGAGATCGGATATGGAGGCAATGAATTTTGTTTTGACAATGAACTGAGCCGTCACCAGGTTTTGTTGCAAGCGTTCAGCATTGCAAAAAATTTGGTAACGAACGGCGAATTCCTTGGATTCATTAATGCGGGCGGTTATAAAAATTTCAATTACTGGCATGCCGAAGGATGGGATTGGGTAAAAACAAACAACATCGGTTCACCCATGTACTGGCACCTTGTTGATGGAGAATGGCATCATTATACTTGGAAAGGTTTGCAAAAATTAAATTTAAATGAAGCACTTTGTCACATCAGCTATTACGAAGCCTGGGCCTATGCGCAGTACAAGCAAATGCGCCTGCCTACTGAGTTTGAATGGGAAGTGGCCGCTCCTTTCCTGGATTGGGGAAAGCGATGGGAATGGACAGAAAGCGCTTACCTCCCCTATCCTGGCTTCACAAAGGCGCCCGGTGCCATTGGTGAATACAATGGAAAGTTTATGGTAAATCAAAAGGTGCTTCGGGGGCTAGTGAAGTGACGCCAGAGGGCCACAGCCGCATTACCTATCGCAATTTTTTTCATCCACACTTGCGCTGGCAGTTTACAGGCATACGATTAGCTCAATAATATTTTATCATACAAATTACTATTGATGGATCAATTTCTACAGGATGTGCTAACAAGCCTGCAGGCAACGCCTAAATACCTTCATTCCAAATATTTTTATGATGAAAAGGGAGATGCGCTTTTCCAGCAGATCATGGATTGTGATGAATACTATCTTACCCGGTGCGAAATGGAAATATTTACAAAGCAAACCTCACAACTTGCTGATGCCATAATTGATCACCACAGCAATTTTGATGTGGTAGAGCTGGGCGCCGGCGATGCCGTAAAGTCCATTCACTTATTAAAGGAATTGGTAAATAAAAAGGCCATTTCCACTTATTTTCCGGTAGATATTTCAGGCCATATTATTAACTTGTTGGAGCATACGATCCCATTGGAAGTGCCCCGCCTTCGCATCCATGGGCTCAATGGCGAATACCTGCCTATGCTGGCCAAGGCAAAAAACATTTCCGATAAAATAAAGCTGGTGTTGTTCCTTGGCTCTAACATAGGAAATTTCACCAGCAGATATGTATACACTTTCTGCAAGGAGCTGCGCAGCCTGCTTTCCCCGGGCGACATGATATTGATTGGTATAGACCTTAAAAAAAACCCGCACCAGATACGCAATGCCTACGACGACAGTAAAGGCTTCACCCGTGAGTTCAACCTGAACTTGTTAAGAAGGATCAACCGGGAGCTCCGGGGCAATTTTGCCATCGATAGCTTTGAACACTATGCCAGCTATGATCCCGTTACAGGTGCATGCAGAAGCTTCCTTATTTCTTCGGAGGCGCAGCAGGTCACTATTTCAGGTGAAACCATTCATTTTAAAAAGAACGAGGTTATTTACATGGAAGTTTCCCAGAAATATGGTCTCGGGGAAACCCATGAAATTGCGAGGTCGTGTGGCTTTGAGCCCATCGCTCATTTTTTCGATAGCAACCAATGGTTCGCTGATGTGATATGGAAATGCGTGTAAGCCGCTATCATTTTATTTTCAATTGTCAACGTGGCAACAGGCTCATAAATATCCGCAAGCAAGTGAAGTTGTTTAGCATATGTGAAAAGTGCTGGCAAACAAGGCAATCCCTCATCTCCCTTTCTCTTCTAGAAGCTCTTTAAAGCAAAGATTATTTACACCTCTTGAAATAATTCAATATCCAACTAAATTTTTTTCAAAGAGTTTCACTTACATTTACTTCAATAAAAATTAACCAAAACCATAACATTATGAGGAAAAAAAATTTACTCAGGCTTTTACTTATTATTTCCATTTCATTTGCAGGCCGAATATCTTTTGCACAGATTTCCGGCGAAACAATGAAGCAAATACAGTCGTTGCTCGATGAAAAGAATAACCGTACTCCTGCACAAAAGAAAATCGACTCGCGCCTGTTGCAGGCCATTAGGGAAAACAGCGGTCTGCGCATGGTGAAAGATGTGCAGCTTGAACCGGTAGATGTTCATGCAGATAAAAGCGGCCATCTGAAAGTAGATATCAAAGCAGATATCACGGATGCCTTTCTTCAAAAAATTAAAGCCCTCGGTGGCACGGTTATTTTTGCATCGCCTCAGTACCATACTGTACGGGCAATGCTGTCATTACCGGTGGTAGAAAGCCTCGCAGGCAATCCAGAAGTAAAATTTGTAGAGCCAGCTGTAGGGTATATGCTCGTAGATGAAAATGTAAAGCATAGCAGGTCTTCCATACCTTTTGCACAGCGTGCAGCAAATGTGCGTGCACAACTGACTGAATATCTAAAAACGCGGAACCAGATTATTGGAAGTGTTACCTCGCAAGGAGACGCAGCACACCGTGCAGCCGATGTAAGAAGCACATTCGGATACCTGGGACAAGGCATAAAAATAGGCGTGCTTTCCGACAGCTATAATGCTGCAGGAGGTGCGGCTTCAGATGTAACCAAGGGTGACCTTCCGGGTACAGGCAATCCCGACGGGTATACAACTCCCGTGACTGTGGTACAAGATTATTCAGGCGGCGCAGATGAAGGGCGTGCCATGCTGCAGGTAATACATGACCTTGCACCTGCCGCCACATTGTTTTTTGCTACTGCAGATGTGAGCGAAGCAGGCTTTGCCACTAACATCCAAACGCTTCGCAATACATATGGCTGTAATATAATCCTGGATGATGTGGGTTATTTCGACGAGCCTGCCTTTCAGGATGGTATCACCGCCCAGGCGGTTAACACGGTAACTGCTTCAGGAGCATTATATTTTTCTGCTGCAGGCAATTCCGGATCTCTTGCAAAAGGTACGTCAGGAGTATTTGAAGGCGACTTCAAGGATGCTGGCTCTGTAGCCTTTTCCGGAAGCACCAAAGCGGGGACTGTTCATAATTTCGGAACAGTTTCTTCTCCCGCAAATGGCGACATCATTACTGCCGTTGGGGAAGTATATAATCTTAACTGGAGCGATCCATGGGGCGCTTCTTCCAATGATTATGATTTGTTCTTAGTTAGCTCTGCAGGTAAGGTAAAAGCCTCATCCACCAACGTGCAGAGTGGCACGCAAAATCCTTACGAGCAAATATCAGCAAAAACATTAGCAAGTGGTGACAGGCTGGTGGTTTTCAAAACTTCCGCGGCAGCAGTAAGAGCTTTTCACCTTAATACCAATAGAGGCACCTTAACCGTTGCCACCAATGGGCAGACTACCGGCCATGCCTGTGCTGCAGATGCTTTTTGCATGGCAGCCACACCGGCCGCTGCTGCATTTGAGTCTGGCTATCCTACAGGGCCATACCCTAATCCATTTGTATCTACCAATAAGGCAGAGCCATTTTCTTCTGACGGGCCACGGCGCATGTTCTATAATGCAGATGGGTCAGCCATTACTCCTGGCAGCCTAACATTCGCTTCGGGCGGCGGCACTGTGCGTGCCAAACCAGATCTAACGGCTGCAGACGGCGTATCTACTACGCTTTCATCATCTTCAGGGCTCAATCCTTTTTATGGTACCTCATGCGCTGCACCCCACGCAGGTGCTATAGCAGCATTGATACTTTCAGCCAATCCTTCTTTAACCCCTGCACAGGTAAGAACTATTCTTACGTCCTCAGCACTGGATATTGAAAGTGCAGGATATGATAACGTGGCAGGTTATGGAATTATACAGGCTTACCAGGCGGCACAGCAAGTAAGCCCATCAGGCTGCAGTGTTCCATCCGGGCTTGCAGCATCTAACATCACTACTACCTCTGCTACCGGCAGCTGGTCCGCTGTGAGCGGTGCAAGCACCTATTCATTACAATACGAAGCCTCAGGAGCATCATCATTTACCACAGTATCAGGCCTTACTGCTGCTTCTTATTCTTTTACCGGGCTTACAGCTTCTACAAAATATTATTTTAAGGTATCCACCGTATGCTCCGGCAGCAGCAGTGCTTATAGTGTACTGGATTCTTTTACGACCAGTTCCGCAGCGGGTTGCGGTACCCCAACGGGTTTAACTGTATCATCGGTAACTACTTCCGGCGCTACCACCGGGTGGACTGCAGTGACGGGTGCCAACAGCTATTCACTCCAGTATAAGCCTTCAGGCGGGTCTTTCACGCAGGTAACCGGCATTGTTACCAACTCTTATGCGCTGTCAGGACTTGCAGCAAGTACCAAATATTATTTCCAGGTGCTTACCGCGTGCTCCGGCGGCAGCAGCGCTTATAGCGCACTGGATTCCTTTACTACCAGCAGCAATACAGTTACGTATTGCACCTCCAGCGGCACCACTACTTATGAGTATATCAAAACAGTAGTATTGGGCACTATCAACCATACCAGCACTAACGATGGCGGATATGGCAATTTTACCAGCCTGACTTCCAATTTAACCGCTGGTTCCACTTACACCATCACGCTGACTCCGGGCTTTGCAAGCACCAAATACGCAGAGAGCTGGACGGTATATATTGATTATAACCAGGATGGAACTCTTAACGGCACAGGAGAAACAGTGCTTGAAGTGAAATCTGCCAAAACGGGCTCTGCTTCAGGTTCCTTCAAAATTCCGGCAACGGCTAAGAACGGTACTACGCGTCTTCGCATTCAATTGCACTATGGTTCCTACAGCACAAATCCATGCGGGGCCATATCCTATGGTGATATGCAGGATTTCAGCGTGATCATCAGTGGCGGAACCGGCTCATTGATTACGCAGTCCGAACTCTTTAAAGAGCCTGCCGTAAATACGATTACTGTAATTCCTAACCCTATGGCCGGCGCCAACGCACAGGTAAACTATACGCTTGCCAATGAAGGCAAGGTAAGCCTGAAAATCATAGCGGCAGATGGAAGGGTAATGCACATTGCGGAACTGGGTACGCAACCCGCAGGGGAGCACACTTACCAGTTAAACAGCATTAAAACAAAGCTGGCCGCAGGCTACTATGTACTAGTGCTGGAGCAGGACAATGCTGCCATCACCCGCACCCGTATTATTGTTACAAAATAACATCGCTTATCTGTATTTAGCAAGACCGCCCTCTACAAGGCGGTCTTTTTTATTATCAGGAAAGCCTGCAAGACGAATTCAACATACTTACACATTACTGCTTTGAGAAAGAAACAGATAAATTCTAAAATCCTTAACCGGCCTCCGTTTACTGATAAGCTACCCATAACTTCACCATTTTCGAAAACCCTTTCACAGTTTTGGTGGACCCCTTCACGGTTTTGGTTGACCTCTTCACGGTTTTCGTGAACCCTTTCACGATTTTGGTGAACCCTTTCACAGTTTTGGTGAACCCTCTCACGGTTTTGGTTAACCCCTTCACGGTTGTCGTGAACCCTCTCACAGTTTTGGTGAACCCTCTCACGGTTTTGGTTGACCTCTTCACGGTTTTCGTTGACCTCTTCACGGTGTTCGTTGACCTCTTCGCGGTTTTGGTCAACATGAATTCGTTATTGATCAACATGAATTTGTTATTGGTCAACATGAATGCGGCATTGGGCGACCTCTACGCAGTATTCGTTGTCATGAATGCGACATTGGTTGTCATGAATGAGGATTTGGTGGTTATGAATGAGGATTTGGTTGTCATGAATGGAGGTTTGGTGTACATGAAATCGTTGCGCAGGGACCTGAAATGTTTGCGCAGAAGATGAAAACTATAAAAGTGTAAGAAATAAGCTCAACTGAGTAGCTCTGGATTGATATTGATATTAAAAGTGTTATGCCTTTAGGGCCATTTATACGGATGCGTATGTAGCTGCTAATATCCAGGCCGTAGAAGATGCGCAAGCGCTAGTACCTTCTTTTAAGGCTTCCAGCGGGCGCGGTGTACTTCGCACAGCTTGCATAAATACATTAAGCGCAGTGCAGCAAGACTGGCAAAACCTGAAAACCTACATCACCATTGCTTTTGATGCAGACCAGGTAAAGGACATGCTCAAGATGGCAGGCAGTCAATTTTATGCAAAAGTATCTTTAAAGAACTGGAGCGCTGGCCATGCACTTATTGATGCTGCAAATTCGTTTATCGCTAACAATCTTGACGCACTCACTGCTCATGACAACATGCCGGCAGGTTTTCAGGCTACATTCCAGTCAGATGGTGACGCTTTTGTTGCCGCTGCTGCTGATTATGCCGCAGCAATTGTAGCCGCCAAGCAATTTACAGGGCAAAAGAAAGCTGCTAATGATGCCATTTATGAATCATTAGTTACAATGCTCACAGATGGCAAAAAGGTGTTTGCTAATGATAAGCTTGCAAAAAAACAATTTGTGTTTGCAGAGTTGAAGAAAATGTTTAAAGGTGGTTCAGCAAGTCTTGCGGGCACCATTACTAACGGCGTTGGAAACGGTATCGAAGGCGCAGTGATCACTTCTATAAACGGGCTTTACACAGGCACCACCAATAAGAAGGGTTATTACCACATCCGTCGCATAGCCGAAGGAACTTATAACTTCACCATCACTTGTCCCGGTTATACACCTGTTGATGCAA
Organism: uncultured Chitinophagaceae bacterium; assembly: GCA_963823975.1. Classification (GTDB taxonomy): domain Bacteria; phylum Bacteroidota; class Bacteroidia; order Chitinophagales; family Chitinophagaceae; genus Ginsengibacter. The sequence goes on along the minus strand of CAWGNP010000001.1, from coordinate 295,644 downwards.
CAGTGACTTTTGTAGCAGGGGCAAAGAGCAAAGCAGATGCAACGCTCGCCAACGTAATGAAGAAAGTAGCTTAAAATATATTCTACTTATAGAAAACACAAAGGCATTCAATATTGAATGCCTTTTTTATATTCGTTTGGGTTTTCTTCTTAAGAACGTCTCATGCAATGGACGTTTCGTAATAGACTGCCCAACCTGAGAGCCGGTGAAATACTGTGCTTTTTTATGGCTTTGCAACAGGCAGGCAAAAATAGAAAGTTGAGCCCTTATCTTCTTCACTTTCCACCCATACGCTGCCATGCTCATTTTTAATTATAGTTGCGCTGATATAAAGGCCGAGGCCCATGCCGGGGAAGCTCTGGTGTTTTGCATTGTTAACGCGATAGAACTGGTCAAATACTAATCGCTGTTCCGCACTGTTAATGCCAATTCCATAATCCTGAACACTTACCACAACCGTATTGCCGGTTAGTTTGGTCTTTATGTTTATCCGTCCTGCATCCGGTGAATACTTAATTGCATTGGTGATGTAATTACTGATCACCTGGCCTATCCTGTTTTGATCAGCAAAAACGGTTACCGGGGTGTCAAGCTGTATGTGCAACTGGTGAGTAGTGGTACGCTGCAATTCCTCTGCAACGTGCATTATACAATCATTTAGTGTAAAATAAGTTCTTTCATACTCAAGCCTTCCCATATCTATTTTACTGATGTTCAAAAGATCTGAAACAAGATTGGTAAGGCTATTTATCTGCTTGTCAATTTTTTCAATCATCTGCAATTCCTCCTTGCAGCCTTTTTCAGCAAGCATCATACCTATGATCTGAGCGTAGGCTTTCACACTGGTTAACGGCGTTTTCAATTCATGGCTTGCCATGGCAATAAAATTATCCTTCCGCTGCTGTATTATTTTTTGCTCGGTTATATCTTGTATAACGCCTATCAGCGTGGCGGGCTTATGATTTTTGTCATACAAAACAGAGCCATTCACTTTTACCCAATGCACAGAATTATCTTTCCAGGTAACCCTGGCTTCGTAATACAGCTTGCCAGATATTAAAGCCTGCTCATGTGCCTGGGTTCTTAGTTGCCTGTCTTCGGGGTGAATAAATGCAACAAAGTCAGATCTCGGCATGATGCTGTGGTCTGCGCCCCAAATGGCTGTGAATCTTTCTGAAGTGCTCATTTCTTCCGTCAATAAATCTATCTCATACGTTCCAAGATCGGCACTTTCTATAGCAAGATTGGTTTTGGCATTCGCTTCTTCCACCTGCTGGCGGGCAAGCACTTGCTGTGTTACATCAATTGTGGTATGCAGGATGTGGGTTACCGCACCGTTTTCCGTAAATGGTACAAAGGATAAATTATAAAACCTTCTTTCTGGTTTGCCATTTAAAGAAAGCGTAACCGGTATTTCATTGCCAGTATAGCTTTTACCGGTTTTAAAAACATTATTAAGTATTTTTTCAATAGACTGTCCTTTTAGCTCCGGCAACACTTCAAACAAAGGCTTGCCAATAACATCTGTTCGATCTATTAATTCAAGCATCGGTTTATTGATATTCTCAAATATCATAGATAAGCCTTTCGTTAAACCAATGCCTACTGTAGCATGATTTACCATCAGCTTGAAACGGCTTTCGCTCTCTTCAGTTTTTCTTTGCAGCAAAACTTTTTCACTTACATCTACACCCGAAGCAAGTATGCCTTGCACATTCCCGCTTTTTTCATCCACTATTGGCTTATACCAAAGATCGAAATACAGCGTGTGGAATTCACCTTCTCTATACACTTGCGACTCAGCATTCTTCAATACGAGAGGAACGCGGGTATCGTATACGTTCTGTAATAATTCGAGGAAACCCTGTCCTTTAAGCTCGGGCAAGGCGTCATACAATGTTTTCCCGATTACACTTTTCTCTTTTCCCCAAACCTCCAGCAAGGCTTCATTAATTACCTGGATTTTCATTTCCCTGCCTGTATATAAACACATGGGAATAGGTGCTTCTTCTATCAACCGTCTAAACCGGTCTTCACTGTCTTCGAGTTGCTTTTTATGTATCCATTGCTGGGTCACATCCTGGCAAAGGGCAATCACACCGGTTATGGTTCCGTCCACTTGCCGCAACGGCTGATAGATAATATTTAAATAACCTTCTTTACGCTTGCCGTCAACATACATGCCACGGGGCTGATCGTATAAATACACCGGCTCACCGGTTTCCCGCACTTTTTCGAGCAACGGCAAGAACGGATCTGCAGCTTCCGGAATAATATCAAACAATCTTTCGTGAAGAAGATCTTCAGGAGTTGTATCCAGCAACCTTGCATAATATTCATTTACTATTTCTATTCTCATTTCTCGCCCCGTAAGCACCACAATGCCTACCGAAGCGTTGCGCACCAGGTCCTGGAAATGAGTATTAGATGTTGCCGATAATGATGGCTTTTCCATTTTACCTGTTTCTGTAAATGTGGCTATTAAACAAGGTTATTTCATTGTAAACGTCACAATGCATTCAAACAAAAGTGTTTTAAAAAATCCTTACTAAGATAAGTGTAAAATAAGTACACCCTATAAATAAATGTGGTTTGCGGTAATTCCTTTTTAGCCCTTTCAGTAATGATATTACGATTTCAAAATGCCATCAATGCTTTCCAGCTCTTCTTTTGAAAAATGATAATTATCAATAGCACCAATTGCATCAATTACTTGTTTCGGTTTGCTGGCCCCAAGAATAACAGATGTAATTCTTTCATCTTTTAAAACCCACGCAATAGCCATTTGCGCCAATGATTGATCTCTTTTTTTTGCTATCTCATTAAGCTTCTTTGCTTTTTCTATAATAGCATCAGTAACCTGGGATTCGGTGATGGCACCGTTTGCAAGATGTCTTCCTACCCTCGAGTCCCTGGGAATTCCTTTTAAATATTTATTAGTAAGAATGCCTTGCGCTAATGATGAAAAAGTAATAATGCCAATCTCTTCTTTGCCTAACAGATCCAGCAACCCATCTTCGATCCAGCGGTCGAGCATAGAATAACGTGGCTGATGGATGATGTAAGGCGTACCTGATTTCTTTAGGATTTCATAAGCCTTTGCAGCTTCTTCGGGCTGATAACTTGATATGCCCACATATAAGGCTTTGCCCTGGCGAACTATAAGATCGAGTGCATGCATCGTTTCTTCAAGATTAGTTTCAGGGTCGGGGCGATGATGATAAAATATATCTACATAATCAAGTCCCATTCTTTTCAGGCTTTGGTCAAGACTTGCAACGAGGTATTTTTTTGAGCCCCAGTCTCCGTAAGGGCCATCCCACATTTTCCATCCGGCTTTTGAAGAAATGATTAATTCATCACGGTAAGGAGTGAAATCTTTTTTGAAAATTTTTCCAAAAGTTTCTTCAGCTGCACCTGGTGGCGGCCCATAGTTATTAGCGAGGTCAAAATGCGTAATACCATTATCAAAAGCAGTATGCAATATTTTTCTGCAGGTTTCAAAATCATCAATTTCTCCGAAGTTGTGCCACAGGCCTAAGGATATGACCGGAAGCTTTAAGCCACTATTGCCACAGCGGCGATATTGCATTTGGTCGTAGCGGTTTTTATGTGCGGTATAACTCATAAAATATATTTTAATTTCGTTTACAAGATAACTGTTATGTTTTATACGTTCCTATTGTTGCTGCTGTTGCTGTACTTCCTGGTAATACCTGTAAGAATTGATAGGCTGCCCCGGATTTTTAACATGATAGCTAAAATTTGGCAAGCCCGGCTTTTCTGTTATCTTCTTCACTGTGCCGTTTTTTATTTCCACTGACACTTCCAATGTATGTTCTCCTGAACCTTTGTAAGTACCTTTCACGGGTGTGCAATCGGCAAAGTTTCTGCCTGTTGATAATCTTACATGCTGATCATTTACAATACAATTATTAGTAGGGTCAAGGCCAAGCCACCCATAATTTGGAATGTAAGCTTCTGCCCATGCATGTGTTGCTCCTTCGCCGCGCATCTCTTTTCCTTTCGGGCAAATATAGCCACTTACATAACGGCAAGGTATTTCAAACATGCGTAAAAACACAAGAAGCAAATGGGCAAAATCCTGGCACACTCCGGCTTTGAGCTTCCACACTTCTTCGGTTTTTGTTTCAACGCTGGTAATGCCTTTTTTATACGCAAAATTGTTATAAATATATTCTGTTAAGGCTACACCAATTTGCATAGGAGTTTGTTGTTGAGTAATTACATTTTGCAGGATGCTTTTTACTTCTTCCCCGGATTCAAAATTTTCTGTTTTTAAAAAATCCATGTAACCCGTTTGATCTTTTAATGTTCTTAAAAATTTCCATTGTTCTTCAACAGGCATATCATCCAGCGGGAAAATTATAGGCTTTGTAATCACTTCCGCAATGGATTCTATTAATAAAGATGTATGAGCTTTTATGATGGAAAAAACGCCGACATGATTGCCAAAATAATCCGTAAAAGTTTCTATTACCGGATCGTTTGTAATTTTTATTTCATGGCTTCTTACTTCAAGAAGCGCATCAATACAGGGATACAGCATTATCTGGTTGGTGCAGTCAATAACCGGCGATGCGTAAGAATATTTAGTGGTATGTTTTATTTTATAAGAAGGCATTGTAATAATTATGAGTTACCAAAATAAGATCTGCTAAATGATGCTGATATTTCAAAAAGGTCAAGTCTTGTTTGAAACAAAAATGTATCCAGCGTTATCATATCGCTTTCATTAATGTGGCTATACTTAATATTGTTCATGGTTTTACCAATTAAAAATTCAAGCTGCTCGTAACTTTCCGGAAGACTGTCGCTTTTTAATCTTGAAAAATATTTATACAATCTTTCAAGGCTGTATAAAATAGAATGAGGGAATTCCCGGTTGTATAACAGGAGATCCAGCACGTTTTTTATATTAAAATTTCCTTTATAAGTTTTAAGATAAATTTCAAATCCAAACAATGAATTGAGGAGGTATCGGAGATTCGGCGCTTCATAAGCATCCTGCTGGCTATTAAAGATCTCATTTATTTTTATTCTTGTAATGTCAGATGTGTGAATAGCTCTTTCCAGAAATTTACCAATATTTATAAATGTAAATCCTTCGCCTCTTGTCATCGTGTTATCAACGGTTCCCGTAAACAATAATCCGTTTCTTATCAGCTGGTCAATTGCAGATACCGGATCAGCGGTGCGTGCCTGCTCCCGAAAATTTTCTTTGCGTATGAAATGATAAAAATCATTCAGGCATTGCCATACTTCCTTGCTTATATGATCCTGTATGCCTCTTGCATTTTCACGGGAGAACATTACATTATTATACGTTGATGCGCTATTTTCTGCGTTGAAGATCATGTAGTCCAAAGCCCTTGCAGAGCTGGCTTCTATAGTTTTTATTTCTTCTTCACCAAGCTCCCCATATATTTTCAAAAGCGGTCGCCACATGAAGTCACTTGCCTGATCCTGCGAGGAAATATATTGCGTTAATATTACCTGCAGCATGCCATTGGTGCGCTCCATATATCTCCCCAGCCAGTAAATAGTATCTGCAACCCTGCTTAACATTTATTCAATAAAATTTCTAATTAAACTTATAAATTAACCCTTTATCATGCCAGCACCCACGTATCCTTGCTTCCCCCACCTTGTGATGAATTAACGATCATAGATCCTTCTTTTAGTGCAACCCTTGTAAGGCCGCCTGGCACAATGTGGATGCCATCCGGGCCGTATAAGGCAAATGGCCTCAGGTCTACTCTTCGGGGCTGCAATACTCCATTGATATAACAAGGTGTTGATGAAAGACTAATGATCGGCTGCGCAATAAAGTTTCTCGGATCGGCATTGATAGCATTCTTAAAAATTTCTATTTCCTGTTCGCTGGCTGCATTGCCCATCAACATTCCATAACCACCGGATTCATTGGTGCGTTTAACAACCATATTGTGCATGTTTTCAAATACATATTTTTTGGTATCCTCATCTGCCAATTTATAAGTCGGAACATTTTTTAAAATGGGTTCTTCATTTAAATAATAGCGGATCATGTCCGGCACAAAGCTGTAAATGGCTTTATCATCTGCAACCCCATTGCCCATTGCATTTACAATGGCAACGTTGCCTTTGCGGTAAGCCCAATATATACCGGGAACACCGAGAATACTATCAGGCCTGAAAACCAAAGGATCAATAAATTCATCGTCTACCCTTCGGTAAATAACATCCACTTGTTGCAAGCCCTTAGTCGTTTTCATGTACACATGATGGTTGTCAACAATCAAGTCTCTTCCTTCCACAAGCTCAATACCCATAAGCCTTGCAAGTGTTGTGTGCTCAAAATATGCAGAGTTGTAGATGCCTGGTGAAAGCAGCACAACAGTTGGATTGCTCATTTGCCTGTTGCCAAGCGCAAGTAAATTTTTATATAAAAGATCCGGGTATTCTTTTACCGGGCGAACATTATTTTTGGGCAAAAGATCAGGGAAGATCCTGTAAGTAATGCTCCTGTTTTCCAGCATGTACGATACTCCCGAAGGTGTGCGCAAGTTATCTTCCAGCACATAAAATTTGCCATCATTATCTCTTATAAGATCAACGCCCGATATGTGCGTATAGATGTCAAAAGGCACATCTACATTCACCATTTCTCTTAAAAAATTTGGGCAGGAATAAATAAGTTGCGCAGGGATGATACCATCCTGCAAAACAAATTGCTTGTGATAAATATCTTTCAAAAAAATGTTCAGGGCTTTAAGTCTTTGTTTCAATCCTGATTCCACAAGTGCCCATTCGTCTTTGGTAATGATACGGGGAATAACGTCGAAAGGGAATATTTTTTCTATGCCTTCACCACTATTGTAAACTGTAAACGTAATGCCCTGGCTCATGAAAAGATTTTTAGCCATTTCATCTTTACGTGTCATCTCATCGGCAGGAAGATTTTCTATGTGGGATACAAAATTTTTATACGAAATCCGGATACCTTCTTTGCTGAACATTTCATCCCATACGTTGGGCTGTTCCTGGTACGAATCCAAAAGGGTGTTGGAGCTCATCTGAATGAAAATACTACATTCAATGTATTCATGGCAAGAAAATTTTATTTTAAAAGGAACCGATTTTCAAAGCTTGTTCAGAATATATTGTTTCAATTTGCGTTTTATTAAAGACCTTAGCTAAAATTTTCTGTTGCTAATTGCTTGTTTTTTACGATGCAGCTTTCTTTAAAAATTTTTTTATTTTTTCTATTAATAAGCATTTGCTTTTTTAATAAATCGTTTTCACAATTGTGTACAGGCAGTCTTGGAGATCCTGTAGTAAACATCACATTTGGTTCAGGGAGAAATCCGGGACCTGCATTGAACGGAATAACTAATTATCAGTATACAACAAATGGGTGCCCGGACGATGGCTACTACACAATTGGCAATGGTGTAGGTAATTGTTTTGGGGAAACATGGTATCCTCTTTCTGAAGACCATACACCCGGTGACGTTGATGGGTATATGATGATAATAAATGCCTCGTTTGAGCCGGGCGATTTTTTTGTGAAAAAAGTAGATGGTCTTTGCCCCAATACAACTTATGAATTTGCTTCATGGATTTATAATGTATTGGAACCTTATGCTTGCCAATCACAAGGCATAAAGCCAAACATCACTTTTAATATTGAAAAACCTGATGGCACTGTTTTGCAAACTTATTCTACGGGAGATATAGCGGATGCAGGCAAATGGAAACAATATGGTTTTTATTTTTCTACCACATCATCCCTAAATTCCGTTGTTTTACGAATGACAAACAATGCGCCCGGTGGCTGTGGCAACGACCTGTTGCTGGATGATATAACATTTCGTGCCTGCGGCCCACTGGTAACAGCAAACATCAATGGCTCGCTTGATTCTGCAGATGTATGCGCAGGAAATGCTTCTATTTTTACCCTGCATGCAAAAGTTTCTTCAGGTTATACAAATCCCGTTTATCAATGGCAGGTATGCACAGATAACGGAGTTACCTGGGCAAATATTCCGGGAGCCACTGACACTGTGTATGTGCGGCCGGCAGTAACAGATCCCGCTGCATATCAATACAGGCTTGCAGTGGCTCAGCGAGACAATATAAATGTATCGTCATGTTATATTGTATCGAATGTTATTACCATTAATGTAAACAGATACCCGGTACCTGACGCTGCAACAAAAGGAAATTGCACCGATGATACATTATCATTAAGTGCAAATGATGGCGTTGCATTTTCATGGAGCGGGCCTTCGGGCTTTATAAGTAATGAGCAAGATGCTTTTATTCTTAATGCATCTTTTGCTAATGCAGGGAAATATTATGTAAAGGTGACATCGGCTAAGGGTTGCGCCAGCATTGACTCTGCCGTTGCCATTTTATATACAAAGCCAACAGTGAATGCGGGTGAAGATGCCGAAATATGCGAACATTCAAACATACAATTACACGGCACATTCAGTAATAATGTAACCGGATTGGTATGGCATCCGGTATCACAAGTCAGTGACTCCTTGAGTGCGGATCCTTTTGCGCATCCATTTCAAACAACGCAGTTTATTCTTACTGTTTATAATAATAAATGTAATGTTTCAGATTCTGTTGTGGTAACTGTAAATGCACTGCCAACTGCTGATGCAGGCCCTGATAAAGTAATTATTGCCGGCCAATCAGCAACTTTAAACGGTGCTATTGGTGGTACCGATGTAACCTTCGAATGGCTGCCTGATCAAAATATTTCAGAAGCGCAAACACTTACTCCTGTTGTGAATCCGCAGGCAAATACAACTTACGAGTTAATTGTTACATCAGGAAAGGGTTGTGGCGTTGCAACTGATAGTGTACTTGTAAAAGTATATAAGCAATTGTACATACCAAATGCTTTTACTCCTAATGGCGATGGCATAAACGATACATGGTATATTGAAACACTGCAGGCCTATCCTGGTGCAGAAGTAAACGTGTATAACAGGTATGGTCAGCTTGTGTTTGATAATAACGGAACTAATTTATCTTGGGATGGAAAATTTAAAGGCATGCTACAGACTTCCGGTGCTTATGTGTATGTAATTGATCTGAAAAATAATATGCCTGTTATAAAAGGCGTAGTGTTTGTTATATTATAATTCTCCTACTTTTTGTTTTGCCTCTTCAGAAGATATAACTTTTATTATTTCAAAATCAGCAAAGTGTTTCCAGTTCATGATCCACGCCTGAATTTTACTTTCTTCATCGGTTTCCATAAGCTGATAACAAACAGTAACATCTTCATTTATCCAGCTATTAATATAAGTTAAGCCGTCAGGCAATTGTCTTCCTTTTTCTTCAAATGTTTTATACAACTGCTTTACTTTACCAGTATTAAATCTTTCAACTATCATGTACATCATTTGTATCAAAATTTAGTTTACCTAAAAAGCAGAATGTTATTTTAATAAAAAATATTTGCGCCAACAATTAAGTAATTTAGTTTCTTTATACAAAAAATATTTATGAATACATCACGACGCTTGTTTATAAGAAACAGTTCCATTGCTATTGCCGGCTCTGCAATGCTTCCCCAGATTTTATTGGCAAAAAATAAAATGACCAATCATGTCGTTGGTTTACAGCTTTACACTGTAAGAGATGACATGCAAAAAGATCCTGCAGGCACATTAAAAAAAGTTGCTGCTATTGGATTTCGTTATGTAGAACACGCAGGTTATCATGCCGGAAAATTTTATGGATATTCTATTCCTGATTTTAAAAAAATATTAAATGATAACGGTCTTGTAATGGATAGCGGACATACTTTTCTTGGTTCAGAACAATGGAATAAAAGCACAAAAGATTTTACGGACGAGTGGAAGCAAACGATGGCGGACGCAGCAGCCGTTGGAATGAAATACGTGATAAGCCCAGGCGTGGATGAAAGTCTTTGTAAGAACATGGATGATTTTAAAATGTATATGGACATGTTCAATAAATCCGGTGAATTGGCTAAAAGCAATGGAATTCATTTCGCCTTTCACAATGAAAACTATGAATTCAACCATAGTCTTGATGGCACTGTTTTGTATGATCTTTTACTTTCTATGGCAGATAAAAATTTGGTTGCCCAGCAAATAGATATTGGCAATATGTATGAGCCAGGCGGAAGAGCAATGCATTACCTGGAAAAATACCCAGGAAGGTTTATGCTGATGCATGTAAAAAACGAAATGAAAAAAGACCCGCCTTCAGGCAATGGACATATCTATGAAAGCACTACTTTAAAAAGCGGTGTAATCGATGTAAAAAAGGTGATAGAAACAGCTTTACAATCCGGTACGAAATATTTTATTATAGAGCAGGAAGAATACCAGGGAAAAGCTCCGCTGGATGCTGCAAAAGATGATCTGCAAACTATGAAGGATTGGGGATTTTAATAAAACCGTATAGCTCATAACAGTTACTCTATAAACGAAAGGAAGATAATGATCTTCCTTTTTTTATTAGTATCATCTTTAGTATTGTACTATTCGTTTACCTGAAAGAAATTTTTCCCTTATAATTTCATAAACAGGTTTGCTCAGCACCTTGCTCTCCAGCCAGGAAATAATATCGAGATAAGCGAAGGCTCTTGTTTCAAACTTACTTTTTTCCAAATCTTTTATATTGTTCAACAGCTTCTCCAGCTCAGGCTGCAGCTTGCGAGCGGATAAATAAAATGACTTACGCAGAAACTTAAACATTTCTTCTTCAACAAGGCTAAGATTCTGCAGCTTAGCCATAAAGCGATATACAGATTTTATAAGATATTCAAGCAATTGAAAGTTGCCTATTTCATAATGAGAAATAAGATGCAGCAATCGTGCATAGCATTGAAGATCGCTTCTCAGGTCAACCTTCCAGTTAATAATTTTATTTAAATAATCAATGGCAGTATCATAATCGCCCGCACCAAAGTATAGCGATGCGATTTTATAATAGAACACCAGTATGCGATGATTATCGAGATAAATGCTGAACTCTTTTAGTTGCTTGTCAAGCTCGGGAATTATTTTTATTCCTTCCTTAAAAGTGCCTTCAAGAAAATGCTTATTGATCTTTGATGTATACAAATAAATAAACACCTGCACTTTATTATTGTTGCTCTGCTTCACAGCATCCGAATCCCGAAATGCCTCCAGCACACTTATTGTTTTACTAAAGCCATTAAAATTTCTTAAAGTAAAATGTGCATTTAATAAATTATGCAAGCCTTTGATATAGTTAGTTGTTTCAATTTCTTTCATGGAAGGCTCATCATTAAAAAGATCAACCCACTTTTGCGTATAGCGGTAATACATTAAAAAATCCTGCCTTATAAATGCATACCAGCAAAAGCTTTGATTATAATATAATTTTTCATAGAAGCCTTCGGGTTGTTGTATATCATCTGTTAAGTGTTCCTCAAAGTAGCTCTCAAGTTCCCGCTCATCTTCCTTATTTCTTGCGTGCCCATTTCTTATGTACCAACTATACAACAGCAATGCAAGATTGGAAAGCTTAGTAATCCTTTCCAATTGCACATTGGTTGCATCCGATTCGCTGGTTAGTGTGCCAGCTCTGTTCTTCATGCTTCGCGTGATGTGAAGAGATTCAATTTTTTTTTCAAAAAATATAGCCTCGGACAATATGTTTATTTTTTTAAAAGTCGTTGCGTTTTCTTTCACGTGCTCCAGCAGTTTAAGGCTTTGCAAATACAATCCTTTGTTGTATAAAATAGTTGCATAATCAAGTTGCTCATGCAACTGTATTTCCATGTCATCAGTGCTTCCAAGTAGCCGGAGACTTGCAAGTATTTGTTTATATAAATGTGCTTTCATGTTGGAAAGCTGTTCTCTTTTTATAGAAGTAGTTTTGCTCATCAGCTCCTTTTCATCATACTCTTTCATTTTGTCCAATGCATCAAAAAGCTGTACAATTTTCAGATCATTATTTCCGGAATTTCTTTGCACATACAACTTAAAATTTCTTTTTTCAGATTTCTCCAGTGATTGAATAAGCTGAGATAAAGAATCGGTTGCTTTGTTGGGCATCGTAATATATTTACTGCGAATGGTAGTGCTGTCAAGGGTTTCAGGAAATCTGTTTTCTTTCAGCAATGTAAATTTCTGTTTTTTTGTTTAATATCTTTGTAAGGGATATTCTACTTTCATAACCCGTTTGACAATTAGTCTTTTCAGCTTCATTTTTTTAAACGCCGATTTACCATGAACAAAATATTAACTTTTTGACACAACATTGAGAGATGGTGAACAGGTCCCTGGCTGTAAGCTTAATGCTAAAGAAAAAATTGAGCTTGCGCTTGATCTTGAAAATCTTGGTGTAGATGTTATTGAAGCCGGCTTTCCTATTTCAAGCCCCGGAGATTTTTCTTCTGTGAATGAAATATCAAAAGCTATTACCAAAGCAACTGTTTGCGCACTTTAAGCGCGCTGTTCAAAAAGATATAGATGCAGCAGGTGAAGCTTTGAAATATGCAAAGACGGCCACGCATTCACACCGGCATAGGCACTTCGGATTCGCATATAAAAGTAAAGTTCAATTCAACACGTGAAGAGATTTTAGAAAGAGCCGTTCAATGTGTTATCTGGGCAAAGAATTATATTGATGATATTGAATTTTATGCAGAAGATGCAGGCAGAACTGATAATGATTACCTGGCAAAAGTAATTGAAGTCAGTTATCAAAGCAGGCGCTACAACAGTGAATATTCCTGATACAACAGGCTATTGTTTCCACTCAATACGGAGAAAAAATAGCTTATTTAATTAATAATGTTCCCAATATTGATAAAGCAATTATTTCATGTCATTGCCATAACGATCTTAGGCTTGGCAACAGCCAATTCTATAGAAGGTGTTATTACGGTGCAAGGCAAATAGAATGCACCATGAATGGATTAGGTGAAAGTGCAGGAAATACTTCATTGAAGAAGTTGTGATGGTGATTAAACAACATAGGATTTAGATTTTTATACAAGTATCAAAACGACATTATTAAATCCTATGAGTCGTTTGGTTACTGATATAATGCGGATGCCAGTTCAGCCGAATAAAGCAATTGTTGGCAGCAACGCTTTCTGCGCATTCAAGTCCGGCATTCACCAGGATGGTTTTTTAAAAGATATCCGAAACTTATGAAATTATTAACCCCGAAGATGTTGGTGCAGACGGATTCAAAAATTGTTTTAACTGCAAGAAGTGGGAGAAGTGCGCTGGCTCATCGTTTCAGAAATTGGGCCATGAGTTTTACACGCAATGAGATTGATATTTTGTATAATTCATTTTTAGCAGTTAGCAGATAGTAAAAAAGAAGTAAAATAGATGCATGATCTTGATAACTTTGGCATGCAGCAATGACAAGGATAAAAAATCTTAGTTGCATCTTAATGATAAGAAAAAATATATTTGATTTAATAATAAAATGGGATAAAGACATTATTTGAAAAAATATGGGAGAAACATGTTGTAAAAAGCAATTGAAGGCGGACCTTCTGTATTATACGTTGATAAACATTTTATTCATGAAGTTACCAGCCCTCAGGCATTTAAAGGGCTTGAGCAGCGCGGATTAAAAGTTTTTCGGCCTAACCAGGTGATCGCAACTGCTGATCACAATGTTCCTACCATCAATCAGCATTTGCCAATAAGAGAAGAACTCTCAAGAATAGCAGGTTAGAACATTAAAACAAAATTGTGAAAAATTCGGAATTGAATTATATGGCTTAGGACATCCGTTCCAGGGCATCGTTCATATCATTGGTCCTGAGCTTGGCATTACGCAACCAGGCATGACGATTGTTTGCGGCGATAGTCATACATCAACACATGGCGCATTTGGAACCATAGCATTTGGTATTGGTACAAGTGAAGTGGAAATGGTTTTGGCAACGCAATGTTTAATGCAGTCAAAGCCAAAACTCATGCGGATTAAAGTTGATGGCAAATTGAATAAAGGCGTTGTTTCAAAAGATATTATTCTTTATATCATTTCTAAAATTTCTGCAAGCGGTGCAACAGGTTATGCTGTGGAATATGCAGGTACTGCAATTAGAAATTTAGTCAATGGAAGCGCGGATGACCATCTGTAACATGAGCATTGAAATGGGTGCACGTTGCGGAATGATTGCTCCTGATGAAACAACTTTTAATTATATAAAAGGAAGAAAATTTGCTCCGCAAAATGAGAACTGGGATAATGCTTTAAATTATTGGAAAACTTTATACAGCGATGATGACGCAAAATTTGATAACGAACTTTTAATTAAAGCTGAAGATATTGAGCCGATGATCACTTATGGAACAAACCCGGGAATGGGAATTGCTGTAAGCGGCCATGTGCCTGCATTAAGTGAGATTGATGAAAAGGAAAAAGCCTCTTATGAAAAGTCTTTGCAATATATGGGTTTGCAGCCTGGTGTTCAATGAAAGGTAAAAAAGTGGATTATGTTTTTATCGGCAGTTGCACTAATGCACGCATTGAAGATCTTAGAATGGTGGCAAGTTTTGTAAAAGGAAAACATAAAGCAAATGATGTTGAAGTTTGGGTAGTGCCTGGAAGCAAAAAGTAGAAAAGCAAGCTTTGAAGAAGGCATTAATACGATTTTTGAAGAAGCAGGCTTTATGCTGCGCCAGCCTGGTTGCTCTGCATGTTTTGGAATGAATGAAGATAAAATTCCTGCAGGCAAATATTGCATATCTACCAGCAACAGAAACTTTGAAGGAAGGCAAGGGCCGAATGCAAGAACATTTTTAGCAAGCCCGTTAACTGCTGCTGCAGCAGCAATTACAGGACAAGTAACTGATGTAAGAGAAATGATGAACTAAAAACTAATGATCGTTAGTTTTAACTATAAATTAAAATGAGCAAACAAATAAATATTATAACATCTACCAGTTGTTCCGATTAATATTGAAAACATTGATACGGACCAGATCATTCCTGCACGCTTTCTAAAAGCCACAACCAGAGAAGGCTTTGGCAAAAATTTGTTTCGTGATTGGCGTTATGAAAATGATGATGAATCTAACACCTAAAAAAGATTTTCCTTTAAATGATCCGCGTTATCATGGAAAAATTTTAGTTGCTGCAAAAAATTTTGGTTGCGGTTCATCACGAGAACATGCTGCATGGGCAATAAAAGATTATGGATTTGATGTAGTTGTCAGCAGCTTCTTTGCTGACATTTTTAAGAACAATGCACTAAATAATTTTTTATTACCAGTTGTTGTAACCGAAACTTTTTTACAAAAAATTTTTAAAGCGGTTAGTGAAGCCAGCAATGTGCAGCTCGAAGTAAATCTTCCGGAACAATCTGTTACCATTGTATCTACAGGCGAAAAGGAAAACTTTGATATTAATAATTATAAAAAAACTTGCATGCTTAATGGCTATGATGACATTGATTATTTATTAAGCATGAAGCAGGAAATTGAGGCTTTCGAAAATGCTACTCATTGACTATGAATTGAAACATTAATGAAACAGCTACCACTTTTACAGGTAAAAAATATTTCGTTACAGCTATCCGGAAACGCTGTGCTGTCAAGCGTTTCATTTGATATTGAAGAGGGCGAACAACTTGCAATAGTTGGGCCTTCAGGAAGTGGTAAAACAGCACTATTAAAAATAATTGCGGATAGTTATCGCAGCAATAACAATATAATTTTCGGTAAACAAAATAATCAGACACCTGAGATACTGTTAGTTGGTCAACAGCATTATTTTAAAAATCTTTCTAACACTTCTACCTTTTATTACCAGCAAAGATTCAATTCAAATGATTCCGAAGATGCATTAAAAATTGACGATGTATTAAAAAAGATAACAGGTGATGAAGATAAAATAAGTGACACATTGCAATTGCTGGACATACATCATATCAGGCAAACAAGATTGATACAGTTATCTAATGGCGAGCATAAACGCTTTCAGCTTGCTAAAGCCATATTACAAAATGCTGATTGGATCTTATTGGATAATCCATACACAGGCCTTGATGCAACAGCAAGAAAATTATTGGACAAGCTTCTTGCAAAACTGATAAAAAAAGGCGTTCATATTTTACTGGTTACTTCGCCTGTTGATATTCCGGATTTTATAACACATGTTGCTGTTTTAGACAAAGGCATATTAAAAGATAAAATTTCACGAAAAGAATTTAGTATTAAAAACTTCTTCCCAAAGCAAAAGCTTGCTATTCCGCAAGTTTTATCAAACGTAATGCAGGCAACTCTTACAGAGAATCATTATGAGTTCTCTGTTGCAGTAAAAATGGTCAACACGAATGTAATTTATGATCATAAAAAAATTCTTAACAACATAAATTGGAAAGTAAATAAGGGTGAATGCTGGAGTTTATCCGGACATAATGGATCAGGTAAATCAACTTTGCTAAGCCTTATAACCGGCGATAATCCGCAGGCGTTTGCGAATGAAATTTATTTGTTTGACAGGAAGAAAGGAAGCGGTGAAACCATTTGGGATATCAAGCGAAGGATTGGTTATGTTTCTCCCGAACTGCACCATTATTTTTATGCAGCCAACACTTGCTTTGATGTGGTTGCTTCGGGCCTGTTTGATACGATCGGTTTATTTAAAAAAATAAATAACAAGCAAAGGGAATTGATACATGAATGGATGCATTTTTTACAAATAGATATGTTTGAAAAAAGGTTGTTTAAACAACTTTCTAATGGCGAACAGCGATTAATATTATTAGCACGTGCACTGGTGAAAAATCCTCCGCTGTTAATTTTGGATGAGCCATGCCAGGGACTCGATGATGGAATGAAGCAATGGTTCATCAGCTTAATTAACGATACCTGCGTTAAACTTAAAAAAACATTGATCTATGTAACCCATTATGAACATGAGATACCGGTATGTGTTACACATTCATTAAAACTTGAACAAGGAAACATCGCAGCATAATTCTTAAAATAAAAAAATGGATAAAAAAATTGCAGTTATACTAGGAGATGGAATTGGCCCTGAGGTTACCTACCAGGCTCTAAAAGTGCTGAATGCAGTGACTGCAAAGTATCGTCATAATTTTACGTACACTTATGGATTGATGGGTGCGATTGCTATTGATCAAACGGGAGACCCTTTGCCACAGCATACTATAGACATTTGCCATGATAATGATGCCATTTTATTTGGTGCTATTGGCCATCCTAAATATGATAATGATCCTTCTGCAAAGATTCGGCCCGAACAGGGATTATTAAAGCTTCGCAAAGAGTTGCAACTCTTCGCAAACATTCGGCCAGTAACAACATATCCTTCTTTGCACCATTTGTCTCCTTTAAAAGAAAAGCAATTGCAAAATGTTGATTTTATTATGTATCGTGAATTAACAGGTGGTATTTATTTTGGCAAAAAAACAAAAAATGATGATGGCAGTGAGGCATCGGATCTATGTATTTACAACGTAACAGAGATTGAGCGAATTGCGCGCCTGGCCTTTGTTTCAGCTCAGCAAAGAAGAAAGAAATTAACGCTGGTTGATAAAGCCAATGTTTTGGAAACATCAAGGCTTTGGAGAAAAACTGTTCAGAAAATTTCACCTGAATATCCTGATGTAAAAGTGGATTACATGTTTGTTGATAATGCTGCCATGCAGATCATTGTGAACCCAAAACAATTTGATGTAGTGCTTACAGAAAATATGTTTGGAGATATTTTAAGCGATGAATCAAGCGTTATCAGCGGCTCGCTGGGTTTGCTTCCATCTGCTTCCATTGGTGTATCATCCGCATTGTTTGAACCTATTCATGGTTCGTATCCGCAGGCTGCCGGCAAAGACATTGCAAACCCTGTTGGATCTATTTTATCGGCGGCAATGATGCTTGATCATTTTAAATTAACAGAAGAAGCAAATGTTGTAAGAGCGGCTGTAACCTGGACTTTGGAGAATGGTTTTGTGTCGCAGGATATTGATCCCGACCATCCTTATAACACTTCAACGATAGGAGATTTTGTAAGTGATCATATTTTAAATGATCTTCCGCCAAATATTAATTCAAGAAATATTGCACTTGGCAAAGCAACTATTATTTAAAAAATCAGCGTAAATCTTTATGACATATTATAATGAGAATACGATCATTTACTGGAATGGAAAATTTGTAAGAGCTTCGGAAGCAAAGGTTGACTTGTACAGCCAAACGATGCATTATGGTTATGGAGTATTTGAAGGCATTCGTTCTTACAAAACGGCATCAGGCAAAACAAAGATTTTTAAAGAACAAGAACATTTCAAAAGGCTCGAAAATTCTGCCAAAGCACTTGATATTCCTTATCTATGGAACAACGAAGAATTGATTAAAGTAACTTACCAGGTTTTAGAAAAAAACAATTTTGCAGATGCATACATCCGGCCTTTAATTTATGGTGCTGCCAACATGAGTTTTAACAAAAACACTGAGTCATTCATTGCAATTGAGAGCTGGGAAATGCAACCTTTTTTGGGTGAAAAATTATTACGTGTAATGACATCATCCTTTGAAAGGCCTAACCCTAAAGCGTTTAACATAAATGTAAAAGCTTCCGGCCATTATGTAAATTCAATTCTTGCAAGCCAGGAAGCAAAATCAAATGGGTATGATGAAGCATTGTTATATGATATGTATGGCTTATTGCCGAAGCTCCGGGCGCAAACGTTTTTATAGAAAAAAATAACACCTTATATACACCGCAATTAGGAAATATTTTGCCCGGAATAACAAGAGCAACTGTGTTTGAACTCTGCGAAACATTGGACATTCCTTTTGTTGAAAAGCAAATTACTGCAGAAGAAATCAATGATGCTGACAGCGCATTTTTTTGTGGCACTGCTGCAGAAATTATAGGAATTGCTTCGCTTGATGATAATATTTTCAAAAAGCAATGGAATGATACGCTAGGCATACAAATACAAAGGGCATATAAAAATTTAGTTAGGGAAAAAGAAATCATATCATTACCAGTTGAAGCATGAAAGATTTAAATAAATATTCCAGAACATTAACGCAGGATGAAACACAGCCGGCGGCAAAGGCTATGTATTATGCCATTGGTTTTAAAGAAGAAGATTTTAGCAAAGCACAGGTTGGAATTGTAAGCATGGGCTGGGATGGCAATCCTTGTAATATGCATTTGAATGATCTGGCAACAAGTGTTCAAAAAAGTGTGAATGATGTGGATGGCTTGCTGGGCTTGCGTTTTTATACAATTGGTGTAAGTGATGGCATAAGTATGGGCACTGATGGAATGCGCTATAGTTTGGTGAGCCGTGATGTAATTGCTGATAGCATTGAAACTAATGCAGGCGCTCAATATTATGATGCAATCGTTGCGATTCCTGGTTGCGATAAAAATATGCCCGGATGTATCATGGCAATGGGAAGATTAAACCGGCCTTCAATTATGTTATATGGCGGAACGATTGCTCCGGGTCATTATAAAGGTGAAGATTTAAATATTGTATCAACATTTGAAGCATTAGGACAAAAGATTGCAGGCAATTTTGATGAAAAAGATTTTAAAGGAATTGTTCGCAATGCATGCCCGGGCGCTGGTGCCTGCGGTGGCATGTATACTGCAAATACCATGGCAAGTGCTATTGAAGCGTTGGGCATGAGCTTGCCTAATTCATCAAGCAATCCTGCGCTGAGTGAAGACAAACAAAAAGAATGTGAAGCAATTGGCGAAGCAATAAAAATTTTACTGGAAAAAGATATCAAGCCAAAAGATATCATGACCCGTAAAGCATTTGAAAATGCAATAACAGTTGTTATGGTCTTGGGTGGAAGCACCAATGCTGTGTTGCATTTGATTGCAATGGCGAAGAGTGTTGATATAAAATTAACACTAGATGATTTTCAAACGATAAGCAATAAAATTCCTATGCTTGCAGATTTTAAGCCAAGCGGAAAATATTTAATGGAAGATTTATATAAACATGGCGGTGTTCCCGCTGTAATGAAATACTTGCTGGGCAAAGGTTTGCTTGCATGGCGATTGTTTAACGGTAACAGGAAAAACCGTTGCAGAAAATTTAAAAGATGCTCCCGACCTTAATTTTGAAAAACAAGATATTATTCATTCATTAGAAAATCCTATTAAAGAAAACAGGCCATTTGCAAATATTATATGGCAATCTTGCCGAAGGCGGAAGCGTTGCAAAAATAACTGGCAAAGAAGGTGAACGCTTTGAAGGAACTGCAAGAGTATTTGAAGGAGAAAAGCATTTGATTGAGGGACTACAAAGCGGAAAAGTTCATGCCGGCGATGTGGTAGTGATAAGAAACATTGGCCCGAAAGGCGCACCAGGTATGCCTGAAATGCTGAAACCTACCGGAGCTATTATTGGTGCAGGTTTGGGAAAATCTGTTGCATTAATTACCGATGGAAGATTTAGTGGTGGAACTCATGGATTTGTTGTAGGCCATATAACTCCTGAAGCCCATGAAGGTGGATTGATTGGTTTGGTACATGACAATGACATTATTGAAATTGATGCCGTAAAAAATAAACTTACTTTAAAAGTAAGTGAAGAAGAAATTGCAAAACGAAAAGCGGCATGGAAGCAGCCTGCATTAAAAGCAACTAAAGGAATTTTATATAAGTATGCAAGAGTGGTAAAAAATGCAAGCGAAGGTTGTGTAACAGATGAGGAATAACGATGATAGAAATAAAAGAGAAAGGCTTTCTTTCAAAAAATAATTATGTCAGTACAATATTTTAAAGAACTCGCAGCATTTAATGTATGGGCCAATAGTATAACGTGCACATGGCTCGAAAAAATAAATGATGAACAATGGAACAAAGAAATCGTGAGCAGCTTTAAAAGTATTTATGCAACAGTGTTGCATGTTGTAGGAGCTGAAAAAGCATGGCTGGAAAGATTAAAAAAAGAATTACCAATTTTTCCACTTGTTGATTCATTTAAAGGATCCAAACATGAATTAATAACGCTTTGGAAAAACGTTTCTGCTGACCTGAAATTGTTTATTGATTCGTTCGATGAAAATAATTGCACACATATCTTGAGTTTAAAAGATTTAATGGCGAGGCTTTCTCAATGCCATATTACCAGTTGTTTGCTCATGTCATCAATCATGCAACTTATCACCGCGGTCAGTTAGTTACTATGTTGAGACAGGTTGGCTTTACAGAAATCAAGTTCAACTGATCTTGTGGCGTTTTTTGATAAAATAAATAGGTGAGCACAACGTTGAAGCGTAACCAAACATCATTAATATTATAAAAGCGTGTTTATGGAAACATTAGAAATCGTAAAAGAAAAAAAAGCAGCTGCAAAAATTGAAAAAATTTCAGGCAGTGAAGCTGTATTAAAAATATTATTGGCAGAAAATGCTGATACAATTTTCGGCTATCCTGGCGGCGCAATTATGCCGATATATGATGTGTTGTATGGTTATCGTGATAGGTTAAATCATGTTCTTGTCCGGCATGAGCAAGGCGCTATCCATGCTGCACAAGGCTTCGCAAGAACATCAGGAAAACCGGGAGTTGTGTTTGCAACAAGCGGCCCTGGTGCAACCAACCTCGTTACAGGTTTGCAGATGCGCAATGATTGACAGCACGCCATTGGTTTGTATTACAGGGCAGGTGTTTGCTCATCTTTTAGGCACAGATGCCTTCCAGGAGACAGATGTCATAAATATAACGACACCTGTCACCAAATGGAATTATCAAATTACCGATGCAACAGAAATACCGTCCGTTTTAGCAAAGGCATTTTATATAGCTAAAAGCGGAAGACCCGGCCCTGTATTGATTGATATCACAAAAAATGCACAATTGCAAATATTCGATTATAATGGCTACACAAAGTGCAATCATATTCGCAGTTACCGTCCGAAGCCGATTGTACGAAAAGAATATATTGAGAAGGCAGCCCTAATAATTAATGAAGCAAAAAAGCCATTTGTAATTTTTGGGCAGGGTGTTATACTTGGAAAGCTGAAAAAGAATTTAAGAACTTTATTGAAAAAGGAAATCTTCCTGCGGCATGGACAATACTTGGATTGAGTGCTTTGTCAACCGATCATCCGCTTAATGTTGGTATGCTCGGTATGCATGGAAATTATGGGCCAAATGTTTTAACCAATGAATGCGATGTATTAATTGCTGTTGGCATGCGTTTCGATGATCGCGTTACCGGAAGGCTTGATAAATATGCAAAGCAGGCAAAAATTATTCATCTTGATATTGATCCTCTGAGATTGATAAAAATGTAAAAGCAACCGTTCCTGTTTGGGGCGATTGTAAAGAAACTTTGCCGTTGCTTACAAAGCTTATTGATAAAAAAGACCACATGGAATGGATAAAAAAATTTAATGATTACACAGCAAGGAATTGGAAGTTGCATCAATAAAGAGCTTCATCCCGAGACTAATATATTATCAATGGGTGAAGTAATTGATGTTTTAAATGAATTAACAAATGGTGATGCGATAATGGTTACCGATGTTGGCCAGCACCAGATGGTTACTTGCCGTTATGCAAAATTCAATGAGACAAAAAGCAATGTTACTTCGGGTGGTCTTGGAACCATGGGCTTTGCTTTACCTGCTGCTATTGGTGCAAAGTTTGGTGCAATGGAAAGAACAGTTGTTGCGATAATTGGCGATGGCGGTTTTCAAATGACCTTGCAGGAATTAGGAACTATTATGCAGGATGACATGAATGTAAAAATCATCATTCTAAATAATGAATTTTTAGGAATGGTTCGGCAGTGGCAGGAGCTATTTCATGAAAAGCGATATTCATTTACTGATATAAAAAGTCCTGACTTTGTTGCGTTGGCTAAGGCCTATAATATTGATGGGCAAAGGATTTCAGAAAGAGATAAATTAAAAGATGCATTGAAGAAAATGCTTGATCACGATGGATCTTATTTGCTGGAAGTAATGGTAGGAAAAGAAAACAATGTTTTTCCAATGGTGCCTCAGGGTTGCAGCGTTGCAGAAATAAGATTGCAATAATAATAGAAGTGTAATAGGTAAGAATAATTACCTATTGATAAAAATAATTTAGAGTGATATAATAACTGACTTATGAATTGGAATGCGAATCTGTATGATGATAAGCACGCTTTTGTTTTTAAATACGGGGAAGATTTGGTGGATATTTTGAGGCCTCAGCGCGGTGAAAGAATTCTGGATATTGGCTGCGGTACTGGTTATCTCACCAATGTAATTGCTTCAACTGGTGCGAGTGTGGTGGGTATAGATAATTCAATTGAAATGATTACTAAAGCAAAAGAAGAATATCCTCAATTGGATTTCCAGGTTCAGTCTGCTACGTCATTTCACTTTGATGAACATTTCGATGCGATCTTTTCAAATGCAGCGCTGCATTGGGTTTTAGATAAAGATAAAGCCGCGGAACAAATGTTTCTGTATTTGAAAAAACCAGGAAGACTTGTATTGGAAATGGGTGGAAAACATAATGTTGAAAAAATTATTAAATGCTTAAAAAAATATCTTAGCCGTTATGGCTATGATACAAATGCTGAAACACAATTATGGTATTTTCCTTCGCTGGGCGAATATGCATCACTGCTGGAAGAGAAAGGTTTCAGGGTTGTTTATGCAGTTCATTATGATCGTGAAACAAAGCTGAGCGATGGTGAAAATGGAATTAAAGACTGGATAAGAATGTTTGCAAGCGTGTATTTAACCGGAGTAGAAGAAAAGATTATTACTAAAATTTTAGAGGAAGTTCAAAATGCCCTGGAACCAACTCACTTTAGAAACGGAAGCTGGTATGCAGATTATAAAAGGCTTAGAATTGTGGCCGTGAAACAAAAGCTGCAAATAAATACAGAACATTTATAATACAATAAATATGCTTAAACAGGAATTTACTTTAACGGTTTATACTGAAGACCAGATTGGTTTACTTAACCGCATTACGATAATTTTTTCCAGGAGAAAAATTAATATACACACGTTGAACACTTCGCCGTCCGAGGTTCCCGGCATTCATCGCTTTAATATTGTTATTGATGAAACAGAAGAAGTAGTAAAGAAATTGGTTAGACAAATAGAAAAACAGGTAGATGTTTTAAAAGCATATTACAATACTAATGATGAAATAATTTGGCAGGAAATGGCTTTGTATAAAATGCCAACAGATGCCATTGCTGAAAAAGTAAAGGTTGAAAGATTGCTACACGAATTTGGCGCAAGAGCTATTGCTATTAGAAAAGATTACATTGTTTTTGAAGCAACAGGCCATCGTGAAGAAACAGATAAGCTGATAAAATTTTTGGAACCTTATGGCTTAATAGAATTTGTAAGAAGTGCACGAATCGCTATAATTAAGGATAGCAGAGGCTTTCATGATAAAGTGAAAGAATTTGAACAAATGCAGCCAGGCGAAGAAGTTATTGAAAATGAATTTTTAAATCAGCAAGACGAAGTATTTACAATGTAGTTTTTGCTAAATCTTATCATCGCATTTATGGCAACCATTGACAATATTGTTTTTAAATATATAAGAAGAAACAGGGAATTCTTTTTAAATCTTATAAACAGTTTAAACACGGAACAACTCAATAAAATTCCTAATGGATTTAATAATAATATTGTCTGGAACTTCGGTCACATAGTAGTTAGCACGCAAGCCTTGTGTTATTTGCGCTCGGGTGTAAATCCTGGAATAAAAATTCCATTTATAAAGGAATATGGTAAAGATTCAAAGCCGGAAAACCTTATAACACAAGAAGAAATTGATGAATTAAAACATCAACTTGTTGCAACCATTGATAACATTGAACGAGATTTTAAAGCCGGTATATTTAAAAATATTACACCTTATGCCACGGCAACCTATAAATATGAAATGAATTCAATTGAAGAGATATTGACCTGCACGTTGGCGCATGATTCCTTGCATTTTGGCTATGCGTTGGCGCAGAAAAAATTAGTGCTATAAAATTGCGGTATGAAGACAGATAAAGTGATACCAATATTAAGGATTTTTGATTACGCGAAAGCCATCGAATTTTATGTTGACTGGCTCGGCTTCAAAATCAACTGGGAACATCACTTTGAAGAAAACACTCCCGTTTATATGGAAGTTGAAAAAGATGAAATTGTTTTTCACTTAAGCGAGCATCATGGAGATGGAACGCCCGGCACACATGTGTTGATCTGGTGCAACGATGTAAAAAAATACCATGATGAACTTATTAATAAAAAGTATAAATACAACAGGCCGGGCATTCAAAAAACTTTTTATGGTTCATTCGCTTTCACAGTGATAGATCCTTTTAATAACCAGGTTTCTTTCAATGAAAAAATTGATGAAGAAAAATGAAAAAAATTACTTTTATAATTTAGTATAACAGATAACTGTTACCCTATAAACGAAATGATCTAGATTTTTTATAAATAAAACAAATAAAATGGCAAAATTAAATTTTGGAGGTACTGAAGAAAATGTTGTTACACGTGATGAATTTCCTTTATCCAAGGCACAGGAAGTATTGAAAGACGAAGTGGTAGCAGTTATTGGCTATGGCGTGCAAGGTCCCGGGCAGGCACTTAACCAAAAAGAAAACGGTATCAATGTAATTGTTGGCCAAAGAAAAAATTCAAAGAGCTGGGATAAAGCAGTGCGTGATGGTTTTGTAGAAGGTAAAACATTATTCGATATTGAAGAAGCATTGCAGAAAGGCACTATCATTTGCTATTTATTAAGTGATGCTGCACAAATTGCTATGTGGCCTACTGTAAAAAAACATTTAACTCCCGGCAAGGCCTTATATTTTTCACATGGGTTTGGTATTACTTATCTCGAGCAAACCGGTATTATTCCGCCAAAAGATGTGGATGTTTTTTTAGTTGCTCCGAAAGGTTCAGGCACATCTTTAAGAAGAATGTTTTTGCAGGGAAGAGGATTGAACAGTAGCTATGCCATCTTCCAGGATGCAACAGGCAAAGCCTTTGAAAGAGTCGTTGCCTTAGGCATCGCTATTGGCTCTGGCTATCTATTTGAAACAAATTTTAAGAAAGAAGTGTATAGCGATCTTACAGGAGAAAGAGGAACATTGATGGGTGCAATACAAGGAATTTTTGCTGCGCAATTTGAAGTTTTAAGAAAAAATGGGCATTCACCATCCGAAGCTTTTAATGAAACAGTTGAAGAACTCACGCAATCATTAATGCCTTTGGTTGCAGAAAACGGAATGGACTGGATGTATGCCAATTGCAGCACCACGGCACAACGCGGCGCATTGGACTGGTGGAAAAAATTTCGTGATGCAACCTTACCTGTATTTAATGAACTCTATACTGAGGTGGCAGAAGGCAGAGAAGCAGGGCGTTCCATAGCAAGTAATAGCAAATCGGATTACAGGGAAAAACTGGAAGAAGAATTAAAAGAATTGCGCAGATAGTGAGATGTGGCAGGCAGGTAAAACAGTAAGAAGTTTAAGACCCGAAAACCAGAATTAATTTTTAAGAATTATTCTTAGTTTGTAAATTTCATGAATAAACATGAGTGTAACCTTTAACATAAAAAGTGATCTTGATTTTGCAAGAGCCGTTACTAATTTAAAAAATGTTGTTCGCAGAACACCATTGCAATACAATGAAAGGCTTTCTGAAAAATATCAATGTAACATTTATCTAAAGCGTGAGGATATGCAAGTGGTGCGCTCTTATAAATTAAGAGGTGCTTACAATCTTATGAAAAGCTTACCGGACGAGCAATTGCAAAAAGGAGTAGTGTGTGCAAGCGCAGGAAATCATGCACAGGGCTTTGCTTACAGTTGTAAGAAATTAAATGTGAATGGTGTTGTGTTTATGCCAATTATTACGCCGAACCAAAAAATTAACCAGACTAAAATGTTTGGTGATGATAAAATCGAAGTGAGGCTTGTAGGTGATAATTACGATGAATGTGCTGCTGCAGCAAAACAGTATGCAAAGGAAAATTGTAAAACAATTGTTCATCCATTTGATGACGCAAGAATCATAGAAGGGCAGGCCACTGTAGGAGTTGAAATATTGGAAGAACTTAATGAGATTGATTATTTGTTTATGCCGGTTGGCGGCGGCGGTTTGGCTTCCGGTGTTGGCTCATATTTTAAAATATATTCTCCAAAAACAAAACTCATAGGCGTTGAACCAGAGGGCGCACCTTCCATGTATGAAGCTTTTAGGAACGGCAATCCTGTCACCTTGCAGAGCATTGAAACCTTTGTGGATGGCGCTTCCGTAAAGCGCACGGGTGACCTTACATTTTCCGTTTGCAAGGAAGTGCTGGATGATCTTGTACTTGTTAATGAAGGAAAAGTTTGTTCTGTTATTTTAAAATTATATACACAAGATGCGATAGTTGCAGAGCCTGCTGGTGCTTTGTCCATAAGCGCTTTGGATGATTTTGCAGATGATATAAAAGGCAAAACTGTTGTGTGTATTGTAAGCGGAGGCAACAACGATATTGATCGCATGCAGGAAATAAAAGAGCGCTCACTACAATATGAAGGATTGAAACATTACTTCCTGGTTCGCTTTGCACAAAGGCCGGGCGCATTAAAAGAATTTGTAAATAATGTATTAGGACCGGGCGATGATATAACCCGTTTCGAGTATGTGCAAAAGCATAATAAGGAAACTGGCCCTGCACTTGTTGGCATTGAGTTGAAATCAAAAAAGGATTATGAATCTTTATTAAAAAACCTCAGAAAATATAATGTAAGCTTTACTGAGCTTAAGAAAGGTGATGACGCTTTTACTTACCTTGTTTAATTTCGTTTACAGCATAACTGTTATTTCACATTAGCATTTATCCAAAGCCTGCAAAATATCATTCAATACATCATCTGCATATTCCAGGCCAACTGAAATGCGTATAAGACCTGGTGTTATGTTCACTTTTAATCTTTCATCTTCAGTAAGTTTACCGTGTGTGGTGCTTGCAGGATGAGAGGCAATGCTTCTTGAATCTCCAAGATTGGCAGTAAGTGTAAGCATTTGCAAACTGTTCAAAAATATTCTTCCACTTTCAAGGCCGCCTTTCAATTCAAAGCAAAAAATACCTCCGCCGTTTTTCATTTGTTTAATAGCGATATTATATTGAGGATGGCTTTGCAAAAAAGGATATTTAAGCCAGGATATTTTAGAATGATTTTCTAAAGCGGTTGCAATATACAAAGCATTCTTAGCATGTCGTTCCATGCGAACATCAAGCGTTTCAAGGCTTTTGCTTAATACCCATGCATTGAATGGAGATAAAGATGGGCCTGTATTGCGGCAAAACAAATAAATGTCATTCACTAATTTTTTATCACCAACTATTACGCCACCTAATACCCTACCCTGCCCATCAATCCACTTCGTTGCAGAGTGAATTACAAGATGAGCACCAAAGTCAATTGGCCTTTGATTTACAGGCGTTGCAAAGCAATTATCTACATTTAAAATAAGATGATGCTTCTTGCAAAGATTTGAAACAAATTCAAGATCAATAATATCAAGCCCGGGATTGGTGGGCGTTTCAAGATAAATCATCCTGGTATTTGGCTTCACTAGCAGCTTCCCATTCTTCAGGCTTATCGGCACTCACATAAGTGTATTCAATTCCGTAATTCGGTAAATATTTTTTTATAATATTATGAGTACTTCCAAATACGGCATCGCAGGCAATAATGTGATCACCGCTTTTTAATAATGCCATAAAGCTTGCAAACACAGCGCTCATGCCGGAACCTGTAGCCACGCCACTTTCAGCGCCTTCGAGCGAAACCATTTTATCTATAAACTCCTGAACGCCCGGGTTACTGAAGCGACTATAAATATTATCATCAGTTTCATCAGCAAAGGCAGCGCGCATTTCCTCAGCATCATCAAACGTAAAGCTGCTGGTTAAAAATAGCGGTGTTGAATGTTCTCTTTCATTAGTTCGTTCTGTTTGTATTCGTATTGCCTTTGTGATTGGATGCAGTTCCATTTGTTCTAAAAATTTTTGCAAATGTACTTGATGCACATTACTGAAACAAAGCTATAATTGAAATGAAAATTGTAATTATAAACAGGAACAAAATAAAAGGGATTTTTATGCTGAACGATTGTCCAACTTATATCTTAAAGCCAACTGTAACTATAATATTGCCACCAGTATTTTTTACATCAGCAGCAGTATTTGGCTTATCCTCCAATTGATAAGGATAGTTTACATCCTTGGTTAACGAATAAATATAAGTAAGATCAATGAAGATACCTTTGTTCCTGTAACCTAAGCCACCACTGACTTTATAGAGACTTGCACTTTCATTTTTATAAGGATTACCATAATAAGCACCACCAAGCCGTAACATGTAAGTATTATATTTTAATTCTCCGCCTACTTTTACATTGAGTGCATTTTTATATGCATTGTCTATTGCTTTATTTACCGATGAATAATAATCCTTTGAAGCTTCATCAGTGTTATCATATGCTTTAAAGGAATTGCCTTTGTAATTAATATATTCCACATCTGCAGTAATAAAGCCCTTTTGCTGTGTTACATCAGCCACTTCGTGAAATAGAAGCGAACCACTTGCAATAATTTTCATTGGCGTTACAAGATTGTATTTCGACTCCAGCAGGGCGCCATTATTCAAGTCAGAAGATGATTGCGTCTTAATTCCTGCACCACCATAGCCTTCCAGATCTGTAGTGATCGTTGCATTATATTCATCTGTCAGCTCATAAAAAGTGGGCGTATGTATTGCAAGGCCGAGGCGCACATTATCTACAGGCTTATAGATCATTCCTAATTTTACATTAACACCAACACCCTTTGTTTGTAAGGATTCACTTTCTTCAAAATAATTAAAGTTGTTGTTAGGATTGCCAGAGGCATCTGTTTCTTTATAAGTGCTGTTTCGCTTAAAATTTAAGAAAGGGAAACTCAATGTGCCGCCAAAAAATAATTTCTCTTTAACATTAACACCACCACCTAAAGATATATCCGTAATGCCTCCGGAAGTATGAATAGTATTTTCCTGCATAAGCCCAAATGCAGGATTGGCCTGAGACCTATAGCCCGTTACCGAGCCGTCCGTGCCTTGGATAGTATCCACAAGAAAAGTATTAAAAGCAAGACTGGATCCAAAAGGATAACTATTTGCAGCATCATTAGGATCAGTTACGTTATTATCCCTAAGCTCTTCCAGATATTTTTCAGAATAAGAGCTGGATGTATTGGTTCCTTTATAATAAATATCATTATTAAAATCTGCTATCCTGTTTACGCCTATGGCAAATGTGAAATTTTTTGTTTTGCTTGTCGGAGATAGAGAAGGAGATGAAAATAATAACCCGGATGCACCAAGATTAAAATTATTGTCCTTGCTCGACGAAGAATTATTTATATAATTAGAGGAATTATTTTTCAATGCATAACCTGGCGTTAATACAACTTCATTTGTTTTATAAAAACCAAGTCCGGCAGGGTTTATAAATAAAGAAGTAAATTCTCCGCCAAGTGAGGCGCCAGCGCCGCCAACGGCCTGATTGCGGGCAGTTCCATTTTGCGTAAGATAAGAATAACGCAGTGCGTCGGCTGGCTCTTGTGCTAAAGCATGAATACTTGTAAGCAAAACAACTATTGCCAGAACATATCCTGATTTCATATATTGTTTGTAAAGTCTATGGCTGCTGGATGCAGCCCTTACTAATTAAATTATAATAAAGAAAAATTTTAGCGCCTGAAACCTCCCCCGCCTCCTCCTGATCTTGCACCACCGCCGCCGCTAGAAAATGAGCCGCCACCGCTACTAGAAGGCGTTGAACTCATTTGCCTTGATGAACGACTAAAATTATCGTTATTATACATTCTGGTATTGTTAGCAGGTGCAGATGAGTTTGTTGAAAATATTCTTCTTATAATACCACCGCCGCCTGTGGTTACAGGTTGCTGTTGCGTAGTTCTTGTAAAGCTTCTTATGGGCGTATTGGATGTGATTGCATGTATATTAGGCGTATTATAAATTCCCATGCTATATTGTCTCGGCTTGTTATATACATATGGATTATAACTATGGCTTACATAAGGAAAAAAGACACCTCCATAATATGGTGTATTAAAAGTGCTGTAATAATAAGATGGATAAAAGTTATTGTAATAAGGAGAATAAAGTGAAAAAGCTGAATTATACAGGTAGGGATTGTACATGGATAAGCCGTAGGAATTATATGGGTTGAGCAAACCGTATCCATAACCTAATGAAAAACCATTATAATATAACGGATAACTTATTCCATTGCTCATAGCAAGATCATCCATATTATTTTGATTATTGTTATAAGCATAGCTGTCTTTATCCTGCTCGCTATTGGTGGTCACGTATTCATCCTGGGGCGGAGCTGGTGAATAATAGACATCGTCTGGTGTCTGTGCAGTTCTGTAAGCTGAGCTGCAGCCTGCCAAGGTTGCTATACAAAAAAGCAGGAATATATATTTTATTTTCATGGCTGTAAGTTTATAATATTTTAAAAAATGAAGTTATTACTTTTGCGGGCTTTCTACTGTAAATATACTATTTTCTGATCTGTGTTCAATGATGATTTGCCCCATATTATTACAGGACAAAGGAAAAAAAGTTTGAACAAAATATTACTATTTTTTTTATGAAAAAGACTAAATATGAGTAAGGAAATTACCTCCCGTGCAACGGATTATTCCCAATGGTATAATGATATAATTTTAAAAGCCGGCCTTGCAGATTATAGTGCTGTGCGTGGTTGCATGGTCATAAAGCCTTATGGCTTTGCCCTTTGGGAAAACATGCGCGACCAGCTCGATAAAATGTTTAAGGAAACAGGTCATCAGAATGCATATTTCCCTTTATTCATACCTAAAAGTTTCTTAAGTAAAGAGGCCTCGCATGTTGAAGGCTTTGCCAAGGAATGCGCTGTGGTTACCCATTACAGGCTTAAGAATGACCCTGATGGCAATGGAATTATTGTAGATCCGGAGGCTAAGCTGGAAGAAGAACTAATTATAAGACCTACTTCCGAAACCATCATTTGGAATACTTATAAAACATGGATACAATCTTATCGTGATTTACCGATCCTGGTGAATCAATGGGCTAACGTAGTAAGGTGGGAAATGCGCACGCGCCTGTTCTTGCGCACTACAGAATTTCTTTGGCAGGAAGGGCATACAGCCCATGCTACCGCGCAGGAAGCTATTAATGAAACTATACAAATGCTTAATGTGTACGCTACTTTCGCTGAAGAGTGGATGGCATTGCCCGTGATAAAAGGTATAAAGAGCGCCAACGAAAGATTTGCAGGAGCCATAGATACTTATTGCATAGAAGCGCTGATGCAGGATGGCAAAGCGTTGCAGGCAGGCACGTCGCACTTTCTCGGGCAGAACTTTGCCAAAGCCTTTGATGTGCAGTTCACTGATAAAGATAATAAGCTCGACTATGTGTGGGCTACCAGCTGGGGAGTAAGCACAAGGCTGATAGGTGCGCTGGTAATGGCTCATAGCGATGATGATGGCCTCGTGTTGCCTCCAAAGATCGCTCCTGTGCAGGTGGTGATCATTCCTATTTATAAAGGAGATGATCAAAAGAAAATGATTGATGAAAAAGTAGCCCTTTTAATAGAAGAATTTAAAGCATTAGGCATACGTGTAAAGTATGATGATAGTGATAGCAATCGGCCGGGATGGAAGTTTGCCGAGTATGAAATGAAAGGAGTGCCGGTTCGTATAGCTATTGGTGCAAGAGATATGCAAAATAACATGGTAGAGGTTGCAAGAAGGGATACAAAAGAAAAGCAATCCGTATCAATGGATGGGCTTAATACAACCATTCATGTGTTGCTGAATGATATTCAGGATAATATTTACAACAAAGCAAAATTGTTTCGCGAAGCCAATATTATTAAAGCGGATACCTGGGATGAATTTGTGCAACTGCTGGATGATAAAGGTGGTTTCATTGCTGCACACTGGGATGGCACTGCAGAAACAGAAGAGAAAATAAAAGAACTTACCAAGGCCACTATCAGGTGCATCCCTCTCAACAATGCGCAGGAAGAAGGAAGCTGCATACTAACCGGTAAGCCAAGCAGGGAAAGGGTTTTGTTTGCAAGGGCTTACTAAAATTTAATATATTTAAAAATAATTTTAATAAAATACTGCAATATGGATAACCAGGATCTACTTAATAATGAACTGCAGGTAACGCCCCGCATATACAGTTATCTCAATGAAACCTCCAGGTGGGGAAAATTTCTTTCGATAATTGGTTTTATTTGCTGTGGATTTATGGTAATACTTGCATTTATACTTCCATCCATTTATATGCACCTGCCAGTGGCGTCTCCATTGCCGGAAGGCTATGCTGCAGGCATGAAGGTTGGTTTAACCATCGTATACCTGGTCCTGGCTGTAATTTTGTTTTTCCCCTGCATGTATTTATATAAATTTTCTACAAAAATGCAAATTGCCAC
Organism: uncultured Chitinophagaceae bacterium; assembly: GCA_963823975.1. GTDB lineage: Bacteria > Bacteroidota > Bacteroidia > Chitinophagales > Chitinophagaceae > Ginsengibacter. The sequence continues at coordinate 262,105 of CAWGNP010000001.1, read as the reverse complement.
TAAGGAGCTTAACCAGGAAACGTTTGATGAATCGTTCATGAACCTAAAGGCGCTATTTAAGTTCTATGGTATTTTTACCATTGTCATGCTCTCAATTTACGCATTGGTTTTAGTTGTAAGCATCATAGGCGTAGCTACGCGACAAAGTTACTTTGTAGCTAAATAATTATAATCTTCCAGCAGCTTTTGCAAAAAAGCTATGGGCTGCATATCTGTAGTAATGTGCAGCACTTCCTGTATTTTATAAGATACGCGCAGCGCCGTTTGGTAATTATGGCTCTTATAATACATATTGATCACGTTCTTTACGGTATTTATGTCCCGATCAGTAAGGCGCAGTACTTCAGGATATTTTACAATATAATCCGCCTGCTGCACTTCCATGAACACGGTATCTTCCACAGAGAAAACCGACCGAGTATTCACGACTACTGTGTTGGCAGCAAGATCGCCCAGGCGCTGGTTCTTTTTTGCGATAGCAATAAATATTACCACTATAATTCCCAGGAAACCAGTGATCACTATGTACACAATAAGCGTTTCCTGCGTAAGCAATACGTAGCCAAACAAGAAAGGCCATTCAAATGCCTTGAACATCCAGCGCAAAATATACTGGCTTAGCTGCGGCTCGCCACCATCAAGGCTTATCACCCTTATGTTCATTAATTTTTTTCCTATAGTTTGCCCATGCATCATCACCTCGCACAACAGTGAGTATAACAACATCGGCAGCGAAATAGTAAGGATATCTATGCCTACATGGCTCTGCAGGTCATCACTGCTTACCCTGCCTATGCCGCCATAATATAGGTATTTCATGCTGAGGAGGTACAGGATAAGAATGGAAAAATCGATAAGGTATGCCAGCAATCTTTTGTAAAAATCTGCTATTTCAAACTCCAGGTCTATATTAAAGGGGGTGGCAATTTGAATGAGTGGCATGGGAGGCAAGTTATCTATTTTCTTTTTGCCTTGATGCAAAAGGAAACAAAAAAATCAAGGCAAACCGAAATGCTCTTTGCCTTTTCTTTTTGTCTTGATAAAAAAAAACAAAAAAATCAACAAACCCAATTGCTCCGCATGTTTTGTCTGGCCTGCGCTCATCGAAACACGAATTGGTGCAAGGTCTTGGCGAGGACTGGTCTGTAACGTCATTGCGAGAGCGCTAATAAAGATTATCACCGAATAAGCTTTGAAGCGACGAAGCAATCTCAGGCTTCGTAATTGCGGGGAAGCAGTCTTTTACTTTTATACCTTCTGCATGCGGTTGCTTCGTCGTCGTGCCTCCTCACAATAACGTGGTTTGTAATAAATCCACATTTTCACGATTGCATTCCCATGAAGGAAATTTCATTTTTTATTCTCATTTCATCTCGCTTTTTGTAATTAATTTCATACCATGCGCGAGGCGAGGTTTATTAAAAAAAATGTGGACAAATGGACAAAGTTTCAGCACCTGGAAACCACCGACCCTGATGAGCTTGCAGAAAGGTTCATCACGCTGCTGGATGATCTTTCTTATGCCAAAACTTTTTATCCGCAAAGCAAAGTGACCCGCTGGATCAATGGAATAGCTGCAGGCATATATCAAAGCATTTATCAAAATAAAAAAAATAAGTACTCCCGCGTGTGGCTTTTTTGGAAGTATGAGCTGCCATTGCTTTTCAGGAAGTATCATAAAACTTTTTTGTTTACGCTGCTGCTGTTTGTAGCCTTTGTTTCCATCGGTGTTATTTCTTCCGCCACCGATCCTAACTATGCCGCAGATTTCTTCAACCATAAAGTACAGGCCGGCTATTATGATGATACCATCAGCCGCATACAGCGCGGCGATCCGTTTGGAGTGTACCGGGATAATAACCCCTTCAGCATATTTGTGCATATAGCGTTCAATAACATCAGCGTGGCTTTCCGGTGTGTTGTGTTCGGTGTGTTGTTTGGCATCGGCACCATCCTTATGATGTGGACTAACGGGCTGATGCTCGGCTGCTTTCAATACATATTCTTTTCGCAAGGCCTTGGCTGGCAGTCGGTGCTGGTAATATGGATACACGGCACTATTGAAATATCATCTATTGTAATTGCAAGCTGTGCAGGTATTATACTGGGCTTTGGGTGGCTGCTGCCGGGCACGCATACACGCAGGCAATCATTTCTTCGTGCGGCAAAGGATGCGATGAAAATATGCATCAGCCTGGTTCCATTCTTTATTGTTGCAGCTTTTTTTGAGAGCTATGTTACCCATCTTATGAGCAATACTTTTCAGAAAGATTCTCACGATATTGGCCTGCCTGTGCCGGTAAGTATTTGCATACTTGCAGGCTCTTTCTTTTTAATTTTGTGGTACTTTGTTCTCTATCCCATACGGCTTCACAGGAGCGGAGTGGTATTGGCAGATAAAAAAATTATTAAGAACGAAACCACTTATGATCTGTAAGCTGCGGCGCTTTCTTTATATTATTATCCTGGTATTTTTTGGCAAAATATATTCCGTTGCACAGGTAAGCGATTCAGCTTCTGTAAAAGATTCTGCAATAGTGGATTCTTCTGTAACAACGGCCGTTGCTGATTCTTCAGTAATTGCTGAAGAGGATAATAGCAGCGATACAATGGTTACGCAATCTTCTTTCAGCAATGATGAAGATTCTATTTTGAAATGGAGCAAGGGTAGAGAGTTTGGTTACATGGCTTACCTGGATAGTATTTTAAAAAAACGAAAAGATCTTCGGCAGGATACGATGAACGTAGATGAAGGCTCACTTACAAAGAACAAATCTTCTTCATCTTCTACATCTTATACCAGTGGCAGTTCCGGCATATTCTTAAATAGCAGGCCTGTAAAGATTTTCTTTTGGGCGCTTGCTGCTTTCTTTATTGTATTTATCATATATAGATTATTTTTTAAAAGCAATCTTTTTGCAAGGGAAAAAGTGATACAGGAAGAAGCTGGGCAGGAAGAGCCTGAAAAACTGAATGAGTTTTCAGCATATTATTCTTTAATAAATGATGCGGAAAAAAATAATGATTATACTCATGCGATAAGATACTTATACCTGCAAAGCCTCCGGCGCCTGGCAGAAAAAGAAGTGATTGTTTTTATGCCGGACAAAACCAATAACGATTATGTGCGCGAGCTTACCGGCAGGGCGTTTCAGCAGGAGTTTGTAAGTCTTACACAGCATTATGAATATGTTTGGTACGGCAGGTTTGCTATCAGTATGAATACTTATAATTCTATAAAAGAAAAGTTCATGGCTTTTAATAAAACAGTATAAAACAATTGAACAAAGGCGTTTTCTATATTCTTTTTTTTATAACAATATTGTTAGAAAGCTGCACGCAGCAAGGCCGCGTGTTACCATCGCTTAGCGAAACCTATCGAAAGACAGACAGGCAGCCCTTTGGCTCTTACATTGCTTTTAAAGAGTTCCGGCGTTTGTATGATAACCGTTATGTTGAAACCGTAAACGATCCCTTTGATATACAATGGAGATCAATAAAAGATTATGAAACAGAAAAGAAATATTCTCTATATTTTTTAATAACAAAAAATCTTGTGCTGAACTATAGCGAGGTAAATGCTTTTATGGATTATGTAAAAGCCGGCAATGATCTTTTTATAGCAGCAGATTATGTGGATAGCCGCCTGCTGGATAATATTAATTGCAACACTCAAAGAGATTCAGAGATCATAAATGAAACAAAAGGATTGATGCGGCAAACCAGTGTCAGCTTGTATTTTGGGAACGATTTCAAGCCACCATCTTATCATTATTATTATTATCCTTTTCTTAATTCGCTCGTTGATTTTGATACGTCCTTTGCCAGAGTGCTTGGCGTAAATGAACATAACCAGGCTAATTATATTTTGTTATTTCAGGGCAAGGGCCGCATCTATCTTGATGTAGCGCCGCGTGCTTTCAGCAATTATTTTTTATTAACAGGGGAAAATCATAAGTATATCGATAATGTAATTTCTTATTTGCGCCCTGATCCTGAAAATATTTATTGGGATGAATATTATAAGAATACCAGCCCCGGAAGAAGGCGCAACAATAATGATGCAGATAATAACTTTTCATCGCTTGCAGTTATAAAACAGCATCCGCCGCTGCTTTGGGCTTTTTGGCTGGGCGTTATCGGCTTGTTATTATTTATTGGGTTTAATGCAAAAAGAAAACAAAGGGCGATTGCGATTGTGCCTCCGAACATAAATACTACGGTTACATTTACGGAGACTGTCGGTCGCTTATACTTTCAAAAGAAAGATAACAGCCACCTTGCAGAAAAGATGATTACTTATTTTTATGAGCATTTGCGCAACAAATATTTTGTGAGCACAGAAGCCATTAATGATGAGTTTGTAAATAAGATAGCAGGAAAAAGCGGCGTTGCAAAAGAAGAAGTGATACATTTATTTTCATTGATACAAAATGTTCAATCCAAGCAAGATCTTGCTGATAATGAGCTGGCACAATTAAATAAAGCAATCGAGAAATTTTATAAAAATCAAATATAAATGGAAGAAAATGTATATGAGCAAAGAGTGAACCTTGATGCTTTAAACGCCGCAGTGGCAGGCATTCGCAGCGAAGTAAGCAAAGTGATCGTTGGTCAGCATGACATGGTAAACATGCTTATGATCGGTTTGCTTTGTGATGGACATATACTTATTGAAGGTGTGCCGGGCGTTGCCAAAACACTTACTGCAAAGCTGATGGCGAAGATCATTGATACCAATTTTTCCAGGATACAATTTACACCTGACCTTATGCCAAGCGATGTATTGGGAACATCGGTTTTTAATCCCAAAGAAGCCGACTTCCAATTTAAGGAAGGACCCATATTCAGTAATATTATTTTGATAGATGAAATAAATCGTGCACCTGCTAAAACACAGGCCGCATTGTTCGAAGTGATGGAAGAGCGGCAGGTAACTATTGATGGTACAACACACATAATGGATTTTCCTTTTTTGGTTTTGGCTACGCAAAATCCTATCGAGCAGGAAGGTACTTACAGGCTTCCGGAAGCACAGTTGGACAGGTTTTTATTTAAAATACATGTTACTTATCCTTCCCTTGAAGAGGAAATAAATATTTTACTAAATCAGCAAACAGCAAGGCAGAATGCATTGCTTGATGATGTAAATAAAATCATATCCACTCAGCAGATTGCTGAATACAGGCACATCATCAGCCAGGTGCTTATTGATACAAAGCTGATAGAGTTTATTGCAAAAATTGTAAATGAAACAAGAAGCAGTCCTTCATTATTTTTAGGCGCTTCCCCGCGTGCATCGCTTGCTATATTACGCGCATCCAAAGCCAATGCAGCTATTAAAGGACGAGATTTTGTAACGCCGGAAGATATAATAGAGATGGTAGTTCCCGTGCTCAGGCACCGCATTATTCTTACTCCTGAAAAAGAAATGGAAGGCATCACGGCTGATGAGCTTATTAAAAATATCAGCAGCAATATTGAAATACCCAGATAAAACTTTTTGAAAACATTGCGTAAATATTTTGATGACCTTTTTATCGGGCAGCGCTTTTATATAAGCCTGCTTGCATGTATTCTTTTATTTATTGCAGCGTTTTATTTTCGTGCATTTACAATTGTAGCAACTATTGCTTTTTTTATATTTTTTATTCTCTGCATTATCGATTATTCATTTTTATTTTTTACAAAAAAATTTATTTCTGCCCAGCGGATTTCTTCTGAAAGATTAAGCAATGGTGATGAAAACAAATTTGAAATTATTATAAAAAATGAGTTTTCTTTTCAGGTTCATGCAGAAGTTGTTGATGAATTACCGGTACAGTTCCAGGAAAGAAAATGGAAAAAATATATTTCACTGAAAGCGCGCCAACGCAAGCGAATACAGTATTTTTTACGTCCACAGCGAAGAGGCGAATATCATTTTGGTAATATTCATTTGTTCATTACTTCACTGCTGAAATTAGTTGTAAGAAGGTTTACAACTGATGCTGCAGAAATCATACATGTTTATCCTTCTTTTACTCAATTATATAAATATGAATTGCTTTCCGATGCAACCATACAAGGGCAAAGCGGGAACCGAAGAATGCGTAAGATTGGCCAGAGCATGGAGTTTGAGCAGATAAGAGAATATGTTACAGGCGATGATATACGAACGCTCAACTGGAAAGCATCTGCAAGAAAGGGCGGCTTAATGGTTAATAACTTTACTGATGAAAAATCCCAGCAGGTATATTGCATTATCGACAAAGGTCGCCTTATGAAAATGCCTTTCGAAGGCTTATCATTATTGGACCATGCCATAAACAGTTGCCTGATGTTAAGCAATATTTGTTTGCGTAAGCAGGATAAAGTTGGCGTAATTACTTTTTCAAATACTATTGGCAGTGTACTCGCTGCGGACGGAAAACCTGTGCAAAAAGATAACATTTTACAGCTGCTCTATAATCAGACAACTGGGTTTCTTGAAAGTGATTTCGAAATGCTGTACATGCAGATAAGGAACAGGATAAAGCACAGGAGCTTTATTATCTTGTTTACAAATTTTGAGTCACTGTCAGGGCTTAACAGGCAGATGGATTATTTGCGCTCTATTGCAAGTTATCATTTGCTGCTGGTTGTTTTTTTTGAAAATACAGAACTGGAGACACTTACAAAATCTACAGCAAATTCTGTTGAGGATATTTATATAAAAACTATTGCAGAAAAGTTTGCTTTTGAAAAAAGGCTTATTGCAAAGGAGCTTCAAAAGTATGGGATCTTAACATTACTGACCTCGCCTGCGAAGCTTACTGTAAATGCGATAAACAAATATCTTGAACTAAAAACAAGGCAGGCTATTTAATTTTTTTATGATCGAGAACACTTTTGAAGAAGGAAGATTACTTCTGATAAATAAGCCCTTGCACTGGACATCTTTTGATGTAATAAGAAAAATACGCAACACTATTAAAATAAAAAAAGTAGGGCACGCAGGTACGCTGGACCCTCTAGCAACAGGGCTTTTGATTGTTTGCACAGGAAAATTTACTAAAAAAATAAATGAGTACATGGCGCAGGAAAAAGAATATACCGGCACCATAACAATTGGCGCTGAGACGCCTACATTTGATCTTGAAAGCCAGCCTGGAAATTTTAAATCTTATGATCACGCTACGGAAGAATTAATTAATGATGCAGCGAAAAAACTGACTGGTGAAATTTTTCAGATGCCTCCCATTCATTCGGCAATAAAACAAAATGGTAAGCCTGTGTATTTACTCGCCCGCAAAGGCATTGATGTGCAAATGCAACCAAGAAAAATTGTTATTTATGAGTTTGAAATCACCAGTGTAAATCTTCCTGAAATTACTTTTAAAGTTGTATGTTCAACAGGAACTTACATACGAAGCCTTGCCAACGACCTTGGATGTTTGATAGGCTGCGGCGCATACCTTAGTGGCCTTTGCCGCACGCGTATTGGAAATTTTACATTGCAGGATGCAGTAACAATGGATGAATTTGCAGAATTGATAAAGTAATATTAATCGCATTTAATTTTTAATAAATAAAAATTTATAGCTGATACAATAATTTTACTGTTCTCAACATGATTAAAAAAATTATTGTATTTGTAATTATTGCTTTGAGTATTTGTAGCCGAACAATCGCTCAAACCTGTACCACGCTTGGTCAAAACCCATCTACTGCTTTTCCGGTTTGCGGCACGAGCACCTTCAGTCAGAAAACAGTTCCTTATTGTGGAGGCCGGTTTTTACCAGGGGCATGTAGCTCGGATGGAGTTGCAGATTACAATCCCTTCTGGTATAAGTTTACGTGTTTCAGCGCGGGAACGTTGGGTTTCAGGATAACACCGAACGATCAATCAGATGATTATGATTGGGAACTTTTTGATATAACAAACAGAAGCCCGGATGATATTTACACAGATCCATCTCTGATAATAGCTTGTAACTGGTCAGGCATACCTGGTAATACAGGTGCATCGTCGGCAGGAATGGCTTTGGAAAACTGCGCTGGATATGCATATCCGCCATTCAGTAGTATGCCTTATTTAAAACTTAATCATAATTACCTTTTATTGCTTAGCCATTTCACCTTATATACACCGTCACAAAACGGATATAGTTTATCGTTCGCCGGAGGCACAGCAAGTATTACTGATCCATTAGTGCCGGACTTGCTCCATGCAACAGCAACTTGTAATGCAATGAATGTAATTGTTGCTATAAATAAACCAATAAAATGTAGCAGCATAGCAACAGACGGGAGTGATTTTACCATTTCATATGCTGCAGCAAAAGTAATTGCAGCAAGTGGAATCAGCTGCAGTAGCAGCTTTGATGTCGATTCAATAATGCTTACTTTAAATAATCCATTACCTCCAGGCACTTATACTGTTACCATAAAAAATGGCAGTGATGCAAATACGTTGCTGGATAATTGCGATAGGAATATTGATGAAGGCCGTAACGTTTCGTTGAAAGTAATACCATTATTGCCAACGCCTTTGGATAGCCTAACAGCTGTGCGCTGCGCCCCAAAAACATTACAACTTATTTTCGAAAAAAATATTTTGTGCAATAGCATTGCGGAAGATGGAAGCGATTTTATTATTACAGGACCAACTCCTGTTACGATAACTAGTGCAAGCGGAAACTGTATGAATGGAGAAAGCAATAGCATCACTATCAAATTATCTGCACCCATATTTACCAAAGGAGATTATAAATTACGACTTGTGAAAGGCAATGATGGCAATACTTTGATAGATGAATGCGGGCAGCAAACTCCTGCGGGTTCATTTATAAATTTCACAACAGCTGATACAGTTTCAGCAGGCTTTACCTATAATATATTTAAGGGTTGCAATATTGATACAATAGCCTTTTTTCATAATGGCAATAATGAAATAAATCAATGGTATTGGACTCTTGCTGATGCAGGAACGAGTACGCTGCAAAACCCTGAGGCTTACTATACTGCCTTTGGCAATAAGCAAATTTCATTAGCAGTTTCCAATGGCGTTTGTAATGACAGAGTTACTGAAACTATTAATCTTGATAACACTTTAAAAGCTTCTTTTGAAACCAATAATTTACTATGTCCGGAAGATACGGCCACCTTTATTAATAAAAGCATTGGTGATATAATCCGCTACAATTGGAATTTTGGCAACGGTGTTACCAGCTCAGCCAAAACACCTGCTCCATTACATTATCCCATTTTGAGCCTTGAGAAGATATATCCTGTACAACTTGTTGTTGAAAACACAGCGGGTTGTTTTGACACTGCCACTAACAATATAAAAGTTTTAAAAAGCTGTTACATTGCAGTTCCATCAGCATTTACTCCAAATGGAGACGGCTTAAACGATTATTTATACCCACTCAATGCTTACAAAGCTGATGATCTGGAATTCGATGTGTACAATCGCGTGGGTCAGCGCGTCTTTCACACTACAGACTGGACGGTAAAATGGGATGGTACTATAAACGGAAACCCGCAGGATGCTGGCATATTTGTATGGACATTACGGTATACCAATCATGATACGGGTAAAAAAGTTTTTCAAAAAGGGTCAACCATGCTCATTCGCTAAAGGGCGATTTTATTAGTTATATTTCCGGAACATGAAATTCTATTGCACCCATTCCTGCCGTATTAATATCGTTAGATACGTTACTTACATTTTCCACCGGTGTTGTTTTCTTTACTGTATCATTTGATATTCCTAATGCAAATAACAAAGGAATGGCAAGGCCTACAACCAGCACCTGGAAGGCGTATAAACCTCTTCTAATAGTTTCTAATTTTGAACCGCTAACGTTACTTAATTGAGTTTTCATTGTTTTGTTTTTTAATTTATTTATGTTGTTTACATTACAAAGATATATATAAACTATGGTATTATGCAATACATAGTACATTGAATGGCATAATACACTTTTAAATGGTGCTTTTTAATGTATAAGTGGTAAATAATGATATAGACAATCCCATATGCAGGTGTAACGATTGATATCGCAATACGTCACCTACAAGACTTGAACTTTAGCAATAAAAAAAAGTGCTGATAACAGCACTTTGATGACATTGGTTTTTCTGTTCAGGAGTAAAATATATGAGCTATAAACAGGGTGCTTTAAACAAACTTAATTTAAAAGAAAAATTCAAGATGGAAATCAAGCAAGCAAGAAATTAATCATAAGGTTATTGGGTTTCAAAAATATCAATACAAAAGTACTTTACAAAAATAAATTTCATTTAAATACTTGAAAAAAATTTAATGACACATGTATTACATTAAAAAGGATAATCAATACCAATCGTAGCATTAAAATTTTCATATCTCCATATTCTGTCGTCCAATGATGTTCCAAATAAATGGCTAAGTGTAACTGCAGGAATTTGCCATCCATCATTTTCGATTATATCGGGTCGCTTGAAACGAAAGCCAACATCAAACCGGATTAAAAAATAACTGAAATCAAAACGAAACCCAACACCAGATGATACTCCAAGCTGCTTATATAAATTTTGAAATTTGAATTGCGTAGTATCTGTACCACCATTAGGCTTAGTGTTTTTAAAATTCCATATGTTCCCAATATCAGTAAATAAAGCCATCTTGAATAAGATCGCATTAGAAAAAAGAGGTGCTACATTAAAGCGATATTCTGCGTTGCCTTCAAGTTGTATATCTCCCGTACGATCGTTAAACAATGTGTTAGAATAGGTAGCCAATGGCTGTCCACCCACACCAATACCTCTTACAGGCCAACCCCTCATACTATTTGGACCACCACCGAAATATTGCTTAAAGAATGGCAATGTTGTATCACTTTTTGAAAGCGGTATGCCCACACCAGCAAAGGTTCTGAAAGCTATTGCTGACTTTGCATGATTAATAGTATACGTATATTCAAAATCTGTTTTAATAAATTCTTTTAAATATTTATTAAAGAAATTTCCGTTGGAAGCGTTTTTATCTCTAAGTTTTAGAATTCCCCAGATGAGTCCGGACTCCTCAAGATTTGACTTGAAAGTACTTACCAGCTTAGGATTGCGGTTATTTGCATGAGCCAGCGAATAGCTAAGGCTTTGGCCCATTACCAAAGCAGTATTAAAAGAATAACGGAGAAACGGATACAGGTTTAGTGTACTGTCGAAACTGTATGACCTATTATAAATCCGGTGATAATCGAAGTTAAAAGGCTTATATGTCCATACATGATTTTCTCTTGTTGACCATTTATAACCCAGCGCCAGCGTAAATACTTGCTGATCAAAAAAGTCAATTCTTTTAATCAAAGAAACGTTTGTATTAATAAACGATTGCTTAGCCAACAATTTCTGGCGGTTAAGTGCACCAAAAGGCGTGATGAATCTGGGAAACACGATGCTGTTGGTATAAGTAATTTCTGTCGAGTTAATGGCAGTATTGTAGTTGCTTAAGTTTGCTGTATTAAACTCTACCCCAACTCTTATCGCATTACTCATGCTTGCAGCCTGTTTCCAAAGATTCCGGTTGGTCACAGATACATTTCCTGCGATACCTAAAAGGTTTCCGGTATTAGTTGCAACAATTGTAGAAGCTGTATTTGCAGAATAGCTAAGCTCCACATTGCCTTCAAAAGCATATTTTTTTACAGGCGTAAGCTTTACGACAAGGTCAAGTAAATCAGTATCTTTTTTCTCAATAAGATCTATAGAAGGGCTTTCCCATGCGCCAAGCTTATAATAACTATTGATTGTTTTATAAAACTTATCCTGGCTATACACCTCTCCTTTTTTCATAAAAAGACTCATGCCTGGTATAAAAAATTTATATAACTTATTATGATATTTTGTAATAAAATTTTTTGAAATATGCTCGTGCAATGTTGAATCGGTGTATTCATCGCCAGGCTGATAATCGGGCAACACATAAATATTATTAATGTAATATTTTTTTACTTTGCTGCTATCTGAAATATTATTTAACTGGAATCCGAGTCGGATGGTTGGTTTTTCTCGCTTTTCACTTGCCTGCGTAAGGAGCCGGAGCTGTTCAAACGGATCTTCTGCAACAGATGTTAATGACTTTATGGATGTGTCGCCGGTAACTCTTATTTCATCTGCTGTAAATTTATAATAACCATTATTACGGAAAAGGTCAGTAAGCCTTGCAGACTCAAGCTGGATGCCACTTTTGGTAACAGCAGAATTTTTTTGCAATACAGACTGGCTTTTAGCAGACAACGCAAGACGCTCCAAAGAATCATTTGAAAAAAGGTAAGCAACCGTATCAATAAGTGTGCGTTTACCTGCTATTACTTTATAATTTATGATCACTCTTTTTTGTTGTTTACGAGAGTCGACGGTGTCATAATCATAACTAACTTCAGGATGATAATAACCGAGATTGACCATAGCAGTTCTCATGTTTTGCGCAGACTGAATAATTGCAAACGTATCAAAAGATGGCGGCCTTGTTATAGAGTGAAAAATGAATGCTACATCTTTGATCCGCACTCTTGCGCTATCATCAAGTTGAGTATTCAGCTTTGAATTAACACTTACTTTTTCATCATTACTTAAGTCAGGTGCGATCAGAGATATATTATTTTTATATACAAAAGGTTTATTTTTTTGATATTTATGCACCGATGTAAAACCCGCATATCTCTTGGAAGAAGCACAGCCATATAAAAGAACAAAAAGGGAAATACAGTAAATAAAAACAGGGAATTTTTTTAATCGAAACATTCCGGTCATACACGTCATACACTATGTTGAGCAAAAAGATGGTCAAATATATTCAAAGTTTAACCCACAAAAAATTAAGGGAAGAGCACAATGCATTTGTTGGAGAAGGCCCGAAAATAGTTGCAGAGTTTTTATCATCCGGAAAATTTACAACTAAATATGTATTAGCAAAAGATGAATGGCTAATTGCTAATAAAAATTTGCTTTCCACTATTTCTAAGGAGAAAATTTTTGAAATTAACGATGATGATCTAAATAAAATATCGCAATTGCAAACACCCAATAAAGTGGTAGCTGTTTTTGAGAAAAATGAAAACGATAAAGTACCTGTTATCGACGGAAAGCTAATATTGATGCTGGATGACATTCAGGATCCTGGCAATCTTGGTACCATTATCCGGATTGCAGACTGGTTCGGAATTGATGATATTATTTGCAGCGAGAGCTGCGTTGATTGTTACAATTTTAAAGTGGTGCAGGCTACTATGGGTAGCCTCGCAAGAATAAATATCCACTATACTTCTTTGTTTGCTTTTATTAATGAACACAATACAATTCCTATATATGCAGCAACACTTCATGGAAAATCTTTATATGAAAAGACTGTAATAAAAGAAGGTATACTTCTTATAGGTAATGAATCGAAAGGAATAAATGAAAGCTTGCTGAAAATGGTTTCAAACGAGATAACGATACCGCGTTTTGGTAATGCAGAATCTTTGAATGCAGCGGTGGCAACAGGAATTATCTTATCACATATTAAAAGATAAGAGAATGATAATTATAAAATTCGATTAATCAAACCCGTAACTATTAAGAACTCACCTGAATTCTATTGCCTTTACAGGTTGCACTTTTCTTACAAGCAGTGAAGGGATAATTAGCATAAGAAAACATACTGCAAGAGTAGCGCCGTCAACTGCTGCAACCTGCCACCAGACTACATCTGCGTGAGCTGCTTTCATGTAATAAGCTTCTTCATCCAGCTTTATAAATCCGGTCGCATCCTGCACATAACAAATAGCAAGGCCAAACAAGGTACCGGCAATAATTCCTGTTATTGCAATGAAAGTTGTATTGTACAAAAATATTTTTTGAATAGTTATGTTCTTTGCTCCAAGCGCCTTTAGTATGCCGGCCATATTCGTTCTTTCCAACACCAAAATGATCAGGCATGTAATTAAATTCACGACTGCAACTACCATCATTATTCCAAGCAAAATATTTTTTATTCTTCCCTGAAGATTCAGCCAGTCAAAAATATTCGGATAAATTTCCTGTATTGTTTTGCTATACCATTTGTCTGGCAAAGCTTCAGAATTATACAAAAGATTGTTTACCGAATCTGTTTCATGGTAATCTTTTAAAAAAATTTCATAGCCTCCTATTTCATTAACATTCCAATCATTCAGGCGTTGTATTAATCTTATATCCCCGATGCAATAATTATTATCATATTCATCTATGCCTGTCTTGAAAATGCCTGCTATCCTTAGTTTGCGCGCACGCTGGCTGCCATCGTTTTGTATAAATAAAATAATTACACTGTCATTCACATTTGCCTGCAGCTGGCTGGCGGTGTATTCAGATATGTCAATGTCTTTACTGTATCCGCTATCTTTGAAGGCAAGCCATTTGCCTTTTTCCAAAAAAAAATTGATCCTGGTAAAATCGAAACTGCTGTCAATACCTTTCATCAGCACGCTTTCAATATCATCATGAAACCGAATGATTGCAGACTTGGTAGCGTAACGCTCCACACTTTTTACCTGCGGTATTGAATGCAGAAAATTTTCAAGCGTATCATTCTTATTTATTGGAGTTTCTTCAGCAATATTCGTTTGCGACATAACAGTTTGCTGAACCCGAATATGACCCCAAAAGCTGAAAACCTTATTGCTTATCACATTTTGAAAACCATTAACAAAGCTTAATGCAACAATCATTACCGCAACGCTTATTGTAGTAGCTGCAATAGCAAGACCGATTATGAATCTGGAAAACGTCTTTTGTTGATTAAAAGCAATGCGTTTTGCTATAAAAGAAGAAACATTCAAAGGCCTTACATTTGGTATTTGTAAAACTAATTTTTTTTAAATTATCATAAATGAAAACACAGAAGATTGCTGTACAAGTTTTAATCAACATTATTTTTCTTTTTATTTTTTACAAAACAAACGCTCAATCACCTGATAGTGTATATGTTTCAAACATCAAGACAGCAAGGCTTTACAGCTATGGCAACCAGTTGGGAATGCCTGTAATAAATCTTAACAGCGGCGATAAACTGGAACTTCATTTCGATGACCTTGATGCTGATGTAAAAAATTATTATTACACTTTTCAACTTTGCAATAGCGATTGGTCACCTGTTGATTTTAACCAGCTCGATTATATAAAGGGCTTTGCCCAAATGAGAATTTCCACATATCGTTATTCATCCATAGCGCTTACAAGATATACCCATTACACCGCTGCAATCCCTGACAGGGACTGCCTTCCAACAAGATCAGGTAATTATATTTTGAAAGTTTTTTTAAATGGAGACACTTCGCAACTTGTTTTCACAAAGCGTCTTTTTGTTCTGGATGGAAAAGCATCCGTGTTGGCGAAAATTGTTCAGCCTTATGCTCCTGATCTTTTTCAATCACACCAGAGACTTCAATTTACCGTTGCTACCAAAGGCATAGATGCATTTAATGCAAATCAACAAATAAAGGTGGTTTTGTTACAAAATAATCGCTGGGATATGGCGCAAACCAACATTCCACCTACATTTATAAGAGGCACATCGTTAGAATATAATTCCGAAACAGTGGGCGTTTTTCCCGGCGGTAATGAATGGCGCTGGCTGGATGTTACCGACTTTCATTTGCAAAGCGAAAGAGTGGCAAAAGCAGATTATAACAAGCTTTCAACAGATGTTTTTTTAAAACCGGACCGGCCACGTGATGGCATAAGGTATGTTTATTACAGAGATTATAACGGCATGTTTGTTTCTTCATCATTAAGAGGTATGAATCCATATTGGGAAGCGGATTACGGCACCGTTTATTTTTCTTTTGCTCCGCCAAATGGCACGGCATATCCAACAACTGACTTATATCTTTTTGGGCAACTTACAGGATATAATTTTACTGATAGTTTAAAGATGACTTTTAATGCCGATAAAGGATTGTATGAAACGCATCTTTTATTAAAACAGGGTTATTATGATTACACGTATGTTGCCGTTGACAAAACCAATCCTGCTGTACATTACGAGCTCGATGGCAATCATTTTGAAACAGAAAATTTATATACCATTTTAGTGTATTACAGATCATTTACGGACCGTTCAGACCAGTTAATTGGCGTGGCCACATTTGATTCGAGAACTGACAAAACCGGTTTGAGCTTTTAACTAATTTCATTAAAGCAACTATTATTATATTTGCAGCCGGCAAGCCTTATACGGCCAGCTCCTGCAGAACTCCCCCAGGATCGGAAGATAGCAAGGGTATGTGGTTGAGCGGTGCGATGTAAGTAACTTGCCTTTTTTATTTATACATCTTCTTAGGTCTACCTACATACTTACACCGATACGATAACATAACCTTAATTTATAATGGAATATCTTTGCAGGATCATACAATTATAAATTATACATCATGAAATTTTTTATTGACACAGCAAACCTTGATGAGATAAAAGAAGCCAATGACCTTGGTATTTTGGATGGTGTTACTACCAATCCATCTCTAATGGCAAAAGTAGGCATTACATGGCCACGAAGCTGTAGTGAATCATTATAAAACGATCTGTGAAATGGTGGATGGGGACATAAGCGCAGAAGTGGTTACAACAGAATTTAAAACCATTGTTGAGGAAGGAAAAAAGCTGGCGGCTATTCATAAAAATATAGTGGTGAAAGTGCCTATGATACCGGACGGAATTAAAGCTATTAAGTGGTTTACAGATAATGGCATTCGCACAAATTGCACTTTAATTTTTAGTGCCGGGCAGGCCATACTTGCTGCAAAAGCGGGAGCAGCTTATGTTTCACCATTTATAGGAAGAATAGATGACAGCGGCTGGGATGGTATAGAACTTATTCAGCAAATATATCACATCTTCCAGGTGCAGGGTTTCGAAACAGAAATTCTTGCGGCATCTATTCGCAATCCACTTCATATTATTAAATGCGCAGAAGCCGGGGCAGATGTTTGCACTTGTCCGCTGGAAGCTATCATGGGTTTAACGAAACATCCTTTGACTGACATTGGGCTTGCTAAGTTTTTAGCAGATGCCAAGAAGTTTGAGTAATTACGTTTCCGCGTTTCATGAATTTTTTGCAAAACAAAATTTGCAAATAAAAAAAAATCTTACATCTTTGTGTCCGCAAAATGAAAATCATAAATACATATAATAGCTGGTGGCACACAGTCTGATGATTGTGCCGAACCGCTTTATTTGTTATTATAAATAAAATTACAACCCGGCACTAAGCCGGGTTTTTTTATGCAATGAAAAAGATAGAGATAGTTACAACTTTTAAAAAAATGCTTTCAGATGTTTATACGCCTGTAGGTATTTATTTGCGTTTGCGCGATCGCTTTAGAGATACTGTTTTGTTGGAAAGTACAGATTTTCATGTGGCGAAAATAGTTTTTCGTTTATCGGAATTAATGCCATTGCAGGAATTGAAATAAGAAATTACTCAGAAATTAAATACAAACTTCCTGGATAAAGAACAGAAAATAACTATTACAAAAAATACAAAAGTACCAGACGAGACTTTGGAATTTCATGCAGCAATTTGAAGTAGAAGAGCCTGATCATCTGCCTTAAGCAAAGCACAAGGCTTGTTTGGTTATACCACTTATGATGCAGTTCAATTTTTTGAAACAATACAATTTTCTTCTTTTAAAGAAACATGGATTCTGAAATTCCTTTGATGCGTTATCGCTTTATCAATATGTAATTGCTATTAATCATTTTAAAGATGAATTATTTATTTGTGAAAATAATATTAATGGTTTAAGAGTGAATTGGAATTGGTTGAAAGCCTTATAAAAAGTAAAGATGTTCCTGCTTATCCTTTTGAAAATAAAATCAAGAAACTCATACTTTAACTGATGATGATTATATAAACATGGTAAAAAAAGGAATTGCAAGTTGCTCACGCGGCGATGTGTTTCAAATTGTTCTGAGCAGAAGATTTAATCAAAAGTTTTCTGGCGATGAATTTAATGTTTATCGTGCTTTGCGCAATATTAATCCTTCTCCTTATCTTATTTTATTTTGATTATGGTGATTATAAATTGATTGGCAGCAGCCCCGAAAGTCAGTTGATTATTAAAAATGGTAAAGCAATTGTGCATCCGATTGCAGGAACATTTAAACGCACAGGCAATGATGAAAAGGATAAACAGCTTGCAGAGCAACTTTTAATGATGAAAAAGAAAATGCAGAGCATATAATGCTGGTTGATCTTGCAAGAAATGATCTTAGCAGGATGTGCAATGATGTAAAGGTGTCAATGTTTTGCGAAGGTTCAATATTATTCTCATGTTATTCATTTGGTAAGTGAAGTAACAGGTACGTGTACAAGATAACACTAATCCTTTTGATTTATTGGCGCTAACATTTCCGGCAGGCACATTAAGCGGCGCACCAAAATTTAAAGCCATGCAATTGATTGATGAATATGAAAATGATGCAAGAGGTTATTATGGAGGCTGCATTGGTTTTATTGGTTTTGATGGAAGCTGTAATCATGCAATTATGATACGAACATTTTTAAGTAAAGAAAATACATTGATTTACCAGGCAGGCGCAGGTATTGTAGCTGCATCTAATCCTGAAAGTGAATTGCAGGAAGTAAATAATAAATTAATGCGCATTAAAAAAAGCAATTGAAATGAGCAGAAACAATTTAAGTAATGAAAATTTTAGTTTTTGATAATTACGATTCGTTTACTTACAATCTTGTTCATCTGGTTGAAAAGATTATACATGAAAAAGTTGATGTTTTTCGCAATGATCAGATTGCCTTGGAAAAAGTAAATGAATATGATAAAATTATTTTATCACCAGGGCCGGGTCTCCTGCTGAAGCAGGTTTGTTGTTGCCATTGATAAAAGAATATGCTTCAACAAAATCTATACTGGGTGTGTGTTTGGGTCACCAGGCAATTGGTGAAGCATTTGGTGGCAACGCTTGACAAATTTAACTAATGTTTATCATGGCGTAGCAACAAACATGAAAACGGTGAACAGTAAACAGTTAACGGTTAACAGCAATATGTATTTAATGGTTTGACAAAGATCTTTAAGTGCGGTCGTTATCATTCATGGATTGTAAGTAAAGAAAATTTTCCGAGAATTAGAAATTACTGCTGAAGATGAAAATGGCTATATCATGGCATTGCAACATAAAACGTATGATGTGCAAGGTGTGCAGTTTCATCCTGAAAGTGTTTTAACACCAGATGGAGAAATGATTATGAGAAACTGGTTAGCTAATTGAATTTACAATCAATTGTAACAATGAAAAAAATATTACAATATTTATTCGAACATAAAACACTTTCAAGAGAACAGGCAAAAGAAGTATTGATTAATATTTCAAAAGCGATGTATAATGAAACTGAAGTTGCAGCTTTTATAACGGTTTATTTAATGCGCAGTATTACCATTGATGAATTGCAGGGCTTTCGCGATGCATTGCTTGAACTTTGTGTAAAGGTTGATTTGAATGATTATAAAACTATTGGATATTGTTGGCACCGGCGGCGATGGAAAAAATACTTTTAATATTTCAACACTTGCTTGTTTTATTGTTGCAGGCGCAGGAAATAAAGTTGCAAAACATGGTAATTATGGAGCATCATCTATTAGCGGTTCAGCAATGTGATGGAGCAATTGGGATATAAATTTCACAGCGATAATTCAAAAGCTTTAAAAAAGAAATTGAAGAAGCCAATATTTGTTTTATGCATGCGCCTCTGTTTCATCCTGCATTAAAAACAGTTGCGCCTATACGGAAAAATTTTGGTTTGCGAACATTTTTTAATATGCTTGGTCCGCTGGTGAATCCTGCATTCCCGAGTTTCAATTGATTGGTGTTTATAATTTGGAAATGGCAAGAATTTATAATTATTTTTTGCAACAATCAAACAGCACTTTACTATCATTCACAGCCTTGATGGTTATGATGAAATTTCATTAACAAACGATACAAAAGTAATTACTAACGAAGGAGAAAAAATTTATACAGCCGAAGAATTAGGAAAACGATATGGTGAGTGCTGAAGATATTTATGGCGGCAAAACAGCAGAAGAAGCAGCAAAAATATTTTTAAATATTTTAAAAGGTGAAGGCACTGGGCACAAAATGCAGTTGTGCTTGCAAATGCAGCAATGGCATTGCATTGTCAACAGGAAATTATAAAAATTATGAAGACTGTTATGATGCAGCAGTTGAAAGTCTTGAAAGTGGAAAGGCTTACCAATCATTTACAAAAATTAATAAGCTTGCAGTGAATATTCTTGAAACATAATTGATCATAAGAAAAAGGAAGTAGCAGAGCGAAAGAAAATAAAAAGTATCTACGAGCTGGAAAAAGGTCCTTTTTATAAAAACGAAACGGTTTCGTTTAAAGATTTTTTATTGAATGAAAATAAGACTGGTATCATCGCCGAATATAAGAGAAGATCGCCATCAAAGGGAACTATAAATGATCATTCAACAGTAGAAGAAGTAACAAAAGCGTATGCAGAACATGGCGCCAGCGCGGTTTCTGTACTCACAGATGAAAAATTCTTTGGCGGTTCTTTAAATGATTTACTAAAGTCAACGATAAACGAAGTTCCTATACTAAGGAAAGATTTTATCATCGATGAGTACCAGCTTGCAGAATCCAAAGCTTTTGGTGCGGAGGTAATTTTATTAATAGCAGCTTGTCTTTCAAAGGAACAGGTAAAACATTTATCAAAGTTTGCAAAAAATATTGGGTTAAATGTTTTACTCGAAATTCATAATGAACAGGAACTTGATCATCTTTGCAATACCATAGATGTTGTGGGTGTAAACAATCGTGATTTGAAATCATTTAATGTAGACATTAATCGTTCTATTGAATTAAGTAAACAAATTCCGGACAACACCATAAAAATTTCTGAAAGTGGAATAGATACAGTTGAATCTATAGAGCTTTTAAAGCAACATGGATTTAAGGGGTTTCTGATCGGTGAAAAATTTATGAAAGAAAAAGATCCTGCGCTTGCATTTCTGAACTTTGCAGCAGCATTAAAAAAGCAAAAATGAAATTAAAAGTTTGTGGTATTACCCTTCTTGAACAACTTAAGCAATTGGATGAATTAGCTGTAAGCTACGCCGGGCTTATATTCTATCAACAGTCTGCCAGGTGTATAATTAATAAGCTAAAGGCAGAAGATGTAAAACCGTTGCATCTTTCACTACAAAAAACAGGCGTGTTTGTAAATGCAGAAGAAAACTTTATTATGAAAAATGTTGAAGAGTTTGGGCTTGATATGGTTCAGCTTCATGGGGATGAAACGCCCGGTTTTTGCAAACTAATTGGCAACCAGGTTTCAGTAACAAAAGCATTTAGAATTACGCAAAGTAATGAGCAAAGTATTGACTGGATGATTCGACCTTTTGAAGAGCATTGCGATTATTATCTCTTTGACACGAATCGTAAAGGCGCTTATGGCGGCACTGGCGAAATGTTTGACTGGAATCTTTTACATGAAAACAAAATAAATAAGCCGTTTTTTCTTAGCGGTGGCATCGGGGTTAAAGACATTGAAAAGCTTGCAACATTTAATCATCCTTTTTTTTATTGTGTTGATGTGAACAGCAGGGTTGAAGTATCAGAAGGAGTAAAAAATATGAGAGCAGTAAAAATACTGGCAGATAGACTGTTAAAAAAAGATAGTGTTTATTCTATTTAACAATGAAAGAAAAACAAATTTTTGAAATTGATAAGCATGGCTATTACGGCGGCTTTGGAGGCGCATACATACCTGAAATGCTGCATAGTAATGTGGAACATTTACAAAAAAATTATTTAAAAATCATCAAGGAAAAAAAGTTTAAAAAGGAGTTTAATTCTTTATTGAAAGATTATGTAGGCAGGCCAACTCCACTATACTTTGCAGAAGGATTGAGCAAAAAGTATAACACAACTATTTACTTAAAGCGTGAAGATTTGTGCCATACAGGCGCACATAAAATTAATAACACTATTGGCCAAATTTTATTAGCTGAAAGACTTGGGAAAAAAAGAATAATTGCCGAAACAGGAGCAGGCCAGCATGGTGTTGCAACGGCAACCGTATGTGCGTTAAAAGGCTTGCAGTGTATTGTTTTTATGGGCGAAAAAGATATTGCACGGCAAGCTCCGAATGTTGCAAGAATGAAAATGCTTGGTGCAAAAGTGATACCCGCAACCAGCGGCAGCAAAACGCTCAAAGATGCCACCAATGAGGCTATAAGGGATTGGATTAATAATCCGGATGATACGCATTATATTATTGGAAGTGTTGTTGGCCCGCATCCATATCCTGATATGGTAGCCCGCTTTCAAAGTGTAATTAGTAAAGAAATAAGAAAACAATTAAAAGAAAAAACAGGAAATGATTTACCTGATTATGTGATTGCATGTGTAGGCGGAGGCAGTAATGCTGCAGGAGCTTTTTATCATTTTCTTCATCAGAAATCTGTTCGGCTTGTGGCTGTAGAAGCAGCAGGCAAAGGAGTAAATAGTGGCATGAGCGCAGCCACCACAATGTTAGGAACCGAAGGTATTTTGCATGGTAGCAGGAGCATTGTTATGCAGACAACAGACGGCCAGATCATAGAGCCACACAGCATTTCCGCAGGGTTGGATTATCCAGGGATAGGTCCGGTGCATGCTCATTTATTTAAAAGCGGAAGAGCAACGTTTATGAGCGCAACCGATGATGAAGCTTTGCAATCATCTTTTGAGCTTGCTAAACTGGAAGGTATTATCCCCGCTTTAGAATCAGCTCATGCATTGTATGCGTTGAACAAAATACCATTTAAAAAACATGATGTGGTTGTGGTAAATTTAAGTGGCAGGGGAGATAAAGACATGGATACTTATATGAAACATATCGATAGCCTATCATAGAGTTTTAAGCACAATTAATGAACCGCATAAAAAGCTTATTTTCTCAAAAGAAAAAGAATATAGTAAGTATTTATTTCACTGCGGGCTTTCCCAAATTGAATGATACAACTGTTATTCTTTCAGCTTTGCAAAGCAGCCATATAGATATGATTGAGATAGGAATACCCTATAGCGATCCCTTGGCTGATGGCCCTGTAATACAGCACAGCAGCATGATTGCATTGAGTAATGGTATTACAATCAGGCTTCTTTTTGAGCAATTAAAAAACTGCAGAAACGATATTAATCTTCCTTTAATACTAATGGGTTATCTAAATCCTGTGCTTCAATATGGGTTAGAACAGTTTTGCATTGATGCACATAAGGCAGGTATCGATGGCGTCATTCTTCCTGATCTTCCGCTGCATGAATATGAAACATATTACAGGAAGATTTTTGAAAAACATTCACTTAAATTTATTTTTTTAATAACGCCTCAAACAAGCGAAAAACGTATCCGCAAAATTGATAAGCTAAGCGATTGTTTTATCTACGCAGTTTCATCTTCTTCCATCACAGGACGTGACACAAATGCCGATGCAAAAGATAAATATTTTGAAAGGCTTGCCACTATGAAGCTCGCAAACCCAATAATGGTCGGCTTTGGCATTAAAGACCGGTCAACTTTTATACAGGCTTGTAAATATGCATCAAGGTGCTATTATTGGCACCGCCTACATTAAGGCAATAGAAAATTCTGTTGATATAAAAGCTGAAACACAAAACTTCTTAACTCAATTTTTAAATGTACCTGATATGTAAACGCTTTACTTTTTCTTTAAAAAATTTAATTTTACAATGAATAATTTATTATGAAGAAAATATTTTTTCTTTTTGCATTTTTGCCTGTTTTCATGTTTAGCCAAACCAAAAAAGAAGCTGAAATGCCTGTTGACAAAGGATTTACAATAACGGGAGAAGTAACCGGATACGCAGATGGTACCTCCGTTTCTTTTCTGAATGAACGAACCAACCAGCCGGAAAAGCAGGCAACGATTGTGAATAATAAATTTGTTATAAAAGGGGAAATGCCGGAGCCTGGTTTCAAAGGTCTCATATTTGGAGACCAGCCACCTTTGGTTCCTATGTTTTTAGACAACAGTAATATCCAGATAAAAGGAGATAAAAATTCTTTAGATCAACTATCAATAACAGGCTCTCCTTCTGAGAATCAATTTGCAGAATATCTTACTGCACTAAAGCCTTATGAAAATGGATTGCAACCGAGTGCTGACATTGATTCCGGCACCATACTAAATATCGAAAAAGTGAGTGAGGCATTCGTAAAAAAATATCCGACTTCTTATGTATCGCCGTTGGCAATTATCCGTTTATACCAGGCAAATGAAGATGGTGAAAAAGCAGATAAACTATATAAATCATTATCGGCAAAGGTACAGGCAAGCAGCCTGGGCATGTACGTGAACCAACTGCTACAGGAATCAAAAATCAATGCAATTGGGTCTGTAGTAAAAGATTTTACGCAAACTGATACTTCAGGTAATGCAGTTAAAATCTCTTCTTTCCGTGGTAAGTATGTGTTGCTGGATTTTTGGGCAAGTTGGTGCCGCCCATGCCGGATGGAAAATCCTAATGTTGTTGCGGCCTTCAATAAATATCAAAATAAAAATTTTACGATTCTTAGCGTATCTCTTGACCAGGCAAAACCTGCATGGATCAGCGCGATTCAAATGGATGGCTTAAAGTGGAATCATGTAAGCGACCTGAAAGGATGGAACAATGAAGTGGCTGCATTATTTCAAATAAGAAGCATTCCTCAAAATTTATTGATTGATCCAAATGGAAAGATCATTGCAAAAAACCTGCGTGGCGCTTCTTTAGACAGCAAACTTGGTGAAATATTAAAATAGCAAAATATATTAGTAAAGTAAACTTATAAAGTAGCCTTACTAG
This sequence comes from uncultured Chitinophagaceae bacterium, assembly GCA_963823975.1. Classification (GTDB taxonomy): domain Bacteria; phylum Bacteroidota; class Bacteroidia; order Chitinophagales; family Chitinophagaceae; genus Ginsengibacter. Next base: position 237,237 of record CAWGNP010000001.1, on the reverse strand, counting down.
TTATTATTATCTTAATTTCTCCTGTAAATCCAGATTATATTTTCTTGCATAGTCTTTAGCCACATCATATCCTGCATCAGCATGGCGAATAATACCCAGCCCGGGATCATTTCTTAATACTCGACTTAGTTTTGCGGCAGCATCATCACTTCCATCAGCTACTATCACCATTCCTGCATGTATGCTATAGCCCATACCCACACCACCGCCATGATGCAGGCTCACCCAGCTTGCACCTCCGGCTGTATTCATTAACGCGTTGAGAATGGGCCAGTCAGCTACAGCATCACTTCCATCAAGCATGGCTTCTGTTTCGCGATTTGGGCTTGCAACAGAACCCGTATCCAAATGATCCCTTCCTATTACTATAGGCGCTTTTAGTTTGCCTGTTTTTACTAGTTCATTAAATGCAAGACCCGCTTTTTCTCTTTCACCCTGTCCAATCCAGCAGATTCGTGCAGGTAAGCCCTGAAAGGCGATCTTTTCCTGAGCCATTTTTATCCATCTTACCATCCCTTCATTATTTGGAAACAATTGGAGCATCACGTTGTCTGTTACACGAATATCTTCAGGATCTCCGCTTAATGCTGCCCAGCGAAATGGCCCTTTGCCCTCGCAAAATAAGGGCCGGATATAAGCCGGAACAAACCCGGGGAAATCAAAAGCGTTTTTCAAACCTGCTTCCTGTGCCCGTGCGCGAATATTGTTACCATAATCAAACGTGATCGCACCGCGGCTTTGCAGTTCAAGCATCAATTCTACATGCAGTTTCATGCTGTCATACGCAAGAGCAATATATTTTTCAGGATTGTTCTCTCTTAAAATTTTAGCAGCTTCCAAAGAGAGCGTGTGTGGAATGTAACCGATTAAAGGATCATGAGCAGAAGTCTGATCTGTCAGCACATCCACCTGTATATTTCTTTCTATCAATCTTCCAAGTAATTCAATTGCATTGCAATGCACGCCTATGCTCCATGGCTTTCCTTCACTTTTAGCCTGTACTGCTTTATTGATGGCTTCATCAATATTATCAACCATTTCATCAAGATATTTTGTTTGCAGACGTTTTTCAATTCGCCATTTTTCAACTTCAGCAGCAAGGCATACGCCTTCATTCATTGTGATTGCTAATGGCTGTGCGCCGCCCATGCCCCCAAGTCCAGCCGTTACACTTAAGGTATTTTTTAATGAGCTATTAAAATGTTTTTTGGCAACAGCTCCAAACGTTTCATAAGTGCCTTGCACAATCCCCTGGCTGCCGATGTATATCCATGAACCTGCCGTCATTTGTCCATACATCATTAATCCTTTTTTTTCGAGCTCATCAAAGTGCTCCCATGTTGCCCATTTAGGAACGAGTTGTGAATTTGAAATAAGAATGCGCGGTGCATTATTATGCGTTTTCATTATGCCTACAGGCTTGCCGCTTTGTATCAACAGTGATTCATCATTCTCCAAAATTTTTAATGCTTTTATGATAAGGTCAAGGCTTTCAAAATTACGTGCAGCTTTGCCGCGACCTCCATAAACAATCAGATCATCCGGCCTTTCGGCAACATCCGGATTAAGATTATTGAGCAGCATTCTTAACGCAGCCTCCTGCACCCAACCTTTGCAGCTAAGCTTTGTGCCTGTTGGTGTTTTATATTTAACCGGATCATAGACTGCTTGAACCATATTTATTTTTTAAAAAGGTTATCGGGTTTAGATTAAATTCTTAAAATTTTATTCCTCTTATTGCTCAACAACCAAATCTACAATTTTGATTATGCATGTAAATCTGTATGCAAGCCTATGATTGACTTTTAATGAGCTATAATTCATAATTTTTTATAAACTCAACTGCTTTCATCATATCAGCATGTAAAAATCTGTCAGCGGTATTAAAAGAAACTTTTTGCCGGAAAGCTTGAATTATTTTTTCAATTATTGCCGAAGATTTCATTGGCCGCCTGTACTCTAATGCCTGTGCGGCGCTCAGCAATTCTATAGCTAAAACTTTTTCAATGTTATCTATTACACGTAAACATTTTGTTGCTGCATTAGCGCCCATACTTACATGATCTTCCTGGTTATTGGAGCTTGAAATAGAATCAACAGATGCCGGGGTACAAAGCTGTTTGTTTTCACTTACAAGTCCGGCAGCCGTATACTGCGGAATCATCAACCCGGAATTTAATCCCGGATTTTTTACAAGAAATAAAGGAAGATTTCTTACACCGCTTAACAACTGGTAAATTCTTCTTTCAGAAATGTTAGCTATTTCACTCATAGCAATTGCAAGAAAATCCAACCCCAATGCTAAAGGCTGCCCATGAAAATTTCCGCCGCTTAATATCATATCATCATCGGGAAAAATATTAGGATTATCTGTAACAGAATTTATTTCTTTTAAAAAAGTCTTTAAGACAAAATTAAAAGTGTCCCTGCTGGCACCATGTACCTGCGGTATGCAACGAAATGAATAAGGATCCTGAAACTTTACTTTTTGTTGAGAAGCAATTTCACTTCCTTCCAATAAGTTTCTTATTTCAGTCGCAACAAAAACCTGGCCTGCATGATCCCTGATCGAATGAAGTTTTTCATTCAGTAAATCAAGATTACAATCAAATGCATCAAAAGAAATTGCTGCTATTATATTTGCCCACTGCAGCAGTCGTTCAGCCTTTACAAGAGACCACATTCCATAAGCACTCATAAACTGTGTACCGTTTATAAGAGCAAGCCCTTCTTTACTATGTAGCTGAAGTGGCTGCCAGCTTAGCTTTTCGAGTACATCAGCCGCTTGCATTTTTACTCCTTCATATAGTACTTCGCCCATGCCAATTAAAGGCAGGCATAAATGGCTCAATGGTGAAAGGTCGCCGGAAGCACCTAAAGAACCCTGCGTATAAATCACTGGCAACACATCATTATTGTGCATTTCCATCAGTCGCTTCACCACTTCAATACTTACGCCCGAATATCCGTAGCTCAAAGATTTTATCTTTAGCATAATCATCATTCTTACTATTTCGCCTGGAACTTCATCACCCATACCACACGCATGAGAAAGTAATAAATTGCTTTGCAATATTCTCAATTGCTGTTTATCAATTTGTACATTTTGAAGGAAGCCAAATCCGGTGTTGATGCCATAAAAAAGCTCATCGGAAGTATTGAGTTTATTATCGAGGTATTGCCTGCATTTTACTATAGCAACATGCGCTGCAAAAGTGATTGAAACTAATTGTTTGTATTTTAAAAAATCCTTTACTTGCTTAAATGTAAGCTCGCCTTTATCGAGCGGAAGATAATTGTAGCTCATCTATCAAATGTAGAAAGAGGAATCATAATTAAGAATTAAAACTTGAGAATAATGAAAGGACACATGACCTTGCTTTGCTATAACAGTTATTATCTTTATTGTTTATTAATCCTATTAAAATGAAATTTGTTCTCACTGTTTTTATTTTGTTTTGTATCAATACAAATGCACAAAAGGTGAAGATTGTAAATTCCGACACGAAGACTTCTTTAAGAGGCCTAAGCGTTGTAAATGACCGTGTAATATGGGTTTCAGGTAGCAATGGAATGGTTGGTAAATCATTGGATAGTGGCAATACATGGAAATGGATACAGGTAAAAAATTTCGAAAAGAATGACTTCAGGGATATCGAAGCCTTTGATGAAAACATTGCAGTGATCATGGCCGTTGATTCTCCTGCTTATATTTTAAGAACCATTGACGGCGGCGAAACATGGAAGCTTGTTTATGAAAATAAGACCAAAGGAATATTTCTGGATGCAATGGAATTCTGGAATGAGCAGAGCGGCATTGTAATCGGCGACCCGATTAATAATAAATTTTTTATTGCAAGAACATTCAGCGGAGGTAACACATGGCAAACACTTCCTGAAAACAAATACCCGATTGCAGACAGTGGCGAAGCATGTTTTGCGGCCAGCGGCACCAACATAAGGAAGATTGGAAATGGTGCAGCATGTTTTGTATCCGGAGGCCTTCGTTCAAGATTATTTATAAAAGATAAAATTATTGACTTGCCAATTATACAAGGCACTTCAACCGCAGGAGCTAACTCTATTGCGATAAAAAATGAAAAAACCTTTATTGTTGTCGGCGGCGATTTTAATACACCGAATGCTTCAGAAAAAAATTGCGTATTAACAACTGATGGCGGCAAGACATGGTCGCAGCCTGAGCTACAGCCAAATGGCTACAGAAGTTGTGTGGAATATTTGTACGATAAAAAATGGACCACTTGTGGATTAAACGGTGTTGATGTTTCCAATGATGATGGCAAAACATGGAAGTCTATTTCAAAACAAGGCTTTAATGTTTGCAGAAGAGCCAAGAAAGGAAAATCCGTTTTTTTTACCGGTGGAAAAGGATTGATTGGAAAGCTGGAATGATAAATTACTTGTGCTTTTATACTGCTACCTGGTGCTCCAATCCTCTGAAGTCAACAGGAACAAGTTTGCTAACACCAGCTTCCTGCATGGTAACGCCATAAATTACATCCACAGAAGCCATTGTCATTTTATTATGCGTGACGATAATAAACTGCGAGTATTTGCTAAACTTTCTAATCATTTGCGTGAACTTACCAACGTTTGCATCATCCAGCGGCGCATCGACTTCATCCAGTATACAAAATGGTGCAGGTTTTATAAGATAGATAGCAAATAAGAGCGCTGTTGCAGTTAACGTTTTCTCGCCGCCACTGAGTTGCGTAATACTTGTCGGCTTTTTACCCTTAGGCTTGGCAATTATGTCAATCCCTGTCTCAGCAAGGTTTTCAGGGTTTTCAAGAACCATATCAGCAGTGTCATCATCTGTAAATAAGGCCTTAAAAACGTTCTGAAAATTGTCTCTTACTTTATTAAATGTTTCGAGAAACAAACGATTGGCAGTAAGCTCCACTTCTTCTATTGTTTGCATTAAAGATTCCTTTGCACTTGACAGATCATTTTTTTGCTCAAGAATAAATTCATAACGTTTCTTCATTTCAGTAAAAGCCTCAATAGCTGTAGGATTAATTTCACCCATATTTTCCAACCGCTTTTTCATCCGGTCGCTTTTTTCCTGTAAGTCTTCCAGTAAAATATCTGTGGTTCTTTCTTCATCCAAAATAGCATCAAGATCTATTTTAAATTCAACATTCAGGCGCTCTTTCATTCCCGCAAGATGTAGTTTTAATTCATTCAGTTTGTCTTTTATTTCATTCAATAAATGATCTGTTTGCTCCTTTGATCTTTGTTTCGTACGCAGATCACTTTCTTTTTCTGCCAGATCATTTCTCAGATTATAATATACCTGGTCAGCTTCATTCAATTTTTTTTCTGAGACATCTTTTTCTTTTAATAATGTTTTCAAATCGCTTTCTATTTGACGAACGCTTTCCTCCAAAACACCAATGTTTGCGATAGCTTCAAGCAATTGAGCATTGCTTATTTCTTGCTGTGCTGAAAGGTCTTTGAACTGATTGGTTTTAAAAGTAAGCTCTTGTTGCAATGAACTCACTTTACTTTGCTGTTTTGCAAGCAATAAATTGTTTTCATTAAAAAGTCTGTAAGCTTCATTGTAATCACTCTCTGCATTTGCAAAAGCATCCGTCGCAATCTTCATAATATCTTCAGAATCCTTTACTTGTTTAGTTAAAGAAATAAGCAGCGTCCTTGTTTCATCTATTGCAGAATGATTTTGCTGCAGTTGATCGTTCAGCTTTTCTAAACGATGTAATGATGATTCCTGCTGGTTTGTGGCGTTTTCCATTTTATTCTGAATGGAAAATAAAACATTGACCAGTTCATTTATTTGTTGCTGCGCCTGATGAATTGCATTTTCTTTTAGCTGCTCATTAAAAGCAATTACATCATTGGAGCGTTTTGTAATTGAGGCTTTTAAGCGGGTTACCTTTTCCTTTTGTATTAAAATCTTTTGAGCAAGCTTCTCCAAATTTTTCGCACGACCAATTTTCTTGCCTTCAAACAAACCAATACTGCCGCCGGTAAGCGAATAAATCCCTTTTACATATTTACCATTTTTTTCGAGTACAACATAACTGTTATCTTGTATTAGTGCAGCTTCATCTTCTGCTATTAAAACATTTCCCAAAAGATAATTGGCAAGATGGCGATACTTATCATCTACTTCTACCACAGACAAGGCTGTAATTGTTCCCATAACAGCATCTTCGTTACCCTTTTTTTCAAATGCATTCAACTTATCCAAAAGAAAAAAATTGGCTTTACCTTTTTTATTTTCATCGAGTAACTGCACTGCCGCTAAGCCGTCTTGCATGTTTTCTGCAACATAATAATTAAGATAAGGCTCCAGCACATTTTCAAGCGCTGTACGATATTCTTCCTTTACATACAAAACGTCAGAGAGTAAAGGTGCAGCGTGGTCCCATGATTTATTTTTATGCAGAAATTTTACACTTTCAGGATAGCCTTGCATGCTATCCATCATACTTTTAAGCAGGTCGTGCTCATTTTGTTTTGCGTCAAGCAGTCGATTTTCCTCAGCAAGCTCATGGCGCAATTTCTCAAGCTCAGCTTGCGTTTCAAATATTTGTTCTTTAGTAAAAGTATTGTGTTGCTGCAGTTGTTCCAGTGAAATTCTTTTCTCGTGCAGCTGCTCTTCTTTTTGTTTTTTTTCCGCAGCAAGTTTTTCAAGCATCTGTTTGCGCTGCTCTTGCTCATCCTCTATCTGCGCAATTGTTCTTTGTAAATTGTGGATATTAGTATCGGCCACTGCGACTTTTTTTTCTGCATCAAAATAATTCCTTTGCAGGTTTATTTGCTGTTGGCGTAATGCATCGGCTGCTAATCTTTTTTCGTCATAAACTTTACGCTTATCTTCTGATGATTGCTTTATCAAATCCAGTTGCTGCTTTTGCACAGCAAGTTTTGCATCTTCATCATCCAGCTGTTGTTGAGTAAAATGAATGCTTGTTTCAATGCCCTGTAATTGCCCTTCTGCTTTTAGTAAAAATTCTTTCAGTCCCACTTGCTTTTCCTGCAGATGCTGCAGTTTTTGTAGTGCCAGGTTTTTTTCATTTTGCTTTTCCCTTACTGAATTATTAAGCTCATTGAATGCATACTGCTGCTGCTGTAACGCTTTTTCCTTTTCAATAAATTCTGCTTTTTCTTTTTCTATAAAGGCTTCTTGTCCTGCAATCTCTGCCTCAAGCTGAATGCGCTTATCTATTTCAGTTTTTTGTTGCTCATTCAAATTCTTATAAGTAATATTAAATCCTTCAAGCGCAGCCTTTGCCAGTTCGATGCTCACCACACGATATTCTTTTTTTATCTCGAAATATTTTTCTGCTTTTTTTGCCTGGCTTTCTAATGTTTTTAATTGATTATTTATTTCAAAAAGTAAATCTTCGATACGGGCAAGATCCTGTTCAGTCGCATCCAGCTTCAGTTTTGCTTCGCGCTTCCTTGTTTTATAAATAGAAATCCCTGCAGCTTGCTCAAGCATTCTTCGCCTGCTGTTTTCTTTGTCTTTTATAATATCATCTACCATTCCAAGCTCTATGATTGCATAGCTGTCGGTACTTACGCCTGTATCCATAAATAAATTATGAATGTCTTTCAGCCGGCAGCTTACATCATTCAACCTGTATTCGCTTTCACCATTTTTATAATATTTCCTGGTAATAGTTACGGTATTAAATTCTGTAGGCAATATATTTTTTGTATTATCAAACGTAAGGCTCACTTCTGCAAGCCCGCTTGCGGTGCGGGTTTTCGAGCCATTAAATACAAGGCTTTCAAGATTTTCACTTCTTAGCTGGCTTATCTTTTGCTCTCCTATTACCCAGCGAATGCTATCTACAATATTACTTTTACCGCAACCATTCGGACCTATAACACCTGTGATACCTTCATCAAAGTTGAGTGTTGTTTTATCAGCAAAGCTTTTAAATCCCTTTATTTCTAAACTCTTTAATCTCACGGCTTTTGTTTTAAAGCCTTTACTGTAAAGGCTTACGGACAAATATATCGGTTATGTTATTAGAATACTCATGGAATTATGCAACGTTTTTACTTATACACAGCTTTTTCACAGTTAGCTTTTTGTTATTTACTTTTGCAATAGTTTTTAAAGAATATTTTTTACAGATGCGCTGTTTCAAAACTTATCCGGCATCTTCAGCGACAAAAAAGTAATAAAGCGCTTACCACGATTTTTGTTATTCTTAAAAAGTGTTAATGCCTTTTTGTAAATATTGTTATCGTTGACAGTTTTCTATGGCATTTTCAAAAGATTTTTTAAAACATTTTTATATGAAAAATATAAAGCTGATAGAAGTGCCGAGTGAAATAGGCGCAGGCACACGCGGAGCAAGCCTTGGTGTAGAAGCAATTAAAATTGCAGCGCTCGATTTTATGAGTAATTTTTTTGTTCATTTTCCTTCGGAGAAAATAGAAACAGAAAATCATTTGCTTTTTGAGCCAATTCAATCTCCTTACGCAAAGCGGATCACTGGCATCCTGAATATGTATGATAAAGTTTCGCATGCTGTAAAGGATTCTATCAATAGCAATTTTTTTCCTGTTGTGCTTAGCGGCGATCATAGCATTGCAGGGGGAACTATAGCAGGTATCAAAATGGCCAAACCAAATAGCAAGCTTGGTGTGATTTGGATTGATGCACATGCTGACCTGCACACACCTTATACTACTCCCTCAGGAAACATGCACGGGATGCCACTTTCAGCGGCTATAGCGGAAGACAATGAAGAATGTAAAACGCACGATTTGGATGAAAAAACAAAAAAGCAATGGGAACAGATAAAAAATTTTGGCAAAATATCTCCAAAAATTTTACCTGAAGACATTGTATTTATTTCTTTAAGAGATTATGAAAAACAAGAAAAATTTATAATAGATAAATATGGAATGCGTGTGATCACGACTGCCGAACTTCGCCGCAAAGGTCCTGAAAATGTTGTGCGCTCAGTACTCCGCTATCTGGCAGATTGCACGGATATTTATGTAAGTTTCGATGTTGATTGTCTTGATTCGTCTATAACCAGAGGAACGGGAACACCTGTGCTGAACGGGCTTAAAGAAAGAGAGGCAGAAGACCTCGTAAGTAAATTTATGCAATTAAGAAAAATATGTTGCTTTGAAATAACAGAAGTAAATCCTACGCTCGACAGGGAAAACCTGATGGCAGAAATAGCATTTAATATTTTACAACGAAGTGTGAATATGCTCATGATGAATTAGCACTATAATTATAAAAAAGGCTGCCTGTTACAGCAGCCTCTACCAGTAAAACCTACACCATAACTAAAGAATCTGCAGCTTTTCTATTTGCTGCGTATTATTTTTTACATCGGTTACTTTTAAATAATACATGCCGGCCGCAGGCTTATGTGCCCACTCAATATTTACTGAACCACTTTGTATCATTGAATAATTTTTTCTATAAGTAGTTTGCCCCACACTATTCATAAGCTCCACTACGTATACGCCACCGCCAGCCTTTAAAAAATTAATGGTAACTCCTGTAATTGTTGGATTTGGATATAAGGCGTAATTCGCATCTTTTGTATCTGTAATGAAAACAGTGCGAATTTGTGAATACAAATAGTTACCTGTATAACCAGTTCTCTTTACCCTAAAAAATAAGTTTCCATGAAAATCTTTATTGACTGCATACACATATTTGTAATTAGTCATTTCTTCTGAAACACTTGCTGCTCCTGCACCTGCAGTGATAAAGTCTTTTCCATTGGTGCTTACTTCTATTTCATATTTATCATTAATATTTTTGTCCTGCACCTGCCAGGCAAGCAACACATTATGTCCATTCAAAGATGCATTGAAATTAGTAATGTGCGTAGCCAGCACTGCATATGGGCACCAATAATAAGTAAGCGTTACATCCAACCTCGTGTAAGCTCTTAGGGTTATGATAGCATTATCACTTCCCGTTAAAATAGTAAATGTGCTGGTGGTTAAATAATTAAAATTAACGCTGTCGTTCCCATAATAAGCGGATGTAGGCGCTGTATACTTTGAATAATATTTTTTGTTGAAAGTAGTGTCAGGCCCTATGCTTACTGCGTCCGTTGTATCCATGCCTGTTGAATCATAAGGTGAAAGTGTGTAAGGACCAAAATCTTTTGGCGGCGATGTTATAGAAGAAAAAAAACTGCTCGGGCCTGTGAACTGTGAGCGCCTGAATGTTTCAAAATTATAATCTTCACTATCAGTAAGGTTGTTCTCCAGATTATAATTTACAATAGTAGTAACAGTATCGCTGAGTTTTATACAGGAGAGCATTCCAACGGCAGGATCAAATTGAGGAAAAGATATGGTAGTATTGGTTGCAATAATGGAATCAAAATATTGTTCGTAAGCAAGCGAATCGGGGGTGGTGCCATCTGAGCATGTACACTGCGAATAATTTTTTTGAGTCAGAAACATACCAGCGAATAGTAATACAATGTATAATTTTTTCATAGGCCAGGCTTAATGGTTAAAGAGGTGCAGGTAGCAGGGTAAAAATACAATGTTTGTATTTGCGTGTCAACAGCAAAAACACTTAATTATAAAAACCGTAAAAACACTGTCTTATAATAATCTAAAATAAAAAGCACCATTGAGAAATGCTGCCCGAAAATAATTATCTGTAAATTTTATAAACCCATTGATACATCTTTCTTTTGGCGATTCTTGGCCAGAGAAGGATCCATTGCTATCGCTTTATCACAAAGCTTTTGGCCTTTGTCTTTTTCTCCCTTTTTTTGAAAAGCCATACCTGCCATATATAATGATGTCGCATCCTTAGGATTGAGCGTAAGCAGCTTTGCAAAATAATCTAATGCATCGTCATATTTTTTCGTTTCATAAAATGCATTGGCAATATTGTTTAGCAACTCTGTGTTGTTCGGTTTTCTTTCCAAAACAATGTTGAGATTCTTCATGCCATTATCGACATCATTGTTATATAGCTGCGCAAAACCAAGGTTTTCATAAAAATCGTTTGACTTTGGATAACCTTTATCTGCACATACATTAAAATATTTTATTGCGTTGGCATAATCACTTTTATTATAATAAAGTAAAGCCAATTCGTATGTCCACGAAACTTTGGAAGGCTCTGCAGCCAAGGCTTTCAGGTAAAGAGGAATCGCAGCATTTTCATTTTCCAGTTCTATATAAGTGCGCCCTAAAGTATAGGCTGCTTCAGCATCTTTATCATTTTCTTTTACAGCTTTTTCCAAAAATATTTTTGCTTTGCCGTAATCTTCCTGCCGATAATAATCCATGCCGGATTCTTTGTCACTTTGAAGGGAACCGGTAGTTGATTGCGAAAAAATGATTTGAGAAAAAAAGCAAAGTGCAATCGTTATAACTGCGTTCTTCATAGCGGTATATTTTATACGCGCCAAACTATTTTAGCGCTATACCACATAACGCCGGCAGGCTGATATTTATTTCATACAGTTTATCTTTTTTGTCAACAGCAGTCGTAGTTATTACCTGGTTTTCAAATTGGCCCGTACCCCAATATTTTTTTTCATCGCTGTTAAAAACAATAGCCCATTCCTTTTTGCCGTACACTTGTATTTTCCAGTCTTTTCTTACTACTGGTGTCATATTAAACACTACCAAAACATTTTCTTTTTTCTTTTTACCCTTACGCAAAAAAACTGCAACGCTTTCATTACGATGATTAAGATCAATCCATTCAAAGCCATCCTTACTAAACTGCAGCTCATACAAGGCTGAATGATCGCGCAGAAAACTATTAAGATCAATTATAAAATCCTGCATTTTTTTATGAGGCTCATATTGCAGAAGATACCATGCAACTTCTTTATTATAATCCCATTCAGAGGTTTGAGCAATTTCATTTCCCATAAATAAAAGCTTAGCGCCCGGATGTGTAAACATGTAAGTGTAGAGCAGGCGCAGGTTGGCAAACTTTTGCCATTCATCTCCCGGCATTTTATATATCATAGGTGACTTGCCATGCACCACTTCATCATGGCTAAGTGGAAGCATAAAAGTTTTCATCATAAAAATACATCATGCTGAAAGTAAATTTATTCTGGTGGTCTTTTCTTTGTATCGGATCAAGACTTAAAATAATCAATCGTATCGTGCATCCATCCCATCATCCATTTCATGCCAAACCCAAGTCCGCCATTGATGGTAAGATCTGTTACCTGTGGCCAGTTGGTGCTTTCTTCTGCAATGGTTTGCACATCAGGAAAATCCCGATAAACCATGGCGTTCAGGTTCCTGATAAATTCAATTGCTTCCATATTTCCATTGCCCCCAAATTCATTCGGTTCCCACTGTCCTTTTTTCCTTGAATAATCCAAATGCAGTATCGAGCTTACTGCATCCACTCGTATTCCATCTATATGAAATTTATCAAACCAAAAGCGTGCACTGCTTATCAGAAAGGAACGCACTTCCCCTCTTTTATAATTAAAAATATAAGAGTTCCAGTCCGGATGATAACCCTTGCGCATGTCTGCATATTCATAGGTATGCGTTCCATCAAACATGTATAAACCATGAGCATCATGAGGAAAATGAGAAGGCACCCAATCAAGTATCACACCGATGCCTGCATTATGAAATGCTTCTATCATCTTCATAAAATCCTGGGATTGCCAAACCTCGATGTAGGCGCAAAATAGCCAGTACCCTGGTAGCCCCAGCTTCCATCGAAAGGATACTCCATCACCGGCATCAGCTCTACATGTGTAAAGCCCATCTCTTTTACATATGGCACTAACAGCTCAGTTATTTGCTGCGTAAGAATTTAAATTAAATTCATCATAAGGATCACGGCCTCATCCAGCTTGCCAAGATGTACTTCATATACACTCCATGGCGCATCCAGGCTATTATTTTTTTTTCTTTTTCTCATCCATCTTTCATCATTCCATTCATGATGCATGTGAATAGTTTTGGATGCGGTATGTGGGCCTTGTTTCACAATGATTAGCAAATGGATCGCTCTTAAAAAGCTCAGCGCCTTCAAAACCAATTATAAAATATTTATACGATGTATATTCATTAATATTTGGAATAAAACCTTCCCAAATTCCGCGACTTCTCAAGTCTTACAAACAATGGATGAGAAGTAGTGTTCCAATTATTAAAATCGCCCGTAACACTTACTGCTGTTGCATTTGGAGCCCACACGGCAAAGTAATATCCATCAGTATTTAAAACGTTTTTTTTGTGTGATCCAAATTTTTCATACAACCTGTAATGCGTACCATTCCTGAAAATTCTGTAAGTCTTCTTCAGTAAATAAAGAATAATTCCATACAGGTTTTGTGCTGTCAACAAAATGAATGTCTTCATATTTTATTTCAGCCTCTTCATCCTGAGCATCCCGGTTCATTGGAATAGATATTTATATTATCTAAAAATAAAATGCATTGTTTAACGTAAAATTAAGAACACGGCTTAAGTTACTATAAATAATTAATTCAATTTTGAACTATACCTCTGCATCACCAAAAACTAAAAGCTGTTTATGAAGAAACTACATACACTTTTTATTGGAGTGTTATTTACGTTTCTTCTTTTTCCCAAACATTAAAAATTACAGGATCAGTAAATGACCAGGATGAAAAAAAGCCGTTACCAAATGCAGTGATTTCGCTGCTTAGAGCTAAAGATTCTATTTTATATAAATTTATAAGAAGTGATGAAAAAGGAAATTTTGAATTGAAAAATCTTGATTCAGGAAAATATATTTTATTAATCACCTATCCTCATTATGCTGATTTTGCTGATCATATTTTCGTAACAGATTCTTCGCAAATGGATGTTGGTAATATTAGCATGATACTAAAAGCAAATCTTTTGGAAGATGTTATTATTCGATAACAATGCAGGTGCTATTCGCTTAAAAGGCGATACCACTGAGTTTGCTGCAGACAGCTTTAAAGTGCAGCCAAATGCAACAGTAGAAGACCTTTTAAAAAAATTGCCGGGAATACAAATTGATAAAAATGGAACCATAACTGCGCAAGGAGAAAAAGTGCAAAAAGTTTTGGTGGATGGCGAAGAATTTTTTGGAGATGATCCCACATTGGTAACACAAAATCTGCGTGCAGATATGGTAGATAAAGTGCAGGTGTATGATAAGAAAAGTGACCAGGCTGCTTTTACAGGAATTGATGATGGGCAAAAACAAAAGACGATAAATTTAAAACTTAAAGACAATAAAAAGAATGGATACTTTGGCAAAGTCAAATGTGGCGCAGGAACTAATGGTTATCATGATAACCAGTTAATGTTTAATGATTTTAAAGGACAAGAAAAAATTTGCGTTGTATGGCATTATTTCAAATACAGGAACATCTGGATTGAATTGGCAGGATCAAAATACATATGGTGATAATCCTTTTGCGAATGCCGATGTAAGTAACGATGGTGGCGGCATTTCTATAAGCATTGATAATTATGATCCGCTTGACTCCTGGAATGGAAGATATAATGGCCAGGGATATCCGACTTGTTCAAACCGGCGGCATTCATTATAATAATAAATGGAATGATGATAAGCAATCAATTAATGGCAATTATAAAATGTTGCAGTTGAATGTAAATGGTGTAAGCAGCACACGTATCAGAATTTATTTTACCAGATACTTTATATTTTAATAATGATAAGCAAAGTTTTTCATAATCAGATTCTACGCAACAGGGTTAACGGCAGTTATGAATACCAGACTTGATTCTTCTTCATCTATAAAAATTTCAGCAGATGGCTGGCATTGATCATAAAATAACCAATGCTTATCGATTCTTCTGAAGCCCGTGCCAGTGATAGTTCTTTTGTGAATAATGCACTTCGTAAAACTTCTACTATCAGGTGATAACAACTCAATTAACAGCAATGTTATTTGGAGAAAAAAATTAAAAAAGAAAGGAAGAACACTATCTTTTAATTTCAAAGAAAACTACAGCAATAATTCGTCAACCGGTTATTTGTATTCTGCTAATAATTATTATACAAAAGGAGCTTTGGTAAAAGATTCTCTAACGGATCAATATAAAACCAACAATGCATTGAGACCTTGCGTTAAATTCAAAACTTACTTACACAGAACCATTAAGTAAAGTATCTTCACTTGTTATAAATTATGGCCTTGTCAGTCAATAACAGCAATGCTTCCGTTAACTCTTATAATAAAGGAACCGATGCAAAATATACCGCTCTTGACAGCTTGTACAGCAATCATTATCTGTTCAATATTTTTACAAACAGAGGTGGTATCGCTTACAGTTTATTTAAAAAGAAATTTAAAATGAATTTTGGAACAGATGCAGGCTATTCTTCTTATAGTCAAACTAATAAATTTAATGATTCTTCTATCTCAAGAAGCTTTTTGAACTGGTATCCGCAGGCAAATATGTCTTACCAGTTTACACAACAAAGAAGAATTTCTTTTAATTATAATGGTGCAACAGCAGCAACCTAATATTAACCAAATACAACCTGTTGTAACCAATACCAGATCCTTTAAATATCACCATTGGCAATCCATCTTTAAAACCTGCTTTTCAAAATAATCTATGATTTGAATTTTTCTGATTATAAAGTGCTTAAAGAAAGAAATATTTTTATTTCTCTCAATTCAGTAGTTTTACAGAAAACGCTATCTCTAACAAATCTTATGTTGATTCATTCGGAAGAACAATTAATCAATATGTAAACCTCAATGGTAACAAGTCTTTTGGCGGAAATATTAATTATGGTTTTAAATTGAAGAAAGCAGATATGTATTTAAATACCTTTGCCAATTTTAATGCAACGAGGTATGTAAGTATTGTAAATAACCTGTTGAATGTAACTCAAAGTGGCAATTATACTTTTGGTGTAGGATTGTTATAAAGACAAAGAAAAAAAATATAGTGTAAGCATTAATCCATCTGTTACATACACAACAAGTAACTCTTCCATTCAAAGCAGATATCCAAACAAATTACTGGACTTCGATGCTGACCCAAGTGTGCATCTTTATTTTTTGAAGAAAGTTCCAGATTAATACTGATTGTGATTTTAACCTGAAACAAAAAACATCTGTATTTGATAATAATACCAATGTTATATTTTGGAATGGCTGGATTGGCAGAACATTTTTAAAAAATGATGCCTTGCTTGTAAAAATTATCGGGCATGATTTGCTTGATCAAAACATTGGTTTCAACAGAACAGTAAACAGCAATTTTATTTCAGAAAATACCTACAACACTATCAGAAGATATTTTCTTTTATCAGTTGTATGGAATTTTAATAAAGCAGGAACAAAGGCGCCGAACGGAGATGATATGTTCTAAAAACTAAAATAAGACGTATGAAACGTTTATGTTATATTATTATTTTTTCTTTCTTTTTTATAAAAAATATCCACGCGCAAAATGCGATTTTTCTTTCACAGGGAAGAATTGAATTTGAAAGAAAAATAAATCTATATGCACAGGTGGATGATGAAACTGATAATGGCTGGAAAGAACTGATGAAGAAAATGATGCCGCAATTTAAAACAACTTATTTTGATCTTGAGTTCAACGATACTAAAACGTTGTATAAACCCGGCCGTGAAAACACTGACAATAACAGGCTTTGGCAAGAGCCTGCAGAAGATAATACTATTTATACAAATCTTGCAGATTCATTGAGCATAGCACAAAAAAATATTTATGAGCAAACGTTTTTATTACATGACAGCACAAGAAAAATAAAATGGAAGATTACTGATGAAACTAAGAAACATAGCAGGCTTTAATTGCAGGCGAGCCAATGCTATTGTAATGGATTCAATTTATGTAGTCGCTTATTATACTGATCGAAATTACTACCACAGGAGGTCCCGAATCTTTTAATGGCTTGCCGGGAATGATTCTTGGGCTTGCATTACCTCATGAGCATATTACATGGTTTGCTACAAAAGTATATACAGATAAAGTTAACGATGCACAATTAGTGCCGCCAACAAAGGGAAAGAAAACAACTTCAAAAGATTTGCTGATAACTTTAGAAGATCTTATGAAAGATTGGGGGAAATGGGGCAAGCGTTATCAACGACAAATTATGATTTGAAAATGATCAGGCGTGTCTGATCTGGCACTTCCATTAATCAAAACTATTGATGCATAGTAGTATCTGATCCGCGGTGCGCAGCATTTCCGGAATCAGATGCAGTACCTGTGCCTGTAGTGCCGGTAGCTCCAGAACTATTCGCACTTCCTCCTGATCCCGGTGTATTTCCCGTGCCCATTGTTGCTGAGTCACCATTTACTGTAGTGCTATCTGCATTCGGTGTACCCGAGTTTTTGTTGTCATTACAAGAAACCGTTGCAAAAACAATCGCAGCTATAATAATAGATCTTTTCATAATAAAATTTAAAAGTTTTAATTCAAACATTTTGCCAAATAATAAACACTTCAAAGCATAATGTCCTACCATTTAATTGCTTTGATTCAATTGATAAAATGCTTAATTCTATATAAATAGTTTGATTCAAAGATTCATTTTTACTTCGCTGAATTGTATGGTTGCTTCAATATCAGTATAGTTTAAAATGTCTTTCATAAGTGTATCAGCATGCGGCATGAAAGCTTTTTGAAAATCTTCAAATGAGTTATAAAGAAAGTGACACATAACAATGTAAGCAGGCTTAGAGTCAGGCAGGCCGCCGTTTATACCAAATTCAACACTAACGCTTTTTACAGCTTCTCCCTGCAATTGCAGGGACATGGGCATGTGAATATTAAGATAATAATCCTTATCAAAATTCTTTCCTTCTGTGTTCGGGTATAAAATACTTAGCCTTATCATGTATATATTATTTCAGCTAAGCTATCATTTTATTATTAACCCTTATTAATAGAACCTCGCTGTATAACCCGGTCAGCAGCATCCAACTTCTTTCTAATGCGTGCATAGATTGTTCGGCCTTTCTAAAGTGATCGTGACAATATTTATCGAATAATTTTTAGCATATAATATATATTATTGCAGCATGAAAATAGCAACCTATAATGTGAATGGCGTAAATGGCAGGTTACCTGTATTGCTTCGCTGGCTGGAACAATCTGCGCCAGATGTGGTTTGCCTGCAGGAGTTAAAAGCTCCGCAGGAAAAGTTTCCTCTACAGGCAATAGAAGATGCAGGATACAAGGCTATATGGCATGGGCAAAAGAGCTGGAATGGTGTAGCGATATTATCCAAAAATGAAACACCTGTAGAGATCAGAAGAGTGCTGCCCGGTGATCCTGAAGATGAGCATAGCCGCTATATAGAAGCGACTACTAATGGTATAGTGGTCGGTTGTTTATACTTGCCCAATGGCAATCCGGCACCAGGGCCGAAGCTGGAATATAAATTAAAATGGTTTGAAAGGTTAACCACACATGCCGCCGAACTTATGTCATCAGGGAAGCCTGTTGTATTAACCGGCGATTATAATGTAATGCCTACCGAAATAGATGTATACAAGCCTGAGCGATGGGTGAATGATGCATTATTTCGGCCCGAAGTTCGTGAAGCGTTTAGAAAACTTGTTTCGCAGGGATGGACAGATGCCATACGCAAATTATATCCTAATGAAATTATTTATACTTTCTGGGATTATTTCCGAAATGCCTTTGGAAGAAACGCGGGTTTACGTATCGATCATTTTTTGCTAAGCCCTGCGCTTGATAAAAGACTTGCCGCCGCTGGTGTAGATACTTACGTACGAGGCTGGGAAAAATCAAGTGATCATGGCCCTGTGTGGATCGAACTAAAAGATTAGATCATAAGATTCATCTTTGTAACCTTAGCAGTAAACAATCATGTGATTCTAATTTTGCAGTGAAAGACTTTTTAGTATCGCTTTGTTTGCCGCTCCATACGTTCAATATTTTATAAGCGTTAGTCTTTGCATCAAAAGTTTTATTGAATAAAGTATCCGTTATCACATCATCCCATTTATAATTTAGTGGCATATTTTTATGTGAACGGTTTACAAAACACACTGCCCAATCATCATTGCTTAAAGGTTTTACATACATTTCAATGCTATCCATTTTTTTGTATAAATATCCTTCCATGCCTGCTTTATCCTGATCAATAGCAATTGCATTTTTATTAGTAAGTATTGCTTTTGTTTCGTGGAGTCATTTTTCGTAAATCATTTCCTGCAATTAACGGAGCAGCTAACATGCACCACAATGAAAAGTGAGAGCGGTCTTCATTTACGCTCATGCCATTGCCTACTTCCAGCATATCAGGATCGTTCCAATGATTGGGGCCTGCATATTTTTGCAAGCCATTCTGCTGATCAACGATCAGCATTAAGCCACCTTGCTTCCAGTTACCATGATCAATATAACCATCAAACACTGCACCTATATCACCCGTTGTACGCCATAGC
Source organism: uncultured Chitinophagaceae bacterium (assembly GCA_963823975.1). Taxonomy (GTDB): domain Bacteria; phylum Bacteroidota; class Bacteroidia; order Chitinophagales; family Chitinophagaceae; genus Ginsengibacter. The sequence continues at coordinate 217,803 of CAWGNP010000001.1, read as the reverse complement.
TGGCCTACATTTGCAGCCCATAGCCACGGCTTATGCGAACCCCATTCGCATAAGCTAAAAACAATTGGGTGCCCTGCTGCCGCGCAATGCTTTACTCATAGTGTTATAAGCTTCCACCGCATTCAGGCTATCTGAATAGCACCAGTCAAATTTTAAATAATCAATATCAAGCGATGCATAAAATCGTGCATCCTGGTATTCATACCCTCTTGTACCGGGATAGCCTGCACAGGTTTTTGTTCCTGCACAATTATACAAGCCAAACTTTAGTCCTTTGCTGTGCACATAATCTACCAACACTTTCATGCCGTTAGGAAATTTTTTTGGATCAGGAACAAGGTTGCCTGTGATGCTGTCTCTCTGCATTGCCATCCATCCATCATCTAATACAAGATAAGTATAGCCTGCATCTTTCATCCCTGATGACACCATTACATCTGCAATACCTCTAACCAATGAGTCGTTGATCTTGATTTGAAATGTATTCCAGCTATTCCATCCCATTGGTGGAGTTGGCGCCAGATTTTCAAATTTCTGTGCATTTGTTTTTATGTAAAAAAGAAAACATGCAAACAATAGAATTTTAATTTTCATAAAATACTTATTTAATACACTTCTGTTTTATTTATTGAAAATGTTGTTGTTTGATTAGCAATTTGTATTTTAAAATCTCCCGCTTCCAGAATTTTTTTATTATCAGTATTTACATAAGCCAGTTCTTTTAGAGGCAAGGAAAAGCTTACTGTTCTTGATTCCCCAGGTTTCAAATCTATCTTTTCAAATCTTCTTAATCTTTTTACATCAGGGGTCAGAGATGCTACCAATTCTGAAGAAAATAATTCAACCACTTCTTTTCCTTCAAGACTACCCGAATTTTTTACTGTCACAGTTACTGTTGCTGTTTCGCTCGGATCAAAAGAATTTTTATTAATGGTGATATTGCTATATTGAAAAGTGGTATAAGATAAACCAAAGCCAAATGGATATTGAGGATAGAAATCTCCACCCTGCGGATTGCCTTCTCCTTCTGATGGCTTATGAATGTATGGTGCCAGTGAATTGGTATAACGCGGATAAGTTATCGGCAGTTTACCGCTTGGGTTCACATCTCCTGTAAGAATATCTGCCAATGCATCTGCACCAAAATTTGATGGAAGATATACATCAAGAACCGCTGCAGCACCGGGTTCTATCTTATTAAAGATTCTTGGCCGTCCTTCATTTAAAATAAAAATAACTGGCTTGCCTGTTTTGATCATAGCCTGTGCAAGCATTATTTGGTTGTCAGATAAACTCAAATCGTTTAGGTTGCCAGGTGTTTCTGTATAACTGTTTTCACCAATGCATAACAGGATGTAATCCACGCCAGCTGCAGCTTTTACAGCAGCGTCAATATTTACAACAGAATCATTGTAATAAGCACCGCGCATATTATAACCAACACCTTGTTGAAATAAAACATTGGATGGACCGAATTTCCTTTGAACGGCTTCGAGGATTGTATTGTATTTTTCTGCATACTCATCCGTCTTTTCTCCCTGCCATGTGTAAGTCCATCCGCCATTAAGCGTGCGCATAGAATTAGCATTTGGGCCGGTTACAAGCACCTTTGCATTTTTCTTTAAAGGCAAAATGCCATTATTATTTTTCAATAAAGTAATAGACTCTGATGCTGTGTTGTAAGATGCTTTTTCAAATTCTGCACTGCCAAATTTTGGATAATCCTTAAGATAAGTCATTGGTGTATCAAACAGCTTCAATTCTTCTTTCACGCGTAAAATTCTTGTAACTGCATCATCAATTCTATCCATCGAAATCTTTCCTTCTTTTACTAACGCAATCACATCACCGCAAAATTCTTTGTAATCATAAGGTATCATTGACATGTCAATGCCCGCGTTAATAGCCAGCACCACAGCGCCTTTTATATCCTTTGTAATATGATCGCGACGATACACATTTTCAATATCCTGCCAGTCACTTACAACGAAGCCGGTAAAGTTCAATTCATTCTTTAAAATATCAGTAAGCAAATGTTTATTGATATGTGTGGGTATGCCATTGATCAATGCAGAATTTACCATCACGGTTCTTGCACCTGCTTCAACACAGGCTTTAAAAGCAGGCAAATGATATTCACGCAAGTACCATTCGGGTATCCATGAGTCAGTTCTGTCATGCCCTGATTTAGGATCAGAGTAATCCATGTAATGCTTTAAGCTAACTACTATTTTTTCTTTGCTGCCTAAAGGATCCTGAACACCTTTTACAAACGCGACACCCATTTGAGAACCTAAATATGGGTCTTCACCATAATCTTCCCAAATACGCGGCCATTGCGGGTTTGTGCCTAAGTCCAACACCGGAGAAAAAGTCCAAGGCACGCTTGCTGCACGCGATTCATAAGCGGTAATAACACCTGCATTATAAACTAATTCAGGATTCCAGGTTGCTGCCTGCCCTATTTCCTGGGGAAACAATGTTGTACCTGCAACATAGTTTACTCCATGGTTATCATCAAGCCCATATAATACAGGAATTTTTTTATCAGTGAGCTTTGTATTGTTTTGTATTTCTTCAATAATGTTATTCCATTGTTGTGCAGTTTGCAAACCTGGTGTGTTAAGCATAGACCCGATTTTATAAGCAACTACTGCATCCTTTAATTTAGTTTGATTAAAAGCAAACGTTCCATTCACCACACTTCCCAGAGATTCAATAGACACTTGTGCCATCTGGCCAGCCTTTTCTTCAAGCGTCATTTGTTTTACCATTGCACTCACCTTTGCTTCGATAGCAGCATCGGTTTTTTGTGCAATGATATTTTTAGGAAAAAATAAAATGATCCATACAAAAAATAAAATTTTCCTGGCAGTTGTCCATCTCATATAACACAGTTTGTTTTATAAAAATTAAAATAAAATCAGGGTGATACGTCGCTGTTACTTACAAAGGCGATTCTCTTGCTATCCGGTGACCATGATGGTGTATTAATGCTTCCCTGGCCACCATATAAATATCCAATCACTTTCAATGGCCCCCCGGAAACTGGCATCATGCGCAGATACACATGCTTATAAAAAAGATGCTCATCAGGTTTAACATCGTTCATAAACGTTAAGCAAACAATCCATTTATTATCAGGCGAAACATGTGCAAACCAATTGTTGCAAGTATCGCTGGTGAGTTGTGTTTGCTCACTTCCATCCGGCTTCATGCGGTAAAGCTGCATGTGGCCACTTCTTACGGAATTAAAGTAAATATATTTTCCATCAGGGCTATATTCAGAGCCATCATCGAGCCCGGGAGAATTAGTAAGCTTTATTTCTTCACCGCCGCCGGCGGATACTTTATAAATTTCAAACTCACCATTTCTTTGACCAGTAAATGTTAACCATTTTCCATCCGGAGACCAGCCGTGTAAATAAGAAGGGCCTATAGGCGTTATTTGTTTTGGTTCTCCGCCGGTTATTGGAACTGTGTATACCACTGAATTATATTTTCCATCAATACTTGCTGCGCTAAGACCAAGCATCTTTCCATCGAAAGAAATTACATGATCGTTGTTATTGTTTTTTACTTTGCCTGTATTTATTTCTTCTGATGCCTCAGTTTTAAGATCAAGACGATACATTAATCCTTCAGTGTTATAAATAAGATGGCCACCATCATGTGCCCAGTTCGGCGCCTGCAAAGATTTTTTAGAAGCTGTATATTCTAGTTTTCGAACGCCAGTAAACACATTCATTGTTTCAATATTGCTGCCTATATATTCTTTATAAGCCTGGAAACTATCTTTTGCAGGAATAATAATTCTTACATTTTCAAACGAGGCCTTTTCAACCACATCTTTATTATGAGAGCACACAAATAAGCCAACATAAACATCATCATTAAGATCAACACTATCTGTTTGCTGCGTAACATACAACTCACCGAAATGCGCCACAGACATGATGTACAGCCTTCCTCTTCTTTCTAATTGAATAACATCAGGGCCGCTAATGCCGAACCTTATTTCTTCTACATTTGTTTTTTCAGCCTTGCGATACTGGAGTGATGTTAAGCCATCGCCATGGATAGTAGCAGCAATCATTGGAGAAGTGCTGTCTAAAGTGTTTCTGATCATCCAGCCAAACTTGCGATGTTGCTCAACGCCTTTGCCTACCAGCTTTCCACGGCATTGCAAAATAAAATCGCCTTTCATTTTTTTCCATACAAAGTGAAAATCGTCATGGGTAAACCATATATTGGTTCCAGAAGCTGATACTTCGTAAGCGCCTGTTTCACTATTATAAGCGCCGCCGCCTTTATGCAAAATCTTACCAACATCATCTTGTCCATCGAACACACCAATCTGTTGCGGGAAGGCATTTGCCGTGAACATACACATTGCAAAAGCGATGAATAAAGTTTTCATGCAATCGTTTTATTTATTTTAAAAATCAATAATCAGAATAATTAGCAGCATGCATTAAGATGCTGTCAATGTGCGATACCGACACATCATTTTCATTTGCAGGATCTGATGATATTTCTTTCCACTTCGCATCGCTGCCAAACGTTTTCCATTGTTCATCTCTTTGCTGCACATTATCGAATATCGGCATGTACATGAGATTAGGCATGTGACTTCCGGATATTACCTTTCCATAAAATACTGGATTGAAGCCAAGCCGATTGAAAATTTTTATTTCATCAGCATTGAACATAGCCATCTTTTTCATAAACAAATGTTCCGTAGGACTTTCGTAAGAACGCAGCTCATATACTCTTGCTGCATTCTTTCCCCTTAGGAAGTAATAAATGCTGCTGACCTGTAAAAGCCTGCATCAGTAAGGTTTCCATTCTATCAAAAGGAGCATCGCTTGCGGAAGCATTCGTAAAGTCTTTAGCTGCATTTTTATAAGTTTCATCTTTGTTTAATTTATCAGCAAGCTGCGACCATTGCGTTTGCGAAGCAAAAGTTATTAATACATAAATGAATTTTGCCGATGCTGTATCGTTTGCCAGCGGCTTAAAAACACCAATGTTTTTTATACCCATTTTATGCAAAGCGGGCAGATATGCATCCTTTAAGTATGCATCTGTTTTTTCAACCTGGCTGGTATTTTTTAAATGATATACTTGCAATTCATAGAAATCTGCTTTTGCACGAAATGCGGTCGCAGCAAGGCTTATAAGCAATACTATTGCGAAACTTATTTTACTGGTTTTCATTATTTAATAATGTTTTGCTTTTTAAACCAGGTTCTTTTTAATGTAATCAATGCTTTGGGTGATGCTATCGAAAGGAGAACCGGGAGTAATATCCTGCTCTACGAAAAAGTACTTCATACCGGCAAGATCTCTATACTTGAATATCTCTTTAAAATTTATGCTGCCATTGCCTACTTCAGTAAAAGATTTTTTTTCTGTTTTATCCATATCTTTTATATGCCACAGCGGAAACCTTCCAGGGTGTGCTTTAAACAATGCAATAGGATCATTTTCTGCTTTAGTAACCCAATACATATCCATCTCCATCTTCACCAAATTTTTATCAGTGCTTAATAAAATATCATAAGGAAGTGTATCGCCCTGCTTTACAAATTCAAAATTGTGGTTGTGATAACATAACTGAATCCCTGATTTTTTACATCTCTCACCGGCAATGTTGAGCTCGTCTGCCACTTTTTTATAATGATCCACATCTCCTCTTTCGCTTTCCATAAGGTAAGCACAAACCATATACTTTAAACCCACTGCTGCTGCATCATCCACTGCTCTATCCCAATCGTGGAGGATCGTTCCTTTCATTGGCTGGTTGTTCGTTTCTGCTTCGCCAAGAAGGTAATGTGCACTCGGCATAACAAGACCGTTATCACTTAAAACTTTTTTAAATTCTTCAGGGCTCATGCCATAAAACTTTTCACTGCCTGTGTAAGTAGCCCCTTCTACAGAAGTATAGCCTATCTGTGCCACCCGTGCCAATGTACCCTTAGGATCTTTGCCCATCTCATTTCTTACGGTATACAGTTGCAGGCCTATAAGCTCTTTTTTTGATTTAAAATATGGAGGGCCAATTAATATTGCTGCAGAGGCTAATGATGTTGTTTTTATAAAAGATCTTCTCGTTGTCATATCAAGTAATTTTTGATGATGGAATAATAATTTCAAAGTAACATTTTTAAAATGAAATTATCCGCATAAATAAAATTTATTTATCAGCAGCAGGAGATACCTGTAACTTTTATAATTCAACTATGCATTTTGATGCATTGCTTTTGTATGCGACTTCAATGATTTTTATTACATTCATGGCGTCTTCAGCAGTTACCGGCAGCGGCGCATCATGGCGAATGGAGTTATATATACCATCATAAAATTCTCCGTAATTACCTTGCTCGGAAGGGATGTATTCTTTAATGATTTTACCTTCAAACTCTGTATGCAAAAAACCTTTTTCTGTTTCCGGTTCCGTGCCCCAATCACTTGTCCCGGGCTTATCGCCTGCGGTGAGCATCGTTTCCTGCACATCTGTTTTAGGCTTTATAAATGACCCTTTCAACCCATGAAAAATATAGCCGGGCAATGGTTCCCTTACTGCATAGCTGCTGTGCAACCGCACACGTTGCTTATTTTTATAATAATATAAAAGCACTTCAAAGTAATCATCTACCTGGGAAATGGGCCGCATGATGGTTATGTCTGCGAACACAGCTTCGGGCATACCAAACAACTGCAAAGCTTGGTCAATAAGATGAGAGCCCAGATCGTATAGCGTTCCGTTACCTGGCTGCGGAGCTTCCTTATGCTTTTTAGGGCTCAATTCTTCCTTATACCTGTCGAAGTGCATCTCCGCCTCTGCGATATGGCCCAGCATGTTTTGCTCTACTATCTTTTTTATCGTTTTATAATCGCTGTCATACCTTCGATTGTGATAAACAGATAATTTTTTATTATTCCTTTTTGCGATAGCAATTAAATCTTCCGCTTCTTTTGAGGTAATGGTAAAAGGCTTCTCCACGATCACATGCTTGCCTGCATTTAATGCCTGCGCTGCATATTCATAATGTGTGGCATTCGGTGAGTTTACGATCACCAATTCAATAGCATCGTCTGCCAGCAAGGCTTCCAGGGAGCGATAGGTTTTTACTCCAGCGATATTTTTCTTCTGCCAGGTTCTTTGTTCTTTCCAGCACTGCATAAAATTGAAAGCCGGGATTCACGGTAAGAAAGGGTGCATGAAACACCCAGCCGCTCATGCCAAAGGAACAGAGTGCTGTATTAATGGGAGACATAATCGATGTGAATATTATTTTTTAAAAATACATATTCTTAACGTCTTTGTGAAGAGCCCTTTAACGTCCTTGCGAGGAGCACTCTTAAAGATTATCACGGAATAAACTTTAAAGCGACGAAGCAATCTCATGCTTCGTAACTGCGGAAAGTAATCTTTTACTTTATACCTTGTGCATGGGGTTGCTTCGTCGTCGTGCCTCCTCCTCGCAATGACGCGCTATTTGTGTCTTTTCTTTCTGCCTTGATACAAAAAGAAACAAAAAGAACATCAATCAATAATTTTTTACAATGTATTTGATGCTTTCGTCGGATACCATGGGGAATCCACTTTTCATGCTTCCGGCATAGCCGGGCTTATCATAAGAAGAATAATACGTGAACAAATTTCGCCCTACATTTTTCACTTTTCCCCTGTAGGCCTTATCGTCAATATTACCATAAAAAGTTATTGGTGTGCCACCTGCAGATTTTATCCTTCCTTTATAAGATTCATCGGCGTAAGAAGCATAATAAGTGAAGACAAGTGGCCCGGCATTTTTTATAAATCCTTTAAAAGCTGCATCTTCATAATCACGGTAATAATCAATGGTGGTAATGCCAATGCTTTTTACCTTGCCTTTAAGCGAAGCGTCATCATCTGCACTGTAATAAGTGATGAGTGCACTGCCTATATATTTCACTTTGCCCTGGTTTGCATCGCTTTCAGCAGCAGAATAATATTCTTCCTTACCCATATACTTTTCCAGCTTAGGATACACGCCCGTAGTAGGCGACGTATATTCAGTGCCCCATTCTATGATTTTTCCATCTTTCGAAAGATTCACTGCCACAGACTCATCTACTAAAAAAGTAATCACATCGTTGTTGCCCCGGTTGTCTATTACAATTTGTACCACATTTTGTGCAAACAATGGAGAGAGCATGAATGTAAAACATACTGAAGAAAAAAACTTTTTCATGATACCTTTTTTTAATAAATATAATACATGTGTCTTTAACTCCAAATTGCTATTGAATATTCTTTTTGCACGGCGTTGCTTAGCCGTCAATGCCTCCTAGCAAGGACGTGTTATTTGTACCTTTTCTTTTTGTCTTGATACAAAAAGAAACAAAACATCAAGACAAACCCAATTGCTCCGCATGTTTTGTCTGGCTTGCGCACCGAAAGACGGCTTGTGCAACGTCTTATGCAAGCACTCTAACGTCATTGCGAGGAGCGCTAATAATGATTATAACCGAATAAGCTTTGAAGCGACGAAGCAATCTCATGTTTCGTAATTGCGGAAGTTGCCTCTTACTCTACACCTTTCGCCTGAGGTTGCTTCGTCGCCGTGCCTCCTCCTCGCAATAAAGGGCTATTTGTGTTCTGTCTTGCCTTTGCTCACCTAAAGATGATTGTGCAATGTCTTTGCGAGCGACCTCTTAAACCCACAACCCCATAAAAAAACCGGCTGTTACGCCGGTCTTCATTTTAACCATAAAACTTGAAACGAACCAAAAAATCTGTATATATATTTTTATTGCGGCACTATCTCCAGTGTGGCTGACACCGGCCCGTGACCTTTGCGGTTTACGCCATAAGCGCACACATTGTACTGCTGGGCGCTGGTAAGGCCATACATCTTTGTTTGCCTTTGTGTATCTACATTTATAAATATGCTCTTGTCCTCCGTAGTTATGATCATCGTATTGTTAGAAAAACTTACGGTAACGCCGTCAGGGAACGCAACGAATACATTTGCCATAGCCCCCACGGTTGGCTTTTTGCCCCCTGCAATAATAGCGCCCTTGGTGCCATTGATGGTAACGTAAAAGTTGTCGACTGCACCCGGCTGCACAGTGGGTGTAGTCTCCGTTTTGGTGGGCACAAAATTCACTGAAAGGATAAAGCCCGCAGGGTTATCAGTACTCTGCGCTACTGTAGTGATGAAGTTAGCCGTAAGGCCAAATTTACCACTCCATTCTTTTGCAATGGTTTTTACATCAGAAATAGCGGCATAGTTACCAGTACCAGCGCTTGTTATGGCTGCCTGGAGGCGGTCGTTTACATCCTGCAGATCTGCCACGGGCACAGGCAGGTCGCTTTGTGTTGCCTTAGCTTTTTGTAACTGATCGGGGGTAAGGCCGCCGATAACTTTGGAGCCGAAGCTTACTTTTGCTTCCGGGTTTTTTCTTTTGAAATCAAGAGATGCTTTAGGATTTAATACCATAAAATTGGATTTTAAATTTTTAAATAAATGGGTTTATTAATCTCTAAAACTTCCTGGCTGTTTTATTATTGTGTTTTGCAAGAACTATTTCATTTTTTTACGATAAAATGACAATGATGTATAGTTTTTATTAATTTTAATATTAAAACTTAGATAAACACTACTGTTTTTCATAAAAACAGTAGTGAAAAAGGCTCATGCATATATGATTTAGATAAAATCAGTAGTGATTTTATAAAAAGCAGTAGTGTTCTTGATAAAATCAGTAGTGTTTTTATAAAAAGCAGTAGTGTTCTTGATAAAATCAGTACTGTTTTTATAAAAAGCAGTAGTGTTCTTGTGGAAATCAGTAGTGATTTTGGAAAAAGCAATAGTGTTTACCGTACCGATATAATAATTGGTGAGTTAGGACAAATATTTTGTAAGTTGTGAGGAGATGCGGCATGAAGCGGGTTCGCTGCCCGCAATGCTAACATCCCTAAAATAATAGTGAAACAGACCAATAAGACTATATTTTATTTATTTTTTATTGGAACAATAATTTACACTGCATACGGTGTTTTACAATTAGGCAGACAAGGTGGGCCCTGTAATGGAGGGATTGCCATAATTGTTTTGACACCCTCTCTATTAGTTGTATTGGCTTGTTAACCGGTACATTTTCCTGGTTGACATATTCCCATAAGATAAATTTTATCAAGCCTATTATTTTTACAATTATTTCTTTGCTTATTTGGACTTATTGGTTTTTCACTTTTTTACAGGACAGTATAAGCGAATGTTTTTTGTATTTAGGACTGTTTGAACTTTTCAATATTTTACTTTTGTTATTTTTTGTAAGACAGAAAATAAAAAAAGAACGACTTTAAATTCAATTATCGAACGAATTACTATTCTAGAACAATAAAATCTATCCACACACCCTATCGAGCCCCTTATCTGGCGCAAGTCTCGTGACGTGTGCTTTATCATCACTTAACTCCAATAAATTTTATTGAGTAACCAACAGACGGAGGCCGGGAGGCCTGCGCCAGAGGGAAAGTATCAGCTTTACCACATATATATTAAAATACACAAGCTTAAATTCTTCAAATATTTCCAAATTATATCCACGTAAAATAATTTTTCACCAAATTATTTTTAGGTAAATTGCTCTAAACTTAACTTACATTACCATGAAACACACTCTACCTTCTTTTTTTAAAAAAATTGTTATGCTGCTGCTTGCAGCATTTTTTATTATGGCAACTACATCTGCCCAGCAAAGGCGCCTGAGTCTCACAGGTTTCAACCACGATGTAATTGCAGACCCTGACCTGAACGCTATGCCCGATAGCCTTACCAATGGAGCAATAGATGCGCCGCCGGGTAATGTATTATTTGTAAAGGGTTATAGCATTGATAGTACTCCATTAACCGGTGCACTGCCTGTGAATGGCTCTATTGTATCGCAGGCGGGGCATTACTTTCAGTTGCAGCGCTACGATAGCAATAATGTGCTGCAGGTAGATCATAATTACAGTCCCAGCGGTACACTTATGGTGGATAGTGTTGACCAGATGGCTTATGATTCATTGTTTATACTTGCTACGTCGGGTAGTGGTAATGCATCTGTACATTACCTTATTACATTTACCGATAGCAGTACCCAGGCAGGAAGTTTTACCGTGCACGACTGGTCTTGCGGATCCTGCACTACCTTTGCTATTGACAGCCTGTCCCGCATAGACAGGCTGGGCGGAGATACTTCTGTAAACCAAAATTTTGCCTTGTACGAATACACAATAGCTATTGCCGGAGTGAATTTAGGAAAGCCGATTGTAAGTATTAATTTTTCTACGCCCAACCCGGGCAATCCGCAGGCAAGTATTTTTGCTATTACGGGCTTTTCCACCGCTTTATTGCCTGTATCCTTGGTCTCCTTTAATGCATCTGTTAGAAATGGCGAGGCATTACTCCAATGGAAGACAGGTGTTCAGCAAAACAGTGCCCGGTTTATTATTGAAAGAGCACCTGCCGCTTCTCCTAATGCTTTTGCAAAGGTGGGAAGTGTACAAGCTGCTGGTGGGGCAAATGGATCATCGTATAGCTTTGCCAACACTCCTGGCTTATCTGGTACTTATTTATATCGCCTGAGCGAAAGCGATGAGGATGGCAGCACAAAAATATTGGGTGTTCGTTCTCTCACCTTTAATGGCGATGTGAAATGGCTGGTACAGGATCTTGGCTACCAGTGGAGGCTTATCACCAATAATGCGTATACATTCCGCTTAACGGATATGAATGGAAAAGTATTACAGGTAAATACCGGCAACGGCACCACTAGTATAAACAAACCTTCTGCAAAGGGAATTTATTTGCTGCAGGTATGGCAGAACGGTAATTCGTCTACACAAAAACTGATTAACTGATAGGTTTCAGTTTAAACATATTTATTTATTTAAGGGCGGGTGCAAACACCCGCCCTGTTTTATATTACGGTTCTATTTACGGCTAATTCTGGCGCAAGTCTCCTGGCTTGTGCCTTCGTTACTTACCTGCAATAAATGATAACCAGCAACCTAAAGAACCCTCACCAGCTACTCATGTATTATTTATACTCCTTAACTTCATCATTTATTACAAGCTATGGAAAGAAGAACGCAGGTAGTGATCGCAGGCGCCGGACCCACGGGGCTAAGCATGGCTGTACAATTGCTGCGGTATAATATTGATTTTATCCTGCTGGAAAAAAACGAAAACACCACACCTTTCTCCAAGGCTATAGCCGTGCAGGCAAGAACATTGGAAATATTCCAGGAGATAGGCCTGGCCGATAAAGCCGTAAGCGAGGGACAAATAACCACCGGGTTGAATTTATTTTATAAAGGCAAACAAAAAGCGGCCGTAAATATTTCCGGTTTGGGAGAAGGATTGAGCCCATTTCCGTATGCGCTTTCGTTGGAACAAAGCAAAACAGAAAAGCTATTGGTGGATCATCTTGCAGCACACGGAAAAAGGTAGAATGGAAATGTGAGTTCACGCACTTTGAGCAAAACGCCAATGGCGTAATCATCTACTATAAAGATGCCAGCGGCCAGCAGCAAAAGATAGAAGCAGCTTACTTAGTGGGTTGCGATGGTGCCGGCAGCGTCATAAGGCACCAGTTGGGTTTATCATTCCAGGGAGATACAGTGCCTAAAATATTTTATGTAGCCGATGTACTGCTCTCAAGCACTGTCATCAATAAAAAGGAATTGTTCATGTTCATGATAAAGAAGGGATTTGTTCTTTTTTTCCCGATGGAAGGCAACGGGCATTATCGCATTGTGGGCATCGTGCCGGGCGCTACAGAAGTGAGCACACAATTTAATTTTACTGATATGGAAGGCAACATAAAAGAGCAGGTGCAGGTGCCGGTTACGTTTGAAAAGGTGAAATGGTTCTCCAGTTATAAAGTGCACAGCCGGAAAGCCGGTTCTTTTGAAAACGGTAGGTGTTACATTGCCGGTGATGCTGCCCATATTCACACACCCGCAGGCGGCCAGGGCATGAACACCGGCATACAGGACGCCTATAATTTGGCCTGGAAAATAGCGTATACACTCCGTGGCGAAGTGAAGGATACTGTATTAAAATCTTACAGCACAGAAAGGGGTGAGAATGCAAAACATTTGTTGCAAACCACCGACAGGATGTTTGATATGATGGCTGGCAGAAACGCTTTCTGGGACTTTATACGGCTGCATTTTTTTGCCAGGATTATTGGTTTGGTTACCCAAAGCAAAGCGATAAAAAAGCGCGTCTTTCCCTTAATATCACAAACGGGAATATCCTACAAGGGCAGCATGATCATCAAAAGTTCTGTAGGCAAAGTGAAGGCAGGGGTAAGGATGCCGTATTTTACCTTTGCTAATGGCAAACAAATTTTTAATTACATCAGCGAACCGGCGTTCAAGCTTTTGTTTTTTGGGGATAAAGACAATAGCCAACCAATCACTGGTATTCACGTGGAAATAGTGACTAAACATTTTGAAGAAATACCTGCTTCTTTGTTTGGAAGGGAAAAAAATTTTTACATCCTGTTGCGTCCTGACAATCATATTGCATATATTGGAAAAGATTTGAATGCCTGCAAAGAATTTTTAAGTAAAATATCAAGTAGGTAAATAACATAAAACTCACTTTATGGGAAATATCTTTATACAAACAGATAAAGATGAGGTCATCAACCGGATAGATGAGCTGCACCCTAACAGCAAACCCATGTGGGGCAAGATGAGCGTAGCGCAGATGTTGGCGCATTGCGTAGTGCCTACTAAAATTTCGAATGGTGATATAGAGCGACGGCAAACGCTGCTGGGCAGGCTGTTTGGCAACATCGCGAAGAAGCAAATGATGGAAGCCCCGGAAATGAAGCGGGGATTGCCAACAGACAGAACCTTTGTTGTAAAGCATTCCCCAGACTTTTATGAAAGCCAGGCAGCACTGAAAGAGGAGATAGAAAAGCTGTATGCAACAGATAAAGCCGCACTGGTTCATCGCAGGCATCCCTTCTTTGGCAAGCTTAGTGTGGATGAATGGGGCATCTTAACGTATAAGCATTTCGATCATCACCTGAAGCAGTTTGGTGTTTGATAATAGCCAATTATTCATCTTTGTTACTATTACATTAATTAATATAAAATAATGCAAGAGGTAATTAAAAAATTAAGATTTAAAGGCAAAGGGATTGTTCTTAATTCACCGCCTTCAATGGAGAATGCTTTTGAGAAAGCTGGCTTTGCTACCAGCCTGGATACAAAAGCAAAGAGCGCAAATACACTCGTTTTTATTAATAATAAAAAAGAGCTCCTTCAGTTTCTTACTAATAATTTGCCGCACATAGAGCCGGATGGCGTTTTATGGTTTGCGTATCCCAAAGGAACCTCCGGCATTAAAACCGACATCAATAGAGATACCATGCGCGTGGCCGCAGAAGAATTTGGCATTACTACTGTAGCAGCCATTTCTATTGACGATACCTGGAGTGGCTTGCGCTTTCGCCCGTTGGATAATGTAGGCAGTTAAGCCTGTCGCAGGTCATCTTAGCTCTTTTATCTTTATACTCCGGAAGCTTACAGTATTACCGTGATCTTGTAAAAGAATGTGCCCTTCGGGAGCTTCGCCAAAGTTTTTCCATATAACATATTTGCTCATGGCAACAAGGTCACGGAATTCTTTAGAGCCGCGAACATATTCCAGCACTTTTATTCCATTGAGGTAATGCTCCACATGATTATTTGGGTAAACCACCACCCTGCCTGTGTTCCATGCACCAATGGGGCGGATAAATCTTTTCTGCTTTTGAGCAGGTATCAGGTCGTAAAGAGAAGCTAATGTGCGGTCCCCATTGCGGCCCAGCTTTGCATCAGGATGAAGTGAATCATCCAGCACCTGGTATTCAAGGCCAATAGCAGAGCCCTTATTATGTTCTGAAAGCGTCACAAAATATTTTACTCCGCTGTTAGCACCAGGTGTAAGTTTGAACTCGAACGAAAGATCAAAAGCCTTGTATTGACCGGTAGTAACAATATCGCCTCCCTGGCCGCCCTGCTCACCGCCGGACTCATGCACCGTAATAGTTCCATCTTTTATTACCCAATCTTTTTTAGGAAAATCATTGCTGTAGGCACCATGCCAGCCGTTGCTTGTTTTACCATCGAACAGCAGCTTCCAGCCTTCGCTTTTCTCGTAACTGTTCAAATGATTGGGAACATAATTTACTACAAACACGCCTTTAGGGAAAGAAGCAGGTTGTATATCAGACGTTTTAATTTTTATATTTTTAAAATAAACCTTTTTGCCTGCTTCATCCGCACTACTGATAGCATGCACCTGCAAAGCTATAAAGCCTGTGGCATCTATTGTATCCACTAAATACGCACAAGGTATACCGTTTATCCATGTCTTCATTTCATTGCCAATGCATTCAATTTTGTAATGGTTAAAATCATGCAGCTTAAAAGCGCTTTGTGCTTTTGTATTGAGTGTAAGTGGGTAAAGCCATTCTCTTCTGCCTTCATCATAAATGCCACCGCTCCATTTGCGGTCTGATGGATCTACCTCTGCCTGGCGGCCATATACCAGCCCTTTACCATTGTGGCCTGCAGGATCAAAATGGCTTCTTACCTGCACACCCGAGTTTCCTTTTTGGCTTTCAATTTTTATATCCAGCTCCAGTATAAAATTGCCATATTCTTTTTCGGTGGCAAGGAAAGTATTGCCAGAATCCTGCTACTGTAGTACCGGTAATCATTCCATCTTCTACAGCGTATTGAGCATCGCCCGCAAGGCGCTTCCATCCATTAAGCGTTTTACCATCAAAAAGGCTTGTCCATCCACTTTGTGCACTGCATGAAAGAGTGGCGATGCAGGCGAGAATTGCTAAAAGTTTCTTATTCATATTAGACAGATTATGTTTTAAGCGATCGTATTTTTTTAAAATATTTATTGTTTACTTTCTTCTTCAATTTGCTTTGCATATTTATTCAGCAACATGCGGCTGATGGCTATGCAATCTCCATGCGGCTTTGCACTGTAATGCTCTTTGCCTTTGCTCCACGCATCTTCAAAGGCAGTAAGTTTTTTTGCAAATGTCGTATCATCAAAAGGTTTGTTCTTTTGTTCATCCTGCTCAACTTCAGTTATAAACATTTTCCACCTGCTTTTATAATAAGTTTTTGTAAGCCCTGCGAGGCTTCGGTTTGCATAGTCGGTAAGATGCCTGCCCGGCTCACCCCACACGGTTATTATTTTTCGTGCATCTGTTTCATAATAATCTTTTTCCTTTTCACTTGCACCTAGTTTTCGTGCATCTTCTATCCATTTCCCTAACAAAAAATTTTCATTGGTTGCAAGCAAGGTATCCATATCATCTAATAAATCAAGCATAGCATTTCCATACTTTTTCAATCCCTGGTAATCTTTCTTGTTATAAGATTGCGTAAACCTATCTCGAAGTGTCAGAAAGTA
This sequence comes from uncultured Chitinophagaceae bacterium, assembly GCA_963823975.1. Classification (GTDB taxonomy): domain Bacteria; phylum Bacteroidota; class Bacteroidia; order Chitinophagales; family Chitinophagaceae; genus Ginsengibacter. Next base: position 201,316 of record CAWGNP010000001.1, on the reverse strand, counting down.
ATTGCCGAGTACCTGCCTGCCGACATCCGTTACATCATAATAATATACCGAAGGCGCTTTATCATCAGGCATGCATAACAATTGCCATGCTTTGAGTAGCTCTTTGTTATCATAATTTATAGCAGGGTCGGTGGTCCATGTATTGTGGCCTGTTAAGCCAGGCCTGGCATTGGTAAGTGTTGCACGGCCCAGCCCTGCAGCGGCTGAGTAAGTAGTGTTTAACAAAATATTCCATGCTTTTGCAACGGTATCATTGTGTTTCGCGAACCGTCTGTCGGCCCATTTGGTTATCCAATTGTCTACATTCACCGGCCCGGTACTCCATGCTTTATCAAATACATATTCATACATCACACGGATTTACGCCAAAGCCTTCAGTGGTAGAGCCAATGCCTCGCATATTATTGCCCGCACTATCAAAAGTACCCTCCATTCTTTTTTCCACTTCCCGTAAGTCACCCGACATCATTGTATTTCCTCCAAAATTGCCGAGATAACACCAGATAAATGGCTGTCCGAAAAATGAATCGGTAAACTTCCATACTTCTGTTTTATCGCAGAAGTAATCCAGCATTATCATTTTATCCTGTGGCACTGCGGTAAGATATGCTTTGATCCTTTCGTTAGTCCAATGATCGCGCTGGTTATAAAATATCCAACCCATTTGCAGCCATTCTGCTTTTGGATCAGCTTCCTGCATGGATGCATAAATATTTTTTGCTGCATCAGCAAGATAAGATGGCTCCCAACTTGGCGGCGTTACTTCATTAAAAGGATCAGCACCATAAATATGATCGGTTCCAAATTCTTTTGATTGTTGCTGTAAAAATTCTTTTTGTATCGGCTTGAATAAAGAATCAAATGGATCTAAAAAATAACTGTCATATTGCGGACTAAAGCCACTCCACTCACCGAGCGAAGTAATTTTTGCATGAGGATATTTAAGTTGCAACACTTTTGGAACATGTCCTGAAAAGGCCGGTAGCACGGGTTTCATACCAAGCTCTCTTTCTCTTGCAACGATCTTTTTTTGCAAAGCTAGTTGACCATTGATCCACGATAAAGGCAATGGGCCATCCCAATGATCTATGTTCGACATGCGGTGCCAGGGCAAGTATGCTGGACCGGTAAAGTAGCTTCTTATTTCTTCATCCGTAAGCCCGAATTTTTTCCACACTTTATACCATATTGCTTCCTGTCCTGTAATGGCTAAAGGCATGTTAATACCATTCAAAGCCATCCAGTCTATAAACCATTGCCAGTCGCTCCATTGCCACCAGGGCATGGTGTAGCCAAATGTGCAATAGTTTAAAAAAAATCTTGTACTGCATCTTGCCTTTTTGGTAATCTTTTGCATTACCTGCGGCATAGCAAATGGCAACACGGGCACATCATTTTTATACCATGATATATCAACATTGCAATAATTTTTTAAATAAAAGTTCAGGCCTGCAGCCATTGCATTGGCATTGGTTCCTTGTATGATAAGTTTATTGTTTTTGGTTTCTATTTCAAAAATATCCTTGGATGAAGAATCGCTTATTGAGCTGAAAGTTATGTGTGGCGCATATCGCGGCACAACACGCATAGCAAGTTGCATAACTGCCTTCGCATCTTTCGATTGTGAGCTTGCATACAAAAAAGAACAGGCAAGCAATGCGGCAAAAAAGTATTTCATTATAAATTATGATAGGCGATACAAAATAAAATAATTTATCGCATGAATTGATAGTATCTATAATTCTAAACAACACTAATCAACTAATAACATTATACTTTTGCAATTCAATTTTTTAAAAATACTTATAAATGTATAACCTGAAAATCATCATATCTACTGTAAGACCTGGAAGAAAAGGGCCTATTGTTGCAGAATGGATAGCAGAAAAGGCAAGGCAAAATCCAAACTTTAATGTAGAAGTTCTTGACCTGAAAGAAATAGCGCTTCCATTAATGGATGAACCTGTTCACCCCGCCCTGCAGAAATATGAACATGAGCATACAAAGAAGTGGGCAGCAAAAATTAATGAAGCAGATGCCTTTATTTTTGTGACCGCTGAATATGATTATAATTACCCAGCGCCTTTAAGAAACGCCCTCGAATATCTTTTTCACGAATGGAGCTATAAGCCTGCCGGTATTGTAAGTTATGGCGGTATTTCTGCAGGCACCAGGGCAAGCTATAATTTAAAAGCTGATCTTTCTACTTTCCTGATGGTGCCTATGTCTGGCGCAATAAATATTCCTCATTTTACAGAATTTATTAAGGATGGAAAGCTGGAACCAAATGAAACAATGAATAAAGCTGCAGATACAATGTTCAGAGAACTAATACGCTGGATAAAAGGGTTGAAAATTATTAAAGAAGACAAGCCTGTAATATAAATGCAACAGCTAATTACAGGCATCGATATTGGCACGGGCAGCACCAAAACTATTACCATAGATAAAGATGCTAATGTAATAAGCACCTACCAGGAGTATTACAACACTCTGAGTTCAAAGCCCGGCTATTTCGAACAGGATCCGGAAATTATATGGGCTGCTTTTTTAACATGCATAAATAATACTTTAAAAATTAATGAAGAAGCCGATTTTCTTATAAGCATTAGCAGTGCCATGCATGGCCTGATGGTGATAGATAAAAATAATAAAGCCATTACTCCGCTGATAACATGGGAAGATATCCGAAGCGAAAAAATAGCAGAGGAAATAAAAAGCGATCCCATCGCCGAAAGTATTTACACTGACACTGGAACGCCCATCCATGCTATGTCTCCGCTGTGCAAAATAAAATGGCTGAAAGAAAATGAACCTGACATTTTTAAAAATGCAGCAAAGTTTATTTCAATAAAAGAGTTTATCTGGTATCGTCTTTTTAAAACGTACGAGATAGATCAATCCATCGCATCTGCAACAGGATTGTTTAATATAAAAAATAAAAAATGGAATGAGGCTTCGCTAGAATTATGCAGCATTGATGAATCACAACTCTCAGAAGTTGTTTCAACAAATTTCATTCGTAAAAGTATATGCAATGATGTTGCAAATATTTTAACCACTCAAGGTAAAATATCCTTTTGCATTGGTGCAAGTGATGGATGCCTTGCAAACATTGGCAGCGGTGTATTTGATAAAGGCATTGCAGCAGTAACCGTAGGCACCAGTGGCGCAGTAAGGATAACGAGTGAGCAACCGCTCGTAGATTTCAAGGCGATGATATTTAACTATATTCTTGATGATACATTTTTTATAAGCGGAGCGGCAGTCAACAACGGAGGCAACGTGATCAAGTGGTTATTCAAAACGTTTTTGCAAAACGACAAACCTTCTGATTCAGATTATAAAAATCTGTTCGATGCAGTAGAAAGAATTGAGGCAGGAAGTAACGGTCTTTTATTTCTACCTTACCTGTATGGTGAGCGTGCGCCGGTGTGGGATGGGAATGCATGCGGTGTTTTTTTCGGCATAAAATCTTTTCATACAAATGCACATTTTTTGAAAGCAGCGCTTGAAGGTATCTGTTATTCGTTAAACAACATACTGGAAATAATTGAAGCTTCCTCCTTTCCTATTCATCAATTAAATGTAAGCGGCGGATTTGTTCACTCAAAAGTATGGCTGCATATACTTGCTGATATATGCAACAAGAAAATTTGCATTGCCCGGGATGAAGATGCATCTTCTATAGGTGCAGCGTTGCTTGGCATGAAGGCTATCGGCTTGATCAACGATTATTCATCGCTAAATAAAAATACAACAAGCATGATTACACCTGATGCAGCTAATAATGCAATACATAAAAAATATTACAACATCTTTAAGAATTTGTATGAGCCTTTAAAATCCTCAATGCATCAGTTACAATATGTATAGATGTCATTACTATGAATTTTCCTTAAAAAAAAATTTAAAAATACTTGTATAGTCCGTACCTTGCGAACCGAATGATCGTTCAATCGGATGTTGCAAATAAAAAGGAAGCCATTATAAAAAGTACCCTAAAGCTTATAAAAGACAATGGCTTTCATGGTGCTCCCATAAGCATGATAGCAAAACATGCTGGTGTTGCATCCGGCACCATCTATCACTATTTTCCCAGCAAAGATGATCTTATCATTGATATACATTTTAAAATAAAAAATGAAATGCTGGCTGCCATGTTCAGCAAAAACGATGAAAACAAAGATTACAAACAAAGATTTTTTGAAGGATGGATAAGCCTTTGTAAATATTTCATTAATCATCCTTCCTCACTTTTTTTTCATGAGCAGTTCAACAGTTCTCCTTATGCAAAGGCGATTTCAAAAAAAAATAATAAAGGCTCATTGAGTAAGTTCAATGATTTTTTTCAGGAGGGAATGGATAAAGGCTATTTAAAAAAAATGGAATATTTGTTGATAGCTTCTGCTGTATTCGGATGTATTATAGCTACTGCAAAATATCATGTAACCGGGCGGTTTGGTTTTACTGATAAAGACCTTTGCAAGGTTGCAAACATCATCTGGGACGGTATCAAATTTAATAATAAGTAATATTGCTTTGATTCATGAGCGTATGTTTGAAACGAATGTACAGCACACGAATAGTTTTTTTAAAATAGAAATATAAAAATGAGGATTTTAAAATGTGAGCTCGTAAACAATCCATTGGTGAAACTAATTTTTCTGGTGTTGTTATTCCCTGTAAGCCTTACTGCACAACAAAGCCGCGATGACAGTACCATTCAAACGGCTACTATTACCAATTGCGTGCATTATGCTATTACTCATAACCCCGATATTAAAAATGCACATCTGAATGAAGCAATTACCGAGCAATCAATAAAAATAAAATTATCGGAATGGCTTCCGCAAGTAAACGGAGGATATAACCTACAGCACAATTTTCAATTGCCTGTTGCCAATTTCAATGGATCAATTATTACCACCGGCCTGGCAAATACTTCAGGCATATTGATAGGTGCCACTCAAAATATTTTCAGCAACGATTTGTTGCTTGCTTCCAAAAGCGCTTCGGATATTCGATTGCAGGCAAGGCAAAATACAACAGAACAAAATATCAATCTTGCTGCGATGGTAAGCAAAGCTTTTTATGATGTGCTGCTTACAAAGGAGCAACTGGATGTAACCGATGATGATATTGCCAGGCTGGAGTTAAGTCTTAAAGACGCTTATTTCCAGTATCATGCGGGCATTACAGATAAAACGGATTACGAACGCGCAACCATTTCACTTAACAATGCAAAGGCACAGAGGAAGTTCAACCTGGAAAGCATAAAGGCTAAATATATTTATCTAAAACAACTGATGGGTTATCCTGCTTCCAGAGATTTTCAATTAGTGTATGATTCTGCGCAAATGCAACAGGAAATTTTACTGGATACCTTGCAACAGGTAAACTATGAAAGCAGGATTGAAGTACAGCTTCTTGAAACACAAAGGAAGCTGCAGCAGTACAATCTTCAATATTACCGTTGGAATTTTTTACCTACGATTTCAGCTTTTGGCAATTATAACCTTGATTATCTTAATAGCAAATTTACCAAGCTGTATGGGCAAAGCTATCCTAACTCTTATGCAGGAGTACTGCTATCCATTCCTATTTTCCAGGGAGGCAAAAGACTATTCCAGATAAGGCAGGCTGAGCTCCAGGTGCAACAGGTCAATAATTCAATCACCAGCACAAAGAACAATATTAATACGCAATACGCACAGGCACTTGCAACCTATAAAAGCAACTTTTTTGATTATAACGTTCTCAAAGAAAATCTTGCTTTAGCAAATAATGTATACAACGTAATTGAGCTGCAATATAAGAATGGCATTAAAGCTTATATAGAAGTAATTAACGCAGAAAGCGACCTGCTAACTGCACAGATCAATTATTACAATGCATTGTTCCAGGTGCTTGCGAGCAAGATAGATGTTGCACAATCATTAGGTACAATTCAATATTAAAATAAAACAGATAAAGAAACATCAAAAGACAAATTCCAGGTATGAAAAATAAAATAATTCAGTTGTTTATTAGCTGTGCTTATATTACAATGTTAGCTTCGTGCGGTAATAAAAAAGATGATAAACCAAAAGCACCACCGCCTACGGCTGTTAATATTGATATTGTAAAGAAAGGCACGGCTGTGTATTTTGATGAATATCCTGCAACAGTGACTGCAATTAACCAGGTAAATCTCAGAGCGCAGGTGACAGGTTATATCACCGGAATTTTTTTTAAAGACGGCCAACATGTAAACAAAGGACAATTGCTTTATACAATTGACCAGCAAGTGTACCAAGCTAATCTACAACAGGCAATTGCCAGCCTTCAGGTGCAGCAAGCCAACCTGATAAAGTCACAAAAAGATGCAGACAGGTATCATGAACTTGATAAAAATGATGCAGTGGCCAAGCAACAGGTGGATTACGCAGATGCAGCCTTAGAAGTATCTAAAAAGCAGGTAGCCCAGGCGCAAGCCAATGTGCAAAGTGTAAAATCAAGTGTTCAGTTTTCTTCTATTGTGGCATCCTTTTCTGGTACCATTGGTATATCGCAAGTAAAAATGGGTGCGCTGGTTACCGCTAACCAAACTTTATTAAATACCATTTCGTCCGATGATCCTATGGCTGCCGATGTAGAAGCTGACCAGACACAAATACCAAGAATGGTATCCTTACAAAATGATCATTCCGTAATAAAAGATTCTGTAATCACATTAAGGCTTCCTAACGATTCCATTTATTACAGATTGGGTAAAGTGTTTTTTATTGACCGGGCAGTGAATGCGCAAACAGGCACCATAAGAGTGAGAATGGTTTTTCCAAATCCTTCAGGTATACTAAAGCCCGGAATGAGCACCAATGTTCGGATTAAGAATAACAATAAGGATAGTTTATTCCTGCTTATTCCTTATAAGGCAGTAACCGAGCAAATGGGTGAGTATTTTGTATTTATCGTTAATAAAGTAAATGACACCACCAAAGCCATTCAACATAAAATAGCCATTGGGGCACATATTTATGATAAAGTGGTGGTAAAAGATGGCGTGAAGGATGGCGATACAATTGTAACAGATGGAGCTCAAAAATTGAGAGATAATACTCCTGTTCGACTAGGCACTGCAAATCCCACATCACAGCAACAAAAAAGCAAAGCTTCAGGAGCACAATAATTGTATCTAACAACGCAATTTCCTCCTGCACAAAATAATAAAACAATACAATAAAGTAAGAAATAATTCATGATAGCAGATACTTTCATACGACGGCCAGTAACGGCTATAGTAATATCACTGGTAATACTACTTCTTGGTTTTCTTTCCATACTCAGCTTACCTATTGGCCAGTATCCGGATATTACTCCGCCTACCGTTCAAATTACGACTAACTACAACGGTGCCGATGCACAAACAGTAGAGCAAACCGTTACGACGCCTATTGAAACACAGGTAAATGGTACACCTGGAATGGCATACATGCAAAGCAATAGTACCTCCAGCGGGCAAAGCACCATTACAGTTACTTATAATGTAGGCGCAGATGTGACTTCAGGCGCTTTGGATGTGCAGAACCGCGTAGGCATTGCCACGCCATCTTTACCAAATGATGTAAAGGCGCTGGGTATTACTACACGTAAAAGAAACCCAAGCATTTTAATGCTAGTTGCTATATATGCACCTCAAGGTTCACACAATGTTACTTTTCTCGATAATTATACAAACGTGTTTGTAAAAAACGCTTTACTGCGTGTAAAAGGTGTTGGTGATGTGCTTACCAGGGCAGATGATTTCAGCATGCGCATCTGGCTTAAGCCGGATCGTTTGGCACAGCTAGGAATTACAGCCGGCGATGTGGTAAGTGCCTTACAGGAACAAAACGTGCAAATAGCAGCAGGTAATGTGGGCGCTCCTCCGCAGCAAAAAGTTCAATCTTTTGAATATTCCGTACTTACTAATAGCCGGTTAAACACCGAAAGCCAATTTGATAGCATTATTGTTAAATCCAATCCAGACAGTGGCTCCCTTGTTTACTTGAAAGATGTTGGCCGAGCCCAACTCGGTAAGTTCAGCTATGCAAATAATTCTTTTGTTGACAGCAAACGAGCTTCTTATTTACTGATATACCAGGCTCCTGGAAGCAATGCAATTGAAACCGCAAACGGTGTATATAAGGCTATGGATCAATTAAGAAATTCTTTTCCAAAGGACATCGATTATGTTGTTCCTTTTGAATCTATAACTGTAGTAAAAGTATCCATCAGTGAAGTGGTGAAAACCTTACTGATAGCATTGGGATTGGTTACACTGGTAGTATTTTTATTTTTGCAAAACTGGCGTTCTACCTTAATTCCTGTATTAGCTATTCCTGTTTCTATTATAGGAACTTTTGCTTTTTTTACTCTGCTAGGCTTTACTATTAATACCCTCACGTTATTTGGATTTGTACTCGCAATTGGTATAGTCGTAGATGATGCGATCATAGTCGTTGAAGCTGTTCAGCACAACATCGACACAAAAGGTATGTCTGCAAAAGATGCAACTTCGGAAGCAATGAAAGCCATTTCCGGGCCGGTAATAGCGATTGCCCTTATACTTGCAGCCGTATTTGTACCTGTGGGCTTTATACCTGGTATTGTAGGAAGGCTCTATCAGCAGTTTGCTATAACCATTGCTATATCAGTGCTTATTTCGGCATTTGTTGCATTGTCACTTACCCCAGCATTATGCAGTCTTATGCTCAAACCAACGCAAATACGCAAAAAATCGAGGGGACTGAACCAATTCTTTTTTAGATTTAATAACTGGTTTGAAAGATTTACAAACAAATATACCAACGGAGTAAAATGGGTTATCAGAAAATCTGTATTAGCTATTATTATTCTGGTTTGCTTATATGCAGGCACTTTCCTGTTATTTAAATCGAAACCGACAGGCTTTATCCCTACAGAAGATGAAGGCCGATTATATGTAACATTTGAATTGCCCGAAGCATCTTCCACTACGCGGTCGCTTGCGACACTGCAGAACATAATGGATAGCATCAGGACCATTCCCTCTGTGTTGCACTATGCGGCACTGGGCGGACTGAACGTAGTGACGTTTGCTTCCAAATCTAATAGCGGAACCATCTTCGTTCAGCTAAAGCCCTGGGACGAAAGAAGAAGTAAGTCGGACCAGATACAGGGTACTATAGCTACCATGCAGCAAAAATTTGCCGGCATGAAAGAAGCTAACGTAGTAGTGATACAACCTCCTGCCATTCCCGGCCTCGGACAAACAGCTGGCTTTACCTTTGAGCTGGAGCAACAGGAAAGCAACGACGATATCAATTCGTTTGAGAAAGTCGTAAACAATTTTGTGAGCGCCGTAAACAAGCGGCCCGAAATAGGAAGGGCGTTTTCTTTCTTTACTGCTAAAACTCCTGGCTATGAAGTGGATGTGGACAGAGATAAATGTAAAAAGCTCGGGGTTTCTCTTTCTGATGCTTATAACACATTGCAAACGTTTTTAGGAAGCCGCTACATTAATGACTTTACCATTTACGGGCGTAGCTTTCACGTCGTAGCGCAGGCCGATACACTTTATCGCGGCGATATAAAAGATCTTAGCCAATATTATGTAAGAAACCAGGATGGTCAACTTTTGCCGTTAAGCATTTTCATTTCAACCAAAGTAATCGAAAATGCACCTGTAATTACACACTTTAATTTATTTAGGGAAGCTGAAATAAATGGAACACCTAAAGAAGGATACAGCAGCGGCCAGGCAATTGACGCCTTGAGAGATGTTGCCAAAACTTTGCCCGCGGGCTACGGATACGAATTTGCAGGCCTTAGCAAGCAGGAACTAGAAGCGGGAAATAGCAGTACTTACATCTTTGCATTATCTATCCTATTTGTATTCCTGTTCCTAAGTGCACTATACGAAAGTTGGTCTGTTCCTTTCTCGGTATTGCTTGCCGTTCCTGTAGGTGCTTTTGGGGCAATACTTACTTTAACCTTTATACCCAGACTTAGCAATAGTGTATATGCACAAATAGGATTGATCACACTGATAGGCCTTTCGGCTAAGAATGCTATCCTGATAGTAGAGTTTGCCAAAGAGCGTGTAGATGCTGGCATGGAATTAATAAAGGCTACTTTACATGCAGTAAAGCTGAGGTTACGCCCTATTCTAATGACTTCACTGGCATTTATCCTTGGTGTGTTGCCTCTGGCTTTTGCGACCGGGGCTGCATCTATTGCCCGCTCCACCATTGGATGGACCGTGCTTGGCGGAATGATTGCTGCTACATCTCTTGCTATATTTATTGTTCCGGTATTATTTGTAACTATTACAAGGGTAGCTTATGGAAAAGCACAACTGGAAGAGCTTAAGAAAAATTATAAACCCGAAGAGCATAAAGACATAGAAGAAGAACTGGATGATGAAAGGGATAAAGATAAAAAAGGGAAAGAAATTTAAGTCGGGAGCTAACTTATATTTTAGTTCCTTATCCAATCCAGTCCATCACTGCCTTTAATAAAGTTTGGCTAAGACGACGAGGAATGAAATCCTGCCCGAAAACTTAATGACCTTTTTCATGCTCCCGTATCTGGTGGGTTCAGGCTATCACTGGGCTTTTCTTTTTCCTTCTTAAATTCCAGCTTGCCAAATTTATAAGTGAAGTTGATGCCGATTGATCTGAAAGGAATGTGCCGGTATCCATCAATATTAAAGCCAGGGCCAAACAATTGAGTATGCTGGTTCACATATTCACCAAAAGGATTGGTAGCGTTTAAGGCTATACTACCCTTTTTCTTCCATATTTGTTGACGGATAGCCAGGCTGTAAGTAGTAAAAGATGGATACTTGCCTTGTGCTGACTGCCATGGTGAATGAAAGTTGCCAAATGCTTCTGCTGCCAGCGTTGGAGAAAATTGATAAGATGCATTCAGATTTAAGCGATAATTGAAGCTGTTATAGTTATACCCACTATCAATATCGTTAATGGTATGCCGGTAAAAGAAAAATAAGTTAGTTCTTATAGAAAATTTTGACTCTACTTTAATATCTGCAAATAAATTCAGGCCAACATTTTGTTCTTTCCCAATGTTTTGCCTGGTACTCACATCCACATTTGTATAAGTAGTATCGCCTACCTGGTAATAAGGATAATAAGTAATAAATGGCTGAATGTCCCTGTTGTTTTCGCGGTAAAAAAGACTTATAAACATCGATCCGATTTTCGGAATATCATTACTGTAGCCTAGCTCGATCCGTTGCCCTATTTCCGGCTTAAGAAAAGGGTTGCCCGTGGAAAGGTTTTTTGGGTCGCTCGTATTTACAAAAGGATTCAAATCGTCATATTCAGGCCTTTCTATTCTTTTCGAATAGCTTAGTTTTAATAATGAACTTTCAGTAAGGTTCCTTGAAAAAAATATGGAGGGAACAAAAGTGTTATATCCTGGTATAAGTGTTTGCTGCTGGGCATTAGAAAAATAAGAGTTGATATCTGTTCGCTCATACCTGCCGCCCAGTTTGGCATTAAAAAGCTTTCCCACAGGGAAACTCAATTCAGTATAAACGGCATATACTTTTTGATGGTAGGTAAGCGCATTTGATAGAAAGTTATCTTTGGAATATTCACCCGTGCCCGGATCTAAAAGCGATACGTTTGAGTTGCTGGATATATCATAGAGGCTTATTTTGCCGCCCGCTCCGAGTTTTATATTCTTTTTTAAAGGCTGCACATAATCGGCACGCAATTCTGTTTCATCTTCATTCGCAGGATTATAGCCGAGCGTGCTGTAAAACAAATAATTTGCAGGCATAGAATCTTGATAAGTATTATTATCTGACCTGTTATAGCCGAAACTGGAATTAGCGCCTATCTCTAAAGTTTGATCTTCATTTTTAAATGTTTTTTTATAATTAAGGCTTGCATCCACATTATGAAAATGGAATGCGCTGTTTCCATTTATAAAAGTTTTGGTATCATTTATTAAAGTGCCGGTGCTATCAAAGATCTTTTGTTCTTGGTTCGTGGTGCCAGTATTATTATTGTCAAAATGATTGTATGAGATGCTGCCAGATAAAGTATTGTGATCATTAACATCATAATCAAAGCCTATACCGCTTTCGTAACCGCCTCTCTTAAATCGGTTGTTCCCGTCCTGGTAGAGCAAAGTGGTCGTATTGCTACCAGCATCAGTGGTAGTTCTTTCACTGGAAGATAGCGTGATGCCAGGCACCCGGGTGTTTCCGCTTAGCCATGCATTCATTCCAAACTTTCCCTGCCTTGCACTGAAATTAAACGACCCGTTTTCGAGCCTCGTGCCGGCTGTAAGAGAAACGTTTCCATTCACTCCATGTGCACTATTCTTCTTTAAAATAATATTTATAATACCACCAAGGCCTTCCGCATCATCTTTAGCTCCGGGATTGGTAATCACTTCTATGCTCTTAATCTGGCTGGCGGGTATGGATTGCAATACATCTGTAATATTGCTGCCGAACGCTGAAGAAGGTTTTCCATTTATCAAAAATCTCACTCCGGAACTACCGGCCAATTCTACGTTACCATCGACATCTACTGAAACCTGCGGAACTTTCTTTAAAACATCAGTCGCAACTCCGGATTGCGACGTCAAATCTTTTTCTGCATTGAAAACCAATTTATCAATCCTGTTATCTATCAGTTTGCCTTGCGCCACAATAGTAATTCCTTGTAATGTGGATGAGTTAGCTTTCAGTGAAATACGGTCAAGGGTTACAGCTTGCCCTTTTTTTACTGTTACATTCATGGGAGCAGGCTTGTAGCCAACAAATTCAACCAGCAGCTTATAATTTCCAGGCCTTATATCATCAAAATGAAAATGCCCGGTACTGTCGGTCACAGTTCCCTTTAGAGGTTTTTTATTACCAGCGGCTAATAAGGAAACGGTGGCGTTTTCAAGAGGCTGCCGACTTGAAGAGTCAGTTACTTTTCCCAATATGCTGGTCTCATTACTTTGAGAAAAGGAAAAAAGCGGAACACTTACAAAAGCTATTACAAGAAGTAAAAAGATTGGGTAGATAATTTTCATAGTTACTTTAGTGGGCCGCAAAGCTATAGCTAAAGTCGATAGCCCATAAGGGTTTTACATTTCTTTAAGTTTCGTTAACCTTCATTAGAAGTCATAAATATTATTACTGCTGCGGTGCACCACTGTTTATCTGTGATCGCATCTGGTCAAGGTCTGCAAGCCTTTTTTGTTTCCCCGCAAGTTCTTCAGTTAATTTTGTCACATCCTTATTTGACTCATTAAGATTCTTTCCTGCCTTACGTGCATCTTTGGCATCGCGTTCAGAACGCTTTGCCTCTTTTTTGGCACGTCGTGCATCTTTAACACTTGAACCGTTTGCATCAGATGATTTACTTGTTGTGGAGCTTGCAGCATTTTGTGCATCAGCAGTTGCATCAGCATCTTTTTTGGCATCTTTAGTTTGGGTGCTCTGCGCCTTTTGCAATTTGGCACTGAGTTCTGTTATATCCTTGCTCACTTTAGCATATTCCGCATTAAGGGCTGCAGTGTCAGCGCTTGTTTTATAAGTTTGGGCAAAGGACGCCTGGGCTGCCAGCAATAAACATGCAGCAGCAGAAACCATGATAATTTTTTTCATTTATTTTTTTTGAATTGATTTGATTTGATATACGGCAGTTATTTAGAGGGGGCTATTTAATTGAACTATATCATGATTTATAGTATCAATAAACAAGCCGTAAATTTATTTATTAGCCTGAACCATTAATCAGTAGCTGGCAACTATAGTAATACATTGTAAAATCTGATTCATCGTCACCTTCACTATCAACTGCTCACGCCATTGTAAAAGGGGATTAAATTAAATGTATTGATGTAAACATTTATCGGTTAATAATTTCAAGATATTTGCATGCTGACAGTATCCAACAACTACATGGCAACGAACAGGGAAATAAGCAGGCTTTTTAATTTATATGCAGAACTGTTGATGCTGCATCAAAAGGACGCAAAACTTTCTGCTCTTCTATCTGGCGCATCTTATCGCATCAGGAACATGGATGAGGAAGTAACCGTGATTGCCACCGTCACAGCTTGCCGCAACTCTTTCGGCCGGAGATCATAGATATTATTAATAGTGTTGCCTCAAAAAACAGCAGTTGAAGCATTGGATGAGCTGGTAGAACTCACGCCGCAGGGCTTGTTCGAGATGATGCGCATAAAAGGCCTTGGCGGTAAAAAGCTTGCTATATTATGGAACAAAGCGAAGATAGATAGCCCTGATGCATTGCTTCAGGCCTGCAGGAATAATAAAGTAGCTGCCATACCAGGCTTTGGTGCTAAAACGCAGCAAAACATTATCGAGGCCATAGAGGCATATCGCAGCAATGAAAAGCGCTTCCATTATGCAACCGTTGCAGATTACGCCGGTGAGCTGGTACAGGCGTTGCAACAGGTGCTTAAAACAAAGCTTCTCAATCTTTGTGGCGAGGTAAGAAGGCAAGCCACCACGGTAAGTGGTATAGAAATCATTACTGCGGCGCCAGCGGAAAAGTTCAATGGCAAGGCTGTTAGCAAGCTCATCATTATTACCCAAAAGGATAAAGAAATAACAATCGGCCATACCATAGATGAGATACCGGTAATTATTTATCATACCACTGCAAAAACATTTTATTACGACTGGTTCGTACGCACCGGAAATGATGCGCATGTTCAAAAGATCATGGCTAAACTGCCTAAGCAAAACAGTTATTCATCCGAAGAAGCTATTTATGAAAATGCGGGCATGTCTTACATATTGCCCGAAATGAGAGAAGATGTAGCAGAATGGAACTTTTCACAGGTTAACAATGAGCTCATCACATTTGAAGATATTACAGGTGTGGTGCATAACCATACTAACTGGAGTGATGGCGTGGATACATTAAATGATTTTGTGACCGCCTGCAAAAAAAGAAAATATGAATACGTAATCATATCCGATCATTCTAAAAATGCACATTATGCCGGCGGCCTTAAAGAAGATAAAGTGCTCCGCCAGCTGGCTGAAATTGACAAGTTAAATGCAAAACTTGCACCCTTCCGCATTTTTAAAAGTATAGAATGTGATATTTTGGTAAGCGGTGAGCTGGATTATACGCGAGATATTTTGCAATTATTCGACCTGGTAATTATCTCTGTACACCAGCAGCTAAAGATGAATGAAGACAAAGCAACAAACCGATTGATAAAAGCTATAGAAAACCCTTATACCACTATTTTGGGCCACATGACTGGCAGACAATTACTTATTCGCCCTGGCTATCCATTGGATTTTAAAAAAGTAATAGATGCCTGTGCCGCTAATAACGTAGTAATAGAAATTAATGCGAACCCTTACCGCCTGGATATGGATTGGAGCCACCTGCCTTATGCCTTGAACAAAGGAGTGATGATTTCCATCAATCCTGATGCACATAGCATTGGTGAAATAGATAATATACGCTGGGGAGTAAGTGCAGCGCGAAAGGGAGGGCTTACCAAACAGATGACTTGGAATGCGCAGCCGCTGAAAGACATTGAACAATGGCTTAAGTAATACTATCACCTTTATCTATTTTGGAGCTATCCGCAGAAGCCTCTCACTTCGCCAGTGTGTGGGTAGGTTATCTTTCGCCTGTTTCACAAACATGCACATGAAGTCTGAACGGAGCTCGCTTATTACACAATTGCCAGTTGTGGCTACAGAAGCTTATTAAGCAAATTATTTATTGATCAAATATCAGCTGATTGAGTTTTTTCATCTGATACACTTGCGTCTTCTTCGATTGATTTCAATAGCTGTATTTCGCAACTAATTTTTATATCATCACTTACTAATACGCCGCCTGCTTCTAATGTTGCATTCCATACGAGTCCCCAATCTTTCCTGTTGATCTTTCCATTAATAGAGAAGCCAGCTTTTTCATTTCCCCAGGGATCTTTCATTACGCCACCAAATTCCACATCTAATTTCACTTGTTTAGTGATGCCTTTAATAGTAAGGTCACCGTACAATTCATAGCTACCATCGTTATCTACCTTTTCATAGGTGTTGCCAACAAACGTTATCTCCTTATGATTTTCGACATCAAAAAAGTCAGCACCTTTCAAATGTTCATCCCGCTTGGTATCACCCGTATCTATGGATGCAGGGTCAACCCAAAAATCAATTTCGGATGTCATAAAGTTTTCACCGGTTGTATAAATGCTTCCATCAAATTCCTTGAAAGTGCCTTTTACATTTGTAATCATCAGGTGCTTTACCTTAAAACCAATTTCTGTATGAATTGGATCAATAGACCATTTAATTTTTTTCATGTTTTTATTTTTATAGTAAAGAAATTTCTTTTAAGTAAAGGTAACTTTCATATCTACACGATTAATACTGGACCTATCAATGTAGATATGTTTTTACTTATAATTGCGGCCTGCTCTTTTATAACCTCGATGGCAGGGATTTGTTTTGCATCCATATAAATAAGATTATTCAGTACATAAAAAGTACCAGGTTAATTAATGCTCAGGCATTCTTCAGTAAGAATTTCGGCAATACTGCTGCTCCAATTTACACCGTATTTGCCTGACTCAAATGTGCATAAGTTTTCACCCATTAATGGTATGAGTTTTGTAGTTTTAATTCCCAATAATACCTTTGAAACTGCCCTGCTAAACTCCCTTAAGTAACATTAAATATATCCTCAGAATTACTTTATAAGATATGAAGTATGCATTTGCCTGCTTCTTATTAAAAATAATTTTGCAACACCTAAAACAAACGATATGAAACCTATTTTACCCTTACTCTTCCTTACTGCTGCTCTTGTTTTTAACGCCTGCCAAAAAGGTTACTATGAAGAAAGCGTCGAAAGTATTTATGATGCCGATGCACAAAAATTTATCGATAGTGCTGGCGTAACAGACGTTACCCAAAAGACTGCTTTAAATGATTTTGTATTGCAGCTGAAAACGTCCTCGCTATGGCCAAAGTTTATGGCCATATACCCTATGATTGGCGGTACTGAACAATCCGTTAAGTGGAACCTGAAAGACCCGGAAAATACGGATTTAGCCTTCAGGCTTACGATGTATGGGTCACCGGTATACAGCCCCTCTGGAGTGCTGTTCCCCACTGCTGATGATTATGCGGACACACATTTTGCAGATGATATGGTTCCTTACAACGATAATTCTATTGCCTATTACTCTTCCACTCAAAACACAGTGAGCGGGTACGACATGGGCTGTGTAGATAATATAGCGCCCGAAAACGAAATGGCCATCTACGAAAGTTCCGATGCCTCTAACTGGGATGGCTTTTACCAGTGGGGAAATAAGCCTACCGTTACTACGGGACTTTTTATTTTTTCATCAAGCGCTACAGACGTTAAACGATATGATAACGGAGTGGTTACTTCATCAAAGGGCTCCGCTCCTATTAGTACTGCTTTTAGCTGGCCCATTCTCATCGGCAAAGTTGCTAATATCAACACCAACGGGCAGAGGCAATGCCAGCTGGCTACTATAGGTCATAGTTTATC
Source organism: uncultured Chitinophagaceae bacterium (assembly GCA_963823975.1). Classification (GTDB taxonomy): domain Bacteria; phylum Bacteroidota; class Bacteroidia; order Chitinophagales; family Chitinophagaceae; genus Ginsengibacter. The sequence goes on along the minus strand of CAWGNP010000001.1, from coordinate 183,752 downwards.
CGATTCTGATGCAGTTAACTTTTGCAAAATTGCCAATGCCTTCCAGGCAAAGCTGGGCAGGTAAATTGAATGCTATAAAAATGGATTATGGTAAATTGTAAATATTAATTTATTTACCTGGTTTATTTCGTCCTGGTTAATTGTGTGTCCCATATTAGCATATATCTTTTCAGTAACCGCAGCATTCATGACACTCAGTATATTAGTAGTAGCATAAATTCTCGCAACAGGTATATGAGGATCCGGGTCACTGGTGCCAATAAAGACAGGTGTGCTTTGAAAATCGCCTTTATAGTTTTCACTGTAAATCTTATCGCCAATTAATCCGCCGGTAAAGGCGGCTATGCCTCCATATTTATTTGCATTGCGGGTCACAAATTCAAGCATTAAGCAAGCACCCTGTGAAAAACCTGCAAAGTAAATATGGTGAGTAGGAATTCCCTGCTTGACAAGATCATCTATTATTTCCCTTAACAGATTTAAGGCTGACGAAAGCCAGGGTTCGTTTTGTGAAGGCGGGAAAAGAAAAGGATAGGGATACCATGTGTTGTTAGTTGCCTGCGGTGCAAGCAATGAATAATCTTTTACATTTAAATGTGATGAAAGAGATAAAATATTTTCTGCAGTTCCACCTCTGCCATGCAGCATGATCAATATTTTGCTTGTGGCCGCTATTGTCTTACCCGCAGTCTTTATATCTTTCTGATGCATACTTTCAATTTCGCCTAAGTGTTCAGCCCCTTCGTTATGTTAGCAATAACCAAAACCCTTTCCATCTAGTTTCAATAAACCTCTTCCATAAACGAACTGATATTTTTCCCTATCAAATATTATTCTTTGATGAACTCTTTTGTACTTCTCACTGTATTAATCGGGCGAATTGATTTTTCTATCTCAGCACGTTTCGGTTCCAAAAACGGCGGTAATGATAATTTCTCACCTAACATTTCATAAGGCTCATCTCCCATAAAACCAGGACCATCTGTGGCAAATTCAAACAATATCTTCGGGGCTACTCTTGCATATAGTGACTGGAAAAAGAAACGGTCAACAAAACCTGAATTTGGAAGCCTTAACTGGTTCAACCAGGTGATCCATTCCTCCAGCTCTTCTGTATCGTCAACACGAAATGCTGCATGATGTACAGTGCCAAATCCTTGACGTGCTTCAGGGAGGTCCGTATTTTGTTCAACAATAACGGAAGCTCCGTTACCTCCTTCACCCATCTCAAACAAATGAAAGTTTCCTTCTTCAGCCGTTTCTTTAAGCTGTAAGGCTGATCCTAGCATCGCTTTCAAAGCAGCAAAGTTAGCAATGCGTACATGGACTGGGCCTATGCCTGTAATGGCATGTTCTAAAGGAACAGGACCTTTTTGCCACGGTGTACCCGATGCTATGCCTTTATTCAATTCATCGGAAATAAGCCGATATTGCTGATCATCAAAATCACTGAACGAAAGCGATTTTTTTCCAAACTGAATTTCGATTCCTGTATGGGCTATTTTTAAACGGTCAAATCGCTTTACCCAATAATCTAAGGCGGCATCATTGGGCACACGGAAAGATGTTTTTGAAATTTCATTTTTACCATGCACTCCTTTCGTCATTCTGGGAAAATCGAAGAAGGTCATGTCGGTTCCTGCACTGCCTTTATCATCAGCGAAAAACAAATGGTACGTTTGAATATCATCCTGGTTCACGGTTTTCTTGACCAGGCGCATTCCTAATACAGTAGTGAAAAACTCATAGATCTTTTCTGCACTACTGGTAATCGCCGTAACATGGTGTACTCCTTTTAAAGGTTTCATTTTGTTCTCCAAAGTTTTATAATTATCTATTTTCCGTGCCGATATTTATGGTTACGGCACCGGGTGAGGCGAAACAAAATTTATTTCTTTCCTGTGCCTGCAGAGCGATTTTTAAGGAAGTCCTTCCTTTCTGAAATGCGCATACATTCAAGGATTTTCTTTTTTAAAAGCAAAAGAAAAGAGACCAAAACACTTTTCGCAAACACCTACATTATACTGTGCATTACTGCTGCGAATCAGGTTCCATTTCTACCACTTCGTACGCATCCTGCCCATTTATCTGGATCGGCTGATAATAAGTGCCATTATATTGCACATAATTATAACTATCTACTTGCACCGGCATAGCACCTTGCGGTAAACTATAAACTACCGCGCCCGGGGGAGCCTGCACTACTTCATATTGATTTCCATTCAACACAAAAAAAGCGCCTCCAAAATAATAATACGATTGTCCCCCTACTGCTACCTGCTGGTAACCTTGCGGAAGCGACGGCACAGCAGCACCAGGCGGGGCTGGTACCACCTGGTAACCATTATTATATGGAGCATAAAATACTCCATCCGCATAGCGGTAAGACCTGTTTTCAAGATCAATAGCAATTGCAGTACCTACCAGAGCCGAAAGAAAGAATCCAATCGGGTGCCAGCGCGGCCCGTAAGAATAAGATACAAAGGGATGTGGGTAATACCTGTGATAGGCATAAAATCTTTTGCCTCCATAAACAACGGGTGGCCGTGTATAAGCCCTGCGTGTAGGTGCCCAACCTTGTGGCCTGTAACCGGGCCGGTTTGTAGCTCTTGCATATGATTGTGTAGTCACGTTTCTGTTTACGGTACGTGTCGGGTTCACATTTACCTGTGTCCTGTTTATTTGTGTTCGGTTTATTGGCGCCTGGTTCACTGTCCTTCTGTTTGGTGCTTGCCTGGTAACGGGCTGCTGTGGTTGCCTGTTAACTTGCGCCCGGTTAAAAGACCGTTGCCGTTGCCTGTTGACCGGTTGCTGCGCCCTTTGGTTATTATTTTGAGGATGTGATTGCCTTTCGCCCCTATCCCGGTCGTCTCTTTGGGCAAGAACTGATGCCGCACCAACGAAAATAAGCAGGACGCTGAAAGCAATCTTTTTTATTTGAACCATTTTATTATTATTAAAATTTGATTAATATTGAATTTACATAAAGATACAGGTTGCTGTAACTCCTGCAAATCATTTTTTGCAGGAGACATAAAATGGATGCCTAAATCATGTTAAATTTATCGCAACGAGCTTAGCCTGCTTGATTGAATAGATGACTCTGCTTATCATTGCATGCACATGTGTGAAAAAAAATAATAATAAATAAACACTCAACAATATAAAGTTTGCGGACCACCGGCTTAAATTTTTGCATGGAATCAATACAATACACCAATTACAGTACATCCATAAGTAAAGAGGAGCGCTCTTTGGATGATGCATCCTTTAACTTGCTACCCCGCTCAGTAATACGCTATCATAAACCCTTGTTGCTGGATGGTGAATGGCGTTTTGAACTGGATGCAGAAGACATGGGTATGAACGAAAAGTGGTATGTGCATCACGATTATAAAAGTACTGCGCACTGGCCCGGTTCAATAGAAGCACATATTGCGAAGCAAAAGGCATTAAGCAGGATAAGCGTGGCAGGGTAAAGTAGTAGCATGGTATGAGCGTGAATTTCCTTTAGCGGCGATGGATAATACCGGCGCTCCATCGATCATTCAGCTTACATTTGGCGCATGTGGTTATGAAACACAGGTGTGGCTGAATGGCATCGCTTTAAAAACAATTGAGGGAGAAGATGTGCATCTCGGCGAATACACTTCTTTTTCCTACGAATTGAGCTGAAGAAATTCTCCAGCCGTAAACCGCCTTACCGTACGCATTGCTGATACAATGGATGCGGATATCCCAAGAGGAAAGCAGGAATCAAATGTATATAAACGCGGAGGCATCTGGTATCAAACCTATTCTGGTGCTGTGCGCAGCATCTGGCTTGAGCAGGTAGAGCGTAATCGCTTAAGAAGCCGTGTGGGTGTTGTATCTGTTATTGAAGATAAACTGGTGCGGTTTAATATCACTACCCGCATTCATGATCCTGGTTTATACATCGTAACGCTTAAGGTATATAATCGAAAACAGGAGAACGATGAACCTCTTGCATCTTCTGATTATAGCTTACAGTTGGAAGCTGGACAGAAGCAGCAACGGCTGGTGCTGGAAGTGCCTGATGCCAAATTATGGTCGCCAGAGGAACCTAACTTATACCGCCTTGTTGCGACGCTTACAGACGCCAATGGTTTTACTGCTGAAATCGAAACTAATTTTGGCCTGCGCAAAATTGAAGCCCGCGGCTGCTGTGTGTATCTAAATAATAAATCCATTTATCTGGACGGAATATTGTACCAGCCTGCCAACTCCACTTATGAACAAATAAAACAACACATGCTGGCCATGAAAGAGCTGGGTTGCAATCTTGTTCGCATACATATTGCAGGTGTTGATCCCCGAGTATATAATCTTGCTGATAAATTGGGCTTGTTGCTTTGGGTGGAAGTGCCAAGCCCGCACCGCTCCAGCCATAAAAGCCGGGAAAATCACCGTGCAGAATTACTGCGCATGCTTGACCTTATTGGCACCCATCCTTCCGTAGTTATCTGGAGCTTGTATAACGAAGACTGGGGCGCACAGGATATTGCAACCAATCAAGAAACAAGGCAATATATTATTGATATGTATCATTACATGATGTTGGCTCAGCCGCAGTTTTTGGTAGTTGATAATGACGGGTGGCAACATATATCTTATCTTGGCCGCCTGAAATCTGATCTGCTTACCGTACATATTTATACTCCTGAAATAGAAAAGTGGAAAGAAACGCTGGATAAGCTGGTTGCAGGCAAGCTGATAGGAGTAGCGGCATATCCCCTGGTTGTAGGAGATCCGTTTTTTTATCGTAAACAAGTTCCGCTGCTGGTCAGTGAATGGGGAGGATTTGGCTTTATAAATTATGGTGGTCCTGAAGGAAAAATTGACCGTGCTGAACTTATCAGGCAATATAAGCAGGAATTAAGAAAACGGCCAGTTGCAGGGGATGTTTATACGCAGGCAACCAATATTGAAGATGAGAAAAACGGGTTGATTAATGCTGATACGGGGGAGCTACTGGTGCCTTCAGGTCTCCTCAAAAGTATAAAGGTTAATGATCAACCTAATGCGTCGTCAAAGACGTCATAAGAAAATTAAGCCTGAGCTGTAGTGTAAAGTACCCTAAAGAGAAAAAGGTAGTGTTGCAGTAGGTGCATGTTATATTAAAATCCTATCCCTTTTGGAAACTCGTTATTCACATTTACGATTCGCCGCACAATATTTGGTAAGTTTACTTTTTAAAAATAACATATGTTAGATGAACTTGTACAATTAGTAAAACAACATTTAGGGAACAACAGCCAGGTGGCTTCCGCGATACCTGCGGATCAGGCGGATGCTGTGCATAATGAAATTGCGAGCCATATTACCAACGGCCTTGCAACACAAGCATCGCAGCAGGGCGGGATGGGTGGCCTGCTTTCACAACTGGAAAGCGGTATGGCAAGTGGCGGAGCATTGCCCAGCGCTATCGAAGGCGGCCTTGTTAGCAGCCTTACGAGCAAATTTGGATTGTCACCTGCCGTTACCGGTGCTATTGCGGGCATGCTTCCGGGCATATTGCAAAAATTTGCTGCAAAAGCGAATGACCTAATGATCATACCGTTTCTGCAAATAGCATTACGAATTCTCTGTCTGGGGCCGGAGGCGGTATTTTAGGAAGCCTATTTGGTAAGTAAGTATTTTGGTGTCGAATAATCCCTATTGAAGACTTATTTAGTGCGGTTACTTGGAACTGCACTTCACTCCATTTGCATCAGCGCAATTTGAACCGTATCAGGTTATTGGTAATCTGGCAAACCAATTTGCAAAGGTAGATTCTTATATATCAGCAATGTTATCCTGGATTACAGCCAATGAATATTTACTGGCTCCGCTGATCATAATTTTAATATTCAAAGGTATTTTCGATTTAGTATCATTGCGGAAATCAACCGCACGGCTGCCACGGGTTGGATAATTCGATAGAGCCGTAAGGAGATCCCCTGCCTGTTCTCTGTGCTTCTTTACTCATGGCTCTGTAAACTTCGCCGCCTACCGGTTATTAAATGATAATAAGCCAAGCAAATAAATAAGTATACCCAGCATATTAGATCCGAACTTACTTTAGTGAGTAACCTTTTCTATTATAAAATCATTAATTTATCTTTTGAAAAATTTCTTACTGAAATCTGTATCTAATTTTAGCCTGTAAAAAATTTTATGGACACAAGAAGAGAATTTTTAAGAAAAGCTATGTTGCTTTCAGGAGCTGCAGGTATGGCAACTTTAAATCCATCAATTATAAAAGCGCTATCTATCAATCCCGATGCGGGAACTACGTTTCTTGATGCGGAACATATTGTATTGTTGATGCAGGAAAATCGTTCTTTCGATCATGCATTTGGCACCTTGCGTGGTGTTCGTGGATTTAACGATTCAAGAGCAATCACATTACCCGATGCAAATAAAGTATGGCTTCAAAAAAATGCCATCGGTGAAACGTATACACCATTTCGCTTCGATATAAAGGATACCAAAATAACGTGGATGGGCTCGTTGCCACATAGCCGCGAGAGCCAGACGGGTGCAAGAAATAATGGGCGACATGATAACTGGATAGAAGCTAAGAAAATTAGCGATAAAGAATATGAGCACATGCCTTTAACAATGGGATATTATACACGCGAAGACATTCCCTTTTATTATGCATTGGCAGATGCATTTACCATATGCGACCAGAATTTTTGTTCTTCTTTAACACCTACAGATCCCAACAGACTTTATTTTTGGAGCGGCACGGTGAGAGCAAAACACGATGAAAATTCAAGAGCTTTTATTGATAATGATTCTATTGAAAAGGGCATCGAATGGAGAACCTTTCCTGAACTACTGGAAGAGAATAATATTTCATGGAAAGTATACCAGAATGAAGTAAGCGCAGACGGTGGCTTTACAGAAGAAGAAGATGCGTGGCTTGCAAATTTTGGTGATAATCCCCTGGAATTCTATAATCAATACCATATAAAGCTTTCAAAAAGATACATTGATTATCTTCCACAAAGAATTATACAATTACAGAAAGAAATAGAAGAGCTGCAATTAAAAATACCATCGTTAGCAGCAGGAAGTGAAAAGCTTGATGACGCTCAGAAACAATTACAGGAAAAAAAAGAATTAATTGAATTAAAGAAAGAAGATCAGCAAAAATTTACAATAGAAAAATATAACAGCCTTTCTTCTTATCATAAAAGCATACATGAAAAAGCTTTTGTTGTAAACTCCGGAGATGCATACCAGCACCAGCTTACACCATTAGAATACACTGATGAAAATGTTGATCGTAAAATAAACATTCCAAAAGGCGATGTGCTGCATCAGTTCAGAAAAGATGTAGAGAATGGTGAGCTGCCCACTGTGTCATGGTTAGCAGCGCCGGAAACCTTTTCCGATCATCCGAGTTCTCCATGGTTTGGTTCATGGTATTTGTCAGAAGTAATAGACATTCTCACAAAAAATCCAGAGGTATGGAAGAAGACAATTTTTATTTTAGCTTATGATGAAAATGACGGTTACTTTGATCATGTGCCACCATTTACTGCACCCGATCATCGCAATGCTGCTACAGGAAAAGTTTCTACTGGTATTGACACAAGTGTAGATCGTGTGATAATAAAAGAAGATGTACCTGGTTCAATAGGCCTTGGCTTTCGTGTCCCTCTCATTATTGCTTCGCCCTGGAGCCGCGGCGGCTTTGTAAATTCCCAGGTATTTGATCATACATCTACTTTACAATTCTTAGAAGTGTTTTTAAATAATAAATTTAAAAAAAATATAAAAGAAACAAATATTACACAATGGAGAAGAACTGTGTGTGGCAATCTCACTTCAGTATTCAGGAAGTATAACGGCGAAAAGATATCCGGCTTACCCTTTATTGAAAAAACGACCCTTTATTGAAAGTGTTTATAATGCAAAATTTAAAAATGTTCCATCAAATTATAAAGCATTAAGCGCCCGCGAAATAAAAGAGGTAAATGAGAATCCACATGACTCGAATTATATGCCTCAGCAGGAGAAAGGTATTAGGCCCTCATGTTCGCTGCCTTATGAATTATTTGCTGATGGAAATATTAATCAAGCAACTAATACATTTGAAATAGTGCTGCAGGCAGATAATAAATTTTTTAAAGATAAAGCTGCAGGCTCACCTTTTATAATATATGCACGCAATTATTTACAACAAGATTTTACGGAAAAAAATTATGCTGTTGTAGCGGGTGATAGTTTGCACGATGTATGGAACATAGATGATTTTACAAACAAAAACTTTCATTTCCAGATACTTGGCCCAAATGGCTTTTACAGGGAGTTTAAAGGAAACAATAATGATCCCTTTATACAATTTTCATTACATCAAAACGGTAATACGGCGAAACTTAGCTGCGTAAATAATTCTGATAAATCTTACTTTATTACCATTAAAGACAATGCTTACAAGGCAGGTATTATATCAAAACAAATTGATGCTAAAACTACAAATACAATTGTGAGCATGTCACTGGAAAAAAGTTCTGGCTGGTATGATTTTAGCGTAACAATAAAAAATAATAATCTTTTTGAAAAAAGATACTCAGGACGCTTGGAAACGGGGAAAGAAAGTTTAAGTGATCCTGCAATGGGATAAATCAGTTTACAATTAACTCTATATTAAATTAAAATGCTTTCTTATCCGTTTCTAAAAAATCTTTAAACGATTGCAATGCAAACCGGGCTGTCAGAAAACGGATCATATTAATTCTACTACTTCTTCAGCAAAGCCAAAAGACAGTGTCATGCCGGCTCGCCCAATCCGTTAATGATGTAAACTCCTTCACTTGCTTTAAGAAAAGCATCCGTATTGCCATTGGTCATTTTAGGGTAAACGCCATGCCATGATTGCAACAGTTTCCAATTGTCTGTTATAGCAAATGTTTTTAAATAAGAAATAATAAGCTCGTTAATTTGTGTTTCATCAAAAGGAGAAAAAGTGTTTCCATATTCATGTGAATCGCCTACTGTAAGTTCGCCTTGACCATTTTGCGATACCATAACATGAATGCCTGATTGCAAATATTCGTTTAATTCACTTTGGTATCTTGCTTTCAGCCAAGGCAGTGATGGCGCAGCTTTGAAGCTTTCATAATGTATCAACGATAAACCACCGCATAGAGAAGTTCCTATTTTAAACCTACTGTCAGTGTTTATAAAACGCATCATTTGCAACTTGCATTTGGTTAATCCCAATGATGCAAAAATTTCGGGATATAATGTTTCAAAATCAGCGCCTGAGCAAATACAGATAACATCCGCCTCCATAGTTTCGTTACCAAAAGTCACTTTATTGCTTTCTATAGCAACAACATTTTTACCCCAAATAAGACTAACATTGTATTTTTCTAATAAGTAAACTGTTAATGCTGTCATCGCCTCTCTTGGGTCTATGATTATTTCTGTACTACTGAATAGCCCACCTTTTAATTCATTAGTATTTATGCCTTTAAATTTGTCATTAATTTCTGCAGGATTCAGTAACGCGACCTTCCTGTCTTCTTTATTAAATGATTCATTTAGTTCCTGTAAGACTGTCCATTCATCATCATGATAAGCCAGGTGCAGGCTCCCACATTCATCATACCAGAAGCCAGCATCGTCGGCAATTTCTTTCCATATATTTTTGCTTCTTAATGCACGGTTATACATCTTGCCGCTTGTTTGGCCAATAGGCCATATCATCCCAAAATTTCTTACTGATGCGCCCGTAGCTTTGTCAGATCTCTCAATAACTTTTACAGAGAATCCTTTCATTGAAAGTGCTCTTGCGGTTGCAAGCCCTACAATGCCTGCTCCTACTACAATCGCTGACTTACCCATAATAAATTATTATGTTTTACATGGTTAATGAAACAATCTGCGGCTGAACATTCTGAATCTGAATAGCATGCTCTCTTTTATACTTCTTAATAAAATACCGCATTGCTACTAAAGTTCCTGCTACACCGATGACGGATAAATATATTACGCCGTTGGAATACACCGTTGCCCACGCAAGCTGCCTGCTAAAAAAGGATTTGCTAATAATAATTAGCACACTGCCAAGGTATCCGAAAGAATCAGATATATACATGAGAAAACCATAATTACCTCCTTGTTTATAAGTAGCAATAAGCCTTTCATACAAAATACAATTGAAAGGAATGTAGCCCATGTAAAGGCCAAGTCCTACCAATGTCATCCAGGCAAAGGGCGAAAGATGATGGTGTATAAATAACCACGAGCTGATACCAGCCATTGCAAAACCAGCAAGAATAATGATATGAGATATAATAAATGCTTTATAATTATTACGGATGATTATCATGCTTCCGATCATAATTAAAACAATGATAGTAATAGGAATTTCAGTTGTAGTAAATACCGACGGCTCGTTTCCAAAACCAAGTTCGCGCCATATATCTGCGGCAAAATTATCGCGTATGTCGCGGAAGGCTGTTAAGAAAACATACAATGTGATAAGCAATATCAACCCATATTTAAAGTGATTGAAAAATTGCTTTCTTTCTTCTTTATTCATAGGCAGGCGTACAGCTCTCATTTGTATATCTTCTTCAGAAGGTGCAGGAATTCTTTCCAGCAAAAAAACAAATAACAATAATGGTACTATAAAAACAAGGCCGGTATCAAAGCCAACCCACCAATCGCTTATATTAAAATGTACCTGTAAATATTTACCAACCGATTTAACAAAGCCTGAAGAAAATATAAAGCTTACTGCAAGAGAAGCGCCTATAAAATCTGTTGCTTTTCTTCCTTCAACGAAGGAAAAAACAATGCCCCAAATAATGCCTAAAGGAAAGCCGTTTATAAATAAGAACACAAAATTATAAGGCGGCGGTACAATTGCAAACAGCAATAAAGCAAGCCATGAAATGCCTACTAATAACAAGATGATTTTGCCTCTTCCAAAGCATTTTAATTCTGCAATAAATTTAATTCCATAAAACTTACTGCACATATAACCCAGCACCTGAATGATCACCAGCACATCTTTATATGCCATGCCGAACAGAAGTGGCGCTTTGTTGAAAGACGCTACTGTAAAGGGTTTCCGGAATGCATACACAGATGCATAAGTAAGAAAGGTAATGATTGAAGCAAAAATTGCGACATAAGTATCACGATGTTTACTTTTATAAAATGATAAGGGTAGAATTTGCACTATTAAAGAATTAATGATGGCAGTGGCTCTAAAGAAGCGAGCACATAGTCAGGATTAGAATTTACCAATTCTTCTTTTGTAGCTGCGCCAGTGGTAACACCTATTACAATGCCACAGCCAGCATTTTTTCCTTCTTCGATATCTACTTTTGTATCGCCCACTTTTGCAACATTATCGGCATGCTCTATATGAAGCCTGTGCATCAGCTCTTCGATCATATAAGGATAAGGCCTTCCTTTCAGCACTTCATCACTGCAGATGATTTCATCAATCATATGATTATTATCCCAACCAAGGCGTTTTAATATGGGCTCTGTTATAGCCCTCGTGAAACCCGTATTTAGCGCCACTTTTACTTTATTATTTTTTAATTCATTAAACACCTTTTCTGCAAAAGGCAGTGAACTCAGTTCCTCACATGTTTCATAATATGTAATCAGTTGGTTACTGAAATCTTTATGGATAGCTTCAATAAAGGCAGCATCTTTTTCAAAGCCAGGCTTATATTTCTTTACAATTATTTCCATGGCTTCTCTTTTCCTGTAACCCATGACATCATCTACATCGGCAGGATCTACATCAGCTATACCCGCATTAGTAAAGGCACTTCTGAACACTTCATTAATATTGCCTTTATCTGCAACCGTGGTTCCAGCGATGTCAAACACTACCAGCTCAATACTCATAACTTAGTTTTTATTTTTGGTTAAATGTCGAATCATCATATTCCTGTATTTCTCAATATCCGGTAAGGGCACATGTTCTTCTTTAGCTTTTTCATCCCATCCTCTTAAAGTGATATATAAAGTGAACCATTCTTCTCTTTCAAATTTCTTTGCTTCCTGCTCACTCATGCGGCCTCCCTGGAAGTTTAAGGTGCTTTTGCTGGCATCTGATAGTTTATTATAATACTCAGGATTTTTATAAGTAAGATATCGCTTCGCAGCTACATGCGATTCTATCAACTTAGTTACTTTTCTTGAAAACCCTTTCCCGGCAAGATAATCAGCACCTATTTTTTCGTGATCAACAATGCCATAATCATCCATATAATCCACATCCATAATGTGCTCACACAAATGACCAATATCATGAAAGAAAGCTGCAAGTATTACTTCATCATCATAGCGTTCGTATTCAGCAAGCTGTGCACATTGGCACATGTGTTCAATTTGAGAAACGGGCTCACCGATATAGTCTTCATTTCCATAACTTTTATAAAGACTTATTATTTCATCAGCAATTTTAATAGCCTCTGCTTCTTTCATAATTGAATATTTAATAAATACCTATGACAAAACTATTCATACAGTTTAAAAAAAAATGCATTCTCTCTATGAAGAAAAGGTTATGAATTACGACATAAATGCATTACCTAGAACAGTCGTAAAAGTTATTCTAGGTTTTTCGGACAGTATTCTTTCCCTTGTCTAAGTTCATTTATTTTCCATACAGATTGCCGCTGACCGCCAGCAGTCTTTTGGCTAGTCAATTCGTACATGTTTCGCTTGTAATTCGATCATTATTCGATCTATACAATCGAATAAGCTTCGCAACAAAATCCATTTTCATTCGTTTTAGGTTATATGATAACTGGAGTAAAACAGTTCCATTATATCGGGGCATTTAAAAAAATATAATAAGATCGCAAGAATTCCGAATGGCATACTGGGTGAATTTCTGGGTACAGCCGGCAATATAAGCGGCTATATGAGAAATGGCACAAACTTCCTGCGCAGCAGGCGTAAAGCAAGCAACAAACCTATAACCGCTGCCCGGGTAGCGCAGCAGCAGAAAATAAAAGTATGCAATGAATTTACCAAAGTGTTTTCGGGCAGTGGATTCCTTAATACAACTTTTCCGGCTTATGGCAGCAGCGCCACAGGTTATAACAGAGCTACCAGCGCTTTAATGAACAGGGCTGTTACAGGAGATTATCCCGATACCCAAATTGCTTACTCGCAAGTGCTTATCTCAAAGGGACAACTGCCTTCTGCCGTACGGGCTGCCGCTGCGAAAGATTCGGATGGCAACATCGTTTTTACATGGGCTGATAATACAGGATTTGGCACTGCAAAGGCAAATGATAAGGCTGTACTGGTTGCTTACTTTCCGTTACTGCAGCAAGCAGCATATGTCATCAGCAACTGTATCCGTAAAGAAAGGGCTGCTGTGCTGGATACACATGTATTTATAGGTTATGTTGCTGAAACCTGGATGGGTTTTGTAAGTAGTGATAAACAAGATGCTGCAGACAGCGTTTATACGGGAAGTATAAGCTTATGAAATAAATCAGACTTTAAGCCACTAACCAGCATCGCTTAGGATTCTGCAATTGGCGCCACATCAGGCTTCTTAGCTTTTTTAATATGGGCGCTTTCTAATAAGATCTTGCCGGCTTTTCTGATTCCCTTCTTTACACGCTTCTTTTTTATAGATGGGTTTACTTTAAGTAGTACAGAAGTCAATTCCTTTTCTATAAACTCCTGGGTCTTTTTTTTCGTGAGTGTAATCATTGTTGTGTATTAAAAATTCACACAAACTTAATATACGTTTACGTCTTTCAATGTTAAGCTTTTTTTTAAAGTCATCAGAATACGTTAACTATCTTATGGCTCTACGCTTTAGCAGTATCAAAAAGCATATAAAATAAAAGGCAGGTACAATACCTGCCCCACTTGATTATGAGAAAACTGAAACAGAGACTAATTTGATATTATTCAATCACTTTATCAACCACATTACCTGGTTCAGGTCATCAGCAGAAAAACCTTGTGCGGATAGTGCTGCCTTCCAATTAGCAGTATTCTGTGTTTGTTCTGATACAGGATACGCCCATCTCAGAGGAATAACACCATTGTTACCTACGCCGGGGCCGCTTTGAAAAGCAGGAACACCGGTTCTGCGCCAGTTAAAATATGCTTCATAACCTGAATTTTCAAACATAGCTATGTATTTCTGAAGTACTATCTGATTGATAGCTGTTGCCGGATATGATGAAAGCTTTACCGCAGGCTGAGCATAATAAGTTGTAAAATCGAAAGTAAAAGGATAAGGCGCCACCTGTGTAACGGAATTTGCATCCAGCAGGCAAAAAGTAAGCTGTATGGCTCTCCTGTGTTATGTCAATGCCATAAAATTTCATCGACTCAGTAATGCCTGATTTTATAAAATGTTTCAGCATTGCCAGTCACCCAGCCACTTTCTATGCCTTCTGCGATGTTAAAAAGCATTTCTTTATAGCCAACCAGTACATCCGGCTCACCGGTAAAATTAGAATAATACGCTGTACCTGTTAATGAATGAATACTTTCCTGCGCTGGCATTTCCATACATGGTTTACAATGCCTCTCCGGTACTTGCACCTACAAAATATTTAAATTGGCTGGATTGGGATCGGTATCCGACAAGAGCACTGGCAGGCTCGCAGGTTACAAATACACGGGGATCCATTAAAGTTGTTAATGCATTTACATAAGTTACAGCCATATTGAAACGCCGCGCAATAGACCCAAAGTTGCTTGGATTGAAGGGATAAGTGCTATAAGTGTTTGCACCGCCTGGATTATATACAAATTGAAAATCATCACCCTGGCTTGTGAAGATAGGGATATTTTGCTGGATTATTCACAATGGCGGCAAATTGTGCAGGCACATTTAATGTTGCATCCGCAGCCTTTTTACTCAAGCTAATCAATACTCTTAGTTTGAAAGAATTTACTGCTTTTGCCATGCGGAAAGATCGCCATGGTAATAAATATCCTGGGAAGTAGATAACGAATTATCATTTTTACCAGTTAACGATGCAAAATCATTATTTGCAGAATCTAACTGGTTCAAGTACATATTCAAATACCTGCTCCTGTGGAGTATACTTCGGCATTGAGATTAGCAGGCGCCTGTAAAGCATCCGTCAAAGGAACATCGCCAAACATGGAGGTGAGATTGTAATAATAATAAGCATTGATAAATCGGCCTACAGCTTCATACGGATTTACGGGACCGCCCCTCTGATACTGCTTCTTTCTCCATCTGAACAACATTTTTTAATACGAGATAAGGATCAAACGATGAATTGTTGGCATCCCATGAATAGATATTATTGCCATAATAGTCATAATTCTGACAATGATATTGGTTCCATGCCTGCACATTACCCCATGAATTAATACCGTCAGAACTACTTGTGCCTGTTCCTAATCCACCTGCGCTTCCTGTACCGGACATATCAGTTAATACGGTTCCTAAGATCAACCCGGCGGGAACACTCGTAGGATTATTGGGGTCTACTTGTTTCTCCTTAATCTGCTTATTGCACGAGGCAAGCATGGTAACTGCACTAATAAAAATATATATATTTAGAGTATTTCATGTTTGTACTTTTTATAATTTAAAAGGTTAGATTTACATTAAAGCCATAACTGCGTGTAGTGGGTGTTTGCAATCCGGAACCTGAATCCTGAGTGTACTGGTCTACATCCACATCTTTATACCTGTTGGGAAAGAAATACAATAAATTTCTTCCCACTAAAGAAACGTTTACGCCCCTTATGAAAGAACTGTTTCCAAAAACGTTCTGAGGTAATTACATAAGTAAAGGTTACTTCCCTTAATTTGGCGTATGTCTTTTTAATGATATCAAGATCAGGTATAGAAGCCATACGGGTAACAAATGGCTGCACCTGGCTTTTAGTAGTATTTTGAGTTACGGTAAGATCTTTATAATTAGTGATGACACCGGTTATTGGGTCCAGAGTTATCGGAGCACCTGGTAAGATTTACACCGTCTCCTGTATAAGCTGCTATATTGGCTTCGTCCGATAGGCCTTGCCGCACCAAAAGCACCTGTAGCAGACTTTCAATATGACGGCCACCCTGGAGTGTTTTCTTTCTTACATAATCTTCCATTACACCACCTACCATACCGTCAAACTGGAAGTGCAATGAAAAGCTTTTATAACTAAACAGTATTTACCACTCCCCATTGCCAGTCAGGATCAGCATGTCCATATACCTTTTCTTGCGGAAACGCCCAAATCTGAAAAGCGGGTATAAACGCCTGTACCGGGATCAATAACCATTTTACCATCCGGCGTTCTTACAAATGCATCTCCATACACCAGGTCAATTCTCTGACCATTGTTCTCATAATTATTAGGATTTGCATCATTTACCCATTTTCTTACATAAGTCGAAAAGTTTACGGTCATGTTCCAGCTAAACCCACCTGGGTTGGTTATGGGCGTGCACTTCATGGTAGCTTCCCATCCATCGTTGGTATATACATTTCCATTAGTGAAGATAAGAAGAATATCCCGAAGACAGAGAGGTTCCCTGGTTAACAATACCTGTATTTCTATAATGATATCTTGTTACATCAAAATCTATTTTGTTATTGAAGAAACCGTATATCTGCACCAAATTCGGTTGCTTTCCTATCGGCAGTATAAATTGTAGGGCTAACTGTCTGGTCGCTGAATTTTGCGCTGTTTTGGCCGGAATAGGTTGGACTCAATGTGTAAGGCTGTGAAAACTGGTAACCGGGGCCGCCGTATGGAGAATACCACGTATATCCGTAACCCCCTGCTGGTGTAGCGCTCACATTAGGAGAAAACGATGGAGAAGTGCCACCATCTTTACTTTCTGCATAAGAACCTCTCACCTTGAAAAATGAAATAACTTTTGGCAAATGCACATATTCAGAAATAACCGTTGCCAGGTTAAATGAAGGATAATAATAGCTATTGGTATTAGATGGCAATGCAGATGATTTATCAACACGTCCTGTAACGTTAGCCGTTATATATGATTTATACCCTAATCAACAGAATAGTAAGCACTTAATACCAGCATGCTTGACCGAAAACTGCTTCCGGTTAAAGCGCCCTGTGAGTTAGAAAAAGAATAGATGCCGGGTACATTGAGATAATTGGTAGATTCAAAATCGGAATTGAAACTAAAATTCCTATCAGTTGCGCCAGCCAAGGCCTGGAAATCTAAAAATCCTAAGATGTTATCCTTGTGATACCTTGCCTGCAAATCTTTATTTGATTCAAATAATGCCTTCTGTCTTCCCTGTAATCGCCCTGGTGTAATTCCCTTCCATACACGTCTGCGGAATAAGGCAGTTTTTCTGAATTGAACATATCATAAGCAGTCATGCTCGGCCTGAACTGAAAATCAATATTTTTATTGAGTTTATAATTGAATGATAAGTAGCCATATTCATTATTTTGTATATGGCCTCGTAACCACTCGTAGGACATAAACCAAGGGTTATTATAGCGGTAATACTCGGCATAGTTTTGCTGAATGCCCACTTTACCAGGCTGCCAATAGTTGCGTATGTTAGGATCATTTACACTCCAGTCAGCACCTCCCCAAATTATAATGTTATAGATTATACTGTTTGGTCCATAAGTTACATCGGGAACATTTGGGGATGATTGCCTGCTATAATTGAAATAAGAGGTCAGGCTTAATTTAGGGTTGAATCTTTCGGTAAGGCTTGCTGTAAAGTTGCCATTATTCAACATGGTATTAGGAACAATTCCCTGTTGGTAGGTATTTCCCAATGAAAGCCTGAAATCTGTTTTTTCAGTGGATGAAGAAACAGCAATACTATTAGATTGTAGAAAACCAGTTTGAATAAATTTCTTCAAATTGTCTTTACCTCTTGCTATCCAGGGCGTTGGCTGCACATGCCCTGTATAGGTGGTACCATCCGCAAAAGTAGTTGTATAAGTTTGTGTAGGATCATATTCACCATCGTATTGAGGTATCAACTGACCTCTGAACTGCGGACCCCAAACATCATAGTCATAATCATTTACGCCAACACCCACTGCACCGTTTCCAAAATAAGAAGCAGGGCTGGAACCACCTCCGCCAAATGCATATTTGCCATTATCACCGGGTCCGTATGTGTCCTTGTACTTAGGTAATGCAATAAAGCCCTTGTTGAACTGTGTGCTGTTATTAAAGGTTACGAGTAAGCCCCGTTTATCCTTTGTTCCTTTTTTTGTAGAGATAATAATAGCGCCATTTTTCCCCTGGAAGCCATACAAAGCAGCAGCATTTGGTCCCTTTAAAATAGTGAAGGTTTCAATATCATCAGGATTTAAGTTATAAGTATCTGAACTAATCGGTACACCATCTACAACAAACAAAGGGCGGTTGTTAGGGTCGTTTTCACCACGGATAATTACATCTGAAGGGTGGCCTATTTCCTGGTTTATATTAATAGTTAGTCCGGCTGCATTCCCCTTTAAGAGCTAAGGGGTCTGCTTCTCTCGCTTTTGTTAAGCGAAGCCGCATCAATGGTTTGAATAGCATATCCTAAACGTTTCGCTTCCTTTTTAATACCTGTAGCAGTTACCACCACTTCATTCAATTGCTGGGTAGAAGGGTTAAGCTGTATAGTAGTACTTTTTTGAGATGCAGGGATCTCTATTGCCTGATAGCCCACAAATGATACCACAATTCTGGCGTCTTTCGGAGCACCTATAGAAAAATTTCCATTCGCGTCTGAAGACGTTCCTGCCTTAGAATTTTTTACAGAAACACTTACTCCTGCAAGCGGCAGCTTGCTCGTTGCATCAATTATCTTTCCCTCAACCTGCGTATTTTGAGAATAAACAAAGGGGGCAATGAAAAAAAGAAGTATGGCAAGAAATGTTCTTGCAAAGAGCAGATAGCATTGCTTCATAAACAATTATTTTTTTGATTGAGAGGGCAAAACTATCCTTCGAATGTTAAGGATTTATTAATGCGGAGTAAACAAAAAGTTATGCAATTGTTATGGCATTGGTTGAATAAAGTAAGACTACAGGTTTAGTTCGCGTGCACTTGCATTACATATAAAAAGTATTCTTCCGAACCTATATAGGTTCGTGGCTTAAAAAATACTAACACGGTATTGCGATGATCGTTTGAGAATCGGTAACGAGCAGCTCGTTTGATTATTCATCTGTGTCGCTTTGGGCAAACTAGTTATTTTGATGTTTTATATTCTTTATTAATTATATCGTAAATACCAATAAATTGATTGGACTTACCATCTTTATCAAAAACGGATTCCCATGTGCTCAATGGTTCCCATATAAACGTTCCTTTAAGACCGTTACCGGGAAGTGTAAAGGCAATTTTATTTACCTTTGTTTTAGTTGCGAATATTCAGCTACGATTACTCCTGTTATATTTTTTTTGAAGTGCTGTTAAATTGCTTTTCAAATCTTGCAGTGTTCCATGCCATTTGGGATAATACGATTCGCCAATTACATCAAATAACTCCACGCTCAATCATATTATCAAGAAAGAATACCGACTCATCATGTTCTGTCCGCCTAATGCAATGTGCAAGCATAATTATAGTGGAGGGTCTCATTTCTTTTACTGCCGCTATCCCGGCTTTCAATAAAATGGGCAAGATTATCAAGATTACTGAATACTCCCATCAGGCCAAATAATTCCATGATTTATTTCATTGCCTACCTGTACCATATCCGGTAACGTGTTCCTGCTGCTTTAAGCCTTGACATTACATCTTTCGGTATATTCATGAAAGCTGTATCGTTAAGTTGCTGAAAAGTCAAGCCCTTCCATGCAGCAGGTTTAAATTGTTTCCCGGGTCAGCCCAAGTATCACTGTAATGAAAATCAAGAAGAAATTTCAATCCTGCACCTTTAATGCTTTTTGCCATTTGCAATGTATGTTGCAAGATCACAAAAGCCTTTTCCTGGCGAATATCCGCTGTCATTTGCAGGATCATTAAAAATTCTTAACCGCATATAATTAAAGCCATGATCTTTTAAAATTTCTATGCATCTTTTTGAATTCCTTTATCAGAAAATTTCATTCCTTTTGCTTCCAGCTCAGGTAAAAAAGAAATATCTGCACCAAGCATTTTACCGGTAACGTTTGTAGGATTTTTTATACGGTGAATTTGTAAATTTTTTATCCTGAACAGCAACATTTCTTGCATGAACAGTTACAATATCAGTGGAACCTTTCTATAATCCTTTGGAAGTTGCCTCAATATGTATAATATCCGTTTTTTCCTGCCTGAACAATTACCTGGCATTTGCCATTAAATAATGCTTCTTTGCCAGCTGCTATCATAAATATTTATCCGGTTCATGACTGCTTGGATCTCCATTGCCAACACCAATAATTTTTGCATCTCCTGTTATAGAAAACTGAATAAGATTATTTGCATCCGGCACTTCTCTCCCTGTTTATCAATCACACTTATATTTATCACGGTGGCATCTTTTCCATCTGCAAGCATTGTTGTTTTATAAGGCGTAATAACAACTTCTGCTGGCTCACCTGTTGTTTCAACTTGCAGTAATTTTTCTTCCTTTTTTATAAGCACTGCTGCCAATGTTCCTGGTTCATAATTTACACTCCATTGCAAATGACTGTTGCGCGGCATATCTTTTTTACCAAGCTTTTTCCATTTAAAAACAATTCAACATTATCTGCATTGCTGTTTACCCAAACATCAATTGGCTGTCCTTCTTTTCCTTTCCAGTTCCAGTGCGGCGAAATATGCAGCACATCTTTATCTGTCCACCAGGATTGATAATAATAATAAATATTTTTTGGAAAACCACACATATCCATTATTCCAAAATGAGAATTGATATTTGGCCATTCATAAGGTGTTGGTTCACCGCGATAATCAAATCCTGTCCATACAAAGCCACCCATCCACCAATTGTCTTGCTGCTGCACAGTGTCCACCATTGCTTCTGCCGTGTTTGCCCACCAGGGTGCAGTAATATCTTCATCAGGAACATAAGCATTAACAGTATCTTTTGTATAAATGCCACGGGTGGTAACTGTGCTGCCCATTTCTGTTCCAATAATGGGTTGCATGCGGATGATCTTTGTGATAAGGATCAACACCTGCAACGCGATAATTAAAACCACGCACAGGAATTACTTCATTCACTCCTTTAAAAACATTTCCAACATCGGCAGCATAGGTGCATGTTCTTGTCGGATCAAGTTCTTTTTGTTTTGCTAATCAATGTTTGTGCAATGCGTTTACCAGTACTGGTTGTTTGAATCCAACCTTCTTCATTTCCAATTGACCATATAAAAACGATGGATGATTCCGGTCGCGTTTGATAAGCCTTTCAAACTGGCCCATATATTCAGGACTGCTGTTTAGTAACCGGTGCTCATCCAATACCAGCATACCAAGGCTATCGCAGGCATCCAACAATTCCGGTGTAGGTGCATTGTGGCTTGTTCGGTATGCATTTACACCCATTTGTTTTAATAAACCGATTCGATAATATTGCAGATAATCAGGCAATGCACTTCCAACACCTGCATGATCCTGGTGATTATAAACGCCTTTTATTTTTACATATTTTCCATTTACAAAAAGTCCTTTGTCATGTAATGTTAATTGTTCTTATGCCAAATCGTTTTTTATCAGTATCAATAATTTTTCCATTTGATTTTACAATGGTAATTACACGTATAAATAAGGATCTTCAACTGACCATAAGCTGTGGCTTTGTTAATATAATTTTTTGCTTGATTGTTTTTGTTTCATTGATATTTAATGAAACAGGTTGCTTCATTTGTTTGCCCGATAACTATTTCCATCACGGTCAGTTACAGTATGAAGATACAGTACAATTTGACAGAAGATAAATTTTGATTTTCAACAGTTGTTTCAATATTTATTGATGCATTATTGCCTTGCACATTTGAATAAACAAAAACTCCATCATTCGCAATGTGCATATTGTTATATTGATTAAGCCATACATGCCGGTAAATACCTGCGCCTTCATAAAACCATCCTTCATATTGAGTTGCATCTACACGAACTACTAATTACATTTTCTTTATTAAAATTGATGTAATCAGTAATATCATAAGCAGCACCGATATAACCACTTTTATTATTGCCAAGATAAATTCCATTTATCCAGATATTGCATCACGAAAAATTCCATCAAACTGAATTTGAAAACGCTGACCGGAATCTTTTTTATCTATTGATAAAATGTTTTCGGTACCAGCCAATGCTTGTTTCAGGAAATAAGCCACCAACCGGCTTATAACCATGAGCCATCACATCATAGTTTGGTGAATTTACAAAAGGAAATTCTACTGCCCAATCATGCGGAAGATTTAATGTTCGCCATGATGTATCATTAAATTTTATGATCAATTGCAGTGCCTTCTGCATTTCCTGTTTTTGAAAAAATATTTGCTATAGTATAATTAAAATCTTTTAAAGGATCAGATGCATTTCCAAAATGAAATTTCCAGTCGTTCATCAAAATTTATTTGTCTTCGTTCTGTTAACTGATTCTGTGCAATGGCTGCAGAAACAAATAATGAAAGTGAAAAGAATAGAAGTGAGAATTTTTTCATAACAGAAATGCGTATTGAGCTAATATGAACAAATTATTTAAAAGCATCGAACGCCACTGTTGGTTTTCCCGAATTATCAAATGCACCAAGTGTATATCCCTGCCAGTTATTATATGCTTCAGGTTCCCAATAAAATACGCCTAAGCCTTTGCCCCCAGCTAACAGATTTTGTTTTTGAAATAAGATCAGTAATAAAAGAATTACATGCAGACAGAATCTGTCCAACTCATTCCAACTTCACAAATCATAACTGGTTTGTTATATCTCGCTACCATATCATTCATATTTGCCAAACATTGCGTATTTAATGTTGACCAGTTGGAAGCAGTAGGATAAAGAGACATACCAATTATATCCCATTTTGCATTGTTGACTTTTTAACCCATCAAATATCCTATCGGAATAAATTATTATCGTATCCATTTGAAATATGCACGATTACTTTTGTTGTATCACTTACAGATTTTACTGCATTATAACCTGCATTTACCAGAGCCGCAAAATTTGCCATGTTTGTTGAGGCTTGCCCCTCTGGCCATAGCATTCCATCATTTGTTTCATTGCCTACCTGCACCCATTCTGGCACAACACCATGCTGCTTTTAAAGCAGTCCATTACACCTATTGTATAATCTTGTACAGAAGTTTGCAAAGCAGCGACATCTTGCCCTAGCCCAGGCTGCGGGTTTTGTTTGATGTGCCGGATCTGCCCATGTATCGCTGTAATGAAAATCAATCATTATTCTCATTCCAGCATTTTTTGCACGAACAGCTTTTGCAACTACATCAGCAGTACTGTTATAAGTACTGTCTGGATTTACCCATGCGCGTAACCTGATGCTATTCATTCCTTCCTCTTTCAATATCTGAAAAACGTCTTCCGAAGTTCCATTTCTATTATAAAATTGTATCCCTGCGCTTCCATTTGTGTTAGCCAGCTTACATCTGCTCCTTTTGCAAAAAAAGTATTTGTTAGTGAAGGAGTAGTATCTGTAACGGGTATAGAGTCTGAAGATGGCGGATTGCGATTTGCCGTATTCTTTTTGCAATTAAGATTAGCGCTTATTCCTATAAGCAAAACAATCTTAATAATTATTTTCATAAAGAAGGTTAGAAAATCATAAAAAGGGTTGCCCTTAAAGCAACCCATTATAAAGAATCAATACATATTATTGAACAGTATAAGTGTCACTTATGAAATTTACATCAATAGTATAAGTACCACCACTTGCCGGCGCTGGTGTATTAGAACTTGGAACATCTCCATCATATAGCAGCGGGCCACCTGTTGCAGTACTACCGCCAAATTTATTAGTCCAGTCGCCATTTAATGGTAAAAACAAATAGGATTTGCCGGCTGTTAAGGGCAACGTTATTTTAAACTCCGCATTGCTTATCTGCGTAAACTGCTGAGAAGGTACAGGAACGGGATTGTTCCATCCTCCGGCAGTAGCATCACCTACAATATATAAATTAGTTGGTAACGGTACACCATTATAGGGTGTTACTGTATAAGAGTTTGTTGCAAAGTTTACTATAATTTCATAAAGGCCTGTGGTAGAAGGTGCGGGGGTATTTGAGCCAGGCACAGCGTCATCAGCTAGTAGTGCTCCGCCGCCGGATTCAGTACCATCCGTTGCACCACCATATTTATGGGTCCAGTCGCCATTAAGGGGCAAAAACAAATAGCTTTTTCCGGCAGTAAGATTTGTAATGATACCAAAGGAAACGGCATCTATTTGAGTAAATTGTTGAGAAGGTGTTGGAACCGGGTTGCTCCATCCACCGACGGTAGCATCACCCACTATATATAGATTTGATGGAACAGGCACTGCTGTAACAGTATAGGTATTTGTTTGAAAGTTTACAACAATCTGGTAAACTCCGGATGTTGCAGGTGCAGGAGTATTGGAACCGGGCACATCATTATCCTTTAATAACGTACCGCCCGTTGCGCTTGCGCCTCCATATTTATGACTCCAGTCACCATTTAAAGGCAAGAACAAATAGCTTTTTCCTGCAGTAAGACCAATATTTATTGTAAAAGAAAACGCATCTTTTTTTGTAAACTGTTGTGACGGCGTTGGAACAGGATTATTCCATCCACCAGGCGTTGCATCTCCAACAATGTATAAGTTATCAGGAACAGGCACAAAGGTGGTGATGCTAATGGTAACAGCATTAGAGTACACTAGTGGATTAGTATAGGACGTGCCCAAATAACTAACAATTCTGAATTCAACATTTTTAGTTGAACCTCCGATAACACCAGCGCTTATAGCCGCTGTGTTTAGGTCACTTTGCGTAATACCTGAATATAAAGATGTACCATATTTAATTACTTGCGGATTAGCAAAGTTGCCTCCTACCGTATCAAGTTGTAAAGCATAATTTATTGTATCATTTCCATAGCTGCTTTCATTCCAGCTAAATGCTATTGCAGTATCGGCGGCATTGGTTACCTGAAGAACCAAAGCTGCCGTTGACGATGGCTTAAGAACGATAGGTACCAAATAAGGCGTCATGGTTACAGTAACAACATTAGACTTATACTGCTCATTATTATTAGCATATGAAGAAGTAACTCTTATATCAACTTTAAAAGGCTTTCCAGCTGTAAATCCGAAATTCGCCAGCAGATCATTAAGCCGGCTACCAGTAAATGAATAACTCAATGGACCATCAGCTTCAAAAGTGACTTCGTGCGAAAAATTTCTTCCCGAAGAATCCATCTCAATAATGAACTTTTGATGTAAGGAATCAGTAGCATACTTTGGATTAGACCACGTTAGCGTTAGAACTGTTTTAGAAGAGTCCATTGCAGCCGGAGTGATAACAGTTACGTTGGCAGTAAGAGTAACAGAATTTCCATTTGCGTAAAATGTTGATGGCAAGTCTCCAACTTTCGTACAGGCATTCACTAAAAAGATGAGACATGCTACAGGAAAAATATGATATAAGATGTGTTTCATATTACTTATTTATACAAAATGTTGAATCAATTTTTAAACCTACTGTTTAGTAACGGTAATTATTCCCGTTTGAAAATTCACGTCAATTTTATAAGTTCCTGGCGCTGTAGGCCCCGGAAAATTTGAGCTTAGATCCACACCAAAATGGCCGCCTGAAACGGGTTGTGAAGCAGTGTTGCTACAAGCATATTTATGACTCCAATCCCCGTTCACAGGTAGTATAAGATATTGATCATCTGAGTTGGTAGGATCACCGCCGGACAATTGTATCGTTAGTTGATAATCTGTCGGACTAACCTGAGTAAATTCCTGCGATGCAGGTACAGGATTTGACCATCCGCCAAGCAATGGATCGCCCCCAACCAACACCAATTCGCCTGAAGCAGGAGGTGTCACAACCGGTGGAGGAGCATAAGGTGTAACAGTATAATTGACCACATTGGAATTTAATGCTGCAACGTTAGGTGAGCCTGATGTATAAGGAGCCAATAACGCAACTACCCGCACCTGCAATTTGTGAGACTGCCCGTAAGATAATTGAAGGCCATTTGCGATTAAACTATTAAACGTTGCTACAGTAAATGACGTCCCAAGGCCCGGGCTAACTTGCACCGTCTGGATGTTAGGGCTTGAAAAGTTTGCGCCTGCAGTATCAAATTCAAGATTATAAGTAACATTTAGAGAACTTGTTCCATTACTGAATTTATAATCAGGATTTGTCCAGCTAAAAGCAATTGCCTGGTTATTGGCGTTAGCCGAACTTAATGGAATAGAATCGCTTAAGGTTGCACTTAATACTGGTGCACTTCCGCCCTCAAATTCTACATTGGTTCCTTCCTTTTTGCAAGCCGAAAAAAGTAGCAGACTGCTAAAAACAGGAAGAAATAACTTTCTAAAATATATTTTCATACTATAATATTTAATAAGATTAATAACCTGGATTCTGGATTAAATTGGAATTTGCCTGCAGATCGGTAACAGGGATTGGAAAGATAGCATAATGACTATCAACACCAGTGCCACTTGAAACACCACCTTTCCACGGCCATAGATAATTGCTGCTGGTAAATTCATTGAATCTTATGAGATCGGTACGACGAAAACACTCCCAGTATAGTTCACGACCCCTCTCATTTATAATAAACGGTAGTGTCATATCCGATGAGGTAACGTTGCCGGATGTATTGCCATAAGCACGCTGCCTCAGCAAATTAATGTAAGAAAGCGCTGTCGAAGCATTTCCACCTGCTCCATTTCTTAACGTTGCCTCAGCATAAATTAAATATTGTTCCGCTAATCGGAATAAAGGAAAATCTGTTGAACAAAATGTTCCACCTGCACTTGGTTCAGCCTGGACGCCCGTTGATGTAATGTTCGTGAATTTATTAACAGGCACGCCTTGATTGAACGCTGATATATTTAATATTTCGCTGGTGACACCAGGAGCATTATAAAAAAGAGCCCTTTTATCTATCGTAGTATCAGGAGTTGGAAAAAGACCGGGAAGGTTTGCCGTAGCCCTGTTGCCGGCCCACCCACCACTCGGCACTCCAAAAGTTGATGAACTCATTGCATAGCCCGGGCTTCCAGGAGAATAAGTGGAGTTAGCACAGGAACCGTTTATTAAAAAAGTAGTACCACCATAGGTTTGCGTTTTTATTCCATCATAGGCGATAGCTAAAATAACCTCAGGATTATTTATATTATTATCTGCTTTAAAAAGATTGGCATATACTGGGTTTAAAGTATAACCTGCATTAATTACTTTGCTTGAATAAATAATAGCGCTATCATATTTTGCCGTTCCGGTATATACTTCGGAATTCAAATACAAACGAGCCAGAAGAGCCCATGCCGCAGCCTGGTCTGCACGGCCATATTCATTTTGACGGGCAGGCACCATCGAATTAGAGCAGTCTAACAACTCTGAAGTTATATAAGCAAAAAGATCTGGTCTATGAATCTGCTTTGGAAAAGATAAAGGACCTACCGGTGTAGTTTCTGTAGCAAATGCCGGATTTGCAAATGCATCCATTAAAACGAAGTATTGAAATGCCCGAAGAAAACGAGCTTCAGCTGCATATTGCGCTATTGATGTAGCATCATTTCCTGTTGCACCAAGCTTTTGAATTGCCGAAGCAGAACAATGAGTTATAAAATCATTACATAATGTAATTTGATAAACACTTCGGGCGTATAGGCCTATAAGTATAGGATTAGTATATGACCAGTTCATATTATGAAAGTCAGGTACGCCCGGATCACCCCATGCGCAAACTGCTTCATCGGTTGTTAATTCCTGTGTATTCCACCAGCATCTTATAAAATCCGAGGTACCAGCATCGACGCCGGCAATATCAGAACTTCCTGGTCCACTTGTTCCTGTAAGTGTATATCCGCCATATACATTCGCTAATGCTAGTTTGTAATTTGCCACACTGCTGTAAACACTATCTGTGAAGATGGAATTGGCAGGCAACCTGTTTAATTCCTTATTACATGAAGAAAAACAAATGACCGCTACTATGGATGAAACAAGTATTTTTAAAGGAATATTTTTCATAATTCTTAATTGAAATTTTCATTTATAAGCCAAGATTTGCTCCCAATGTTATTGTTCTTGGCCTTGGATACAGAACGTTATCAATGCCGCCATATATTTCGGGATCAGATCCGGTATATTTAGTGATTGTAAAAACGTTTTGGCAATTAAGCGAGATGCCAAGACGATATTTATTCTTAGTTATATATCCCACATTATACGAAAGTCCCAAATTATCCATTTTCAAAAAGGAAGCGTTTTGTATATAGTAAGATGAAAAGAACTGGTTGTTCTGAAAATTGGTATTTAAAATTGCTGAAGGTGCATTTTGCAGAAAACCTACAGGATTTAAAACATTCCTTGTAACGGCAAGATTTGAAAGGGCATTGTTATACATATAATTACCTACGCTTGCCCTGAGTACTGTGCTTATTGTCCATTTTTTATATTGCAGGCTCGTAGAAAAACCATACGTAAATGGAGCAAAGGGTGATTTATAATGAATCAGATCGTTCTGGTTAATGATACCATCCCTGTTTTGATCTACATACAATCCTTCAATTGGTTTTCCTGACTTATCATATACTTGCTGGAAAACATAAAACGAAAATGGACTATAACCCACCGAATGTTCCTGGATAGTGTTGCCAGTTCCACCACTAATACCACCAACCGCAAGACCGCTGTTTACTTTAGCAAGAGAATCCTGCGAAACAGAAAGGTTAGTGATAGTAAATTTATTATAAGCCACGTTAAAAGCAATGTTCCAGGTAACATCGCGGCTTTTTACAGCAATTGCGTTTATGCTGAAATCAACACCCTCATCGGTCATGTTTCCAACATTCCTCGTTAGCTGATTACCAAAGTTTGAAAGCTCAGGCACAAATACAGTTGCCAGCAAGTTGCTTGTTTTTTTAAAATAATAGTCAACAGTTCCATTCAATCTGTTATGTAAAAAACCGAAATCAACTCCAACATCTCTTGTTTCAGTTTGTTCCCATTTAAGATCTGCAGCATAAGCAGATGGGCTAAAAGTATTATAGTAATTATTTCCAAAGTTAATGAGAGATGTGTTTCCACTTTGAGAGTAATAATTAAGATAATTGTAATATCCTATTCC
Source organism: uncultured Chitinophagaceae bacterium (assembly GCA_963823975.1). Lineage (GTDB taxonomy): Bacteria > Bacteroidota > Bacteroidia > Chitinophagales > Chitinophagaceae > Ginsengibacter. The sequence goes on along the minus strand of CAWGNP010000001.1, from coordinate 154,501 downwards.
ATCCTGATTCCCGGTTAAACCATCACTTAAACGTAAATTAAGTGTTGATAAAACATTTGAATTACTAAGAAATTTTTCCTGTTTTATCTTCCAGGTAAAAGCTGCGGATGGAAAAACACCCCAACGATACTCCGGGCCAAACTGGATGAACCATCTGTGCGGATAGAGCCCATTAATATGTACTTATTATCGAAGGTATAAATTAACCGGCCGTAATAGGATTCAAGTGTTACTTCACTAAACGATGTTGGATAGACAGGCGCCGTACCAGGAATGGTATCATTCTCGGCGCTTATAGAGGCAAAGTTTTTATTATGAAAGTGATTGTCGTAGTATCCATAACCGGCAACGGCATTTATATTGCTTTTAATTGATGCTATATCCTTGTCATAGTTTAAATAAAACTCGCCTACTTCATTAAAGTAGTTATTATAATATTGATTGTTTTGACCACGCAATGTAGCAACAGCATTGTAAGACTGAGCTGCATCAGTCGGCACTGCAGTTGTCCCCTTATAATCTGCTGCATCATATCCTAAATTTAGATTCGCATGTAAATCCGGCAAAAAATGAAACTTATAATCCAGCTGGAGATTTCCAAAACTTCTGAGTGCATGATTTTCTGCATTATATTGTTGCAAAAGCGCCACCGGATTGCGACCGGCTAATGAATTAGGAGTTGAATCATTGGTTGTCCATTCAAAATAATTTCCAAAATATTTATTATTATTATAAACAGGTTGAGTTGGATCAAAAGCGACTGCTGCACCTACAGCACCGGTATTTGCAGTTCTCGAATCTGTATTAGATCCATGAAGATTTAAATCGATTTTTAAATGATTATCAAACAAGCGGGGTGACAAGCTAAGAGATAATGCTTCCCGCTCCAAATGATCTGTTTTTAAAATTCCTTGCTGGCTGAGATACTCTCCTCCAATGCGATAAGGTAAATTCTTTAAACTTCCACTAATGCTTAAGTTGTTATCTGAAATAATTGCTGTTCTATAGATTTGTTTTTGCCAGTCTGTGTTGGCAGATCCTAGTAAACCTGCCTGAGAAGCAGAACCATCCGCTTTTACCAGGTCTTTAAATTGGCTTGCTGATAAAACAGGATATTCCTTCGGATTATAAGAAACAGAAATTTGAGGAATAAAATTAATAACTGCTTTGCCGCTTCTTCCTTTTTTTGTGGTAATAATAATTACACCATTGGATGCGCGTGAACCATAGATAGCGGTAGCAGCGGCATCTTTTAATACTGTATAGCTTTCAATATCATTTGGATTAATGCCTTGCAGATTAACAGAACTTAAAGGGACGCCATCTATAACAATGAGTGGGTCGTTACTGGCATTTAGCGATGCACCACCTCTTATTCTAATGGTACTTCCTGAACCGGGCTGTCCTCCGTTGGATGTAATAGTAACCCCTGCAACTTTGCTTGCAATCTGCTGCTCCGGCGACGTAATAGAACCACCTTGAAAATCTTTTGAACTTATCGTATTTACCGAGCCGGTAAGATTCGCTTTTTTTACAGTTCCATAACCAATAACAACAACGTCAGATAACGCTTGTGCATTAGTAGAAAGGCTTAAATTCACAGTGGATGTTGATGTAATATCGATCGTTTGAGCAACAGCGCCTACATAACTTATTTGCAGTTGTTTTGTATTTGATGGCACCGTAATTGAAAAACTCCCATCGTTAGCGGTTCTTACACCGGTTTTGTGACCAGGCACAGTTACAGAAGCATTAGATAATGGTGAACCATCTTTAGAGGTTACCGTTCCGGTAACGGTCCGGTTTTGTGCATGAGCAACAAAACTTATTAGGATGAAAAAAAATAATATGGCTTTCTTTGAAATACTTAAAACAAGTAAAGTGCTTTTTCTCATAGCAACAATCATTTATAAGTTAGAAGAGAACTTACAGCATTCGCAATGTGTAAATTTTACACAATATTAAATAAATATTTGTCAACACAAATTTTTTCTAAGTAATTTTTTTATCACATTAAAAATCTATTCCTGACCAGGTTTTTTTCTGTTTTTCGTATTTTTCATAGTCGAATTTATATAGCTTGCCAGGCCTGTGCGGCACATCTTGCTCATCCTCGCCAGTATCTACCAAAAAATCCATTGAGAAGAATTTCTTTCTAAAATTACGCCTGTCCAGCTTTATGTCCAGGATGGCCTCATACAAATTTTGTAGCTCTCGCAAAGAAAATTTATGTGGTAATAAACTAAAACCCAAAGGATGCTCCTGCACTCTTTTTTGCAGCCATGAGTAACACCTTTGAAAAATTTGCTGGTGATCAAATGCCAGGTTTGTTACATTCTCAACATCATGCCAGTGTAGCTCGTTATCCGCTATTTTTAATTTATGATGCTGAATATTTATAAGTGAACAATATGCAACAGTAACCACCCGCCCTGCCGGATGCCTGCGAACTTCGCCAAAAGTGTAAACCTGCTCAAGATAAATATGCTTTAACCCTGTGCGTTGTTTTAGAATATGATAGGCGGCTGTGTCAAGATCTTCCTGCGGCTTTACAAGATCGCCCAACAATGACCATTTTCCCCGATATCTTTTTAAATCTGAGCGAATAAGCAAAACCTTTAGTTTGTTTTCATCAAATCCAAATATTACACAATCAACAGACAACGCGATATGCTTTATACTTTCTACTTCAGATTGTACGGCCTTAAGGCTTTTAACTTGTTTTGCAAGATGATTCGTTAATGTTATTCCCATATTATTTGCAGGTATAAAAAAATGTAAGCAATCAGATCAAGAGATGGAAATTATCAATTTCCTTTTATTAGTTTAATATTTTGTGTTTGATGTGATGCAACAATAGTAAGCAGATAAGTGCCATTTGATAATCTTGCCGCATCATCAATTTCAATAATATTATTCCCTGCAGATATTGATTTTATTTGCTTAAATAATTGCCTTCCACTCATATCAGTTAACATCAACGTTGCTTTATCCTGCGAAGCAGAATTAATAGTTACTATTAATTTATTTTTAAATGGATTGGGATTTACCTGCGCAAATAATACACTGTTAGAAACCTTAATAGTGATGACAGCGCTGTATTTGAAGTTACCATCTTTATCAACACTCTTTAAGCGATAATAATAGAATGAAGAAACTGATGTAATGTTATCAATAAAAGAATATTGATTGCTTCCTGTTGCTTTTATTTGGGAAATAGCAACAAAATTACTTCCATCATAACTTCGTTCCAACTGGTAATAATCAATGTTCTGTTCGTTTGAAACTGCCCATAACAATACATTTTTATTTCCATTGTTTTTACCTGTAAAGTTTATAAGTGAAACTGGCAAAGCCGCTGCTGTATTGAGGTATACATAATATTCTCCCGGCTGCATTCTAACGCTTTGAGGAGAAGTTGTGCTTACATTAATAGAAGCTCCGGTAAATAAATTATACCATGTGCCGGTGCTGGGAAAGTAATATTGCCTGTTTGCTGCACCACATCAAAGTTGCCATAAACCATTACCTGCAAAGCAGCGCTGCTAACATTCATCCATTTTATAGCCCCTGATAAATCTTTATTTACAGTGCCCGTTGAGAATGTGGTAAAGTATGCTGGATTTGTTTTTAATTTCAACAACTTACTGTAAATGTTGTATAACGCATGCCTGTCTGAATCTTCATAAAAGTCCCACCGGATGGGTTTTGGGCTTGTGCGGCAGTTATTATTTATCGTTAAATCCGTACAAGTATTTATTGAATAATCATAACCGAGTTCTTCAAACTCATACATCATTTTAGGGCCGGGCATCATCGCCCAAAAAGCCGCAGCCATGCCATCTCTCTCTAAACCTGTAGCAGTGTCTTTTACATTATAAGAACCGGAAGCATTTCCATAAGCTTCATTTTTAAACTGAATCCTTTCCTCATCATGACTTTCCTGGTATGTAACCAATCCTGGTTGATCCAAACCTGATGCTGTATAAATTCCACCGCTGAAATCCCAGCCAGTATTGTATCCCATCGTAGCCTGGTTAAAATTATAATTTTCATCACCACCATTTCCCCACGTCAACATTCCGTTATCAGTATAAATTTTTTGTTCTGTAAAATTTACAAAGCTTTCCAAAATGCAATAAGTGTTTGGCTTAATGCGCTGCAAATCTGTATAAATACTATCCCATGTATTTACACGTCCCTGGTCATAATCATTCTGCCATGAGCCATCACTTTCATCAGTAGAATATTGTGTTTGCGTGTAACCTCCCGCTAAATCAAAACGGAAGCCATCTAAATGAAAACTATCAATCCAATAAGAATATACCCTGTTACGAAGATCTATTGTGGCGGCGCTGGAATGATTGAATTCATAACCTACATTGTAAGGATGAGTAGGTAGCGAATCGAGCCACGGGTTGGTAAGTGACGGAGTATTCGTTGCTGAATTATAATACATCTGTACTAATGGTGAGCTTCCAAATACATCCTGCATTGCAAGGTCCATGATTACGGCCATTCCATTTTGATGGCATACATCTACAAAATGTTTTAACGCATCAGGTGTACCATATACTTTATCCGGAGCAAAAAAGAAATTAGGATTATAACCCCAGCTACTCGCACCTTCAAAATTTACAAAAGGCATTACTTCAATTGCATTAATGCCTAATCTTTTTAAATAAGACAAAGTATCCGCGAGCGTATTCCAGCTTTGCGTTGCTACAAAATCTCTTACCAACAATTCATAAATAGTTAAGTTTTTTTTATCAGGCTTTACAAAAGAATTATCATTCCAGGAATAAGATGCCTGCCCTGTTTGCAATACGCTGGCAAGGCTTCCAGCTGCCTGCGATGGAAACGCTTCAAGCCCCGGAAAGTTTCCTGAAGGAATGTTTGGATCAGCATCTTTATCAAGAACCAATTGCGAGTTATAATCTGCAACCTGCAAGTTGTTATCTATTAAATATTGATATGCATATTGAACACCTGGCGTTAATCCTTTCAGTCTTATCCAAAAATAATTTCCATCCGGTGTTACGTTCATTAAATAATTCGAAGATGGCGCCCAATTATTAAAATCTCCGACAACCACAATACTTTTTTTAAGCGGAGCGTATAAAACCAAAGTAACAGACGTATCTCCAGGTTCATAATTAATTCCTTCTACATCTCCTGTTGGAATGCTTGCAACATTATTCGGAGGATTTACATAAAAGCTAAGTGTATCGCTGCTTGTGTTAGCGCCATTGGTTGCTTTTTCGATAATGGTTTGTGTGCCCGAAGTGGATATAGAAGTATTAATGCTATCCTTTGTTCCTGTAACTGTTGATAAAAGAGTACCGTTAAAATAGATCTGGATAGTGCTTCCTGCCTGGCTTGCTTTAGTAACTATCGGCAATGCATCTCCAACATTTTTGGAAATCGTTTCAGGCACCGGAACATACTTTGGCTGGCGATAAGGATTATCTATTCTTGCATGTAATCCATTATCATATACAGGAACATACATATCGCTTCCATCACTGTTTGCCTCTTTGAGACTCCCACTTCCATTTCTAAAAAGTATAGCAATTTTCAAAATAGTTTCTGAAGGATTTGTAATTCCAAAAAAATTGCGCAGGCCACCTGTTATTGTATAAGACCATTTATTATTTCCTAACGAAGCAGCCTGGTATGTTGGATTAGTAGTTCCCCAAACGCTTGACACATATCGCCAATCTGACGAACTTGTACTCATATTCGTTATGACACCAATGTGCACATACACATCCGTGACAGGTGTATAATTTAATAAACCTTGGTTGCCTTTAGTTGCATCCATTGTTATTACAACAGGTGTACTGCTTTCCTGTATAAAGTCCGGAGACCATGATAATAATTGAGAAAAACTTTGTAAAGAAAATAAAAACAAGAAAGAAGTAAGGATAGCTTTATTCATATCAGCAATTTTTTATTGTGTAAAATAAACACATTATTTGAAATCAAATTTTTTTGCTGATATTTATTTACATGTATCAGTAAAAATTTTATTTATAATCAGGCTTGACGAAATGGCTATACTTTTAAAATAACGTTTATAAGAAAAATTCAAAAATTTGTGGGAATTGAAATTAGCAGCTATTATTCCTACCCGGATAAATGAAAGTGTTGTCCCACGAGGACAACTTAATATTTGACGTAATTTTTTCTAAATTAATTTATATTTCCTTTGAAAGCCTGTACTGTATTATGTTTCATAAGATGATAAGTTAATTTTAAGAAATTAAAGTTTAGAAAAAGTGTCAATCAGAGTGTCAATCAGGTGTTACTTTTTTCATTAGCTTTGTTCTATCATTTTTTAAATACTAATGAAGATCAAATTTTATCTTTTAAGAAAGGAAAGTAAGGTGCCGACAGGATTACTTTGTTCTGTCAGTTTTAATAGAATGAGAATCAGGTTTTGTATTAATGAAAGTATCCATACTAAGTACTGGAACTTTAATACCTGCCGGGCAAGAAACACTCCTGCTTTTTCAGAATCTCTGGCATTTAATCATAAGCTCGATTCAATAGCAGCGAAAATTAATAAGTATTATCTGGATTATTATAATCATAATGGCTGCAAGCCTTCCAAGCCCATACTTGAGAAATTCATTAGAACCGACATATTGATTGAAAAGAAAAAGCAATCTTTTTATAATTTTTATCAGCAGTTTATTGATAGCACTGCTTCGGGATGCAGGTTATATTCAAATGGTAAGCTAATAAAGCCTGAAGCAGCCAAATATTACAAAAGGTCCTTAAAAATTCTCAAAGAGTATAATAGCAATCTTGACTTTGAAGATATTACCCTGGAATTTTATAAAGATTTCGTGGCCTACTTAAATAAGAAAGGATTTTCATTAAATACAGTGGGTGATAATATAAAAAAACTAAAAGCTATAATGGCTGCCTCTATGGAATTGGGTTATCATAAGAACAATGCTTTCAAGGGAAAATATTTTACCAAGCCATCCGAGGAGGCTGACAATATTTACTTGTCATTATCCGAATTAAAAGAGATTCAGTCGCTGGATTTAAGAACTTATCCTTCATTGGATAATGTGAGAGACTTGTTTCTTATTGGTTGCTATACTGGCTTGCGCTTTTCTGACTTTTCCAAACTTTCTCAAAAAGATATTGCGGATGGGTATATCACTATTCAACAGTCAAAGACAGGCGGAAATGTTGTTATTCCTATCCACAGCGTTGTCAAAGAAATAATCAAAAAGCATAACGGAATACCTGCTACTATTTCTAATCAAAAATTTAATTCTTATCTGAAAGATATTTGTAAAAAGATTCCATCTTTCTCAGAGAACGTAACTAAGGAGATTACCAAGGCTGGCAAAAAAATCTCCCTCAATCTGAAAAAATGGGAAATGATATCGAGTCATACAGCGAGACGTTCTTTTGCAACCAATGAATATTTAACGGGTACCCCGTCAATAACTATTATGGCTGTCACTGGTCATAAAACTGAGAAGGCTTTTATTAAATATATAAAAGTTACTCCAAAAGAACATGCTGAAAAAATGAAAATTTTATGGGAGAAGCGAGAAGCTAAATTATTAGTAGTTTAATTTAATAAGCCAAAAACGCAATTTGAACCATTCCAATAAGCATCAATTGTTAGGTCATCAAGCCCCCATCTTCGAATTGCGAATTTCCTTTTCCGTCATTGATGAGCCTTAATAAATATTTGTAACATTGATGAGCCTTACAGTTGTGAAGGGCCCGCCACATTGTTAGAACCTTCATTCAATAAAATAAGAATTCGACGACTTGAACAATCCCGTACTATCCTATTATAAAATCGAGTAAGTGATCTTAAGGATTGTTATACTTATGCTATCAATTTTTTTATCAGCTTTCCAAGAATCATTAATCCATAATCAACGTCATCATTCCATGGTTTGCCAAAACTCAAGCGTATATAATTTGAGTAATTGTTGCCTTTACCTGTGGTAAAAACCCTCCCAGGCACAATAGATATTTTATATTTTTTTGCTTCTGTCCTCAACTTAAAAACATCAATCTTTTTATTTAATTCAAGCCATAAAACAAAACCTCCAGTTGGTCTTGAGACTTTCGTATCAGCAGGAAAATATTTAATAATCCCCTGAATATATCTGAGACTTTGAGTATGTAACGCTTTTCGTAATCTTTTCAAATGAAATTCATAGCGGCCATTCTTTAAAAAGTGTGCAATTCCAGCTTGGGTAACAGTAGGACAACTTATGTTGTGTATGCGTTTAATTTGCTTAACCTCTTCAAGATGTTTGCCGGGTATAGCCCATCCGATGCGATAACCGGGCGACAATGATTTGGAAAGAGAGGAACAATACATCACCAGCCCTTCCTTGTCAAAATATTTACATGTTTTAGGCCTTGATTTCCCGAAATACAGCTCACCATAAATATCATCTTCTATCAATGCAATTTTATTAGCCGTTATTATTTCAACCAATTTTCTTTTATTATCTTCTGGCATGCAACTCCCCAAAGGATTATGAAAGTTTGGAACAACAATGCAAGCCTTTATTTTGTATCTCTTTATTGCTTTTTGAAAGTTATCCAGGTTTAAGCCAGTTACAGAATCAGATAATATTTCTACTACTTTTAATCCCAGGCTCTCCAGTGCCTGGTTAATACCAAAGTATGTTAAGCCTTCAACCGCAACTGTATCTCCGTTTTGCGTTACTGCTTTTAAGCACATAATAATTGCTTCAAGGCAACCTGAGGTTACAACAATTTCATCTGGTTTTATCTTGCCGCCCCAGTTGAAAGCAAGCTTGGAGATTTCTTTTCTTAGTTCAATATTCCCCTGTGTATTTTCATAACTTACGCAACTGTCTTCATTATTACGTAAGGCATACACTACCGATTTATTAATTTTTGCTGATGGCAATAATGATATGTCGGGCACCGCAAGAGAAAAATTTATACCATCTTTAGCCGCAATATCCTGGTAAATAGCTTCAATCATATCATTAACGCTAACTTCATGTGAACTAATGGCCAGAGGCTGTGATTCTGGCAGCTCAGGAAATCTTTTGTAACTAAAGCGAACATAATACCCAGACTTTGGCCGGGCTTCTATCAAGCCTCTGCCTTCAAGGTCGTAATAAGCCTGAAAGGCGGTACTCATGCTAATACCATTCTTCTCACTTAGTTCACGCACCGAAGGCAGCTTATCTCCAATGCGCAAAACATCATCTTCGATTAGTTTTTGAATTCCCTTTGACACTTGTACATACAAATGTTCCTTTGAATTAAATTTTTTATTTAAAATAGCCATAATGATATGTTAGAGCAGAAAACTAATGATTAAATCAAATCATCGTAAAAAAATTACCTGTTTGGTATAATTTACAAAAAATCTGATATGGTCAAATATAAAGAAACTATATCTGTTTTAATTCGTAAAATTTTTCCAAATTTGCTTTTGAACTTGAATAACTTTTAACAGTAATAAATGGATTTAATTTCTATAATAGATTATTTGCCGGAACATCAACCTTATTTTGAAAGCCTCAATAAACATTGGATTGAAAAATATTTCGAAATAGAATCTCTTGATAAATTTATTCTTACTCAACCTGAAGATGCTATATATAAACATGAAGGAACAATTTTAATGGCGCTGTACAATAACACAATTGCGGGAACAGTGGCATTGATAAAAGTTGATGATACAACCTTTGAGTTAGCGAAAATGGCTGTCGGTGAACCATTCCAAAAAAAGGGTATTGCAAAAGCTTTATGCCATGCAATCATTGAAAAAGCTAAAGAGTTCGACGCCAAACAAATAGTCTTATATACTAATAAGATTCTTAAGCCTGCAATTTGTTTATATGAAAAAATCGGGTTTAAGCATGTACCTGGAAATAATAATACAGAGTATTCAAGAGCCAATATAAAAATGTTGTTTAAATTATCATAATACATCAAAACATGGAAGTCGTTCAAGAAAAAATACAAAAACAAACCTTGTCGAAAATTCCAAACCTAAATGTAGATTCATTTAAGTTCGGAGAATATATTTCTGAGCATATGTTGGTATGTGATTTTAAAAGTGGCAGGTGGCATTCACCCCAAATACTTCCTTACGGAAATTTTGAGATCAGTCCTTCAGCACTTGCCTTGCACTATGGTCAAACGGTTTTTGAAGGCATGAAGGCATTTAAAATGGACAACGGACAAATTAATATTTTCAGAATGGAAAAGCACTACCAGCGGTTTATGAATTCGCTGGAAAGAATGGGCATGCCTATCATGCCTCAGAATATTTTTGCAGATGGATTAAAACAATTAGTAACGATTGATAAAGATTGGATTCCCACCAAAGAAGGTACGGCGTTATACATTCGTCCGTTTTTATTTGCCACCGAAGCTAAATTCGGGCTAAGCATTTCTGATGAATACCGGTTTATCATATTTACAGGTCCTGTACCGCCGGTTTTTGCCCATGCAATAAAAGTGAAAGTTGAAACGCATTACGTAAGAGCTGCAGCCGGAGGGACGGGCTTTGCAAAATGCGGCGGTAATTATGGAGCGTCGTTAATGCCAACAAAAAAAGCAAAAGAAGAAGGATTCGACCAAGTATTGTGGACAGATAGTAAACATAATAAATTTATTGAGGAAGCAGGAATGATGAATGTGATGTTTGTTATTAATGGCACATTGGTTACTCCTGCATTATCAGATTCTATTTTAGATGGCGTAACAAGAGATTCTTTATTGACTTTAGCAAAAGACAATAACTATAATGTTGAGGAAAGAAAAATATCGATAACGGAATTGGCGGAAGGTATTAACAACGGAAGTATCACAGAAGCTTTTGGTACAGGTACAGCAGCAATCATTTCGCCCATATCGCTAATTTCTATTGATAAGAAAGACTACCAGCTTCCTGCATATAATCAAGAAAGTATGATGTTTAAACTCAAGAAAAAATTAGATGACATACGATATGGAAGAGCAGAAGATATTTACAAATGGAACTCAATTCTGGAATGAAAATTATTTGGAAATTTTTTAAAAAAAATCTTACGAGACCTTTTTTTAAAGCGTTTGATTAATACCAATGGCTAAAGATTATTTTGAAATGAATGTTCAATTACACGTTTTACAAAACGGTACGCCATTAGTTGATGAAGCAAAAAGTTTGCTTAAAGAATATGGTCAGTACATGTATGAAGAATTAGGATTGATTGCCGGCAAGGAAACTTTTTTTAAAGAGCTTGAAGAATTTCCAACGAATAATTATTTAACTCCCACAGGAATATTTTTTATTGCAAAAACTGGTGATACAGTAGTTGGTTGTGGTGGTATTAAAAAACTGAGTACAGATAGCTGCGAAATCAAACGCTTATTTGTTCGTAATTCTTTTAGAGGTAAAGGAATAGGCAAATTGCTTTGTGATTCCTTATTTGAGTGGGGTAGGAAAAATGGATACCGCCGAATGTTGCTTGACACTAATATTGAAATGAAGGAAGCGGTTCTTTTATATCGTAAGTACGGTTTTAAAGAAATTCAACCATATTGTATTAATGAAAACACGCACCCTGTTTTTATGGAATGCATATTACAATAAAGAACTTATAAAAATCAACCATGATAATCAGAATATGGAAAGGGACAGCCACTCATGAAAATTCAAAAAAGTATGAACAGTTGCTTAAAGAAGTGGTATTCCCTACCATAATTCAAAAAAATGTATCGGGCTACCGTGGAACTCAATTATTGAAAAAAACACAACCGGCAACCGATGAATATATCACCATTATGGCTTTTGACAACATGGAGGCTGTAAAGGATTTTGCCGGGGAAGATTATGAAAAATCTTATGTGATTGCTGAAGCCAAAGCTTTACTACAAACCTATGATGCAAAAGCTACTCATTATGAACTGTTGCATAACTCAATATCGCTATAACATATTTATGAAGTCCATAATGAACCTATCGAGTATGTTTTAGCATTCCCTGAGATGATAACACGGTCACCTTTAGCTTTACAATACATCTTACCAACACGTTCAGAAATTTGATAAGCAAGCATTTTATTTTTATTAAGTCTTTCACTCCAAAATGGAATTAAAGAACAATGTGCAGAACCTGTAACCGGGTCTTCAAATATAGAAGCCTGCGGAGTAAAAAACCGTGAAACAAAATCACATTGGTCACCCTTTGATGTAAAAATTATACCGCCTGAACCAAGATTGATCTTATCAACGATGATTTTATCAACCTTAATTGCTCTCACATCACTTTCTTCATTATAAACAAGCATATAATCTCTTGAACGTAAAACTTCTGAAGGCTGTATGTTGATAGCTGACTTTATTGGTTCTGGTAAAATTGTAATAACTGGTTTTCTTGAAGGAAAATCAAGTGAATACAATTGATTACATTCGGTAACAGTGAGTTTTCCGCTCTCTGTGTGAAAGATGAATTCCTCTTGCGAATAATGTAAAATTGTTTTCAACGCATGAACGGTTGCAAGTGTTGCATGTCCGCATAAATCCATTTCAATTTCAGGTGTAAACCATCGTAAATGAAATTCATTGCCAGCATCAATAAAAAAAGCTGTTTCAGGCGCAGCGTTTTCTTTTGCAATTTTTAAAAGTATTGCATCATCCAGCCACTCTTTTAATGGCACAACACATGCGGGATTTCCTTTAAATACCTCATTTGTGAACGCACAGATTTGAAAGACATCAAGCTTCATGTAAAAATTATATTTGATTGTGCTACCACTTATTTCGTTCTCTCAATTTTATGATTTGTGTTGCATGATGTTTTCCATGCCATGCATATGTTCCAATCAAATCCCATAAAGCCATTTTCTTTTGGTGTTCAGGATGATATATCGTTTTCTTCCAATCTTCATCTGACATTGAATTGATAATCTTTACCCATTTTTCATGTAGTGCAGTTATGAAAGCAAGTGCAATAGTTACTGGCAAAGTTGTATCTGGTAATTGCGCCCACGCATTTTGATCATATGGTTTTATTACCGGGCACGTTTCAGTGAGCGCTAATTTAAATCGTATGAAAGCATTCATGTGACTGTCGGAAACATGATGCACAACTTGTTTAACCGTCCAGCCGCCATCACGATAAGGCGTGTTTAATTGTTCTTCATTTAAATTTGCAACAGCCTTCTCTAAATTTGAAGGGCAATCCTGAATATCCTGGATATAAATGAGTCTTAGCTTATTATTATACTCTTGTTTTTTACTAAACGGTTGTTCTTCTAATTTACCAATAGGGTATCGAAGGTTTAAATTATCCATATCTGTTATTTAAGATTTTGAAAAGCTTCCGCAAATTGTTTCACCAATAGAGATTACTGAATGAATAACTTTATCTAAATCTTTTGCTTTCGTTCTGTGGTTAGTAATGCTTAAACGTATCGCATAGTTGCCGTTAAGGATTGTGTAAGATGGGGCAGCAATCCCTTGCTCTTGCAACTGCATTAAAATTTCTTTGTTCAATATATTAAGGTCATCACTATTTAATTGCGGCTGAATAAACCGAAAGCAAACAATATTTAAGGTTACAGGAGTGAGCAATTGCAATAAAGGTTCTTGTTTAATTTTGGACTCCATGTAAAATGCTTGCGCAATGTTTTGCCGAATAAGTCTTTCATATTTTTCTATGCCATGCTCTTTAATAGCCATCCAGACTTTAAGTGATTTAAAACTTCTCGAAAGCTCTAAGCCATAACTTGAAAATGAATCAGGTCCGGCAGCGAGACCTCTTTCATGTTTAGACAAATAATTAGCCGTTTGTGCAAAAGCGTTTTTATGAACGGCCGCATTTCTTATCAATACACAACCTGCCTCATAATTTATATATAGCCACTTATGCAAATCGAAGGCAATGCTGTCAGCTTCAGTCATCCCTTTTAGTTGTTGCTTAAATTCAGGTAAAAGATTTACTACTGCACCGATTGCACCATCAATATGCAGCCACATATTTTCTTGCTTGCATATTTCGCATAATACATTTAAATCATCTATAGCACCTGTGTTAACAGTACCTGCATTTCCAATAATACAAAAAGGAGTTAGTCCGTTTTCTTTATCTTCTTCAATTTGTATTTTAAGATGTGGGATGTCTATTTGAAATTGTTCATTTACGGTAATCTTTCGCAAATAGTCCGTTCCAATTCCAATTGTTTCTACTGCCTTGAAGATGCAGTTATGTGTTTCAGTACTGCAATAAACTACCAGCTTATGTTCAAAATCTTTCAAGCCTTGTTTTTTAATAAGCCCATCTTGTATTGAGTTTCTCGCAACAATCAAAGCGGTAACATTTGCTAGAGAACCACCGCCAACCATAATGCCTGAGGCATCCCCTGGAAAACCAACAATTTCTTTACACCAGTTTAAAACCTGGTGCTCAACATACACTGCCCCGTGGTCACCGATAGCAAGATTTGAATTCATTGCCGAGGCCAGCATATCAGCCATAACACCTGTAATTGTACCGTTACCTTCTACCCACGAAAAAAACATGGGATGGATATTTCCTTTGCGGTAAGGCAAAATATTCTTGTGAAAATCTTCATATACGCTTTCAATATTCCGTGCACCGTGAGGTAATTCCGTAGTCAAAAAATTTTTTACCTTCTCATTTGGCTTCTTCCATACAGGTTGCTCTCGCAAAGTTTGAAGAAACAAAAAGACGTCCTCTACCATTTTATGAGCAAGTATTTTGTAATCATCCCAATTTTGCGGGTCCAACGTTTCTTCATTTTCTAATATTGTTCTATAGTCAATCATCTTTGCAGTTTATTGTGACGAAGTTTAGAATTAGTCTTATTATAAAGCAGTTTCAGTTTTAATATTTAAGGTCGGATTACTTCCACAATTCACAATGATTCATTCAGTTTCAGATTCACTTACAATTTGTGAGGTAACAATGATGGTCGCAAATTCATCTTTCAAATGAGCAAGCGCTGTTAAATGTATTGTTTCAGCACTGTAATGTTCACCGTTAATTCCATTTTTTGCAAACGCTGTTGTTGCATCAGAAACAACGTAAGTTTTATAACCAAAATTTGCCGCCATACGTGCGGTTGTGGAAACACAATGGTCTGTAGTGAACCCCAATAAAATTAAAGTGTCCACTTGTTGTAAATCAAGCATTGCTTTTAAGTCTGTTCCAATGAAAGCGCTGTTGACATTTTTTTGTATTACAGTCTCACCAGTCAAAGGCTTAACTTCCTCCTTGAATTCGTTGCCAATGTTACCAGGTGCAAGTATCGAGGCAGGGTTCGAGGAGCAATGTTGTATATGAAAAAAGGGAAGTTTATGTTTTCTCCAGAGCGAAAGAAGTTTGCCTGCATTTTTTTCTGAATCAAAATTATTCCTTTCACCTCCCCAGTAATCAATATTATCAAATCCTTTTTGAATGTCTATGAGTATTAATGCTGTCTTACCGTTTCTATAAAGGCTCATATAAAAGAAATATTTGATGCAAACTTCGTCACACAGAAGCACAAAAAACAGATGCAGAAATCGAATTATGGAACATATCAGTCTGTAATTATATTGCCTCCTTAAGATTATGCTCGTAACAATACGGCTAGCAAAGGCAGTAGACCGTATCGATAATAAGCTGCGAGCCAATATGGCTATAGTTACCTCGCAACTCTATCTAATTGTTAAAAATTGATATCTTTACCTGTAGTATCAATTCAGTTTTGGTACCGTAGTTGCCAAGAATGTAGCAGACCATCGTCAACCCCTGTTTGTTATCACTAAACCTATCAGACAAAGCGTTTCAATGACAAAACAAACAGAAATAAAAACAAATTGTGATGTTCCTGCCTTTTGGCAAGAGCATAAAATCGAACTGAGAAACTTCATTTTAAAAAGAGTGAAAGACCAAGAGTTGACAAAAGACATTTTGCAGGACGTTTTATTGAAAGTTTATAATTTCTGTACTTCAAAATCAGGCGTAAGAAATATCAGGAGTTGGCTTTTTCAAATTGCACAAAATACCATTACTGACCATTATCGCAAACAATCAAAGTTTACAGACTTAGATACCATTACAGAATTAGAACATGAAGATCAGGATGTAGCTTTTAGTGAAGCCGCAAATTATATTTTGCCAATGCTTGAATTCTTGCCAAAAAAATATGCAGTCCCTTTAAAACTTGCAGACATTTACAATATGAAACAGGTTGACATCGCCAAGAAACTCAATCTCGGTTTATCGGCAACAAAATCAAGAATACAACGGGCAAGGCAGTTACTAAAAACAGAATTTATTACTTGTTGTCATTTTGAAACAGACACACATGGCAACCTGATTTCGTTTGAAATTAAGGAAAGCTGTGAACCACTGCACAAGGTCAGGCACCAGTTCCAAAAATAATTTGCGTCTTTTTAGCCAAATATGCGTCTTGATTGTGAATTTAAAATCGTTCACAATTAAAATCAGGAAAATGAAAAGATTTCACGTTCACGTAAGAGTCAAAAACCTTGATGAAAGCATTGAGTTTTACAATGCCTTATTTAATACCCAGCCAACAGTTGTAAAAGCAGACTATGCAAAATGGATGTTGGAGGACCCCAGAATTAACTATGCTATTTCAACAGGACATAGCGAAAATGGCATTGAACATTTAGGTTTGCAACTTGACACAGAAACGGAGTTGCACGAAGTTTTTGCCAATATGCAAAAAGCAAAAGGAACAGTTAGAGAAGAAGGAGAATGCACTTGTTGCTATTCAAAATCTCAAAAAAGCTGGATAACCGATCCGCAAGGTGTTGATTGGGAAGCATTTTATACACACGGAACAGCTACAGTGTATGGCGAAGGACTTAATGCAAAACCAGCACCGGAAGTAATGGAACAATGGAATGGTAAGGATGGCAAAAATGCAACACTTGAAACAGAAACTGTAACTGAAAAAACCTGCGACAATGGAAGCTGTATTAATTAAAACAATGCAGCAAGAGCATTGGGAAAAAGTGAAACAAGTTTATGAAAGTGGTATTGCAACAGGCTTTGCCACTTTTGAAACTACTGCACTGGGTTGGGAAAAATGGAATGAAGAACATCTAACATTTGGAAGACGTGTGGCTGTTAACAATAACGAAATTGCAGTTAGGCGCCACTCAGTCCAATTTCAAAGAGATGTGTATATAGATTTATAGAGTTCTGCTGATGAGTTAATATTTTTTATTTATATAATCGATGAGAGATCCAACCGTATGAATTTTTTCTGCGTCCTCATCCGGTATGTGTATTTGGAACTCTTTTTCTATTTCCATCAGTATTTCGAAAAGATCAAGTGAATCTATTCCAAGATCATCTGAGAACAATGCAGTATCGATCAGTTCTGTGTTTTCAATACTTGTTCTGTCAGTGAATATTTTTTTAACTCTTACATTAATCTCTTGTTTTTTAGAAACAATTTCGCCTGACATATCTCAACTTTTTACGCGTACACAAGGTGATTATACAGCTTTTCACTAAAACCTGACAAGGAAAGCGAGTATTATGCGCGATTCTGCTTTTACCATATCTGGCTGCCATGGAGTACCATCAGGATTGGACCATGCAGTTAAAGGGGGTGCCACCGATGCGGCGCTGGAAGTATAAGTGTAACTACCTGTGTTGGTATAACCAGCTGGAGAAGTTACACCTCCGGGACCGGCAAAGTATCCTTTCAAGGGAGTAGTACCAGGCGCTGCACCCAGCTTTGTAACCGCACGATGAACAAACTCAAGCTTTAAAGTAATGTTCTGGCTGGGCATGTAATCAAAAGTGGTTGAAAAGTCCCATGCATTAAATGTTGAGCCCGGACCTGTTTGCCTTTGATACAATGTATCAGCATAACCTGTAGGCGCTAATACCAGGTATTGACCCGGATTATGCATGTAGCCTCCTCCAAAATTGAAAGCGAAATGTTCACCAAACCAAACTCTGTTATAAAACATACCGCTGATAAAATTTTGTGCAGGCATATAGGCTCCAGTTCTTGAATCTGTTTTTCCAAAAGGACTAACACCATCTCCATTTTCAAAGCCAAAATCGCCGGTTAAAGAAAATGCAGCTTTTGTTATGAATTTTGCATGAGGGCGATTGAAATAACGACGTTCATAACTATAATCCAAATGCAGCCGATACCTGTCTGGTGCTCCTTCATCATCCTTACCATAATAATTATTAAATACAAAAGCCTCTTTTTCTATTGGCCTGTAATAAATGGAAAGGCCTACGCCGGGTGAATGATTGAACATTCCATAGCTTTGCCATCCGTTCACCAACCAGAATTCAAGTTTTAATTTATCTGTTGGAAAAGTTTGTAATCTCAAACCATTAAAAAACCAGGGTGTGTTATCCGATGTGTAAGAAGGCTGGTAACTCCAATTTTCAAAGTTGTTGTAAGAAAACAAGCCAATATAAGACATGAAAATACCTGCATCCAGGTTAATCCCATGCCATACATTCCAATGGTAGCCTGCGTATGCTTCGCTTATATAGCGATAGATTGTTTGCAGATCATATTGCCCTTTATAAGAGCTACCATCATTTCTGGGCACCACTGTTGAGCGTGTTCCAAATTGCATCATAATTCTGCCCCGTACATTACCCACGTGTATGTCTCCCCCAACACCTAAAAACGAAAGTTCCAGTTCGTTATTTCTTGCGAGCGCAGTGGAACCAACAACTGTGTTATCAATCGGGTGATTGTAAGAATGTGTGTAGTTGAGGTCGAAAGTAACATCCCCCGTGAAATATTTGGAATCAAATGCAGGATTACTTGTTTTACGACTGGTGCCATTCATCCACGAGAAATCGGCAAATGCAAAAGGTGCACTGGCCTGGGGCGGCGTAGAATCTGGTAACACGCTATCTTTTTTTTGAACATATTGTTCATATTGGCGTAACCTGCTATCGTGGTCGCTGTCTTCATCTTTTTTGATTACATCGTCGTTTAAATTGTAGGTAGCAATTTCACTTTTAGCTGCAGCCGGCGTTATCGCAACATCATTGGATTGACAAAAACTTTTCGTTGTAAAAAAAGCCGATACTGCCAAAAAACATGATATATATATGTTTCTACTTTTCATTTTACGTGGTTTAAATTGATTAACAAAATTTGTTAACTAATTAAGGAAAGCACATACCAATGTAAGAAAACGAAGCTACTGAGTGCTGGAACCCACGCCTACAAATGGTTTCCAAGCTCCTTATGTAAAATGAATATTTTCAGAAACTGGCTATAAGTGCTCCATAATGGAAATTTTGTTTTCAAAATGGTGGGTAGGTTTATAAAAAAATACACTAAAAAGTAGCCAACAACTTTAATGCTTACAAAATATAACACATCGTATATTTTAACAAGGCTCATTATCCAATAGCGATGTGCCTAATTGTAATGTAAACCTGCTGGAGATGCGTGTAGAAATAATCATACTAAGCATTATATAAAAGAATGGCTGTGCCCTGTGAAAGCACAGCCAGGTGCCAGATTAGAAAAAAAGGCACAATCAAAAACAAAAAGGTAAATCAATGCTCATATAAGAACGATTGAATTAACGCTGTTCATTATCACCATGCCAGTTTCAAAAAGTAAGCCTGTTGAAATTTCTTTAGTTGGCGGCGAGCTACAATACAACAGTAGCAAGGAGTTTAGGGGAAACATTACGTATTGTTCCAATCATATTGCAGTGATAGGGGCTTTTCATATTGATAAAACTTTATCAAAATGAAGATACTTTCCCCGGTTGTGTTCCCACAGGCTTTCGTTCGTTGGCAGAATAGGTCAATATCGCTATCGATCTGTATCGTGACGTAGTAAGAATACTAAGAGAAGCAGCACAGAACGGGGGTAATATCAGCATCCAGCAGCAACATGTAAAAAACATAAATGATATGCTGCGTAAACGCATACGGTAGAGGAATCTTTGTTGGTCACAAAATCAACAAATTCGATCGCACCATCTTCCGTAAAAATGATTTATGTAATTGGTTTGTTTTGCCGGTTTGAATATTTCACTTTGCCCTTGCGTGCTTTAACAATAGCAACAAAGCAATAACCTGCTGCAATCAGCACATAACACCATGGCAAAGCTTTTTTACCATGATGAAAATAACCTGCAGCAATAATGCAATATACAATTGCTTCAATAACAAAGAATATTCCGTCAATATAATGAAAGCGGTGTGCAAGACGATGATGAAAAACGGCAACGCCCATAAATACAAGGCCAGCATTTAAAAAATATATATAAGATGATTCTTGCAAATCGTATTTTTCATACGCATCCACCAGGATGATGAATCCTGCAATAACATGTGCAAGCTTTTCTTTTTTTTCGGGATTACTTTTAAATAATAAAGACATAACAAGAACGCACAATATACATTACGAATGCCTGAACTTTCAAATTGTATTATAAAAATTTCTGTTCCTCCTGCCCTGATTCGTGGTACACGAAACATTCATTTATATTAATATGTAGGGTCTTACAAACTTTTTGTAGATACGTCGAGTTGCAAACTTCGCCAAGCGAAGGGAGCCTTTTGAAAAGAGACACACACTTTGGAGAAAAAGATATCTTAGCGGCACAAGTAGCTAATCAATTGCCCTCCATCATATTTGAGTTGAGGCCATTTCTTTTATACACTTGGAATAGGATCAGATGTTAAACTTTGCCTAAGTGAAAGTAGTAACTTAATATTTATTGTAAACTGTTACTCCTCCTCATCGTCGCCTTGATTTTCTGATGGTTTAGCTTCTTCTATTATTTGCTCTAGTGCCCTTCTTTTAGAAGCACGCAACTCCGAAAAGATTTGATTCATTTATTGTACCTTAAATATGGTCCAGACTTAGATGTGGACGGTCTCATAGGGGAAAAGTTTTAAGCATTTTGATAGATGCCAATTCATTTGAGCAAAATTGACTTAGGTATTTTTTTCTATCTTTTACTTTATTTATTTGTGCAATCATCACTTATGATTGGAAGGAAATAAAGCAAAACGGTTTAAAATTGCTCACTTTTAATATCTTAATAGCCATTCTTGCAGGAGCGACAGCAATTGTATCCTCATCATATCAACGTAAAGAAGAAATTACTAAAGAACAGCGACGTAAAAATTCAGTATTGATTTCCATTGGTTTATTGACTATGATTTTTACAATCGGAAACTTTCTGTTACAACAATCTAAAGAGAGGGCAGATAACACAGAAAAAGCAAAATTACATGCGGATATAAATAATATTCAAAATACTTTGAATCTACAATCGGCTAACGATAGACAATTCCAAGAATATCTGAAAGATAGCTTCGGTATTGAACGAACTAAAAATATACCGGTAGTTAACAATATAAGGATATACAATTCCAAGTCGATTAAGAGTAAATCAGAAGGAATACCTGATTCATTGAATTTTGTTGTTAAGTTAAAGAATGATACTCTTTTTATTTCTCCAAAGGAAGGTGCTTGGGTAAGAGCTTTCATAGCTACCGATATCTCAGAAGCTTCTAAAAATAATAATATAATTCAGGAAGGAATGGGCTCAGCTACTCCGGATGTAATGATAATAAAAAAGAAAAAATATATTGTTGCTACCGATATGATTTTTGAAAGAGCTGTCTACCTTCAAAAACCTTTAATTATTAACTTGTCTGGCAACCTTAATCAATATGTAATTTTTGGTGATCAGGGAAATAATTCCAAGCGATACTTTTACCAGAACGGTAAGGTTATCTGGATCCCTTATTAACTAATAGAATTTTATTTCATCGTCGAAGCTGACATATAATAATCCATAAATTGGCAAATAGTGCCAAAACTTGTCGAAGCTTGACATTTCTAAAACGTGTTAGAGCTAAGATTACAATACGAGAATGTGTTTCTAATAGATATTCGCGAGATACGTCGATTATACGTTGAATTCCCAACTTTCCGAGTCCATAAAAAAAGGGGTAATAAAAGAGGATTTGGTCTATTTCCGGAATTTCCAGACGCTGATAAAAAAGGGGCAAGAAAGTGGTATTCATAAATGTACATGCGGACTTTGCGGACTCTATAAAAAGGACGTTCAAATCTACTTCTCTCTACGGTTAATTCTTTTTAGATATTAATAATCAATATGTTATAAATTTTTTCTTTTTTAAAGAGCAAATTAGGTGGCAAAAACCTTTGCCAAACTGCTGAAAAAAGCAGAAAAATTCAATTTTTTGGTAGGTAGATGTCTAATAGTTCATGTTCTCTGTATGCATCAAATTTTCTTATTACGTTATATTCTCTGTGGTAAAATACTTCGACAAAGAGATCTTTAATTTTGTAAAGTAATATATTATGAACCTCATCTTCACGTGTGCCTATCACTTTGCCCTCCCAAATAGTTTCAGCCTGTTCACCTTCATCTAATTCGTAAAACTCTTGTGGTGCCATTGATTGCTATTGGTTGTGAAGCAATAAATCTTGTGCGTTCTTCATTTCTTCATCGCCCTTATAATAATATTTGCAATATGCTCTTTGGTAGGATGTCCATCACAATAAGGTACCAGCTTGCCTTCCTTATTTTCAGCAATTAAAATAATCATTCCCCGCTTTTCAGGATTGAGTTCTATACAAAACCAGTTCATCCATTCAACTCCTTTCAATGGCGGTATCTTCGGCCAAACATAACGAACGCCTTCTGTTTCTATCAGTTTATTATCGTACTTAAATTTTACAGGTACTTTAGTGCGTTCCATCAGAACGTAAATGTAATAAACTAAAAATACTTACAATTATGCTAAATTATTTAGTATTTTTATTATAATTTTGTTTCATCTTAAATAAATAGTATGACAGCATCCGAATTTAATTCCTTATCGATCTCCGCCCAGGAGCAGCTTCTTGAAGAACAGGGCCAACTTGTCAACACAGAAATATCTGAAGAAGGTTATGACGGTTTTTATGAATTCCTCTTATTTGATGTAATAGTACAGTATGCAGGAACTGAAATTGCCAGCATCCAGGCTACGGAAAAGATCAGTATCACAACACCTAATAATTAAAAATTTTTGTTATGACAGATCTAATTTACAAGATTACCGTTGAATCTTTCACACTCCGTAATGAAGTATACAATGTAGCCATCACCCCCGAATTATATGCTGAGGATGATGGTCTTGATTTTACCGGCAATTATCAGTGCCTGTTGATACATCCCCAGCATGGAAGCATGCAATTTTTATTATCTCCAGACGATTTTTATTTGGAGGCAACGCCGCAAGGCGCATTGACAGAATCAGAAAAAATAGGTTGGGTTGCAGATCCATCTGCTTACATCGAACCTGACATTATTTTAGAGCTGGAGAAAATAATTGACAGGATGAATAATGGAACAGCAAAACAATTTTAGTCGTCATCCTGAACCCTTAAGGTTTGATTTGAAGATGATGGTTGGCAATAAAACATCTACGATCAAAGTTGTAAGAACGATAGAGAATGAATCGCTTGAAAAGTTTGTTCTTATAGGTGCAGACCGTTCTATAATACTAACGACCAACAGACGCTTTCTTAAAACTTTAATGAAGCCAAATGGGCAGGCGAAGTGGACCATTGAGTCGGGCAAAATTAGGAACATGGAAATGTATGAAGAAGTTGTGCGTGCCTTAGAACATTACATGAATGAACATGAAAAGAAATACCCGGTTTATCAATATGGAGATTATTTGAAATGGAACAAGAAAAAGAAATAATATCATTTCTCAATTCACCAGTTACATGCGGGTTCCCTTCACCGGCAAATGATTACCTGGAAGAAAGAATTGATCTCAATCACGAACTAATAAAGCATCCGCTATCGACATTTCTTATTGAATGTGAAGGCAATTCTATGATAGATGCTTTCATACCACCGAGAGCCAGATTATTGATTGACAGAAGTAGAACTGCCCAGAATGGCGATATCATTCTGGCCGTATTGAATGGTGAGTTTACTGTAAAATATTTAAGGAAAAATACAATAAAATGCTGGCTCGTTCCTGCTAATAAGAAAATGAATGAAATAGAAATCACTGATGATATGGATTTCCGTGTTTGGGGAGTTGTTACATCAATAATTATAAATCCGGACGATACAAAATGTTTGCATTAGTCGATTGCAATAATTTTTATGCAAGTTGTGAACGCTTGTTTCAACCGTGGTTGCAGCACCGGCCAGTTGTTGTATTAAGCAATAATGATGGCTGCGTGATAGCTCGCAGCGATGAAGCAAAATCATTAGGCATTGTAATGGGCACTCCGGCTTACATGAGTGAAAATCTTTTTAAAAAGAATCATGTGAAAGTGTTTAGCAGTAACTATACGTTATATGGTGATATTAGTGATCGGGTGATGAAAACGCTTGCAGGGTTTGCGCCGAGAATGGAACTATATAGTATAGATGAATCATTTCTCGATTTTAGCCAGCTTGATTATACCAATTTATTACATCTGGGCATCACTATCCGTAAAACTATAGATCAAAATATAGGCATACCGGTCACTGTAGGAATTGCTCCTACCAAAACACTTGCAAAGATGGCCAATCGTTATGCAAAAAAGAAGCACAAAGATGTTGGTGTTTTTTATGCGGCTAATGAACAGCTTATTAATAAAATGCTTGATTTCACTGAAGTAAATGACATTTGGGGGGTGGGTCATCAATACACGCTGCTATTAAAAAAGAACGGAATCAACACTGCCCGCGATGTGACTAAATTGCCAGCGGACTGGATGCGTGAACATATGAGTGTTGTAGGACTTCGAATGTGGAATGAGCTAAGAGGAATCCCTTCAATAGAATGGGAGTATGAGCCAAAAGCAAAGAAAAACATTTGCACGAGCAGATCATTTGGGAAGCTTACCAATGATTATTCTTTGGTGAAAGAAGCCATCAGCAATCACGCAGCCGCATGTGCTTTAAAACTTCGCAATCAAAATTCAGTATGCACCCAGGTAAACGTTTTTATTTCCACCAATCCTCATAAGGTAGAACATAAGCAATACCATCATTCCATTACTATAGAATGTGAAACAGCCACCAATCTTAGCAGAGAAATTATCGCTTATGCTTTGAAAGGACTTGATATTATTTATAAACACGATCAGTACTTATACATGAAATGTGGTGTCATGGTTCTTAATGTTAGATCTGAAAACAGTGTGCAAGTGAATATTTTTGATAATCAGAATCGAGCAAAAGATAAAATATTGTCCAAAGCCGTAGATAAGGTAAACCGTTTAATGGGAAAAGATACAGTGCGTATGGCCGTCCAAAGGTTTGAAAGAAGGTATAAGTTGAAAGCCGATCATCTTAGCAAGAAATATACAACAGATATTAATCAGATATTAAAGGTAAAGATTTAATGATACAGCCATTTATACTGTTTCAAAGAAATCATCTGCAGCAATTACAAAAGCTTGGCAATAGCTTCATTGTTACTCAAACCTATGATCGTGTTGACCATTTTAATGATAATAGTAAAACAAGTTTATTACTGAGCGATTATAAAGACCATGGTCCGGCACAAATTCATTTTAAAGCAATAAGATCGGATAAATTTGCAGCGATTGTTGACCTTAAAAATCCAAAACACCTCGAAAAGATGGAAGAGCTTTTAGATAGTGATAAGTATGTTCTTTATTGGGGTGTAATTCAAAGTAGTAATGATTTAAAAAAAAGACTGGATAGCTCTTATAAAACTAAAATAAGAAGGTATTTAATGCATAATAGTTCCTGGAGAATTGCCGGCGACGATGAGGTGAAAATTAATTTTGAAGTTGTGTTTGGAGAGTTGTTTCTGATTTTGAAATGGCGTACAAATAAATTAAGAATTAAATTCGCTGAAATTGAAAGATTATGAATTTTAAAACTTAAAAACAACCGGCCCACATGAAGTGGATCAAAATTCCAAAAAGAAGTAGAAGAACTTATAAAAATGTCAGATAATAATGCAGATGTGAAAGACATCAAAAATAAGATTGCCGACATTGGAAAGCTTCTTGAAAAAATAAAATTAGATAAAGAATAAATGTGTTACGATATATCATTTGCAGTTGATGTGAAGGAACTTTCGGATTATTTCCCTGACCTTGTTTTTGATGAACAGATAGAAATTGTTTTTGATAATGCCGTTCATATTATGGGTCATGCTTATGGTAAGCATCCGATTATTTATATGCCGCAAGATGAAGTACACCCACATTGCAAGCTTATGGAATGGGGCTGTATTCCTTTCTATGTTAAAGAAGAAGATAAGTTTAAGAAGCAAAGGGCTACAATGCTTAATGCCAGGAGCGAAAGAATTCTGGGAGACGAAAAAAGTTACTGGTACAAAATACGTAATAGGCGCTGCCTTGTTCCAATGAATGGAATGTATGAGCACAGATCTATTAGAGGATGGAAGAAGAAAGTACCTTATTTCATAAGCTTACAGGGTCAAAAAACGTTTTTTATTCCTGGCCTATACTCTGTTGCGGAGCTTCCAGATAAAGAGACTGGTGAGATGATAAAACGCTATACTTATACTTTGATTACAAGAGATGCAAACAGCGTGATGCGAATGATTCATAATAGTGGAGATAATCGCTGGCGAATGCCTCTATATATAACCCTTGAGATGGCTAATAAATGGCTTATGCATGGCTTATCGGCAGAAGGCTATAAGGATATTCTCGATTTTGAAATGCCCTCTGAAGAATTAAAGTATTATCCTGTAGATACAATCAGAAGTCCAAAAGCAAGAGCTGATGGTAAAGCTAAGAATGAATATTATGAATGGCCTGACTTGCCCGCTTTAATAGAAAATGACGAATTATGATTATACGATATCTTTAAAACCTCTCAAATAGAAATTCCCGTTATATATAAAGGCCAGCAAATAATCTACGAAGCAACACTGTTACAACGTGGGTATGTGCATGCCTTTCAAATAAACATCAATGATATTCCATACTCTTTGAACCGGATGAAGAAAGAAAATATAGAGTGACGATTGAAACAGGAAAAAATTATAATACTGATAAATTAGACGTGAAATTATTCAAAGCCATTGTCGCAACTCTTGAATCACTATCTTAAATATATAAGCGATTAAAAGAATTCATCATAATTATTATAACGATTATAAAAGCTAAAAATAAAAATATTTCCCACCATCTGAATATTCTTGTATGGTTGGGTGAGAACATCATGGATAGGGCACATGAAAAATAATATTGTAGGGTTCTTTTGATTTGAATAAATGGCGAATAGTGTCTCAACTAAGTGAAATTTTTAAATTTATTTTTCAAACATTATTTCTCTTTAATTCATCAAGTATTTTTCTTTGTCCAGAAGCGGAGAGCTTTCTGAATGCTGCAAGAGATTTTTTTGTTTCTTTTATTTTATCTGCCTGTTCTAAAACTTCTCTGGCTGGCTTAACTTCTAAGATAAGAATACTTGCTTCATCCGAATTTTCCCACTTACGGTAGTCTATGACAAATTTTTTAAACTTATAATACATATGCGTTTCCCTTGCATTACTTTCCGCAAATAAAAATTTCCCTTTTTGCTCCAGTAGGTTTAATTGAGTATCAAAACCTAATGCATAAAATTCATTTGATGTCATAATAAATTTTTAAAACCTTGAATCAAACAACTATTTTGTTTTTAGCAGTATGAAGGTCGTAAATATTTAGAAATAATTGCTAAATAAATTAGTTAATTAAATTTCCACTTGTTACTAGCAATGTTGTGTTATGAGTAACCGATTTAATTACTTGATAGTAACTTGCCTTATAACCATCCAATAGCGGTTCAAGAACAAGTCAAATTTATGAATAAAGGTTATAAGTTTATTATCGCTCTAATGCTGCTTTGGCTCAGCTACTGGACAATAATGGTTTCCATAATACAGCATGATTTAAACGCAATGGACGATAATTATCATCAAGGCTACATTGATTATAAAAATAATAACCAAAGCGAATACCTTAAGCATTCGGTGCTTGGCCAACTATATGAGCAGAAAGCATTGTCGTTAGAGAAAGGGCTACCCCGATTTTTTAATCCTTTTATAAAAAGAAATGCTCATTAAAAGATAGCTCATAGTGTCTTATTCCTTTGTTGTACATCTATACTTTTCCATTTTACCTGAATATAAGTTGGCATATTTATAGTAGCAATTTTTTAAACTTTCATACTATGCCCACTAAAACAACAAGAGGTCGCAATCAAGACCGCTCCAAAGTAGCAGCAGGTCAGGAATATGAAGTACAGTACGAGAAAGATAAAATGCATACTTCTTCCAAAGAAGTAAAGGATGCTGTAAAAAAGGTTGGTAATTCAAGGAAAGCAGTCGAAAAGAAAATGAAGTAGGTAAGGTGTTCTGTTTTAGTTACGGGGCTTACTTAGGGGTAAGCCCTTCTGTATAGATCGACTGTATAATAAAGTATTCATTGAGTATGGCGAAACAATCTGCAAATATTGCTTCGGAAGGGAAGAAATCACCCATGCCTGCAAGCATTTCGCCTATGCTCTGCACTTTGATAAGAGAGCCGTTCA
This sequence comes from uncultured Chitinophagaceae bacterium, assembly GCA_963823975.1. Taxonomy (GTDB): domain Bacteria; phylum Bacteroidota; class Bacteroidia; order Chitinophagales; family Chitinophagaceae; genus Ginsengibacter. The sequence goes on along the minus strand of CAWGNP010000001.1, from coordinate 125,911 downwards.
CCGATACCAATTGGATATTTGAAGTAAAATGGGATGGCTACAGAATACTAGCTTTTATAAAAAACGGAAAAGCTATTTTAAAGTCTCGGGGTGATCAGGACTATACGAATAAATATGCAGCAGTAAGTAAAGCATTTAAAGAACTAAAGCACGATGCTGTAATAGATGGTGAAGTTGTTGTGTTGGATAAAGAGGGTAAGCCCGATTTTTCTGCCATGCAGAATTATAGAGAAGGAGATCCAATAGTGTATTATGTATTTGATTTAATTTGGTTGAATGGTTCTGACTTAAAAGAAGTTCCTCTTGAAAGACGTAAAGAATTACTACAAGAAATTTTGCCTGAAAGTAATATTATCAAGTTCAGCGATAGTTTTGATGATGGCTTGCAGCTCTTTGAAAGCATTAAGCAAATGGGGCTTGAAGGAATAGTGGCTAAAAAGCGGGACAGCATATATGTACCAGGAAAGAAAGGCGATACATGGTATAAAGCAAAAATGAGTGAAAGGCAGGAGTATGTAATTGGCGGGTGGACTAGAAAGTGACAAAGGTGCAAGATTGTTCCGTTCATTACTTGTTCGGGCATTATGTAGATGGTAAGTTTATGTATGTCCATCACTCAGGAGGTGGCTTTACTGATAAGCAAATGAAAGAACTTTCCTCTAAGCTCAGGAAGCTGGAGATACCGGAAAGCCCTTTTGTGAACCCTGAAAAAATGAAAACAAAAGTGCATTGGGCGAAGCCTGAATTGGTTGCCGAATTTGAAAAATCTCTTAATACAACCAAGGCTGGCAAAATAAGACACCCCGCTATCTTTATTGGACTCAGAGATGATAAGAAAGCAAAGGATGTAGTTGAAGAAGTGCCTAAGAAAGAACCCAACATTGAACAAAGAATCGTCAACTATTTACAAAAAAAGCCACAACCAAAGCAACAGGAAAAGCCAGAGTCAAAACCTGCATCCGCTGCAGAAACAGGCAGTTGGGAAACGCTCCAAAAAAGGCAGATCACTTCCGAAAATGAATTGACAGTTGATGATCATACCATTGAGCTTGTAAATATCGAAAGAGAGTTATGGCCGGGAATTACCAAAGCCGATCTCATTCATTATTACATTTCCATAGCAGATTATATTTTGCCGCATTTAAAAGATCGTCCATTAGGATTAAACATTTGCCTTAACAGCGCAGCACAGGGAGGATTTTTTATCAGAGGTATGGAAGGCAGGGCACCAGATTGGGCAACTATTTTTACCACTGACAGAAAACACAAGAAAAAAGGAAAGAGCGATACAATTGAATGGCTTGTTTGCGAAAACAAAGCTACGCTTGTATACATCGTTAACCTTGAATCTATTGACATTCATCCATGGACTTCCAGAACGTTATCACCTAATAACCCGGATTACATTGTTATTGATTTAGACCCCTCAGATGAAGACTTTCAAAAAGTAATAAGGACAGCACTTGCAGCAAAGCAGCTATTTGATCAACATAAATTGAAGGCATTTATAAAAACTTCGGGAAAGACCGGAATGCATCTTTTATTACCCTGCATTGATATCGAATTTGGTGCAGCAAGGAAGATAGCGGAAACTATTTGCGGTGAAATACATAACGCAGTGCCGGATATCACTACAACCAATATGTCCGTAAGCAGCAGAGGCAAATTATTGTATGTTGATCCTAATCAAAATGATTACGCTGATAGAGTCGCTGCCGTTTATTGTGTAAGGGCTTATCATGCACCGACTGTATCTACACCGCTGGAATGGGAAGAGGTAAACCAAAATTTAACGCCATCCAATTTTACCATCCACAATACAATAGCAAGGATCAAAAAGAAGGGCGATTTATTTAAGGATATTCTGCATGAAAAGATTAGGACGGCTAATTCTAAAATATTAAAAAAATTTGTATGAGCACATTTTTCATAGAACTGTTCCAAGTTGATTATAAGTTTGAATATCGGCGCAGAAAGACAATGAACAAGTTTATATACAAAGGGGCAGTGTATAACACACCAGATGCGGAAGATTTATCTGACGATATAATGTATTGGTTAGAATTTGAACGTCCAAAGGATTCATGGGACATAGGTGAGGTCATCGTTAGTAATGTGAATCATTCCAGTAATGACGGAAATAATGCATCTCAATATGAGCTCGACCGACCCCTTGTTAAAGTATTGAAAGAACTTTTTGTTGAAGGCATAAAATCTAAAGAGCAATTGGACAAGCAAGCACGCAGACTTCTGTTTGAAGAAAATTTGATCACATTCTAACTCTGTTGTTAGCTCATTGCCGCTATCTCAGAGAATTTATGAGGTAAGACATTCTGTAAAACAAACAAGATGATTATAAACACTATCCAAGACTTTTTTGACGTATTGGAACGAATGGATTTCAAGAATATAGAAAGAGCTAATTAGGTAGCTTAAATCACGCTCTTATCAAGGTTTTTGGCCACAATGCTTATAGATTTTAAAGTAATCATACGCTTTTTACTATGTGTATTGTGCATCTGCATAAGTTCTTGGTTTTTTTACATCACTATTATTAAATGTTATAATAAAACAATAAGAAATAAAGATTAGACTTTCATCATCTTTAGGTAATTCCATAGGCGTTGAAGTGACTTGTATCATAGGTTCTTTTATATCGCTACTTACTAACCATTCATTAATCTCCTGTTCAAGTTTCCTTACGTCATTACCTTGAAATATTTTTATTTGTTTCATAAAAAAGTTTTTTCAAAGATACCTTTTTATTGAAGTTGAATATACTGTATTGTACGTGTAGCCGGTTAATAAATAACGGCCTGTTGCCAAGCCGTTATTTTAATTAAAAACATTTCATAACCTTTACCATAACGGATACCGTATTCGTTTATTGTGAAACCGGTTAAGGAGTTTTTATAACCGTCTGTAGGCGTATTTAGATTGCATTATTAATCACTATTTCAGGCTTGTCTTTATACATTACTAACTTCCGGTTATCACCACATCTTTCCCTTTGTTTTTATTTTGACTATCTAAGAGATAATTCTTTTTCTGAAGACTTGAGTTTGTTCACTTGCAATTTTCAATTGATCCTGAGCAAGTCTCAATAATTCACTTTTTAATTCTTTGTTACTTGTTTCTCCAATAACTAATAATTGAATCGCAGTAATTAATTCTTTTGCGGGTCCCTTTGGTTGCACTATAATTACCCCGTTTGGCAAAACAACAGGTCCCTTTCCATCTACAGTCACGCCTGGAGAAACGTAAAGAGCTATAATTTCATCTTGTCTTATTTTTGGATCCTTCGGCTTTTGATAAGTTGCCATGTAAAAATCTCTAGAATTTTGAGTTACCGTTAATAGTTCGTGTTCTGGTTGTGCTATCCCCAAGGGTGTAATCCACTCTTGAAAATTTTTAAAATTGACGGCAGTCATTGCTTTGACATCTTCATTACAGTGAGTGGTGTCCATGGTTCCAAATTGATTTGCCTCTAATAGCAATTCGTTTGATGTATCAGGAGTAATTGAAGCAATAAAGTCATCATGAATAATATCATTTATGTCAAGATCAAAGGCTTCAATGGTGATGAAATTATTTGGCCCTGTTGTAGGATACTCCTTTGGACCAGAAGAAGACAAGTACCATGCCCTATAATAAATATCAGATTCATTCTGCCTAACACCTTTAGGCTGCCTGTTTACATCAATAAAATTATCCTCCAAACCACCCGAAATTGACCAAAATAAAAACTTAGCAAGGTCATTTCCAATCTGTTTCTCAACTTCTGCAGGCTCTACCCCAGTCACCCCTTTCCCCGTTATATCAGTATGATACTCCTTGATAATCGAATACTTTGATTCGTTAGCTTTCCTCGTTTTTCTTGGATTATAAAGGAGATATTCAGTGTGTTGAGTATAAGACATTTTTTAATTTTTCGTGCCTACTCTTGGAACGGATTTTCGGCTTACTCCCATTGAAAATGAAACAATTTCTATTTAAATATACTGGATTTGACAAAATTTTAATTTTTTTTGGAATCTCCTTAAATAAAAAAAGGCCATGTAAAAACACAGCCCGATTGTTAAATAAATAGCACAAAGGCTAAGTTCAGTAAAGATAACATTTATAAAAAAAAAATTATTTATAAATGCTACCTAATTTGCCACCTCAGATAAATAATATTAATAAAACGCTTTACTGTGTTGAATTACACTTTTTATTTAGCGGAGAGAGGCATTCTCCGCATCACCATTTGCAATTCTTAAAATACATGGATAAGTAGTTGCTCCATGAAGATGGGTAAATCTCCGAAGTCTATTATCTCGACGATGTTTTTTTGCTTTAACCATGTGCGTAAGGATTTTCCATATTTGGCCCGCATCCATTTATTAGAGACTATAATTGCAGATGAGCCTTCTTCATTTAATATGTTTAATCCTTTCTCGATAAAGTAAATATACAAGTCAGCGCTGCCATCAAATACAACGTATCTATTCTTCAGATACGGTAGTATATCACGAATCATTTCTTGCCTTACATACGGCGGATTTCCAATCACCACATCAAAGCCACCGTGCTTAAACACTTCCTTAAAATTATCTTCCCAGCTGAATGGTTTTACCGTATGCGTATCGGCATCGGGATATTGCTCATAATAATCAACATCAATCCAACTGTTACCTACACGTATATTGTTTTCAAGAGAAGGCAACACCGTTTCGCCAAAGCGCAGCTCTGCATTAATGCTGCTTTGCGTTTCATCTTCCAGGCATTTTAATAAAAGGCTCAGCTTGGTTACTTCGGCAGCGTTGGCATCTATGTCCACACCATAAATGTTATCCGTCAAAATCTTCTTTTTAAGATTGGTGGTCAATCTTCCTTCCGGTGTCAGGGGCAGTTTGTTTTCGGTCTCTTATGGCTTTATTTCTTTCTGTTAAGTTATATTCTTTGCTGGCTGCAACAGTTGATAACCTTTCATATTCAGGATGATAATAAGAATGGTACCATTTCAGCAACTTATCATAAGCGCCTAATAAAAAGCTTCCGCTTCCGCAGGCAGGATCTACAATTTTTATTTTGGTTACGTCGGCAGGTGTTTTGCCTTCTATTAATTTACCAACGGTGTTGTCAACAATATAATCAACTATGTATTGCGGCGTATAATACACGCCGCCCGCTTTGCGCACTTCGGGCTTTTCTTCTATCGTGGCTTTATGGGTGCCCTTTAAAGTGATCTGCTTACCCAGGAATTGCTCATAAGCGCTACCGAGTATCTCTACATTAATAACACTAAATTCATAAGGGCTTTCAGGATAATAAAGCTGCTGTATGATTCTTCGCAGTACTGTATTATCTATTTCAAGTTTGCTGCTTATGGTATCTTGCCTGAAATTAAAAATGCCGCTGTTATATTTACTGTCAGCCTCTGTAAACAGCTTCAGCAATCTTGTATAAACAAGATTCTTTTCACCACCAATAGAAATAATACAATTCTTAAGGGCACCGTACGGTTCTATGTTCCTGTCTTCTGCAATACGCAGGAATATAAGCCTGTCCAGTAAAGCCTGCACTACAAAGTTCAGCTCATCGTTATTTACTTCGTTGCGTAATGCAATATTTAATGCAAGCTCTTTTCTCCATTCGTCAAGGCTGTTTAAAAACTCCCTATCAACTGTGGCTCTCCCTTTCTTCAGCTTATCACTTACTACAAACTTATCTAGTCCACCACGCAGCACTCTTTCTTTGCTGAAGGTGTCCCACAAGAAATCAAATTCGTTTAGATAATCTTTGTATGTAAAATATTTTATGCGGGCAGTACTTGCTTTATCTGTGTGAACAGGTTTCTTAATGCAATCGTATAAAGCGAATTCTTCAAAATCGGTAACAATGCTTACAGGCAGCTTGGCGCTCCATCCGTAACGCCGTACCTGGTAAGCAGGTACTATATCTTCTTTAATATAAACACTTGGTTTTTTTGCTTCAACAAAAAATAATCTTTTGCCACCGGGTAAGCGAAACGAATAATCAGGAGCTTTGTTGCGCCCACTCACTTTTAACCGGTCTTCATGAATTACTTCTCTATACGCTTCAGCATAGCCTTGTGAATTGTCAACATCCCATCCTAATGCTTTAAATAAAGGATCAATAAAATCCCTTCGAACCAGCGTTTCATTATAAGCGCTTTTTTTGTAAGAAGCAATCTGCTCATTAAATCTTTCTGTAAGTTCTGCAACCGTGGTATAAGCTTCTTCTTTGGAATTCATCAAGTGAGATTTGTTTTGTCAGTTAGTCTCTCAATCGTAGCAATCAAATATAAGCCATCCAACGAGCTACATCAAATAAATAACTTTTTCCTCAATACATTATGTATTACAAGAAATATTCGCAACCACTCCTTGCCTTGCGTCAGATACCAATTCGTCTAATTGCCGTCGCAAGCAGTCATTCGGTACTGAAAATATACATCTGTTATGTGGTTAAATGCATCGAAGTTTCACCCGTTAAAGTCAAAAGCTAAACGAACAATAGTATTTGCAGAATAACCTGTCTAATCTTTGCTTCTAACTTAACTACCAATATTTATATTTCATGGCAAAACCTTCCTATACTATTCAAAATTTAGCCATGTATTGTTATCAATAATTACCATTACTATTTTTGTTCAGATAATTTAATTGTGAACAAGAAAAGTGAAGAAAGATGCAGGACACACCAATGCTGTTTCCCATAGCTCCGCCTGAGTTTTGGAAACAAATCAAAGCCATTATTGAAGAAGTAATTACAGAAAAATTACTACAGCAAAAATTAGTTCAAACCAGCTCCCACTTACCTGAAAAAGCATTGCTGAAAGCAAGCGATGTATGTACCATCTTCCAGGTATCAAAGCCTACTTTATACCAGTGGATCAAACAAAACAAGCTTAAGAGTTTTAAGATTAAATCCCGCAGGTATTTTACCCGTGAAGACATTCAAGCAGTCATGCAGGGAGATCATTTAGGTTCATCTCATACAAAGATCAATCAGCGTTAATTTTCTTTGTATGACATGCGAACAAGCTAACCAGGTGGACCTGGTGGATTACCTGTATGCGCTAGGTTATTCTGCACAGAAAACCAGGGGCGATAATCATTGGTATTTATCTCCCTTGCGAGATGAAAAACATGCTTCTTTTGTCATCAACAGAAGCAGGAATGTATGGTATGATCACGGCATCGGAAAAGGCGGTAAGCTCATCGATTTTGTGATGGAATTTCACCGGTGCAGTGTAAGCGAAGCGCTCGCAAAAATAGCTTCTTTTCACCCGCAACATACCTTAAATATTAATAGCGAAAGACCACCGTTTCACTCTCATGAGAACAGTGTATTTTATCAGTTGAATGAGAAAGAAACGGCTATTAAAATTATAGCAGCAAAGCAGCCAATAGAAGACCTTTTGCTTTGCCGCTATCTACACAAAAGATGCATCGAAAAAAGTATCGCTGACCAGTTTTGTTTTGAAGTTTCTTTCAAAAATCTTCATGCTGATTTTAATAAAATTTACAAAGCAATCGGCTTTAAAAACAGTGAAGGTGGATATGAACTCCGCAATGAATATTTTAAGGGAAGCAGCGCTCCAAAATCAGTTACATATTCGGATAACCATGCAAACAATGTAACAGTGTTTGAAGGATTTTTCGACTTCCTTACTTATCAGTCCATCCATAAAAATCAGGAACAACCAATGACAAACTTTTTGGTGTTGAACTCGCTTTCTTTTTTTGAAAAAAGCCTTGCGCTAATGGAGAGACATGAACATGTTCATCTGTATTTGGATCATGACCAGGCAGGCAGAAAGTTTACTGAAATGGCTTTGAAACAATCTACAAAATTCAGTGATGAAAGTAACCTTTATAAAGGTTACAAAGACGTGAATGAATGGAAAGTCAATTTCGGAAAACTCTTGCAAAAAAATAGCATGACAACGACCAGAAGAAAGGCACGCTAAATTTTTAGTACACACTTTATAATAGGTACTTTTAAACAATTGTGACATCAAAAAAATTATTAGTGTCTCATCACGGCAAGATGTACAAACGTGCCACGTTTGAATCTTGCCCTTCACTCGGAACTCGTTCGGGAAATAGTAAAAGAGGCCGAAATAGTGAAAATGATAAGTGGCTTAATTGTAAAGATTCCAAATGAAAATTACGGACAAATACTTAAGCAATAATGTCAGGAAATATTGCACTACAAAAACCGGTTACTATAGAATACCGCCTTAGTTCAATCGATTATTTTTTTAATGAAATGCTTCATTTAAAAAAAGAGAGCTGAATGCTATTTTTTTTAAGCTATAGTTTTCACGCCTTACAGACATAATCTTACTCCCTTCAAACATTGTCTGCGCTGTTTAATTGATTGAGCTTTGCATCATGATTTTAAACAATAACGAACACAAAAAAAGTAGTCAAAGCCCTTCAAACTATAACTGCTGGCAGCAACTTAGCAGCATATAAATTTTGGGCAAATCACTATTCTCAATAAAATTAAATTATGAAAAAGATTTACGTTTATGCGTTTGCAATCGCAAGTTTGATAACAACTAAAATACATGCGCAGGAAGGATTTTCAGTAAGCATAAAAGGAGCACCGCAATTCAGCTTCTTGCAAAATAAAGATGACAACAATGCTAATAATTATGACCAAAGAGCCACAATTAATGCAGCCTTTGGTTTAGGTGCGGGTTATAATTTTACAAAGAACATTGGCATTGGTGCCGATGCACTTTATTCTTTGCAGGGACAGCGTTATACTTTAAACAACGCAAAGTATTACCAGAAGAACGACTACATAAAAGTGCCTGTGTATTTCAGCTATAATTCAGATGCATCAAAAACAATTTCGTTTATAGGAAAAGTTGGTCCGCAGGTTAGCTTTCTTACCAACTCAAAGCTGGAAGATAACAATGGTAACAAAATAGACGGCAATACAAAAAATCACTATAAGGATGCAACGCTTGGTGGAATCGCCTCTGCAGGTATACAAGATAAGTTGCAAAACAATTTATACTTAACCGCAGCAGCACGTTTTGACTATGATTTTACCAATGCCGAAGACCACAGCTATTACGCTTACACTCCGGGCAGAGCAAAAACATATAACTCAACTTTAGGATTGGAGTAGGCTTAAAGTATCTGCTTAAATAATAAGCGGTGCTTTAACGATTGATGATTAGGGGAGTTTCTTCTCCCCTTTTTTTAAATAAATAATTTTAATACAATGAAAACTTTATTCACAACATATTATAATCAGGCTATGCAGATTGCAATTACTTTATTACTTGTTCTAATTACTTTATCATTTCCTTCTGCAGGACTTTCAGATGCCAGTTATTATAAAACTTTATTCTCGGGTTTATTTAAAAATAACTTCAACAACCAAGATCTTAAAAAATAAATTATCATATTAAACGCATTTCTTGATAAAAAAAGAAATGGAAGAAGCAATAGGATTGAAACCATTATATTAATGATATCGTTAAAGAGCATTTAACGAAATAACTTATCAATTTTTATTAGTAAAGCGCAGCTTGTTAAACAATTTGATTCATACAAATATGTTTTAGATTTATAATTAAAGGAAGCAATACGAAGACTCAATGACCCAATTATCTAAAGATGAAAATAACTTTCGGAAAAAACATTGGGAACAATTGATAACTCTCTAACGAAATTTAAACACAATAATAAAACGCTGCGAATTCAAGAACACAAAACACAATACAATCGGAAAAGAAGAACGTGTTACTTATAAATATTCAGAGAAGAAACAGAATTAGAAAGCAAGACAAATCAAGTATTAGTAACATAGACTAGCTTGTTCTTAAAAAAATTTGTCAAGCAGGATGTCAATATATGAATATAACTAATTGATTTTCAACTATATAAGTTGTCCCACGAGGATTCGAACCTCGACAAACAGAATCAAAATCTGTCGTACTACCTTTATACTATGGGACAAAAACGGAGTGCAAAAGTAAGCGTATGATATAAATTTTCAAAACCATATTCGCTTAACGAATAATCAATTATGACTTCGGGCTTTTTATCTTCTTCTTCCTTTAATTTTTTTATATAAGCAAGCGCATCCGGTACTACATCGCACATAATCGTTATTACTGATCCGGCTCTTGCATTTTCATAAGCATACTGAATTGCTTCACTTTCCGTTGAAGAATCATAACAGGAATATCTTTCGGCTTTGCTTTCATTAATTCCTTCTACTAAAAGATCTATAATTTCTTCGGCCGTTCTGCCACGCAAATTTTTATCCTGCCTGATGATTATTTCATCAAAATTTCTTGCGGATATTCTTCCTATTTCACGAATATCATCATCTCTCCTGTCACCGGTGCCGCTGATGATCCCAACTTTATAAGTTCCATCAAGCTTGTTTACAAAATCGCACAAGAAATTCAGGCCTGCAGGGTTGTGTGCAAAATCTGCAAGAAATTTAAAGTTCTTAAATTGAAAGAGATTCAACCTGCCGGGTGTTTGGACATCGAAGGAATAAATGTTTGCAGCGCTTGTCTTATATCTTCTACTTTTATATTTCTAAAAAGATAACATGCAAGAATTGAAGGCAAAGTATTCATAATATTATGTATCGCCTTACCACCATATGTTATCGGTATTTCTGTTAACCTTTTCCACCCTTATCTTCCAGTTGCCTTTCATAATGGTTACATATCCATTTTCATACACTGCCGCCATTCCACCCTTTCTGCAATGCTGCTTTATTCGCTTATTATTTTCATCCATGCTAAACAATGCAACATTACAATCAAGCTTTTTTCGCATTTCATATACCAGATCATCATCCGCATTTAAAATGGCAAAGCCATGTGGGAAAACAGTTTCGGGCAATACCGCTTTTACCTTTGCCATTTGTTCCAATGTTTCAATGCCACCAAGGCCTATATGATCTGCAGTAACATTTGTTACAATGGCAATATCGCAATTGGTAAAAGCAAGACCGCTTCTTCAATATTCCACCTCTTGCACATTCCAGCACAGCAAAATCAACTGTTGGATCTTTTAAAACAAACTCTGCACTTCTAGGCCCGGTGCAATCACCCTGCATCATCAATTGGTTTTGAATATACACGCCATCGGAGGTGGTAAAGCCAACTTTATAACCTGCTGCTTTGCAAATATGCGCAGTAAGCCTGCTGGTAGTTGTTTTGCCATTAGTGCCTGTTATAGCAATGATCGGAATTCTGCCATTGGTGCCTTTCGGATACAGCATATCAATCACAGGCTCTGCAACATTTCTTGGCAATACCTTCGAAGGTTCCACATGCATCCTGAAAACCCGGCGCTGCATTTACTTCCAGCACTGCGCCGCCATTTTCTGTAAGTGGTGTTCTCAGATCCGATGCCATTATATCAATACCGCAAATGTCAAGGCCGATAATCTTTGCAATACGTTCCGCCATAAAAATATTTACAGGATGTACTTCATCGGTTACATCTGTGGATGTACCACCGGTGGAAAGATTTGCAGTAGGCTTTAATAAAACCAGTTCATCTTTTGCCGGAACGGTTTCCAACGTATAGCCTTTTTCATCCAGCATTTTTTGTGTAAAGCCATCAATCTTTATCTGGGTTAAAACTTTTTCATGGCCATAACCTCTCCTGCGGATCTTTATTGGTTTCATCAATCAAGCCATTGAATGGTATGTTCTCCATCGCCGGTAACAGATGCAGGTGTTCGCAGTGCTGCACAAATAAATTTATAATTTACTACCAAGACCCTGAAATCAAAACCTGTAATATATTTTTCACATATAACACTGCCGGCTATATTCTCTGTGCAGCTTCCAATGCTTTTTCTGCCTGCTCCAATGTTGTGATATTAGTTGTAGCACCTTTGCCATGATTGCCATCTATCGGCTTTATTACAAATGGAAATCCAACTTCATCAATGGCATCTTGCACGGTTTCATCGCTATAAATAATTATTCCTTTCGGAACAGGAATTTCTGCAGCGCCTAATAAATTTTTTGTTTCTTCTTTATCGCCGGCAATATCCACTGCTATGGATGGATGTAGTGCTGGCAATAGTAGCGCGTATTCTTTTCTGATGTACACCATATCCAAGCTGCACAAGGCTTTGCTTGTTTAAGCGGATATAAGGAATGCCTCTTTTACCGCTTCTTCAACAATGCTTCCGGTTGATGGGCCCAAGCCTGGTATCTTCTCTTATTTCCCGCAGATTTCTGTATATCTTCTTCAAGGTTATATTCTTCATCCTTTATCAAGCGCTTCCACAAGCTTGAAAGCCGCTTTTGCAGCATATACACCGGCATCTTCTTCCATATAATCAAACACCACAAAATATTCTCCTTCTTTGCCTGTGCTTCTTGTTCGGCCAAAGCCCATATCCATTCCTGCAAGTGTTTGCAGTTCCAATGCAACATGTTCAATAATATGCCCCATCCAGGTGCCTTCTTCTACCCTTGATAAAAAGCCTCCGGGCACCTTCACTGCATCGGTGTTCATAAAGTGTTGGCAATAATTTTCAAGCCTTTCTTTAAAGCCTGGTATTTTATTGGAAGGCTTTTGCTTCCATTTCTTCCAGGTCAAGTTTCATCTGGATAAGCTTTGGCCTGCGTACACTCCAATAATTAGGACCTCGCAACACTTTAATTTCAATAATCTTCATAAGAGCTTTATAAATTTTTATGAATAATATACTTGTACAGGTAAGGTTTTGTAAGATAAGTAAAAATTAGTTGTCGAAAAAAAATATAAAGATTATGTACAATCTGTTTATTTCAATTCCGTTACTTTTGTAATAGTATTTATTTTTGACAGAAGAAGCATGAATACTAACTCACAGGTATGCTGTAGAAGTGATACCGCTTTATTTATCAAAATTGAATGCATGCAAAATCCGCTCGGAAAACTTTTTGCCATTGGTGGCGCAGAAGATAAAGGATCTAAGCCTTGAAAAAGGAGAAATGGTTAGAAATAATCTTAATTTTTTTGAGTTGGGCATTCTTCGCCATATTGTTGAAGAAGCCGGCGGCCCTGACATACGAATGGAAGTAATAACTACTGCTTCCATGATACCTTATGAAGTAGGTGAAAATTATCTGAATGCTTTTGGAAAAATAGGATGTACCAACATTGGCTTGATGCCTATACGCAACCGTGCCGATGCAATGGAAACGAGTACATTGAACGGCTGAAAAACTGCGATGCTATCATGTTTAGCGGAGGCAACCAACTTAAGGCTTTCGGCAACTTTTGGAGGAACAGAATTTTTAGAAATAGCCCTGCGACGGTATAATGAAGAAAAAAATTTTGTTGTTGCAGGCACATCAGCAGGTGCTATGGCAATGAGCAATACAATGATCTATGAAGGCAATGCAACCACTGCTCATTTGAAAGGTGAAGTAAAAATAACAACCGGCCTTGGTTTTATGGATGATGTAATTTTTGATAGTCATTTTGAAAAACGGGGAAGGTTTGGAAGGCTCGCGCAGGCCATTGCAACCAATCCTTCAGCAGTTGGGATCGGGCTTGGAGAAGATACCGGCATGCTTATTAAAGAAGGTAATATTATGGAAGCAATTGGCAGCGGCCTTGTAATGATTATTGACGGGCATGATATTATGCACAGCAACATTGCTGATATTCCGGATGGAAACCCGATAAGCGTTGAAAACATCAAAGTCATTTTTGTGAAAAAGGAAATGGATACCTTTTAAAGAAAGAAAATTTATACCAAATATTAAAGATTACAACAAAGCAATTTTCTTCCGGAAGTAAAAAACTAAAAAAGGTTGTCTAAATTTGGCAGTTTAGATCGCTTTCAGCAAATAATAATTCTTTTTCCCCTTTTGTATCAGCAGATATTTTTTATTTAAAAGAAGCTTATCGTATTAATGTCATTTCATACAGTTAGTCACTTTTTCTTTGTTCACTGAAAACGCCGCCACCAGCAACCATTTTCCTCGCTTCTCCTTTGCTTGGAAAAATTTTATTATCCGTTAATAAAGAAATAATATCAATCCCTTCTTCATTCAATAAATTTTTTTCAATTTCAATAAAAGGCACGCCTTCCATTACCTGCAGCAGTTGCTCTTCATTTAATTCCTTTAACATTTGTGCAGTATCGTTACTAAATAAAACTGAAGATGCTTTTACAGCAAACTCATATTCCTTCCGGGAATGTACAAGACACGTTAGTTCTTCAGCCAGCTTCCTTTGAAGTATTCGCAGCTGCTCATTTCCGGTATGTTGCTGCACAAGCTCATCCAATTTCTTCTTTTGATAAAAAAGTAAATATTTTTAAAAACCTTTCTGCGTCTTCATCCGCAGTATTCAGCCAAAACTGGTAAAAACTGTAAGGAGATGTTTTATCTGCACTAAGCCATACATTTCCTTTTTCACTTTTGCCAAACTTACCTCCATCCGCTTTAGTTAGCAACGGACAGGTAAATGCAAAAGCTTCACCACCGCTTTTGCGCCTGATCAATTCTGTTCCTGTAACAATATTGCCCCACTGATCACTTCCACCAAACTGCAGTTTGCAATTTTTATTTTTATAAAGCCAGTAAAAATCATATCCCTGCACCAGCTGGTAAGTAAACTCTGTAAAGCTCATTCCATTTTCCGCTTCCAAACGCTTGCGCACACTGTCTTTTGCCATCATATAATTTATAGTAATATGCTTGCCGGTATCTCTTATAAAATCAAGAAAAGAAATCTCTTTAAACCAGTCATAATTATTTACCATTTCTGCAGCATTATCTTTTTCGGAACTAAAATCAAGAAATTTTTCCAATTGCTTTTTTACACATGCTACGTTATGGTTCAAAACATCTGCACTTAATAAATTTCGCTCTTCACTTTTACCTGATGGATCGCCCACCATGCCCGTGGCGCCGCCAACCAAAGCAATTGGCTTATGCCCGCATTTTTGCAAATGCATTAGTACAATTATAGGTATCAGGCTGCCAATATGCAGGCTATCGGCAGTAGGATCGAAGCCAACATAACCTGTGGTTGGTTCCTTACAAAGCTGTTCTTCGGTTCCAGGCATAATATCCTGTATCAAGCCACGCCATCTCAGTTCTTCAATTAAATTTTTCATATTTTAAAAAATTACTCGAATTATTCCAAAGGCATCAAAAATAATTCACAAATACATACGGAAAGCTATTATGAATTTAAACTAAGTGTGTTCATTATTTTAGCATAATAATTTATTATTAACTTAGCACAATTGATTTCTATTCCAAAAAATTGTATAAGCTAGGTGTACGCATCTTATCGTTTACATAAGTTTTTCTTAATTTTAATAAGCATTAAGCTGTGAGAAATACAATATAAAGAATTAATGTCCGTTTTAATTACCCAAATATGTCTACTGAACCTATCTATTAAACTGATCATTCCCTAATATGAGAATTTCCAGACTTGCCAAAATAATATGCCTGTTATTTTACCCTGTTCTGGATTTGCACAGTTTAGAAAATATTCTAATGAATTTTTAAATATTGGCGCAGGAGCACGGGGCTTGGAATGGGTGCAGCCCAGGCAGCATCTGTATCGGATGGTACTGCCGGTTACTGGAATCCTGCGGCGCTTACAGGCGTGCAGGATAATCCAACCATTAACCTCATGCATGCAAGTTATTTTGATAATATTGGCAAATATGATTATGGCAGTGTTGCAATTCCTGTAAATGATAATAAAAGAACACTTGGCTTTTCTATTCTACGGTTTGCAGTGGATGATATTCCTAATACTTTGTTTCTGGTGGAGCCGGATGGAAGTATTAATTATGGAAATATTACAACTTTCTCTTCGGCTGATTATGCTTTTTATTTTCATTTGCACAAAAAATAAAAGATGAAGATGATTTAAAAATGAGTTTTGGGGGTAATGCAAAAATTATTTACCGTAAAGTTGGTCATTTTGCAACAGCATGGGGTTTTGGCTTTGATGCAGGGTTTAGAATGGAAAAAAATAACTGGAGCCTTGGCATTGTTGCAAAAGATGTTACTACTACTTTTAATGCATGGTCATTTCAATTTTACTGAAAAGAAAAAGAGGTTTTATATCTCACCAAAAATGATATTCCGGTAAAATCTACTGAGCTCACTGCGCCAAGGCTTACCGTTGGAAATTCTTATAATTTCAATATTAGCAGCTCTTTGTAAGCCTTTTGGCGGAAGCCGACCTTGATGCAACTTTTGATGGTAAAAGAAATACAGTTTTCAGCGGAAATCCATAAGTATTGATCCGCATCTGGGCTTGAAGCTTCTATAAAAGATGTATTTTTTGTAAGAGCCGGAATTTATAATTTTCAAAGAGCACTGGCAGACGGCGATACTACCAATCAGAAAAGAGTATGGATATACCAGCCAAGCCTTGGAGCAGGTTTTAAAATAAAAAATGTACGGATAGATTATGCCTTTTCAAACCTTGCCAATCAATCAAATCCATTATATACACATATTTTTTCTTTAAGATTTGACCTTGCTAAAAAAGAAAAAGATTAAGATCTTAATAACATACTATGAAAAAAATATTTACTGATTTTCTTTTGTCTTTATTTCTGTAGCAGGCTTTGCACAACCTTAAGTAATAGCTGGATAGATTATAGTAAAACTTATTTCAAATTTAATATTGGTAAGAACGGCCTTTTTCGCATATCAGCAATCAACTCTTAATTCCATCGGCCTTGGCAATACACCTGCTGAACAATTTCAATTATGGAGAAACGGAGAGGAAGTAAGCTTATATACTTCTGCTACCAACAGGCGCCTTTAGTGCTTCAGGATATATTGAATTCTGGGGGCTGATGAATGATGGAAAAATAGATACAAAACTTTACCGCGATCCCGATTACCAACTGTCTGATCATTATAGCCTTGAAACAGATACGGCAGCTATTTTTTAACCGTAAATCCGGCAGGAAATAACTTAAGATTTGTAAACAGCCGCAATAATGTTGCAGGAACTAACCTTACGCCCGAGCCATATTTTATGAATACAAGGGGCGTGTATTTCAGAAATAAAATTAATATGGGTTATGGCGTTCCGCTTGGCGAATATGTTTATTCTTCTTCCTATGATATTGGTGAAGGATGGACCTCCAATGATATTGCGCCCGATGCAGGCCTGTCTTATCTTTATCGATAGCCTGAACATTTTTACCGAGCGGCCCTAATGCATCAGTTTTAATTTTGCTGCAGCAGGTAATGCACCTAACACAAGAAATATAAGGGTTAAATTTTATAATACTATTATTGATGATGAACCATGTCGAATTTTACCTATTTAAAAAAACAAATTAACAATATTCCTTTCACTGATTTACCTAATACGGATAAGTTACTTGTAACTTTTCAATGCCATTTCATAATGTAGCTACAGACAGGATGGTTGTTTCTAAAGTTTGAATTAACTTATCCAAGTAAATTTAATTTCAATAACCTCAAGAATTTTTACTTTGAATTCCTGCTACAGCAACAGGAAATTACCTGGTAATTGATAATTTTAATTATGGAAGCACTGCTCCTGTTTTACTTGATATTACTACTAATAAAAGATATACAGGAGATATAACCACTACTCCGGGAAAAGTAAAATTTGTTCTTCCTCCTTCTTCAATTGCTACTAAGAAAATTTGAGTTGATAAGTGAGGATGCTTCTAATATGAATAATGTTACCACATTCACCCAAAAAATTTTACTAATTTTGGTGTTGCTGCTAACCAGGGAAATTATATTATCATCAGCCATCCTGTTCTGTTCAATAATGGCTCAGGAGTTAATAATGTTGAGCTTTACAGGGCCTATAGAAGTTCATCAGCAGGTGGAGGCTTTAATGCAAAAATTTATAATATTGATGAACTGGTTGACCAGTTTGCTTATGGCATTAAAAAACATCCCTCCTCAATAAAAGATTTTATTCAATATGCTAAAGCAATACATTTTCCGTAACACCGCAATATGTTTTTCTAATTGGAAAAGGAATTACTTATGATGATTACGTACACTCAATCAAAACAGTCCGTATGCAGATCAGTTAAATCTTATACCAACTTTTGGTAACCCTGCATCGGATGTATTGCTTTCATCGCCTTATGGCAGCACTGTTCCCAAGTATACCCATTGGAAGGCTTTCAGCTATATCAGGAAATGAAGTAGGTAATTATCTTCAAAAAGTAAAAGAATATGAACAGGCGCAGGCTTCAGCATCTCAAACACTGGATAATAAACTCTGGATGAAAAATGTAGTGCATGTAATCGGCGGTAAAGACAGCTCGTGAAAGTGATCTTTTTACTTTTTATATGAATCAATATAAAAGTATAATTATTAGATACTTTATATGGAGCACATGTGGAAACATTTTCCAAAATCTTCCAACTCCGCAGTACAGTTGATTTCTGGGCAACGAATTCACTGAATTATTTAATGAAGGCATCAGCCTTCTTTCTTACTTTGGACATTCTTCAGCCAATCGTACTTGAATTTGATTTAAGTGATCCTTCTGCTTATCATAACCAGGGAAAATACCCTTTCTTTTTAGTAAGCGGATGTACCGCAGGAAACAATTATATTTATGACCCTTCAAGAATTACACAAAATAATTTATCTATTTCCGAAAAATTTGTGCTGGCAAATGAACTGGGAAGTATTGGATTTCTGGCAAGCTAGCCATCTCGGTGTGCCACCATATCTTAATAATTATGATATTGAATTTTATAACCAGTTAGGCGTAGTGAATTATGGCAATACTGTCGGCAATGATATGAAAAATGTTATATCTAATCTCGGGGGCGCCAATCAACTTCACTGGATTATCTTACAAGGATCAATATGGAAGAGTTGGCATTGAATGGCGATCCTGCTTTGAAAATCAATCCTCATGCCTAAGCCTGATTATGTTATCGAAGATCCGGATGTTAAAGTGAATCCTGCATTTATTTCAGTTGCAGAAAATAGTTTTACATTGTATGCAAAAGCTTTTAATATTGGAAAAGCCATTAGTGATTCCATCTATTTTCCAGGTAACAAGAACTTATCCAAACGGAACATCTGATGTTATCTTACGTAAAAGAATAGCGGGCATCAGGTATGCAGATTCTATATGAAATACAAGTTCCCATTATTTCTACAAGAGATAAAGGACTTAATAAAATAACTGTAACTATTGATGCAGATAATGAAGTTCTGAAATCTTCGGAAAATAATAACAGCATTATAAAGATGTTTTCATTTATGAAGATGAAGCAACTCCGGCATATCCCTATAATTTCGCTATTATAAATGTTGCCAATCAAAAGTTATATGCATCTACGGCAAATCCATTTAGTACTGCAAAGATTATGTGATGGAAATTGATACGACTTTATTGTTCAATTCGCCTGCAAAGGTAAGCAAAACGGTTAATTCCGTTGGCGGAGTTATTGAATTTGATCCCGGCTTCAGCTATGCAGGACAGCACAGTTTATTACTGGCGTGTTGCTGTAAAGCCAGCGTCCAGACGCTGATTCCGCTTATCATTGGAACAATTCGTCATTTATTTATATGGCAAACAGTTACACCTGGTTCCAATCAATCGCATTATTATCAGCATCTTTATTCCGATACGCAAAATATTAAACTTGACAGCGCAAGAAAATGGACTTTTTCTACTGTAAATAATTATATAAATGCCAACTTTGGTGCATATCCTACTGCTATCCCACAGGTGCTCAAACTTCTGTAACTGTAAATGGAAGCAATGTATGCATCAGTGTATGCCCTGGCTTTCCAGGATTGTTTTTAATGTTTTAGATCCGTATCTTGAAGCCTTGGCTGAACAATGCTTCAGGGCCTGACCGGCTTGTATGGAAGCGAACCACGTTGCAACGCTACACGCTTAGCCAATTTCCAATTTAATATTCTTAACCAGGCCAGGAGAAAACAAGTAAGTGAATTTCCTTGATTTCATTCCGGATAACTATATTGTAATTGCCCGTTATATAACTTACACAACCGGTGCAGGCAATACTTATGCTGCCGACTGGGAAGCCGATTCATCAGTTTCTGGCGTTAATAATTCGATGTATTCACGATTAAAATCGCAGGGTTTTGTATTGATTGATTCTTTTTACAGGGTGAGGACATTTGTATTTATGTATCAAAAAAATAACCCTGCATTTCCTGCCGGATTTTATTTTCTCCAACGGACCAACCGATGCTATTGAATTAAAAAAACCACAATTGTAACTCCTGATACTATCGGGTACATTACTTCACCAAAATTTGGCCCGGCCACAGCACTGGAAACAAATGCACTGGCGCGGAAAAAGCCTTGAAGCTAACTCCCCGCGATAATCCCAAAGTTCAGATAATTGGTATTGATAGCCTTGGCAATTCCACTACTTTATTTAACGTAGATAAAACAAAGCAGGATGTTGATATTTCCTCTGTAAGTGCCAGCAAGTATCCTTTCATGCAGCTTAAAATGCGCAATGCTGACAGCATAAAGCTTACTCCTTACCAGCTTTCTTACTGGAGGTTGAATTTTACTCCTGCGCCTGAAGGTGCGCTATAGCGCCCAATCTTTATTTTATTATCTAAAGATACACTGAATGCAGGCAGACATTTTGCATTTTGGAATTGCATTTAAAAATATAAGTCTTCCTGCATTTGACAGTATGAAAATAAATATATGCTGTCATTGATAATAATAATGTTACGCATCTGCTTACCAATCGGAAGAAGAAAGCCACTTGTAAGTGGTGATACTATTATTCTAAAGTATGATATTGATACAAAGCCATACTCCGGAGCCAATACATTGCTACGTTGATTTCAATCCAAATAATGATCAGCCTGAGCAATATCACTTCAATAATTTTCTTTATAAATCATTTTATGTAAAAAGCGATAAATTCAATCCGCTGCTGGATGTTACTTTTGATGGCGTGCATATTTTGAACGATGATATTGTTTCTGCAAGGCCGCATATTGTTGTAAAGCTTAAAGATGAAAATAAATCTTTGCACTCAGCGATACTTCTCTTATGAAAGTGCAGATACAGTTTCCTGATGGTTCATTAAGAACGTATAAATTTGATAATGATACATTGAAATTTACACCTGCAAATCTTTCAACAGGAGATAATACGGCAACCATTGATCTTTCTCCATCGCTGACAGGACAAGCGATGATGATGACAATTATCAACTCATGTTTCCGGCAAAGATGCTGTCGGAAACACGGCCGGTGCATTTGATTATCATATTGATTTCCGGGTTATCAGCAAACCAATGATTTCAAATTTGCTGAATTATCCGAATCCTTTTACAACCTCTACTGCCTTTGTATTTACGATTACAGGTTCGGTTGTTCCGCAAAATATTAGAATTCAAATACTGACTATTACCGGTAAAATAATTAAGGAAATAACTTCACAGATGAATTGGGGCCTCTGCATATCGGAAGAAACATCACCGAATTCAAGTGGGATGGCACAGATATGTATGGACAAAAAGTAGCCAATGGCGTTTACCTATATCGTGTGCTTACCAATCTCAATGGCAAATCGCTTGATAAATTTAAAGATGATGGCGATAATACCGATAAATATTTTACCAAAGGTTATGGCAAAATGTATCTTATGCGATAACAATTTCGTGTGTAGCGTAACAGTTTATATCGCATTGCTAAGTGATATAAAATTATGTATCTTGAATAAAAAGATATTTATTCAACTTGGAAAATAGATTCACTGCAGGCGAAAGGACCAAAATATATTTTCCGCAATTAGATTCTATAAGAGGAATGTCTTTCATAGCGATATTCCTTTTTCATTCTTTACGTATACGCTTTACTGCGGGCAGTTTCATTGAATTTTTATTTAACAGTCTTCCACTTGCTATTGATGTATTTTTTATCCTTTCATCTTTCTTGCTCACATACCTTGCCTTAAATGAATACAAGAAGAGAGGCAATTTTTCTTTCAAAAATTATTTTACAAGAAGGGTATTAAGAATATGGCCATTGTATTATTTTATCCTCACGATTGCATTTATAATTTTTCCTTTTTTAGCAAAGCTGTTTCATTACAATATGACCTTGCCTGCGCCTTTGTATTATATTTTCTTTATTGCAAACTTTTACACGGCTGACCACGTATTCTTTCTTAAACTTTTATGGACCATCTCTGTGGAAGAACAGTTTTATTTGTTGTGGGGATTTTGTCTTCGCTTCTTTTATAGAAATATGAGTGTCATAATTACACTTCTTTTTTTAATAAGCATTTCCTTTTCGATATTTTCTATTGTAAACGGTATAAAATTTTATTTTAATACCATCACATATTTATTTGATTTCGCAAGCGGAGCTTTAGGAGCGCTACTTGTTTTTAAAAACCAGAGTATTGTGAAGAACGTCCGAAAGCTCAATGCTGCAGGCACTTTCATGCTTTATACTTATTTAACTTTTCACTTTACACTTTTTTATTTTTTAAATAAAACCACGTTTGGCGTAAACAATGATCTTGTAAGTCTTGCGGGGCGTTATCTTTTTATTTTGTACATCGCTCTTTTTATTATGGAGCAGATGGTGCATGAAAAAAGAACAAGATTTTTTGAAAGAAATAGCTTTCTTATTTATACAGGAAAAATATCTTATGGCTTATACTGTTTTCATGGCATCACAATTCTTATGATTAATTTATTGCTTCTTCATTTTAAAATAAATATTCCAAACATCATCGTTGTTGCACTTTATTTTATAGCAAATTATGGCGTTGCCAGTATCAGTTATTTTTATCTTGAAGCGCCGTTTCTTCGTTTAAAAGCAAAATGGAGACGGGTATAATTGTTCACTGATTAATTATTCTCTCTTAGCCGCGCAAAAAAATTTTATATAATAACTTAGCAGTTAATGAGCGAAAAAATATATGACGCAATCATCATAGGCGGCGGCCCAATCGGGCTTGCGTGTGCTATTGAGGCAAAGAAATACGGCTTGAATTATTGCATACTTGAAAAAGGAACACTTGTAAATTCCATTTATAATTACCCGGTGAATATGACCTTTTTCAGCACAAGTGAGCGGCTTGAAATTGGCGGTGTGCCTTTTGTAAGCAATCAATGCCAAACCCACACGCAGCGAGGCTTTGGAGTATTACAGACGAGTAGTTACTTCTTTTAATATTATTATTCACCTGTTTGAAAAAGTTAATAATGTAAAAAAAGATAATGATGTTTTTTTAATACAAACATCAAAGGCACTTTACAAAAGTTTAAATATAATTATTGCATCAGGTTTTTATGATATTCCCTATTTGCTAAATGTGAAAGGTGAAGAATTAAATAAAGTAAAACATTATTATGATGATCCGCATTATTATGCCTTTCAAAAAGTATTAGTGGTTGGCGCTGCAAACTCAGCTGTGGATGCCGCCTTGGAAACGTGGCGCAAAGGTGCAAGTGTAACGATGGTTGTTCGTGGTGATGCTATAAGCAATCGTGTAAAATATTGGGTAAAGCCTGATATTGATAATAGAATTGCTGAAGGTTCTATCAAAGCATATTTTAATTCAACGGTGGCAGAAATAAGAGAACATGAAGTAGATATTCAAACTCCGGATGGAATGGTAACAATACAAAATGACTGGGTACTTTCTATGACCGGTTATCAGCCTGATCTTTTATTTCTGCGCGGGCTTGGAATTGAGCTTTCTTCAGATGAAGTATGTAAACCTATGTACAGTGATGAGAATTATGAATCTAATATAAACGGAGTTTATCTTGCAGGAGTTATATGCGGCGGAATGAATACCCACAGGCTTTTCATTGAAAACTCGAGAGTGCACGCAGAGAAGATTTTTCAGAACATTAATGAAAATCTTCGCAGAAAATAATCACTGCATCTTTTCTCTTTCCATAATCTTCTTATATTTTTTTTCACTAACAACATAAGTGATATGGGTTGATAAAAAACCAGACAATAGTGAAGCTCCAACAATAATAAATATAAGATTTTGGCCACCCGTTTCCCATGCATTCGTAAAAAGCTTTAGTAAAAAAAATATTAGAAGAAACGATATAATTCCCCAGGCAATTGTAAACTGTAAATAGTATTTCCAGCGCGGGCCGCTTTTTTGTTCAAGCCAGCTATTTATAAAATGTTTTTCAGAATTAGTGATCATTTATATTTCAAATTCTCCTTTCATGTAGAAAACACAATTGCCTGCTATGGTTACGCGGTTACTTTTTTGCTCGCAATAAATAGTGCCTCCACGCTTTGAAAGCTGCAATGCATTCATTTTATTTTTATTTAGCTTATTACTCCAGAATGGAATTAATTGAGCATGGGCTGAACCTGTTACGGGGTCTTCATCCACACCTACTGAAGGAGCAAAAAATCTTGAAACAAAATCAACTGAATCGCCGCCAGCAGTGATAATAATCTTATAATCTGATTTTTTTATTAAAGTGAAATCAGGAGCGCATTTTTTTACTGCATCTTCGTTTTCAAGCTCAACTAAAAGATCACGATTTTTATAAATACCTTTTATTTCATTTATACCTAAGGCACTTTTTATATCAAAAGAAATATTATCGTAAGCTTCCGGTTTCCATGAGGGAAAATCCATTTCAATGATATCTTTATTTTTTTTGATTTTTAAAATTCCGCTTTGTGATTTAAAGAGAATCTCTTCTTTATTAAACTGCAAATAATTAAAGATCACATAAGCAGATGCGAGTGTTGCATGGCCGCATAAATTAATTTCAACAGATGGAGTAAACCATCGTATTTCAAAATCCGCTTCGATATTATTTTTTATGGGAACAAAAAAAACTGTTTCAGAAAGATTGTTTTCCAAAGCAATCTTTTGCATCAAATCATCTGGAAGCCATTCCTGCAAAGGCACTACAGCAGCAGGATTGCCTCCAAAGACCTTATCAGTAAATGCATCAATCTGGTAAAGAGGTAGTTTCATGTAAGCAGTAATATATTTTCAAAACATTATAGGCTAATTTCTTTATGAGGGTTATTCGCTCATCATTTCTTTTGCAAGCTGTATCACATCTTCTTCATTTGGCTTGCTAAAATAGTCACCATCGCTGCCATAAGACGGGCGATGATCTTTGGCTGTAAGGGTTCGTGGCGAAGCATCGAGCCACCTGTAGCCATTTTGCTCTTCCATAACTTTATTAAACATGTAAGCAACAGCGCCTCCGGGCACATCTTCATCTATAAACGCTATCCTGTTGGTCTTTTTTAAAGACTGAATTATGGAATGATGAATATCGAAAGGTAATAATGTTTGCACATCTATTACTTCACAACTTATATTTTGCTGCTGCAGCAGCTCTGCTGCTTTCTGCACGATGCGCAGGGTTGCACCATAAGAAACCATTGTAATATCTGTTCCTTCTCTTATTATTTCAGGCACTCCAAGTGGAACTGTATAAGCAAGTAAATTAGAAGGTAATTTTTCTTTAAGCCTGTAACCATTCAGGCATTCAATCATTAATGCAGGATCATTTGCCTGGAATAAAGTATTGTACATTCCTACCGCCTGCACCATGTCCCTTGGCACACATACATACATACCGCGTAACGAATTTATTATCATGCCCATTGGGGAGCCGCTATGCCATATTCCTTCCAAACGATGACCTCGTGTTCTAATTATAAGCGGCACACTTTGTGACCCAACGGTTCGAAAGTGTGCAGTACAAACATCGTCGCTCAATGGCTCCAAGCCATATAACAAATAATCGAGATATTGGATTTCAGCTATAGGCCTCAGGCCACGCAAAGCAGTGCCAATAGCTTTTCCAATAATACTGAGCTCCCGAATTCCTGTATCAAATATTCTTCCCCCACCATACTTTTGCTGCAGTCCGCTAAAACCCTGATTTACATCTCCTATCTGACCAAGGTCTTCGCCAAAAGCAATTACTTTGTTATTTGATGCAAATAATTCGTCGAAATAACGGTTGAACACTTCATATCCGTTTACTGTTTCAGCATCATGCCGGTAATAAGGCTTTACTTCAAAAACTTTCAATGCAGATTTAGGGCCTTCATTATAAAGTTTCGTATCAAAAAGTTCATGATTTTCTTTTACTAGGCTGTCATAATATTTTTTTATAGCCGAAGAATCAGAAGCATTAGAATAATTTATCGTTGTTGCTAATGCCTTCATCACATCTCTTCGCAACGGTTCTTTATAATCAGAAAGCTCTGTAACAATTTTTTTTATTACTTCATTATTTAGCTTTTTAGTATCATCGCTTTCAATTAGTTGTATCGCCTTGCTTACCTGGTTTTGTATTGGCGTAATATATTTTTTCCACGCATTATCCTTGCTTTGTTTTACGAACTTTTTTGCATCAGCTTCTATAGCATCAATTTCCTTTTCATCTGCTAGAGCATTTTCTATTATCCAGTCCCGCATTTGTTTTTTGCATTCCCATTGCCTTTCCCATTCCAGCCTTTGTTGTGTCTTATAGCGTTCCTGGCTTCCCGAAGTAGAATGGCCTTGAGGTTGCGTTATTTCTTCCACATGAAAAAGTGCGGGTGTATGTGTTTCACGTATATTTTTTATTGCAACTTCGAGCACTTCACACATGCCCGCATAATCCCATCCTTTTAAATTGTAAATATTTATGCCATTTGTATTATCTTCTTTTTGCAGCCCTGCCATTGCCTTTGAAATAGATGACTTAGTGGTCTGAATTTCTCTTGGAACAGAAATTCCATAACCATCGTCCCAAACGAAAACAGCAAGAGGCACTTGCATTACACCTGCTGCATTCATTGTCTCCCAAAAGTGGCCCTCTGATGTAGAAGCATCGCCGATTGTGCAAAAGCAAATTTCATTTCCATTATTACTTAGGTCTTTTAAAAGATTCAATTCTTTTACATCGCGAAAAAGTTTTGAAGCAAATGCAAGTCCAAGGGCACGTGGCATTTGGGCCCCTGTAGGAGCAATGTCAGAAGAAATGTTTTTTAAGTGTGCAAGTGGTAGCCAATTGCCATCATCATCCACAAATCTTGTCGCAAAATGCGAACTCATTTGCCTGCCACCGCTGAAAGGCTCATTGTTTATATCAGGATCAGCATATAATTGAGAAAAAAACTGTTCTATAGTGGCAAGGCCACTTGCAAACATAAAAGTTTGGTCCCTGTAATAACCTGCCCGAAAATCTCCCGGTTGAAAGAACTTTGCCATTGCGACCTGCGCCACTTCTTTGCCAGCACCAAATATTCCAAATTTTGCTTTGCCAGTAAGCACTTCTTTCCTTCCAACTACACTCGCCTCGCGGCTTTCGCATACAATACGGTAATCTTTTAATACCTCTTCTCGAAATTTTTCAAAGGATAGATTCTCAAGCAAAGCCTCATCATTTGTCGGGTTCATATCCATATAACAAAATTATTGATTATGATTGATGATTGTTAAAAATCTGTAAAGCCATTTACAATTTGCAACCTTATTTTACGTTTTTGTATCTTTGGAACTGTTCAAGTCTTTATAAATGAAAAAAATATTTACTTTTTTAGTCTTTTTACCTTTATCGTTTGCGGTACTTGCGCAAAAAGATATTGCAAAAAATAAAGATAGCAAAATACAGGCTGTACCGCATGATACATCATCGGCAAAGCCTGAAGTTTTATCTCTAAAAGAAACATCCTTTGATTTCGGCAAAATTCCACAGGGCAAACCGGTAACACATACATTTCAATTTACTAATACAGGCAGCACGGCCTTTTCACTGGACAATGTTCAGGCTAGCTGTGGATGCACTACGCCTGAGTGGAATAAAGATGTGATACAGCCTGGTTCAACAGCTATTATTAAGGTTGGTTACAATGCTCAAAATGAAGGACCTTTTACAAAACCTGTTACTATTACTTACAACGGCAACCAAACCAAACAAATAATTATAAAGGGCGAAGTATGGAAAACTCCAACAACTTCAGCTCCGGAAAATACATCATTGAACTCTTTAAAAACCGATCAATAAACAAATAAAAATTTATGAAAAAGTTACTCTTAGCTGCTCTTGTACTATCTTCTGCAACTTTGTTCGCTCAAAAAAAAGCTGATGACCTTGCAAAAATAGATGTATCAACTTATGACCTTGGAAAAGTAAAACAAAATGTGCCTGCAACTGCAACATTTGTTGTAACTAATATTGGCAAAGAAGATCTTTTGATTGACCAGGCGAATCCAACATGTGGTTGCACTATTTCTGATTATACAAAATCTCCTATTGCACCAGGCAAAACCGGTGTGATACATGCAACGTATAACGCAGCAAATGTTGGTCATATTGATAAGACGCTTACTGTAAAATTTGCAGGTGCTGATGATATTAAATTCATAAAGCTTTCCGGCGATGTGCTTGCTCCTGCTGATTATGATAAGGCTGTTGCAGCCGGTGAAATTAAAAAGGCAAGTGCTTCTGATTCTACTTCCTCAGAAAAAAAGATGAAGAAGAAGGCTGTCGCATCAAAATAATAAAAACATTTTATTTATCTAAAAAACCCTTGTTGTGCAAGGGTTTTTTATTTTTAGTAATGAGTTCGGAGGTAGCTTCAAAACTTATTAAAATATCTATACATTTTTTATTTCACCAATAAGGTCCTGTAAAACTTTTTTTGCATCGCCAAAAAACATCGATGTTTTTGGTTGAAAGAAAAATTCATTTTCTATACCCGCATAACCAGGCTTCATGCTTCGTTTATTTACAATTACATTTTTTGCATGTTCTACTTCGAGAATTGGCATTCCATAAATAGGTGATGATGGATCTTTTTTTGCAGCAGGATTTACTACGTCATTTGCTCCAAGAATTAACACAACATCAGTTGTTTTAAATTCTTCATTGGCATGCTCCATCTCTAATAATTTCTCATAACTCACATCTGCTTCCGCAAGCAAAACGTTCATGTGGCCTGGCATTCGGCCTGCTACAGGATGAATTGCATATTTAACTTCAACACCTTTCTCTTCCAATATTTTCTCCAACTCATTACATGCATGTTGCGCCTGCGCAACTGCCAAACCATAGCCAGGAACAATCATTACTTTTTTTGCATAAGCCATTAGAACAGCAGCATCGCTCAGAGATATCTCTTTATAGTTGCCTTGTTCACTTTTTACCCCGCCAATTATTTTTGTTGAATTCCTCCAAAATTCCAATCAACACATTTTTAAAGCTTCGGTTCATTGCTTTGCACATTAAAATGGTAAGCAACGTTCCTGCTGCACCAACTAAAATTCCGCCAGTAAGCATTACTTTATTATTATATAAAAAGCCACCGCATGCTGCAGCAACACCTGTAAAAGAATTTAATAAAGAAATTACTACAGGCATATCTGCACCACCAATCGGGAACACGAAGAACACACCATATAATATTGCTAAAGCAACAGTTATAAAATAATAATAGTCAGACGGATTTAAACCTCACTGTAATAAGTAAAAATTCAACCCAACAACAACATGCAAGAAAGATAAGATTAACATATGCTGGCCTTTAAAAGAATAGTCTTTTATTTTTCCATTCAGCTTTCCCTAAGCAATTATGCTGCCTGCAAAAGAAACTGAGCCAATTATAGCCCCTGCAATATGGTAAGATAATGACCAACAACAACGTGTAATTCCGATGAAACTTGTTGAGTCAAAATTTATTACTTACTCTAAAAAATGACTAAACTCAACAATTGAAATTAACGCTGCACATGCACCACCCATGCCGTTAAATAAACTTACCATTTCAGGCATGGCTGTCATCTTTACTTTCTTTGCAGTCCATTGTTCCATATTACACTTCCAATGATTATTCCGCCGAAAATATCCAGCCATAATTATGCAATGCATCTCCCTTTCATCTTTCATATAAAAAAATAGTTCCAAGAATTGCAATTGTCATTCCTGAGGCAGCAATTAAATTTCCATTTCGTCGCAGTTGCAGGATTGGATAACATTTTTAATCCAATAATAAATGTTACCGATGCAATGAGATAGCAGATAGAGAATGGAGGACATTAATGTTTATTAATTTGTGTTATTAGTTAAATATTCGTGTACAGGGTAACTGTTATGTGTGAGACGATTAATCGACTTTCATTAAATATTTGTTTTAAAATTCATTTCTATTTTGAAAACATTTCCAGCATTCTGTTTGTAACTACAAATCCACCAACAACATTTAATGTTCCTAAAATCACTGCAAGAAAACCAAGTATCAATGCTAAATAATTATTGCTTTCCGCTTTGCCCATCACGATGATTGCACCAATTATAACTACACCATGTATTGCATTTGCGCCACTCATTAATGGTGTATGCAAAACACTTGGCACACGACCAATAACTTCAATACCTAAAAAGATCATCAGTATTACAATGTAGATGTATCTGCTGATGTTTCCACGAAAAAAATTTATCCAGATTCAACATATTGCTTTAATTAGATAATTATGAATTATATCAATTAACTAATCAACTTTCACTCTTTCATTCACCACTTTTCCGTCATGTGTAATACAACGTACCTTTTACAATATCATCATCAAAATTTAAATTGATGTTGCCATCTTTTGTTATTATCAGTTGCAAAAAATTCAATGACATTTTTACCATACAATTTACTTGCATCTGCAAGGCATATGTTGATGCAAGCATTGACTGTTACCAACAATGGTTATATTATTATATTGTATAGTTTCATTATTTTTTGTTTGCAACGTATTGCCACCTGTTGCTGCAGCAAGATCAATAATCACAGAACCATGTTTCATCGCATTCAAGCATTTCATCTGTAATTAATATCGGCGCTTTCTTTCCCGGGATTTGAGCAGTTGTAATTACAATATCTGCTTTTGCAATCGACTCTCAGCAATTTTCTGCTGTTGTTTTTGTTTATAATTCTTCTGTTTGTTCAACTGCATAACCACCGGCTTTACTGATGCATCAGCAGCACCTTCCACTTCAATAAACTTTGCACCGAGACTCATCACTTCTTCTTTTACTGCAGGCCTTGTATCAAACACTTCAACAACAGCACCCAAACGTCTTGCAGTTGCAATTGCCTGCAAACCTGCAACACCTGCACCAAGTATTAAAACTTTTGCAGGCGCTATACTTCCTGCTGCTGTCATAAACATGGGAAAATATTTTGGATAAATATTTGCTGCTTCAGCACTGCTTTATAACCAGCAATATTTGCCTGGCTGCTTAACACATCCATGCTTTGTGCACGTGTGGTTCGTGGAATCATATCAATACTAAATAGTTGTAACATTTTTTTCAGCCCATTGTTTCATTAATATTATAATTATAATAATGGCTGATAAATGCCTAATAAGAATTGTATTGGTTTTAAACTGTTTCAACATCTTCAAAAATATTTATAGATAAAATAATTTCTGATTGTGAAATAACGTCTTGCGCGTTGAACAACATTGTGCGCCTGCTTCTAAATACTTTTTATCATTAGCATAAGCAATTACGCCTGCATCTTTTTCAATCTGAACACGTCATATTTATGTTTTTAAGAGTAGCGCATGTTCAGGAAGCAATGAAACTCTTGTTTCCGGCAGCAGGTTCTTTTAAAACGCCTATCGTCATAGTTTCGCAAAATTATCGCTTCTAAGATATTGAAAATTTCAATAACGCTGTATAGGTAAAATGTTGCTTTACTTTTTGTTCAGTTTGAAAAAAACAATGCCAATAAAAAATAAATCAATGGTTAATGTTACAGATGGATGTTGCTTGATTTCCTTCCATGCTTCTTCCATTTCTGCGCTCCAATGTATATCATCAAAAATAAAAATGGTTGATTGTGTTAATTTATTTAACAATGCTGATTAAAATAATTTAATGTTGGTTGCTTGCGATGATTGCCATCAATAAAAGCAAGGTCAACTATGTCAATTTTTTCTAAAGCTTTTATAAATGTGTCATCAAAATTTCCATTTGCCAGTTGCATATTTTGGAAATTCAGCCTTGCAAAATTTTGTAAAGCGATGCCAGCGATTTCCCGTGAGCCTTCAAATGTATAAACTGTTGATTGTTTATGTGCTGATGCAAGATAACAGGTAGTTATACCGAAAGAAGTTCCTAATTCAACAATGATTTTTGGCTTATAATATTTTGCAACGCGAAATAATAATTGTGCATATTTTTTCTTCTTTAAAGAGGATTTTGCAATTGCATTTATTTTTCTTTTTTTAAAAGGTATAACTGCTGAGCCAGCACCAAAATCTTCAACATCTATAAATGAATTATTATTTAATAATGTGTTGCGCAGGTTTTCTATTTTATAATAACAATCATATTTTTTTGTATCTCTTAATACATTAATAATGAAATCAAAAACAAACGGAGAATGAATGCCATGGCCATTTCCATTGGATGCATTGAAATAATACTTAATATATTTTTTAGCTAAACCAAATGCAGAATACATCTGTACAATTTAAGATGCAGCATTATTTTTTTCCCACACTTCAAAAGTATAATCATAATTATTTTTTTCATCCGCCGCAAAGGAATGTTGACTTGTAAGATGCCATTCATTTATATTTAATTCAGGATAAAAAGTATCACCATCTACTTTTGCATGAATTCGTGTGCAATATATTTTTGATACCTGACCAATCGTTTGCCTGAATATTTCTCCGCCGCCGATTATAAAAATTTCTTTAACATCAGTTGCTTTCGCTGCTTCGATTGCAGCCTCAATGCTATTGACCACAAAAGCATCGTTAACGTAGAAATTTTTTTTGTTAGTTATGATAATATTAATACGACCTGCCAAACTTTTTTTCATTGATTCATAAGTATTGCGTCCCATAATAACAGGCATGCCCCACGTTTTATTTTTAAAGTATTTTAAATCTTTGGGAAGCCGCCATGGCAAAGTATTGTGAGAGCCAATAACATTATTTTCAGATGCAGCAACTATGTGGGAAAGCATTAATTAATGGTTATTGGTTTAAACTGCAACCGGCGCTTTGATTGCAGGATGGCTTTGATAATTTATCAATTTAAAATCTTCATACTTAAAACTAAAGATATCTTTTACGTCCATATTCAATTTCATTTGCGGTAGTGGCAATGGCTTTCTGGCAAGTTGCAATTCGGCCTGCTCAAAATGATTTTTGTACAAATGTACATCGCCGAAAGAATGTATAAATTCACCTAGCTCCATATCACAAACCTGCGCAATCATTAAAGTAAGCAAGGCGTAAGATGCAATATTGAAAGGCACTCCCAGAAAAACGTCCGCACTTCGCTGATAAAGCTGGCAGGATAATCTTTTTTTATTTTCATCATTGCCGGGCGATGTATAAAATTGAAACAAGCAGTGACAAGGCATTAAATGCATTTCCGGTAAGTCAGCAACATTCCAGGCACTAATGATCATGCGACGACTGTCAGGATTGGTTTTTAATTGATGAATTAACTGGCTTACTGGTCTATTTTTTTTCCGTCTGCACCCTGCCAGCTTCGCCATTGCTTACCGTAAACCGGACCAAGATCTCCATTTTCATCTGCCCATTCATCCCATATTTTTACGCCATTATCTTTTAAATATTTTATATTGGTATCTCCTTTTAAAAACCAAAGCAGCTCATAAATAATGCTTTTAAGATGGAGTTTTTTTGTTGTAACCAAAGGAAATCCTTCCTGCAGATTAAAACGCATCTGGTAACCAAATAAACTTCGTGTGCCTGTGCCCGTCCGATCATTTTTATCAACTCCTTCAGTAATTATTTTTTGTAAAAGATCAAGATATTGCTGCATGCGTGCAAGTTAATAAACAATAAATATTGGAAAATTTTTGATGATAAAAGAAATAGAGATGAAGGGCTGCGGGATGGAAGCGAAAAGCACGGTGAAGGCTTGTGGTAAGGCTTTGCGCCGGACTTACAGCGAACAGCCCGAACTATTTGCTGAATAAAGCTGCAAAAGATGACAGCCCAATAACAATTTATAATAGTGAACGCAAACTATGCGCAACTTAAACTAACTTATCTTTGCAAGTCAGAAAAAATTATGAGCAGGAAAGGAAAAGTTTTAATGGCCATGAGTGGCGGCATTGATAGCACTGTTGCGGCTTTGATGCTGCATCATGAAGGTTATGAAGTGGTGGGCATTACCATGAAAACGTGGGATTATGCTACAAGCAGCGGCAATAATAGCAAGGAAACAGGCTGCTGCAATCTTGATAGTTTTAATGATGCACGGGCTGCAGCTGTGCAACATGGTTTTCCGCATTTTATTTTAGATATACGTGAAGAGTTTGGTGATTTTGTGATTGACAATTTTGTAGAAGAATATATTGCAGGCCGCACGCCAAACCCTTGTGTGATGTGCAACACGCATATAAAATGGCGTGCATTACTGAAAACGCGCCGATGCATTGAATTGCGATTTTATTGCCACTGGCCATTATGCCAAATATTGACAACACAGCAATGGAAGGTATTTTATAAGAAAAGGCATAGATGAAACAAAAGACCAAAGCTATGTGCTGTGGGGCTTGCAGCAGGATTTACTAAGCCGCACTCTATTGCCTCTTGGCATGTATCGTAAAAGCGAAATAAGGCAAATGGCAATTGATTTTGGCTATCCTGAGCTTGCAAAAAAAAGTGAGAGTTATGAAATTTGTTTTGTGCCTGATAATGATTACCGCGGCTTTCTAAAACGAAAGGTGGAAGGACTTGAAGAACAAGTTATCGGGTGGTTTGTTTATAGATAAATCAGGAAAGATTTTGGGTTCGCATAAAGGATATCCATTTTATACTGTTGGCCAGCGCAAAGGGCTTGGATATTTCGCTGGGCAAGCCTGCATTTGTTACTGCTATCATTCCTGAAACCAATACTGTTGTGCTTGGCGATGAGGAAGACCTTAAGAGCAAACGAAATGAAAGTTGCCGGCATAAACTGGATGAAATATGAGGGTGCAACAGATGGAATGGAAGCAATTACCAAAATCCGGTATAA
Source organism: uncultured Chitinophagaceae bacterium (assembly GCA_963823975.1). Classification (GTDB taxonomy): domain Bacteria; phylum Bacteroidota; class Bacteroidia; order Chitinophagales; family Chitinophagaceae; genus Ginsengibacter. The sequence continues at coordinate 90,864 of CAWGNP010000001.1, read as the reverse complement.
AGATAAAGGTGCCCTTTCTAATTTGTATTTATACGAAAATGGTGTGAATGTTCGTTTTTATGAAGATGTGAAAGGCATTGCGCCGGGGCAAAGTGCTGTATTTTATGAAAATGATGATGTGATTGGCGGAGGAATTATTCAAAGAAATTAATACAAATCGGGCAGCACTAAATTTCTTTTGCAACTCTTGTTTCTGTAACCACTTGTTAAGCATTTATATGAGCAAATATTTTGCGGTATTATTTGTACTTTCTGCTTGTTTTTTTTCATGCAAAAAACAAAGTGAAATTTATTCCACCGAAAACATAAACGATTACTTTCCACTTCAGCCGGGCAAGTATATTATTTATAATCTTGATTCAACAGTTTATATAAATTTTGGACAGGAAGATACCGTCATAAGTTACCAGGCAAAGGATGTTGTGGATTCTCAAATAACCGATAACCTTGGCAGAAGAGCTTTTCGTATTTTTCGTTATCTGCGCCAGGATTCAAGCCAGGATTGGACTCCAGACAATACATTTATTGCCGTGCCTACCGGTAACTCTATTGAATATGATGAAAATAATGAAAGGTTTTTAAAACTTGAAATGCCGATAAAACAAGATTTTTCATGGAAAGGAAATTCTTATATATCACCTTCCGTTTATGATTCGTATGATTTTGCAAGTGATTTTATTTCTGACTGGGATTATGTGTATGACAGTATTGATGCACCGCTCACCATTAACTCTTTGTCTTTTGATAGCACGATAAAAGTGAATGAACGCGATGATCTAACGGGAAGTGATCCGCCCGATCCAGGAACGGCTTATGCAGAAAGAACTTACGCAGTTGAAAAGTATGCAAAGGGAGTCGGCTTAATTTATCGCGAGTTTTTGCATTGGGAATACCAGGGCGCTGAAAGTGGTGTTCCGCCATCTTACAAAGGCTTTGGTATAAAGCTAAGCATCATTGATCATAATTGATTTTTAAAAGCAATATTTGCTTTCACAATCTGCTTCTTTATGAAAAAAAATTGCCTGTTATTTTTTTCAATATTAATATTTTCGAACAGCAATTTTGCACAATTCACTAAATATGTAGTTCGGTTTAAAGATAAGGCTGGAACGCCTTTCAGCATTAACAATCCAATACAATTTTTATCACAAAAAGCAATTGACAGAAGAATCAAACAAAACATCAGCATTGATTCAACTGACCTTCCAATAACGCCTGCATATATTGATAGCGTTCGTTTGTCAGGTAACGTTACTATTCTTGATGTATCCAAATGGCTTAACCAGATTTGTATTGCAACTACTGATTCTGCTGCCTTGCAAAAGATCAATAATTTTTCTTTTGTAATTCAAGCTGATCCTGTGAAACGATTGGCGCATGTTCAAAGACCTGACAAAAATAAATTCACTGAAACCATTGACAGTGTTGCATCTGCGCAAACATTAAGCAATGTTTTGGATTATTATAACTATGGGAATTCTTTTAACCAGATCCATATTCATAATGGAGAATACTTACACAACAATGGCTTTCATGGCGAGGGAATGTCGATTGCAATTTTAGACGCAGGCTTTTATCAATACCTTTCCCTGCCTGCATTTGATAGTATAAGAGGGAACAACCAGGTAATAGAAACTTATGACTATGTTGACAATGAAACAAGTGTAAACGAAGACAACGAACATGGCATGGAATGTTTTTCAATTATTGGCGCAAATATTCCGGGGCAATTAGTTGGCAGTTGTCCTAAAGCAAACTTTTATTTATACCGAACGGAAGATGCCAATAGTGAATCTCCTGTTGAAGAACAATATTGGGCCGCTGGTGCTGAAAGAGCAGACAGCATTGGCGTTGATGTAATTTCAACCTCACTTGGATATAGTCAATTTGATAATCCCGTGTTTGATCATACGTATGCTGATATGAATGGACATACAACCATTGCGGCCAGAGCAGCAGGCCTTGCTGCAAAGAAAGGAATGATAGTAGTAGTGGCTGCAGGCAATGAAGGAAGTGATACATGGCACTACATAACCACGCCTGCTGATGCCGATAGCATTGTTGCCGTTGGCGCTGTTGATGTAAACGGAATCCCCGCAAGCTTCAGCAGCTATGGGCCTTCCAGCGATGGACGAATAAAACCCGAAGTAGCTTCTGTGGGCGTTGCGTCAGCAATTGAGTCAACAAATGGTTCGGTTACTTCGGGCAGTGGAACTTCTTTCGCAACTCCTAACATTGCAGGGCTTATAACTTGCCTCTGGCAAGCGTTCCCAGAGTTTAACAATATGGAAATTATACAAGCTGTAGAAAAAAGCAGCAGTATTTATACAGCGCCTGATAATAGGATTGGCTATGGCATTCCTGATTTTGAAATTGCTTATAATGATCTGCTGCAGCAGCGCGCACTTCATGATACTATCTCGATTCCTGCAAATACATGGATACAAACATATCCAAATCCTTTTACAAAAAACTTTAGCATAGTTATTAATCCGCCAAACACTGCTACAGGTATATTTAAGCTTTATGATGCTATCGGGAAAATATATTTTACAAAGGAGGTGACGTTACAAAAAGGGGTGAAACAGCGCATTCAGTTTAATAGTATCCAGCCACTGCAAAGAGGGATGTATATTTTAAAATTCAGCGATGGACAAAGCAAAAAAAGCATATCTCTTATACTTCAATAAACTAATTATTTTTTTTTAATAAAGCAGCAAAGAGCGTATCAGCCTGCGTTTCATAACCTTTCAAATATTGCATTTGTATCAATTCAAATTTATATTCCTTTTGAAAGAAATCAATATTTTCCTCATTCTCCTTTTTAAAGACTGAGCACGTTACGTATATAAGGTAACTGTTATCCTTCATATGATTTATAACATTGCCAGTTATTCCTTTTTGCAGCGAGGCATATTTCTCAATTTCCTTTTTATTAAAAAAATGTAACTGCTCAGGAGTTCTTTGCCAGGTGCCAGAACCGCTGCAAGGCACATCAGCGATAACAACATCAAAATAATTGTTTGGAATATTTGTAGCAGATTTTTGAAGATCAGTTTCTGTGAGTGTATAATTTTTTATAGCTGCTTTATCGAAGCGAAGTCTTAAGTTATTAAGAATACCTTTCCGCGTATCTGATACCGTTAACTCTATGTTTTTAAATGTATCGTAAGCCAGCAAAGACTTGCCGCCACTTCCTGCACAGCAATCCCAAACATTAATAATTCCATGGACATCACTGAAGGATGGCTTTAAGATATCTAAAGCTTTTTGAGAATTATAATCCTGAATTACTACTTCCTGATCAATAGCCAGAACTTCGCTTATTTTCTTATTGCTAAAAAGTGAAAGGCAATTTTCGTTTATTTTTTCAAACGCAATTGAATTGGCAGTAAGCTTATGAATGACTTTTTGTTCATAGCCGGGCCTTATTCTTATAAATACTTTAGGTTGTTGTAAAAAGGAAATTCGAAATGATGAAATATTCAACTGATCACTTAACTCATCCGCAAAAGGAAATATTTTATCTATATTAAATTCATCTTTTAGTATTACAATCTTTTCTTTGAAAGGTAGTCCTATGGCTGTGTTCCAATCTTTTTTATAAAAGTCAAGAAGTATTGAAGATTTTGTTTCGCATAAAAAAAGCCCGATCAAAATTTTTTCTTTGAGATCGTTACCGGGCATAACGCCATGACATATTCGAAAATAATCGTAGCACAAAGTGCCTATTAATTTCCTGTCTTTGGAGCCATGCTTTTTATTAAATGAAAAATATTTTTTTATGAAAAGATGAAAAGGTTCCTTTCCATCATAAGAAGAAATAATAGCCGAAGCATACTGCAAATATTTTTCGGCGTAATGCAGTGAAGCGTTGAAAATTGTATTTTCATCCTGCTGCATTATTCTTATATTTTTATGAAGTGAATTGCTTACAGCTCAAGTAAAGCTTTCATAGGATCTTTCCCAAACAACAGCTGCTCAGGGTTTTCAAGCATTTCTTTTACACGTACTAAAAAGCTTACAGATTCTCTTCCATCAATAATCCTGTGATCATAACTTACAGCGAGATACATCATTGGCCTGATTACTACCTGGCCATTTATAGCAACTGGCCTTTCACTGAATTTTATGCATTCCTAAGTATTGCGCTTTGCGGAATGTTTAATAATAGGCGTGCTCATCAGTGATCCAAAAACGCCGCCATTGGTTATAGTAAATGTTCCGCCGGTCATTTCTTCAATTGTAAGCTTGTTCTCTCTTGCTTTTACGCTGCAGACTACCACAACTTTTTCTCTATCTCAGCCATGCTAAGGCTTTCAGCATTTCTTATCACAGGAACTACGAAACCTTTTGGAGCATGAAACTGCAATAGATATATCGCAATATTCATGATAAACGATATTGTCACCATCAATCCATGCATTCACAGCTGGCCATTCCTGTAAGGCAAAGCAAACAGCTTTTGTAAAAAAGCTCATGAAGCCAAGATTTACACCATGCTGCTTCTTAAAAACTTCTTTGTACTTGGCTCGTAAATCCATGATGCACTCATATCCACTTCATTAAAAGTGGTGAGCATTGCAGTTGTATTCTTTGGCCTCTACCAATCTGCGACTGATGGTTTTTCGCAGGTTGCTCATCTTCTCAGGCTTATCTTACCGCTAAAGCATCTTTGGCCTAAAGGCCTTCTCCGGATTAGATAAGTGCATTAAGTACATCATGTTTTAATATTTTTCCGTTAGAACCGGATGGCGTAATATTTTTTGCATCTACTTTTTTATCTGCAATAATGCTGCAGCAACAGGTGTTGCCTTTACATCTGTTGCCATTAGTTGACTTGATCTTCTTTTGACCGATCATCTTTTTTGCTTATCGTTTTCTGTTGTATAATGTTCAGGTGATTTTTCGGATACCGGCACATTTGCTTTCTTCTCGTCAGGTTTGCTTTAGCTTGCAGGTTTTGCAGCAGTTTCATCAATTCTACAGGCAACATCTCCTATTTTTAATGTATCACCTTCTTTAGCAATTGTATGTAATATGCCTGCCTTTTCAGCATTTACTTCAAAAGTTGCTTTTTCACTTTCAAGTTCCGCAATCACTTCATCTCTTTCTACATATTCACCATCTTTTTTCAACCATTTTGTAAGCGTTACTTCATTAATGGTTTCTCCAACTGAAGGAACTTTTATATCTATTGCCATGTAAAATTTTTAAGAGTTATAAACTTAAGTTAAAATGATAAATGCATTATAAGCTGTTGATTATAATGTAAACGCTGTATTCAATAATTTCAGCCTGCTCCTGTGCATGAACTTTTGAATAGCCTGTAGCTGTTGCAGCGCTTGCCTGCCGGCTTATAACACCATAATTGATTGTTTTTAAATTCATTTGATAAAAATGAAGCTGCGCCCATATTCAAAGGCTCTTCCTGCACCCAAAACCAAATTGCTTTATTATATTTTTTATATAAATTGATCTAATTGTTTTAAAGGCAAAGGATATAATTTGCTCCAGCCTTATAATTGCAACATCATTCCTGTTTTCTTTTTGCTTGTTTCTCTAGCAAGATCAAAATAAATTTTACCGCTGCAGAATAAAACTTTTTTAACAGAACCGCTATCATTTATTAAAGCATCATCAATTATTTCTTTAAAACCGCCGGAAGTAAATTCTTCAACAGTAACTATAACTTCCGGGATGCCGCAAGATTAGCCTTCGGTGAAAAATTTATCAATGGCTTTCTAAAAGGCCACGCTATCTGCCTGCGCAAACAATGAAATAAATTTGCAGAAGTTGTAATATTTGTAACCACCATATTCAACTCAGCACACATTTGTAAAAATCGTTCCATTCTCCCGCTGCTATGTTCGGGACCCTGACCTTCATAACCATGCGGCAGCAACAAAACAATTCCATTCATGCGTCTCCATTTTTGTTCCGAGCATGACAATAAACTGATCAATCATTGTTTGTGCACCGTTTGCAAAATCGCCAAACTGTGCTTCCCATAAAACCAAGAGTATTTGGATTCGCCATTGCATATCCATATTCAAAACCAAACACTGCATATTCACTTAATAAAGAATTATAAATTCTGAATTGGCCCTGCTTATCTGCATACATTGCTCAGCCGGTTATAATAAGTCATCAGTGGCTTCATCTCTTAAAATAGCATGCCTGTGGCTGAAAGTTCCGCGCCTTACATCTTGTCCGCTCATGCGCACATCTTTTCCCTCACTCAAAATACTTGCATAAGCAACTAATTCTCCTGTTGCCCAATCAAGCTTTTTTTCCTCATCAAATAATTTTATTTTATCCTGAAGTATTTTTTCCACTTTTTTTAATGGCTTGAATCCTTCAGGATATTTCATTATTGCTTTAAATAATTTATCTATCTCTTCCTTACATATCGCTGTAACAGGTGATGCATCAAAATCATTCACTGTTGCTTTACGCAAACTTTGCCACCATATCTCAGGTTTTTGATATGTATAAGGCAACGGATTTTGCTTTATTTCATCAAGCCTTTCCTGTAGATCGCTCCAGAATTTTTTTTCCATTTCCTTTGCAAGTTCGAAGCGCTATCGTCATCACCATGCATCGTAAGCCACTTTATATAAACCTCACGTGGATTTGGATGTTTGTCAATTAACGCATATAAGCCTGGTTGTGTAAATTTAGGATCATCACCTTCATTGTGCCCATGCCTGCGATAACAAACCATATCAATAAAAATATCGCTGTTAAATCCTTGCCTGTATCGCATTGCAATCTGTGAAGCTTTTACAACAGCTTCAGCATCATCACCATTTACATGAAATACGGGAGCCTGTATCATTGCAGCAATAGAAGTACAATAATCAGAACTTCGTGCATCATCAAAATCTGTTGTAAAACCAATCTGATTATTGATTACAAAATGTAATGTACCGCCAACTGTATACCCTTTCAGATCGCTCATTTGAATGACCTCATACACTATTCCCTGGCCTGCCATTGACGCATCACCATGAATAAGTATGGGAAAAATTTTATCATAATTGCTTTCATATATAACATCTGCTTTGCTCGTGCAAACCCAATAACCACGGGATCTACCGCTTCAAGATGTGAAGGATTTGGGGCAAGTTTTAAATGAATTTTTTTACCAGACATTGTTTCTACTTCACTGCTATAACCCATGTGATATTTTACATCACCACTGCCCATTGTTGTATCGGGCACGGAGTTTCCTTCAAACTCTGTAAAAATTTGCTCATATGTTTTTCCTATAATATTTGCAAGAATATTCAGCCTGCCACGATGCGCCATTCCAATCACCACTTCCTCCGTATTATTTTCTGATGCCACATTTATTATCGCATCCAAAGCAGCAATGGTTGTTTCACCACCTTCCAGTGAAAACCTTTTTTGACCAATATATTTTGTGTGAAGAAATTTTTCAAACATTACACCTTCATTCAGCTTCTGCAAAATTCTTTTTTTCTGATTTATCGAAAGAGGCTGCAGCATTGTGTTTTCCACTGCATTAATCATCCAGTCAAATTTTTCTTTATCATTCACATAGCTAAATTCCGTTCCTAAAGAGCCAGTGTAACATTTCTTTAAATGATCAATAATTACCGAAAGCTTTGCTTTACCAAGCCCTGCAAATTTTCCTGAATAAAATTCTGTATTTAAATCATTATCATTTAAGTCAAAATATTTTAAATCAAGATTTGCATGCCTGTCTTTACGCTCCCGGATCGGATTTGTTTTAGCCACCAAATGGCCTTTATTGCGATATGCAATAATTAATTTGTATACTGAAAACTCTTTATCAAGTTGGGGTGCAGGCGCTGCCGCTGTTGAAACTGCAGCTCCATTAGTCTTTCCATTTCCATTGTTAACAGCAAAATCAAAGCCTTCAAAAAACTTACGAAGATCCGTATCAATTGTTTCCGGGTTTTTTACAAACTCTTTATATAAGTTTTCAATATAGCCTGGATGGGAACTTGTAACAAAAGAAAAATCTTTCATGATTATTTGGAATTTTTAAAACTGGGGATATTTAATCAATGTTTATTGACAAATGATGTGCCTGCAAAGTTCGTATGTTTTATTAATAACTTTATATTAAAATAAACCTGATTTTGAATGATCTTATTTTCGATAATAAAAAATAAATTTCAAAGATTACAATTTTTTATTGATAACCCTTATCTTTGCAGCCCGAAAATTTAAAGTAATGGCAAATCATTCAGCAACGAAGAAAGATGTAAGACAAAGCCGTAAGCGCAATGAGCGCAACAGGTATCGTGGTAAAACTACCCGTAATGCAATACGTGATCTTAAGGCAATTTCCGGTAAGGAATATCAAGACAAGTTGCCATCAGTTGTAAGCATGATTGATAAGCTTGCAAAAAGAGGAATAATACATAAAAACAAAGCAGCCAATCTTAAAAGTAAACTTTCAAAAAAAGCAGTTACTGCTTAATAACATATTTATAAATCATTACCTGAACCTGTTACAAAAAGTAACAGGTTTTTTTATTCTTATATTGTTGCAATATTCTTGACAGATGAAAAAACTTTTATTTATTATAACAATTATTGTATCAAACTTTTTGAATGCACAAATAACTCCATTTGAAAAAAGCAATGGAACCCAGACTGCCACTTACTTTCAGGCAATCCAATTTTACAAAAATCTTTCCGACAAATCGGCTTTTATACAATTTCAAACAAAGGGATTAACGGATGCAGGATACCCGCTTAACCTTGTTGTTATTTCGCCTGATAAAAATTTTGATCCGGTAAAATGGCATCTTCAAAAAAAAGTAGTGATTCTTATCAATAACGGAATACATCCAGGTGAGCCCGACGGCATTGATGCAAGCATGATGCTGGCGAGAGATATTGTCAATAAGAAAATTGTTTTGCCTTATAATATTGTTATTGCAATTATTCCTCTTTACAATATTGGCGGTGCTTTAAATCGTAATAGTTTTTCAAGAGCTAATCAAAACGGACCTGAATCTTATGGCTTTCGGGGTAATGCACAAAATCTTGATCTGAACCGGGATTTTATAAAATGTGATAGTAAAAATGCAAGATCTTTTACCGGGATATTCCATTACATAAACCCTGATATTTTAATTGACAATCATGTAAGTGACGGTGCAGATTACCAGCATGTAATGACCTTAATAACCACGCAATATGATAAGCTAGGCAAGGATTTGGGAGCATGGTTAAAAAATATTTTTGTTCCATCCTTGTTTTCAGGTATGAAAGATAAAGGATGGGATTTGGTGCCTTATGTGAATGTGGAGGACACAGATCCGTCAAATGGCTTTACACAGTTTTATGATAGTCCGAGATATTCATCCGGCTATGCAGCTTTGTTTAATACTATAAGTTTTATGCCGGAAACACACATGTTAAAGCCTTATAAACAAAGGGTTCTGGCAACTTATGACCTTATGCGCACGATGATTGAAAAATCTGGAAGATATGCTGATGAAATATTATTGCGAAGAAAGCAGGCAATAAATAATTCAATACAACAGACAGAATTTCCACTGCAATGGAATGTAGATACTACTATGCATAGTGATATTATTTTTAAAGGATATCAAGCAGGTTATCATACAAGCGAGGCAACAGGTTTACGTATTCTGTTTTACGATCATAATAAGCCATATACAAAACATATAAATTTTTATGATAGTTATACAGCTTTAAATTTTATAACAAAACCAAAGGCTTATGTTATTCCGCAGGGCTGGTGGCAGGTTGTGGATTTGCTCAAACTAAATGAAGTACAATTTCATAGACTGAAAAACGATACCACACTAGAAGTTACTGCCATGCACATAGATAATTACAAATCTTTTAATAAAGCTTATGAAAAACATCATAAAAACTATGATATGCTTGTATCAAAAAATAAAGAAAAAATCCATTTTTTGAAAGGCGATTATATTATTTATCTTAATCAGCCTGCAAACCGATACATTATTGAAACCCTGGAGCCAACAAGCGATGACGGTTTTTTTGCATGGAACTTTTTTGATGCTATCCTTCAGCAAAAAGAAGATTATAGTGATTATCGTTGGGACACTATAGCGGCAAGGTTGTTAAAAAATGAGTCGGCACTACAAAGAAACTTTATGCAAAAAAAATCAGCGGATAGTTCTTTTTCAAAAAACGTGAGTAAGCAATTGAATTTTATATATAACAATTCGGTTTATTTAGAGCCGGAATATTTGAGATATCCAATATTTCGCATCGAATAATCGTTCGGTAAGCATTTGTTTTTTACAAAAAATTTATCGTAATTTTGCGACCCGATTTAAAAATATTTATCACCAGCTGATATAAAATCAGCATAAAACAAGGGAAATGCAGAATTACGAATTGATGGTGATTTTTACTCCTGTGCTTTCTGAGGAAGAATTCAAAGCTGCTCAGAAAAAATATCACTCTCTGTTACTCGGAGATAATGGCGGAAAAGTTAGTGTATGAAAATGCATGGGGATTAAAATCACTGGCGTATCCCATCCAGAAAAAAACCACAGGATTATACTGGGTTCTGGAATATGAAGCGCCATCCGACTTCAATGAGAAGCTTAAAGATTCAGCTTCTTCGTGACGAATCAGTACTTCGTCACATGTTCACCGCGCTCGATAAATACGCCGTCGAGTACAATGGTAAAAAAAGAAATGGCGTACATACAGCAACAGAAAAAGCGGAGGTAGTAAATGGCAAAAACTAATGAAATTAAATATCTTACTGCGATAAAAGCGGATAAGCGCCCAAAAAAATATCTGCCGTTTTAAAAAATTAGGTATTAGGTATATTGATTATAAAGACGCAGATTTTTTAAAAAAATTTCTTAATGAGCAAGGTAAATTATTGCCAAGACGTATTACGGGAAATTCATTAAAATACCAACGCAAAGTGAGTGATGCAGTTAAGAAAGCGCGTCAAATGGCGATATTGCCTTATGTAACAGATCTTTTAAAATAAAGGAGGTAATTATGCAGGTAATATTAATACAGGATGTAAATAACTTAGGCGCAGCCAATGAACTTGTAAGTGTAAAAAACGGTTATGGAAGAAATTTTTTGATTCCATCCAAACTTGCTGTGGAAGCCAATTCATCTAATCTTAAGCAACTCCAGGAAAGAAAAAAAATTCAGACGAGAAAGGAAGAAAAAATGCTCGCAGAATTAAATAATGTTATTAGTGTTTTGAACGAATCTCCTTTAAAAATTGGAGCTAAAACCGGCACCAGTGGAAAAATTTTTGGAAGTGTTACTTCTGTGCAAATTGCACGAGCGATCCGTGAACAGAAGGGTTATGAAATTGATCGCAGGCGCATTCATATTGTAGAAGAAGTAAAGGAACTTGGGACTTACAAAGCGAAAATCGATTTCGGAAAGGGCCAGGAAGTTGAGGTTGATTTTGAAGTTATAGCGGAATAATCTTGATATTTCAAACTTCTATTTTATAGGAATTATCTAGGTGAGGTTTTCTTAACCTAAGAAAGATTTATATTTCTGCTTTTTTATTTAAAAGAAATACTTACCTTTATAAAATTAGTTAATGGCTTTTAGCATTTTTATTTTGGCTGATGTTCACTTTTGGGTTTCTTCAGTTCATTGTAGCTAATACATTAATTGAATTTTTAAACATTATTAATTAAAAGTTTTTTACAATGAACATTTATGTAGGTAATCTCAGTTGGTCAATGACTGATGATGATTTAAACAATTTATTTAGCCAATACGGAACTGTATCAAGTGCTAAAATTTTAAAAGAAAAGAACACCGGTAGAAGTAAAGGCTTCGGATTTGTAGAGATGGAAGATGAGGAAGCAGCTAAAACAGCGATTTCAACTCTAAATGAAAGTGAAGTTCAAGGCCGCAAATTGATTGTAAATGAATCTCAACCACGCCAAGAAGGAAGTGGAGGAGGTGGGGGTGGATATAAGAAAAGCGGTGGGGGTGGATATGGCGGTAGCGGTGGTAGAAGTAGTGGTGGTGGATATGGCGGTGGCGGTGGTAGAAGCAGCGGTGGTGGATATGGCGGCGGTGGTGGCTATAAGAAAAGTGGCGGCGGCGGATATGGTGGTGGCAGAAGTAGCGGCGGCGGCGGCGGATATAATAAAGATTATTAAATGATTACAATAGCATTAAATGAAACCCTCCAAATGAGGGTTTTTTTATTTGTATCCAAAAAATCAAGCATGCATATTTTAAAGTTTCAACATTTTGACCAAGCGGTTTGTTGGAAATGAATACAGATGAAATCGTACGCCTGGTTGCAAACTGCTAATGCTTAATCTAAACGCTATTTAACTTTCGTCTTGTGTCCCAACAAATGACAAGCATTTTATAAATTCGTTTAATGTTTATGAATTTTCGTTTTTCTTAAAGCCGCATTGGCAATTATTAATATCAAAACACCTTATCTTTAAACCTTCATTTTTGCGTTTATGTCTCAAAAGAAAGCTGTAGTGCTTGGAACTCTACCCAAGGTACCCTCTGGAATAAGTGGTCTTGATGAAATTACCAATGGGGGATTGCCCAAGGGCAGGCCGACGCTCATTTGCGGCGAAGCAGGTTGCGGAAAAACTTTGTTTTCTATAGAGTTTATTGTAAAAGGTGTTATGGAATTTAATGAGCCAGGTGTGTTTATAGCCTTTGAAGAAAAAACTGAGGAGCTTTCTATGAATGTCGCTTCGCTTGGTTTTGATTTGCACAAGCTTATTGATGAGAAAAAACTTAGAATTGATTATATACATATCGATCGTTCTGAAATAGAAGAAACCGGTGAGTATAATTTGGAGGGTCTTTTTATAAGATTAGGTTATGCTATTAAAAGCATTGGTGCTAAAAGAATCGTGCTGGATACGATAGAAAACCTTTTCTCCGGCCTTCCTAACACAGCAATATTAAGAGCAGAGCTTAAGAGACTTTTCCAGTGGCTTAAAGATCAGGGTGTCACTGCCATCATCACAGGTGAAAAAGGGGAAGGTCAGCTTACCCGTGAAGGGCTTGAGGAATACGTATCGGATTGTGTAATTCTTCTTGATCATAGAGTAGTCAATCAAGTGTCTACCCGTCGCCTAAGGGTAATAAAATATCGTGGCTCTGTGCACGGCACCAACGAATATCCCTTTTTGATAGACGCTGAAGGTATTTCTGTTTTGCCGGTCACATCAATATCGCTGAATAATAAGGTTTCCAGCGAAAGGATATCTTCAGGCATTCCTGAATTAGATAGAATGTTGGGTGGCAAAGGATTTTTTAAGGGTAGCAGCATACTAGTATCAGGCACAGGTGGTACAGGAAAAACAAGCATAGCCAACTATTTTGCAAATTCATGCTGCAATAGCGGTGCTAGGTGCCTCTATTTTGCTTTTGAAGAGTCGCCTGCGCAGATTGCACGTAACATGAAATCTATTGGACTTAACTTAACAAAAAATATAAAAGATGGCCTGTTAAAATTTCACGCATCAAGGCCAACACTTTATGGGCTGGAAATGCATCTTGTTGTTATTTATAAGATGATCAGGGGATTCAAGCCTGACGCAGTTGTTTTAGATCCCATCACCAATCTGGTAACTGTAGGAAACACGCAAGAAATAAAATCAATGCTTACACGACTAATAGATTTTTTACAAAAGGAACAAATAACGGTGATTTTTACCGCACTTACTCTAAGCAGAACTAATACAGAGCAAACCGATGAGTTTCTTTCATCATTGATAGATACATGGATTACAGTAAGAGATATAGAGCAAAACGGAGAAAGAAACCGGGGAATTTTTATAATGAAATCTAGGGGAATGCCTCATTCCAACAAGGTAAGAGAATTCATAATCAGCAGTAAGGGTATAAAGTTAATTGATGCATATCGTGGTGATACCGGAATATTGATTGGATCTGCAAGAGAAGCCGCTCAACGCAACGATACGTTCATGACGAAATAAAATCTTGATAAGCTCGACACAATAGTAGGAAATTGTCGGAGATCAGAATATTAAATGATTTCTTTAATTTGAAATAATATAATTGATACAATGGAAGAAATGTGGGAGCTAAAGCTTTATATAGCTGGTCAGACGCCAAGATCTTTGTTAGCCATAAAAAATCTAAAAAAATATTGCGAGCAGCATTTAAAGGGTAAATACCAGATCGAAGTAGTAGATCTTTTACAAAAGCCACAACTCGCAGAAGGGGATCAAATATTAGCTGTTCCCACTTTGGTAAAAAAAGTACCCGAGCCTATTAGAAAAATTATAGGCGATCTTTCTGATGAGAATAAAGTATTGGTTGGCTTAAATATTGTTCCGGTGAAAAACTAAGTATGGAAGACTCTGCGCCTCAATACGAATTGCGTTTATTTGTTACCGGCGCTTCTCCAAATTCAGTTAGAGCTATAAACAATATAAAAACAATATGCGAAAAATATCTTGAGGGCCATTATACCCTTGAAATTATTGACATATATCAGCAGCCAATGCTTGCGACAGATCAAAAAATTATTGCCTTGCCTATGCTGGTGAAACTGTTTCCAATACCCCTCAAAAGATTAATCGGCGATATGTCAGATGAATCTAAAGTTCTTAAGGGTTTAGATTATGATATTCATTATGGAGGACAATATACTTGACTTAAAAAACAAAATTGAAGAGCTTACCTGGCAGCTTAATGAAGCAAACGATACCATTGAAGCGATAAGAACCGGGCAGGTAGATGCCTTAATAGTAAAAGACAATAGCGGTTCACAGGTCTACACGTTAAAGTCCGCTGACCAGACATACAGAGTTTTTATTGAAAAAATGAGAGAGGGAGCTGTGACGCTTAGCGAAAAAGGTATAGTATTATACAGCAATTCGAGCTTTGCAAATATGCTTCATCTTCCGCTCGAAAGCGTTATTGGTTCCCGTTTCACAGATTTCTTACATACAAAGGATGTGGAAGTATTTGAGGCCCTTGCAAAGAAGGGGTGGCAAACGGACAGCAAGGGAGAAACACACTTACTCGTTGAAAAAACTGTTCGAATACCGGTTCTTTTATCATTAACTACGCTCGAATTTGACGATGGCATCGCCTTAAGCGTTATCATCACCGACCTTTCGTTGCTAAAAACCGCTGAGAAAGAACTACAGGAAAAAAACAGAGAACTCGTTACCACTCAAAATGCGCTTACAATTCTAAATGATCAGCTGGAAAATAGAGTAATCGAAAGGACGAATGAATTGTTATTAAGCAGGGAACATTTCAGATTTCTTGCCGATAATATCCCGGTAATCGCGTGGACAGCTAAGCCTGATGGTAAAATTGATTACTTTAATAAAAAATGGTACCGATTTACAAATTTTTCTGAAGAAGAAAGTCTTGCATTTGGATGGCAAAAAGCGATACACCCAGATGATCTTGCACCTTCCGTTTTGTCATGGATGGAAGCTGTGAAAACAGGTAAAGATTATTACACTGAATATAGATTTCAACGAGCATCCGATGGTTTATACAGATCTCATTTGTGCACCGGTATTCCGTTTAAAAACTCTACAGGCAACATAACCAAGTGGTTTGGCGTTTGCGTGGATATAGAAGATCAAAAGGCGGCCATGACTCGTAAGGATGAATTTATAAGCATGGCAAGCCACGAGCTTAAAACACCACTTACTATTATCAAAGCGTTTTCGCAGATATTGTTTAATACTTTGGAAAAAGGAAATAATCTTAAGGCGCTTGAATATGTAAATAATCTCGAGAAGCAGATAAATCGTTTAAACAAGCTCATCACCGATTTATTGGATGCTACTAAGGCTAATGAAGGTGAGATGATCTTCGAGAAAAATGTTTTTGATTTTAATACGCTTGTAAATGAAGTTGTAGCTCAGGTACAGCTTACCACTGTTACCCATACAATTGAGCTACAGCTTGCAGAAACCTTGCAAATAACCGCAGACAGGAGTAGGCTTTCCCAAGTGATCATCAATTTGCTTTCAAATGCTATAAAATACTCTCCTTATGCGAACAAAGTAACGATTACTTCATCTGTGTCTGGTCCAAATGTAAAACTCTGCGTAAAAGATTACGGTATAGGCATACCCGTAAGCCAGCAACCGAAATTGTTTAGCCGCTTTTTTCGTGCAAGTGAAGTAAAAACTAACACTTTCCCTGGTTTGGGATTGGGCTTATATATATCCAATGAAATTATAAAACGCCACAACGGATTACTGACTTTTACCAGCGAAGAAAATAAAGGTTCTATATTTTGTATTGAGTTGCCTCTGGGTAAATAACGAAAATTATTGCTAAGATTATTTCTTACCATAAGCTTTAAAATATTGAATAGCGTGCCAATAATAAATTCAAAATTTAATATTCCCCTTAAAAAAAAACCGCCTTATGTACTGAGGCGGTTTCATGTTAATACCTAATATTATTACTTAATCTTCCACTTTTACTTTTCCCTTTTGTTTTGCTATTACTTCTTCAGCAATATTAGCAGGTGCAGGTGCATAATGGCTAAACTCCATTGTAGAAGTAGCACGTCCACTTGAAAGAGACCTTAACTGAGTAACGTAACCAAACATTTCACTCAGAGGAACTTTTGCTTTAATAACCTGTACACCATGTTTGCTATCCATGCCTTCCAACATTCCACGGCGCCGATTAAGATCACCAGTAACATCGCCCATATATTGATCGGGAGTTAAAACTTCAATTTTCATGATAGGCTCAAGCAGTACAGGCTTAGCTTTTCGTCCAGATTCCCGATAAGCTTGCTTGGCGCAAAGTTCAAAAGACATTGCGTCGGAATCCACTTGGTGGAATGAACCATCAAACACGCGAACCTTCATGCTCTCCATCGGATATCCCGCCAGTACGCCGGTATGCATCGCAGTTTCAAAACCCTTTTGAATTGCAGGTACAAATTCTTTTGGAATCGATCCTCCAAACAATGCATTTACAAACTGAAAATTGCCCTTTCCTTCTTTAATAAATTCTTCGTCAGCAGGTCCAATTTCAAAAACAATATCAGCAAATTTTCCACGACCACCTGTTTGCTTTTTTAGGACTTCACGATGCTCAAGAGTTTGCTTAAAAGCTTCCTTATAAGCAACCTGAGGCGCGCCTTGATTTATTTCAACCTTAAATTCACGCTTCATCCTGTCAACAATAATTTCCAGGTGAAGCTCGCCCATACCGCTCAAAATTGTTTGGCCGGTTTCTTCGTCGGTTTTTACTTTTAAGGTGGGATCTTCTTCTACCAGCTTTGCGATTGCCATACCCATTCTATCAACATCCGCCTGTGTTTTAGGTTCAACAGCCACTGATATAACAGGTTCAGGGAAAGTCATCGCTTCCAACACAATAGGATGATCCTGGCTGCAAAGTGTATCTCCAGTTTTGATATCTTTAAAACCAACTGCAGCGCCTGGGGCGAACGCCAGGTCAAACGGGTTGTTCAGGCGCGCCTGCAGCGCCTGCGAACCATCTCCGGAATAACCTTGCTCTCCGGTCCCCGCCGCCACGCTGACGGTCCACTCGGTGCTGGGTTGCGTCTTGTTCATGCCAATTGTCCTCCCCAAAGCCGGCACGATGGTTGTCGGCGACTTGCTGTCAAGCGTAAGATCGCGGCAACGGACGAATAGTCAGAGGGAATCAGTAATGGACACGAACGTCGCTACCGCTCAATCCGCCGGGCAACAAAACGTACGGTTCGCGGGCTGTATGACAAGCTCGAGGATCGTTGCCTCATGCGTGACCAGAAGGGCGCCAGCGACGTTTACTACGATCTGGTCAAAGCCGGCCGGCCTTTGACGGAAATGATCGCCGAAGGCGTTCGCATCCATGCCCCTTACACCCACGTGCCTTATCACGAGCGTATCGATGACGGCTACCCGAATTTCGTCAACAACGACCATTGCCTGCTCAGCGCCCGTGCGACCATCAACCTGAACCGGATGCTGCCGTCGCATCTGTCCATGCTGCCGATGGCGCAAACCATCTGGTACATCCCGACCGGCCTCGATATCTGGAACCAGAAGATCGACAAGGCACCGGGTCACTACACGCGCCACCGCGGCAATGCCCAGGCGGTGGAAGCACCTCCGGCCCCTGTCGTCTATTGGCCGGACCAGGAGCCGATCGCCCAAAGCGGTCCCCTGAAAGAACGGCTGAACAACTGGATGACCGAGGTGCACCGCGGCCATGTCATCGACGCCTATCGCATTTTCCTCGGGTTGATGCGCAATCCCGCGGAACGCAAGGAAGTCCTGGCGGAGATGTGCTTCGCCGGCCTGATGGATGTACAGGACCGTGTGCTGCACAACCGCTCCTACACGACCGGCCACAAAGCCTATCGCGCCCGTTCCACCGTTGAGCTCGGCAGCGCCTTGGGTTGGGACAACGCGCACAACGTGATCTACGCCGGCGCGCTCGATATCGCCGTCGGGCCGCGCTGGTATTCGACCTACGAGGTCGCCTGCAACTACATCAAGATGATGATCGAGGGCGAGACGCTGCGCGCTGTGCCGTACGGCGGCGTCAGCGAGGCCGAAGTGGCGCTACTGCGCAACCGCGAACCGGTGAACCAACAGGAAGCCGCGGAGCTGAGCAATGCCGTCCTGCGCCAGGGTGAAACGGAAACGCTGGAAGCGCTGACCAAGCTGCTGCAGGCGGGCAAGGACCCGCGCCGCATCCTCGATGTGCTGCAGATCGCCGTCGGGCAGGTCGTCCTGGAAACCCGGGACCCGAATGCCTTCAACATGCCGCACCATTGCTACGAGTACCACAACACGCTGGCCTGGTTCTTCGACAACTTCGACCATCCCCGCCGGCTGCGCCTGCTGTACGTCGCGGCGATGTTCGCCAACCGGGTTTCCTATAACCAGCAGGGCCTTGGCGAGGTCCATCCGGTTTCACGCCAAGCCGCCCCCGGCGCGGGTTCGCTTACTGCCGACCAGATCCTGGATCGCATCGATACCGCGATCCTGGCGTTGAACGGCGACGAGGCGATCGCCTGGACGCGGGCCTACTGCGCCAGCGGGTCCGAACGCGACAAGTTGGTGCAGCGAATCGCGTTGTCGGCATGCCGGCTGGGCAACGATCCGCACAACCAGGAGATTGCGCAATGCATGCTGATGGATTTCGGCACCAACCGGCAGCCTGACCGCGACAAGCTGCTGCTGGCCGCTTCCTACCACACCGCGATGCACCGCAAATACGGCGATGCGCAGGAACCATCCCGCCGCTTCGGTCATGCCATGGGCCTGGCGGAGCTGCACTAATCACCGCGGGGTTATTGGCCGGCGAATCCCGGCCAATTCACCGCTGCGGATGATCCGGACGCCGACCACGACGAGGAAACAGCACCATGACGCTCTCGATCAAACCTATTGACCCTGTTTCCCGGCCGTGGTTTGGCGGTGAAGTTTCCGGCATCGATATCACCCGCAAACTGACTGCCGAGGAAGCCTCGTCAATCGAAAAAGGCATGGATCAATTCGGTGTGCTGGTATTCCATGACCAGCACTTCGACGACGAATCCCAGTTGGCGTTTTCCCGCAACTTCGGCCCGCTGGAAGAAGCCAGTGGAGACCTGAACTGGGGCAAGCCGCGGCGGATCGAGTCGGCGCTGGTGAACGACATCTCCAACCTCGATGCCGACAATCAGGTCCTGGCGCGCGACAACCGCCGGCGCCTGTTCAGCCTGGGCAACCGGCTTTGGCACTCCGACAGCTCCTTCAAAGAGGTCCCGGCCAAGTTCTCACTCCTGTCGGCTCGGCTTATTCCATCAGCCGGCGGCAACACGGAATTCGCGGATATGCGTGCCGCCTATGAGTCTCTCGATGAGGCGACGAAGGCCGAAATCGAAGATCTGGTGTGCGAACACAGCCAGCTTTACTCGCGCTCGCTGCTGGGTTTTGCCGATTTCACCGACGAAGACCGCATCCGCTTCAAGCCGGTGCTGCAACGCCTGGTGCGCCGGCATCCGTCCACCGGGCGGAAATCGCTGTATCTGGCTTCCCACGCCGGCACCATCGTCGGCTGGCCGGTGCCGGAAGCCCGCGCCTTGCTGCGCGACCTGATCGAGCACGCCACGCAGCGTCAATTCGTCTATGCGCACGAATGGAAGCAGTGGGACCTGGTGATGTGGGACAACCGGGCCACCATGCACCGTGCGCGTCCGTTCGATGCGAAAGAGGTGCGCGACATGCACCGCACGACCGTCGGCTGCGAACGCTCGACGATGGCCGAGGCGGCCTGAAGTCAGCCAAGCTTCGCCCGCCCCACGAAGGCCGTCGAATTCGCGCCTCGCTTCTAAGGGCGTACCGCCAGAGCAGCTACGAGACGGGCGACATCGTTGTCCGCATCGGACGACACTCATTGGCGATGGACGGGTTGCTGGCGTCCGCTGGCGCGAAACAGGCTGTTTTCATCACCGCGTATAATCCGTTTTCCAGGCTCATGCCGCCAGGCTGGAATGTGCGGATGCAAGCACGGTTGGCCGAGGTGTTGCAACGGTATCCGGTGTTGCCAGCCCGAGGATATTGCCGAGACTGGTCGGAACTCCACTTCCTGGCAATTGCGGATGTTCGCGTGATGCGGCGGCTGGCGCGCCGGTTTCGGCAAAACGCCATTGTGATCATCGGTCGGAGGCAACCGGTTCGGCTTCTGGTAACTTCCAGTCTGACGTGATCGCGTTGGCTTCGCTGGAATCGTGGCGAAGGTCCGGTGTTGTGGGGCGTAGCACCAGGACTTGAAGCTTGCCCAATATTCCATGCCGGCTGCAGCAAATTAAATTCACCCCATCTTACCTCAGCACGGAGTTACTGTGCAGAACATTGATTTCAGCATCCGCCCAAGGGACGTGTCAGAACAAACTCTGGACCACTCACCAAGAAGGCGCACTTCGGCGGCGATCTATATTCACGACCTTTCGCCTGGCGGTGTCGAACGGCAGTCCCTCGTGCTGGCTGACGAATTGCGGGCGCGAGGCGTCGATATTGTCCTAGTTCTGCACCAGGTGCGGGGCGAACTCATTCACCTGTTGCCGGCCGGCGTTCCAGTGGTGAACCTAAGAAGCGCGAGAACCTTGCAGGACGTGTTTCGCTTGCGGCGTTATCTGCTAACCGAGCAGCCCGATGTACTGGTGGCGAATGTAGATCATAATAATATCGCTGCGGCATTGGCCAATATACTGGCCGGGACAAAGACCAAGTTGATTATCTGCCAGCATAACCCGTTGAGCCGGGGCTTTCATGCCACGGTGAACTGGAAGCACCGGCTTGTGCCCTTGTTCTACAAGATGCTGTCCTCTCGTATCGATCACGCGGTTGCGGTGTCCGATGGCATCGCTCGGGAACTGATCAGGGCGGGCCTGATGCCGGCCAAGGTGAGCACGATCCTCAACGCCGTGATCGGCGAGGATTTCCTCGACCGATCGAGGGAGCCGGTCAGCCATCCATGGCTGGTGCACAAAGACCGTCCGGTATTCGTAACCGCCGGCCGTCTGGTGGAAATGAAGGATCAGCGCACCCTCCTGCGCGCGTTCGCGATCCATCTTCGCCGCCAGCCCTCCCGGCTGATGCTGCTGGGAACCGGGCCAATGCTGCAGGAGTTACAGGCCTTGGCCGGCACGCTGGGCATCGCCGAACATGTCGCCTTCGAAGGATTCGTCCGGAATCCGCTGCCTTACATGCGGGCGGCGGATGGCTTCGTGCTCTCCTCCAGGTCGGAAGGATTTGGCAACGTCCTGGTGGAAGCCATGGGGTGTGGCACGCCGATCATCTCGACCGATTGCCCGCATGGTCCGGCCGATATCCTGGCGCATGGGAAATACGGCATCCTGGTTCCGCCACGCGATCCCAAAGCCCTCGCGCCGGCATTTGGACGCCTGCTTGATGAACGGGCAAAGTGGCCCGCGGAGCGTTTGCGGGAACGCGCCGGCGCGTTCAGTTACGAAGCGTGCGCCGACGGATATGCACGCCTGCTGCAAAGCCTGGCTGAGGCGCCGGCGGTTCGCCTGTAGGCTGGCGGTTCCAGGTTCGGAGGCTTTTTACCGACCGGCCGCGGCAAGTTGCCCATAGGTCCGCTCCAGCCTAACCTTCCCTGCCATCAGACTGGAGGAACCGACGATGGCGACACCCGGACGCGCTTTGCCGCAGCCGACACCCGAAACGCAGCATTTCTGGGACGGCACCAAGGCGAACGAGTTGCTGCTGCAGCGCTGCGACGAGTGCAGCAAGGTGTATTTCCCGCCGCGGCCGTTCTGCCCGGTCTGCGCGTCGCGCAAGGTCTCGGTGACCAAGGCCAGCGGCAAGGCGAAGCTGTACAGCTACGTCATCCATCACCGCCCGGTGCCCGGCTTCACGCCGCCCTACGCCATCGCGGTGGTGGAACTGGCCGAAGGCCCGCGCATGATGACCAACATCGTCGAATGCGAGCAGACGCCGGAGGCGCTGGTGCTGGACATGCCGGTCGAGGTGGTGTTCGAGCCGCAGACCGACACCATCACGCTTCCCTTGTTCCGTCCCGGCGAAAGGCTGATCCGATGCCACACAACACAGTCGCCGTTGTCGGCGCCGCCGAAACCACCAAGCTGGGCGTCATCCCCGATCTGTCGCAGATCGGCCTGCACGCCGATGCCGCGCTGAACGCGATGGCCGATTGCGGCCTGAAGCCGAAGGATATCGACGGCATCGCCACGCGCCGGCGAAACGCCGGTGCAGCTCGCGCATTACCTCGGCATCACGCCGACCTGGGTCGACGGCACCTCGGTCGGCGGCTGCAGCTTCATGATCCATGTCCGCCACGCCGCGGCGGCGATCGAGGCCGGGCTGGCGAAGACCATCCTGATCACGCATGGCGAATGCGGCAAATCCCGGATCGGCAACCCGCCGCGTTCGGTGCATCCGCAGTCGCTGAACGGCCAGTTCGAGCAGCCGTTCGGGCCGATGGGGCCGCCGTCGCATGTTCACCATCCCGGTGCTGCGCTACATGAAGACCTACGGCGTGACCGAGGAGCAGATCGCCCAGGTTGCCGTCGTGCAGCGCGAATGGGCGGCGAAGAACCCGCGGGCGACGTTCCGCAATCCGATCACCACCGACGACGTGCTGAACAGCCGCATGATCGCCTATCCGTTCCGGCTGCTGATGTGCTGCCTGGTGACCGACGGCGGCGGCGCGCTGATCCTGACCTCGGCCGAGCGCGCGAAGGATTTCCCGACCAAGCCGGTCTATATCCTGGGCACCGGCGAAAGCGCGGAAACGCCGATGGTCAGCCAGATGGAGGATTTCACCTCGTCGCGCGCGTTCCGCGTGGCCGGACCGACGGCGTTCAAGGAGGCCGGGATCACGCACAAGGACGTCGATCACCTGATGATCTACGACGCGTTCGCGCATCTGCCGATCTACGGGCTGGAGGATCTCGGCTTCCTGCCGAAGGGCGAGGCGGCGCGTTCATCGCCGGCCGCAACACCGCGCCGGGCGGATCGTTGCCGTTGAACACCAATGGCGGCGGACTGTCGTATATGCACTCCGGCATGTACGGGATGTACGCGCTGCAGGAGAGCGTGCGGCAGATGCGCGGCATCGCGCCGGCGCAGATCGCCGGCGCGAAGATCTCGGTCTGCCACGGCGTCGGCGGCATGTTCGCCGCGTCCGGCACGATCATCTTCAGCAACCAGGCGCCGTAGGCCGCCACGTTGCAGGTCGTGGCCGGCATGACGCGACCCGTGGCGGACGGTGCGATCACATCGAGCAACATAGGGAGTGCAGACATGACCGAAAGCCTGTTCACCGGCCTGAAAGTCATCGACTGCGCAAGCTGGATCGCCGGCCCGGCGGCGGCGACGATGCTGTCGGATTTCGGCGCCGACGTGATCAAGATCGAGCCGCCGGGCGCCGGCGATCCGTGGCGCGCGTCGACCCCGATCCCGGGCAAGAAGGTCGACTACTACTGGCAGTTGACGTCGCGCAACAAACGCAGCCTGGCGCTCGACCTGAAGCATGCCGGACGGGCAGGCGGTGCTGCATCGCCTGGTCGCCTCGGCCGATGTTTTCATCACCAACTTTCCGCTGCCGGTGCGCGACCGGCTGCGGATGGCGCCGTCGCGACCTGATGCCGCTGAACCCGCGGCTGATCTACGCCTCGTTCACCGCCTATGGCGAGGCAGGGCGAGGAAGCGGCGAAGACCGGGTTCGATTCCACCGCCTACTGGGCGCGCACCGGCCTGATGGACATGGTGCGCGCGGATGCCGACACCGTGCCGTCGCGGTCGATGCCCGGCATGGGCGATCATCCCAGCGCGACCGGGCTTTATGCCGCCATCGTCACCGCGCTGTACCGGCGGGAGAAGACCGGGCAGGGCGGCGTGGTGCGCTCGTCGCTGCTGCAGAACGGTCTGTGGGCCAACGGCTGCGCGGTGCAGACCCGGCTGTTCGGCGAGGACGTCGGCGCTGCGGCCGCACCGCGACGACGCCCCGAACGCGCTGGCCAATCACTACCGGTCGCGCGACGGCCGCTGGTTCATCATGGCGCTGTTCAACGAGCAGCGGCAGTTGCGCGTCGTTCCTGGGCGCGATCGGGCGCGAGGACCTGACCGACGATCCGCGCTTCGCCACGCCGGACGCGCGCAAGCAGCACGCCGCGCGAACTGGTGCTGATCCTGGATGAGGTTTTCTCCAGGCGCGATCTGGCCGAATGGCGCGCGATCCTGGACGGCGTCGGCGTCACCTTCGGCATCGTCGCGACGGTGAACGAGGCGCTGGACGACCCGCAGATGCGCCATGCCGGCGCGCTGGTGCCGTTCGGCGACGGCCAGGGCCTGACGGTCATGACGCCGTTCCATATCGACGGCGAGGACAAGGTGCCGGCGCGGCGCGCGCCGTCGGTCGGCCAGCACAACGAAGCGGTGCTGCGCGAGGCCGGCTACACCGCCGACGATATCGCGCGGCTGCGCGGCCTTGGCGTGGTCGCCTGAACGTCTTGGTTTCCGTCGCCGTCTGGGTTCTGACGCTGGCGGTTGCCGCCGGGACAGTGCTGGCGCTGTGGCACCTGCGCGCGACCGATGACGCGTCGCGGCCGCCGCTGGCGGCCGGCATCGCGCATGGCGATCGTCGGGGCGGGCGGTCTGGTTGTCCTGCTGCTGGCGCTGCGAGGCCCGGCGCGCGGCGTCGATGCCGGTGTCGGATCGTTTGGAACGACATGCGGCCGTGCCTGTTGCCGGGCGCGCTGGTGACCGGGACTTGCGATGCTGTCGCTGCGCCGCAAGGCGATCGTGATGGCGATCCATGCGGGCATCGCCATCACCGGATACGTGCTGTTGCTGGCCTGGGATTCGCTCGGGTAGTTCTATTCGCCGATGACAGGCATGCCGATCAGGACAGGAGGCAAGGGTAGCGTGCGATCGGTGCGGGTGGATGAGGCCACCCGAGATGGGCGTCGGTCCATCCGCTAAATGACGCGGTGACCGCTCCGGACCACCCGTCATGAGACCCGAACCTGCCGACTAGGAGGCCTGCGACAGACCGGATTTCACCGCCTCGGCGACCACGTTCCGTGCGACCTCGCGCAACAACTGCCGGTCCGCTTCCCGCGTGCTTGCCGGAGCGATGCCCGGTACACCCGGTCGTGGCTGTACGTCGGCACGGCCGCGCCGTTCTTCAGAATGCGGATAATCGAGATCCTCGCCCGCGCGCGACGGCGCGAATACCCCGCCGGAGCATGTTGCGCATCATGATGATGCCACGGTCGGTGGAAGCAAGATGCTCCAGCCCGTGCCGCGCCATGCCGTTGTGAATGCTCACCTGGGCGTCCCAGTCGCCGGGAACTCGCTGACGTTCCTCATAGGAGCGGTGGCCATCCTGGCCGAAGACGGTACCGCGTCCCGGGTCCTTGCCCTCGGGCGCGCGGTAATAGCCGATCTGCATGGTATGCGTATCGTCCAGCGGCACCGCCCAGGTCGTGGCCTGCGGGCGGTTCAAGGTGTTGCGGAGTGCCACCGGATCCTGGTTGGGCGGGAACTGGTGGATGTTGGGGAGAATGAAATCGGCGACGCGCACCCAGACCTTGTCCTCGTACCGGCGCGTGTCGATGTAGACCATGCCGACCGGGCGTCTCCATCCAGTCCCACTCGGCCAGTTCCTTGAAATCCTCGCTGAACCCTTCGCTGCCCGGAAGCGTGTGCAGGAACGCGACGTGCGCCGGATCCATGCTGTTTTCCTTGACCTGCAGCCAGTTGCAGTCCCAGAACGTCGGCGCGCGGGCAACCAGTTGGTATCCCGGCAGGTCATAGGTATCGAACACCGGGAACGGCGGTTTCTTGTCCGGCGGTCCCATGTAGGCGAAGACCAGGCCCGGCGTATTCGTGCACCGGATAGGCGCCGTGACAAAGCCGATCCTTGAGCGTGCTGTCGGCGGGCTCGCCCGGCGTCTCGAGGATTCGTGCCGTCAACGTCGAACAGCCAGCCGTGGTAGCAGCAGCGGATGCCCTTGTCGTCGATCAGACCGTACTCGAGCGAAGTGCCGCGATGCGGACAATACGGCTCCAGCAAGCCGATCGCGCCGCTCTTGTCGCGGAACGCGACGAGATCCTCGCCAAGGATGCGCAGGCGGCGGGGCAGATCGCCCAGTTCGCTGGCGAGGATGACCGGCTGCCAGAAGCGCCGCAGATATTCCCCGCACGGCGTGTCCGGCCCGACGCGGGTCAGTCTCCTGGTCTTCCGCCGGCAGTCCGCGATGGTGATAGGCGCTGTACGCGGCATTCAGAAACGGTGCTCTTTCAACCATGATGTGCCTCCTTGCGTCGGGGATCGGGCATAGCGGTCGGGGATCGGCGCCTGGTTGACGACGATAGTGGATGGCGCGCGTGCGAAGGGTCAAGGTGACGCCGCTGTCATTCAAGACAGGGCCGTGGTCACGGGGCCATCGTTGGCCTTCGAGAACAATCAGCGTGCGATGATC
Source organism: uncultured Chitinophagaceae bacterium (assembly GCA_963823975.1). Lineage (GTDB taxonomy): Bacteria > Bacteroidota > Bacteroidia > Chitinophagales > Chitinophagaceae > Ginsengibacter. Next base: position 63,878 of record CAWGNP010000001.1, on the reverse strand, counting down.
CGTGCAGGCAGCGTCAACCCGCGTATGGCTTTTTACCCATCATGGTGCTGCTTGCTGTTTCAGCAGTCCCGGGTTTACCGCTGGACGCTAATTATCGTGGAGCCTGACGCGGGCTCCTGCGGCACACGACGGCGTTTTCTTCCCATTGCGGCGGCGGCGCGGAATCCAATGCGTCACCGCCGGTATGGTAAAGGCAGTAGTTTCCTGACCGGAAGCTTGATCAACACGTTCGGGTCCTTGACGATGATCATTGCGTCGGGAGCATGATCCAGAATCATCTCCCGACAGGCGCCGCACGGCGGCACGACCGCCATCTCGCGGTTTTCCTCCTCCGGTTTGGGATGCCTCACGGCAACCGCCGTCTCGATTGTTCCGTCGCCATCCAGCAGCGCTCGTCCGTATGCCACGGCCTCGGCGCAAACCGATAAACGTCCGACCGTCGTTCCGATATGCAGGCCGGTCCAAATCCGCCCGTCCTGCGAACGGATCGCCGCTGCGACCATGTGCCAGAATGGCCGGTAATGGCTTTCCAACACCGCATTTGCAGCAGCGATCAGTTCATGGTCACCGTCTGTCAGCGCGACATCCGGCAAGATCGCATCATTCAGCCGCTTCGGCTTCCTCGCTGTCATCGACTGTCGTCAACATCGTGTTTGCGATGACGCCCGGATGCTCCCGCACCTTCGCCTCGATGGCATCCGCGAGATTGCGATGCTCGCGGAGGAACTGCTTCGCGTTCTCCCGCCCTTGTCCGATGCGCTGACTGTCGTAGCTGAACCATGCGCCGGATTTTTCCACAACAGCGGCCTTCACGCCAAGGTCAAGTAATTCGCCGACCTTGCTGATGCCCTCGCCATACATGATGTCGAATTCGACCTGACGGAACGGCGGAGCCAGCTTGTTCTTGACCACTTTAACGCGGGTCTGATTGCCGACGACCTCTTCACGCTCCTTGATCTGGCCGATCCGGCGAATTTCCAGCCGGACGGATGCATAGAACTTCAGCGCGTTGCCGCCGGTCGTCGTCTCCGGATTGCCGAACATCACGCCGATCTTCATGCGGATCTGGTTCAGAAAAATCAGCATGCATTTGCTGCGGCTGACGCTGCCGGTGATCTTGCGAAGCGCCTGGCTCATGAGCCTGGCATGCAAGCCCATGTGGCTGTCGCCCATTTCCCCTTCCAGTTCCGCCCGCGGCACCAGCGCGGCGACGCTGTCCACGACCAGGACGTCGATCGCGCCGGAACGAACCAGGGTATCGGCGATCTCCAGCGCCTGCTCGCCGGCATCCGGCTGGCTGATCAACAGATTGTCGACATCCACGCCCAAGCTTGCGGGCATAAGTCGGATCCAGCGCGTGTTCGGCATCAATAAACGCGCATGTGCCACCGCGCCGCTGCGCTTCGGCGATCGCATGAAGCGCCAAGGTTGTCTTGCCGGAACTTTCCGGGCCGTAAATCTCGACGATGCGGCCGCGCGGCAAGCCACCAATGCCGAGCGCCAGATCAAGGCCGAGCGAGCCGGAGGGAATCACTTCGATCTGCTCGTCGCCGGACCGCGCACCCATACGCATGATCGAGCCTTTGCCAAAGGCCCGTTCGATCTGTGCCATCGCGGCATCGAGCGCCTTGTTCTTTTCCATTCCGCATATCCTTTGGTTCAATGGCAGCCCAGTTTCGATTGTAAGTCTTCTACGCGTAGAAATCGTCGATTTACAACCAGAACGTGTGTGATCTTCAGCCCGCCGTGACGATGGATTTCTGTACTCAATATGTTCTCAATTGAGCGTTAAGCAAGAACTTTCTGCGAACAACCGCCGCCGGTTATTCTAGGCTTATATGTCTGGCCAACCAAGTCCGACGATGGCTCCAGATCGCCCATGATGCTAATTTTTGGTGAGCCCGGCCGTTCCCTCAACCTGATAAGCACCGCCTCTGCGCCATCGGCCTCCACGGCCTCGTCTGGCGCCCGTGCCGATGACCGGCTAAGGATAGGCCTCCAGGCAGCCGATCCGACACACGGGGGACTTGTCCATGGCCGAAGCCTATATCTGCGACTTCACCCGCTCGCCGATCGGCCGCTATGCCGGCGCGCTGAAGGATGTCCGCACCGACGACCTCGCCGCGCATCCGATCCGCGCGCTGGCCGCGCGCAACAACGGCGTCGACTGGGAGGCGCTGGACGACTGCATCATGGGCTGCGCCAACCAGGCCGGCGAGGACAACCGCAACGTCGCCCGCATGGCCGTGCTGCTGGCGGGCCTGCCGACCTCGGTCTCCGGCTCCACCATCAACCGGCTGTGCGGCTCGGGGCTGGATGCGGTCGGCACCGCGGCGCGCGCGATCAAGTCCGGCGATGCGCACCTGATGCTGGCCGGCGGGGTCGAAAGCATGACCCGCGCGCCGTTCGTCATGGGCAAGGCGACCGAGGCGTTCTCCCGCTCCGCCGAGATCTACGACACCACCATCGGCTGGCGCTTCGTCAACAAGCTGATGCAGAAGGCCTACGGCACCGACTCGATGCCGGAAACCGGCGAGAACGTCGCCGAGGAATTCCAGATCTCCCGCGCCGACCAGGACAAGTTCGCCTACAACAGCCAGCAGCGGGCGAAGAAGGCGCAGGACAGCGGGTTCTTCGCCAAGGAGATCACGCCGGTCACCATCAAGGGCCGCAAGGGCGACACCGTGGTCGAGCACGACGAGCATCCGCGCCCCGACACCACGCTGGAGATGCTGGCGAAGCTGAAGACCCCGTTCCGCGATCCCGGCACGGTGACGGCCGGCAATGCCTCGGGCGTCAACGACGGGTCGGCGGCGCTGATCCTGGCGTCCGAGGAAGGCGCGAAGCGGCACGGGCTGACGCCGCGGGCGCGGGTGGTGGCGATGGCGACGGCCGGCGTGCCGCCGCGGATCATGGGCATCGGCCCGGCGCCGGCGGTGCAGAAGCTGCTGGCCAAGACCGGGCTGTCGATCGGCGACGTCGACATCATCGAACTGAACGAGGCGTTCGCCAGCCAGGGCATCGCGGTGCTGCGCCAGCTTGGCCTGCCGGAGGACGCCGAGCACGTCAACCCGCATGGCGGCGCCATCGCGCTGGGTCATCCGCTGGGCATGTCCGGCGCCCGGCTGGCGCTGACCGCGGTCAATGCGATGGAGACGCTGGGCCAGAAGCGCGCCATCGCCACGATGTGCATCGGCGTCGGCCAGGGCATCGCCGCGCTGATCGAACGGGTCTGACCGCCGGCCGAATGCTGCTCAGCCTCGGCCTGATCCTGCTGTGCCAGTTGGTCGGGGAGGCGATCGCCCACGGCACCGGCGTTGCCGGTGCCGGGGCCGGTCATCGGCCTGGTGCTGTGCGTGCTGCTGCTGCTGGCGCGTGACCGGGTTGGCCGGCTGGCCCCGACCGAACTGCGCGACGGCACGTTCGAGCAGACCGGCCGCGGCATCCTGTCGCATCTGTCGCTGCTGTTCATCCCGGCCGGCGTCGGCGTGGTCCAGCGGCTGGACGTGCTGGCCGGCAATGCCTGGCGATCGCTGTGGCGCTGGTGGTGTCCACCGTCCTGAGCCTGGCGGTCACCGCCTGGGTGTTCAGCTTCGTCGCGCGGCGGACCGTCGATGAACAGACGATGTCTTCGCGCTCTGGGTCTATCTGGCGCGCACGCCGCTGCTGTGGCTGACCGTGACGATCCTGGCCTATTGCCTGTGCGACCGGATCTCGGCGGCGCTGCGGCGAGCGCCGCTGGCCAATCCGGTGCTGATGTCGATGTGCCTGGTCGGCCTGCTGGTGCGCGGCACCGGCACGCCATACGGCACCTATTTCGACGGCGCGCAGTTCATCCATTTCCTGCTCGGACCGGCGACGGTGGCGCTGGGGATCCCGCTGTACCAGAACCGCCATCTGGTGCTGCGGTCGATCCTGCCGATGGCCTGCGCGCTGCTGGCGGGGTCGCTGACGGCGCTGGTGTCGGCGGTGGTGATCGCGCGGCTGCTGGGGGCATCGCCGGCGATCGTCACCTCGATCGCGCCGAAATCGGTGACCGCGGCGGTGGCGATGGGCATTTCCGGCCGGCTGGGCGGCGATCCGGCGCTGACGGCGGTGCTGGTGATCCTGACCGGCATCCTGGGCGCGATCGTGGTCACGCCGCTGATGAACCGGCTGGGGATCACGCGACAAGCGCGCCCGGGGCTTTGCCGCCGGGCTCGCCGCGCATGGCATCGGCACCGCGCGGGCGTTTCAGGTCGATCCGCTGGCCGGCACCTTCGCCGGCATCGCCATGGGCCTGAACGCGCTGCTGACCGCGGTCCTGGTCCCGCTGCTGCTGTAGCGAAGTTGTGCGCTGGCTTTCGCATGTCCATCGCGAGAAACCGCTGCGCATTACCGCTCCCGCTGGTCAGCAAGGCTAGTGCCGGACCGGAAGATTGGTCAAGCATCGCCGGTTCAGCTGGTGCCGGGGTTGGCGCTCGTGAATTCAGGCCGTTCAGCAGAAGCATGAAACCGCCCTCTGCCATCGGAAGGCCACGCAGGACCAGGTGCTCGCCGTTCGGGACCCGGCAGCGACACGCCTGTACCGTCGCCAGCGCGAAGGTCGCCTACCCGGCGGCCGATTTCCGCCTCGAGCATCGTAACCGGTGCCGAACAGGCCTTTGCCGGCTTGTTCCCGCAACAGGGTGTCAAGCGGCATGTCCTGCATCGGATCGATGCCGATACCTTGCGATGAACGGCTGGTTCCACTGCACCAGCCGGAGGTTGGCATCGAACAGCGCTATTCCGTCGGTGATGCTCTCAGACCACTGTCTTCAACCGAGCGGCATGTCAGTCGCGCTCGGGCGGTTTGGCTGCCTTCCTCGTCCCGCAGCCGCTCCAATTCGCTTCGGCTTCGGTCGAAGATCGCTTCTGCCGCCTTTGCCGCGGATAGCGTGCAGTTCCCACAGCACCATGCCCGCGGCCAACAGGATCATGGCGGAGCCGATGAATGCCAGGGTGCGCGTGCCGGCGCCGAGGAAATCCGCTGGCGCCATCACTTCGGTCCAGTTCGCCGCTACCACGACCACCATGTCGCGGTCGGCCACGCGATGGAATGCATGGATCCTCTCGATGCCGTCGATCGCCGTCTCACCGAGCCAGTGCCCGAGGGCGACCGGGTCAGAGCGCTGAGCATTGCAGTTTGCGGAAAGGTCGTCTTCGGTCTGCGCGCCGCCGGGCCCACGACGGCCTGCACGATTCCACGTCCCGTGTCCACGAGCGCCACCACCGGATTGTAACCCAGCGCCGCCCCGGCAAACAGCTTGGTCAACTCTGTCGATCGATAGGAGGCGCCGACCAGCCATCCTTTCGGATGATCCAGCGGGCGAACGATATACATCAGGAACTGGCGGGCATCCATGGAGGAGCCGGCCTGACCCTGTAGCAGCAAGGATTCCTTGTTCCTGGTTCCGTCGCTTTCGAAGTGCTCCAACGATCCGTGCGGGAATGTCACATAGGCCGCACCGACACCCTGCCCCACCGCCTTCGGCAGGATATCCTGCCGGATGATATGTTTCTCATCAGCGATGAACAGGTCGTCCGCCACCGAGAGTCAGCGCCGGCATCTGCTGCTGCCATTTCAGCAGATCGACCGCGTCGCTGTCGGCTTTCCATGCCGCCTGGATGACCGTCAGGCTCTGGTCGATCAACAGCAATTCATGCGCGACCGTTTCCGCCATCGTCGCCGCCTGCCCCTTCAGTACCTGTTCCGCTCGTCCCGGATTTCCGCCCGCTGTGTCCTGGACCGTCTCGGTCAGCCACGATCCAGACCAGCACCATCAAGGCGAAAGCGACAATCACGACGCCGCCACAAGCCGCGACTCCGGCCTTGCCGATCCGCGCCGGACGAACCTCCTCCGGAACGTGACGCGCTGCTGGGAACCGCGCGGCTCCGAATTGCGTGCCGGCGCCGTTTGAAATCGCTACTCATGCCATTGCTGCACCATTAGACGAACCAGCGTTGAGCCGTCTCGGATCATAAACGCTAACGTTACCGATTCGCCAAAGCAATCACTAGTCGTTTCGTTCTGAGTCGAACTTCCCATCGCCGTCCAGATTTCGGAATCCCGTCCCAGCTCCGAGACAGCCGGCGCGCGCCGCTTGACGCCGTGGCATACAAAATACAAAATACCGCCGTCACGGGAGGACAGGTGCAGGGTGTCATGAAGCCCAGCCAAGACTACGGATCGAACCGCTGGATCTCGGGTTCGGCCTGCGCAAGCAGGCGTGCGATGCGATCAAGCGCGCCATCACCGAAATGGACATCTACGGCCAGCCGACGAAATCCGCCTGGACGAACGCCAGCTTTGCGAGGATCTTGGCGTCAGCCGCACGCCGATCCGCGAAGCGTTGTCGGTGCTGGAGCAGGAGGGCTTCGTCCGCACCATCCCGCGCCGCGGCATCGTCGTCGTGCGCAAGACCAAGCGCGAGATCATCGAGATGATCACCGTCTGGGCAGCGATCGAAAGCATGGCCGCCCGCATCGCCGCGACCACGCAGCGCGTCGGCCGAGTATCGCCGGGCTGACCCAGCCTGATGGACGCGTTCGACGCAGACCCTACCGGGCACCTGACGGAATACTCCGACGCCAACATGGAGTTTCACAAGGCGATCATTCGGCTGGGCGGCATCGGTCTGATGTCCAGCCTGACCGACACGCTGTTCATCCACATGCGCGCGGTTCGCGCGGTGACGATGACGCAGGACAACCGGGCCCAGCGTTCGGTGGCCGACCACCGGGCCATCATCGCCGCGCTGCAGGCAGGCGATCCCGATCTGGCCGAACGTCTGGTGCGGGAGCACACGCTGGGTCTGGCGGCACATGTCGAGCGGCATGGCGACTTTCTGGATGGCCCGCAAAAGAGGGCATCGCCGAACGGGAAACACCAGACCGGCTTGCGGATGGGACCGGTCGCGGACGCGACGCTCGCCGAAGCAGGCGCGACGACAAGCGGTACGGGAGGAAAATGAATGTCAGCGACGACAACCAGCACCGCGGACGACACACTGGCGCAGAAACGGCGCGACGGCAGCGTGCTATCCGGCGGCCATCTGGTCGCCAAGGCGCTGAAGGCCGAGGGCGTCGACACGATCTTCACCCTGTGCGGCGGCCATATCATCGACATCTACGACGGCTGCATCGATGAAGGCATCCGCATCGTCGATGTCCGGCATGAGCAGGTCGCGGCCCACGCCGCCGACGGCTATGCCCGCCAGACCGGCAAGCTCGGTGTCGTCGTGACCACCGCCGGCCCGGGCTGCACCAATGCGATCACCGGCATCGCCACGGCCTTCCGCTCGGAAAGCCCGGTGCTGCACATCGGCGGCCAAAGCGCGCTGTCGCAATGGCGCATGGGCGGGCTGCAGGACCTGCCGCATGTCGATATCATGAAGCCGATCACCAAGTTCGCCTCCACCGTGATGTCCACCGAACGGGTTGCGGACATGGTGTCGATGGCGGCGCGGGAATGTTTCGCCGGCGCCTATGGCCCGTCCTACCTGGAAATCCCGCGCGACGTGCTGGACCGCGAGATCGATGCGTCCCGCGCGGTGCTGCCCCAGCCCGGCCATTATCGCGCCTCCACCAAATCGATCGGCGATCCGCGCGATATCGAGCGTCTGGCCGATATCCTGGTCAACGCCGAACGTCCGGCCATCCTGTTCGGCCAGCAGGTCTGGGCGGCCGCGGGCACGAGGAAGCCGTCGCGCTGCTGCGCGGCCTGGATATCCCCGGCTACTTCAACGGCGCGGCGCGCGGGATCCTGCCGCCGGGCGACCCGCATCATTTCGACCGCACCCGCACCATGGCATTCGCCAAGGCCGATGTGGTGGTGATCGTCGGCACGCCGTTCGATTTCCGCATGGGCTACGGCAAGCGGATCAATGTGCCGACCCTGGTGCAGATCGACCTGGACTACCGCACCGTCGGCAAGAACCGCGACATCGACTTCGGCATTGTCGGTGATCCCGGCGCGGTGCTGGGTGCCGTGCTGCAAGCCGCGAGCGGGCGGCTCGAAGAACGACAAGCGCCAGATGCGGCAGGACTGGATGCGCGAACTGACCCGCGCCGAGGACGCGGCGCTGGCCAAGCTGATGCCGGTGTTCAACTCCGATCAGTCGCCGATCCATCCCTATCGCGTCGCCTATGAGATCAACGAGTTCCTGACCGACGACACGATCTATATCGGCGATGGCGGCGACGTGGTGACGATCTCGGCCCAGGCGGTGCGGCCGCGCTCGCCGGGCCATTGGATGGATCCCGGCGCGCTGGGATCGCTTGGCGTCGGCACCGGTTTCTCCATCGCGGCGAAGCTGGCGCATCCCGCAGAAAGAGGTGCTGTGCTACTACGGCGACGGCGCATTCGGCATGACCGCGTTCGATATGGAAACCGCCGACCGGTTCGGCGCGCCGTATATCGCGGTGATCGGCAACAACTCGGCGATGAACCAGATCCGCTACGGCCAGATGGCGAAGTACGGACCGCAGCGCGGCAATGTCGGCAACAAGCTGGGCGACATGGAGTTCTCCCACTTCGCCAGAATCTGGGGCGGCCAGGGCGAGGAAGTGCGCGAAGCCTCGCAAATCGCCCCTGCCCTGCGGCGCGCGCGGCAGTTCGTGCAGGCCACGGCAAATCGGCGGTGGTGAACATCTGGGTCGATCCGAACGAATATGCGCCGGGAACCAAGGCGCAGACGATGTACAAATAACGATCCGGCGCCAACCGCGACCGTCATGATGGGCGAAGAAGCCCACCATCCCGACTTTATTGGCGTGAAGAAACCACGCCAACGAACACCATGCCCGACACGCATAGGGACAACCGCAATGACCAAAGCACTCGACGGCGTCCGCATCCTGGACTTCACCCATGTCCAGTCCGGCCCCACCTGCACCCAGCTTCTCGCCTGGTTCGGCGCCGACGTGATCAAGGTCGAACGGCCTGGGGTCGGCGACATCACCCGCGGCCAGCTGCAGGACATCAAGGGCGTCGACAGCCTGTATTTCACCATGCTGAACCACAACAAGCGCTCGATCACGATCGACGGCCGCGACAAGCACGGCAAGGAGGTGCTCGAAGCGCTGGTAAAATCCTGCGACGTGATGGTGGAGAACTTCGCCCCCGGCGCGCTGGATCGCATGGGCTTCACCTGGGAGCGCATCCAGCAGCTCAATCCGCGCATGATCCTGGCCTCGATCAAAGGGTTTCGGTCCCGGCCCGTATGAGGACTGCAAGGTCTACGAAAATGTCGCCCAGTGCGCCGGCGGCTCGGCCTCCACCACCGGCTTCGACGACGGCCCGCCGCTGGTGACCGGCGCGCAGATCGGCGACTCCGGCACCGGCCTGCATCTGGCCCTTGGCATCGTCGCCGCGCTGTTCCAGCGCAACACCACCGGGCGCGGCCAGAAGGTCGATGTGGCGATGCAGGACGGCGTGCTGAACCTGTGCCGCGTCAAGCTGCGCGACCAGCAGCGCCTCGCGCATGGGCCGCTGACCGAATATCCGCAATATCCGGACGGCGAGTTCGGCGAGGCGGTGCCGCGCGCCGGCAACGCCTCGGGCGGCGGCCAGCCCGGCTGGATCCTGAAGTGCAAGGGCTGGGAGACCGATCCCGAACGCCTACATCTACTTCATCGCCCAGGCGCCGGTGTGGGAAGCGATCTGCGACGTGATCGGCAAGCCGGAGTGGAAGACCGACCCGGATTATGCCAAGCCCGCCTGCCCGCCTGCCGCGGCTGAAGTCCATCTTCGACACGATCGAGGCATGGACCATGACCAAGACGAAGTTCGAGGCGATGGACATCCTGAACGAATACGACATCCCCTGCGGCCCGATCCTGTCGATGAAGGAAATCGCCGAGGAACAGTCGCTGCGCGCCACCGGCACGGTGGTGGAGGTCGATCATCCGACCCGCGGCAAATACCTGTCGGTCGGCAATCCGATCAAGATGTCGGACAGCATATCCGAGGTGAAACGCTCTCCGCTGCTGGGCGAGCACACCGAGGAGATCCTGCGCGACGTGCTGGAGACCTCGACCAAGGCGCAGAGTCGCTGGCCAGGCTCTGGCCTCGCGGCGCAGTCTGCGGCGGAATAGCGCTCATGCGGCTCGCGAGTAGCCGAGCCGGCGAGGCCACCTTCGGCGTGATCACGGCAGGCTCCTAAACGCTGCCGAAGACGGCAATGGTCATGGACGGTATGACGGCGACGAGATCGCCACTGTCGGGTCGCATAGGTCGTTCAGCCTCAAGTCAGCGGTCGCAGCCAGCGAATCGCATCGTTCTGAGTCCGCCTGCGTGAGGCATCGCGCTTGCCGCACTGCCAGACCCGATGCTCGGTAGCGTCCTCGCAGGTCCGTTGACGCCGCTGATCCTTGACTTTTGCCCTGGTAGTCCCGATACCCCGCCCGGCGCGCGAGCGGATGCAGGGCACCTCGCATGCGGGATTCGCGTTTGGCTGCCTGGCGCGCCTGTTGCGCCTCGCGGCAAAGCGCGGCATCAGCCTACCACATATCGCACCCATGCCATCGACTGGACCGGATTTGACCGAAACAACGACCGCCTCACGGGAACCAACCGACGCGGAGCCGCCCGTCGCGGAACGGCCGTGGCGCGGACGCCTGTTGCCGCAACCGCGCGGCGCACCAGTGCGTCGCCGATCAGCCAGCCGACGCCGGACCGCCGGCGCAAGCGCCGTCGTGACGCTGCCGCAGCGGTTGCGCCGAAGCCATGCCGCAACCGGCCGCTGCACGCGGCTGCCGATCGGGTCGGACGCAGCCGACAGACACGATCCGGCGACGAGCGTCGATCGACGCGGATGATCACGACCGAGACGACGATGACGCAATCCGGTCGCCTGATTCCCGATCGCCGAGGGCCCGCCGCCGGAGCCCGCCCGCGCCGTGTTCGCCGACCTCGGCCTGTCGCGCGGAGGTGCTGCGCGCCATCGACGACATGGGCTACCGCCATCCGACGCCGATCCAGGAGCAGGCGATCCCCTACGTCCTGATGGGCCGCGACGTGATGGGCACGGCGCAGACCGGCACCGGCAAGACCGCCGGCTTCACCCTGCCGATGCTGGACATCCTGTCCGGCTCCCGCGCCCGCGCCCGCATGCCGCGCAGCCTGATCCTGGAGCCGACGCGCGAACTCGCGCTGCAGGTCGCCGAGAATTTCGTCCAGTACGGCAAGTACCTGAAGCTGACCCACGCCCTGATCATCGGCGGCGAGAGCATGTCCGACCAGAAGGACGTGCTGAACCGCGGCGTCGATGTGCTGATCGCCACGCCCGGCCGGCTGCTCGACATGTTCGACCGCGGCACCATCCTGCTGTCCGACACCAGGCTGCTGGTGATCGACGAAGCCGACCGGATGCTGGACATGGGCTTCATCCCCGATGTCGAGCGGATCGTCTCGATGCTGCCGACGACCCGGCAGACGCTGTTCTTCTCCGCGACCATGGGGCCGGAAATCCGCCGCCTGGTCGATGCGTTCCTGACCAACCCGAAGGAAATCGCGGTCTCGCGCGCGGCCTCGGTCGCCACGACGATCACCGAAGGCCTGGCGCTGGTCGCCGAACACGACAAGCGCGAGGCGCTGCGGCGGCTGATCCGCAGCCAGAACGTGCAGAACGCGCTGATCTTCTGCAACCGCAAGCGCGACGTCGATATCCTGCACAAGTCGCTGACCAAGCACCATTTCGATGCCGGCGCGCTGCATGGCGACATGGCGCAGACGGTGCGGTTCTCGACGCTGGAGAAGTTCAAGGCCAACGAGCTGCGGCTGCTGGTGTGCAGCGACGTGGCGGCGCGCGGCCTCGACATCGGCGGCCTGTCGCATGTGTTCAACTTCGACGTGCCGATCCATGCCGAGGACTATGTCCATCGCATCGGCCGCACCGGGCGCGCCGGGCTGGAAGGCCAGGCCTTCACCATCGCCGCGCCGGAAGACCGCTATGCGGTGGAGCAGATCGAGAAGCTGATCGGCCATCCGATCCCGCCGATCATGGTCGAGGGCCTCGATCCGGTCGACTGGGCCGAGAAGGACGGCCGCAAGCGGCGCGGCCGCAAGGCGGCGGAGCCGAAGAAAGCCGCCGCGAAGGCAAAGCCGCGCGAGGCCAAGGAAAAGACTGAGAAGCCGCGCGGCGAACGCGCGAGCGCTCCGACCGGCAGCCGTCGCAGCGCAGCCGCGAACTGCGCTGCTGGCCGCGGAGCGCACCGCCAGGCGACCGCGCGATGAACCAGCCGCAGCGGCTGACGCCGGGACGAGCCGCCGGACGACCTGAGGACCGAGCCGCGACGACGCGCACCGCGAGACGCGCGCGGCGCGACTCCGGCGCGCAGGAAGCTCGCGGCGCGCGAGCCGCGCCGCGAGGAGCCTCGGCGTGACGAACCTCGGCAGGACGAGCCCCGGCGGCCGAGACCCGGCGCGACGAAACCAGGCGCGACGAACCGCGGCGCGACGACGTCCGCCGGGAGCGTTATCGCCGCGACGACGATCTTGGCCCGGCGGTCGTCGGCTTTGGCGACGACGTCCCCGCCTTCATGTTCCTTCGCACCCGGCCGCCGCAGGTCGCCGGAGAACAGAGAGACCGACGCATGAACGACGCCTCGAGCCCGACGTGCCCGCGCCCAGTCCGAGCCATTTCACGCCGTTCGCCTGGGATGACGCGCTGCGCCTGGACACCGCCCTGTCGGAAGACGAACGCGCGATCCGCGACGCCGCGCACGATTTCTGCCAGGAGAAGCTGTTTCCCGCGCGTGCTGATGGCCAACCGGCTGGAAAAGTTCGACCGCGAGATCATGAACGAATTCGGCGAGATGGGCTTCCTCGGCGCCACGCTGGAAGGCTACGGCTGCGCCGGCGTGAACTATGTCAGCTACGGCCTGATCTCGCGCGAGGTCGAGCGGGTCGATTCCGGCTACCGCTCGGCGTTCTCGGTGCAGTCGTCGCTGGTGATGTATCCGATCTACGCCTTCGGGTCCGAGGAGCAGCGGCAGAAATACCTGCCGAAGCTGCGCACCGGCGAGTTCGTCGGCTGCTTCGGCCTGACCGAACCGGATGCCGGCTCCGATCCGGCCTCGATGCGCACCCGGGCGAAGAAGGTCGATGGCGGCTTCCTGCTGAACGGCTCGAAGACCTGGATCACCAACTCGCCGATCGCCGATGTGCTGGTGGTGTGGGCGAAGGACGATGCCGGCGACATCCGCGGCTTCATCCTGGAACGCGGCATGGCCGGCCTGACGCAGCCGAAGATCGAGGGCAAGTTCTCGCTGCGCGCCTCGGTCACCGGCATGATCATGATGCAGGACGTGTTCGTCCCGGCCGAGAACCAGCTTCCCGAGCGTGAAGGGGCTGCGCGGGCCGTTCTCCTGCCTCAACAACGCCCGCTACGGCATTGCCTGGGGCGCGCTGGGCGCCGCCGAGTTCTGCTGGCACGCCGCGCGCGAGTACACGCTGCAGCGCATGATGTTCGGCCGCCCGCTGGCCGCGACCCAGCTGATCCAGAAGAAGCTGGCCGACATGCAGACCGAGATCACGCTGGGCCTGCACGCGGTGCTGCGGCTTGGCCGGCTGATGGACGAGCACGACGCGGCGCCGGAGATGATCAGCCTGCTGAAGCGCAACAACTGCGGCAAGGCGCTGGATATCGCCCGTGTCGCCCGCGACATGCACGGCGGCAACGGCATCGTCGACGAGTACCACGTCATCCGCCACGTGATGAACCTGGAGACGGTGAACACCTACGAGGGCACGCACGACGTGCATGCGCTGATCCTGGGCCGGGCGCAGACCGGGCTTTCCGCGTTCGGCGGCTGACGGCGCGACGGTGGGCATAGTCGCAGGCGTAATCAGGCATGCGCGCGCATGTCCTGGAGCGTGACGTCCTGGCAGCGACCTGGCTAGCTTCAGCAACTACCTCAGCCGCCCGCAGCGCCTCCAGTTCCTCCAGCGCCTCCTCCAGCAGGGTTCGCAGCCGCTCGTGCTCGCCATCCGGTCTGGGCCGAGCCACCGGCTCGCCATCTGCGTCAGCGCCGGTGGCGGCGCGACGAGTTCCAGTCCGGGGATCAGCGGCGGTTTGCCCGGCGGTAGTGCCGGTTTTCTCCGCCTCGGCCGCGGCGCGCTCATCCGCGGTCGGCGGCGGGATATCGTCGGACAGCTGTCCGCCGCCCTCGCGCAGCAGCCGCTGCACGCCCTTGATCGTATAGCCCTGGGTATAAAGCAGATCCGCGATCCGCCGCAGCAGCACGATGTCGTCCGGCCGGTAATAGCGCCGCCCGCCGCCGCGCTTCAGCGGCTTCACCTGCGGAAACTTTGTCTCCCAGAACCGCAGGACATGCTGCGGGATATGAAGATCGTCCGCTACCTCACTGATTGTGCGAAAAGCGTTCGGCGCCTTCTTGGGCCGTGACCGGAGCCCGTGGTCGACAGCATCGTCTGTTGCAGGTCGTCGCTCACGTGGCGGTCCATCGGCCGCCACCCCGCTCAGTCCTGCAGGCGGGTCGCCTCATTCATCTTCTTCCGTACCGGGCGTCGTGCCGTTGACATGAGCCTTCAGCACGTGACTGGGCCGGAACACCAGAACCCGCCGCGGCAGGATCGGCACTTCTTCACCCGGTCTTCGGATTGCGGCCGATGCGGCGCCCTTTCTGCCTGACAGAAAAGGTTCCGAACCCACTGATTTTAACAGATTCACCCTTTTCCAGATGCGCCGCGATGCGATCCAGCACATCTTCCAGCAGATCGGCCGACTCATTCCGGGAGAGCCCAACCTGCGTGTAGATCATTTCAGCTATGTGGGCGCGGGTGATCGTCAGCATAGCACGAACGCTATGCAGATCGAACCGACACGTCAAGGTTCTGACGAAGAAATAATCTTACCGGATCAGAGGTTTGCAGCCGATCCTGGCATCGTTAGCATGGTCACAGCCGGCATAACGACGAGCGCCGATCCCCAGGTCAGGCCGCCGCCCAGCGCCTCCAGCAGCACCAGATCGCCGGCGCGGATGCGCCCGTCATGCCGCGCCTCGGCCAGCGCCAGCGGCACCGAGGCCGCCGAGGTGTTGGCATGGCGGTCCACCGTCACCACGACGCGCTCCGGCGGCAGTCCCAGCTTGCGGCCCATCGCATCGATGATCCGGCTGTTGGCCTGGTGCGGCACCAGCCAGTCGACGTCGGCGTGGGTCAGGCCGTTGGCGGCCAGCGCCTCCTCGACCGCCTCGGCCAGCCGGGTGACGGCGTGGCGGAACACCTCCCGCCCGTTCATCACCAGATGGCCGGGCTTGTCCGGCTGGCCGACCGCGCCATCGACATACAGGATGTCGCCCAGCGTGCCCTGGGCATGGATATGGGTGGACAGCACGCCGCGCCGGTCGTCGTCGTCGGTCGTCGCTCGCGCGCAGGAACACCGCGCCGGCGCCGTCGCCGAACAGCACGCAGGTGCCGCGGTCCTGCCAGTTCAGGATGCGCGAATAGACCTCGCTGCCGATCACCAGGACGCCGCGCGCCTGGCCGGACCGGATCATGCCGTCGGCGACCGACAGGCCGTAGATGAACCCGGCGCAGGCCGCCGACAGGTCGAAGCCGAAGCCCCGCGTGACGCCCAGTGCCGCCTGCACGCGCAGCGCGGTGGCGGGAAACGCCTGGTCCGGCGTGCTGGTCGCCAGGATGATCGCGTCCACGTCCGCGGCGCGTCGCCCCGGCATCGGCCAGCGCGGCCCGCGCCGCCGCGGTGCCCATGAACGCGGCGGTCTCGTGCTTGGCGGCGAAATGCCGCTGGCGGATGCCGGTCCGCTCGCGGATCCACTCGTCGGAGGTATCGACCGTGCGCGACAGTTCGTCGTTGGTGACGATCCGTTCGGGCAGATAGCCGCCACAGCCGGCGAGGATGGAACGAAGCGGCATTACTGATCCTGGTCAGGCGGTGGCGAGATGAGTGTCGTCGGTCGAGCCCGGTCGCGGATCGCCGGCAAGCTGCGGGCCGATCGGCTCTGTGACCGCCGGTCGGCGCCGTGGTCGGCCCGGAATCAGCCTTGCGATCGCGGCCGTTCTTCGCCGCGGCGTCCGCGCTTGTCCAGCGCGATCCGGGCCAGATCCTCGCGGATCCGGTCGTTGAACCGGTGCACGACCATGTCCATGGCGACATCGACGGCATGGGCAAAGCCCTGCGCATCGGTGCCGCCATGCGACTTCACCACCACGCCGTTCAGGCCGACCATCACCGCGCCGTTGTAGCGCCGCGGATCGAGCCATTCGCGCAGCCGGTCCAGGCCCGGGCGGACCAGCAGATAGGCGATCTTGCGCGGCGATGCTGCTGGTGAAGACCTGCTTGAGGAACTCGCCGATCAGCTTCAGCGCGCCCTCGCCGGTCTTCAGCGCGACATTGCCGGTGAAGCCGTCGGTGACGACCACATCGGTGGTGCCGGCGGCGATGTCATGACCCTCGACGAAGCCATGGAACTGCGGGCCGATATGGCTGGCGCGCAGGATCTCCGCCGCCTCGCGCACGGTGTCGTCGCCCTTCAGCTCCTCCGACCCGACGTTCAGCAGCCCGATCGTCGGCGCCGTCAGGCCCAGCACGGTGCGGGCGAACACGTCGCCCATCACGGCGAATTCGACCAGGTTGCGCACGTCGCACTGCACGTTGGCGCCGAGGTCGAGCATGACGACGTCGCCGCGCGCCGATGGGCCGATCGCCGCCATCGCCGGCCGGTCGATGCCCGGGCAGCGACTTGATGACGATCTTCGCCAGCGCCAGCAGCGCGCCGGTGTTGCCGGCCGACACCAGGCCCGACGCCTCGCCGGACGCGACGGCGTCGACCGCCAGGCGCATGGAGGACTGCCGGCTGCGCAGCGCCGCGGTCGGCTTCATGTCGTTGCTGATGACATCGGGCGCATGCCGCACGGTGCAGGCCGCGCGGGCGCGCTTGTGGCGGCCAGCAGCGCAGTCAGCGCCGGCTCGTTGCCGATCAGCAGGAAGCGCGCCGCGGGATGGCGTTCCGCCGCGAGTTCCAGGCCATGGACGACCATGTCAGGGGCGTTGTCGCCCCCCATGGCATCCACGGCCAGCGTGAACGGACCGGTCACGGGCGAACCAGACAGCACGCCGCGACCCGGCCTCAGACCCGGACAGCGCCCCGCAGCGGCTTGCCGGCCGCGACCACTTCGCGCCCGTCGTAATGGCCGCAATGGCTGCATACGTGGTGCGGCCGCTTCAGCTCGCCGCAATTGGCGCATTCGGCATGCGCCTCGTGCGGCAGCGCCTGATGGCTGCGGCGCATGCCGGCGCGCGACGGGGAGGTCTTTCTCTTTGGTACAGCCATGGGACAGCGCCCCTTCTCTAACGACGTGTGCCCCGCGAACCGCGCGAGGCATGACAGAAATCCACGATTGGACAAAAACGCGAGCCGCGCCGTCTAGCAGAGCGACCGCGCCATCGCAATGGCTGATGAGATCGCAGCGTCGCGTCATCCTCAGTGCAGCCTGTGCCAGCGACATGCGGCATTGGCGCGCATCACCAGCACCCGGCGGATCTTCTGCGACGGCGTCAGCAACCCGTTTTCGATGGTGAACGGCGCCACCAGCGCATGCTTGCGGATCCGTTCGGTCACCGACAGCCGCAGGTTGGTCCGGTTGACCGCCAGCGCCACGGCCACGTCGTCATAGCCCTCCGCCGGCACCACCAGCGCGCTCAGGCCGCTGCGGCCTTCGCCGGCGACCACCGCCTGGGCGATCTCGGTTTCCGCCATCAGCATGCCCTCGATCTTGGCCGGCGAGACGTTCTCGCCGCCGGACAGGACGATCATGTCCTTCTTGCGGTCAGTGATACGCAGATAGCCGCCGGTCGAGTTCGCCGATATCGCCGGTATGCAGCCAGCCGTCCCGGATCACCGCCGCGGTGTCCTGCGGGCGGTTCCAGTAGCCGTCCATGACCAGGCCGCCGCGCACCAGGATCTCGCCATCCTCGGCGATGCGCAGATCGACGCCGTGCAGCGGCTTGCCGACGGTGTCGATGCGGATCGCATCGGGCGGGTTGGCGCTGATCACCGGACCGGCCTCGGTCTGGCCGTAGCCCTGCATGATCGTCAGGCCCAGCGCCAGGAAGAACCGGCCGACCTCGGGTTCCAGCCGAGCGCCGCCGGACATCGCGGCGACCAGGCGGCCGCCGAAGCGGGCGCGCACCTTGGCCCGCACCAGCCGGTCCAGGATCGGATCCAGCAGCCGCTCGGCCAGCGTCAGCCGCTGCGCCGTCCACCCGCTTCAGGCCGATCGCCAGCGCCATCTGGAACAGGCGCTGCCGGAACGGCTTCTCCCGCGCCACCTGGGTCAGCACGCGCGTGCGGATCACCTCCAGCACCCGCGGCACCGCGGTCAGGATCGTCGGGCGCACCGCCAGCATGTCGGCCGCCAGATGCTCGACGCCGCGGGCATAGACGATTTCGGTGCCCAGGCTGAGCAGGAAGAACTGCCCGACCGTGTGTTCGATAGGCATGCGACAGCGGCAGGTAGGACAGATAGATCTCGTCCTTCAGCCGCAGCGGCCGCACCAGTTCGAACGCGCCGGCGCAGTTGGACAGGATGCAGCGGTGCGGCAGCATCACGCCCGCGCGGCGAGCCGCCGGTGCCGGAGGTGTAGATCAGGCAGGCCAGCGCGGTCGCCGGGATCTGCGCCGCCTCCGCCGCGATGTCGTCCGGCGGCCGCTGATCCTCGATCAGCGCCTGCCCACGGCATCGATCGGCGCGCTGCGTGCCCGGCATCCGCGGCGGGCGTCGCCGTCCATCGACCACCAGCAGATCCAGGCCCGCCGACCTTTGCCGCCGCCGCCAGCAGCCGGTCCGCCAGCGCGGCCGACGAGACGATCGCCGCCCGCGCGCCGGAATCGCGCAGCAGATGCGCGTGATCATCGACCGTGTTGGTCGTGTAGGCCGGCACCGGAACCGCGCGGATCGCCATCAGCGCGGTCTCGGCGATCGGGAAATTCCGGCCGGTTCTCCATGCACAGCAGCACCCGGTCGCCGGCCGAGACGCCGGCTGCGCGCAGATGCCGCGCGCAGGAGGCCGCCATGCGGCCGAACTCGCCCCAGGTGATGGAGTGCCAGGCGCCGTCCCGCCAGACCCGCAGCATCGGCTTGTCCGGCCAGCCACGGGCCAGGGCGAACATCATCGAGGCCAGGTTCGGCCATGTCGGGTAGCTCTGCACGCATCCTCCGGTCGCCGGGCGGCGTCGCGGTAGCCGCGCCCTTTGACGTTTGCCTTTCCTAGCTTACATGACGGAATGATGCAGCAGGCCACGCACGCAGAGCCAAGGGACACGAAATCCGCGATGAACGACGCCAGCACCGCCCAATCGCAGATCGTTGCCGGCCTGGGACCTGTCCGATCTTTATGCCTCGCCCGACAGCCCGCAGGTGATGGCCGACCTGGCGCAGGCCGAACAAGCGGCGAAATCCTTCGCCCAGGCCCATGCCGGCACGCTGGCGAGCCTGTCCGGCGCCGCCCTGGCCGCGGCGATCGCCGAGTATGAGCAGATCCAGGAAATCCTCGGCCGCGTCGCGTCCTACGCGCAGCTGCTGTTCGCCGGCGACTCCACCGATCCCGGCGATCGGCCGCTTCTACCAGACGGTGAACGAGCGGGTGACCGCGATCAGCAGCGACCTGATCTTCTTCACGCTGGAGCTCAACCGCCTGGACGACGCGGTGCTGGAGGCCAAGCTCGCCGACCCGGCGCTGGCGCGCTACCGCCCGTGGCTGCGCGACCTGCGGGTGTTCCGGCCGCACCAGCTGAGCGACGAACTGGAAAAGCTGACGCACGAGCGCGACCTGACCGCGAACGGCGCCTGGGTGCGGCTGTTCGACGAAACCGTCGCGGCGATGCGGATCGAGCTGAACGGCGAGATCCTGACCGTCAGCGACACGCTGAACAAGCTGTCCGACCGCGACCGCTCGGTGCGCGAGGCCGCCGGCAAGGCCATCGGCAAGGCGTTCGGCGACAACATCCGGCTGTTCTCGCTGATCACCAACACCCTGGCCAAGGACAAGGAGATCGAGGACACCTGGCGCCACCACGCCCGCCCGACCAGCTCCCGCAACCGCGCCAACATGGTGGAGGACGAGGTCGTCGATGCGCTGGCGACCGCGGTGCGCGAGTCCTATCCCCGCCTGTCGCACCGCTACTACCAGATGAAGGCCAAGTGGCTCGGTCTGCCGAAGCTGCAGCACTGGGACCGCAACGCGCCGCTGCCGAACGACGACGACCGGCTGATCGCGTGGCCGGATGCGACGAAGCAGGTGCTGGACGCCTATGGCGCGTTCAGCCCGGAACTGGCCTCGGTCGGCCGGCAGTTCTTCGACAAGCCGTGGATCGACGCCCGGCTGAAGCCGGGCAAGTCCGGCGGCGCGTTCGCCCATCCGACGGTGCCCAGCGTGCATCCGTATCTGCTGCTGAACTATCACGGCAAGACGCGCGACGTGATGACGCTGGCGCATGAACTGGGCCACGGCGTGCATCAGGTGCTGGCCGGGCCGCAGGGCACGCTGATGTCGCACACGCCGCTGACCCTGGCCGAGACCGCCAGCGTGTTCGGCGAGATGCTGACGTTCCGCTCGCTGCTGGACGCCGCCAACCCGGCGCAGCGCCGGATCATGCTGGCGGCGAAGACCGAGGACATGCTGAACACGGTGGTGCGCCAGGTGGCGTTCTACCAGTTCGAGACGCTGCTGCACGACGAGCGCCGCTCCGGCGAACTGCTGCCGGAGCGGATCGGCGAGCTGTGGATGCAGGTGCAGACCGAAAGCCTGGGGCCGGCGTTCGAGTTCACGCCGGAATACAGCGTGTTCTGGTCCTATGTGCCGCACTTCATCCACTCGCCGTTCTATGTCTATGCGTATGCGTTCGGGGATTGCCTGGTGAACGCGCTGTATTCGGTGTTCCAGTCGCGGCCATCCGGGGTTCCAGGCGAAATATCTGGACATGCTGCGGGCCGGCGGGACCAAGCGGCACAAGGAACTGCTGGCGCCGTTCGGGCTGGATGCGTCCGATCCGGCGTTCTGGAACAAGGGACTGGACGTGATCTCCGGGTTCATCGACGAGCTTGAGGCGGGGGGTTAGTTCTGAAGCGAAGGCTGATCCCTCTAACAGGCTGCGGAAATTCGGCTTTACAAAACGCCCCCGGCACAATTCGATCGCTCCAGCAATTCGCTTGAGGACCTGGACCGATGCGTGGTGCCGATCGACAGACTGCAGCGATGTTCAGCTATCTCAGTCCCGAGGCCTTCGTGCCGCCGAACCACCCACTGCGAGCCATTCGCCCGCTGGTCAATGCCGCACTGGATCGTCGGTCTCCCGACTTTGCCAAGATCTACTCGGCGTTCGGCCGGGAATCGATCGCGCCAGAGAAGTTGTTGCGGGCACTGCTGCTGCAAGCCTTCTTCTCGGTCCGCTCAGAGCGGCAACTGATGGAGCAACTGACCTACAACATCATGTTTCGCTGGTTTGTCGGCCTGTCGATGGATGCCTCGGTGTGGGACGTCACCGTGTTCACCAAGAACCGCGACCGTCTGCTGGAAGGTGATATCGCGCATCGCTTCCTGGCTGCGATCCTGATTGACCCGCAGGTCAAGCCGCTGCTGTCGGACGAGCATTTCTCGGTCGACGGTACCATGATCGAAGCCTGGGCGAGCATAAAGAGCTTCAAGCCGAAAGACGGCTCCGGCGAACCGCCTGCCGCGGGGCGTAACAGTGAGGTTGACTTCCGCGGCCAGCCCCGCAGCAACGAGACGCACGCCTCGACCACGGATCCCGATGCCGGCTCTACAAGAAGGCAGCGGGCCAGGCTGCCAAACTCTGCCACCTGGGTCACGTGCTGATGGAGAATGGCAACGGGCTGGTTGTGGCGGCGGCGGTGACCAAGGCTAGCGGCACGGCAGAGCGCGAGGCTGCGATCGAGATGGTGGGCGCACTGGAGGGGAGCCACCGGATCACCGTGGGTGGCGACAAGGCTCACGACACCGCCGATTTCGTCGCCGACATCCGTGAGCTTGGTGTGACGCCGCACGTTGCGCAGAACACCAATGGCCGCCGCTCGGCAATCGATGGCCGCACCACACGCCATCGGGGCTATGGCGTCAGCCAGAAGAAGCGCAAGCGGATCGAGGAGGTGTTCGGCTGGATCAAGTCGTCCGCCGGCTTTCGCAAGACGCGCCATCGGGGCACCGAGCGGGTCGGCTGGATGTTCACGCTAAACGCCGCCGCCTACAATCTGGTGCGGCTGCCAAAGCTGCTGGGCGCCACAGCGTAGGTCTCCCACGCCCGGAAGTCTGTACAGGAACCGGCAATTCGCTGATAAACACAGCGAATTCCCGCTCAGAATAGCGAAATCCCGTGAACTGACCTTCTTGACCCAATTACCACGCCGAAACACCGCCCTTTCCAGGTGAATTTCCGCAGCCTGCTAGACCATTTTCAGCCTAACCTTGCAGGCCGAAAATGGTCCACCTCCTTGTTTTATCGCGTGATTCACACGCTTCGGACGTCCGCCCAGCGTGATCACGCTCTAGCGCCGCGCCAATGCAACCGCTTCCAGGCCTGGTCGCGGCGTTACTCGGTACAGGACGAAGCTCATCCCAGATCCTGGCCGCTCCACGGTTCTGATGCGCTCGACGTTGGCCCATAAGGCCGAAATCCGGGACTTCGGCACGGCGAAAGTCTTGCGCGAGCAACAGGCTGTTTTCGCCGATGCTGGCCCGCGGCAGGTCAAGCAGCCGCCATCGCGCCTCGGTGCTGACGACTTCGACACCAGCAGGCATCCACCAGGCCAGTTCGCTGGCCAGGGCATAGCCGTCGGCGGCCACGAAGGCTGCGCCCGTAGCTTGCCGCGTCGCCGCGACCTGCCGCGCGAGCCCCTCCCATCCGGCCAGCCGCATGGCGATCGGATCCAGCCGCGGCGGCAGTGGCATCATCCCGTCGTCGCCTGCACATAGGCCACCGCGGTGATCGCGAAACCCAGGCGGCGGCGCCGATCCACCAGCGCCGCCGCCAGCCAGGCCGCCGCCGCCACCACCAGCGCCGGGTAGATGATCGCCGGCCAGTTGCCCTGCACCCGGTCACCGATCGCGTGCTGCACGAACACCAGCACCGGCGGCAACGACAGCGCGGCGAGCAGCGACCAGCGCGGATCGCGCGGTCGTCCAGGCCCGGCGCACCGCCGCCACCAGGCCCGCCATGCACAGCACCCAGACCAGCGGCGTCGCCAGGCCGATCTGGCCGCCGATCAGTTCGGCCAGAAAGCCCAGTGCCCGGGCCGGCTGCCAGTCATCGACCCGGCCGCCCTGCCTGACAAAGCCGGCCCAGCCATGTTCGCGCATTCCATGCCAGCACCGGCGCGAACAACGCCAGTCCGATCACGCACCGCCGCCCAGGGCTGCCACCGGCGCAGCCAGGGCCGCACCGCGGGCACCAGCAGACCCACAGGCCGACGCCGATCCACAAGAACAGCGCGGTGTATTTGCTGTCCAGCGCCAGACCGGCCGCGAGCCCCGCGACCAGCCACCACACGCCCGTGCCCGCCGGCCGCGATGCGCGCCACCGCCCAGAACGCCGCGGTCCAGAAGAACAGCAGCGGCGAGTCCGGCGTCATGATCACCGTGCCGACGCCCAGCAACAGCGAGGCATTCAGCATGATCACGGCCGCGGCGACCGGCCTGGTGCCCGGGAACAGCGCTCGCGCAGCGTCGAACAGCATCCACGACGCCAGCGCCGCCGCCAGCGGACCCAGCAGGCGAACCCCGAGCGCGGTCTGCCCAGCAATCAGGTTCCCGCCCTGATCCACAGCGCCACCATCGGCGGATGATCCAGATATCCGGGCGCCAGCGCACGCGACCAGACCCAGTAGTAGGTCTCGTCCGGCGCCAGCGGCACCGTCGCCGCCACCACCAGCCGGATCACCGTCACCGCCGCGACCGCGGCGGCCAATCGGTCATTACACCGATGCCCTCACCGGGAACGCCAGACCAGGGTCGCCGAGACCGCGTAATTCCAGACCACCCCGATCATTGCGCCGATGCCCGCCGGCAACGGTCCAAGTGGTGTGCTGCTCGTAAAGCACCTGGGCGATGCCGACATTGGCGACCGCACCGAAGCCGCAGACCACCATGAACAGCAGCAGCCCGCGCCACAGCCGCGGACCCTTCAGTCGCTGATCGCGATAGGTGATCAGCGTTGTTGAGCTGGAAATTGAACACCATCGCAACCACCGTCGCGATCGTCTGTTCGGCCTCAAACCCCAGCACCGTTGCTTGGCGCAGCAGGCCGAGGACGAACAGATGAACCACGATACCCAGCGCGCCAACCAGGGCGAAGGAGAAGAAGCGCAGCGGCAGCAGGCCGCCAAACACCTTGTCCAGCAGCAGGCCGCCGAACTGGATCATCACCAGCGCGTCCATCTTGCTCTCGCCGGCGGCACGCTCGCGGAACCGGGCAGGAACTTCCAGCACCCGCAGCGGCGCGGCGCTGCTGAGCACAAGATCCAGCAGGATCTTGAAGCCCTGACCGTTGAGGCCGCGGGCGAGATCCTCGAACAAACGGCGCGGCAGCATGAAGAAGCCGCTCATGGGGTCGGTCAGGCGCACCGGCAGGAAGGCCTGGGCAAGCCAGATGCCGCCGTCCGACAGCACGTGCCGCCAGCGGCTGGACAGCCCGGCATTGTCGCCGCCCTCGACATGGCGGCTGGCGACGGCGATGTCGTAGCTCGCCGGTCTGCAATGCCGCCAGCATTGACCGGCAGCCGGGTTTCGTCGTGCTGCAGATCGCCGTCGATCACCGCGATATAGTCTGGCCGAGGACGACAGCGCGCCCTCGATCACCGCCGAGGCCAGGCCGCGCCGGCCGATCCGCCGGATGCACCGCACCCGGCTGTCGTACTGGGCGATCCGGCGCACCTCCTGCGCGGTTCCGTCCGGACTGTTGTCGTCGACGTAGATCACCTCCCAGGCGATGCCGGCGAGGGCGGCATCCAGTTTGGCGATCATCGGCGCCACGTTCGGGCGTTCGTTATAGCACGGCACGACGACGCTCAGGACGGGCGCGGCCTTGCCCCGCGGCGGGCGGGTCGATTGCGATTCGATCGTCACATCGGGCATTCGGCATTCAACTCCGCACGCAAAGATACGGTCGCCGAGATACAAGACGGGTGCATAGGGTCAAGGGATTTCCACTTTGCATACTGTGGCGTTCGCTTGTGCATACAGATGTATCTGATATTGATCTTGATTTTTTGCGCAATTTTTGTTACGACTACAGCGCATTCTTTTGGACCTTATGATCGTGATTCTCCTCAGGATCGCTGGACTGTTCGCTCTTATGATCGCCTTGATCATGGGATCGGCCAAAGCCGGCACGTTGTCTACCAATGAGATATTAAGTCAGTTCAACGCAGTGGTGTTCGGCTCCTTCACCAGCACGGCGATGTCGAGGGGAGGGTTGTCGTGGGCGGCAATCTGACCGGCGGCGCGAGCTTCAATACGAAGCGAGGTGGGTCGGCTTCATCTTTTTCCGCGATCACCGTCTATGGCAGCGCGACCTCCGGTGGGAGCTATAATGTCAACGGCGGCGGTGGCGTGACCATCGCCGGCAGCAACAACGTTTTCTTCAATCTGAACGATGGTGGATCGGCCTATGTCGACGGTGCCAACAGCGGCATTTTATCCCTGTCGAACGGTTCTGGCAGCCTGAACGTCATTGGGGCGAATTCCGGCACGCTGCAGCTCAACAGCGGCGGCAGCGTCTATGTCGGCGGCAGCGCGACAGTCGCGATCCGGGGTGACAACGCCGCCAACATAAACTTGAACCAGGGCGGCGGCACCGTGGCGCTGGCCGGCGGTAATTTCGGCACCATCAACATGAATGGCGGATCGATCAGCTACACCGGCAGTCAAAGCGGCAACCTCAATCTGAACGCTGGCGCAACGGCAACCAAAATCTCCTGCCTGAACCTGGCCGCGCCGACCAGCACGCTGGGATCCTTCGCCACCACCTTTCAGACGCCGCTGACCAATCTTTCCACCCAGTTGAACAGCATAGCGGCAAACAGCACGGCGACATCGTCGAACAACTCGGTCATCTTCAACGCTGCACCGGACAAAAGCGGTGTGGCCGTGTTCGGGATCAACACATCACTGTTTGCCCCGAACTCCACGGTCACGATCAACCTGAACAGCGCGACATCTGTCATCGTCAATGTCAACGTGGATAGCTGCGTGTCCAGCAATTGCTCGTTTTCACTGCCGAACAGCGTGAATTTCTCCAATCCGACGGATTACGCGGCGACGGTACTGTGGAATTTCGTGAACGCGACGAACCTGACCTTTGCCAACGAATTCGGCGGCAGCGTGCTGGCGCCGCTTGCCAGTGTCACCAACAACGTGCCGATCGACGGCACATTGGTCGCCGCGAGCTACGCCGGCAACGGCGAACTGCATCTTCGTCCCTATTCCGGAACGCTGCCCGGCACGATCACCCTGGCATCGTCAGCCAGTGCCGTCGCGGCGCCCGAGCCTGGGACCGTGGCGTTGATCGGCACCGGTTTGGCAGGCCTGGCAGCGCTCCGGCGGCGGAAAGGGCGGCACGCCATGTTGTGGCCGCCGGCCCGGGATATAGCGCGATAGATCAGCGGCCACCGTCCACCGGACAGCGTACATCCCTGCCAGGTACCGATGAATCCTGGTCAGGATCACGTCGCAGTCGCAATGTGGCGCCGCGGCCGATCTCGAAGCTGAACAGCCGTTCCTTGCCGAGCAGGAACACCCGGCCGCCGCGCGGGAACAGGCGGTTGATCGCCGGGTCGCGGACGTCCAGCCCACCGGTATAGGCGCCGAATGCCGGCATCATCAGCCGGCTGCCGTCGAACACGAAGCACGGGCGGCTGACAGAGCCGGCGCGCGCCGGAATGGTGGCCTTCGGGTGGTGGTGGCCAACGACCTCACCGGGATCGGCGGCCGTGACGGCCTGATGGCGGAACAGCACGGCGCCGGCGCTGTAGGATTTCGACCCATTCACCGCCAGACCGTCCGGTGGCGTCGGGTCGTGGTTGCCCTGCACCCAGATGAAGCGATGCGCCTCGGTCATCGCGTTCAGCCGCCGCTGTTCGGTTGCCGGCAGGCGGCCCGAACCGTCGGCGTCATGAAACGAATTGCCCAGCGCCACGACGGTCTCGGGCGACCAGCGGCGCAGCAGCAGGGTCAGCCGGTCGAGCGTCGCGTGGGTGTCCCACGGCGGCAGCAGCATCCCGCGGCGGGCGAAGGACGACCCCTTTTCCAGATGCAGGTCGGAGACCGCCAGCAGCCGCTGCTCCGGCCAGAACAGCGCGCCCATCGGATCGAGCATCAGCCGTTCGCCGGCCAGGTGGACCGGCGCGGCGATCATGAGAACAGGTCCGATTGCCGCCGTAGCGGGCGGCGCGGCAGAATGGTTTTCTGCGCGCCGGTCGAGCGGCGGGCCATGTTCGCTCGATGCACTGCCGGCACACAGTGGGGCGGTTCGGCGCCTTCGGTGGCTTCGGCGATGATGGCTTCGGCCTCGGCCAGCAGGGCTTCCTCGTCGGTGTCGGTGCGCACGCTTTCCCGCCCGATATCCAGCAGCACCGGCACCGCCAGCGGCGAGACCCGCGACAGCACCATGTGCACGATCTGGCCTTTCACCCGCGCCAGCATCCCGGCGATGCGGCCGACGTCGGTCAGCCCGGTGGCGGCGTCGGCTCGGGTTGCGCGCAGCAGGATGTGGTCCGGCTGGTGACGGCGCAGCACGTCATAGATCAGGTCGCTGTTCACCGTCACCTGCCGTCGGGTTTTTTCCGCGCCCGGGATGGTTGCGCTGGATCAGCCCGGCGATCACCGCGACATTGCGGAATGTGCGCTTCAGCATGGAGCTGTCGGCCATCCAGGATTCCAGGTCGTCGCCCAGCATGTCCTCGTCGAACAGCGCGGCGACGTCGCGCGGCTGGTTGGCCGACCAGATGCCCAGCACGTAGTCGGTGGCGACGAAGCCCAAGCGGCGCGAAGCCGGCGCGCTCCATGCGCTTGGTGACCAGCATGCCGAGGGTCTGGTGGGCGTTGCGGCCCTCGAAGCAGTAGGCGACGAGGTACCAGCGGTCGCCGCGCGGGAAGGTTTCGACCAGCAGGTCGTCGCGGCCGGGCAGGCGGGAAACGCCGCGTTGCAGCCGCAGCCATTCGCGCACCTGCTCGGGGAACAGGTCCCATTTGTCCGGCGTCTTGCAGCAGGCCGCGGACGCGGTCGGCGAGGTTGGTGGTCAGCGGCATGCGGCCGCCGGCGTAGGCCGGGACCATGGGATCGCCGTCGCCGCCTTCCATGCACTCGGCGGCGGTTTCGCGGACGCGGATGAAGCGCAGCAGCCGGCCGGCGAACATGAAGGTGTCGCCGGGGCGCAGCATGTTGACGAAGTATTCCTCGACCTCGCCGAGGGTGGGGCCGAAGCCGCGCTTGCCGACAAGCCGGACCTTCAGCAGCGGCGCCTCGACGATGGTGCCGATGTTCATCCGCAGTGCGGCGGCGGTGCGGGCGTTGCGGACGTGCATCCGGCCCTCGCTGTCGCGGAACAGCTTCTTCCATTGTTCGTAGGCGCGCAGGGCGTAGCCGCCGTCCTCGACGAAGCGCAGCACGTCGTCGAAATCGTCGCGGGTCAGGGCGGCGTAGGGGGCGGCGGCGATGACCTCGCGATAGACGTCGTCGGGCAGGAACGGGGCGCTGCAGGCGAGGCCGAGCAGATGTTGCGCCAGCACGTCCAGGCCGCCGGGGCGCGGCGGGTCGCCGTCCAGTTCGCGGGCCGCGACGCCGAGGATCGCGGCCTCGCATTCCAGCACCTCGAAGCGGTTGGCGGGGACCAGGACGGCCTTCGATGCCTCGTCCATGCGGTGGTTGGCGCGGCCGACGCGTTGCAGCAGGCGGGAAACGCCCTTCGGCGCGCCGACCTGGATGACCTGATCGACGCCGCCCCAGTCGATGCCGAGGTCGAGCGACGAGGTGGCCACCACCGCGCGCAGGCTGCCCGGCGGCCATGGCGGCTTCGACCTTGCGGCGCTGCTCGACCTCCAGCGAGCCGTGATGCAGCGCGATCGGCAGCGTCGCTGTCGTTCAGCTTCCACAGCGCCTGGAACATCAGTTCGGCCTGGGCGCGGGTATTGACGAAGACGATGGTCATGCCGGCGGCTCTGGATGTGCGCCATGACCTGGGGCGCGGCTTCCAGGCCCATGTGGCCGGACCAGGACAGGCGGCCCTCCGGCAGGGTCATCGACAGTTCGGGCGGCGCGCCGTCGGCGACCTCGATGCGGCGGGAGGCGCCGGTGTAGGCCTGGATGGCGTCG
Source organism: uncultured Chitinophagaceae bacterium (assembly GCA_963823975.1). GTDB lineage: Bacteria > Bacteroidota > Bacteroidia > Chitinophagales > Chitinophagaceae > Ginsengibacter. The sequence goes on along the minus strand of CAWGNP010000001.1, from coordinate 34,486 downwards.
GGATGCGCGACGGTGGCGGACAGGCCGACGCGGCGGGCGGCGGGCGCCAGGGTGCGCCAGGCGGGCGACGCCGAGCGCGAGTTGGTCGCCGCGTTTGGTGCCGGCCAGGGCGTGGACCTCGTCCATGACGATGCACGCGAGGCGAGCCGAAGAACGCCGGCGCGTCGGGCAGCGAGAGCAGGACGGCGAGGCTTTCCGGCGTGGTCAGCAGGATGTGCGGCGGGGCGGCTCGTCTGCCGGGCGCGGCGGTTGGCGGGGGTGTCGCCGGTGCGGGCCTCGATGGTGATCGGCAGGCCCATGTCCTGCACCGGGCGGGTCAGGTTGCGGGCGATGTCGGTGGCCAGCGCCTTCAGCGGGCTGACATAGAGGGTGTGCAGGCCGGGGCGCGGGTCGGCGGCGAGATCGACCAGGCTGGGCAGGAAGCCGGCGAGGGTCTTGCCGCCGCCGGTGGGCGCGATCAGCAGAACGCTTTCCCCGGCTGCGCGCGGCGTCCAGCATGGCGAGCTGGTGCGGCCGCGGGGTCCAGCCCTGGGCGGCGAACCATGTGGAGAATGGTTCCGGTAATGTTCCTGCCATCGGCGGAGATAAGCACGCGCGGGCGGCGGCGGACAATGATTTGTGGAGCATGGTGCCTCGCGATTTAGCAATTCCCGGCTCTACTTCGACACGATCCCACCCGGCCCGCCGACGCCCAACCGAGACGTTTCCTCCCGCAAGTACACGATGACATCCGCGGCGTCGTTGTCGAGAAGCCCCATGGACGGCATATGTGTACCCGGAAACCGAGCGGCAAGTGCAAGCGCGTCCGGATCCTTGCGAGCCAGCACTTCCGCCGGATTTCGGATGAATTCGGACAGCCAGGCGCGGTCTCGGCGGTCGGCGACTTCGAGTAGATCCGGGCCAACATGGTCGCCGCCGCCGATCGTGTGACAGGGCGCGCAGACCTTCTTGAACAAAGACTGGCCCGGCTGATCGCTGAGCCGGTATAATCCGAACCGCCCGACGCGAGGTCGCCAGAGGCGTTAGCCTGGCTACGCCATTTCGGGTCCATCAAGCGGATCGTCATCGCCAGCTGATTGATGTCGTCGAACGCCGAATCGCGCTCCCAATCGCCCGTCGCATCGTTGCCGATCAGGATCTCGTTTCGGTGGCTGCTCAGGCTGCGTTGCGCGCTGCGGTCGCCGAATTTCTCGTTTATCGCGTCGATGTCGTCCGGATTTCCAGTCACGAACTGCCATCCCGGGGCGCCCGCGCCGAACGCACTGGCGAACGCCTTGAGCATATCCGGCGTATCGTGTCGGGGTCCACGCTCATGGAGATGAAGAAGATGTCACGCCCGACGGCGTCGCCCAGCTTGTCCTTCACCTGTGCCAACCGGGCAGTCTCGATCGGGCAGAGGTCGGAGCAGCCCGTAAAGATAAAGCTGACCACCACGATCTTGCCCTTGATCAGATCGTCGTAGAAGCGAAGCGTCTTGCTGTCCTGGGTAATTACGGACAGGTTGGGGAAGTAACCGGCACCCCAGCGGTTGCTTCCTGCCTCCGGCCTGGCAGGTGCCGAAATCATCGCCGCTACCAGACAAACAAGTCCAGCCAGAACTCGCAGCATCTGCCACTCCTTGATATGGGGCCAGGGGTGCCGGTCCGGCACCCCCCTACCTGCGCGAGTTTACGCGTCCGACAGAAGTTCCGGCGAAGTGAAGACCACGCCATCTGGCGACGGGTTGGGAGTTGGCGTGATCACCGTCTGCGGCGACCCGGCGACACCCGTCAGCAGTTGGATACGCATCAACATCGCGAAGTCCTCATGCACGGTGTTGTGGCAATGCTGGACATAGGCACCACCATATTCGCCGAACTGCACCTGGAACTGGACCTGCCCACCGGGACGCAGCCGCCAAACGTCCTTGCGCGCCAGCTTTTCGGTTGCCGGGATCGGGGCGTTTCCGCGATTCATCGTGACCCCTTCCTCGAAATGGAGGTGGATCGGATGATCCCAGCCGCCGCCGCCGTTGGCATAGGTCCAATGCTCGATCTCACCCGGCTTCGGCACCAGCAGACTGATGCGGTTGGCGTTCATCGAGTGGGCCTGGCCGCCATCGACGCTGACGACCCAGGGGAAGTCGGCGGTTTCGGGGCAGTCGGGAATGCACTGACCGTTGCGCTGGCGTGAATTGCCGCCACCACGCTCCCATGTCCACGACTCTTGTCCGGACAGGCGTGACGATGGGGATCTGCTCCGTCAGCACGGCCGGTACCTGGCTCGGATCGGGGTCGGTTGCCCGATGAACGACGCCCGGCACGTCAACGCTGGCCACCTGCGAGACGACGCGGAATTGCAGCAGCGGGCCCACCATCGGGTCGCTCGATACGCCGCGAAGCGCGGTTTTCAGCGATACCTGCCCGGTGGGCACGCGCCCGTCTGTCTGCACCAAGGTGTTGACCATCAGTACCGTTTCTCCCGCGCGGAAATCGGAGAAATCGACGACGATGTCGTAGCGTTCTCCAATGCCCTGCTGATCCAGCGTGGTCAGCTGAATTGGATGCACCACCAAATTACCATCGTTGGCGATGAACGAGAATGGCACCGGGTTGCCGCTTTCGTCCGCAAGTTGCAGCTGGAGGAACCGCGACATACAGGCATTGAGAATACGGAAGCGATACCGCCTCGGCAGCACCTCAAAGAACGGCGCGTAGGCGAAGTTGACCAAAGGCACGTCGCCGAGGAAACCATCGGTGTCGAAGATGTCGAAGAAATACTGACCGCTCGATCGAACGCGGAATCCGATACAACCAGGTTCACGTCAAAGTCGAGGTTGCCCGAGTCCAGAAGGCTGCCGCTCGGCAGCATGAGATTGACGCCATCGTCGAGATCTTCGTTGCCACGGTCTGGGCCGCTGTAATAATTGATCATCCCAAGATTGCCCTTGTAGACATTCTCGGCGGTGAAGAAGAAACGATGATCGTGCGCCCACATCGTGCCCTGAAGCTCGCGGTAGTCGCCCGCCACATTGATCAGGCCACCCTTTCCGTCCGGTCCCGAGGCGCGCCTGTCGGTTGCGTTGGTGTTGATCTTGTCGCGACGAGCGAGCGTCGTGCTCCAGCGATAGTCGTAGAAGGTGCCGGGAAAATGGTGAACGTTCGCGGCACCGTCGCTCTCGGCGCCGTTATGTGCGTTGTGGAAATGCAACTGGGTTTCATTTCGTCCGAAACCGTTGTTCTGCGTGCGATCGATCGGCGTGTTGTTGTAGACGCGCTTCAGGATCGGTTCGCCATAGCGCCCCTTGATCAGGGGCGGCGGCAGCGCCGATTGCACGAACCGGCCGGTCCCATAGGTCCAGACGCTGTTGGTCTCCTGGGCCGGAAAGCTGGGATGAAACTTAGCGTTCGGGCCGACGCCCGCCCATGACGCGACATAGCCGACCTTGGGGAAAAACTCGCTCCATCGCTGGTGCGCGAAGACCTCGCCTGGCGGCCGGCCTTCGATCGGGCCCCGCCCGGTCAGTGGGTTAATGTAGTTGGTATTGCCGGGGTTGGCCGTGAAATCGGTATGATACGAAAGCCGCTTGGCCGGGACGTTCGCCGAGCGCTGCCGGAAACACGGCCTGATCATTATTGGGATTACCATCCACCGGCGTGCGCGTCAGCGGTATCGGCGTCTGCAGCGCCAGTCGCGGCATTTCTTGGGCGAATTTCTGCGCGCCAAAAGTGGGCTGCGCGGGGTCCCAGTCGGCACGCCATCGGCGAAGGCGCTTGGCGCGAAGGGGCTGAGGCCATGCTTCAGGGCCAGCGCACCCGTCACACCGAATATACCCCATCTATATAGATCACGTCGGGTGATCTGGCCCTGCGACCGTGCCTTGACGATCTCGGCCCGGTTGTCGCGCGCCCGCTGCGCCTCACGTTGGCGGCTCCCTGAAGCCTTTTCCGGGAGGTAAAACATGTCAGCCCTCCATGTGTCGCGCGAGGCCGTCCGGCCTTGGCGACTGGTTGCTTGTTCTTTCGGCGTGATTGCCATTAGTCTTGCTCGTACGCTTGACTGCGCGCGTCTTCACTACTGCTACGCCGCACTCGCGGGGCGAACTCTTTACTGTTGAAAATTGTCCCACGCGATAAGCGCAGTCTTCCGGACCTCGAAGCCAGAGGCCACTACGACATATAGCCAAAAGGTCATTCCTTATATCTAATGAGCAAAGGAATTCGAAGACACGTGCAAGTTGCATTCACGAGCCGTGCGACCTAATCTGGATCTACTGGTACTGCCCGTTTGATGGCGGTAACAGTGGTGCTCAACCTTAACTTCCCATATCGGACCCCGTTCTTTGGTGCCGCAACCGGCGTTTCTACTTGTTACCCAAGGCATAAGAGCAGGCGTTCGCGTTGACGTTGACTCCGATCAGAAGCCATACGTTATTGCTAACGTCTTGTGCGTGTATTCGGTATGTTTTCTTATTTTTGTAGACATGAAACTAAATCTACAACGTATAAATAATAAAGGGGGGAAATGGAGCAAAATACGCTAATTTACGTTGTGTTACATCACGAGTCTGGTAACGTGACGGTTTGCCTGCGGCATGGTTCATCATGTTGCGACTTCGGCCCTGGCGGCTGACGCCATTCCCCTGCGGCAGCGTCGGCGCCAAACCAAATCAGTGGCCAGGCTGGTCAAAGCCGCCGCGGCTGCCAACATAGGCGCGATGCCGCATCCCGCGACCTGGCTGAAAGTCCTGCCCAACGGCCTGTTCTGCGAGCCGGGCGGATTCTTCATCGATCCGCTGCGGCCGGTGGACCGCGCGGTGATCACCCACGGCCACTCCGATCACGCCCGCCCGGGCCATCGCGCCGTGCTGGCGACGGCCGACACGCTGGCGGTGATGCGGGCGCGGCTGGGCGAGGGCAACGCCGGCCTCAGCCAGCAGGCGCTGGGCTGGCACGAGCCGATCACGCTGGGCGACGTGCGCGTCTGGCTTCAGCCCGCCGGCCATGTGCTGGGCAGTGCGCAGGTGGCGATGGAGTATCAGGGATCGCGGGCGGTGGTCAGCGGCGACTACAAGCGGGTTGCCGATCCCGACCTGCGCCGGGTTCGAGCCGGTGCCGTGCGACGTCTTCGTCACCGAGGCGACCTTCGCGCTGCCGGTGTTCGTGCATCCGCCGCCGGCGATGAAATCCGGCGCCTGCTGGACAGCGTGGCGCTGTTTCCCGACCGGACCCATGTCGTCGGCTGCTACGCGCTGGGGAAATGCCAGCGGCTGATCGCGCTGCTGCGGCAGGCGGGATGGGACCGGCCGATCTGGCTGCACGGCGCCCTGGCCTCGATGTGCGAGGTCTACCGGCAGCGCGGCATCGAACTGGGCGACCTGCGGCCGGCGACGGTGGCGGCGAAGGCCGAACTGGTCGGCGCGATCGTGCTGGCGCCCCCCGGCGCCATCGCCGACCGCTGGGCGCGGCGGCTGGAGGATCCGGTGGTGGCACTGGCCTCCGGCTGGATGCGGGTGCGGCAGCGGGCGAAGTCGCGCGGGGTGGAATTGCCGCTGGTGATCTCCGACCATGCCGACTGGAACGAGCTGAACGCGACGCTGGACGAGGTCGGCGCGCCGGAGGTCTGGGTGACGCATGGGCGCGAGGAAGCGCTGATCCACGCCGCCGGCCAGACGCGGCATCCGCGGCCGGGCGCTGCGGTTGCTCGGGCTATGGCGACGAGGATGAGGCAGAAGCAACGGAGGCAGCCTGAAATGACCGAATGCAATGTGAACCGCTGAGTTTCACGTTCGACGATGATGGGGCGATCCCGAACTCCCGCCTGCCGCTGCTGGTGTATCGCGATGCGGTGCCGGCGGATCGCGGCGGCGATCGAGCGCGTGTTCGCCGCCAATCGCTGGCCGCCGGCATGGCGCGACGGGGTGCATCCGTTCCACCATTTCCACAGCACGGCGCATGAGGTCCTGGGCGTCGCGCGGGGCGAGGCCGCGGTGCTGTTCGGTGGCCCGGGCGGGAAGGTGCTGACGGTGCGGGCCGGCGATGTCGTGGTGGTGCCGGCCGGCGTGGCGCACTGCAACCAGGGCCAGTCGGGCGATCTGCTGATCGTCGGGCGTATCCCGACAACGCGCCCCACCCGGATCTGCGGCGCGGCAAGCCGGCAGAACATGATGCGGCGAAACAGGCAGTCGATCGGGTGCCGCTGCCGTCGGCCGATCCGATTGAAGGTTCGGGTGGCGCACTCACGCGGTTTTGGGCCGATGTAGGATGACCTGCCTCAGCGGGCCGATCTGTGGCCGCATTCACTTCGGCGATCGTAGTCGCGCCACCGCGAGTTCGGGCGATTTCCTCGGGTGCCTGGTCCGGAAATGGCGCAACCGAGCTGACATTGATCTCGCAAAGCACGTAAGTGTCTTCGCCGGCCGCGGTGCGCGGCCCATAAAGAAAATCAGCATCCCAGATGATCGGCAACGACGCCGGGTCGATGTCCAACAGCCGCATCATCTGCGGCGTCCACTCCATCTCCATCTTTGTCCTCAGCGCCTGGAATGCCGGCGCCGAGGCGCCGTGCATGATCCGCGGACCCGGCTGCGCCGCTTGCGAATCCGGACCCTCGGGCGGCGGCGGGATCAGCGCCTTGATGAGCTGATGCCCGAAACCGATCACCTTATCCGCGCCCATGTAGCAGCGGATCATTCCGTCCGGCAGCCGCGGCTGGAATGGCTGATCGACGATGCAGCCCGCAGCATCAAAATAGGCCTCGCAAAGCTTCATGAAATCCGCAAGCGCCATATCCTGGGGCACGCTGCCGCGACGCGCCTCGAGCACGCGAACCATGGCTCGCGTCGAGCCGTGGCAGAAACGAGCTCGACCTTCCATACGCCCTGGCCGCCATTGCCTCGGTTTTGCTTGAGGACGCGCGGGCCGGCCGTTTGAAGCTGCCTTGGAAACTCCTCGTGAAAGCGCGACCGCAGCCGGTAGAGATGCGTGTCGGTGCCCCAGCCCAGATGCTTCGTGCGATGGAGGACTTCCTTCACGCCCATCTTGAGGATGACGTCGGGATGGGCGCTGACCCAGGTTCCGCGGGAGGCGACGTCCCGCAGCATCGCATCGAGAATGGCTCTGTCCCGCCCATCTCTTGAGATCGGATCGACCCAGACGAGCACGCCGTCGAGCTTCAGAAGCTGGTCGCGCACCTCGTCCACGATATCGTCGGCATAGACCGCGGGTTCGGCGTGAATGCCAAGCGCGGCCAACGCCTCGAACACGCGGCTGAACCGGTTGTTGTCGGCTGTCGCTTCTTGCCGGCCTGGCGATCGCCGCGCCAGAGCAGCGCTATCTTGCCTGCGGTCATGTTACCCCCTCCGAGGTTCTACGGCGTTGGGCGAAAGACCTGGATCGACGCATCGGAACCGAGCAGTCCGGCGCGAACGGCGAGGAACAGGCGATCCAGCTCCGGCACGAACAGGCTGGTCCGCGCGCCCGATGCGGTGGGGACGGACGCCAGAGGCCGATAAGTTCCGCCATCCCGCTGAAATACTCGCGATTTCACCGGCGCCGCAGCTGACATAGATCCGCGCGCGCTTGGCATCGAAGAACACGTCATCCGCATCGCCGCAGGTCGAAAGATTGGCCGCGACGGCGCCGGTCTTGGTGTCAAGCAGCACCAGCCGGGGCGGGCTGCGGAACACCGGCTGCCAGCACGACCTCGCGGGATCGAGCGCCATGGGAAAGTTGCTGCCCGCGCCCGGGCACCTTCCAGGTTGCGATCTGCCGCCGTGCGTCGAGATCGACGACGGCGATCTGCTTGCGCATCCGGGACGTTGACGAAGCGCGCCCGGTCATGCGTTCTCGATCTGGAAGCCCTCCGGATGTCCCTGAAGGGCAATCGTGCCGATCACGGTGCGCGTCGCGGGATCGATGATCGCCAGACCGCCATCGCCATAACCGACGACGATGTTTTCGTTGCGGGGATCGATGCGAATATTATCGGCGTCCTTCTTCAGGTCGATCCGCCCGAGTGGTTCGAGATCAGCCGGCATGGAAAATCCTGACGGAGCCATCGCCGGCATTGGCCACGAATAGGCATCAGCTTTATCGGCATAAGCCACGCCCTGCGGCTCCTTAAGTCCGTCAATGCGCTGACGCGGCTTGCCGGTATCAACATCGACCACCTCCACGCTCCCATTCCCGAGTGCCGCCACGATGAGGCGGTGCCGAGCGCGATCAATCGCCATGTGATCGATGCGTCCGCCGACATCAGGCAGCGGGATCGTGGTTTCAAGAACCAATGGTCCGGGCTCGGCCGCGGAAGCCGCGGCCGGCAGCAATGTCGTGAGCGCGAGGAACACGGCGGAGGTAGCCAGGGGCCGGTAGACCTTTGCGCGCGATCGTCCCGTTTTTGTGCGACAAGCTGTCAATTCAAACGCTCCGTGACGGTTGTAAAACCTTTCTGGCGAAGCAGTTTCACCGTCGCGACCGCCCGTCCTTCCCGCAGTTCGGGGATTACGCTGACGGCCTGGGAGTTGGGATTTTCGCTTGATAGCTTTCCCAGCCGCTGCCTGCAGAGACACGGTCGCCTTCTCCATGGCTGCCTTTTGAGCATTGGCATGAATGAGGTCGTCGGCATCGGTGATCGGCTCAGCTGAAACGACCGCGCCCGTCTTCGGATTGAGGATCGCCTCGACGAAACCGGTAGCGGTTGCCGTATAGACGGAAAGCTGGACATCTTTATCCGCAACTTCGAATTTCGCGGAGATCGGCTTGCCATGCGGTTCGCTCGCCGCCAGTCCCTTTTGCAGGCTCATGGGGGCATCGGTGAGAGCAATGCCGAGGATGACCGGATCGGGTTCCTCGTCCTCCGCCAGGACCGGGCCGCAAAGACATAGAACGGTGGCCCCCATCAGAACCGACCGAAGTAAGCGTGAAGCCATGGGATCACCTTTGAAGTAAGCAGTCTCCTGATTGCTGAGGAACCATCAGGGCAACGGCGTTATCGTCAGCGCGGCAAAATGCGTGACACTGTCGGCCTTGGTCCAAAGCGCTACCTTGCCCGCCTGGGTAATCGACCGGTCATTGGCGGAATAAAGTTCGGCGCCGTCAAACGACACGACGAAACGATCGCCGGTCAACCTTCAGGCCTAAGGTGTGCCACACGCCCGGCGACACCTTGTGGCGGCTCCCTGGATCTGGCTGCGGCTTCCCTTGATCACCCGATAGAGATTGACGTTGTCCTCAAGCGCGTTGGCCCGAACAACGTAGTAGTTGTCTCGATCGGCAAGCCGAACCGCGAGACCCGCCGCACGATCAATGCTGCCAGCGACGGCCTTGAACCGAACCGACACCTCGACATTCGTGGTCAGACACAGGCTGATAGATGGCGAGCGGGAAACGATAGTCCGTCCGGTCGCTGCTCGTCTGCGCCAGCACACGGCCGCCTGCCATGGTATCATCTTCAACCATTTTCCATTCCGCCGGCGCACCGCTACCGGTGCGCTCGGTCGCGAAGCCCATTGGCAGCGCGCCGATCTGAGCTTCAGTGAACGGGACGCTGACCGGCCGCCCGCCGACCGCGCCGGTGTGGCGGAGGCGGCCATCGCAGCGATGATGGCCATACCCGCAGCGGTCTGTTTGATCATTGGCCGGATCCCCGTCCGCTCAGCTTTTGGCGACATTCACCTTGTCGAGCGCCGCGCGCAGCCCTTGCGCCAGTTTGGCCGCGTCATCATTCGCCCAGAAATGCACGAAGAACGTCCGCGGCTGGTCGTCGAGCATGTGATTGTGGACAGCCGTTACCTCGATGCCGTTTTCCCGCAGCGCCTTCAGCACAGGGTTCACTTCCGCGCCCAGCAGAACGAAATCGCCGGTGATGGCCGCCTTGCCGCCGCCCGTCGGCTGAAAGTTGATGGCAATGCCGGTGCCCATGGCCGGCGGAACAGCCATGCCGGCGTCGCTGATGACATCCGCCCGCGGGACGGAGAACTGATAGACGCCACCGGTGGCCGTGCCCTTTTGGCCCAGGACCTGTTCCAGCTTCGCCGTATCGATGTCAGGCGGCGCAGCAGCGGGAGTTCCGGCGGGTGCCGTGCCGAACGGCGTCTTGCTGGCGCCGAGAGCCTCATGGAGGGCTGTCGCCAGCTTAACCGCATCGCCTTGACCGGCGACGTGCATGTAGAAGGTCGCGGGCTGCGCACGCAGCAGATGATTGTGCAGAGCGGTGACGTGATGCCGTTCGCGAACAACTTTGCCATGACCGGATTGATCTCATTTTCCGCCATGACGAGGTCGCCCATGACCATGCTCGTGTCCCCCATGGACTTGAAGGCGAGCCAGCCGCCCAGCGCCAGCGCGGGCTTGATCTCGACCCCATCGACGTGACGTGCAGGTCGGAGCGAGGCAGGCCGACGCGATAGACGCCGCCCGGCATTTCCGAGCCCGATTTTCCCAGCGCGGCGGCAACCTTATCCCAGGCTGCTTGTGCGTGAGCACAGGGTGATGCCGCGAGCGATACGACGACCGCCAGCGATGACAGTGCTATTTTGATCATGCCGTAAACCTCCCATTAAGTTATATGTTCGTAGCCAGACGCAGGATGAGACCCGCGGCGGCGGTGATGCCAAGCGTTTGCAGGACCCCGCGCTTCAGGCGGAACAGGCAGACGGCGGCGAGCAATGCCAGACCCAGTGCCGCCAGATCGACGCTCGCCGGAACCGGGAACAACGATCGCCAACGGCCCGGCGCGAACCGCTTGGCTGGTCCCGAAACATCACCTGCAAGGCGAACCAGACCGCGAGGTTGCCGATCACGCCCGACCACGCCCGCGGTAATGGCCGCCAAAGCGCCGGAGAGCGACCGGTTCGACTGCAAGCGCTCGATGAACGGCGCGCCGAGGAAGACGAAAGTGAAGCACGGCGCGAAGGTGACCCAGAGCGTCAGCATCGAACCCGCGATGCCTCCGGTCATGCCCGACACCGGGCCAGGCGAACGGTATCCCGCGAGAAAGCCGACGAATTGCAGCACCAGGATCAGCGGGCCGGGCGTCGTCTCGGCCAGACCGAGACCCGCCAGCATCTCCTGCGGTGACAGCCAGTGGTACGCTTCGACGGCATCCTGCGCGACGTAGGCCAGCACCGCGTAGGCGCCGCCGATCGTGACCACGGCCATCTTGGAGAAGAACCAGGCGATGTCCGCGAAGGTACTGCCGCCGGCGAGCGCCATCAGTACCACGACCGGCAGCAGCCACAGGACCAGGGCGACGAAACCGCCCTCGTCGCGCCGCGGCGGCGAGCCGGGCGGGCCGGGCCGGATCGGCCGCCAGCAGCAGCGTCGATCAGCGCGGGGCTGTCGTGCTTCGCCTGACCATGACCGCCATGGCTGAAGAACCCGGGCAAAGCATAACCGATCGCGCCCGCCGCCAGCACCACCGCCGGAAACGGAACCTTGAAGAAGAACAGCGCGACGAACGCGGCCGCCTGCCAGCGCCCATGCGACCCTACCCTTCAGCGCCCGCCGCCCAATCCGCAGCAGCGCTTCGACCACCAGCACCAGAACCGCGCTCTTCAGGCCGAAGAACAGCGCGTCGATGGCCGGCACATGGCCCGCCAGCGCATAGATCAGCGACAGACGCCAGCATGACGACGGCACCCGGCAGCACGAAGATGATGCCGGCCGCCAGCCCGCCTTTCACCCCATGCATCAGCCAGCCGAGATACGTCGCCAGCTGCTGCGCTTCCGGTCCCGGCAGCAGGTTGCAGAAGCTCAGCGCGTGCAGAAACCGACGGTCGCTGACCCAGTTGCGGTCGTCCACCACCTCGCGGTGCAGCAGCGCGATCTGCCCGGCCGGGCCGCCGAACGACAGCAGGCCGATCTTTGTCCACACCCGCAGCGCCTCGGCGAAGGACGGCATCCGAGCCTCGGTCTGCGGCGACGTCAGGCTGCCTCATGCGCCTTCGCCCCGGCTCGGCGTCGGCCAGTTATGCGTCTCGCCGACCGCATCGCGCGCCCAGCGATAGAAGGCGTCATAGAGGCCCATGGCGGCGTCGAGCTGTGCGAGGTCGTCGCGATACATCCGCGAAAGCCCGAGCGAAGCAGCCAGCAAGCCGGCGGCCTGGGGTGCCAGGTCGAGTGCTGCGGTATCGGCGCCGCGCACGATCAGCGCCAGTCGATCGAGCGCGTCGGTGTGCAGGTCGAATTCGTCCAGCATCGCATCGAAAGTGCAGGCAGGCGCCGCGGTGGCTCCAGAACATGCCCTCGATGTCGAACGGCGTGGCCCCGAAGCGATCCGCGACATCCGCGACCTCGGACGGCGCGACGAACAGAAACACCGCGGAGGGATCGACGAAGCGGCGGATCAGCCACGGGCAGGCGATGCGGTCGATCTTCGGCCGCGCTGCGCGTCACCCAGACTGTGCGGCCCTTGATCGTCGCGCGGCGGGACGTGGTCAGGCCGCACCAGCAACCCTTCGCGGCCCTCCAGGCCTCGAACCCACCTTCCAGGTTCTCGGCGCCGGCGCCGGCGTGGCGCAGCCAGGCCGCGACCCCCTGGCTGAGCTTTTGCCCACGCTGGCAGACGACCGCCACCGACTGCCCGGTAAATTCGCCGGCCCAGGATGGAACGCGCGCGATGATCCCGCCGGATGCTGGCCGGCAGCGCACGCGGATCCGCCGCGTGGTCTTCCTCGGTGCGGACATCGATAACGAGCGGTGCGTCGGGCGTTCCGATGAGACGCGTCAGTTGTGCAACGGTAATGACGTCGGGCGTGGGCATGGCGTCCTCTCCTGCAATGGGAGTTTGGACGCGATGCTTCGGCCGAAGCCTCACGGGGCGATCGCGGTCAGCCCCTTGCGGGCAGATTTGCCGACGCTACGACGCATGTCAACAACGTAAGCAGCCGGCGATGAATGCCTCGTTTGGTTCTCGCGCCTCGACATGTCCTCAGAGCATCGGACTGCTGTTCAGATGGCATTGGACAGTATCGGCATCGGGCGCCATCCTGGCGCACCATTTGGTCCGGAATAACGTCATGTCCGATGTCCTTGCCCCACTGACGATCGATTTCCTGGCGTGGCTTGCAGCCGAACCCAGGGAGTATGCGGACGTCATGGACGCCTGGCGAACGTCGTGTCCCAGGCTGACGGTGTGGGAGGATGCCATCGATGCCGGCCTGATCTCGCGGGTTCATTGCAGCGGACAACCTATCCGTATCGAACTGACCCAGCGCGGAGTGGCGCTGCTCGCCGCCCACCCGAGGTGAGGATCACCATCCTCGACGATTACTTCGACACTGTCCGCACGCTGCCCTGCTTCAGCAAGCTGGATGGCCACGAGGTCACCATCTGGAACGACCACGTCCAGGACACACCGATCCTGGCGGAACGGTTACGGGACACTGAAGTCCTCGTCCTGATCCGCGAGCGCACCAAGATTCAGGCGCCGTTGCTGGAATGCCTGCCCGAACTGAAGCTGATCAGCCAACGCAGTGTCTATCCTCATATCGACATACCGGCGTGCACGCGGCGCGGCGTTGTCGTGTCCTCCAGCCAGCATCCGGGGACGCCGTCCTATGCCGCTGCCGAACTGACCTGGGCGCTGATCCTGGCGGCCGCGAGGCAACTGCCGCAACAGATGGCCGCGCTGCAAGCCGGACGGTGGCAGATCGGCGTGGGCACCGCGCTGCGCCACAAGACGCTTGGCATATTCGGCTATGGCCGCATCGGCACCGTGGTCGCGGGCTATGGGCGTGCGTTCGGCATGAACGTCCTGGTGTGGTCCGGCGAGGAGTCGTTGGACCGCGCCCACAGGGACGGGTATGTGGTCGTCCCCTGCAAGCAGGCGCTCTTCGAGGCCAGCGACGTGCTATCGTTGCACTTACGCTTGTTTCCGGCGACTCGTCGGATTGTTACCTCGGCCGATCTCGACCGGATGAAACCGACCGCGATCCTGGTGAATACCAGCCGGGCGCAGTTGATCGAGGCAGGCGCGCTGGAGAAAGCACTGCGTGCCGGGCGCCCCGGCATGGCGGCGGTCGATGTCTTCGAAAACGAGCCGGTCACCGGCGGCAGCGATCCGCTGGTGACGATGGAAAACGTGATCTGCACCCCGCACATCGGCTATGTGACAAGGGAAGAATACCAGACCCAGTTCACCGACATCTTTGACCAGATCGTTTCTTACGCGAACGGCCACCCGATCAATGTGGTCAATCCGGCGGTGCTGGGATGACGATGGCCAATGATCAATCGAACTCCGTCGCCAGCCCCGGCTTCCGCCAATGCGCGAACATCCGGCTGATATGATGCGGCAACGTTCGCCGCAACGACAGATCCGCCGGGATATCCGCTTCGGCGAACCAGCCGACCTCACTCGTTTCCAGGCTGGTGCGAGGCTCGCCGCCCTCCAGCGCGCAGACGAAAAACATCCGCACCACCGAAAACGCCGTCGGCGGATGCGCCTGCCGGGCCCGGTCCCAGACCGCGGCCAGCTTCACCGCGCGGACATGGTAGCCGGATTCCTCGAACACCTCGCGCACCACCGACTGAGCCGGAGTCTGGTTCACGTCCGCCCATCCGCCCGGCAGCGTCCAGCGGTTTTCATCGACGGTCTCGCGCACCATCAGGATGCGCCCCGCGTGCGTCGAACACCGCCCCGCGCACACCAACTTTCGGGGTTGCATAGCCGGTCTCGCCATCGAACAACGCCTCGATCCGTCGCAGATCCGCGCCGGTGTGCTCCGCCATGATCCGGGCCGACAGCCGGCGCAGCGCGGTGAAGCGGTCCAGGTCGTAGGGATCTTTGCTGAACGCCAGGCCGGTCTGCGCGATCGCCTGGATCTCGCGCGCCCAGATCAGCCAGCGCGGTCACCCTGCAGCCATCCGCGCTGCTCGATCCGCGGGGTCAGTCCGGCCATGACGTCAGTAAGGCAACGGCCCTGCGCGATCCGGCTCAACCGGCCGATTCCGTCACCATCGCCACCTCGGCCGCGTCCCTGCCGGCGATCTCGCCATCCGTCAGCACCCGCCAGGTCCCGCTCACCAGCACCTCGCTCGGCCGGAACCGCGCCTTGTAGGCCATCTTCCGGCTCTCCGGCACCCAGTAGCCCAGGTAAACATAGGCAGTCCCAGCGACCGGGCCCGCTCGATCAGCCACAGCACCGCGTACGTGCCCGAGCGACCGCTTTTCCAGTCCCGGGGCGAAGAAGCTGTAGACCGCCGACAACCCGTCGCCCAGCTTGTCGGCCAGGCAGGCGCTCACCAGCCGGTCCTGCTCGATCGCGGAACTCGATGATGAACGTTTCGATCGGCGTGTCCTCGACCATGGCGCGATAGTCGTAGAAACTCATGCTCGCCATGTCGCCGTCGCCGTGGCGCACCTGCTGGTAGCGCTGGAACAACTGGAACTGTTCGGCGGTCGCGCGCGCCGGCCACCCGATAGCCCTCCAGTCCGGCATTCGCCTTGGCGATCTTGCGCAGCGTGCGGTCCGGCTGGAACGTCGTCCACCGGAATGCGGATCGGCACGCAGGCCTGGCACGCCGGGCAAACCGGCGCATAGGCGATGTTGTGGCTGCGGCGGAATCCGGCCCGCGACAGCCGGTCGTGCAGCGCCTCGGCGTCCGGCCCGACGATCTCGGTCACCACCTTGCGTTCGGTGCGGCCCGGCCAGATAGGGGCAGGGCAGGGGGGCCGTCGTGTAGAAGAACTGCGGCCGGCGCGGCGGTTTGTACAAGGCTCATGGGGCGGACGCTCCGCCCGTCATGTTCCAGCCTCCGCCCGCTGCGGTCAACGCCCTGCACCCGCACCACCACCAGCCCGCTCACGAGGTCGTGCAACGTTCGGTGCCGGGTGGTGAACAACGCCACCACCAGCAACAGTCCCGGATGTCGCCAGCGTCAGGTAGAACAGCAGCACCGAGACCAGTGCCTGCAGCGCCGTCGGCGGCCCGAGATCGTAATCCCGCCGCACCGTCAGGCCCATCATCTGCTGCCCGGGCGTGGCGCTGGACGCGCCCAGCAGCGAGAGGAAATGATAGCAGAACGGCACGAACGGCAGGATGCTCATGGCGCCGAAGCCAAGGCCGAAGGTCAGCAGCCCGAACATCACCAGGATCCACCACAGCACCCAGACCAGGATCGCGATCAGGAAGACGTCGAACACCCAGGCCACGCAGCGGCGCGACATGACGCCGTCGGTCAGGAAGTCGTCATCCAGATAGGGGTTGCCGAGTAAGCTCATGGTGTCAGTCGAACCGTTCCGGTGATGCTGGCCGCCACCGGCCCGAGCGTTATCGTAGCACCGTCGCGCCAGCGCATGGCAAAATCTCTTGCATGCCCACTGAACGGATTGCCCGACTGGCCGGGCGTGATCATGAACAGGCTGCGGTCCAGGTCGGCGAGGTCATAGACCCCGCGATACGCCGCCCCATGCACCGACTGCAGCGCCGCGTTGGTGCCGCCGCGATCAACGCGTATTGTCATCGCCCGGGCTTGGGATGCTGATCGTGGTGAGCGACCCCAGCACCGGGATCGTCGCGCAGGATCGGGTGCGCGAACACCGCCTGATGCACGTCGCCCCATCGCCACGCCGCCGGATCGTCGCCGAACCGGGCGCTCAGATCCGCACCGCGCTCGCCAGCGAGTCCCGCAGCATCGGCGCGCAATCGCCGTCGCACCAATGCGCGCCCGCCGGCGACAGCACCGACGCCACGAAATCCGACACCGGCGCGCCGACCCCCGCCGTCAGGCCGGCATGCTGCAGCACCGCGCCGTAGAACGCCTCCATCCAGGCATTGAAGATCAGCGGTGCCGGCGATCCATCGCCGCCGATCCGTCCCAGCCTCGCAACAGGCCCAGCGCTGTTTCCGCGGCGCCGCTGACCCCGGCAACGCCAGCAGCCCCGGCAGCACCTGGCGGGCGAAGGTGTCCACCACATCGGCCTGCATCGCGGCGAAATCGGCCGCGGTTTGCCGGTCCGACCGCTCCAGCATTTCCCGGATCCGCGCTGCGCCCGCCAGTCGCCGAATGTGTCGCGCCCCATGAACACGGGAAAATCCGGCGGCCAGACCGGCTCGTTCGCATTCACCAGCCGCCCGCTGGCCGGCGAGACGCTGTGCGGCAACTGCTCGCCCGCCGCCCAACCGATCCAGTCATGCGACCCGTCGCCCGGCACCGGCGCCGAACCGTCGCCGGCCCGGCGGATCGGCACCCGGCCGGTGACGAACAGCCCGATGGTCTTGGCATCCGCCACCAGCAGGTTCTGCACCGGCGAGCTGATCTCGGCCGCCGCCACGCCCGCCTGCTGCACCGACTGCCGCTCGGTTCAGCGCCAGCAACCCCGCGGCCGCGGTATCGCCGGGCTGCAGATTGCCCATCGCCACCGCCATGATCGGCCCATCCGGATGGTCCAGATCGCTGATCACCGGCCCATGCCGGGTCTCCCGCACCGTCAGCACCACGTCCGCCTGGCCGCGGACCTTGATCCGCTCCTCGCGCACCGCGAACGGCTTCGGCCCGTCGGGAGTCTGGTATTCGCCCGGGCCGGCCGGCGTCTCGATGAAAATGTCCTGCACGTCGGCGCCGGTGGTGGTGAAGGTCCAGGCGATCTTGCCGTTATGCCCCAGCACCAGGAACGGCACGCCGGGCGCGGTCGCGCCCGCCAGCACCCGGCCCGGCATGTCGATGCGGGCAAGATACCAGATGCCGGGAAAGCCGAACGCCAGATGCGGATCGCCGGCCAGCAGCGGCGCGCCGGTCGCGGTATGCCGCCCGTCCACCGCCCACTCGTTCGAGGCGCTTTGCGGCATCGTGTAGGGCGCCGGGAAATTGCGGCAGCACCGACGTCAGCCGGGACGCCGCCGAGGCGAACCGGGTCGACATCGGGCTGGTTCATCGCGTCCGGCGCCGGCACGCCCGGCTGGCGCGGCCAAAGCTGGTCCAGCACCGCCGCCGGAACCCGGCCGGCCAGCGCCTGGCGCGACAGTTCCTGCCGCCAGTTCATCGACAGCCACAGCCCCATCGTCTTCGCCCACAGCAGGCTGTCCGCCGGCTGCCCACGGTTCCGGCGCGCCCAGCACCAGGAACTCCGGCGCGGCGAACCGGCCCTTCAGCTCGATCCAGGCGTTCACGCCGCGCGCATAGGCCTCCAGCATCGCCCGCGTGTCGGCCGGCAGCGCGGCGAAATCGGCGACCGCGTGCTGGCGCAGGCCCAGCGTGCGCATCATCCGGTCGATCGGCAGCGTCGCCGGCCCGGCGATCTCCGACAGCCGGCCCGATGCCGCCCGCCGCATCAGCTCCATCTGGAACATCCGGTCGCGCGCATGCAGAAACCCCAGTGCCGCGGCGGCGTCCGGCTCCGATCCGGCATGGATGCGCGGCACCCAGTCGGCGTCGTAGGTGATGTCGACCGGCGCCGGACAGGCCGGGGATCGACGCGGTCTGCCGCGATCCCGGTATGGTCAGCCACACCGCGCCGACCGCCAGCGCGGCCAGCAGCAGCACGAGACGCCGATCGCCGCCAGCACGCGGGCGATACCTCGGAAAGGGGGATCATGCCGCGCAAGGTGACCGGACGGCGACCGGCCTGGAAAGAGACGAAATCGCGACGAAGTCATCGGCCGCTGATCGAGAAAGCTGTGGATAGTCGCTCGATGTTGATCACCTGATGCCGAAGTTTTCGTCTTGCGGGTCACGCGGTACGCAATAAGATTGTGCTTCTCCCCGCGGCCTGGAAACGTCTGTTCAAAAAGCAATCATGAAGCCGCCTAATCCAGACACGCCAATCCTTCTGGATGCGATCGACCGCCGCATCCTCGCGGCCCTGCAGGAAGACGGGCGCATGACCAATGTCGATCTGTCCAAGCGGGCCGGCATCTCGGCCCCGCCATGCCTGCGCCGCGTCCGCGCGCTGGAGGAAGCCGGCGTCATCCGCGGCTATCACGCCGATACCGATCCGCAGATGCTGGGATGGGAGATCACCTTCTTCGCCATCGTCGGGCTGGAAAGCCAGAAGGAAGCGGTGCTGTCCGCCTTCGAGCATCTGGTCGGGAGCTGGGCCGAGGTGCGGGAGTGCCACATGATCCGCGGCGGCGGCGATTTCCTGCTGAAGCTGGTGGCGCGCGACACCGCGCATGAGAACCAGTTGACCCAGAAGCTGACCGGCTCGCCCACCGTCAGCCGGGTGCAGACGCTGCAGACCATCCGCACCAGCCGCAATCTGGCAGGAGTCCCATTCCAGGCGTGACGCCTTCGGCTGCCGATCAACGCGTTCCGGAACGGCCTATGTCGGGAATGCCGCTTCCATCTCGCGGCGATACCGTAGGCCTCATCGGCCGTGTCGATCCGCACGTCGTCCCATGTCACCGGCTGCCCAGCCGGCCACGTCGCGCACCAGCGGCACCCGGTTGGCCAGCCCGATCGGCAGCCCGCCATGTCGAAGACTGTCGGCCGCCGTCATCAGCTTGCCCCAGACGCAGGCGCCGCCCTCGCCGTCCAGCACCTCGCCCGCGCGCAGATCGCGCTTGGCGGTCGAGACCACGTCGCCGCGAAAACCGGTCGGCGCTCCGGTGGCTTCCTTGCGCAAGCGCCGCCGACAGAATCGATACGTTCAGTTCCAGCCCGATCAGATGAAACGGCCGATACAGCGCCGAAACGCGGCCGGAGCGAATCCGTTACGACGCCATATTCCTGGAAGCAGCGCTGGGCGTAATCGTTCGGCGCCTCGAACACCACGAACACGCCCCAGCGCAGGTCGTTCTCCACCGGGCTGCCGTCACGATGCACCGATGAAATCACCTCCACCTGCCCGCTGTGGTGCAGCGTGCCGGCGTTGCCCGGCCGCAGCATCTCCGCCATTTCATGGGTGCCGACCGGCGGGAACACCAGCCCATCCGGCGCCGGCGTCAGGCCGGAGGCATTGGCGACCGCCGCCATCTCGATCGCCGATTTCGTGCCGTCAAGAAACGAATTGAACATCTGCGGGTTCATTCCGCCGATCCTGGCCTGCTCCGGCGTCAGGCCGTAGTAGCCCCAGACGGTTTCGGGCGTGGAGGCATGATATTCCGGCATGTACTTGGTGCCCTTGCCGGCGGAGATCACCGGGAAGCCGCAGGACCGCGCCCAGTCCACCAGTTCGCAGATCAACGCCGGCTGGTCGCCATAGGCCAGGCTGTAGACCACGCCGGCGGCCTCGGCTTCGCGCGCCAGCAGCGGGCCGGCGAGCACGTCGGCCTCCACATTCACCATGACGATGTGCTTGCCCTCGCGAATCGCGCGACGGGCATGGGAGATGCCGGCCGGGGCGTGGCCGGTGGCTTCGACCACGACCTCGACCTCCGGGAAGGCGATCATCGCCGCGGCGTCATCGACGAAGCGGGTGGCGGCGATGCGTTCCTCGGTCCAGCCGACATTTCGGCACGCCTGGCGGGCGCGGTCGGGCGACAGGTCGGCGATGGCGGCGACCTCCAGGCCCGGCGTCGTCGGCACCTGCGACAGGAACATCGAACCGAACTTGCCGGCGCCGATCAGCCCGACGCGCACCGGATGTCCAGCGGCGGCGCGCCGTTGCAGCAGGCGATAAAGGTTCATGTCGGTCCTCCCGTCCGGATTGCCGCCCGCTTCTACAGGCGGCCGGCGGAAAATGCGAACAGGGTGCGGCGCCTGCCGGTCGAACCGGCCTACGACCCGGTACGCCAGATCCCGCGGCCGGCCGCTCGGGCTGCGGCTTCCACTTCGCGCAGGTCGGCCGCTTCGGCCTGAGCCCAGCCATCCGACACGAGCGCGGCGCTGAGCTGTCCTGCCGTCTGCGACAGCAATCGCCCACCGGCCGGCCCTGGCAGTCATGGCCTCGGATCGTGCAATCCACGCCCCTGCCTCGCACCAGCGACGCCAGCGCATTCGCCGCTGCCGAACCGCAATCCAGTTCCGTCTGGCCGGTCACCGTGGCACACCGATCCGCGCGCCGGCGCCGCGATCCCTTCCAGCACGACGACGTGCTCGCCGACGCCGCAGGGTGTCCACCGTCCAGCACCGCCAATTCCGATCGGCGCGCGGCGGAAACATGGCCGCTGGCCGGCGTCGCGGGCGGGCGCATCCGACGACCGGACGAAAAGCCAGCTGGCCACGCATCAGCAGCGTTGCCGCTCCGGCCGACCGCGGCGACAAGCACGCCCGGCGGCGGTAACGCGACAGCCGGCGCGGAGCCTGACGTTCGGAACGGAAAATCCGCCGCCTGTGGTTCAACGACACGGCCATACCCCGATTCGTTCTGGCGCCGGCATAACGCCGCCAACGGTCCGACGACCGATTTGCCCAATCGCGACGTAACAGGTCAAGTCCAATATGCGGGCTGGCGCCGGAACTTTTCGAATGCCGCGGATGATCCGCGGACGAATCTTTCCGGCCCGCGCCGCCATGAACCCCGCCACCACGCCGGCGGCATAGGCGTGCCGCCCGCCGGCACCACCAAGTTCCTCCAGCAGATGCGTCGCCACCGCGCCGTCATTCAGCACGCCCAGCCGCTGCTGCAGGACGCTCAGGCGGCGGATGAAACGGTGCGCCGCCTTGCCGTGGATACAGCGTGGCGAACATCTCCGCCGCATACCGCGCCCGTTTGGCCCGCAGCCGCACCCCGTGCAGGCCGCGGAATATCCAGTCCTCCATCCGCTTTCCCGCCGACACCAGCTTTTTCCAGCGGTGCTGCAGCACCGTGGCGGCGAACGCGGCCAGCGACGGCGGCGCCTCCGGCCGAGGCTGTGCGCCACGCCGAGGCCGCCGCGAACCACGCAAGCTCGATGCCCAGCTTGCGGAATTCGGCGACTGGCCAGATAGGCGGCCAGCGCCCTGCTGGCATCGCCGCCGCCGTCGCGACGCCGCGGCGGCCAGTCGCTCCAGCCGCTGGTCGCCGGCATTGCCTCCCGGATCGCCGGCATCGTTTCATCGGCGAACACATCCCAGTCGCGGCTCGGGCCCAGCTGCCCGCCCAGTGCTCTTCAGACGGTCGCTGATCGCGTCGAGCGCGCCTTCCTGCGACCGCCGGCCGGAAGATCGACATCGCGGAACGGGCCCGGCGAACCGCGACGCGCATCTGATGCACCGCCTCGGTGCCGGCATCGTCATCGCGGCGGTCAGCGGGCGCGTTGGCCAGGATGACGTCGGTCAGGTGGCCAAGGATTGCGCCAGCGCTGCCGGCACGTCGGACAGCGTCTCCGGCAGCACCGGCGCGCCCATGGTGGCGCGGCGCCGGCGGCCGCCCGGTCGCCAGCGCGATGCCCTCCGCCGCGAGCGACGCCAGCGGCACCGCGAGCGGCAATCGCGCCGGCGATCAGCAGCGCGGCGGCGCGGACCGCCTGCTTCCTCGCCGCTCAGCAGAATCCGCGCCACCGGCCGTTCCGCCGTGACCGCGCGCAAACGCCCTTTTCGACCGTCAGCGTGACGGACTGGTCGCCGAAACTGATGCACGCTGGTGGTTCGGCGGCCCTCGAACGCGGCCAGCGGCGCCAGCGGCGACGGCAGCGTGGCCAGATCGGGCGCTTCGGCGACGACCGGCGCCGGCTGGCCGGGCAGCCAGGTGTCCGTCGCCCGGCACCATACGCTCCAGCCGCCAGGCCCCGCGCTGCTCCGCCAGCGTCATGCCGTCGGCCAGCAGCGCATGTTCCGGACTGTCATGCCAGACGATCTTGACCGCTGGGTGCGGGGCCGCCCGTCGCGGCTCGCGGTCAAGGCCTTCAGCCGCGCCAGGCCGCGCGACCGCATCCGCGGCCGCCGTCAAGTTCCAAGAATCGCATCAGGACTGGCCGGCCGCCTCCAGCATCCGGGGCGTCAGGAACCGCACCAGCCGGCCGCCGCCCTCACGCAGGTCCCACCAGGATCCGGCGACGACGAATTCCGCCAGCGCGCCGGTCGGAAAGCCGGCTGCCAGCGCGCGCGCGGCCTCGCCGCCGCCGGCCATGGCGCGAGGCCGGCCAGAGTCAGCGCGAGATCATGCAGGCCAGGATTATGGCCGATCAGCAGCACGCTGCGAACCGTCTCCGCCACGCCATGCAGTGCCGCGATCAATTGCATCGGGTTGGCCAGATACAGGCTGTCCATCGGCTCGACCAAGGGCATGTCGTCCCACGGCTCCAGCGCTTCCAGCGTTTCCATCGTCCGCCGCGCGGTGGAAACCAGGACGACGTCCGGCGCCAGGCCAAGATCGCGCATCGCCTGTCGCATGACGGCGGCCGACCGGCGCCCGCGCGCGTTCAGCGGACGGTCCCGGTCGGGCATCGAGGCGTCGTCCCAGGTGGACTTCGCGTGCCGCAGAAGCAGGAGCTGGCGCATGAAGCAGGCATCTTGCCACGGCTGGCGACGCTTGTCCTCCCCCACTGCGCCTAAAACGGGCGATGCGTGCCTATGTCGTGGACCCGGGTCGTGAGGTGGCGCCGCGGAATGTCGAAGCACCCCGTATCCTGGTCGAGGACCAGGAATTTCGGCCGTCAAGCCGAGGGCCACCAGGCGAGAGCGCCTACTGCAGGTCTATCCAGGATAGATGCCCGCCTTTTCCCGCCCCGGTGTCCAGAAACACAGCCTTACCGCCCAGTTGGCCAAGGCGCACATAAGGCCGCCCTCGTTGCTGCGGCGGTCGTGACCACAATACACCGTAAAACCAGGCGGAATCCGGTCCACCCAGCGCAGGCTCCGTTCGGGAAACCCATCCGGCTGGATCCGGCCGGTCGGTTCGCCGTACAATGCTCGAGCCAGCGGGCCTGCGGACGGCCGAGACCGTGATCGCGGCGAGGCCTGCTCCAGCATCGCCGTGTGAAACCCGCCATGGACGAACAACGCCGCACCGTGCCGCACCCAGGCCGGTGCCTCGGCCACCAGCCGGAGCGTCCGGGACTTCAGGTCGTCGTCCAGTTGTTCGACCGTGGCCTGCACCACCGGTTCGATCCGCACCTGATCGCCGGACAGCACGCGGCCCAGCTTAAGGTCGTGATTGCCCAGGATGAACAGTCCACGTCCGCATTCGATCAGCTCGAACATCATCCGCAGGGTGCCCGCGCTGTTCGGACCATGGTCCGTGAGATCACCGAGCTGCACGATGAACCTGTCGGTGGCGATCGCATAAGCGAAGCCGGTGGAATCGCCATGAACGTCGCCGACAACGCGTATTTTCGCACCAGAAGGAATTGCGGGAGCAGTCATCGAATTGTTATGTAGATAGGTCGATCGTGCGAACCAACCAGGCAATTGGTCGCGACCAAGCCATTTCCGGCCTCAGGGCATAGGCTCTGGAAGTGCGGATAGATGTCGCGCGCCGATCACACGCACTGTTCCGGGCGTGTCGCGGATGGGGGCTTCACCGGTTGTGCCACCTTGGCCGATGTGGTGGCATCGGGGATCCCGCTGCTGCCGAGGGATCCGCCGAATGGCCACGCATCGTATCACATCGACACCCGAGACCGTGCATTGGGGCGTTTTCGACGCCAGATTTCTCGCCGCTGATCACAATCGATTCGGGCGATACGATCGTGCTGGAATGCCTGTCGGGCGGGCCCGAAGTGATGCCTCCCGCGGGCTCGGGCCTGACCATACCGCCGGCTTTGGCGGCGATTCATGCTGCCAATATCCCGCGCGCGCCGGGGCATCTTCTCACCGGGCCGGTCGGGGTCGCCGGCGCCGAACCCGGCGATATGCTGGAAGTCCGTATCGACAGGATCGAATTCGGCAGCGACTGGGGCTACTGCGGGTTTCGCCCGCTGGCGGGTACCATTCCGGAAGATTTTCCGGAGAAATACCTGTCTCATATCCCGGTGGACCGTGACCGGAAGACGTGCCGCCTGCCATGGGGAACGGAGCTTAATCTCGCGCCGTTTTTCGGTGTGATGGGCGTGGCACCGCCGCCGGCCTACGGGCCGATCTCGACCATTCAACCGCGTGAGCATGGCGGCAACCTCGATAACAAGGAGCTCGGCGAAGGTGCGACGTTCTTCCTGCCGGTCTGGGCTCCCGGCGCATTATTTTCCGCCGGCGACGGTCACGGCGTGCAGGGCGACGGCGAAGTCTGCATCAATGCTCTGGAAATATGCCTGACCGGCACGTTTACCCTGACCCTGCACAAGGGAAACGGCGGCTCGCGCGACCCGTTCTTTCCTATCCGCGAGCGGAAACCGCCAGTCATTTCATTTCGATGGGCATGCACGAGGATCTGGATGTCGCGATGAAAACGGCGCTGCGGCAGATGATCGCCTTCATCACCAGCCGCACCAATCTTTCGCGCCAGGAAGCGTACCAGTTCTGCTCGCTGGCGGTTGATTTCCACGTCACGCAGACGGTGAACGGGGAGAAAGGCATCCACGGGATGCTGAAAAAGGGCCTCCTGTTCTAAAAGCCTGCAAACATATGATGCACAGCCTAGTTCATCTGGCCCGCTGGCAGGTCGATGAAATCCGGGCCAATGCCAGACCTGGTGACGGCCCGGACGCATTTGGCCTCTACGAACTTTGATCTCGCGTGGCTTTGGCACACGATTTGCCTGCCTCCCCGGCTGGCGCTCGCGGCGATAGCGGACGTCACATGAGGGAGCTGCCATGTGTGAACATTTTGGACGACCGCCGATGTCGACGCTGTTCAACCGCCGAAGCCTGCTGCGTGCCACCGCTGCCAGTTCCGTGGTGTTGGCTCTCGGCCACGGCTCGGCGGGTACGGCAACCGCCGCAGAATCCCATATCAAGACGATCCACGGCTCCGGTTTCTGTAATCTCAATTACTTCCTGGCGAACGCGTTGCAGACCGCAAAGGACGATGGGCTGATCATCGACTTCGTGTCGACGCCGACCACCGCGGAGATGGTGACGTTCCTGGGCAGCGGCCAGGTCGACGCGGGGCTTATGCCCTACACCAGTTTCATCGCCCTGCACGATGCAGGCGCGCCCGTCACCATCGTCGCCGGCGGCGGGATCGAAGGTCTTGTTCTGATCGCCCAGCCGGGCCTTGATACGTCGGACAAATTGAAGGGCAAGACACTCGGGACCTTCCAGATGGATACGCTGGAGGTGATGCCTTACGACTGGTTCAAGAAAAGCGGCATCAGCTTCAAGGACATCACGGTTCGTTACATGGGCAACACCCCGGAAGCGGTGGAAGCCTTTCGCGCCGGCGCGCTGGACATGCTCTGCACTGTCGAGCCGTATGCCTCCGCCCTGCTGCATGACATCAAGGGCAGCGTGAAGCTGTCCGACGGCACCGATATCTATGGTGCCGGCTATACCGACTGCGTTCTGGCGGTACGGAACGACCTGGTCACGCAAAATCTTGCCGGCGTGAAAGCGCTGATCAAGGGCATGATGAAGGCGCAACTCATGGCCGAAACAAAACCGGATGATGCGCTGAGTATCCTCGTCGGCCCATACTACAAAACGTCGATGGAGAACGCGAAGCTCGCCATGGGCAAGCAGCCTTCCGTGGTCGATGCCCGGAATCAGACCCAGTTCATCCTGGATCGTGTCGCATCGATCAAGGAAATGGGCTACATAAAAAGCCAGCCAGGCCGGGACGCCATCAATTGGGCGCCGCTGGAAGCCGTGATCGCCGAAAATCCCGAACTCTACGGCCAACTGAAGCGCAAATCCGCCTGACATGGCCGTCCTCGCCGATGTGCCTCGCGCCACCGCCAAACCGGCCCGTCCGATAGCGGTATCCGCCCGGCCGCCTGTCTGGCGTCCGCGGGTGATGTCGGTCCTGCCGAATATCCTTTGGGGCGCCGCCTCGATCGGTTTGTTCGCCGGAATATGGGAGGTTCTTTGGGCGATTGGTTGGGCCGATCCACGACTGTTGCCGCCGCCGCATATTTTCATTGGCGCGCATCAGCGAGCAGGCCAAGTTCTTCAACACCGTCAACCGCTGGCAGATCGGCGCGGGACAGGGGATACCGACGAGCCCCTGGGTCGCCGTGTTCTATACCGTGGCGGCTACCACCGGGCGGGTATTCGCGGGGCTGGTGATCGCCGCCGTGCTGGCGGTCACGATCGGCGTGGCGATCCGGTATTTTCGCCTGTTCAGCCGCCTGACGCTGCCGACGATTACCTTGTTGGCGCCGGTGTCACCGATCGCATGGTTGCCGGTGGCGATCTTTCTGTTCGGCATCGGCAACGGGCCGGCGATCTTCATGGTGGTGATCGCGTTGCTGTTCCACATGGTGCTCGCCACGATCAACCAGATCGACCATGTCAATCGCAACCTGATCAACGTCGCGCGGACGATGGGCGCGTCGAAACGGCAGATCTACACACGGGTGATCATTCCGGCGATCCTGCCGCAATTGTTCGTCATTCTGCGGTTCAACCTGTTCGCGGCCTGGATGGTCGTGCTGGTAGCCGAGGCGACAGGCGTCGGCTACGGCCTCGGCCAGGTGATCATGCTGGCGCGCAACACCTTCAATCCTTCGCTGGTATTCTTCACCATCGCGCTGATCGGAGTGTTGGGATACGCTTTCGACCTAGCCATGCGCCTGGCACAGCGCAAGCTGCTGTACTGGGTGCCGACGGGCACCGAGGCGCTGCGTGGCCTCTGATCGTTTCCTGCCGTTCTCCTCTCGCAGCGCCGTGGTATGCCGCGGCGTCGGCAAGATCTGGGCAGCCGGCACGCCGCGAGCGCACGAGGCTTTGCTCGGGATCGACCTCGAGATCGCCCCGGCGGAGTTCGTCGTGCTGCTTGGCCCGTCCGGCTGCGGCAAGTCGACGCTGCTGTATCTTGTGGCCGGGCTGGAGGACACAACCAGCGGTGAGCTGTGGTCGTTCGGGGAACGGATTGAAAACCCATCGCCGCAACGCTGCTTGATTTTCCAGGAGGCCGCGCTGTTTCCGTGGCTGACGGTTGGCCAGAACGTTGCTTTCGGCCTGTCGGTCGCGGGCATGAAAATCCAGAAGCGCGATGAGATCGCTCGCGAGGCGTTGCGCCGTGTCGGCCTGATCGAGGCAGCCGACAAACGCCCTGACGAATTGTCCGGCGGCATGAGGCAGCGCGTCGCAGTGGCCCGCGCATTGGCAATGCAACCCAAGGTGCTGCTGATGGACGAGCCGTTCGCAGCGCTGGATGTGCAGACCCGGGCAAAAATGCAAAACTTTCTATCGGAGGTATGGCGCGGTTCGGGGGCGTCCGTGATGTTCGTCACGCATCATATCGACGAAGCCGTCGCACTGGCCGATCGGGTGGTGGTGTTCACGGCGCGACCTGGCCAGATAAAGACCATCGTGCCCGTCGATCTGCCGCGGCCGCGTGATCCGTTCTCGCCGGGAGCGGAAGCACTGCGGCGTCATCTGACCGCCCAGTTGCAGGATGAGGTGGACCGGGCATTCGCCGAACAGGAAACACTGCCCGCAAGCTGAAATTTCGTCAGGAGATATCGCCATGGCAGCAACGCTCATTCGTAGCCGTTCGCTGATCACCCACGCTATCGACCGCCATGCCTGGCATGAAATTCCGGGCGGAGCGGTGCTGCAGGAAGACGGCGTGGTCACCGCTATCGGCCCCTTCGACGAACTGTCCGCAGCCAATCCCGGGGTGACGGTGATCGGCAGCGGCAACGAGATCGTCCTGCCCGGCTTCGTCAACGGTCATCATCATGTCGGTCTTACGCCGCTGCAGCTTGGCTCGCCGGACATGCCGCTGGAGCTGTGGTTCGTCACCCGCATGGTTTCACGCAATCTGAACCTTTACCTCGATACGCTCTACTCGGCGTTCGAAATGGTCGCCTCCGGCATCACCACCGTGCAGCACATCCATGGCTGGGTTCCCGGCGGGCTTGCCGAGGTCGAGAAGGGCTCGAACGACGTCATCCGCGCCTACCAGGATATCGGAATGCGGGTTTCGTATTCGTTCGCCGTGCGGGACCAGAACCGGCTTGTCTACCAGCGTGACGAGGATTTTGTCGCCAGCCTGCCGCCGGCGCTGCGGCCGGCGATGCAGCGCTGGTACGACCGGCTGGAACTCCGGCTCGACGACTACATGGCATTGTTTGAAAGCCTGCACGGCCAACACCAGTCGAAGCGTCGGGCCAAGATCCAGTTGGCGCCGGCCAATCTGCACTGGTGTTCCGATGAAGCACTGATCCGCCTGTCCGATGCAGCACGAAAATACAATGTGCCGCTGCACATGCATCTGCTGGAGACAGCCTACCAGAAGGAATACGCCCATCGCCGCGGCGGATGTTCGGCTGTCGACTACATCGACCGCTTTGGGCTGCTCGGGCCACAGATGACCCTGGGTCATGGCGTATGGCTCAACGAGAAGGATATCGGCCGTCTGGCGGAAACCGGCACCTGTGTCTGCCATAATTGTTCGTCGAATTTCCGCCTACGCTCCGGTGTCGCCGCGCTGAACCATCTGGAAGCGAAGGGCATCAACACCGCCATCGGCATCGACGAAGCCGGCATCAACGACGATCGTGACATGCTGCAGGAAATGCGCATGGTTCTGCGCGCGCATCGCGTTCCGGGCATGGATGACGATGTGCCGACGGCGGCGCAGGTGTTCCGCATGGCGACCTCCGGCGGCGCAAAGACCACGGCTTTTGGCGAGACGATCGGTTCGCTGGCTGTCGGCAAGGCTGCGGATATGGTGCTGATGGACTGGCACCAGATCAGCTACCCCTATCTGGATGCGGAGGTCCCGTTGCTGGACGCGGTACTGGCGCGTGCCAAGACCGGCGGTGTCCGCGGCGTTATCTGTGACGGCGAGCTGATCTACAATGAGCGGAGATTCACCCGTGTCGATCGCGACGCAGCCATCAAGTCGCTGCACGATGCTCTGTCGAGAGCATTATCTGACGACGAGGTTGAACGGCGGCAGCTCTCGCGGGCGCTGCTTCCCCATGTGAAGGCGTTCTACGCGGATTACATTGATCCGGCTCGCCACGAACCGTTCTACCGGCCGAGTTCGCGGGTCTGACCATTTGGCGTTGCGGCAGGTCTTATGAGCCCTGCCGCCAGGGTAAAGGTTCGAGGTTGCAGTCCCGGTTCTTCGTCGAGGTACATGTCCGCGGTCGGCTGGCCATGCCGGGTGACGGCCGTTTCCTCAACCCGTCTACCCGGTGAGAGAAAGACGCCTTGGTGTCCGGCAAATGCAGTTCCGTGCATCACTTTTCCTGCCGCAACCGTTGTGGTCACCGTCATGTCCCAGCCGCCGCGCCGAAATACCAATACTTCTGGGCCCGACATTCGGGCGAGCCGTCAAGGAACCGCCGCACCCTGAGTGTTGACGTATAACGCATAGATGGACGTGCTGGCGCACATGTACAGTCTGTTTCGCAACAGCCCGCCAAACGTCAGATTGGCGCAGGTTTCCGGCAGATGGATCTTTCCGATCAGGTCGCCGTTCGGCGCGTAGCAGCGAACGCCGTCCTCCTTCGGATCAGCCCAGCCCATGCTCGCCCAGACATTGCCCTCGACGTCGAGGCGCATCCCGTCGGTGAACCCGGGCGCGAAGCCCTCGGCAAAGACCTTGCTGTTGGTCAGCGTGCCCGCTCCGACATCGACATCGAATACCCGGATATGCGCTGGCCCGCCATGCGTGATGCCGCTGTCGATTACGTAGAGTTTCTTTTCGTCCGGCGAGAACGCCAGGCCGTTCGGCTGGGTAAAGTCATCGATCAGCATCTTGACCTCGCCGCTACGCGCATCCACCCGATAGACGTTGTGCGTAGCCTGTTCCTGCGACGCTTGCAGGCCCTCGTAGTTGCCGCCGATGCCATACGAAGGATCGGTAAACCAGACTGAATCGTCAGAAGCCACGACGACATCGTTCGGCGAATTGAGCTTCTTGCCGTTGTAGCTGTCGGCAATGATGGTGATCCGCCCATCAAGTTCGGTGCGCACCACCCGCCGCCCGGCATGTTGGCAGGTGATCAGGCGCCCCTGGCGGTCCACGGTGTTGCCATTCGAGTTAAGCGATGGCGAACGGAACACGCTGAGGTGGTTGTCATCCTCCAGCAGCCGCATTTGCCGATTGTTCGGGATGTCGCTGAAAATAAGATAGCGGCCGGCGCGAAAATAAGCCGGCCCTTCGGCCCATCGGAAGCCGGTCGCGACACGCTCCACCGCACCGGTGCCGGGGCTGCCTTTGAAGCGCTTGTTGTCGAGCGCCTCGATGTGCGCGTCAGGATAGCGGGAGCCGGACAATGGACCCAGCGGCAGTCTTTCTCCGGCGGGAATCGGCAGCGGATTGCCCGTTTCGCCCAACAATGGCACCTCCATGGCGGCGGCAAATGGTAGCGCAACGGAAGCTGTCGCGCCGACCGTGGATGTGGCCAGGAATGCTCGTCTGTTCATCGCTTCTTTGTCCCCCCTTTTCTGAACCACTTTCAGCCTGACTGTGCCAGTTTGAAGTGGTCCAGCTATTTTTTGATCGCCTGGTTCACATGCTTCGGACGTTCTGCCAAGCGCGATGCTACCCTAGATCGCCTTGAGATGCGCGCTCGGCAGCAATATACCTGTAGATTGCAGGCTAAAGCCATGGCCAGGGGATAATTTGTTTATCCCGTGTTCAGAAGGATGGGCAACGCCAGAAGATCGTCTCATTTCTTGTACTGGACTTTTTAATTACGTATTCGATATTGATATGAACACACAATGGTATTGTTCCCGAGCTCGGTTGGTTTGGCTGCCGTTTGATTCTGCACCGATGCCGAATTTAGACGGACCTTCCTGTTGCGGAACGTTTTGACTGCGAAGACTGCCAGTATTAGAGAAAGGAGCTATCCCATGCGAAATTTTTACAAGTTCTTGATCCCAGCGGCGCTGGGATTTAGTGCGGGGCCAGTCTTTGCCCAACAACCCTGTTTCACTGCCGACCAATGCGCCGCGATCCGGGTAAACAATCAACGTTTGATCGAGCAGCAGCAAGCAGCACAGGCCGCAGCCGAGGCTACTCGGATACGTGCCCAGCACGAAGCTGCCCGCGAAGCCAAACGACTTGACGCCGAGCACGCTCAGCAGGCCCAAATCGCCGCGCAGCAGGCACAAGCTGAAGCGGTCGAGCGGGCGCGCCAGCTGGCCGAACAACAGGCTGCTTACGATGAACGGCAAAGTCTGGCGAAAATCGAAACCGATCGGCGCATAGCCGCCTATCAAGAACAGCAGCGCCAGGACCGCATCGAGGTCGAGCAGCGTCGGGCTGCCGAGAGGGCTACGTTTGAAGAACAGCAGCGTCAGGCGCGGATCGAAGAAGAACGGCGTGCAGCCGCCCAGCTTGCCGCTGAACAGTCGCCGGACAATCACTGTCACGAGCAGACAACCGCCGGAAGCCTCATCGATTTTTTCAACAATTTGCAAAGCGCGGCCGACTACAACATGCGTGCGGTCGATATCGACCATCTGACGACGGTTCGTTTTGTTGATAGTAAAACAATGGCCTGCCACGGATCATTTTATTCTGCAAAATGGCAACGGCATAACCGGAACCATGACTACTCGGCTGAATGTGGCCGGGCCACTACTGACTGAATTCCACCGCGACTAGACCTCTCAGGTTTCCGGCTTTTTCCTCACCCTTAACCCCGTCTCCAAAAGAAAGTATCATCCTATGAAAAAGTTATTGACTATCGTTTCTGCGGCCCTTCTTCTTGCTGCATGCGGCGTGTCCCCCGAGCATCAGAAGGCACTCGCCGATCTGCAAGCGGCCTGCGCGGCGGGTAATCCAGATGCTTGCACGGCGGCGACCTATCAGGCGCAGGCTAATCAGCAGGAAGCTGCTGCCAATCAGGCCGCAGCCAACAATCTCGGCGCGGCACTGCTCGCTGGAGCGGCGGCTGGAGCGATCGTCGCGACCAGTCAGCCAGTCTACGTTGCCACTCCCGTCTACGTCCATCATGGATACCGTCGCTGGTAAGATCGCGAAGTACATCTTCGAAATGCCGCTAGGATTGACCTAGTGTTCTGCCCCATAAATATCGACTAATATCCCGCCGATGCGTGAACCGTGGGGGACTGCTGGGATGGCACGACCGATCAAGCGACTACAGGCTGAGCCAAGCGTTGTAGGTGAACTCCGACGCCGATCGCGATCTACCACGATCGGCGTGCGGGATCGCGAACGCGCCAACATTATCCTGCTTCGGCTCGACGGCCTCGGTGTCGAAGCCGTCGCCGAACGGCTCAGCACAACGCCGAAGCGGGTCTCCACATGGTCGGGACGCTTCGCGACGTCTGGCCTCGACGGTCTCACCGATCGGGCGGGCCGTGGCCGCAAGACCTCGATCGCGGCGGCGAAGGTGGCGCGCGTCATCACCGAGGCAACCCGCCCACTGCCAGGCAGGAGCCGCTGGAGCATCCGTTCGATGAGCCGCCATGCGGGCGTCTCTGCAAGTTCGGTGCAGCGGATCTGGTCGAAGAACGACCTGAAGCCGCACCGCCTGAAGACCTTCAAGCTGTCGAACGACCCGAGGTTCGAGGAGAAGTTCTGGGACGTGATCGGTCTTTACCTCAATCCTCCGACCAACGCGCTCGTGCTGTGCTGCGACGAGAAGAGCCAGTGCCAAGCGCTCGAACGCACGCAACTCGGCCTGCCGCTGGCAGCGAAGCGTCCGCGCACGATGACCCACGACTACGTCAGGCACGGCACGGTCACGTTGTTTGCCGCCCTCGAGCAGTTGACCGGCAGGCTGATCACGCGCACGGAGGCGAGCCATAGCCACGTCGAATGGCTTCGTTTCCTCAAGCAGATCGACCGCGAGACACCGCGCGAGCTTGACCTCCATCTGATTGCCGACAACTACGCCACGCACAAACACCCGAAGGTGCGGGCGTGGTTGGAAAAACACCCGCGCTTCAAGATGCACTTCACCCCGACCTCGTCGTCATGGCTCAATCTGGTCGAACGCTTCTTCGCCGACCTGACAGGCGAAGTGATCCGCGCCGGCAGCTTCGTCTCGGTCAATGACCTCGTCCGCGACATCAAGGCCTATCTCAAGCAGCGCAACGCTGATCCAAAGCCATACGTCTGGCGAGCCGCGGGCACCGAGATCCTCGCCAAGATCAAACGCGCTCGCGCCGCACTCGACAAAGCCACCGCTGCGTGAGTTTTTGGATGGTAATTGAGAGTCAGGACACTAGCGGCATTTTGTTGAGCTAGGCGCGGCAAAGTAGAATGGTATTTTCAGCTACTCTAGCCCGGCGCTTTTTGGTCGATCGTTAAGATCACTGGCGATTTGCGGAGAGCTTGGGCGATGCGGGCGCCAACCATCTGGGATACTATGGGTTTTTCGATGCCGACGAAAACCCTGTTCGTGCACATGGCCGCCAGCGCTGAAGGACCGTATCCGGCGCAGGATTCCAGCATCCTGTCGGCCCTATCAGAGTAGTGTTTCAATCATGGTATCAAATCCGATTCCCAAGAAGTACGGATGAGCACGACGGGTAAAAGATTGGCGGTCGGCAGTGGGTCAGACAACACTCCAATCGGTGTGACAATCCCATTCCCAGCCTTGCTTTTTGGAACGCCTGGACCTGAACCCCAGCGTCTCTATCTCGGGGTAGCTGATGTCCATCAGG